>NZ_JBICAJ010000006.1:0-103843 GCF_043088925.1 Streptomyces sp. NPDC014006 | reverse complement strand
TGCGGGCCTCGGTGATGAGGGTGTCGGCCTGCGCCGCGGCGTCCGAGCGGATGCGGTTGGCGTCCTCCCGGGCGTCCGCCCGCGTACGGGCCGCCTGCTGGTCGGCCTGCGCGATGGTGTCCGAAGCCTCCGTGCGCACCCGCTGGGCGTGCTCGGCGGCGTCCGAACGCACCCGCTCGGCCTCCGCGACGGCCTCCGCGACCGTGTGCTCGGCGAGCGCCTTGGCGGCCTGCGACTCCTCGTTCGCCTCCCGGCGCAGCCGCGCGGCGTCCTCGCCCGCCCGCTCCCGCTCGGCGTAGGCGTCGGTGCGGACCCGGTCGGCCTCCTCCTGGGCCTCGCGGCGGGTGCGCTCCGCGGCGTGCTCGGCCGCGCTGCGCAGCCCGGCGATCTCCTCCTGCGCCTGCTCGTGCAGCCCGGCCACGGAGTCCCGCACCTGCTGCGCGTGCTGCTCGGCCGCGGAGACCATCTCGGAGGCGCGCCGGTCGGCCTCCTCGACCAGCCGGGTCGCCTCGGTCTGCGCCTCCTCCACGCGCGTGCGGGCCGCGGCCAGCAGCTCCTCGCTCTGCGCGCGGGCCCGCTCACGCTCCTGATCGGCCTCCTGGCGCGCCGAGCCGAGGAGTTCCTCGGCCTCCCGGCGGCGGCGGGTGGCCTCCTCCTGTGCGGCGGCCAGCGTCTCCGACGCCTCCGCCGCCAGCCGCTCGGCCGCGGCCTGCGCCTCGGCGCGCAGCCGGTCGGCGCTCTCCTGCGCCTCCGACTTCAGCCGCTCCGCCTCGGCCGCCGCCTCCGAGCGCAGCCGTACGGCGACGGCCTCGCCCTCCGCGCGGGAGGCGGAGGCGTCCGCGGCGGCCTCGGTGCGCAGCCGCTCGGCCTCGGCCTCGGCCTGCTGCTGGAGCGTACGGATCCGCTCGGCGGACTCACCGCGCAGCCGCTCGGTCTCCTCGGCGGCCTCCCGGCGGATGCGGGCGGCCTCCTCGCGGGCGTCCGCGAGGGCCTGCTCGGCCGCGGCGAGCCGCTCCTGCGCCCCCGACTGAAGACGGGTCAGCTCCTCGGCGGCCTCCGCCTGCCGGGCGGCCATGGCCCGCTCGGTCTCCTCGCGCAGCTCCCGCGCGGCCCGCTCGGCGTCCGCCTTCAGCGCCTCGGCCTGCTCGGCGGCCTCCTCGCGGTGCCGTTCGGCCTCCGCACGGGTGCGCTCCAGGGCCTCCTCGGCCTGCCGGCGCAGCGTCGTGGCCCGCTCGATGGCCTCGGTGCGCACCTTCTCGCTGTCCGCGGTCGCGGTCTTGCGCAGCTCGTCGGCGTCCGCCTTGGCCTTGGCCAGCAGTTCCTCGGCGGTCTTGGCCGCCTCGTCGATCTGCTGGACGGCCTCCTTGCGGGCCTCGGCGCGGATCTTCTCGCCCTCGGACACCGCGCCGGCGCGCAGCTGCTCGGCCTCGCCGCGCAGCCGGCGGGCCTCCTCCTGCAGCTCGACCGTCTTGGCCCGGTACTCCTCGGTGTCGTCCTTGGCCGCGCCCTTGAGGTGCTCGGCGATCTCGTGCGCCCGGGCGCGCAGCCGGTCCGCCTCGGCCTCGGCCTCGGTGCGGATGCGCTCGGCCTCCTCGGCCGCGGCCTTCCTGGTCTGCTTGGCGTCCTCGGACGCCTTGTTGAGCACGTCCTCGGCGGTCTTGGCCGCCTTGGACAGCTGGGTGGCGGCTTCCTCGGCGGTGACGCTGCGGGCCTTCTCCACCGCCTCGGCGAGCAGCTTCTCCGCCTCGGCGCGGGCGTCGGCGATGAGCTGCTCGGCCTCCGCCTTGGTGGACTCGGCCTCCTTGGTGGCCTCGCTGACCAGCCGGGCGACCTGCTCCTTGGCGGTGCGCGTGCGGGTCTCGTTGGCGGCCTCGGCGCCGGCCAGCGCCTTGGCGGCGGCCTCCTTGGCCTCGGCGAGCAGCTTCTCCGCCTCGGTGCGTGCCTCGCGCAGCGCGGTGTCGGCCTCCGCCATGCGGGCTTCCGCGGTGCGGCTGAGCTCCTGCGCCTGACGGCGCGCGGCCTCCGCCTCGCCGGCGGTGGAGGTGCGCAGCTGCTCGGCGTGGTCGGTGGCCTCCTGGGCCTGTGTGGAGGCGGCGTTGAGCAGCCGCTCGGCGTCCGCGCGGGCGCGGCGCAGGATCTGCTCGGCCTCGGCGCGGGCCGACTCGGCCTCGCTGGTGAGCCGCCGGCGGGCCTCGGTGGTCAGCCGCTCGGCCTCCGCGCGGGCGGTCGCCAGGGCCTGCTCGGCCTCGGCGCGGGACTCTTCCATGAGCCGGCGGGCCTGCGCCTCGGTGCGGGCGCGCAGCTGCTCGGCCCACGCGACGTTCTCGTTGACGTGCGACTCGACGGTCGCCCGGCGCTCGGCCAGCTCCTGGTCCAGCTGCTGGCGGCGGGTCACCGCCTCCTGGTGCAGCTCGGCCTGCAGCCGCGCGGCCTGCTCGGCGTGTTCCTGCAGGATGCGCTGGGTCTGGGCGCGGGCCTGGCTCAGCTCGCGCTCGGCGTCGGCGCGGATCTGGTCGGCCTGCATCTGGGCCTGGCGCAGCAACTGCTCCGCCTGGTAGCCGATGTCACCGCCGTCGAAGGCGGGCCGGGACATGATGGTGCGGCGCGCCTCGTGAAGCTTGGCGCGCAGCACCTCGACCTGGTAGCCGAGGTCCTCGGCGTGCTGGATCGCCTTTTCCCGCTCGGTCTTCAGCCGTTTCATCTCGGCTTCGAACCGAGTGAGGTGGTCGACGTCAGCCGCCGGCTCCCGCTCCTGGCTCTCGTAGCCCCGCACTGCGCGGTCCCATCCGTCCCCTGGTCGCAAGTCTCTCCAACGAGCACCGTCCATCCGCCGAACGGGGCCCCCGGGTGAATGGTGTCAGATGAACGGCGGAGCATGGGCTGCTGCCCCGTCGCTCGCCCCCTGAACCGGACCCCCGGACTGGTCCCGCCGGTGAGGGAGGGACCGGGTCGCCGCAGGGTTGGGCGGCGACCGCACCCAACCCTACCGGCCCTTATGTACGAGGGTCAGTGCTCGTCCGACTCAACAGGGGCCGAAGTGACCAGTTCTGTCAGCACGCCGTGGCAGTCCTTGGGGTGCAGGAAGGTGATCCGGGAGCCCATGGAGCCACGGCGCGGCTCGTCGTAGAGGACCCGGACGCCCTTGCCGCGGATGTCCTGCGCGTCCGCGTCGACGTCCGCCGTGCCGAAGGCGATGTGGTGAACGCCCTCGCCGTTCTTCGCCAGCCACTTTCCGACCGCGGAGTCCTCGCGGGTCGGCTCCAGCAGCTGGAGGTAGGAGGCGCCGCCGTCCGACGTCTCGTTGATCTTGAGCATGGCCTCGCGCACGCCCTGCTCCTCGTTGACCTCGGTGTGGAACACCTCGAAGCCGTACGTCGCCCGGTAGAACTCGACGGTGGCGTCGAGGTCGTGGCAGGCGATCCCGATGTGGTCGATTCGCGTCAGCATGGTGTTAGTGGAGCGCTCCCCGCATGGTTACGCAACGTGCGCGCGATCACACCGACGGCCCGGTGACGGCACGGAGTGCCACTCAGTACATTCGAAGTAAACCCTCGTTCACTCCTCGGCCCTGCGGGCCGGTAAGGGGATCGCAGCTCATGGCAACTGCAACCAACAGCTCGGTGATCGTCGCGGGCGCGCGGACGCCCATGGGGCGACTGCTGGGCTCTTTGAAGTCCTTCTCCGGAGCCGACCTCGGCGGCTTCGCGATCAAGGCCGCCCTCGACCGTGCGGGGATCGGCGGCGACCAGGTGCAGTACGTGATCATGGGCCAGGTGCTCCAGGCCGGCGCGGGCCAGATCCCGGCGCGCCAGGCGGCCGTCAAGGCGGGCATCCCCATGAACGTCCCGGCGCTCACCATCAACAAGGTCTGTCTGTCCGGCCTGGACGCGATCGCGCTCGCGGACCAGCTGATCCGGGCCGGCGAGTTCGACATCGTCGTCGCCGGCGGTCAGGAGTCCATGACCAACGCCCCCCATCTGCTGCCGAAGTCCCGTGACGGCTTCAAGTACGGCGCGGTGCAGATGCTGGACGCGATGGCCCACGACGGCCTGACCGACCCGTGGGAGGCCATCCCCATGGGCGAGTCCACGGAGAAGCACAACACCCGCCTCGGCATCGGGCGCGCCGAGCAGGACGAGATCGCCGCCCTGTCCCACCAGCGGGCCGCGGCCGCGCAGAAGAACGGCGTCTTCGAGGCCGAGATCACCCCGGTGGAGATCCCGCAGCGCAAGGGCGACCCGGTCCTGTTCAGCAAGGACGAGGGCATCCGCGCGGACACCACGGCCGAGTCCCTCGGCAAGCTGCGCCCGGCGTTCTCCAAGGACGGCACGATCACGGCCGGCACCTCCTCGCAGATCTCCGACGGCGCGGCCGCCGTGGTCGTGATGAGCAAGGCCAAGGCCGAGGAGCTGGGCCTGGACTGGATCGCCGAGATCGGCGCCCACGGCAATGTCGCCGGCCCGGACAACTCGTTGCAGTCGCAGCCGTCGAACGCGATCGCACACGCCCTGAAGAAGGAGGGGCTGGAGGTCTCCGACCTCGACCTGATCGAGATCAACGAGGCCTTCGCGGCGGTCGCCGTGCAGTCGATGAAGGACCTCGGCGTGTCCACGGAAAAGGTGAACGTCAACGGCGGCGCGATCGCCCTCGGCCACCCGATCGGCATGTCCGGCGCCCGCCTGGTGCTGCACCTGGCGCTGGAGCTCAAGCGCCGGGGCGGCGGGGTCGGCGCGGCCGCGCTGTGCGGCGGTGGCGGCCAGGGTGACGCGCTGATCGTGCGGGTACCCAAGGCCTGAGCAGTCCGTATATTCGTACGATCTTGATCTGAACGGAGCTGTGATGCAGGACGTCTCCTCGCTGGTGGCCCAGGCCAGGGAAGGCCGGCCGCGTGCCGTGGCCCGGCTGATCTCCCTGGTGGAGGGGGCGTCCCCGCAGCTCAGGGAGGTCATGGCGGCGCTGGCCCCGCTGACCGGCAACGCCTACGTCGTCGGCCTCACCGGCTCGCCCGGCGTCGGCAAGTCCACCTCCACCTCCGCGCTGGTCACGGCGTACCGCAAGCAGGGCAAGCGGGTCGGCGTCCTGGCCGTCGACCCCTCGTCCCCCTTCTCGGGCGGCGCCCTGCTCGGCGACCGGGTGCGGATGTCGGAGCACGCCTCCGACCCCGGCGTCTACATCCGCTCCATGGCCACCCGGGGCCACCTGGGCGGCCTCGCCTGGGCCGCGCCGCAGGCGATCCGCGTGCTGGACGCGGCGGGCTGCGAGGTGATCCTCGTGGAGACGGTCGGGGTGGGCCAGTCGGAGGTGGAGATCGCCTCCCAGGCCGACACCTCCGTCGTCCTGCTGGCCCCCGGCATGGGCGACGGCATCCAGGCGGCGAAGGCCGGAATCCTGGAGATCGGCGACGTGTACGTCGTCAACAAGGCGGACCGGGACGGCGCCGACGCCACCGCGCGGGAGCTGAACCACATGCTGGGCCTCGGCGAGGCCCGCGCGCCGGGGGACTGGCGCCCGCCGATCGTCAAGACGGTGGCCGCGCGCGCGGAGGGGGTCGACGAGGTCGTGGAGGCCCTGGAGAAGCACCGTGCGTGGATGGAGGAGCACGGGGTGCTCGCGGAGCGTCGGCGGGCCCGTGCGGCCCGCGAGGTCGAGACCATCGCGGTGACGGCTTTGCGGGAGCGGATCGGTGACCTGCACGGGGACCGTCGGCTCAGCGCGCTGGCCGAGCGGATCGTCGGCGGCGAGCTGGATCCCTACCGGGCGGCCGACGAGCTGGTCGCCGGTCTCACCGAGGGCTGAGCGGGTTCGCCCACCAGCTCGGGCCATGACGTTTTCCGGCGCGTGCGGGTGGTAGGCGGGCTGGTCGCGCAGTTCCCCGCGCCCCTTCGGGGCGCTTGGGGAACCCTTGCGACCAGCCCGCCTCGCGTTCGCTCAGGGGCGGCCGCGTTGCGTCCGCAAGTGGTCCGCGATCGGCCTGAGGGACTTGTCCAGTTCCGTCAGGGCCTCCGGGGCCAGCAGGTCGATGAAGTGGCGGCGCACCGAGTCCACGTGGTGGGGTGCGACCTTCTTCATCGTCTCCATGCCGTGCTCGGTGAGGACGGCATACAGCCCGCGCCGGTCGGACTCGCAGTTCTCCCGGCGCACGAGGTCGGCGTTCTCCATGCGCGTGATCTGGTGGGAGAGCCGGCTCTTGGACTGCAGCGTGGCGGAGGCGAGGTCACTCATCCGCATCCGCCGGTCCTCCGACTCGGAGAGATTCACCAGGATCTCGTAGTCGTTCATCGTCAGGCCGAACGGCTGCAGATCCTTTTCGAGCTGGTACGTCAGCAGCCTGTTGACCTCCAGATGGGTACGCCAGGCACACTGCTCCGCATCCGTCAGCCACCGCGTGGCCGTCTCGGTCTCCATGAATGAAGTCTACCTAAGAAGTTGAAAGGCGAACTACTGAGGGTGGTGTGACAGTGCGCACGCGTTCGACGTCACACTCCGCAGACTACCGCTCACAGCCCGAAGCGACGCTGGAGGTCTCCCAGCTGTCCGGGAAGGCGCGGTACCCCGGACTGCCCTCCGGCCGAACCGTGCGCCCCGCCTCCCCCGGGTACCCCGGGCTCCGGTGGAACCGCCCCCGTGGCCTGCTCGGCCATGAGTGTTTCGGTCGACTGCAGAAGCACTGTTCCGGCGCCCACGAACTCGAACTGATGCTCCTCCCCGGAGACCCCGCCGAAGCCCGTCATCGCACGTAGACCGCCCAGTACGCCCGTCAGGTACCCGTGGTCGTAGTGATGGCACGGGGACGGGCAGTCGGCCCACCCGACGAGCGCCTGCGGGTCCACCCGGATCGGAGGTTCCATGAACACCACCGGCCCGTTAGATGCGGCCACGAACTTTCCGGTTCCGATGAGCGTCAGAAACCCCGGCACGATCGACTGCTTGAGCGACAGAGTTGGCTGAAAAGCGAGCAGATTGCCGGAGCGAATGGTCAGATTGCCGTCGTCCAGATCGTAGGAGTTGACATCGAAGGCCCGGTCGGCGAGCAGCATCCTGCCCGAGCCCTCGGCCACCACCCAGTCGCTCGCGTGCAGAGGCGAATGGAACGACGTACGCACCAGACGCTCCAGCCGGCCGTGCCCGATGCCGTTGAAATCGATCGCCCCGTAGTAGGCGATCATCTTCCCCTTCTGCAGGAACCACTGGCTCCCCTTGAGCTCCACGCAGAAGGTGTAGGCGTTGACGTTGTCGTCGGCGGGCAGGGTCGACGGGTCGTGCACGACCGGCCCGGCGCCGTAGGGGGTGCTCACAGCTTCTCCTCCGAGGCCTGGACGTAGACCGCACCGCTGCCGCTCAGCTCCAGCTGGAACGCCTCGCCGGAGCCGCGGCCCACCATGTCCCGCCAGCCGAGGGCGGTGGACAGCTTGTTGCGCACGTCGCCGTGGTGCGCGACGTAGGCCTGCGGGTCGACGTGCACCGGCCGCTGCGGGGTGATCGGGATCTCGAAGACGCCGCCGTGCGCCATCACGGCGACCGCGCCGTGTCCCTTGAGCGTCGTGGTGAACAGCCCCTGCCCGCTGACCTGGCCCCGGACCATGCCCATGACGCCGCCCTGCGCGCCCAGGAACACCGTGCCCTGCGTCAGGGTGCCCTCGAAGGCGAGCAGCCGGTCGGCCTCGACGTACAGCGTGTCGCCGGTGAGGCGGATGACCTGGACGTGGTGGCCGCCGTGCCCGAACAGCACGGTGCCACTGCCCTCGACCGTCATCAGCGGCGTCGCCTCGTTCGCCAGCCGCCGCCCGATCATCGACATGACCCCGCCCTGGCCGCCCTGGATGTCCGGCGTGAAGCTCACGTCGCCTCTGTAGGCGAGCATCGCGCCGCGCTGGCTGTACAGCCGCTGTCCCGGCACCACGGTCGCCTCGACCATCTTGGAGTTGATCTCGCGGAAGGTCATCTCAGACGTCCCCCGCGATCGTGTTGCGCTCGCTCGGCTGCACGTACACCAGCCCGTCCCCCTCGAAGCGGATCTGGAAGGCCTCACCGCCGCCCTCGCCCATGAGCGTGCGGAACGTCACACCGGACTGGAAGGACTGGCGCAGGTCGCCCTGGTGGGCGATGTAGGCGCCCGGGTCGACGCTCAGCGGGTACTGCGGCGACACCCGCAGCACCACCGCCGGCCCGTCGGAGGTGATCGCCGCCTGCCCGTGCCCCTCGACCGTCGTCGTGAACAGCCCGTTGCCCTGCGAGGCCCCGCGCAGCCCGGTGAACGTCGTGCCCGTCCTGAGGCCGGCGTCGGTCGCGAGCAGATTGCTCGACTCGACGTACAGCTTGTCCCCGCGGAGGGTCACCAGATTGATCTCCGACGCGCGGTCGGCGAACCAGCAGGTCCCCTGCCCCCTCACCTCCATCACCGTCATCTGCTCACCGGTGAGCCGCCGGGTCACCATGCCCCGCAGACCCTCCCCGCCCCCCGAGAGCTTCTTGAACGCCATCTGCCCGTCGTACGCGACCATCGAGCCGTTCTTCGCCTTCACGGCGTCCCCGGTCATGTCGACGGCGAGCACCTTGCTGCCTTGCAGTCGGAACATCGCCACGCAAGGAAAGTAGCGGCCGGGCGCGGGCCCCGGACAGGGCCCGTGGGGGGAGAGCGACCCTGAGCGGACCCCTACGGGCGCGGTTTGCCACAATGGGTGAACGCTTGTGCTTCCGTTCACAAATCGCAGTACGCCCACGACCGAAGGTGACCCGTGGACCTCAAGACAGCCTCCGCCATCCGCCGCCTCCGCCTGATCTCCGTGCCGGAGGGCATCTCCTGGATCGTCCTCGCGGCCTGCACGATCATCAAGTACACGGTCGCGTCCGGCTTCGACGTCGCCCCGGTGCTCGGCCCGATCCACGGCGTGCTGTTCGTCCTGTACGTGCTCTTCTGGCTGGACGCCTGGAACCGCACCAAGTGGAACGGCAGGAAGGCTGCCCTCTACTTCGCCTACTCGATCATCCCCGGCGGCGGTTTCATCGCCGAGCGCAGGCTGCGGCGTGAGTCCGAGGACGCCGTCATCGCCGCCCGGGCGCGCCAGGAAGGCGTGGTGAACGCATGATCGTCGCCTTCTCCGTGACGCCCCTCGGCGTCGGCGAGGACGTGGGGGAGTACGTCGCCGACGCCGTCCGCGTGGTCCGCGAGTCGGGCCTGCCGAACCGCACCGACGCCATGTTCACCTCCGTCGAGGGCGAGTGGGACGAGGTCATGGACGTCGTCAAGCGCGCCGTCGCCGCCGTCGAGGCGCGCGCCCCGCGCGTCTCCGTGGTCCTCAAGGCGGACATCCGCCCCGGCGTCACCGACGGCCTCACCTCCAAGGTGGAGACGGTCGAGCGCCACCTCTCCGACGGCTGACGGCTCAGCCGCCGCCCGCCGCCAGCGCCATCCCCAGCGGGGTCCGCTCGTACAGCACCTGATGGCCGTAGCGCCGCGCCGCCAGCAGACCGGCGTCGCGCAGCGTCGTCAGATGGGCGGAGACCGACGACGGGGCCAGGCCCAGGCGGTGGGCGAGCGCGGTCGTGGTCGCCGGGTCCTCCAAGGCCGCGAGGACGGCGGCCCGGCCCCGGCCGAGCAGCCGCGCCAGCGCCTCGGGCGCCCGGCCGTCCGGCTCCGCCCACAGACCGCCGATGCCCCGCGCGGGGTAGACGAGCGTCGGCTGCCACGGGGGCTCGAAGGTGCTGACCACGTCCGGCCAGCCGAAGACGCTCGGCATCAGCACCAGGCCCTGCCCGCCCAGATGCCGTTCGTGCTCGCCGTGGTACTCCACGGTGAGCGTCCCGGCGTGCCACCCGAAGCGCCGGTTGATCTCCGGCAGCAGCCCGCCCCAGGCCCACCTCGGCCAGCCGCCGGGAGTGGAAGGCGATGTCCGCCTCCAGCAGCGCCCGCAGCCGTGGCCAGTCCGGCGCCACCAGGGTGCGCCACACCTCCTCCATGGCGTCCGCCAGCTCCCGCACCATCCGCTCCGGATCCGCGAGCCAGGCCCGGCCGCACTGCGACTCCAGCGCGCCCGGGGTGTCCGCGAGCGAGCGGGCCGTGTCGGCGCGGGCGGCCACGGGATCGGCCGCGCGCACCGCGGCGATCTCCTCCTCGAAGCCGGCCGCGGGTCCGGCGGGCGGCGGGCACAGCCAGTCGGGGGAGTGGCCGCGCCGCGGCATGAGCAGCCACAGCCCGCTCAGGTCCAGCCCGTCGGCCGCCGCGCGGATCCTGCGCAACCACCGGGCGTGGTAGCCGTGCCGCTCGGTCCGCTTGAGCGTGCGGACGACCTCCTGCGTCTCCCACAGCGGCGACAGGGCGAACCGGCAGCGCAGGAAGTCGTCCTCCCCGAAGTGCAGTCGGGACGGCACGGGCACCTCCGCAAGATTCGGCCGGAGCCGAAAGCCTAGGGCGGCCACGGCCGCACGGCGACCCTGCTGTCCATGTCCGAACAGTCCCCGGCCGCCGCCGCGCCCGTCGGCTACCGCCACCTCTTCGCCGTCCGCGAGTTCCGTGCCGTCTTCGCCGCGCACGCCCTGTCCCTGCTGGGACTCGTCACAGCCGAGATCGCGCTGTCCGTCCTGGTCTACGACCGGACCGGCTCGCCCCTGCTCAGCGCGCTCACCTTCGCGTTCGGGTTCCTGCCCTACCTCGTCGGCGGGACGCTGCTCGCCTCCCTCGCCGACCGCCACCCCGCCCGGCGGGTGCTGGTGGTGTGCGACCTGGTGTGCGCGGCCTGTGTGGCCCCGATGGCGGCGCCCGGCACCGGGATCGCCGTGCTGCTGGGCTTGCGCTGCGCCCTCGCCGTCGTCGCTCCGGTCTTCCAGGGCACCCGGATGGCCACGCTCGCCGACATCCTGGGCGAGGGCGACCTGTTCGTGCTGGGCCGCTCCCTGCTGCGGATCGTTTCGCAGAGCGCCCTGCTCGCCGGGTTCGGCGTCGGCGGCGTCCTGCTCACCGCCGTATCGCCGCGGCACGCGCTGCTCATCACGGTCGCCACCTTCCTCGGTTCCGCGCTCCTGCTGCGCCTCGGCACGCGGCGGCGGCCCGCGCGGGCGCGCACCGGCGGGGCGCTGGTCGCCGACTCGCTGCGCGGCGCGCGGCAGGTGCTCGCGCACCGCGGGGTGCGCCTCCTGCTGCTCCTGTTCTGGCTCCCGCCGCTGTTCGCCGTCGCACCGGAGGCGCTGGCCGCGCCCTACGCCGCCGAGCTGGGCGCCGGCTCGGCGGGCCTCGGACTGCTGATGTGCGCGCTGCCGGCCGGCACGATCGCCGGTGAGGTCTTCGCCGGCGCACGGCTGCGCCCCGCCGTGCGCGAGCGGATCGCGCTGCCGCTGGTCTGCGTGACCCTGCTGCCGTACGCCGGATACGCCCTGCACCCGGGCCTCGCCGTCTCCCTGCTGTTGCTGGTGGCCTCCGGGGCCGGCGCCGCGTACACCCTGGGCCTGGACCAGTGGCTGGTGCGGGACGTGCCGGAGGAGCTGCGCGGGCGGGCGATGACCCTGCTCACGGCGGGTCTGATGACCGTGCAGGGCGTGGGCATGGCGCTGGCCGGGGTGGTGGCTCAGTTCGCCGGGGTCACCGCGACCGTCGCGGGCGCGGGTGTCGTGGGTACGGCGGTCTGCGCCCTGCCGGCGGCTGCGGCCCGCCGGACGCGCCGGGCGAACGCCCAGGGCCGGACGACCGAAAGGCGAGACGGGGCTGACCGCCATATGACCGGCGGGTAGGGTCTGATGACGTGCCCAAGCCTCTCAGCCTTCCGTTCGACCCCATCGCCCGCGCCGACGAGCTGTGGAAGCAGCGCTGGGGCAGCGTGCCGGCCATGGCCGCGATCACGTCCATCATGCGCGCGCACCAGATCCTGCTCGCCGAGGTGGACGCGGTGGTCAAGCCGTACGGGCTGACGTTCGCGCGCTACGAGGCGCTGGTGCTGCTCACCTTCTCCAAGGAGGGCGAGCTGCCGATGTCCAAGATCGGCGAGCGCCTCATGGTGCACCCCACGTCGGTGACGAACACGGTGGACCGGCTGGTCAGGTCCGGTCTGGTGGCCAAGCGGCCCAACCCCAACGACGGCCGCGGCACCCTCGCCTCCATCACCGGCAAGGGCCGCGAGGTCGTCGAGGCCGCCACGCGCGACCTGATGGCGATGGACTTCGGCCTCGGCGCGTACGACGCGGAGGAGTGCGGCGAGATCTTCGCCCTGCTGCGCCCGCTGCGCATCGCGGCGAAGGACTTCGAGGACGAGTGACACGGCACGAGTGACACCGGGCACGTGACCCCGGGCAAGATCTGCCCCGACCGGCGGTTACGCTCGAAGCCATGAAGAAGAGCGTGCTGACCCGCTACCGCGTCATGGCCTACGTCACGGGCGTGCTGCTGGTACTGCTGACCCTCGGCTGCATCGCCAAGTACGGCATCGACATGGACGGCGCGGACAGCTTCGTCAAGGTCGTCGGTATCGCGCACGGCTGGCTGTACGTCGTGTACCTGATCTTCGCGTTCGACCTCGGCTCCAAGGCGAAGTGGCCGGTCGGCAAGCAGCTGTGGGTGCTGATCGCCGGCACCATCCCGACGGCCGCCTTCTTCGTCGAGCGCAAGGTCAGCCGCGAGCTGGAGGCCAAGGTCACCGACCCGGCCCCCGCGGTCGCCGAGGCGTAATCCTCACCGCCGTACACCTGTGCGGCGGTTTGCCATCGACATTTACTAGGACGTCCTAGTAAATTCGAGGGTATGGACGCTGACGCCATCGAGGAGGGCCGCCGACGCTGGCAGGCCCGGTACGACGCCGCACGCAAGCGCGACGCTGACTTCACCACGCTCTCCGGCGATCCCGTGGAGCCGGTGTACGGCCCCCGGCCGGGGGACACGTACGAGGGCTTCGAGCGGATCGGCTGGCCCGGGGAGTACCCCTTCACGCGCGGGCTGTACCCGACCGGCTACCGAGGGCGGACGTGGACCATCCGGCAGTTCGCCGGATTCGGCAACGCCGAGCAGACCAACGAGCGCTACAAGATGATCCTCGGCAACGGCGGCGGGGGCCTGTCCGTCGCCTTCGACATGCCGACGCTCATGGGCCGCGACTCCGACGACCCGCGCTCGCTCGGCGAGGTCGGGCACTGCGGCGTCGCCATCGACTCCGCGGCCGACATGGAGGTGCTGTTCAAGGACATCCCGCTCGGGGACGTCACCACCTCCATGACCATCAGCGGCCCCGCCGTTCCCGTCTTCTGCATGTACCTGGTCGCCGCCGAGCGGCAGGGTGTGGACCCGGGGGTGCTCAACGGCACGCTCCAGACCGACATCTTCAAGGAGTACATCGCCCAGAAGGAGTGGCTCTTCCAGCCCGAGCCGCACCTGCGCCTCATCGGCGACCTGATGGAGTACACCAGCGCGAAGATCCCCGCCTACAAGCCGCTGTCCGTCTCGGGCTACCACATCCGTGAGGCGGGCGCGACGGCCGCGCAGGAGCTGGCGTACACGCTGGCGGACGGTTTCGGGTACGTCGAGCTGGGGCTGTCGCGCGGGCTCGACGTGGACGTGTTCGCGCCCGGTCTGTCCTTCTTCTTCGACGCGCACGTCGACTTCTTCGAGGAGATCGCCAAGTTCCGCGCGGCGCGCCGGATCTGGGCGCGCTGGATGCGGGACGTCTACGGCGCGCAGAGTGAGAAGTCCCAGTGGCTGCGCTTCCACACGCAGACCGCCGGTGTCTCGCTGACCGCCCAGCAGCCGTACAACAACGTCGTGCGGACGGCCGTGGAGGCGCTCGCCGCGGTCCTCGGCGGCACCAACTCGCTGCACACCAACGCCCTCGACGAGACCCTCGCGCTGCCGAGCGAGCAGGCGGCGGAGATCGCGCTGCGTACGCAGCAGGTACTGATGGAGGAGACCGGGGTCGCCAACGTGGCGGACCCGCTGGGCGGTTCGTGGTACGTCGAGCAGCTCACCGACCGGATCGAGGCCGACGCCGAGAAGATCTTCGACCGGATCAAGGAGCGGGGACTGCGCGCGCACCCGGACGGGCAGCACCCGATCGGGCCGATCACCTCCGGCATCCTGCGCGGGATCGAGGACGGCTGGTTCACCGGGGAGATCGCGGAGTCCGCCTTCCGCTACCAGCAGGCGCTGGAGAAGGGCGAGAAGCGGGTGGTGGGCGTCAACGTCCACACGGGGTCCGTGACCGGGGACCTGGAGATCCTTCGGGTGAGCCACGAGGTGGAGCGCGAGCAGGTGCGCTCGCTCGCCGGGCGGAAGGCGGCGCGGGACGAGTCCGCGGTGCGTACGGCGCTGGACGCCATGCTCGCCGCTGCCCGCTCCGGCACGAACATGATCGAGCCGATGCTGGACGCCGTGCGCGCCGAGGCGACCCTGGGCGAGATCTGCGGCGTACTGCGGGACGAGTGGGGGGTGTACACGGAGCCGGCGGGTTTCTAGCCGTACCGGTGACGTCGACGCCGCACGCCCCGGGAACCTGTGTGGTTCCCGGGGCGTGCGGCGTTGCGCGCCCGTGGAAGGCGGGCGCGCCGGGCGGTCAGTTCTGCGGGAGGCTCAGGAGCGTGATGATGCTCGAGAAGACACAGACGTCGTTCTGTACGGCGGTGATCAGGACCCGGTGCTGGCCGGGCTGGTTCGTCGGGTAGGCGTCGGTGTGGATCCAGCAGGGTGCGTCGAGTTCGGCGTAACGGGCGAAGACCACGTCCATGGCGAGCGTCGCGGTCGGCTGCTGTACCGCCGTGTGGCTGGCCTGGCGTGCCGCTTCGAGGAGCAGCATCCCGGGGGCGTGGTCGACCGGGTGGTCGAAGAGGACCGGGTGGTTCAGGTCGACGCGCATCTGGTGGCGGCGGGGCGAGTCGGTCGGCGAGAGGACGACGTCGGCGAAGTCGCCGCGGGCGACCTGGGCGGGCGCGGCCGGCGGAGACAGCGGCAGCGCGCGGGCGATGGCGTGGTCGAGGTCGGCGTAGGTGCCCCGCAGCCGCCGGTAGACCGCGGGGGCGTGGTTCGCGAAACGGGTGTGGGCGGTGCCGACCTGGATCCCGTCGCGCAGCACGTCGACCTTCATCAGCATGGAGGCCAGGCGGCCCATGCGCCGGACGACGTCCTTGCAGGTGACGCGGAGTTCGAACGAGGTCGCGCCGATGGTGGTGGCCAGTGCGGCGGGGGTCAGCGAGAAGCTGAAGTGGCTCCACGACTGGCGGTGCCCCGCCGGGGCGTCGTAGGCGGCGTGGCTGAGCAGCGGTATGCACTGGCGGATCGACTCGGGCAGCAGCATGGGGTCGTGCAGGCCGTGCTGCGTTCCGTAGAAGCCGTGGTCCTGCGGCCATTCGGCGTGGACGGTGAAGACGTCGTTTCCGTTCTGGCACCACTCGGTCAGCAGTACTTCGGAGGCGGTGAGCTTGTGCACCTGCTCCTGGGCCACCGGCACCCAGGTCGGGACGGTGGTGTGGACGTGCTCGATGGTGCTGGACATACGGAATCCCCCTGAGACGTATGTGAGCGCTGCGGCTGGCAGCCGCAGCCCCCCAAACATAAAGAGTGCTCTGTTTTTTTGGACTCAAGGGTGAGTAAAGGGTCACTCATGGAGCGATCAAGTCATGCGGGGTGATGCCTTCCGGATCAGGGCACTTGGCGTCGGTGCCGGGGTGCGGATCGACGTGCTGGACACCGGGAAGGCCCGTGCGTACCCTGGTGCACGTATCAACAGAGAGAGTGCTCTTTTTATTTGACAGGGAGGCCCAGTGGCGCAGGCTCAGCAGGAGCGTGCCGTACGGACACGGGCGGCTCTCATCAGGGCGGCCGCCGAGGAGTTCGATCTCGCGGGCTACGCCGGTACCAGCACCACGAAGATCATCAAGCGGGCCGGGTCCACCATGGGAGCGCTGTACTTCCACTTCGGCTCGAAGGAGGGCGTGGCCAGGGCGGTCATGGCCGAACAGGGCGCGGACCTGCCCGAGCCGGCCGGCCGCAGCGGACTCCAGCACCTGATCGACTTCACCCTCGAACTGGCCCGGGAGCTGCGGAGCAACGTGCTGCTGCGGGCCGGTGTGCGGCTGGCGGTCGAGCAGGGTGCCTTCGGCATACAGGACGACACCGCCTACCAGTTGTGGATCACCCGCTTCAAGGAGGAGCTCATCGTCGCCGACGCGCTCGGCGAGCTGCGCGAGGGTGTGGACCCAGCCGGGTTCGCCAGGGTGCTGGTGGGTGCCTACAGCGGGACCCAGCTGCTGTCCCGGATCAGCGCCGGCCACGAGGATCTCCAGGACAGGATCGCCGAGCTGTGGCGGTACTTCCTGCCCGCGATCGCCCGTCCCGAGGTGATCGAGAAGCTCGAGTTCGGGACGCGGGGACCGGGGACGGGCAGGTGAGGCCGCGCACCGTCGCGGTGACCGGCTCCACGGGGTTCATCGGCTCCGCGGTGGTGCGGCGGCTGGCCGGGTGTGCGCACACCGGTGGAGAGCCGGTGCGGGTGCGTGCCCTGGCGCGCGGCGGGGCCGTCGAGGTGCCGGGTGACGGTGCGGTCGAGCGGGTGCGGGCGGACGTCACCGACCCGGCGTCACTTCACCGTGCCTTACAGGGCGCGGACGCGGTCGTGCATGCCGTCTCCTATGTGGGGAGCGATGCCGGGCGGTCCTGGTCCGTGAATCTGGAGGGCACCATCGCCGTCATGGCGGCCGCCCGGGAGGCGGGGGTCGAGCGGATCGTCCACTTCTCCACGGCCGCCGTCTACGGCGCCGGTCCGCACCGTGGCATCGATGTCGACGAGGTCGTCGCCGAGCCGGTGTCCGAGGCCAGTCGCAGCCGCCTCGCCGCGGAGGGTCCGGCCCTGGCGGCCGGGGCGCTCGTGCTGCGGCCGAATCTGGTGGTCGGTGCGGGGGACCGGTGGGTCGGCCCGGCGTTCGCCGAGCTCACCGCGAGGGTCGCGCCCCAGTGGGCCGGCGGTACGGGGCTGCTGTCCCTGGTGGACGTGGACGACCTGGCGCGGCTGGCGGTGGCCGCCGTCACCGTGGGCACCCCGGTGCGGGGAGTGCATCACGCCGCTCATCCCGTGCCGGTGGCCAGCGGGCGCCTCAGACAGGTGCTGGCCGCACAGGGGCTTGCCGAGCCCGCGCGCGGGGACGCCGACTGGGAACAGTGCGTGGCGCTGCTCGAGCGTACGCAGGGCCGGTTCGGGCGGCGGCAGTTGGAGCTGCTGGGCAGGGATCACCACTACCGCAGTGACCTGATCTGGGAGCTGCTGGGTGTCGACCCCGGGCCCGGTCCGCTGGAGCGGCTCGTGGGCCGGCCGTAGCCGTCCGGCGTCCGGTTGCGGTGCGGCCGGTCGCGCCCCCCGCGGCCACGCCCGCACCTCGATACGGCCCCGCACCCCATCGGGTGCCGCCGGGCCGCCGACTTCTCCGGGCCCCCTGTCTCGCCGAGGCAGGGGGCCCGTTCTCTGTTTCCGGGCCTTGCGCGCCGTGGCTCGTTCCGGCTGGTTGCGAAGCCGTCCCCGGCGGCAGAATAATATAGAGAGATCTCTTTTATTTGCGCCGGTCGGCCTCAGAACTTCGGAGGATGCATGGCAATGCAGGCCAGGGCGGAGCGCACGCGCGAAGCTCTCATCAGGGCCGCGGCCGATGTCGTGGACGACAACGGCTACCACGGGGCCACCCTGGTCGCGATCAGCAGGTGCGCCCACGTCTCCATGGGTGCGCTCACCTTTCACTTCGCCAGCAAGAGCGAGCTGGCCGAGGCTCTGGTCGAGCGTGCCGCGCGCATCGCCGGCGAGCGGGCCGCGGGCGCTGTTGCGGGGCAGGTGTCCCCGTTGCGGGCCGTCGGGGAGCTGTTGCAGGTGCTCGCCCGGCTGCTGGACGAGGACGTCGTCGTGCGCGCCGGCTCGCTGCTGGCGCGGGAGCGGCCGGACATCGTTCCGCCCTGGCACTCCTCGTGGACGCCGACGCTGTGCCGGCTGCTCAAGGAGGCGGAGGCGGCGGGGGAGTTGCGGCGCGGCGCCCGGCCGTCCGCGGTGGCGGGGCTGGTGATGTACCTGCTCACGGCCGTCGAGGTGCAGCCGCGTACCGACCCGGGGCAGGAGTTCCGCGGGGCGGCGGGCGCCATGTCGCGGCTGTGGCCCTTCGTCTGTCACGGCATCGCCGCGGCGCCCGCCTGAAGGGTTCGAGGTAAAGGTACGGCCGAGTTTTCTTTGCCATCTGCGTACTCGACCGGGTACCGGATCTGGCTAGAAAAAAAGAGAGCTCTCTGTATTCTTCTCGGCGTAGGGCCTACTCGGCCAGGGACTGTACGGGGGAGAGTGAGGACCCGGTGAGGGATACAGGCACAGCACAGACGGATGTCTGCAAGGTGCTGGCACGTGAGGTGCACGACCGGATCGGCGGCGCACTGGCGCTGGCACTGCGCCGGCTGGACATGCTGGAGACCACGGCGATGGGGTCCGACCCGGACGCGGCCGCCCGTCTGCAGCAGGTGCGGGCCGCCGTCGTGGACGTCCTGTGCGCGACCCGTCAGGTGACCTCGGCGCTGCGGAACTCGCCGCCGGCGCTCGCGCCGTTCTCGATGGAGGACGCGCTGCGCGGCTTCGTCCAGGCGATGGAGATCAGCGAGCCGCGGGTGGACCTGCGGGTCGACGGTATGGACGGTCTGCTGCCGGCCGCCGTCGCGGACGCCGTGTTCCTCGCGGTCCGTGAGGCCATGCGCAACGCCGTGGCCCACGCGAACGCCCGGCACGTCGCCGTCCACATCGCCTGGGACGGCGAAGAGCTGCATGCCTCGGTGGCCGACGACGGGGACGGCTTCGACCCCGCCACCGTCGGCCGACGCGGTTCCACCAACGGCCTGCTCGGCATGCGGGAGCGTATCCAGGCGGCCGGCGGCGTCACCACCGTCACCAGCGCCCCCCGGCGCGGCACCCGGATCACGCTCTGGGTCCCCGTCAAGGAGAGGAACATCCGCCATGTCTGACACCCCGACCCGCATCCTCGTCGCCGACGACCACACCCTGCTGCGCGAGGCGATGGTCGAACTCCTGCGGAGCGAGCCCGACCTCGACGTGGTCGCGGAGGTCGGCGACGCCCGGGCGGCCGTGCGTGCCGCGGCGGAACTGCGGCCCGACGTCGCGCTGCTCGACGTGCAGATGCCGTACAACGAGGACCCCGGAGCCACCGTGCGCCGGCTGCTGGAGCGGCGGCCGGGGCTGCGCATCATCGTCCTGAGCATGGACGATCACCCGGCGCTGGTGCGGCAGTTGCTCGCTCTCGGCGTGCGCGGGTATCTCCACAAGAGCGCCAGCCGCCAGTCGTTGCTCGCGGCGATCCGGGAGCGGCCGGGCAGCGGGCGGGCCATGGTCACGGTGTCGATGCCACCGCTCGCCGCGCCCGGCCAGGGACCCGCCCGGCGGGCCGCGACGATCTCCGAGCGCGAGACGGAGGTGCTGACCCTGGTGGCGCAGGCCCTGAGCAACCGGCAGATCGGAGCCCGCCTCGGTATCACCGAGGGCACCGTCAAGCGCCATCTGCGGAAGATCTTCGACAAGCTCGACGCGGTCTCCCGGCTCGACGCGGTGAACAAGGCTGCCGCGCTCCAGCTCATCCGCCCGCACGGCAAGCACTTCCTGCCGATGGCCGGTTGAGCCTTCGAACCACCGTTTTGCTGCGACCCCCGCCGGTTTGTGTGGCGGGGGCCGCCGGTGTGCCGGGGGCCGCCGCCCCGCGAGCCGGCGGCCCTTGGGCGGTGAGGGTCAGGCCGGGCCACCCTCGGGCAGTGCCTCTCGGCGGGCCCGCTCGAGGGCGGTGAGCACCGTGCGTGCCCCGAGGTCGGTCAGGGCCGTGTACAGGTGGCCGTCGGGGCGGACGATCGCCGCCGTGGGGCGGCGGCCGAGGGCCGTGGCGAGGGGGCCCTCCGGGCGGCTGGGCGCCTCGACCACCTCCGCCGCGTCGCCCACGGCCGCGCGGATCGCCGCACAGGTGCCGCGCCAGTCGGCGGGCCTGGTGCGGCCGGCGTGCAGGAGTACGGCGTAGGAGCGGCCGGTGATGCGGGGCCAGGGGGCGCCGCTCAGGACCGGTTCCTCGCCGAGGAGGAGGGGCAGACGGTCTCCGGAGGCGGCCTTCGGGCCCGTGAGGGAGGTCCGGCGCGCGGTGGGGGCGCGATAACCCGAGGTGAGCTGGCCGATGGCCGGGGCCAGGGCCCGCTGCAGGACGCCGGTGCGGCCCGCGGCCCGTACCGCCGTGTCGCGCAGGGCGAGCTGGGCCGGCTTGGTCAGGGCGCCCCAGCGGGTCTGCAGCGAGGTGGACCGGGTCACCGTGTGCACCGCGGGGCGCCGCTCGGCGTCGTAACTGCCCAGGATGGCCTCGTCGAGGGTGCCGCGCAGGACGCCCGCCAGCTTCCAGCCCAGGTTCGCGGCGTCCAGCAGGCCGGTGTTCATGCCCTGGCCGCCCGCCGGGCTCATCAGGTGGGCGGCGTCGCCCGCGAGGAAGGCCCGGCCGTGACGGAAGCTCGGCGCGCTGCGGACGTGGACCTGGAAGACCGTACTGAAGCGCAGTTCGCCCACCTCGACACCGCCGGGGGCGCGGTCGGCCACCACCTGCTGGAAGAAGCCGCGGGTGGGCGTGGTCCCGGCCATCTCGGGCGGCACCGCCACGGCGATGCGGTGGACGCCCGGCGAGACCGGGGCGAGGCCGAGGCCGCCCGCGGCCGTGTAGCAGTAGCTCACCAGGTCCGCCGGTATCTCCCCGGACAACTCGGCGTCGGTGATGGCGAAGTTGATCGGCAGCTTGGAGCCCTCGAACGTGAGGCCCAGTTCCTTGCGCACCGTGCTGTGCGCGCCGTCCGCGCCGACGACCCAGTCCGCCTCGACCTCCTCGGTGAGGCCGTCCGGCAGGGCGAGGACCGCCCGGGCGCGCGGCCCGCCGGCGTCGAGCGTGCGCAGCCGCACCCCGCGCTCGACCTTGCCGCCGAGCTCCGCCAGACGCTGCTCCAGCAACTCCTCGGTGCGGTCCTGGGGCAGGCCGACGGCGAAGGGATAGGGGGTGTCGGCCAGGCGGTTCAGCCAGGCCGTCGCGAGATGACGGCGGTCCGAGTAGTACGCCACGCCCTGGATGCGGTGCCCGTTCTCCACCAGGCGGTCGGCGACGCCGATCCGGCGCAGGAGCTCGAGCGGGCGTGGCCAGATGGTGGTGGCCCGCGAGTGGGCCGAGTGGTCGCGCTCGGCGTCGACGATCCGGACGGGTACGCCCTGACCGAGCAGCTCACAGGCGATGACCAGGCCGATCGGCCCGGCGCCGACCACCAGAACGGGGTTGACCTTGGACATGTGCGCTCTCCCAGCATTTTGGATACTCGCACCGGCCGGCGGGCACGGGCAATTCCGGACTTTAGTTCCGCGCTGCAGAAAAAGGCGCGGATATTCCACTGACGTGCCGCCGTGACGAACCGAAAGTAGCAGCCTGAGCTGGACGGACGGCCGGGAGTGTCACCAAGGAAACACGCGCCGGACCACAAGGGGAATATACGGACCCGGTTCCCGGTCCCTAGCGTGGAATTGCCATGGACACCGGCAGTTCTCTGGAGGAAAAGAATCATGAGGGATCATCCGTCCCGGAATACATCCCGTAATCCCGTCGTCTCTCTTGTCACCGTGGTGCTCGCATCACTGCTGCTGCCGATCTCACTGACCGGCGCGTCCGTGGCCATCCCAGGTGTCGCCGCCGACTTCCACAGCAGCCTGGCCGCCGACGAGTGGATCGTGAACGGCTACGACCTCACCTTCGCCGGCTTCATGCTCGCCTCCGGCGCCTTCGCCGACCGGTTCGGCCGCCGCAAGGTCTTCGTGCTGGGCACCGTCGTCTTCACGGTGTGCTCGCTGGTCTCGGCGCTCAGCGGCAACATCGCGCTGCTGGACGCCTCGCGGGTCATCGCCGGCGTCGGCGCCGCCGCCATGCTGACCTCCGGCAGCGCCACGCTCGCCCAGGTCTTCGACGGGCCCGCGCGGGCCAAGGCGTTCGCCGTCTTCGGCACCACCGTCGGCGTCGGCATGGCCTTCGGGCCGTTCATCGCCGGCACCCTGTCCACCACCTTCGGCTGGCGGTCCGTCTTCCTGGTCCCCGCGATCGTGGGAGCCCTGGTGCTCGTCCTCGCCACCCGGCTGCCCGAGTCCCGCGACCCGCAGGCCGGCCGCGTCGACTGGGCCGGCACCATCACCTTCAGCGGCGCCCTCACCGCGCTGATCGCCGCCCTGATCGAGGGCTCCGCGCTCGGCTGGGCCTCCGCCTTCAACGTGGCCATGTACGTCGCCTGCGCCGTGCTCTTCACCCTGTTCGTCGTGGTGGAGAAGCGGCAGGAGCGGCCGATGTTCGACCTCGGCCTGTTCAAGCAGCCGCAGTTCGTCTCGCTGTGCGTCGGCGTGGTCGCCCTGGTGCTCGCCTTCACCCCGCTGCTGGTCTACCTGCCCAGCTACCTCACCGCCGTCAACGGCCAGACCACCATGCACGCCGGCGTCGACATGCTGATGCTCACCGTGCCGACCATCTTCTTCCCGCTGATCACCGGATACCTGCTGCGCTGGATCCCGGTGCGCCACATGGTCACCGCCTCGGTGGGCCTGACCGCGATCGGCACGGCCTGGCTGACGGTCCTGCACCCCGGCATCGGCAACTGGGCCGCCCTCGGCCCCTTTGCGGTGATCGGCATCGGGATCGGCGTCTCCTTCGGCGTGATGGACGGCGCCGCCGTCTCCAGCGTCGAGCCCGAGCGGGCCGGCATGGCCGCGGGCATGTTCAACACCATGCGGCTCGCGGGCGAGGCCACCGGTATCGCGGTGGTCGGCTCGCTGCTCGTCAGCTTCACCCGGGTGGAACTCGGCACCAAGCTCGACGCCTTCACCGGCCCGTACGGCGGCAAGCCGACCGAGCTTGCCAACGCCCTGAACCAGGGGCAGCTGTCCGGCCCGCAGTCCACCGTGCCGGCCAACGCCCGCGAGGCCTTCCACCAGGTCGCCACCTCCGCCTACACGGGCGGCCTGCACACCGCGCTGTGGATCATGGCCGGCTTCTGCGCCGCCGCGACGGTGCTGGTCGCCGCCGTCGGCGCCAGGGCCGGCAAGGCGGCGCCCGTGGCCGAGGCCGCACCGCAGGCCGAGCCGGAGAAGGTCGCGGCCTGAACCACGCACAGCGCGCCGGGGCGGCTGCCGTGACAGCCGGCCGCCCCGGCACCCGCTTGTGCCCACCCACCCGCAACACGACGCAACACACCGGTAGAACGACGAACAAGGGAGAACATCGTGAGCGCGCTGACCGTCGAGCGAGTCCGTGAGGCCTTCGGGGCCCTGGCGTCCGGGGACCGCCGGACCATGCTCGAGTACTGGGACGAGGACGTCAGGTTCGAGATCCCCGGCAACCACGCGCACGCCGGCTGGCACGAGGGACTGGACAGCTTCCTCGGCTTCCTCAAGACCGTGGGCGAGCTGTCCGGCGGGACCTACACCGCCGAGAACGTGACCATCATGGTCAACGCCGAGGACGGCTACTCGGTCGACGTCAACACCAACCGCGCGCTGCGGGCCGGAGCGCCGCAGGACAGCACCTCGCCGTACGACCTGCTCGATGTGACGGCGCTGCACTTCCTGCGCTGGCGGGACGGCCGCATCGTGGAGGGCCGTGGCGTCATCCTCGGCGACGGCTGCTCGACCTCGGCCCTGTGGTGGTCCCCGCTGAACCCGGACGGCACCCGCCGCGGGATCTGATCCCGTAACCACCGCACCCGCACCTACGACTTCGGGCCTTCCCCACGCGGGGAAGGCCCGAAGTCGTGTGCGGCACAGGCCGGTTCAGATGCCGCCGCCCACCGTGGTCAGGCCGCCGTCGACGACCAGGGTCTGGCCGGTCACCCAGGAGGCGTCGTCCGAGGCCAGGTAGGCGACCGCGGCGGCGATGTCCTCGGGGGTCCCCAGGCGCCGCAGCGCGTAGTCCTCGGTGAGCCGCTGCTCGCGGTCCTCGTAGAGCTTCGACGCGAAGCGGGTCTTGACCACGGCCGGAGCCACCGAGTTGACGCGGATGCGCGGGCCGAGCTCCTGGCCCAGTTGCTCGGTGAGATGGATCAGCGCGGCCTTGCTGGCGCCGTACACGCCGATACCGGTGGCGGGCTTCAGCCCCGCCACCGCCGTCATGTTCACCACGCTGCCGCCGTGCTGGCCCATCCACGCCTCGCGGGCGCGCCGCAGCCAGCCCAGCGCCGCCAGGACGTTGACGTCGAACACCTTGCGCCAGGCGGATTCCTCCAGGTCGAGGACCGGACCGAACACCGGGTTGATCCCCGTGTTGTTGACCAGGACGTCCAGCCGTCCGAACGCCGCCAGCGTCCGCTCGACGGCCTCGGCCCGGTGTCCGTCGTCGTCCGTCTTGCCGGCGACCGCCACAGCATGCTCCGGCCCGCCCAGACGCTCGACCGCCTGCGCCAGCGGCTCGGGCGAGCGGGCGGTGAGGCAGACCCGGGCGCCCTCGGCGACCAGGCGTTCGGCGACGGCGTACCCGATGCCCCGGCTGGCGCCGGTGACCAGGGCGACCCGGCCTCGGAAACGAGCGGGGGAGACGGATGTGCTCACGATGATGCCCTCCAGAAACGGCGAACAGACGGGTGATGACGAACGAACAGGTGAGGCGGGTAAGGGCGAACAGACAGGTGACGACCGCGCGGCAGTCGCCGGCGGTCGTCGTCGTAAGGCGCGGGCAGGGGTGGCGGCCGGCCTGCGGCCGCCCGGGCGGGGGAGGAACGGGCGGCGGCACGAACCCGGAAGCGGAACCGGGTGGCCGGACCGCGAGCAAACCCCTGCCCGCGCTCTGTCGATGCTACGTATATGCGAGCTGACCAGGACATTCCCTCTTGGAGGACTGCCCCATGCCTCCGAAGCGGCATGGGGCGGCGTCCCTCGGGCCTTGCCGCGGTCACAGGGCCAGATAGCCGCCGTCCACGGGTAGGGCCGCTCCCGTGATGTAGGAGCCGGCGTCCGAGGCGAGCAGCAGCAGCGCGCCGTTGAGTTCGCCGAGCCGGCCGGCGCGGCGCATCGGGGTACGGCGCTCCACCCACGCCCGCCCCTTCTCGCTGCCGAGCATCGACTCGGTCATCTCCGACCAGAACCAGCCCGGGCACAGCGCGTTGACGCGCACCCCCCGCCCGCTCCACTCGGCGGCCAGCTCGCGGGTCAGGTTCACCACCCCGCCCTTGGACGCGGCGTACGCGGCCTGCGGAAGGCTGCCGCTGGCCACCAGCCCGTAGATGGAGGCGATGTTGATGACCGAGCCCCGGCCGCGCTCCAGCATGCCCGTGCCGACCGCCTGGCTCAGCGCGAACACCGCCGTCAGATTCAGCGCCACGATGGAGCTGAAGCTCTCCACGGACTGCGTCTCCGCGGGCACGGTCTCCGACAGGCCCGCGTTGTTGACCAGGATGTCGATCGGGCCGAGTTCCTCGGTGACCGTGCGCACCAGACGCGCGCGGTCCTCGGCCGACGTCACGTCGCAGGGCACGGCGAGTGAGCCGGGCAGCTCGGCGGCGAGATCCTTCAGCGGGCCCTCACGGCGCGCGGCCAGGGCCACCCGGGCGCCCGCGGCGCCGAGCAGCCGGGCCGTGTGCGCGCCGATGCCGCTGGAGGCGCCGGTGACCACGGCCACCCGGCCGTCCACCCGGAACAGCGCGGTCGGGTCCTCGGCGGGGGCGGTTGCCTCCTCGGCGGGGACGGCCGGATTCGTCACGACTGATTCACCTCCACGATCGCGGCGGACCAGGTGAAACCGGCGCCGGCACTGAGCAGGACGAGCAGATCCCCGGGGCGTACGTCGTCCCGGTCGAGCAGGTCGGACAGGTTGGCGACGGCGTCTCCGGCGCCCAAGTGGCCGGTGTCCGAGCCGAGTCGGACGACGGGCGCGGCGCACACCTCGCGGAAGGCGGGCTCGTAGGCGTCGGCGATGACGTGCCGGGCGAGCCGGGGCAGCGCCGCGGCCCGCAGCCGTCCGTCGTCGGGGCCGACCCCGGCGTCGCGCAGGGCCCGCGCCACCACGGAGGTGACCGCGTCGTGCGCGATCGGACCGAAGGGCAGGGCCGGGTTGGCGGTGAGGAACTCCTTCTTGGCGAGCTTCGGCAGCAGCGTCTTGACGCCGCTGGTGGGCGCCGGGCTGAACGGCGCGTCGCCGCGGTGCATGCCCTCCAGCACCGGCGCCGCCACGGTTGCCGCCGACAGCAGGCGCACGGAACGGCCGCGCGGGGCGCGGTCGACCAGAACCGAGGTGGCGCCGTCGCCGTAGCAGACGCCGTAGTCGCCGCCCCAGCGGTCGAAGCCGGGCTGCGGGAAGCAGTCCGCGGTGGTCACCAGGGCCGGGCCGGCGCCGGCGGCGAGCAGCCGGCAGGCGGCCTGCACGATGGCGGCCAGCCCTCCGTTGCACATCTGCTGGATCCCGACGGGCTCCGCGGCCACCGCGCCGACGCGCTGGGCCAGATAGTGCGCCGGGGACCAGAACTCGTGGCCCTGGTGGTACGTCCACGCGTGCAGCAGTTGGGTGATGCGCTCCGGCGGGGTCCCGGACGCGTCGAGGGAGGTGGCGGCGGCGAGGGCGGCGAGCTCGACCGGGGCGAGGGCGCTGGTGCGCAGGGCCGTGTAGGCGTATCGCTCGGCGTTCTCCCCGTCGATCAGCAGGCCGGCGACCGCGTCCGAGACGGGCTGGGCGTGCTCGCCCAGCGCGTGGACGGGGGCGTTGAGATGGACGGGGGCGTCAAACCGCATCGTCGGCTCCGCCGGTGTGGGCCTCGGCGAGGCGGACGCGCATCCGGGCGACGGTCTCGTCCTGCTGGACGAAGGCGGTCTCGGTCCACTGGCCGCCGTCCACCGGTTCGGGCAGCCGGCGGGTGACGACGGTGATGTCGCTGTCCAGCTCCGCGAAGCGCAGGTACTCGGCGTCGACGTACCGAAGGCAGAACCCGGCCGGCGACCCGCCCGGTGAGCCGGAAGCGAGCAGCAGTGCGGCCTGCCGGGCGGCCTCCATCATCACCGGCCCCGGCACATGGTCCTGGGCGTGCTCGAACATGCTGGGGTGCGCGGCGGGCACCCGCAGTCGCGCGCGTACGGCGTCGTCCGTGACGTCGGCGTTCTCCAGAACCACGTTCTCCGCCTGCTCGCGGCCCACCCGCCAGGGCGCCGGGGCGACGCCGCCGGTGTCCGCGGGCAGGGTGTCGGACAGAGGCGGCGGTGTGGCGCGGTGGCTCATCCGCAGCTTCTGGTAGACGGGGTCGGGGCGCTGCGCGGTGTCGACGGTGATGACGCCCACCTGCCGGCCGCCGACCATGACCCGCACCCGGTGCACCACGCGGGCGACGGTGTCCTGGTACATCTTGGCGAGCTCCACGTCGCCGAGCAGCAGCAGGTCCAGCGCGCCGGCGGCCCGGAGCGGCTCGGGGTCGGTGATCTCCAGGGACGCGGTCGCGGTGATCGACTTGGTGTCGTGACCCGCGTCGTGCTGGAGGTGCATCGCGCACAGCAGCATCTGGCGCACGCTCTCGAACACCGCGAGCGGATCGTGCGTCGCGGGGCGGGCGGTGTGGTCGCCGTAGTAGAAGTGGCGCGGCGGGAGTTGGGCCGCCGCCCGGAAGGTGTTCTCGTCGACGGACTGGAAGTCGGTGAGGAACACCTCGGAGATCGCCGAGCGGTGCACCAGCCGGCGGGACAGCGTGCGCTGGGTGGACAGGGTCTGGGCCGCTTCGGCGGCCTCGGCCGGGTTGACCAGCCTTTGTACGGACATGACGGGCTCCTGTGCGGTGCGTCGGGGCGGGTGCCGGGGACGGGGAGATCTGCGGGCCGGGGGGCCGGGGCTCAGACGGCGACCGGGGCGGTGGCGTCGAGGAGGCGGGAGACCTGGCGGGCGGCCTGGTCGGCGTCGTGGAAGTGCACGGCCTGCCAGCCGGCGGCGATCGCGCCGGAGACGTTCTTCTCCAGGTCGTCCACGAGCACGCACTGGTGCGGTTCGAGCCCGGCCCGCTTCGCGGCGAGTTCGAAGATCTCGGGCTCGGGCTTGCGGCTGCCCACGGCGTGGGAGAGGACGATGCCGTCGAAGTGCGAGTCGTCGATCATGAAGCGGCGGTGGCGTTCCCAGGAGGGCGGCAGGTTGGAGAGCAGTCCGACGAAGGCGCCCCGGGCCCGGAAGCCGTTCAGGTGCGCGGCCCAGGCCCGGTTGGCGGGGCGCCCGGCGAACCAGCGGTCACCGAAGTGCTGGAGGTCGGCGACGACTCCGAAGGTGCCGCCGAGGACGTCCTCCAGCTCGTCGGACCAGGCGGCCTCGTCGATCAGCGGGATGTCTATCGGGCCCATCGGGTCCGTGCCGTACTTCTCCCCGACCAGGCGCATCGACTCCTTCAGCGCCCACAGCGGGACGCCGACGCGGTCCGCGAACTCGTTGAAGGTGACGTCGACCGGCGGGGTCAGTACGCCGCCGAAGTCGGTCCATATGGCCAGGGACGGGGTGGGGGAGGGGGTGGGGCCGATGGGGTGCGTGAGGCTCATGGCTGTCCTTCGATGAGTAAGTGGATTGCGAGCAGGGCGGGTTGGGGCTCGTACGGCAGCGAGGTCACAGGCGGTACAGGAGTCCGCCGTAGTACCAGCCGGAGCCGACCGCCGTGGACAGGACCAGGTCGCCGCGCTTGACGACGCCCTGTCCGAAGAACTCCGACAGCGCGATCGGGATCGAGGCGCAGCCGGTGTTGCCGCGCTCGGCGAAGTTGGTGAGGAACCGGGCGGGTTCCAGGTCGAGTCCGTCGCGTACGCCCGCGTGGATGGCGTTGTTGCCGGGGTGCGGGACCAGCCAGTCGATGTCGGAGGTCTTCAGGTCGTTGCGGGTCAGGACGGTGTCGGCGACCTTCAGGCTGGAGCGCACGGCCAGGTCGATGAGCTCCGGCTTGGGGCGCAGGAAGCCCTCGGGGGCGCGGGCGGCGACGGTGTCCGCCTCCGAGGCGTCGCAGTCCAGGACCGAGTCGATCAGGCCGCTCGGGTCGTCCGGGTCGCCCTTCTCCAGGACGATCGCGCCGGCCGCGTCGCCGAAGACCAGCTGGCCGCGGGTGCCGGGGCGGGCGCGGCGGGTGAAGCGGTCGGCCGCGACCACCACGGCGCGCTTCCAGCCCGGGTGCGCGGTGAGCATGGCGGCCGCGGTCTGCACGCCGTGCACGAAGCCGGTGCAGGCGCCGCAGACGTCGAAGGCGAGGGCGCCGTGCGCGCCGAGGGCGGCGGCGACGCCCGGGGCTATCTCCGGTATCCACTGGCGGTCGGTCCAGTTGGCGAGGACGACCAGGTCCAGGTCGTCGGGTTCGCGGCCGGCGTTCGCCAGGGCCGAGGTGGCGGCCTGGACGGCCATGAACTCCAGCGTTTCGTCCTCGTCGGCGACGTGGAGGGCGCGGACGCCGAGTTCCTGCGCGGCCTCGGGAGGGTAGGTGCGGCCACCGACGGTGACCTCGCCGTCGTGGGTGCGGTGGTGGCGGGGGAAGTAGTGGCCGAGGCCGGAGAACTTCAGGCCGGTGCCGGTCCAGGTGCGCGCTTCGGTGCGGGTGTGCATGGCGGGGCTCCTTGTGTGTCCGGGTGGGTGGAGGTGTGGCGGGTGCCGCTCAGCGGGAGCGGGGGTGTGGCGGGCCGCTCAGGGGGAGCGGGGGTGCGTGGCGCCGCTCAGCGGAAGCGGCCCTGTGGGTCGAGGGCGCGCAGGGCGGCCAACTCCTCGTCCGTCACCGGCTTTTCGGCGGCCACATGGGAGGTGTCGGCGATCCAGGAGGTACGGCTCGCCACGGCCTCGGCCGCCTGGCGGGAGAGCTCCCGCGGGCCGTCCGTGGCGTCGGCGGCCGGGTTCGCGGCGTCGTCGGCCGGGAGGTAGGTGGCGAGGCGGAACGGACTCGCGGCGCCGTCGCGGACGAAGCGGCCGAAGTCGCTGACCACCTCGCGGACGCGGTGGCCGGGACTGGTGCGGTAGGTGACCTCGGGCACGTAGCGGCGGCGGGAGGACGGGGCGATCACCACGCAGTCGGTGCTGGACGCGATGTCATTGGCGCCGCCCGAGCCGGTCAGCCAGCGGCCGTCCGCGCCGCGGCTGGTGTTGATCGTGCCGCTCTCGTCGATCTCGGCGGCGGCCAGGACGCCCAGCGCCCGGGGGTTGGCCGCGACCATACCGCCGAGGATCTCCGGGATGCCGGCGAGCATCTCGCTGCGGGCGGCGTGCAGCAGGCTGAAGAGGAAGGTGTCCCCGCCCTCGGGGCTGAAGCCGTACATGCCGAGCTCGGCCACCACCTTGACGTCCTGTCCGCCCGCCCGCAGCAGCTCGGCCGCCAGCCAGGCCGCCATGTGCGAGGTGCCGATCCCGGCGAGCAGGGTGTCGTAGCCGTGTGCGCGGACCTGCTCGGCGACGGCCCGGGCACCGAGCACGATCAGGCGTTCCTGACGGGTGGCGGGCGCGGGGAGCGGGACATCGGCCGGCGAGGCGGGTTCGGCGGGCCGGGCGGCGAGGGGTGCGGTGGCGGCGGCGGATGCGGATCCCGCCCTGGTCACGGCCTCCTTCTCGCTGCGGTGGCTCTCCGCCCAGGTTTCGGTCTCGGCGTCGTAGTCGTCGTCCGCGGCGGTGGCGGACGGTATGCGCAGGGCGGTGCGGCGGTGGGCTCCCAGGCGGCGTACGTACTCCTCGTGGGAGCCGGGGCCGGTGACCCAGGTGTCGTACCAGTCCCGGCCGCGGTGCTCGCCGTGGCAGGAGGCGACTATCTCCTCCAGGAAGGCGTAGTCGTCCAGGTAGCCGTCCACGCCGGCCAGCCGGTCGGTGCGCAGGGCCTGGGGGTGGGCTCCCAGACGGGCCTCGGTCAGGCCCAGGACGCGCTGGCCGGGGATGACCACACGGTCGTTGAGTTCGCGCAGTTCCTCACGGCTGACGATTCTCTCGACCGAGGCGATGACACCGCGCCCGGCGGCGTACGCGGCCCAGGCACCCTCGCCGAGCGGCGGGACCAGGGCGATGTTGCCGTCCTCGTCGGCGGCCACACCGTGCACGAGAGTGACGTCGGGGCGCAGGGGCGACAGCAGGGTGATCTCCTCGCCCGGACGCGCGGGGTCGGGTACGCGGTGCAGCGCGTCCGGCTTGCCCTCGGCGAGGTCGGTGCCGGCCAGGGAGCCGGTGACCGCGTACGGGCTTCCCTGGGCGCCGGCGATCAGCCGCTGGACGTAACTGAGCAGCGACCAGGCCTCGAAGACGAACGGTTCGCCCTTCTCCAGGTCCGCGTAGAGGGGGTTGGGCCGGGGCGAGGGGTAGGTGTCCCCGGCGAAACCGGCGATGACCTTGTCGGCGACGCCGGACAGTGCGAGCGCGTGGGCCGAGGAGTGCACGGCGGTGGTGGAGACCGTGAGGTGGCCGTCGGCGCCGAAGACCCGGCACAGGGCGTAGGTGAGAGCGTTGGGGCGTGACGGGGTGCCGGCCAGGTGGACGTGGTCGCCCGGGCGTACCAGGGCGCGGACCAGTGCGTCGACGTCGGCGGCGATCAGGGGGCGGCTCATGACGGGGCTCCCAGTGCGACGACCGCGGTCTGGCTGCCGAAGGCGAACGACATGGACACCGCGAGGCCGACATCGGCCGCACGCGGTCCCTCGAAGACGTGGTCGTGGTCGCACTCGGGGTCGGGCGTGGTGAAGTTGATGGTGGGCGCGATGGTCCGGTGGTGGATCATCAGGCCGGTCGCGGCGACGTTGATGATGCCCGCCAGGCCGAACGTGTGGCCGTAAATGGGCTTGTTGGAGCTCAGCGGCGGCAGGGCGGCGGCGGTGCGCTCCGGGTAGAGCGCGCGCAGCGCGCGCGACTCGGCGATGTCGTTGTAGCGGGTGGCGGTGCCGTGCGCGCAGAAGTAGTCGACGTCGTCAGCGCAGCGGCCCGCGTCGGCCAGCGCGTCCTCGATGACCGAGGCGGTGACCTTGCCGGTCAGGTCCATGGTGGTGGGGTGGGCGGCCTCGTTGAGGGAGACGGCCGAGAGGATCTCGCAGTAGACCCGGGCGCCGCGCTGCCGGGCGACCGACTCCCGCTCCAGGCACAGCACGACGGAACCCTCGCCGAGCGCGAAGCCCTCGCGGTCGTCGCTGTAGGGGCGCACCGCACGGCTCGGGTCCTCGCGTTCGGAGGAGAGCACGCCATGGCCCATCGCCCGGTAGCAGGCGGCGACCTCGGGCACGATCGGGAACTCGTGGCCACCGACCAGCATGGCGTCCGCGGCGCCGGAGCGCAGCTCCCGCAGCGCCAGCTGGATGGCCTGGTGGCCGCCGACGCAGGCGTTGGAGACGGTGGTGACCAGGCCCTGGGCGCCGGTGTAGACGGCGGACAGGGAGGCCGGGCAGCCGGGCAGGCCGCGGAACATCGCGCCCTTGTCGCCGAAGGCGCCCGGGTCGGCGCCGGTGAGGACGTCGCGCCACCAGCTGAACGGGCCGCGGGAGGAGGACATGACGATGCCGAGCCGGCGCGGGTCCAGTGCGTCCCGACCGAGCCCCGCGTCGCGACGGGCCTCGGTGAGGGCCGACATGGTGATGAGGATCTCCCGGGAGTACTTGGCCGCGTGCGCGTCCGTCAGCTCCGGGAGGAAGGGGCGGTGGTCGAAGCCGTCGATCTCGGCCGCCGCGTACACCGGAAGGCCGGCCTGCTGCGCGTCGAAGCGGGTGAGCCGGCCCACCTGGGACCTGCCGCCCGAGATGTTCGCCCAGAACTGGTCGACCGAGAGGGTGCCAGGGAGGACGACGCCGATTCCCGTGACGACGATGCGTTCGTTGTTCGGCGCCATGATGGATGACGCCGAACTCGCTGATGCGGGTATCTCGAATTCACTGTTCGTCATACGGAAAACGATAGGAGCGGCCGGTCATTGGGCCATGGGCCGCCGGGTACTCTTTCCAGGGGAAAGCAGTACTCGCGGTACCGTCCGCGTATTCGCCCGCACCTTCACCCAGGCATTCTTGGAAAACCAGAAAGCCGCCCTTCCGGAAAGGAAGGGCGGCTTTGCGGTGAACAAGGGTCAGGTGTTCTGGTATCGGCGCAGTTCGCGTCGGGCCAGTGAGGCGCGGTGGACCTCGTCGGGGCCGTCGGCCAGGCGCAGGGTACGGGCGTGGGCCCACAGCTCGGCGAGCGGGAAGTCCTGCGAGACCCCGCCGGCGCCGTGCGTCTGGATGGCCTTGTCGAGGACCCACTCGGTCATCGCCGGCACCGCGATCTTGATGGCCTGGATCTCGGTGTGAGCGCCCTTGTTGCCGATCGTGTCCATCAGATAGGCGGTCTTCAGCACCAGCAGCCGGGCCTGTTCGATGCGCACCCGCGCCTCGGCGATCCACTCGCGGACCACGCCCTGTTCGGCGAGCGGCTTGCCGAAGGCGACCCGGCTGCCGGCCCGCTCGCACATCAGGTCGAAGGCGCGCTCGGCCATGCCGATCAGCCGCATGCAGTGGTGGATGCGGCCGGGGCCCAGCCGGGCCTGCGCGATGGCGAAGCCGTCGCCCTCACCGGCGACGATGTTCTCGGCCGGCACCCGGACCTGGTCGAAGACGACCTCGCCGTGCCCGCCGTGCGGGCCGTCGGTGTAGCCGAAGACGTGCACACCGCGTTCGACGCGCACCCCGGGGGTGTCGCGCGGTACCAGGATCATCGACTGCTGCCGGTGGCGGGGCCCGTCCGGGTCGGTCTTGCCCATCACGATCAGCAGTTCGCACTCCGGTGCCAGCGCACCCGACGACCACCATTTGCGGCCGTTGACGACATAGCCGTCACCGTCGCGTTCGATACGGGTGGTGATGTTCGCGGCGTCCGAGGAGGCGACCTCCGGCTCGGTCATGCAGAAGGCCGAGCGGATCGCCCCGTCGAGCAGCGGTTTCAGCCAGCGGTCCTGCTGCGCGGAGGTGCCGAAGAGGGCCAGGACCTCCATGTTGCCGGTGTCGGGGGCCGCGCAGTTGACGGCCTCCGGCGCGATGAAGGGGCTGCGTCCGGTGATCTCGGCGAGCGGGGCGTACTGCAGGTTGCTCAGCCCCGCGCCGAACCGGTCGTCCGGCAGGAAGAGGTTCCACAGGCCCTGGCGGCGCGCCTCGTCTTTGAGGTCCTGGAGCACCGGTGGCCGGCCCCAGGGATGCGAGGCGGCGTGCTGGGCGTGGAGGACGGGCTCGGCGGGCAGCACATGCTCGTCCAGGAAGGCACGCATCCTGGTGCGCAGGTCCTCGGTCCGGGCGTCGTAGGAAAAGTCCATGAGGGCAACTCCGTTGCAGTCGTCGAAGGGCTGTGCCGACGGGGGTCAGCCGGCGGTGCGCAGGGCGTCGTGGCCGCGGGCCACCAGCAGCGGGACGGCGTCGGCCAGGTTCGCGGACTCCTCGCCGACGGTGAGGCCCTGCAAGGAGCGGCAGCGGATGCCCTCGAGGATCGCGGCGAGCTTGTAGAAGGCGAACGCGGTGTACCAGTCGAGGTGGTCGAGACCAGCCGTGCTGTGCGCCGCGTACCGTTCCACCAGCGCCTCTCGGCCGGGCCAGCCGGCCAGGGCACCGGGGGAGGCGACCGGTGGGCGGTCGACGCCGGCGAAGCCGTCCCAGTACATGCAGAGCATGCCGAGGTCGGCCAGGGGATCACCGAGCGTGGCCATCTCCCAGTCGAGCACCGCGGTGACCCGGCCCGGGTCGGCCCGGTCGAACAGCACGTTGTCCAGCTTGTAGTCGCCGTGGACGACCGCCACCGCGCCGGAGGGCGGACAGGTCGCCGCCAGGCGGTCGTTGAGCCGGTCGGCGCCGTCCACCTCCCGGGTGCGCGAGGCGTCCCACTGGCGGCGCCAGCGCCGCACCTGCCGGGCCATGAAGCCTTCGGGCCGGCCGAAGTCGCCGAGGCCCGCGCGGTGCGGGTCCACGGAGTGCAGCAGGGCCAGCGTGTCGACCAGCGCATGGGTGAGGCGCCGCGCCGACGGCGCTCCCAGCGGGGCGAGTTCCGCGTCGCCCCGGTAGGTGATGCCCTCGGTGAACCCCATGACGTAGAAGGGGGCGCCGAGCACGTCCTCGTCCCGGCACAGCGCGTACGCCGGAGGGACGGGCACGCCGGCCGGGCCGAGCGCGCTCAGCACCCGGTACTCGCGCGCCATGTCGTGGGCGGTGGCCAGGACATGCCCCAGCGGCGGCCGGCGCAGCACGAAGGTGCGGCCGCTCCAGGAGATGCGGTACGTCAGGTTGGACCGCCCGCCGGCCAGCGGGGTCACGCCCTCCAGCGGCCCGCTGCCCGGCAGCCGGCTCTCGAGCCAGTGCGCGAGACGCCCGGCGTCCATGCCGTCGAGGGCACCGGGCGCCGTCGAGGTGGTCGGTGTCGTCACGGTGCTCTCCGTTTCCGGTGGTGCGGGGTGTGCGGTGCGGTGATGCGGCTCCGCGGTGACACGGCACGGTCCCGGCCGCCGACGAAGGCGGCCGGGACCGTGCCGTGGGGAGGGGGAGGAAGGGGGGCAGGTGTCAGCTGTCGGCGATGAGCTTGCCCGCGGCGCCCCAGCTGTCCGCCGGGACCTCCTGGATCCAGACCTGGACCGTCTCCGCCGGAATCTTGTACGCGTCGACGAAGGCGTCCGTGATACGGGCGACCAGGTCGCGCTTGAGCTCGATGTCACGCGGACCCTGCTGAACGGTCACGATCGGCATTTCAACCTCCTGATGAGTTTTTCGCCGGGAATCTCTCGCAATTCCGCCTGCCGGGTTTTTCCGGCGGCGGCCTCTGCATGACCAGAACGTTAGGCAAGGCCCGGGAACGCTTTCAAGGAGAATGACTCCTAGGGGGCCGTGCGGTGTTCCATAGGAGACACCGCCCCGCGGTGAAGGGCGTGAGCCGCATAAATTCCCGGACATGACACAGACAGTTCCCCAGCGCATCGCCGTGGTGACCGGAGCGGCCCGCGGTATCGGAGCGGCCACCGCCGAGCGCCTCGCCGCCGACGGACTCGCCGTCGCCGTACTCGACCTGGACGGGCCGGCCGCCGCCGCGACCGCCGGACGCATCACCGCCAACGGCGGCCGGGCGCTGGCCGTCGCGGCGGACGTCACCGACGAGGCGCAGGTCACCGCCGCCGTCGCACGCGTGGCCGAGGAGCTCGGCGCGCCGGCCGTCCTCGTCAACAACGCGGGCGTCCTCCGCGACAACCTGCTGTTCAAGATGAGCGCCGCGGACTGGGACACCGTCATGGGCGTCCATCTGCGCGGCGCCTTCCTGATGTCCCGCGCGGTCCAGAAGCACATGGTCGACGCCGGCTTCGGCCGGATCGTGAACCTGTCCTCGTCCTCCGCGCTCGGCAACCGCGGCCAGGCCAACTACGCGGCCGCCAAGGCCGGTCTGCAGGGCTTCACCAAGGCACTCGCCCTGGAGCTCGGCAAGTTCGGCATCACCGCCAATGCCGTCGCCCCCGGGTTCGTCGCGACCGACATGACCGCCGCGACGGCCACCCGGCTGGGCCTCACCTTCGAGCAGTTCAAGGAGAGCTGCGCAGCCGAGATCCCGGTGCGGCGGGTGGGCGAGCCCGAGGACGTGGCGGAGGCGGTCTCGTTCTTCGCCGGCGAGCGGTCGGGGTTCGTCTCGGGGCAGGTGCTGTACGTGGCGGGCGGTCCGCTGTGCTGAACGCATAGCCGTACGCGGCGCAGGCGCGCAAACAAGGAATGGGCAGGACGGTCACCGTCCTGCCCATTCCCTTTGCTTTCTCCCTTTCCGTACGGCTCTTTCAGAGAGCCGCCACGAGAGGGTCCCGGCGGGCCAGCAGTTCGCGTCGGTTGGCCACGCCGAGTTTGGTGAGCACATTGCTGACGTGGTTCTTGACCGTCTGCCGGGCCAGATGGAGTTCGGCCGCTATCTCGTCGTTCGAGTACCGGCCCAGCAGCAGTCCCAGTATCTGCTGTTCGCGTGCGGTCATTCCGGGCACCCGCGGCCGTGTTCCCGGTTCCGGGACAAGACCGGCGTGCTCGCGCAGATACCAGACCGACCGCCCCGCCGCGAGGGTCTCCACGGCCCTCACCAGCCGCTCGGGCGAGGCCGTGCGGTGGACGAAACCGTCGGCTCCGCCGGCCAGGCACGCGGCGACCACCGCGGGGTCGTCCGCGCCGGTGAACATCAGGACGGTCGGCGGCCGGGCGAGCTTCTTGACCTGCCTGACCAGCTGCACCCCGTCGCCCCGGCCCGCCAGATCGACCTCGGTGACCAGCATGTCGGCCCGCAGCCGGCGCACCAGATCCAGAGCGCCCTGCCCGCTCTCCGCCTCCTGCGCCTCGTCGACCGCGCCGGAGTGGCGCAGCAGTGAGGCCACCGCGGCCCGGGAGATCGGATACGGGTCGGCGATCACGACGATATGGCGGGCCGAGAGAGTCTTCTCCTCGCTCATGTTCTGTCTCCAGGTAGAGAGGGACGGTGAAGGGACGGCTCCTTCCCCCGGGCGGGGGAAACGGGTGGGGAAAGACCGAAGGTAACGGCAGGAAAAGGGAGTTGGACTCCTCATGCCACCTCCGTGCACGGGAACACTCCGAGAGTTCCGGCCGGGTGGTGCCGGAAAACGCCGTACGGGGCAACGGGGTTGTCACCAAGGAATCCCCGGGCCGCCCTTTCGGCACGGCTTTCCCCTCCGCCGGCCAGGCGTCTGCCTAGCGTGGGAGGACAGGTCATTCCGGTGCGCAGAAAGGAGTTCTCCATGCGCGAACGCCTGGCCGAACTTGCCGCCCTTCGAAGCGAGATGCTGACCGGACCCGATCCGGCGGCCACCGAGCGCCAGCACGCCCGGGGCAAGCTCACCGTCCGTGAACGCCTCGGCCTCCTGCTGGACAAGGGCTCGTTCACCGAGGTCGAGGGGTTGCGCCGGCATCGCGCCACCGGCTTCGGCCTGGAGGCGAAGAGACCCCACGGCGACGGTGTCGTCACCGGCTGGGGCACCGTCGACGGACGGCAGGTGTTCGTCTACGGACACGACTTCACCATCTTCGGCGGCGCGCTCGGCGAGGCCCACGCCCAGAAGATCCACAAGATCATGGACATGGCCGAGGCGGCCGGGGCACCGCTGATCGCACTCAGCGACGGGGCGGGCGCCCGTATCCAGGAGGGGGTGACCGCACTCGCCGGGTACGGCGGCATCTTCACCCGCAATGTGCGCTGCTCCGGGGTGATCCCGCAGATCAGCGTGATCCTCGGGCCGTGTGCCGGGGGCGCCGCGTACTCGCCGGCCCTCACCGACTTCGTGTTCATGGTGCGCGGCACCGCGCAGATGTACATCACCGGACCCGACGTGGTGCAGGCCGTCACCGGCGAGCGGGTCAGCCACGACGAACTCGGCGGCGCCGACGTCCACTCGGCGCGCTCGGGCGTCTCCACCTTCCTGCACGACGACGAGGAGTCCTGCCTGCAGGATGTACGCCATCTGCTGTCGATGCTGCCCGCCAACAACCGCGAGCTACCGCCCGACGCGATCAGCGACGACCCCGTCGACCGCCCCGGCGACGCCCTGCTCGACCTGGTGCCGGCCGACCCGCAGCGGGTCTACGACATCCGCCGGGTCATCGAGGAGGTCGTCGACGACGGCGACTGGTTCGAACTGCACGAGCTGTGGGCGCCCAACCTGGTCGTCGCCCTGGCCCGGCTGGGCGGCCAGGTCGTCGGCATCGTCGCCAACCAGCCGCTCGCGGGCGCCGGCGCGCTGGACATCGCCGCCTCCGAGAAGGGCGCGCGGTTCGTGCAGTTCTGCGACTCCTTCAACATCCCTCTGGTGACCCTGGTCGACGTGCCCGGCTTCCTGCCCGGCACCGGCCAGGAGCACGACGGCATCATCCGGCGCGGCGCCAAACTGCTCTACGCCTACTGCAACGCCACCGTGCCACGCGTCCAGGTCATCCTGCGCAAGGCGTACGGCGGCGCCTACATCGTCATGGACTCCCGCTCCATCGGCTGCGACCTGTCCTTCGCCTGGCCCACCAACGAGATCGCCGTCATGGGCGCGGAGGGCGCGGCGGGGGTCGTCTTCCGCCGGGAGATCGCCGCGGCCGACGACCCCGCACTGGCCCGGGCACGGCGCGTGGCCGAGTACAAGGAGGAACTCATGCACCCCTATTACGCCGCCGAGCGCGGCCTCGTCGACGACGTCATCGATCCCCGGCGCACCCGGGAGGTGCTGATCAGGTCGCTGCGGATGCTGCGCGCGAAACACGCGCAACTGCCGGAGCGCAAGCACGGGAACCAGCCGGTATGAGCGCCGAAGCCCCCCGCCCCACCCCCACCGTGCGGCTGGTGCGCGGCAGCGCCGACGCCGACGAACTCGCCGCGGTCCTCGCGGTGCTGCACGCCGTGGCCGCGCGCCGCGCCGCCGCCCCGGTCCACCCGCCCGCCCCGGCCAGGGCGGCCTGGACGAGGCCCCGCGGGCATCCGGCAGCCACCACCTGGCGGACCGGCCCGGCGACGCCACCGCGCTGAAGCGCTGTGCGGGCACTGCCCGCCCATGTCACCTTCGGAGCATCCCCGGCGCACTTGCGCAGCACAGGCGTTGAGCCGCGCCGAAGCCCGCGCCTAGCGTGCTGGACACCGGCCCCGGAGCGCTCGGCGCACGGGCCGCACCCCCTCACGAAGCACCCCTCGACACAGCAAACAGGAGTCAGCCATGCCCGCAGCCGCGCCCGCAGGAGGCCACCCGATGAAGGCCCTGCTGCCCACCGGACGACCCGAGGAGATGGTCGAGCTCGGCGAGGCCGAGACGCCGAAGCCGGCGGCGGACGAGGCCCTCGTCGAGGTACGGGCGTTCTCCGTCAACCGCGGCGAGGTCTTCCAGCTCCACGGACCGCTGCGCCTCGGCGGCCGGCCCGGCAAGGACGTCGCCGGCGTCGTCGTGCAGGCGGCGGCGGACGGTTCCGGACCCGCCGTCGGCACCCGTGTCGTCGGCCACCCGCCGGCCGACGGCTGGGCCCAGTACGCCGCCGTACCCACCCACTCCCTGGCCGCACTTCCCGACAGCGTCTCCTTCGAGACCGCGGCCGCGCTGCCCCTGGCCGGCCTCACCGCCCTGCGCCTGCTGCGTGTGGCGGGCTCCGTCGGCGGCCGGCGCGTCCTGCTCACCGGCGCGTCCGGAGGTGTCGGCCACTACGTCACCGAGCTCGCCCTGGGCGAGGGCGCCGAGGTCACCGCGGTCACCGCGACCCCCGAACGGGGCAAGCTGCTCGCCGAGTTCGGCGCCACCGTCGTACAGGATCTCGACGAGGCCGTCGGCCCCTTCGACGTCGTCCTGGAGTCCGTCGGTGACACCACCACCCCGCGCGCGCTCGCCCTGCTGCGCGAGCGCGGGCAGCTGATCTGGTTCGGGCAGGCCTCCCGGCAGCCCGCCGAGCTCAGCTTCTTCGCGTTCTTCAAGGGGCCCCGCTCGGCGACCGTGCGCCACTTCCACTACGAGCACTTCGACGAGCCGTTCGGCACCGACCTGGCCGCCCTGGTCCGGCTCGTCGACAGCGGCCGGCTGCACCCGCAGATCGGCCGTCAGGAGGACTGGCGGCACACCGCCACCGTCCTCGGCGACCTGCGCGACCGGCGGATCACCGCCAACGCCGTACTCACCGTGACCCCGTAGCGAAGAGCCCGGAAGAGGGGCGGCAGGTCGGGCAGCCCCTCTGACCGGGGCTGCCCGGCCGGATCCGGCCGTCGCTCCCGCACCGCCACCGCACGCCGTCGCGCGGTGATCAGGCGTGGTCGTCCCGTGCCCCGGTCAGTCCGTAAAGCAGCACCTGCGTGAGACTGTGCACCCACTGAGCGTCCACTTGTTCCGCACTCACCAGGGACCGGTGCACCACCGCGCCGGCGATCATGTCGAAGATGAGGTCGGCCGTGCGCGCCGACTCCCGCGAGTCCGGCTCGGCCGACAGCTCGCCACGGGACTGGGCGCGGGTCTTGCCCTCCACGACGAGCCGTTTCTGGCGTTCCACGATGGACTCGCGGATGCGGTCGCGCAGGGCCGCGTCCCGCGTCGACTCCGCCACCGCGGCCATCAGGCCGCTCTTGGCCTCCGGTCGGGCGAGGATCGCGGCGAACTGGAGCACCACGCCCTCGATGTCCGCGGCCAGGCTGCCGCTGTCCGGCAGTTCGAGCTCGTCGAAGAGTTCCGCCACCGCGTCGACCACCAGCTCGTTCTTGCCCGACCAGCGGCGGTACAGGGTCGTTTTCGCAACCCCGGCGCGGGTCGCGACGTCTCCCAGGGTGAGTTTGGACCAGCCCAGTTCGACCAGCGCCTCCCGCGTCGCCGCCAGGATCGCGGCGTCCGCGGTGGCACTGCGCGGACGCCCGGGGCGGGCGGCGGGGGAGCGGCTGGGCATACGTCGACGATATCCGGCCGTTCCGGCGCCGTCGTGAGGGAGATCACCGGGGCGTGGTGTCGCGCGGACCCCCGATGGCATTACGCTACGAGTCGTAGCGAAAGCTCGTGAGGGACGTACACGGGCGACGAACACCGGCGCGTGGGTGGGGACCCGGTGCCGACCAGGAGACATCCGCCGGCCCGGCTCGGTGCACATCGGGCGGGCCCGGCTTTTCACATCGTTTTCACGCAGGCACCTGGACGGGGGAGGATAGACGCATGCAGCCACGGAACATGTCCATGAGCGGCGTCGTCGACCTCGCCGCGGTGAAGGCGGCCCAGGAGGCCAAGGCCAAGGCCGAGCAGGCGCGCGCGGAAGCGGCACGGCACGGCGGGGCGGGTGCCGTCTCCCCGGCCGACCTCGTCTTCGACGTCGATGAGGCCGGATTCGAGCGGGATGTCGTACAGCGGTCGGCCGAGGTGCCGGTCGTCATCGATTTCTGGGCCGAGTGGTGCCAGCCCTGCAAGCAGCTGAGCCCGCTGCTGGAGCGGCTGGTCGTCGAGTACGACGGGCGGGTCGTGCTCGCCAAGATCGATGTCGACGCCAACCAGATGCTGATGCAGCAGTTCGGCATCCAGGGAATCCCGGCCGTCTTCGCCGTCGTCGCCGGCCAGGCGCTGCCGCTCTTCCAGGGAGCGGCCGGCGAGGAGCAGATCCGCCAGACCTTCGACCAGCTGGTGGCCGTCGCCGAGCAGCGCTTCGGCATCACCGGCCTGACCGTCGACCCCGAGGCCGAGCCGGGCGGCGTGGCCGTCGAGGCACCGGCCGAGGGGCCCTACGACGCCGCGCTGAACGCCGCCGCACTGGCGCTGGACGCGGGCGACATGGCCGGGGCGATCCGGGCGTACCAGAACGTACTGGCCGACGACCCGGCCCACCCGGAGGCCAAACTGGGGCTGGCCCAGGCCGAGTTGCTCCAGCGGGTGCAGCACCTCGACCCGCAGCAGGTCCGCAAGGACGCCGCCGAGAAGCCGGCCGACGTGCAGGCGCAGATCGCCGCCGCCGACCTGGATCTGGTGGGCGGTCACGTCGAGGACGCCTTCGCCCGCCTGGTCGACACGGTGCGGCGCACGGTGGGCGACGACCGCGAGGCCGTACGGCTGCGGCTGCTGGAGCTGTTCGAGGTCGTCGGTGCCGACGATCCGCGGGTCGCAGCGGCGCGGCGGGCGCTGGCGCGGGCGTTGTTCTGAGCCGCGCGAGGGCCCTCGCCCCGACCAGTCGCTAAACGCCCGGGCATGTGATGCCCGGGTGAAAAGTTCGCCGAGACGCCTCCACCGCGGCCGCGCTTTACCAAATCTTGGTAATCGCGGCCGCTGTTACTGCGAGTAAGTCCAGGCGGGGGATCTGTCGGACTCTGTCCAGCGATCAATTGTTTTGTCCCCGCACCCTGAGACACCCTGTGTCGCCGCCCGAGATCTCTGGGTCGCCGAGTGGTGATCGGGCCGTTACTAGCGAGTAACGAACCCCCTTGTGTCGGCGGCGAGAATGCACCACGATCGGCCACGCTCGGTCCATTCCCGCAGCCCGACAGCCAATCGGGTCACGGGGTTTCCTGGGTCCCCACCGAGCAGAGCCGGCGGCAGTGGCGCCGGCTCTTGGACAGGGGGGTCTTCGCCTCGGCGAAGCCTGTCCAGCAAGGTTGTGCGTGATGCGTGTCAGGCGCGACCAGTGGTTGTCGCTCGGGGGTGATCGCCGGTGATTCGGGCGCGTTCCAGCGCCACCGAGCGCGGGCGCTCCTTCCCGAGGACGTAGCACTTCTCCCATCCCTGCCCGGTGAGCCGCCGTTTCGGGGGCCAGGTGGTCAGGAGATGTACGTCCGAGAAGGAGGAAATATGGAGTCCCAGGTGCGTGGCGGGACCAGATGGAAGCGGTTCGCCGTGGTCATGGTGCCCAGCGTGGCCGCCACGGCTGCCATAGGCGTCGCCCTGGCACAGGGCGCGCTGGCCGCGTCGTTCAGTGTGTCGGGGCAGTCGTTCAAGGTCACCGCTGACGAGCTGCACGGCAAGGGTTTCGAGCAGTACGGCGCGATCGACTCCGGGTACACCCTCAGTGGTGAGAAGACGATGCACCCGGTGGCGGTGTCGGGCTTCAAGTCCGCGACCATCAAGAACCTGTGCCAGTCCGTCGTCACGCCGAACATCCCGCTGCTCGGGTCGGTCACCCTGACGCTGTCGGCGGGCAACAGCAACGACGAGAAGAAGCAGGTCTCGGCGGACCGCCTCTACATCGACGTCGCCGACCTCGAGACCACCGGCGGTGCCGAGTTCCACGGCATCGACATCGGTGTCCCGGCGGGCGAGACCGGCGCCGAGAAGGGCGGCAAGGGTCCCGGTATGGCCGGCGGCAAGGAGCAGGCCAACCCCTACGGGTTCGCCCAGCAGGCCACGAGCGCCGACCTGTACGGCGTGCAGCAGACGGCGTGGGCGACCACGGCCGGAACCTTCACGCTGCCCGGTCTGAAGATGAAGCTGCAGTCGGGCACTCACGAGTGCTACTAGGCGCCGGGTGATGGGCGGGGGGAGCCTTCAGGCGCCTCCCGCCCCTCCGCTCTGAGGCCTTGTCCACCACACCCCCCCACTCGCACCACATCCCCACCACAGCGATGCCGCACCAGGGAGCTGTTTTCCTATGAGCGCCGAGACTTCTGCCGTGCCCGGCCAGTTCACCCGCCGGAGGCTGCAGTTCCGCGCCTGGCGGGGCACCCGGCCGTTCTGGGCCGGACTGTTCGTCATGCTCGGTGGCTTTCCGATCATGTACTTCCCGTACGCACACCTTCAGGTCGGCCACCTGACGCTGGCCATGGCCACCACCGCCGGGGCCGGCTCACTGATCATCGGTGTGCTGCTGGTCGTCCTGGGCCTGAGCCTGTGGTTCCAGAAGCACATCCGCGTCTTCGCGGGTGTCGCCTCGATCCTGCTGGCGCTGGTGTCGCTGCCCGTGTCCAACTTCGGCGGCTTCGTCGTGGGCTTCCTGTTCGCGCTGATCGGCGGGGCCATGGCCGTGTCGTGGGCGCCGGGCGCACCGCGCAAGAAGGGGCGGGCCGCGGACGCCGGTACCGACGGTGCTCCCGGGGACGCCCTCGACCAGACGCCGAACGGGGCGGGCGAACTGAACGATCTGTCAGGAACGAGCCCGGCCAACGGGGCGAACGGGAGGCACAGTGCCGGCTGACGAGGTGACCCGCGGAACTGACGCCGAGGCGTTCCGTGGGAGAACCGGTCCGCGTCATGCGGCCCCCAAGAAGCCGCTGTTCACCAGATTCCACATGCCGGCCGGCCGGGCGATAGCCAGCGTGGCGATGCCCACCGCGGTCCTGATGGGCATGGGGTTCACTGCGTCCCTCGCCGTGGCCGACAACAACCCCTCCTCGTCGAAGATGGCCGACGAGTACAAGGACTGCGTCGCCGCCCTCCAGCAGGACGGCAAGGACGCCTCGGGCAGCCCGTCCCCCTCCGCCTCCGGGAGCAAGGACGCGACCGGCGGCGCGCAGGTCGGCAAGGAGGGGGCGACCCCGCAGCCGTCGGCCACCGGGGCGTCCTCCGGCTCGTCCGACTCCGCCGACCCGGCCAAGGACACGACCTCTTCGCCGGATTCAGGTTCCGGCGACAAGGCCGAGCCCACGGCGTCGGCCTCCGCCTCCACGGCCCCGAAGAGCGGGTCCACCGCCTCGGCGCCCACCCCGTCGCCGTCCGCCACGGACAAGAACCTGCTGCAGGACATCGGCGACGCGCTCGACGGTCTGCTCGGCGGCGAACAGAAGAACTCGCCCTCGCCCACCACCACCGCAACGCCGTCCGCCTCCCCGTCGCCCTCCGCCGACAAGGCGACCGGCACCGCCGGGGACACCACGGACAAGGTGACCGGCACCGTCAAGGACACGGCCGACAAGGTCACCGGGACGGTCGGGGACACCGCGGACAAGGCGGCCGGCACGGTCAAGGACAGCACCGACAAGGTCACCGACGCCGCCAAGGACGCCACCGACGCGGCACAGAAGGCGGCCGACCAGGCCACCGCATCGCCGAGTCCCTCGGCCGGCTCCACGACCGACCCCGCGGACTGCAAGGCCGCCACCGACGCCCAGGGCGGCGTCGACAACAAGGCGGCCGTGGCCGACGAACCCTGGTACCTCCAGGCCAGCTCCCTGCTGCTGAAGAGCGCGGACTACCAGGGCGTCGTCGAGGTGAAGACCGCCTCGGGCACCACCAAGAAGGTGCTGAAGTACGTCATCTCCGGCGGCACCGACATCGGCGACCTGCACCAGACGGTCAAGGACAAGCTGTCCGGCAAGACCTACCACGTCCAGGCCGGCAAGGGCACCACGTCCACGATCCGCGACGGCGACACGGTGATGTACACCGAGTCGATCTCCGGCAACCTCTTCGGCCTGATCCCGATCACGTTCAGCCCGGACAATCCGCCGCCGCTGAACATCCCGCTGATCTACTTCACCAACGTGAAGGTCGTCCAGGCCGCCCAGTTCGGCGGCACGCTCACGGTGCCCGGCATGCACCTGTACACCACGGACTGACCGACCTCGATCCCACCCGGGAGCCGCACAGACGCCGAGGGCGCCCCCTGTCGCAGGGGGCGCCCTCGGCGTTCGTGCAGCGGCTCGCGCGGGGGTCAGTCGCGGTCGGTCTCGCCCAGGTGGTGGACGCGGACCATGTTGGTGGTGCCGGGGACGCCGGGCGGGGAGCCGGCCGTGATGACGACGACGTCGCCCTCGTTGAAGCGGCCGAGCTTGACCACTTCCTGGTCGACCAGCTCGACCATCTCGTCGGTGCTGCCCACGAACGGCACCACGTGCGGCTCCACGCCCCAGCTCAGCGTCAGCTGGTTGCGGGTGTTCTCGTCCGTGGTGAACGCGATGATCGGCTGGCTCGCGCGGTAGCGGCACAGGCGGCGGGCGGTGTCGCCGGACTGGGTGAAGGCGATCAGGCCCTTGCCGCCGAGGAAGTCGGCGATCTCGCAGGCCGCGCGGGCCACCGAACCGCCCTGCGTGCGCGGCTTCTTGCCCGGCACCAGCGGCTGCAGGCCCTTGCTCAGCAGCTCCTGCTCGGCCGCCACGACGATCTTCGACATCGTCTTGACGGTCTCGATTGGGTACGCGCCCACGCTCGACTCCGCCGACAGCATGACCGCGTCCGCGCCGTCCAGGATCGCGTTGGCCACGTCGGAGGCCTCGGCGCGGGTCGGACGGGAGTTGGTGATCATCGACTCCATCATCTGGGTCGCCACGATCACCGGCTTGGCGTTGCGCCGGCACAGCTCGATCAGGCGCTTCTGCACCATGGGGACCTGCTCGAGCGGGTACTCGACGGCCAGGTCACCACGGGCCACCATCACGGCGTCGAACGCCGCGACGACGTCCTCCATGTTCTGCACCGCCTGCGGCTTCTCCACCTTGGCGATGACGGGGACCCGGCGGCCCTCCTCGTCCATGATGCGGTGGACGTCGCTGACGTCCTTGGCGTCGCGGACGAAGGACAGCGCGACCAGGTCGCAGCCCATGCGCAGTGCGAAGCGCAGGTCCTCGATGTCCTTCTCGCTCAGCGCGGGCACGTTCACGGCCGCACCGGGCAGGTTGATGCCCTTGTGGTCGGAGACGACGCCACCCTCGATGACGATCGTCCGCACCCGCGGACCCTCGACCTCGACGACCTTCAGCTCGACGTTGCCGTCGTTGATCAGGATCTGGTCGCCCTTGGTCACGTCGCCGGGCAGGCCCTTGTAGGTGGTGCCGCAGATCTGCTTGTCGCCCGGGACGTCCTCGGTCGTGATGACGAACTCGTCACCGCGCTCCAGCTCGACCGGACCCTCGGCGAAGGTCTCCAGACGGATCTTCGGGCCCTGCAGGTCGGCGAGGACGCCGATGGCCCGGCCGGTCTCCTTCTGCGCGGCACGCAGCCGGTCGTACCGGCCCTGGTGCTCGGCGTGGGTGCCGTGGCTGAAGTTGAAGCGGGCCACGTTCATGCCGGCTTCGATCAGCGCTACGAGCTGCTCGTGGGAGTCGACCGCGGGGCCGAGAGTACAGACGATTTTCGAACGGCGCATGGGGCGATCCTATCGGTTTGTTTCGCTGCGGAATATTCCGTCTGGCGGAAAGTACAAATGAGTGCCCGAATGCTCAGGTGCGCTCAGTTGCCACGCGGCGGAGCCGCAATTCGATACCGCTCGACCAGTGCGTAGGTCTGCGTCGCGATCTCCAGTTCTTCATCCGTCGGCACCACCGCGACCGCCACCCGTGCGTCCTTCGGGGAGATCAGCCGCGGCTCGTCGCCGCGGACCTCGTTGCGGCCGGGATCGAGGGCCAGGCCCAGGCTCTCGAGGCCCTCGATCGCCGCCTGCCGCACCGGTGCCGCGTTCTCCCCGACGCCCGCGGTGAAGGCGACCGCGTCGACCGTGCCGAGCACGGCGTAATAGGCGCCGATGTACTTCTTCAGACGGTGAATGTAAATGTCGAAGGCGAGTCGCGCCTCCTCGTCGCCCTCGTCGATCCGGCGCCGGATCTCCCGCATGTCGTTGTCCCCGCACAGCCCGAACAGACCGCTCCTCTTGTTGAGGAGAGTGTCGATCTCGTCCATGGACATTCCGCCGACACGAGCCAAATGGAAGATGACGGCCGGGTCGAGATCACCGGAACGCGTACCCATCACGAGCCCCTCCAAAGGCGTCAGCCCCATGGAGGTGTCCACGCACCGACCGCCCCGCACGGCCGACGCCGACGCGCCGTTGCCCAGGTGCAGCACGATCACGTTCACCTCTTGGGGCGCCTTGCCCAGCAGCCTCGCCGTCGCCCGGGAGACGTACGCGTGCGAGGTGCCGTGGAAGCCGTAGCGGCGGATGCGGTGCCGGTCGGCGATCTTCGGGTCGATCGCGTACCGCGCCGCGGACTCCGGCATGCTCGTGTGGAACGCCGTGTCGAACACGGCGACCTGCGGCAGGTCCGGGCGCAGCGCCCGCGCGGTGCGGATGCCGGTCAGGTTGGCCGGGTTGTGCAGCGGCGCGACCGGGATCAGCCGCTCGATCTCGGCGATCACCTCGTCGTCGATGACGGTGGGCTCGGTGAAGAACATCCCGCCGTGCACCACCCGGTGCCCGATCGCCGCCAGCTCGGGGGAGTCGATGCCCAGGCCGTCCTTGGACAGCTCCTCCGCGACGGTCTTCAGCGCGGCGTCGTGGTCGGCGATCGGACCGTTGAACTCGCGGCCGACGCCGCCGCCGGTCAGCGGCGTGTGCTTGAGCCGGGAGGTCTGCTCGCCGATGCGCTCGACCAGGCCCACGGCCAGCCGGCTCTCGTCGCGCATGTCGAGCAGCTGGTACTTCACCGACGAGGAGCCGGAGTTCAGGACGAGGATGCGGGTGCCGGTCACTGCTGGAGAGCCTTTTCGACGAGGGACGGGGCGGGGGACTGGGCCTGGATCGCCGTGATGGCGACGGTGTTGACGATGTCCTGGACGAGCGCGCCCCGGGACAGGTCGTTGACGGGCTTGTTCAGACCCTGCAGCACCGGGCCGACCGCGATCGCGCCGGCCGAACGCTGCACGGCCTTGTAGGTGTTGTTGCCGGTGTTGAGGTCGGGGAAGATCAGCACGCTGGCCTGCCCGGCGACCTCGGAGCCGGGCAGCTTGGTCGCGGCGACCGACGGCTCCACGGCGGCGTCGTACTGGATCGGCCCCTCGATCTTCAGGTCGGGGCGGCGCAGCCGGGCCAGCTCGGTCGCCTCGCGCACCTTGTCGACGTCGGCGCCGAAGCCGGAGGTGCCGGTGGAGTACGACAGCATCGCGATCCGCGGCTCGACGCCGAACTGCGCGGCCGTGGTCGCCGACTGCATCGCGATGTCGGCGAGCTGCTCGGCGTTCGGATCCGGGTTGACCGCGCAGTCGCCGTAGACGAGCACCTTGTCGGCCAGGCACATGAAGAACACCGACGACACGATCGAGGCGTCCTGCCTGGTCTTGATGATCTCGAAGGCGGGCCGGATGGTGGCCGCCGTGGAGTGCACCGAGCCCGACACCATGCCGTCGGCCAGGCCCTCGGCCACCATCAGCGTGCCGAAGTAGTTCACGTCGGAGACGACGTCGTAGGCCAGCTCCACGGTGACGCCCTTGTGGGCGCGCAGGGCCGCGTACTTCTCGGCGAAGGAGTCGCGCAGCTCGCTGGTGGCCGGGTCGATCACCTGGGTGTCGCCGAGGTCGACACCCAGGTCGGCGCACTTCTTGCGGATCTGGTCGACGGGCCCGAGCAGCGTCAGATCGCACACGCCCCGGCGCAGCAGCACCTCGGCGGCGTGCAGCACGCGCTCCTCGGTGCCCTCCGGCAGCACCACCCGGCGCTTGTCGGCGCGCGCCTGCTCCAGCAGCTTGTGCTCGAACATCATCGGTGTGACGCGGTCGCTGCTGGGCGCCGAGACCCGCTTGTTGAGGCCTGCGGTGTCGACGTACCGCTCGAACAGGCCGAGCGCCCGCTCCGCCTTGCGCGGGGTGGCCGCGTTCAGCTTGCCCTCCAGGGAGAACAGCCGGGCCGCGGTCGGGAAGCTGTTGCCTGTCACCGACAGCACCGGGGTGCCCGGGGCGAGGCGGGCCGCGAGGGTGAGGATGTCCTCGCCGGGGACCTCGTCGAGGGTGAGCAGCACGCCGGCTATCGGCGGGGTGCCGGCGCTGTGCGCGGCGAGCGAGCCGACGACCAGGTCGGCGCGGTCGCCGGGGGTGACGACCAGGCAGCCCGGGGTCAGCGCGGCGAGGAAGTTCGGCAGCATCGCCCCGCCGAAGACGAAGTCCAGCGCGTCACGGGCGAGCCCCGAGTCGTCGCCGAGCAGCACCTTCGCGCCGAGCGCGTGGGCGATCTGGGACACCGTCGGCGCCGACAGTGCCACGTCGTCGGGGACGACGTAGCAGGGCACCGGCAGCCGCCCGGAGAGCCGTTCGGCGATCGCGTCGCGCTCCTCGGGGGCGACCCGGTTGGTGACCATCGCGAGCACGTCGCAGCCCAGGCCGTCGTAGGCCCGGTAGGCGTTGCGGGTCTCGGCCAGCACCGACTCCGCGGCCTGCTTGCGGCCGCCCACGACCGGGATCACGGAGGCGCCGAACTCGTTCGCCAGGCGCGCGTTCAGCGACAGTTCGTCGGGCAGCTGGGTGTCGGCGAAGTCGGTGCCGAGGACCAGGACGACGTCGTAATCGCGGGCGACCAGGTGGAAACGGTCGACGAGCGCGGCGACCAGTTCGTCGGTGCCGCGCTCGGCCTGCAGCGCGGACGCCTCGTCGTAGCCCATGCCGTAGACGGTCGCCGGGTCCTGGGAGAGCCGGTAGCGGGCGCGCAGCAGCTCGAAGAGCCGGTCCGGCCCGTCGTGGACGAGCGGGCGGAAGACGCCGACCCGGTCGACCTGCCGGGTCAGGAGTTCCATCACCCCCAGCTCCACGACCTGGCGGCCGTCGCCGCGGTCGATACCGGTCACGTACACGCTGCGCGTCACGTGTGCTCTCCGTTTCATCCGTGAGGGTGTCGTCTGTGGGGGGCTACATCTCGTGTACACCACCGTGTACAAAAATCGCCCACGGAGGTGAGCGGAACCCTCTTGACAATACCCCTGGGCCCAGATAAGGCGCCCGTCAAGACATTCCAACGGTCGGCGACGTGGAACAATCGGGGGGAAGCTCACAGGTACCCACAGCGAGCAGGAGACACAGCACGATGCGCATCGGAGTTCTCACCGCAGGCGGCGACTGCCCCGGCCTGAACGCCGTCATCCGATCGGTCGTGCACCGGGCGGTGGACAACTACGGCGACGAGGTCATCGGCTTCGAGGACGGCTACGCCGGCCTCCTCGACGGCCGCTACCGCAGTCTCGACCTGAACGCGGTCAGCGGCATCCTCGCCCGCGGCGGCACGATCCTCGGCTCCTCCCGCCTCGAGCGCGACCGGCTGCGCGAGGCCTGCGAGAACGCGGCGGACATCGTCAGCGACTTCGGCATCGACGCCCTCATCCCGATCGGCGGCGAGGGCACGCTGACCGCGGCGCGCATGCTCAGCGACGCGGGCCTGCCCGTCGTGGGCGTGCCGAAGACGATCGACAACGACATCTCCTCCACCGACCGCACGTTCGGCTTCGACACCGCCGTCGGCGTCGCCACCGAGGCGATGGACCGCCTGAAGAGCACCGCCGAGTCCCACCAGCGGGTGATGGTCGTCGAGGTCATGGGCCGGCACGCCGGCTGGATCGCCCTGGAGTCCGGCATGGCCGCCGGCGCCCACGGCATCTGCCTGCCCGAGCGCCCCTTCGACCCGGCCGACCTGGCCAAGATGGTCGAGGAGCGCTTCGCCCGCGGCAAGAAGTTCGCCGTGGTCTGCGTCGCCGAGGGCGCCCACCCGGCCGACGGCACCATGGACTACGGCAAGGGCGAGATCGACCAGTTCGGCCACGAGCGCTTCCGGGGCATCGGCACCGCCCTCGCGCACGAGCTGGAGCGGCGCCTGGGCAAGGAGGCCCGGCCGGTCATCCTCGGCCACGTCCAGCGCGGCGGCACCCCGACGGCGTACGACCGGGTGCTCGCCACCCGCTTCGGCTGGCACGCGGTCGAGGCCGCGCACCGCGGCGAGTTCGGCAACATGACCGCGCTGCGCGGCACCGACATCGTGATGGTGCCGCTGGCCGAGGCGGTGACCGAGCTGAAGACGGTCCCGACCTACCGGATGGACGAGGCGGAGTCGGTCTTCTAGCCCTGAGTCCGGCGGAGCGCGGACCGTACCCGTCCGCTAGCCGGTTCTCCTGCGCACCGCGGTCCAGAAGTTGTCCACGATGTCGTCCAGGAAGGCTCGGCCCGAGTCGCTGGAGTCGCTGCTGCCGCCACCCCAGCTGAGGGTGGCGGCCATGTGGCCCTGGTAGTCCTCGTGCAGCTCCTGCAGGACCTCCTCCAGGATGTCCTTCTCCAGCGGCGCTATCTTCCCGACCGGGCGCACGTACCCCTGCCAGCGGGTGCTCGCCGCGCTGCGCAGCAGTTCGGCGAGGCGCTGCTCGCGCCCCGTGACGGCCACGAAGTCCGGCAGCGACAGCCGCAGCGCGTCGGCGAGCGCCACCGACTGGCGCTCGTTGCCGCGCCAGTCCCCGCTCTCCTCCATCCGCAGATACGAGCGCAGATCGAGGCCCGCCTCCCGGGCGACGTCCTCCGGGGCGATGCCGCGGGCCATGCGGTGCTCGCGCAGGGTGCGCGGCCGGGCGATGAGTTCGCCCGGCGCACACCACAGCACGCCCGCCAGCGCGCTCAGCTCCGCACTGCTGGGAGGGGAGACACCGCGTTCCCAGGCGATCACGAGATCCGGGGTGACGTACGGCAGCCCGTAGGACACCTGCATGCCGTGGGCGACGTGCTCGGGCCCCATACCGAGGGCGGCGCGCAGCCGGCGGGCGGCCGGCGCGTCGAACGGGGGGCCGGGCTGGTTCGAGGGAGCAGAGGGATGGCGCACCCGCCACAACATAGAGCGGCGCTCTAGGGCTGACTACGGTGGGTTCGGCCAGGATCACGGATTGTAGGAACCTACGTTTCCGTAGGTTTACCTTTTACGGCACGTGTCACCCCTTGACCGCCCCCGCGAGGGCGAAACCGCCGCCCATGCGGCGCGCGATCAGCACGTAGAGCAGGATCACCGGCGTCGAGTACACCACCGAGAACGCGGCCAGCTGCCCGTAGGCGACCATGCCCCGGTTGCCGAAGAACTCGTTGATGCTCACCGACGCCGGCATCTGCTCCGGGGTGAGCAGCAGCATGAAGGGCACGAAGAAGTTGCCCCACATCATCACGAACGAAAACACGGTCACCACGCCGAGTCCGGGACCCATCAGCGGCAGCACGATCCGGACGAGGGACTGCGCGGAGGAGGCTCCGTCCGTCCAGGCGGCCTCCTCCAGCTCCTTCGGCACGCCGTCCATGAAGTTCTTCATCAGCCAGATGGCGAAGGGGAGCTGGGAGGCGGCGAAGAAGAGAATCGTGCCCTGCATGGTGTCGATCAGGTCGACCTGCACGAACAGCGCGTACACCGGCACCATCACGGCCGTGATCGGCAGGCTGGTGGCGAACAGGATCGACAGCAGGAACGGCCGGTTGAACCGGGAGCGGAACCGGGACAGCGGATAGGCGGCGAGCGCGGCGCACGCCACGGTCAGCGCGGTCGCGCCGCCGCACAGGATCAGGCTGTTCAGCAGCGGGGTGAAGGTGATGTCCGCGGTGAGGATCGCGTCGAAGTTGCCGAAGGTGAGACCGTCCGGCGCCTTCACCCGCAGACCGGCGTGCGGATCGACGCAGGACAGCACGACCCAGGCCAGCGGCAGACAGAAGGCGGCGGCCACGACGAGCAGAGCGAGATCGGCGGCGAGCCGGCGGGCCGCACGGCGGGAGGCGAGGGTGCGGGTGGGTGCGGCACGGCGGGAGGCGAGGGGGCGGGGCGGGGCGGCACGGCGGGAGGCGAGGGGGCGGGGCGGGGCGGCACGGCGGGAGGCGGCGGTCCGGGGCATCGCGGTCCTCACACCTCCGTCCGCAGCAGCCGCAGATACACGAGCGAGAACAGCGAGCCGACGACGAGCAGCAGCAGGGCGACCGCCGTGCCGTAGCCGATCATGCTGTTCTGGAACGCCTGCTCGTACATGAACAGCGGCAGCGTCTCGCTGCGGCCGCCGGGCCCGCCGCGGGTCATCACCCAGATCAGCCCGAACACGGACAGCGTCTGCAGGGTGTTGAGCATCAGATTGGTCCCGATGGACCGCCGGATCATCGGCAGCGTGATGTGCCACAGCCGGCGCCGGCCGCTCGCCCCGTCGACCTCGGCGGCCTCGGTGATCTCCTGCGGGATCTCGGCGAGGGCAGCGGAGTACACCAGCATGGAGAACGCCGTACCGCGCCAGACGTTGGCGAAGGACACGGCGAGGATGGGCAGCGTGAACAGCCAGTCCCGGGACGGCAGATGCAGCGCGTCCAGGATGGCGTTGAGGGTGCCCTCCCTGCGGAAGAAGGCGTACAGCAGGAATCCGGCCACCACCTCCGGCAGCACCCACGCCGTGACCACGATCCCCCCGGTGAGCGTGCGCACCGGCTTCGACGCCCGCCGCATCAGCGCGGCCAGCGCCAGCCCCAGCGTGTTCTGCCCGAGCAGCGACGACACCACGGTGAAGACGAGCGTCAGCCATACGGCGTTGAGGAACTCCTCGTCGTGGAAGGCGCGGCGGAAGTTGTCCAGGCCGACGAAGGAGGAGTGGGCCTGGCCGGTGAGCTGGAGGTCGGTGAAGGCGATGTAAGCGCAGTAGGCGATGGGCCCGGCGAGAAAGAGCAGCAGCAGGGCCAGGGCCGGGACGAGGGGCAGCGTGCGCGGAAGGAACCGCGCCGTCATTTCTCGACCACGTTGCCGGTGATGTCCTTCAGGGCGTCGTCGTAGGCGGCCGCGGCCTTCTCCACGCTCGCGTCACCGGTCGTCACGGACTCCATCGCCTCCTGGATCGCCGTCGACACCTTCGGATACGCCGGGTAGGCGGGCCGGTAGTGGGTGGAGGCGACGAGGTCGGTGAAGAACTTGATGCCGGGCTGGGCGCCGGCGTACGCGGGATCGCTCGCGACGTCCCCCCGCACCGCGATGCCGGAGTTGGCGACGTACCACTTCTGCGCGTTCGCCTTGGTCTGCATCGTCTTCACGAACTCGAAGGCGAGACCGGGGTTGCCGGCCTTGGCCGGGACGGCCCAGGTCCATCCGCCTGACATGCTCACCTTGCCGGGCGCCTGCCCCCTCTGTGTGGGCATGGCGGCGAGCCCCAGCTTCCGCGACCACTCGGGCCACTCGTGCCCGGCCCCGGGCAGCCAGTCCTGCGGCAGCCAGGACCCGTCCAGGTCGATGCCCAGCTTGCCCTTGGGCAGCAGCTCACCGCGCACGATGGTCTGGATGTTGGGATCGAGGGCGGTGGAGACGTCCGGACCGAGCTTCTCCCGGTACACGGTCTCGACGAAGGAGAGCGCGTCCTTGAACCCCTGGCCGCCGGCGACCCACTTCCTGCTGCCCGCGTCGTACAGCGGGTCGGCGCGGCCGTCGCCGGTGCCGTACAGCAGCATCTCGAACCCCTGCATGGTGGCGGCCTCACCGGCGGGTTTGCCGGTGTAGACGTTCAGCGGGGTGACGCCGGGGACCTTCTCCTTGATGGCGCGGGCGGCGGCGAGCACGTCGTCCCACGTCTTCGGCTGCCAGGGGACGGGAAGGCCGGCCTTGGCGAAGACTCCCTTGTCGTACCAGAGCCCCCGGGTGTCGGTCCCGTCCGGGACGCCGTACGTCTTGCCGTCCTGTCCCTTGGCGGCGGCCTTGGCGGTGTCCATGAACTGCCGCCAGTCCGGCCACTTGGCCAGATAGGCGTCCAGCGGCTTCAAGTACCCACTGGTGATGTCCGAGTTGATGAGAAAGGTGTCCTCGTAGACCAGGTCGGGCGCGGTCTTCGGCGAACGGAGCATCTGCTGGAGCTTGGTGTAGTACTCCGAGTCGGGCGCCTTGACGGGGACGAGCCGGACCTTCTTGCCGGGGTGGCTCTGCTCGAACTGCTTCTTGACGTCGGCCAGATAGTCGTCCATCACATGGACGGAGTTGTCGGTCGACTGCTTGAAGGAGACCTTGACGGTGTCGGGGCTGCTGCCCGACCCGCCCCCGCACGCGGTGAGCGCGGTGGCGGCGAGCACGGTGGTCACGAACGAACAGACGGCGGCGGTGGGGCGCACGGGCATGACCTCCAGCGGGCTCACGAGGCTGTGACGCGGAGATTGCTGCGGTGCGAACGTAAGTTGAGTGGTCTAGTCAGGTCAATGCATGTGCGGGGGTTTGCCGCCGGGCAGCCCGAACAGGGCGGCCGCGTTGTCGTGGCACACCGCCCGCAGCCAGTCCCGGCCGAGGTCCAGCCGTTCCAGGGCCCGGAGCTGATGCGCGTAGGAGTAGGGGATGTTCGGGAAGTCCGAGCCGAGCAGGACGCGGTCGCCGAGGGCGGCCAGGCGGGGCAGGGCCCGCCGGGGGAACGGCATGAACCGTTCGGTGAAGTCGGTGAACGCCATCGTTGTGTCCAGCCGCACCTGCCCGTACCGTTCGGCGAGGCCGAGGAACTCCTCGTACTCGGGCATCCCCAGGTGCGCGACGATCAGCCGCAGCGACGGGTGCCGGGCCAGGACGCGCGCGATCGGGCCGGGCCCGGTGTGCTTGCCGGGCGCGGGACCGGACCCGCAGTGGATCACCACGGGGATGCCGGCCTCGGCCAGCAGCCCCCAGGCGCGGTCGAGCAGGTCGTCCGCCGGGTCGTAGTTCCCCACCTGGACATGGGCCTTGAACACCCGCGCGCCCGCTTCCACGGCCTCGCGGACATAGGTCTCGACGCCCGGCTCGGGGTGGAGGGTGGCGGTGTGCAGGCAGTCGGGGGTCCGGGCGGCGAAGTCGGCCGCCCACCCGTTCAGCCACCGGGCCATGCCCGGCTTGTGCGGATAGAGCATCGAGGTGAACGCCCGCACCCCGAACTCCCGCAGCAGCAAGGCCCGTTCCTCCTCTTTCGCGCGGTAGGTGATCGGCCACGCGAGCCCACCGGTCAGCGGTCCCTGCGCGTCGAAGTACGCCCAGACCTTGTGCAGGACCCGCTCGGGCATGAAATGCGTGTGCACGTCGACCAGCCCGGGAAGGCCCAGCCCTGTCCAGAAACGCCGTACCTCTCCGGACCCCTCACTCATGTACGGCTCCCTGCCCTCACCGCGGTTCGCTTCGCACCCACTGGTACACCAACTCCGGCCGCCCCACCGTCCCGTACTGCGGTCTGCGTTCCGCGCGGCCGGTGTCCACCAGGTGTTCCAGGTAGCGGCGGGCCGTGATCCGGGAGATGCCGACCGCCTCGGCCAGCGCGGTCGCCGTCAGGCCCTCGGCGCCGCCGCGCAGGGCCACGGTCACCCGCTCCAGCGTCGGGCCGCTCAGGCCCTTGGGCAGGGACGCCGGGCCCGGTGCGCGCAGGGCCGCCAGGGCGCGGTCCACCTCGTCCTGACCGCTCGCCTCGCCCGCCGCCGCGTGGAACTCGGCGTAGCGCACGAGGCGGTCGCGCAGGGTGGCGAAGGTGAACGGCTTCAGGACGTACTGCACCACGCCGAGCGAGACGCCCTCGCGCACGACCGCCAGGTCCCGCGCCGACGTCACCGCGATGACGTCCGCGTGATGGCCGGCCGCGCGCAGGGTGCGGGCCAGCTGGAGCCCGTGCACGTCCGGCAGGTGCAGGTCGAGCAGGAGCAGGTCCACCGGGGCGCGGTCCAGGAAGCGGCGGGCCTCGGCTCCGGTGTGCGCCTTGCCGACGGCGACGAAGCCCGGCACCCGGCCGACGTACATCACGTGCGCGTCCGCGGCGACCGGGTCGTCCTCGACGACCAGCACCCGGATCGGCGGCCGCGCGGCTCCCGCCACGCCGCCGGTCGTACCGCTGCCCGCGCCCTCGCTCATGCCTCGCCTCCCGTCGCGGCGCCCGCCCGCAGCGGCAGCCGTGCCTCGAACTGGGCGCCGCCGCCCGGAGCCTCGCGCACGGTCAGCGTGCCGTCGTGCCGGTGCACGGTCTGGCGCACCAGCGCCAGGCCGAGGCCGCGGCCGCCCGGGCCGGACGGCTTCGTGGAGAAGCCGCGCTGGAAGACCAGCTCGGCGTGGGCGGGGTCCACCCCGGGGCCGGTGTCCGCCACGCGCAGCACCAGCTCGCAGCCGCCGGCCGCGTCGGAGTACGCCGTCACCGTCACCCGCGGCGCCACCCCGCCCTGCGCCGCGTCCACCGCGTTGTCGATCAGGTTGCCGAGGATCGTCACCAGGTCCCGCGCGGACAGGGAAGGAGGCAGCAGACCGTCGTCCAGCCGGCTGTCCGGCGACACCACCAGCTCCACGCCCCGCTCGTTCGCCTGGGCCGTCTTGCCCAGCAGCAGCGCGGCCAGTACCGGTTCGCTCACCGCGGCCACCACCTGGTCGGTCAGGGCCTGCGCCAGCTCCAGCTCCGCCGTGGCGAAGTCCACCGCCTCCTGCGCCCGGCCCAGTTCGATCAGCGACACGACGGTGTGCAGACGGTTCGCCGCCTCGTGCGCCTGGGAGCGCAGCGCCTGTGTGAAGCCCCGCTCGGAGTCCAGCTCGCCCATCAGCGACTGGAGTTCCGTGACGTCCCGCAGGGTCACTATCGTGCCGCGGCGCTCGCCGCCCGACACCGGCGAGGTGTTCACGACGATCACCCGCTCCGCCGTCAGATGCACCTCGTCCACCCGCGGCTCGGACGCCAGCAGCGCGCCGGTGAGCGGCGCGGGCAGCCCCAGCTCCGTCACCGGCCGGCCCACCACGTCCCCGCTCACCCCCAGCAGCTCCCGTCCGCCGTCGTTGACCAGCGCCACACGGTACTGCCCGTCGAGCAGCAGCAACCCCTCGCGTACGGCGTGCAGCGCGGCCTCGTGGTAGGCGTGCATGCGGCTCAGCTCGGCCGCGTTCATCCCGTGGGTGTGGCGGCGCAGCCGGGCGTTGATCACGTATGTACCGATCGCGCCGAGCGCCAGCACCCCGGCCGCGACGCCGAGCAGCGCCGTCACCTGGTCCTGCACCCGTGCGCTGATCGCCTCCACCCGGATCCCGGCGCTGACCAGGGCGATGATCCGCTTGTCGTCGTCCTCGACGGGGGTGACCGCGCGGACGGAGGGGCCGAGGGTGCCGGTGTAGGTCTCGGTGAACGTCGCGCCGTGCAGGGCGGGGGCGGTGTTGCCGAGGAAGCGCCTGCCGATCTGGTTCGGGTCGGGGTGGGTCCAGCGGATGCCCTGCGGGTTCATGATCGTGACGAAGTCGACGTCGGTGTCCCGCATGATCCGCAGCGCGTACGGCTGCAGCTCGGCCGTCGGGTCGGGGCCGCGGACCGCCGACTGCACGGACGGCGCGTCGGCCACCGACCGCGCCACCGCCGTGGCCTGCCGGCCGGCCGCCTCTTCGGCCTGGCTGCGGTCGCTGACGTAGGTGAACAGCGCGTACCCGGCCACCACGAGCGCGAGCAGCACGGCCTGCATGGCGAACAGCTGGCCGGCCAGGCTACGGGGTCTCGGCAGGGTGAGGCGCATGCCGTCAGTCTGCCTCTCAGCCCGGCGGTGAACTAAACGATCCGACGGTGAACTAAATGAACGGAAGGGTGACCGCTCTCACAGGGGCGGGAGATAGTCACGGCAATCCCCAAAACGCCCGGACGTGAGCCGCACGCCGGTGATGCCGACGAAGACGTCAAGGAGGGCAGCCGTGGCCGCCAGCACATCCCCAACGGCACCTGCCGCGCCCGCTGTGAAGCGGGATCGCACCCACTACCTGTACATCGCGGTGATCGTCGCGGTCGCCCTCGGCATCGTCGTGGGGCTGGCCGCGCCCGACTTCGCGGTCGAGCTGAAGCCCATCGGGACGGGCTTCGTGAACCTGATCAAGATGATGATCTCGCCGATCATCTTCTGCACGATCGTGCTCGGCATCGGCTCGGTCCGCAAGGCGGCCAAGGTCGGCGCGGTGGGCGGCATCGCCCTCGCCTACTTCCTGGTGATGTCGCTGGTCGCCCTCGCGATCGGCCTGGTCGTCGGCAACATCCTGGAGCCCGGCTCGAGCCTCGCGGTCACCGACGCGGTCAAGAGCGTCGGGCACGCGCAGGTCGACGCCGAGGCCAAGGACACCACCACGTTCCTGCTCGGGATCATCCCGACCACGATCGTCTCCGCCTTCACCGAGGGCGAGGTGCTGCAGACCCTGCTGGTGGCGCTGCTGTGCGGATTCGCGCTGCAGGCCATGGGCGCGGCCGGGCAGCCGGTGCTGCGCGGCATCGAGCACATCCAGCGGCTCGTCTTCCGCGTCCTGGCGATGGTCATGTGGGCGGCGCCGATCGGCGCGTTCGGCGCGATGGCCGCGGTCGTCGGCTCGGCCGGCGTGGACGCGCTGAAGTCCCTGGCCGTGCTGATGCTCGGCTTCTACGTCACCTGCGCGCTGTTCATCTTCGTCGTGCTCGGGGCGCTGCTGCGGATCGTGGCGGGGCTCAACATCTTCACGTTCTTCAAGTACCTGGGCCGTGAGTTCCTGCTGATCCTGTCCACCTCCTCCTCCGAGTCGGCGCTGCCGCGGCTGATCGCGAAGATGGAGCACCTGGGCGTCAGCAAGCCCGTCGTCGGCATCACCGTCCCGACCGGGTACTCCTTCAACCTCGACGGCACCATGATCTACATGACCATGGCCTCGCTGTTCATCGCCGACGCCATGGGTACGCCGATGTCGGTCGGCGAGCAGATCCCGCTGCTGCTGTTCCTGCTGGTCGCCTCCAAGGGCGCGGCCGGCGTCACCGGCGCGGGCCTGGCCACGCTGGCCGGTGGCCTCCAGTCGCACAAGCCGGCGCTGGTGGACGGCATCGGCCTGATCGTCGGCATCGACCGCTTCATGAGCGAGGCCCGGGCGCTGACCAACTTCGCGGGCAACGCGGTGGCGACGGTGCTGGTGGGGACGTGGACGAAGGAGATCGACACGGTGCGCGTCCGCGCGGTGCTTGCGGGGGAGATCCCGTTCGACGAGCGGACGTTGCTGGATGACGGCGACTCCGAGCCGGCGGTGGAGAAGCAGCTGGCTACCGCGTAGCGCCGTGGGGGCGCGGGTCGTCTTGCGAGTGCCGGTCGCGTCTGGCCGGTCGCGCCCACGCGGCGGAGCCGCACAGGGATACCGCCCCGCGCCCCTCAGGTGGGCTGGACTCCCGCCTCCGACCAGGGCACCCGGCATTGCCTGAACCTTTGCCGGGTGCCCTTTGCGTTTCTCAGATGTCCGCCGCCAGCTTCGCCACCAGGTCCGCCGCCCGCCCCGCCGGGACTCCCGCTGCCGTCAGGACCGTGACCGCTGCCGAGCGGCCCGCCTCCGACGGGGGGACCAGGCCGTCGTTCACCGCTTCCATCAGGGCGAAGAGGATCTGCTCGTGGACGTAGGCCAGGGCCGGGGCCGGTAGCGGCGAGGTGAAGACGCCCTCGTCCAGACCCTGCTGGAGCAGCCGGACGCTGTTCTCACGGACCGGGGTGAGGCGTTCGCGGATGCCCTGCATGGTGACCGTGCGCTGGGCGAGGGCGACGAGCAGCCGGTAGCGGTCGGCGATCTCCCACACCGCGAGCACCGAGCGGGCCACGGCCTCGGCCGGGTCGTCCACGCCCTCGCGGCCCCCGGCGTGCGCGGCCGCCAGCGCCTGCACCGCCTGGTCCACCAGCGTGCCGATCAGCGCCTCCCGGCTCGGGAAATGCCCGTACACCGTCCGCCGTACGACACCGGCGGCGCGCGCGATCTGGTCCATGGAGGCGTCGGGGTCGCGCAGCAGCTCCGCGAGGGCGACGTCGAGGATGCGGCGCCGGTTGGCGTCGGCGCGGCTGTTACCCGTGGTCATGGCAGTCATTCTGCCCTCCTCCCGTACGCGGGCTTCCCGGCGACTTCCCCAGCGGTGCCGCACCGGACCGCCCATCGATTTGCACAGCGGTGTGCAAGGGACGTACATTGCACATGGTTGTGCAACTGCACGCCACTGTGCAAGTTTCGACGTCGAGGAAGGCGATCCCTGCCATGCGACTCGTCATGAACGAACCGGTCGAGAGGATGGAGGGCCCCTACCGCCGGCGCTGGTGGGCACTCCTCGTCCTCTGTCTGAGCCTGCTGATCATCGTGATGGCGAACACCGCCCTCACGGTCGCCGCGCCCGACATGACCCGTGACCTGGGCCTGTCCAGCGCCGACCTGCAGTGGGTCATCGACGGCTACACCGTCCCGTACGCCGCGCTGATGCTGCTGCTCGGCGCGATCGGCGACAAGTACAGCCGGCGCGGTGCGCTGGTGCTCGGCCTCGTCGTCTTCGGCGGCGGCGCCATCGCCGGGTACCTCGCCGACAGCTCCACGGCGGTCATCGCGGCCCGTGCCGTGATGGGGGTCGGGGCGGCGCTGATCATGCCCGCCACGCTGTCGCTGCTGGCCGCGACCTTCCCGCGGGCGGAGCGGGCCAAGGCGATCACGCTGTGGACCGCCACCGCCGGGCTCGCCATCGCCGCCGGACCGGTCGTCGCGGGCGCGCTGCTGCGCGACCACGGCTGGTCCTCGACGTTCCTGATCAACGTGCCCATCGCGGCCGTCGCGATCGTCGCCGCCCTCGTCCTGGTCCCGCCGTCCAGGGCCGGGCACCACGACCGGATCGACTACGTCGGCGGTCTGCTGTCGGTGATCTGGACCGGCGCGCTCGTCTACATGATCATCGAGGGGCCGCACTTCGGCTGGGGCGCCAAGGCCGTGACCGCCGCAGTCGTCGCCGGGGTCGCCCTCGTCGCCTTCGTCCTGTGGGAGCTGCGCCACCCGCGCCCCATCCTGGACGTGCGCCGCTTCACCGAGCGCCGCTTCGCCGGCTCCAACCTCGCCGTCGCCCTGTTCTTCCTGGCCGTCTTCGGCGCCTTCTACTACCTCACCCAGCACCTGCAGTTCGTCCTCGGCTACGACGCCCTCGACACCGGCGTGCGCATGCTGCCGCTGGCCGGTGCGGTCTTCGTCGGCTCGGCGCTGACCGGGTACCTGACCCCGCGGGTCGGCATGAAGTGGACGGTGAGCGCGGGCATGGTCGGCGGCACCGCCGCACTGGCGCTGCTGACCCGGGTCGACGCGGGATCGTCGTACGGCGACTTCGTGGCGCCGCTGATCATCCTGGGCCTGGCGATCGGCCTCGCCCTCTCGCCCTGCACGGACGCCATCATGGGCTCCTTCCCGGAGGCGGAACTGGGCGTGGGCGGCGCGGTGAACGACACCTCGCTGGAGCTGGGCGGCTCGCTCGGCATCGCGATCCTCGGCTCGCTGCTCGCCACGTCGTACTCCGACCACCTCGCGGACGCCACCAAGGGCGGCAAGCTGCCCGCGGACGCCCTCGCCACCGCGCAGGACTCCGTCGGCGCCGGGTACGCCGTCGCGCAGGGCATCGGCGACAAGGCCCGCGCGCTCGCCGAGCAGGCGGCGCATGCGAACAGCCCGGAGCAGGCCGCGCAGCTCAAGGCGCAGGCGCAGCAACTCGCCGAGGGCGCCGGGCGGATGAGCCACGCCGTCGGCTCCTCGTTCGCCGACGCGGTCGCCCACACCAGCCTGGTCGGCGCGGTGATCCTCGGTGTCGGCACGGTGCTCGTCGCGGTGCTGCTGCCGCGCCGGGACAAGGCGCAGGCCGAGCAGCCGGCCGAGGAGAAGGAGCCGCAGCTCAGCCAGGCCGGCTGACTCTCACCGAACTCTTAACCGCGTCCACTAGCGTGCCGTGCCGATCACCAGGCGCGGCACGCCGCGCAGTACGGGAGGCGCGGGGGATGAAGATCGACTGGAACCGTCGGACGTGCGCGAGGCGCGGCCACGTGACGTACGCGCCGGACGACCCCCGGCTGCGGATACGGCTGCACGCCGAGACCGCGCTCGGCGAGGTGTGGCGGTGCCTGCGCTGCGGGGACTTCGTGCTCGGCGAGCCGCACGGCTCCGGGCCGGCCGACGACGCTCCTCTGGTGCCGCGCGGCAAGGTGCTGCGGGACCTGTTCATCCTGCGCTTCCTCGCGATCGAGCGGGTGCTGCGCGGGGTGTTCATCGTGCTGGTCGCGGCGGCCGTGTGGAAGTTCTCCAACAGCCAGGACGCGGTGCGCCGGCTCTTCGACGAGAACCTCGACGTCTTCCGGCCGGTCTTCCGGCACTTCCACTACGACCTCGACCACTCACCGGTCGTCGGCTCCCTCCAGAAGGCCTTCGGCTACAAGCACTCCACCTTGCTGGTCGTCGCCGGGCTGCTCCTCGTCTACGCCCTCATCGAGATCGTCGAGGCCGTCGGCCTGTGGTACGCCAAGCGCTGGGCGGAGTACCTGACGGTGGTCGCCACCGCCGCGTTCCTCCCGCTGGAGATCTACGAACTGACCGAGCACGTCAGCGCGCTGAAGATCGCCACGCTGGTCCTGAACATCCTGGCCGTCCTCTACATCGCCCTGGCCAAGCGCCTGTTCGGCCTGCGCGGCGGCCGGCGCGCCTTCGAGGAGGAACGCCACAGCGAGTCCCTCATGGAGGTCGAAGAGGCGGCCGGGGTGGCCGTCCAGGCCAGGGGCCGGTGATCTCGCGGGCGCCCGGCGGCTACACCCTCACCCACCCGAGGACCCTGGAGCTTGCCGCCCGCCCGGAGATCACCGAGGTGCACGCCGCTCCTGCCGCGCTTGCCTTGACGTCGGCGTCAAGGCATACGGTCGCGGACATGCGAATCGGCGAGCTGGCCGCACGGGCCGGGACCACCACGCGCACGCTGCGGTACTACGAGGCGCGCGGGCTGCTGCCCGCGCGCCGGGACGAGCACGGCCACCGCAGCTACGACGAGGACGACCTGCGGCTGCTGGAGCAGATCCGGACGCTGCAGGACTTCGGGTTCGAGCTGGAGGAGACCCGGCCGTTCGTGGAGTGCCTGCGCGCCGGGCACCCCGAGGGGGACTCGTGCCCGGCGTCGGTCGCGGTCTACCGGCGCAAGCTGGCCGAGCTGGACGCGCTGATCGGCGAGCTGAGCGGGGTCCGGGCGACGGTCGCCGCGCAGCTGGGCAGGGCCGAGCAGGCTCTCGGCGAGCTGGCCGCCGAGGCGCTGGTTCCGGGGGGTCCGGAGCCTCGGTGCGAGCTGGGAGGGCAGGAGAAATGATCAAGGTCGACGGTGTGGCCGACGTGACCGACGCGGATTTCGCGAGCGAGGTGCTGGGGGCCGACCGGCCGGTGCTGGTGCAGTTCACCGCCGAGTGGTGCGGGCCGTGCCGGCAGCTCGCTCCGGTGCTGCGCGCCATCGCCGCCGAGGAGGGCGAACGGATCAAGATCGTGCAGATCGACGTGGACAGCAATCCGCAGACCACGATCGGATACGGCGTGATGGCCACGCCCACGCTGATGGTCTTCTCCGGCGGTGAGCCGGTGAAGTCGATGGTGGGCGCCCGGCCGAAGCGGCGGCTGCTGGAGGAACTGGCCGACGTGCTCTGAGCGTGCGCGGCCCCCGTAAACGAGGAAATCCCCCGGGCAATTGTGTCCGGGGGATTTCTTTCGCTATATTTGTTCATTCGCGACTTACCATGGTGAAGTCGCGGAGAAGCTTAGTGAGCACAGTATATCCGGGCGGGAGCGGAATTGTCAAACACCGAATTTCCGGACGATGAATTGCGGCACGAGCAGGAATTCATCGACGGGCTGTACGCGCGCGTGGACGCGCTGCGCGGAGACACCGAGGCCGCCGTCCAGGACGCGCTCGCGCAGGGCGACAAGCCCATGCAGGCCCGCCTGGAGCGGGACATCCTCGTCGCCGAGCGCTCGGGGCTGCTCGCCGCGCTGAACGCGGTGGACGGCTCGCTGTGCTTCGGCCGGATCGACCTCACCGACGGCACGAGCCACCACATCGGCCGGATCGGGCTGCGGGAGAGCGACACCGAGCGCACCCCGGTCCTGATCGACTGGCGCGCCGAAGTGGCCCGGCCCTTCTACCTGGCCACCGGCCACACGCCGATGGGCCTGCGCCGCCGCCGGCACATCTCCACCGAGGGCCGGAGCGTCACCGACCTGCACGACGAGTTCCTCGACGTCGGCGACCGGGAGCGCACCGGCCACGAGGACCCCACCGGCGACGCCGTGCTGCTGGCCGCGCTGAACTCCGCGCGCACCGGCCGGATGAGCGACATCGTGCAGACCATCCAGGCCGAGCAGGACGAGATCATCCGGGCGCCCCACCGCGGGGTCCTGGTCGTCGAGGGCGGCCCCGGCACCGGCAAGACGGCCGTCGCCCTGCACCGGGCCGCCTATCTCCTCTACGAGCACCGCGAGCTGCTCGCCAAGCGGGCCGTGCTGATCGTGGGCCCGAACCCGGCCTTCCTCGGCTACATCGGCGAGGTGCTGCCCTCCCTCGGGGAGACCGGCGTGCTGCTGGCCACGGTCGGCGAGCTGTTCCCCGGGGTGAAGGCCACGGCCACGGACACCCCCGAAGCGGCCGCGGTCAAGGGCCGCGCCGAGATGGCCGGTGTGCTGGCCGCCGTCGTACGCGACCGGCAGGCGCTGCCCGACCCGGTCATCGCGATCGAGCACGACCGCGAGGTCCTCATGCTCGACGACGGCCTGGTGAACGTCGCCCGGGAGAAGACCCGCGCCGCCAAGCTGCCGCACAACGCGGCCCGCGAGTACTTCGAGGGCCACATCCTCAACACCCTCACCGAGCTGTACGCCGAGCGCGTCGGCACGGACCCCTACGACGGCTCCAGCCTGCTCGACGCCGCCGACATCACCCAGATCCGCGACGAGCTCGCCGAGAACCCCGAGGTCTGGTCGGCCATCGACCGGCTGTGGCCACGGCTGACCCCGCAGCGGCTGGTCGCCGACTTCCTCGCCGAGCCCGAGGGATACGTCGGCGACGAGGACGCGGCCGCCATCCGCCGTCCGGTCACCCGGGGGTGGACCACCGCCGACGTCCCGCTGCTGGACGAGGCCGCCGAACTCCTCGGCGAGGACGACCGGATCGCCCGCGCCCGCGCCGAGCGGGAACGCGAGACGCAGATCGCTTACGCACAGGGCGTCCTCGACGTCTCCTACGCCTCCCGGACGTACGAGTTCGAGGACAAGGAGGAGGACGACCCGGAGTCCTCGGAGGTGCTGTCCGCGCACGACATCATCGACGCCGAGCGGTTCGCCGAACGCCACGAGGAGGCCGACCACCGCTCCGCCGCCGAGCGCGCCGCGGCCGACCGCACCTGGGCGTTCGGGCACATCATCGTCGACGAGGCGCAGGAGCTGTCCCCGATGGCGTGGCGGCTGCTGATGCGCCGCAGCCCGACCCGCTCGATGACCCTGGTCGGCGACCCGGTGCAGACCGCGGAGGCGGCCGGCGTCGGCTCCTGGGAGGGCATCCTCGAGCCCTACGTCGAGGACCGCTGGGAGCACACCCGCCTCGGCGTCAACTACCGCACCCCGGCGGAGATCATGGATCTGGCGGCGGCGGTCGTGCGCGCCGGGCACCCCGGCTTCGAGCCCCCGCAGTCCGTGCGCTCCACAGGCGTGCGGCCGTGGGTGCGCGGCACCGACGACCTGCCCGGAGCCGTCGAGAAGGCCGTCGCCGAGCTCACCCCGGCGGAGGGCCGGCTCGCCGTCATCGCGCCGCGCGAACTGCACCGCCGTCTCGCCGCCCGGCTGGACGGCGTGACGGCCGGCGCCGAGCCCGACCTGACGCGGACCGTCGTCCTGCTCGACCCGCGCCAGGCCAAGGGCCTGGAGTTCGACTCCGTCCTGGTCGTCGAGCCCGGCCACTACGGCACGAGCGACCTGTACGTCGCCCTGACCCGCGCCACCCAGCGCCTCGGCGTCCTGCACACCGGGGAGCTGCCGGAAGGGCTCAGGCAGGCCGCAGCCACACCGTAGCCAGCGGCGGGAGGGTCAGCCGGATGCTCGCGGGGCGGCCGTGGCAGCCCTGCGGCTCCGGCTTGACCGGGTCGGGGCCGGTGACGTCGCTGCCGCCGTAGCGGGCCGCGTCGGTGTTGATCACCTCGTGCCAGGCCGGGATGTCGTCGGGCACGCCGAGGCGGTAGTCCGGGCGCACGACGGGGGCGAAGTTGGACACCGCGAGCAGGGGACCGCCGTCGGCGTCGTAGCGCAGGAAGGCGAAGACGTTGTCCTCGGCGGCGTCGCCGGCGATCCACTGGAAGCCGTCGGGGTGGATGTCGCGCTGCCACAGCGCCGGGGTCGCCCGGTAGCGGGCGTTCAGGTCGCGGACCAGGTCCAGCACGCCCCGGTGGTCGGGCTCGGCGCCGTAGGACGGGTCGAGCAGCCACCAGTCCGGGCCGCGCTCCTCGGACCACTCCGAGCCCTGCGCGAACTCCTGGCCCATGAACAGCAGTTGCTTGCCCGGATGGGCCCACATGAAGGCCAGGTAGGCGCGCAGGTTGGCGCGCTGCTGCCACCAGTCGCCCGGCATCTTCGACACCAGCGACCGCTTGCCGTGGACCACCTCGTCGTGGCTGATCGGCAGCACGTAGTTCTCGCTGTAGGCGTACACCATCGAGAACGTCATCTCGTGGTGGTGGAACTTGCGGTGGATGGGGTCATGGCTCACGTACTGCAGCGAGTCGTGCATCCAGCCCATGTTCCACTTCAGCCCGAAGCCGAGCCCGCCGAAGCCGCTCGGGCCCTTGTGGTGGGTGGCCCGGGTGACCCCGTCCCAGGCGGTCGACTCCTCGGCGACGGTCACCACGCCCGGCACCCGCCGGTACAGGGTCGCGTTCATCTCCTGCAGGAACGCCACCGCGTCCAGGTTCTCCCGGCCGCCGTACTGGTTCGGCGTCCACTGGCCCGACTCGCGCGAGTAGTCCAGATAGAGCATGGAGGCGACGGCGTCCACGCGCAGGCCGTCGATGTGGAACTCCTCGCACCAGTACACCGCGTTGGCCACCAGGAAGTTGCGCACCTCGTTGCGGCCGTAGTCGAACTCCAGCGTCCCCCAGTCCGGGTGGGCGGCCCGCAGCGGATCGGAGTGCTCGTACAGCGGCCGCCCGTCGAACTCCGCCAGCGCCCAGTCGTCGCGCGGGAAGTGCGCCGGCACCCAGTCCATGATCACCCCGATGCCGGCCTGGTGCAGTTTGTCCACCAGGTGACGGAAGTCGTCCGGGGTGCCGAGCCGGGCCGTCGCCGCGTAGAAGCCGGTGACCTGGTAGCCCCACGAACCGCCGAAGGGGTGCTCGGCGACCGGCATCAGCTCCACGTGCGTGAACCCGAGATCCTTCACGTACGCCGGCAGTTGCTCGGCGAGCTCACGGTACGTCAGACCGGGGCGCCAGGACGCCAGGTGGACCTCGTACACGGAGAACGGGGCCTCGTGCGCGGGCACCTCCGGCCGGCGCGCCAGCCACTCCTCGTCGTTCCACTCGTAGTCCGAGGAGGTGATGATCGACGCCGTCTCCGGCGGGACCTGGGTGCGCCGGGCCAGCGGGTCCGCGCGCAGGGTCTTCGAGCCGTCCGGCCGGGTGATCTCGAACTTGTACAGCTCGCCCTCGCCGACACCGGGCACGAACAGCTCCCACACCCCGGTCGAGCCCAGCGAGCGCATCGGGAAGGCGGTGCCGTCCCAGAAGTTGAAGGTGCCGGCCACCCGCACCCCGCGCGCGTTCGGCGCCCACACGGAGAAGCGGGTGCCGGTCACGCCCTCGTGGGTCATCGGGTGCGCGCCGAGCACGTCCCACAGCTGCTCGTGCCGGCCCTCGCCGATGAGGTGCAGGTCCAGGTCGCCGAGCGTGGGCAGGAAGCGGTAGGCGTCCTCGGTGTCCAGGACGGCGTCCCGGTACGCCACCAGCAACCGGTACGCCGGGACCTCCCGCAGCGGCAGCAGGCCCGAGAAGAAGCCGTTCCCGTCGGCGTGCAGCTCGGCGCGCACACCGTCGGCCATCACGGTAACGGACAGGGCGTAGGGCCGCAGCGCCCGCACCACCACACCGTCCTCCGCCGGGTGGGCGCCGAGCACCGCGTGCGGGTCGTGGTGCGTCCCGGCGAGCAGCCGCTCACGGTCGCCGTCGTCCAGGGCGGGAGCGGCGGGGACGGGAACGGCGACCTCCGGGCCGGGAACGCGGGACGCGGCCTGGGGTTGCGGCACCTCGACGGCGGGGGCGGCCGGCGCGGCCGGGCCCTCGGCCGGGGCGGTCTGCCGCACGCTCCCCTGGGCCGGGGCCGTCTTCTTCACCGCCTTCTCGGCCGCGGTCTTCTTGGCGGCCTTCTTGGCCTTCTTCGGATCCGAACCGCTGGACTGTCGACGGGGGGTCACGGGGGAGCCTCCTGGAAGGGGACGTCGGTCGGACGGCGGGCCGGTCAGCTCGGGTCGGGCACGGCGGCGAGGTGCTCGATCGCCGCCATCGGCACCGGCAGCCAGTCGGGGCGGTGCCGGGCCTCGTAGACGACCTCGTAGATCGCCTTGTCGGTCTCGAAGGCGCGCAGCAGCACCGGGTCGGTGCGCGGGTCGAAGCCGCTCGTCTCGGCGTATCCGGTGCAGTACGCGGCGCGGCAGGTCCGCGCCCACTGCGGCGCCGGCGGGTTCGCCGAGTGCGCGGCGTAGTCGAAGGAGCGCAGCATGCCCGCCACGTCCCGCACCACCGGCTGCGGCATCCGCCGCTCGGCCAGCGGCCGGGCCGGCTCCCCCTCGAAGTCGATCAGGGACCAGGCCCCGGCGGGCGAGCGCAGGCACTGCCCCAGGTGCAGATCACCGTGCGCGCGCTGCGCGGTCCAGGTGTGCCCCTCGGCGGCCAGCTCCGCCAGCGCCTCGAACGCGGTCCGCAGCCCCGGCGCGTACGGGCCGAGCACCGGCACCTGCTGTACGGCGCTCTCCAGCCGCTCGATCATGCCGTGGACCAGCGGCTCCAGCTGCGCGTGACCGAGCGTGACGGTGGGCAGCGCGTGGGCCAGCGCCATGTGCACCTCGGCCGTGGCGCGTCCCAGATCGCGCGCCTCCGCGGCGAAGTCCTCGCCCTTGGCCAACTGCCGCAGCGCAAGTTCCCAGCCGTCGGCCGCACCCTGCACGAACGGCTGGAGCACACCGAGGACGTACGGCTCGCCGGCCTGGTCCGTGGTGTCCTGGGGGTCCGCCTCGATCCACGCCACCGGCGCGGGCACCCGGGCGCAGCCCTCGCGGGCCAGGGCCAGCGGAAGCTCCAGATCGGGATTGACGCCGGGCACGACCCGGCGCAGTACTTTCAGGATGAACGCGTCGCCGTAGACGACGGACGAGTTCGACTGCTCGGCCGTCATCACGCGGGGCACCAGGCCGGACCGTATCTCCGGCTGCGGGGCCCGCTCGAAACGCAGCCCGCCGATGCGGGCCTGGGAGCGCAGGGCCTCCAGGAGCACATCGGCGGGCCGGGGGTCGTACAGGGCGTCGTACACCGTGCGTCCGGTGAGCGGGCCGGCGGTGACGTGGCCTATCAGCGCGGGCGCCAGCCGGGGCGGCAGCGCCTCGCGCGCGCCTATGAGCAGCTGGTAGCAGTCCCCGGGGTGGGTGTCGGCGGCGCCCAGGGTGAGCGGCTGGTGGGCGCGCACCAGCAGGTGGTAGAGGCCCAGGCGGCCCGCGGCCGGGAGCAGTTCGGTGGCCGCGACCAGCGAGAATCCGGTGACCGGGCGCCCCTTCCCGGCGAACCAGCGCTGCCTCGGCAGCCAGTCGCGCAACAGTGGATCCAGTGACGCGAGCAGGCCGGGGCTGGTGGTTCCCGAGACGGTGACCGTTTCCGCCATGGCGTCACGTCCTTTCCCCGGGGGGATGGGGGTGGGCGGGGGCTTACTGTTGCGTGCCCCGGGCGGGGCGGGGGAAACCGCCCCGCCCCGGGTTCTCCGGGCGTCTAGGCGCCGTCCTTGCGCAGCCGGAACCAGTAGAAGCCGTGGCCTGCGAGGGTGAGCAAGTACGGCAGCTCGCCGATGGCCGGAAAGCGCACCCCGCCGAACAGCTCCACCGGGTGCCGCCCCTCGAACCTCTGCAGGTCCAGCTCGGTGGGCTGGGCGAAGCGGGAGAAGTTGTTCACGCAGAGCACCAGGTCGTCCTCGTACTCGCGCAGGAACGCCAGCACCGCCGGGTTCGACGACGGCAGCTCGGTGTAGGACCCCAGTCCGAAGGCGGTGTTCTGCTTGCGGATCTCGATCATCCGGCGGGTCCAGTGCAGCAGCGACGACGGCGACGCCATGGACGCCTCGACGTTGGTGACCTGGTAACCGTAGACCGGGTCCATGATCGTGGGCAGGAACAGCCGCCCCGGGTCGCTGGAGGAGAACCCGGCGTTGCGGTCCGGCGTCCACTGCATGGGCGTGCGCACGCTGTCGCGGTCGCCGAGCCAGATGTTGTCACCCATGCCGATCTCGTCACCGTAGTACAGGATCGGCGAGCCCGGCAGGGACAGCAGCAGGGCGGTGAACAGCTCGATCTGGTTGCGGTCGTTGTCCAGCAGTGGCGCGAGCCGGCGGCGGATGCCGATGTTGGCCCGCATGCGCGGGTCCTTCGCGTACTCCGCCCACATGTAGTCGCGCTCTTCGTCCGTCACCATCTCGAGCGTCAGCTCGTCGTGGTTGCGCAGGAAGATGCCCCACTGGCAGCCGTCCGGGATCGGCGGGGTCTTGGCGAGGATCTCGGAGACCGGATAGCGGGACTCGCGGCGCACCGCCATGAAGATGCGCGGCATGACCGGGAAGTGGAAGGCCATGTGGCACTCGTCGCCGCCGACGGAATAGTCGCCGAAGTAGTCGACCACGTCCTCCGGCCACTGGTTGGCCTCCGCCAGCAGCACCGTGTCCGGGTACTGGGCGTCGATCTCCTTGCGCACCCGCTTCAGGAACTCATGCGTGGCGGGCAGGTTCTCGCAGTTCGTGCCCTCCTCCGCATAGAGATACGGCACCGCGTCCAGCCGGAAGCCGTCGATACCGAGGTCCAGCCAGAACCGCAGCGCGGAGATCATCTCCTCCTGCACGGCCGGGTTCTCGTAATTCAGATCCGGCTGGTGGGAGAAGAACCGGTGGAAGAAGTACTGCTTGCGCACCGGATCGAAGGTCCAGTTCGACACCTCGGTGTCGACGAAGATGATCCGCGCGTCCTGGTACTGCTTGTCGTCGTCGGCCCACATGTAGTAGTCGCCGTACGGGCCGTCGGGGTTGTTGCGCGACTCCTGGAACCACGGGTGCTGGTCGCTGGTGTGGTTCATGACGAAGTCGATGACCACGCGCATGCCGCGCTGGTGGGCGGCGTCCACGAACTCCACGAAGTCGGCCAGGTCACCGAACTCGGGCAGGACCGAGGTGTAGTCGGCGACGTCGTAGCCGCCGTCCCGCAGCGGTGACTTGAAGAAGGGCGGGAGCCACAGGCAGTCCACGCCCAGCCACTGCAGATAGTCGAGTTTGGCGGTCAGTCCCTTGAGGTCGCCGACGCCGTCGCCGTTGCTGTCCTGGAAGGAGCGGACGAGGACCTCGTAGAACACGGCGCGCTTGAACCAGTCGGGGTCCCGGTCCTTCGCCGGGGTGTCCTCGAATTTGTCCGGGACGGGCTCGTTGACGATCATTTTGTGGGTGACCCTCCGGTCTGCGGGATGGACGGTCGCAGGACGGTGAAGACATGCGCGGGCCTCAAGCCCGGTTCGAGTCGCACGTAGTTGGCCCTGCCCCAGTGATAGGTCTCGCCGGTGAGCTCATCGCGCACCAGCGTCATCTCGTGCCAGTCCAGGCCGAGTTGCGGCATGTCCAACGAGACGGTGGCCTCCTGGGTGTGGTGGGCATCGAGGTTCGCCACCACCAGAATCGTGTTCGAACCGCTCCGCTTCGAGTACGCGATGACCGCGTCCTGGTCGACGTGGTGGAAGTGCACGTCACGCAGCTGCCGCAGGGCCGGGCTGCGGCGCCGGATGTCGTTCAGACGGGTGATCAGCGGGGCGATGGTGCGGCCCTCGCGCTCGGCGGCCTCCCAGTCACGGGGCCTGAGCTGGTACTTCTCGGAGTCCAGATACTCCTCGCTGCCCTGCTTCAGCGGGGTGTTCTCGCACAGCTCGTAACCGGAGTAGACGCCCCAGGTGGGGGAGAGGGTCGCGGCCAGTACCGCGCGCACCTCGAAGGCGGGCCGTCCGCCGTGCTGGAGGTAGGCGTGCAGGATGTCCGGGGTGTTGGCGAAGAAGTTCGGCCGCATGTAGGAGGCCGCCTCACCGGACAGCTCGGTGAGGTACTCCGTGAGCTCCTCCTTGTCGTTGCGCCAGGTGAAGTAGGTGTACGACTGCTGGAAGCCGATCTGGGCCAGGGTGTGCATCATCGCCGGGCGGGTGAACGCCTCGGCCAGGAAGATCACGTCCGGGTCGGAGGCGTTGATGTCCGCGATCACCCGCTCCCAGAAGACCACCGGCTTGGTGTGCGGGTTGTCCACGCGGAAGATCCGCACCCCGTGGTCCATCCAGTGCCGCAGCACCCGCAGGGTTTCGGCCACGAGGCCGTCCATGTCGGCGTCGAAGGCGATCGGATAGATGTCCTGGTACTTCTTCGGCGGGTTCTCGGCGTAGGCGATCGTCCCGTCGGCGCGGTGGTGGAACCACTCCGGGTGTTTCTGCACCCACGGATGGTCCGGGGAGCACTGGAGTGCGAAGTCCAGGGCGATCTCCAGACCGTGCGAGCGGGCCTGCTCCACGAACCAGTCGAAGTCCTCGATCGTCCCCAGCCGGGGGTGCACGGCGTCGTGGCCGCCCTCCGGGGAGCCGATCGCCCACGGCACGCCCACGTCGTCCGGCCCGGCGGTGAGGGTGTTGTTCTTCCCCTTGCGGAAGGTCGTGCCGATCGGATGGATGGGCGGCAGGTAGACGACGTCGAAGCCCATCGCGGCGATCTTCGGCAGCCGCCGGGCGGCGGTGCGGAACGTGCCGTGCGGCTGCTCGGGTGTCCCCTCCGAGCGGGGGAAGAACTCGTACCAGGACCCGAACAGCGCCCGCTCCCGCTCCACCAGCAACGGCAGCGGGTCGGAGGCGGTGACCAGGTCGCGCAGCGGATGCGCGGCCAGCACCGCGTCCACCTCCGGCGTCAGCGCGGCGGCCAGCCGGGAGGCCGAGGGACGGGCCTCGTCGCGCAGGGCGGCCACCGCGTCCAGCAGCACCTGCCGCTGCTCCTTGCCCAGGGGCCCGGCGGCCCGCTCGTACAGCCGCGCGCCCTCCTCCAGGACCAGCTCGGTGTCCATGCCGGCCGGGATCTTGATCTTCGCGTGGTGGCGCCAGGTGGTGACCGGGTCGCTCCACGCCTCCACGGTGTACGACCAGCGGCCGGGCGCCCCGGCGGTCACCGTGGCCCCCCAGCGGTCCGTGCCGGGCGCCAGCTCCCGCATCGGCGTCCAGGGGCCCGCGCGGCCCTCGGGATCCCTCAGGACGACGTTGGCGGCGACGGCGTCATGGCCCTCGCGGAACACGGTGGCCGAGATCTCGAACGACTCGCCGGTCACCGCCTTGGCCGGACGGCGGCCTTGCTGGACGACCGGGCGGACGTCCAGGACGGGTATCCGGCCCACGGCCGTGGCCGGCGCGGCAGCCGAGGCCGCCACGGCGCGCGGGGGTGTGTCCGGGGGTGACTCCGGTGGTGCGGCGGTGCTCTGGGTCGGGGGTGCTGACGAGTGGTGCGTGGCGGGCATGACCGCTCCTGTCCGCGTCAACGTGGGTGGGCGGATGGCTGTGGGGAGGTCTGGTCTGCAGTTGTGCCTGGAGGGGTACCCCGGTTACTACCGGAGGAGCCTTCCCACACTCTTCTGGTGGGCAATCCGGCACTTTGTTAACTACTCGTGCGTATGTCTACGCACATGACCGGATCGTTTCCAGCCGGATGTCCACACACCGGGTCGATTCAGGCCGAACGGGGGTCAGCGGGCCCGGTACCCGGCGAGGCGGGCGTCCGCGCCGGTACCGTCGTAAGGGACGAGCCGGCACATCCCGGTGTGCCGGCGGCAGCCACTCGCGCCGAGGTGACTTGTGAAGGCGATCCGTCGATTCACCGTCCGACCCGTCCTCCCCGAACCCCTCCGTCCACTCAGCGACCTGGCGCGCAATCTGCGCTGGTCATGGCATACGGAGACCCGTGACCTGTTCCAGTCGGTGGACCCAGAGCAGTGGGCCGCATCCGGTGGCGACCCGGTCCGGCTGCTGGGCAGCGTGCGTCCCGCCCGGCTGGCGGAGCTGGCCGAGGACCGCCGCTTCCTGCGCCGCCTCACCGCGGTCGCCGGCGATCTGCACGACTATGTGAGCGGCGAGCGCTGGTACCAGGCCCAGTCCGGGGACCTGCCCGCCGCGATCGCCTACTTCTCGCCCGAATTCGGTATCACCGCCGCGCTGCCGCAGTACTCCGGCGGTCTCGGCATCCTGGCCGGCGACCACCTCAAGGCGGCCAGCGACCTCGGCGTCCCGCTGATCGGGGTGGGGCTGCTGTACCGGCACGGCTACTTCCGGCAGTCACTGTCCCGGGAGGGCTGGCAGCAGGAGCACTACCCGGTGCTCGACCCCAACGAGCTGCCCGTCACGCTCCTGGAGGAGGCCGACGGCACCCCCGCGCAGGTCGCGCTCGCCCTGCCCGGCGGCCGCTCGCTGCTGGCCCGGATCTGGGTCGCCCAGGTCGGCCGGGTGCCGCTGCTGATGCTGGACTCCGACGTCGAGGAGAACGACCTCGGCGAGCGCGGGGTGACCGACCGGCTCTACGGCGGCGGCAGCGAGCACCGGCTGCTGCAGGAGATGCTGCTCGGGATAGGGGGTGTCCGGGCGGTACGCACGTACTGCCGGCTGACCGGGCACGCCGACCCGGAGGTCTTCCACACCAACGAGGGGCACGCCGGGTTCCTCGGCCTGGAGCGCATCGCCGAGCTGTGCGACACCGGGCTGGACTTCGACTCCGCCCTGGAGACGGTGCGGGCGGGCACGGTCTTCACCACGCACACCCCCGTCCCGGCCGGCATCGACCGCTTCGACCGGGAACTCCTCGCCCGGCACTTCGGGCCCGACGCCGAGCTGCCGCGCATCGACGTCGACCGGGTGCTGCGGCTCGGCATGGAGACGTATCCGGGCGGCGAGCCGAACCTGTTCAACATGGCCGTGATGGGGCTGCGCCTCGCCCAGCGCGCCAACGGCGTGTCGCTGCTGCACGGCCGCGTGAGCCGGGAGATGTTCTCCGGATTGTGGCCGGGATTCGACCCCGAGGAGGTGCCGATCACCTCCGTGACCAACGGGGTGCACGCGCCGACCTGGGTCGCCCCCGAGGTGTTCCGGCTCGGCGCCCGGCAGATCGGCGCACAGCGCACCGAGGACGCGCTCACCGTGGGCGGCTCGGACCGCTGGGACTCCGTCGCGGAGATCTCCGACCAGGAGATCTGGGACCTGCGCCGGGATCTGCGCGAGCAGCTGGTGACCGAGGTGCGCCGGCGGCTGTGGGCCTCGTGGCGGCAGCGGGGCGCGGGCGCGGCGGAGCTGGGCTGGATCGACGGCGTCCTCGATCCGGACGTGCTGACCATCGGCTTCGCGCGGCGCGTGCCGTCGTACAAGCGGCTGACGCTGATGCTGCGGGACCGGGACCGGCTGATGGAGCTGCTGCTGCATGCCGAGCGGCCGATCCAGATCGTCGTCGCGGGCAAGGCGCATCCGGCCGACGACGGGGGCAAGCGGCTCGTGCAGGAGCTGGTGCGGTTCGCGGACGATCCGCGGGTGCGGCACCGTCTGGTGTTCCTGCCGGACTACGGCATGGCGATGGCGCAGAAGCTGTATCCCGGGTGCGATGTGTGGCTGAACAACCCGCTGCGGCCGCTGGAGGCCTGCGGCACGTCGGGGATGAAGGCCGCGCTGAACGGGTGCCTGAACCTGTCCGTGCTGGACGGGTGGTGGGACGAGTGGTTCCAGCCCGACTTCGGCTGGGCCGTTCCGACCGCGGACGGTGTCGGTACCGATGCCGATCGGCGGGATGACCTGGAGGCGGCCGCGCTGTACGAGCTGCTGGAGCAGCGGGTCGCTCCGCGGTTCTACGAGCGGGGGCGGGGCGGGCTGCCGGACCGGTGGATCGAGATGGTGCGGCAGACGCTGACGCATCTCGGGCCCAAGGTGCTGGCCGGGCGCATGGTGCGGGAGTACGTGGAGCGGCTGTACGCACCGGCCGCGCAGGCGCACCGGGTGCTGCGGCCGGATGTGGCGCGGGAGCTGGCGGAGTGGAAGGCGCGAGTGCGGGGGGCCTGGCCGGCCGTGTCCGTGGATCACGTGGAGACGTCGGCGACCAGTGCCACGGCGGAGCTGGGGACGACGCTGACTCTGCGGGTGCGGGTGCGGCTCGGTGATCTCGGGCCGGACGACGTGGAGGTGCAGGTCGTCTCCGGGCGGGTGGATGCGGAGGATCGCATCACCGGGGGGACGGCCGTTCCGCTGAAGCCGGTGGGCGGGCCGGACATGGAGGGCCGCTGGAGTTACGAGGGGCCGCTGTCCCTGGAGCGGACCGGGCCCTACGGGTACACCGTGCGGATCCTGCCGTCGCATCGGCTGCTGGCGGCCGGGGCGGAGCTGGGGCTGGTCTCGTTGCCGGCGGAGGAGATGGGGGAGGGCGGGGTGTTGCTTCGGTAGCCGTCTTCGTCAGCGGGTTTCGTCGTGGCCGGTCGCGTCGCTCCTCGCGCCCCTTTCGCGCCTGCGGCAGCCCCGTTGCGGTCGCGTCGTGGCGTGCGTAGCGCCTGCGGCCGGTGCCTGGGGCGGGGCCGGGGCGTGGGGTGTCCGTCCTCGGTCCGGCCGGCTGCCGTACGGGGCTAGGACTCGTCCTGGGGAGCGCAGAGTTTGCGGAGCACCGCTCCGCAGCGGCGGGCGTAGGCGTGCTGGAACGCTCGGGTGGCCGCGCCGCCCGCCTTGGCGTACCACTTGGCCGGGCGGCTGAAGGCGGCCACCGTCAGCCAGACCGTGCCGTCGCCCGTGCGGTCGACGATGAAGGCCTCCTCGCCGCATTCGGGGTGGCCGGGCAGGGTGCCGTAGGCCCAGCCGGCGCGGCGGGGCTGCTCCGTCGTCCAGACGATGCGGCAGGGGGCCTTGATCATGCCGGCGAGGGTCACGGTGACGTCGACACCCTCGGCGGCGCGGTCCGCGCTCGCGTCGATGCCCACGCCCAGCTCCCGGTGCATCTCCCAGGTGAGGACCGCGTCGGCGGCCCGGCGGAAGACCGCCTCGCCCTCGCCGAGGCGGGTGCGCACGTGCAGGGGGCGGAAGCCGGGCGGGCAGGCGGCGAGATCCTCGCGGGTCGCGCCGACCGCCTCGTACGTGAAGGACATGGGGCCCAAGCGTACGGCGGCACCCGGAACGTTTCGGTTCCGGGTGCCGCCGGGGTGCGCTAGCTGACGTTGACCGCCGTCCAGGCGGCGGCGACCGCCTTGTACTCGGCGCTGGTGGAGCCGTACAGCGCCGACGCCGCGCTCAGGGTCGCCGTGCGGGCGGCCTTGTAGTTGGTCGTGGACGTCATGTACGTGGTGAGCGCCTTGTACCAGATCTGCAGCGCCTTGGCGCGGCCGATGCCGGTGACCGCGGCGCCGTTGTACGTCGGCGAGTTGTAGCTCACGCCGTTGATCGTCTTCGCACCGCTGCCCTCCGACAGCAGGTAGAAGAAGTGGTTCGCGACGCCCGACGAGTAGTGGACGTCCTTGTTGCCGACGGTGGAGGACCAGTAGTCCGCCGAGCCGCCGTCCTTGCTGGGCTTGTCCATGTAGCGCAGCGGGGTGCCGTCGCCGTTGATGTTGATCTTCTCGCCGATGAGGTAGTCACCGGGGTCGGAGGGGTTGTTCGCGAAGAACTCCACGCCGGTGCCGAAGATGTCGGAGGTGGCCTCGTTCAGGCCGCCGGACTCGCCGGAGTAGTTCAGGCCGGCGGTGTTGGCGGTGACGCCGTGGCTCATCTCGTGGCCCGCGACGTCCAGCGAGGTCAGCGGGTCGGCGTTGCCGGAGCCGTCGCCGTAGGTCATGCAGAAGCAGCTGTCGTCCCAGAACGCGTTGACGTACGCGTTGCCGTAGTGGACGCGGGAGTAGGCGCCGACGCCGTTGTTCTTGATGCCGTTGCGCCCGAAGGTGCTCTTGTAGAAGTCCCAGGTCTCCGCCGCACCGTAGGCGGCGTCGGCGGCCGCGGTCTGGTCGGAGGAGGAGGTGGAGGCGGTACCGGTGCCGAAGATGTTGGTCGAGCTGGCCACCAGGGTGCCCGTGCCGGACGTCTTGCGCGCCAGGTTGTAGGTCTTGTGGTTGCCCCGCGCGCTGTCGGTGAGCTGGTACGTCGAGCCCGACTGCACGGAGTTCAGGGTGACCGTGCCGGAGTACAGCGTCTTGCCGGTCGCGTTCTCGATGCCCTGGAACTCGTAGAGCTTCTTGCCGGTGGCCGCGTCGGTGATGACGTGCAGCTGGTTCGGGGTGCCGTCGTCCTGCAGGCCGCCGACGACCGTCTCGTAGGCCAGGACCGGCTTGCCGGTGGCCGCCCAGATCACCTTGCGGGAGGAGTCGGCGGCGGTCTTCTGCGAGCCGGCCGCCTGCGCGGCGGTCAGCGCCTGCTTCTCGGCCTTGGCCGGGGCCAGGGCGGGGGTGAGCGAGGCGACCTTGAGGGTGGCGTTGAAGGCCTTGGTGACGCCCTTGGCCGCACCGGACGCCGCCTGGTGCACGATGAGGTCGCCGCCGAGGACCGGCAGACCGGCGTAGGTGCGCTCGTAGCGGGTGTGCGTGGTGCCGTCGGCGTCTCTGACGACGTCCTTGACGACCAGCTTCTCCTGGGCGCCGAGGCCTATCTGCCGGGCCGTGCCGGCGGCGTCGGCCTGCTTCTCCTGGATGAGGGAGGTGCGGGCGGACGCGGACAGCTGCACCGGGGCGGCCGCGAGCGGGGTGGCCCCCGCCGTGGTCTGGGCTGCTGCGGAACCGGTGGTCAGACCGGTGGTGAGGAGGGCTCCGGCCGCGACGGCGGTGGCGATGGCCAGAGTGGTGCGCTTGTGACGCGCGAAGGGGCTGGACACACAAGCTCCTTGTGGGGGAGACCGGCCGGTTGTGGGGCAACCGGCCGAGGTGGTCGTGAGGTTGTGCGGCGGGTGAAGGGAAGACTGGCACCCCGGACGCGTACATGTCATGACCCCGAGGTGATGTTGGCCGAAAGATGACTGTCCGGTAAACGTTTCTGAAATGTAAAAAGCGGGCGCCGCCCCGGGAGTTGCACCACCGGGGCGGAACCCTGCTCCATGGGACGACGGTTTACGGGAAGGTCAGCTTCCAGCCGTCGATGTAGCCGGTGTCGTAGGTCGCCACGTCCTGGACCCGCAGCTTCCAGGTGCCGTTGGCCACCTCGGAGGAGGCGTTGACCGTGTACGTCGCGTGCACGTCGTCCGCCGAGTCCGAACCGCTGGAGTTCTTCAGGCGGTACGCCGTGCCGTCGGGCGCCACCAGGTCGATCACGAGGTCACCGCGCCAGGTGTGCACGATGTCGACCGTCACCTGGAGGTTGGACGGGGCGTTGCCGGTCCGCCCGGTGACGTTGATGGACGACGTGACGGCCGGGCCGTTGTCCGGAATCGACACGTTGTTGGTGTTCTCGAAGACGGTGCCGCCACCGCCGCCGCCACCGCCCGAGCGGGAGCCGACCGCGACGGCCGCCCACGCGTCCTGCACCGCGTTGTACTCGGCGGACGTGGTGCCGTACAGCTCACCGGCCGCCGCGAGCGTGCCGGTGCGGGCGGCCGCGTAGTTGGTGGTGGAGGTGAACTTCGTGGTCAGCGCCCGGTACCAGATCTGCAGCGCCTTGTCCCGGCCGATGCCGGTGACCGGAAGGCCGTCCGCAGTGGGCGAGTTGTAGCTGACGCCGTTGATGACCTTGGCGCCGCTGCCCTCCGACAGGAGGTAGAAGAAGTGGTTGGCGACGCCGGACGAGTAGTGGACGTCCAGGTTGCCGACGCCCGAGTACCAGGAGTCGGCCGAGCCGCCGTCCTTGCTGGGCTTGTCCATGTAGCGCAGCGGGGTGCCGTCGCCGTTGATGTTGATCTTCTCGCCGATGAGGTAGTCACCGACGTCCGTGCTGTTGGCCGCGTAGAACTCCACGCCGGTGCCGAAGATGTCGGAGGTGGCCTCGTTCAGGCCGCCCGACTCGCCGGAGTAGTTGAGGCCGGCCGTGGCGGCGGTGACGCCGTGGCTCATCTCGTGGCCGGCCACGTCCAGCGAGGTCAGCGGGTCGGCGTTGCCGGTGCCGTCGCCGTAGGTCATGCAGAAGCAGCTGTCGTCCCAGAACGCGTTGACGTACGCGTTGCCGTAGTGCACCCGGGAGTAGGCGGCGACGCCGTCGTTGCGGATGCCGGAGCGGCCGAAGGTGTTCTTGTAGAAGTCCCAGGTGGTCGCGGCGCCGTAGTGCGCGTCGGCGCCCGCGGTCGCGGCGTTCGACGTGGTGCCGTTGCCCCAGGTGTTGCTCGTCTGCGAGAACAGCGTGCCGGTGCCGGACGTGCCGTGGTTCAGGTTGTACGTCTTGTGGCCGCCGCGGTCGCCGTCGTTGAGCGTGTACGTCGAACCCGACAGGGTCGTCGTCAGCGAGACGGTGCCGCTGTACTGGGTGTTGCCGGTACCGGTCGCGTTCTCGATGCCCTGGTACTCGTACAGCTTGGCGCCGGTGGCCGCGTCGGTGATGACGTGCAGCTGGTTCGGGGTGCCGTCGTCCTGCAGACCGCCGACGACCGTCTCGTAGGCCAGGACCGGCTTGCCGGTCGCCGCCCAGATCACCTTGCGGGAGGAGTCGGCCGCCGTCCTGGAGGAACCGAGGGCCTTGGCGCGCTGCACGGCGCGCTGCTCGGCGGTCGCCCGGGCGACCTTGCCGGTGAGGTCGGCGACCTTCAACTGGGCGTTCGTCGCCTTGATGACGCGCTGCGTCTGCCCCTTGGCGCTGTCCACGACCAGGTCGCCGCCGAGGACGGGCAGGCCGGCGTAGGTGCGCTCGTAGCGGGTGTGCAGCGTGCCGTCCGCGTCCTTGACCACGTCACGGACGACGAGCTTCTCCTGCGCGCCGAGACCGACCCGCGCGGCGGTCTGCGTCTTGGCGGCGTCGGCGTCGCGCAGCAACTCGGCGCGCTGCGACGCGGAAAGCTTCACGGCCATGTGGGCGGGGTTCGCCTTGCCGGCCACCGGCGCGGCCGGGGCGGCGCTCGCGGCACCCGACTGGACGGCGGCGGCGAGCAGGGCGGAGACGCCGACGAGGGCGACACCGGCCGCCCGGCGGGGCAGGGTGTGGGAGGTGCGTCTGCGCGAGGAACTGCTTCTCAACACTGACTCCTTCTGCGTGGCCACGGATCGCGCGGCCAGGGGAGACCGGGCGGCCGATCGAGCCGTCCGGGCAGAACTGGGAGGTGCGTGAACACACGTGCGGCAGTGCGTCGGCGACGGCACAGCGAGGAGGGTCTGTGGGGTTGCTGTGCAGTGGCCGTGGGAAGAGTGGCAGGAGATCTCGACTTCTGTCAGGAGCGCGTCAGGAAGTTGGCTGGAAATCGTCCGTTGACCGGATGTTCATGTTCGGTATGCGAACTGTTGGTCTGCAGGCCGAACGCCCGGGGGCAGGCCGAAGACGCGCACCGGGTGGCGAAAAGGCGGGCAGGGCGCGATGACGCGGACCCGGCCGGCGAACCCTCCGGTGCGGGCCGGAGGGTCGGACTTCCCACTTCGCCGGCAGCCTGCGGTGCCGGGCCGGCGGAGACAGCAGGAGCAGCAGCAGGGGTACGGCCATGACCAGCGCGCCCGTCCACAGGGCCGCCCCGGTGGACCAGTGCCCGGCGACCAGCCCGCCGGCCAGCGCCCCCAGCGGCGTCGCCCCCTGCGTGACCACGCTGTAGGCGGCCGTCACCCGTCCCAGGTAGGCGTCCGGCGTCACCCGCGCCCGCAGCCCCGCGGTGGACACCGCCCGGCCCACGACGGCCACGCTGATCAGCACCTCCGCCAGCACCATCAACGGCACCGCCGCACCCCGGAAGTCCCCGCGAGCGGCGCCGCGACGACGGCGAGCGGGGCCAGCGCGCAGAACGCGAGCGTCATCCGGATCTCCTCGAACCGGCGCCGCAGCCGGGGCGCCAGCAGGGATGTGGCGAACCCCGCCACCGCGCCGAGCGTCGACAGCAGGCCGAACAGCCATGCGGACAGGCCAAGTTCGTCCAGCAGGAACACCGGCAGCATGGCCAGAACGACACCCGCGCCCAGATTGTTCAGCGCCGCCTGCTGCAACAGCAGCCGCAGCAGCGGCTGGCGGAAGAGCATGCGCAGACCGTCGGCGATCTCACGGCGGAACCGGCGCCCGGCCGCGTCCCGGCGCTGGGCCACGTCGCCCTCCGGCTCCAGCCGCCGCAGCAGCAGGATCGACGCCAGATGGCACAGCGCGGCGACGGCGTACAGCAGAGGGGCGGCCACGCTCTGCGTGAGCACGCCCGCGAGCCCGGGGGACACCGCCCGCAGCGCCGTCTCGGACGACTGCAGGCGGGCGTTGCCGTCCGCCACCCTCCGGCGCGGCAGCACCTGCGGCAGCACACTGCTGTGCGCCACGGCGAAGAACACCCCGGCAAGGCTCACCACCAGCGCCGCCACCGCCAGCTGGGCTACGGTCAGGACCCCGAGGACATGCGCGACGGGGATGCTGCCGAAGGCGGCGGCGTACGCCACGTCCGCCCCGATCAGCACCGGCTTCTTGCGCATCCGGTCGATCCACACTCCCGCGGGCAGGCCCACGGTCAGATAGCCGGCGCGGCTGCACACGAAAATCAGGCTCATCGCGAGCGGCGACGCGTGCAGCAGCACCCAGCGCGGTGACGGGCAGCGCGAACCCGGCCACCTCCGACGCCGCGAACCGGAAGTTGTTGGCGGACCACAGACGCCGGAAGCCCGGCACCCGCAGGACCTCGGTGTCGTCCCCGACGGGTAACGGTCCCGTGGGCGTCGCGCCGGAGCGCCGTTCCGTGGCCGTCATGCCAGGCTCTCCCGCCACGCCCGGTGCAGATCAGAGAACCGGCCCGTGCCCGCGATCAGATCGGCCGGAGTGCCGTCCTCCACGATCCGGCCGTGCTCCATCACCAGCACCCGGTCGGCGATCTCCACCGTCGACAGCCGGTGCGCGATCACCACCGCGGTACGCCCCTGCAGCACCGTCGCCATCGCCCGCTGCACCGCCCGCTCGCCGGGGATGTCCAGCGAACTGGTGGCCTCGTCCAGGATCAGCACGGACGGGTCCGCCAGCAACGCCCGCGCGAACGCGACCAGTTGCCGCTGCCCCGCGGAGATACGGCCACCCCGCTTGCGTACGTCCGTGTCGTAGCCGTCGGGCAGCGCGCTGATGAACTCGTGCGCGCCGATCGCCTTCGCGGCCTGCTCGATCTCCTCCCGGCTCGCCTCCGGGCGGCCGATGGCGATGTTCTCGGCGACCGTGCCGGAGAACAGGAACGCCTCCTGCGTCACCATCACCACCCCGCGCCGCAGCTCCGGCACGGCCAGCTCGCGCAGATCCACGCCGTCGAGCAGCACCCGCCCCTCGGTCGGGTCGTAGAACCGGGCGAGCAGCTTGGCCAGCGTCGACTTGCCGGCGCCGGTGGAGCCGACGACGGCGACCGTCTGCCCGGCCGGCAGGGTCAGCTCGAAGCGGGGCAGCACCTCGCCGCCGGTGCGGTAGGCGAAGCGCACGGAGTCGAAGACGACCTCGCGGCCGGGCTGCTCGCTTTGCAGCGGCGGCAGCTCCCTCGGCTGCGACGGCTCGGGCACGGTCGGCGTCTGGGCGAGCAGCCCGGCGATCTTCTCCAGGGACGCGGCCGCCGACTGGTAGGAGTTCAGGAACATCCCGAGCCGGTCGATCGGGTCGTACAGCCGCCGCAGATACAGCACGGCCGCCGCGAGGATCCCCAGCTCCAGCGAGCCGTCGGCCACCCGGTAGGCGCCCCACAGCACGATGCCGGCCACCGCCGTGTTGGCCACCAGACGGGAGCCGACGACATAGCGGGCCATCTCCAGCAGTGCGTCGCCGTTGATGCGCTCGTGGCGGCGGTTCAGGACCCGGAACTCGGCGTCGTTGGCCGCCTCGCGGCGGAAGGCGCGCACCGGGCGGATGCCGTTCATCGTCTCCACGAACTTCACGATCACCGAGGCGATCGCCGTCGACCGCCGCCGGTACACCTCACCCGCCCGCCGCTGGTAGAGGCGCACCAGCAGGTACAGCGGCACGAAGGAGGCCACCGCGACCGCGCCGAGGCCGAGATCCAGCCACAGCAGCATGGCCGAGATGTACACGAACGACAGGATGACCGTCACCAGCTCCTGCAGACCCTCGCTCAGCAGCTCCCGCAGCGACTCCACGTCCGTGGTGGAACGGGAGATGAGCCGGCCCGAGGTGTAGCGCTCGTGGAAGTCGATGCTGAGCGCCTGGGCGTGCCGGAAGATCCGGCCGCGCAGATCCAGCAGCACGTCCTGGTTGACCCGCGCCGAGGCGGCGATGAACACGAACTGCAGCGCCCCGGACGTGGCCGCGCACAGCAGATACCCGACGGCGACCGCGATCAGCGGGCCGTGCCGGTCGTCGCGGAACGCCGGTACGGCGCTGTCGATGGCGTACGCCACCAGCAGCGGACCCGCCTGCACGGCCGCCTGCTGGAGCAGCAGCACCAGTGTGGTCAGCGCGACCCGCGCCTTCATCGGCGCGAGCAGGGAGCGCAGCAGCGCGGCGGCGCCCGGCGGGGAGGGCAGGACGTCCCGGTCGAAGGGATCGCCGCCGCTGCCGGGGCGGGGTGGCTCGTCCTCGTCGGCGGTGGGGACGGACGTCGTGGGGGCCGTCATCTCTCGTCCTCCTCCGGGCGGTCCAGGCCCGACATCAGGTGGGCGTACTCGGCGTTGGAGTGCAGCAGTTCCTGGTGGGTGCCGACGGCGGCGATCCGGCCGCCCGACAGCAGCGCGACGCGGTCGGCGAGCAGCACCGTGGAGGGGCGGTGCGCGACGATCAGGGCCGTGGTGTCGGCGAGCACCCGGCGCAGCGCGGCCTCCACGGCGGCCTCCGTGTGCACGTCCAGCGCGGACAGCGGGTCGTCCAGGACGAGGAAGCGGGGCCGGCCGACGACCGCGCGGGCCAGCGCGAGACGCTGGCGCTGGCCGCCGGACAGGCTCAGCCCCTGCTCGCCGACCTGGGTGTCACTGCTCTGCGGCAGGGCGTGCACGAACTCCGCCTGGGCGACGGCGAGGGCGCGCTCCAGCTCCGGCGCGCCGGCCTGCTCCCCGGCGCCCATCAGGACGTTCTCGCCGACGCTCGCCGAGAACAGGGTGGGCTCCTCGAAGGCGACGGCCACCTTCGCGCGCAGCTCCTCGCGGGGCATGGCCGTGATGTCCTCGCCGTCCAGCGTGATCCTGCCGGAGGTCACCTCGTGCAGACGCGGGATGAGCGCGGTCAGGGTCGTCTTGCCGCTGCCCGTGCCGCCGACGAGGGCCATGGACTCGCCGGGCCGGATGTGCAGATCGACCCGGTCGAGCACGGGCGGGGCGTCGGGGGGTGCGTCGGGGTAGCGGAAGGTGACCTGGTGCAGCCGCAGCCCCTCCTCGTCGTACCGCGTCCGCGCGGGCACCCGAGACGACTCCGGTACCTCGTCCATCACCTCGAAATACCGCTCGGTCGCCGTCGCCGCCTCCTGGCTCATCGCCAGCAGGAAGCCGATCGACTCCACCGGCCAGCGCAGCGCCAGTGCCGTCGACAGGAAGGCCACCAGCGTGCCCGTGGACAGCTCACCGTCCGCGACCTGCACCGCCCCCACCACCAGCGCCGCCCCGATCGCCACCTCCGGCAGCGTCACGATGACCGCCCAGATCACCGCCAGCAGCCGCGCCTTGCGCAGCTCCGTGCCCCGCAGGGTGTGCGACAGCTCCCGGAAGGCGCGCGCCTGGCTGCGGTGGCGGCCGAAGCCCTTGATGATCCGGATGCCGAGCACGCTCTCCTCGACCACCGTCGTCAGATCGCCGACCTGGTCCTGCGCGAGGCGCGCCACATCGGCGTACCGTCTCTCGAAGATCATGCACATCACGATCATCGGCACCACCGGACCGAGGATCACCAGCCCGAGCGTCCAGTCCTGAACCAGCATGATCAGTACGCCGACGACGATCGTCACCGCGTTGACCAGCAAGAACGTCAGCGGGAAGGCGAGGAACATGCGCAGCAGCATCAGATCCGTGGTGCCGCGCGAGAGCATCTGGCCGGACGCCCACCGGTCGTGGAAGGCCACCGGCAGCCGCTGCAGATGCCGGTACAGATCCGCCCGCATCTCCGCCTCGACGTGCGACAGCGGCCGGGCCACCAGCCACCGCCGCAGCCCGAACAACAGCGCCTCCGCGAGACCGAGCAGCAGCAGGTACAGCGCGCCGAGCCACACCCCGGCCGGGTCCCGGTCGGCGACCGGACCGTCCACCATCCACTTGAGGACGAGCGGGATCACCAGCCCCGCCAAGGAGGCGACGATCGCGACGAACGCCGCGCTGAACAGCCGCGCCCGCACGGGCCGCACATACGGCCACAGGCGCAGCAACGTCCGTACGGCGGACCGGTCCCGGGTGGTTGCACGTGTCGTGGACATCAGCAGCGAGCCTACGGATCGCCACTGACATCGCCCACCGAGTTTCGGACGGAGAGGGATCCGCCGCTGGTCCTACGACCACGGCACGGCGGCGGCCCCGCACCCGCGCGGGAGGCGGCCGGTACCCGCCCCGTAGGCGGCCCGGCACCCGCGCGGGAGGCGACGTCGTACCGCCGCATCAACCGATCGGCTGATGCGGGTTCGAGCGCGACGGCCGATGCCGCGCACCGGGCCGCGCCGGGACGCTGGTGCCATGACCGACATCCCTGTCATCGAAGTCACCGATCTGCGCAAGTCCTACGGCGGCCGCGCGGTCGTCGACGGCGTCTCGTTCAGCGTCCGGGAGGGCGAGATCTTCGGGATCCTCGGCCCGAACGGCGCCGGCAAGACCACCACCGTCGAGTGCGTCGAGGGCCTGCGCGTCCCCGACGCCGGGCGGGTCCGGGTCACCGGCCTCGACCCCGTCGCCGACCGCGAGCAGGTCGCCCGGGTGCTCGGCGCGCAGCTCCAGCAGAGCGAACTGCAACCCAAACTCACCGTGCGCGAGGCCCTGGAGCTGTACGCCGCCTTCTACGACCGCCCGCTCGACTGGCGGCCGCTCGCCGAACGGCTGGGGCTGACGGAGAAGCTCACCACCCGCTTCGCCACCCTGTCCGGCGGGCAGAAGCAGCGGCTGTTCATCGCGCTCGCCCTGATCGGCAACCCCCGGGTCGTCGTCCTCGACGAGCTGACCACGGGCCTGGATCCGCGTTCGCGCCGCGACACCTGGCAGCTGATCGAGGACGTGCGGGCGAGCGGGGTCACCGTCCTGCTGGTCACCCACTTCATGGAGGAGGCCCAGCGGCTGTGCGACCGCGTCGCGGTGATCGACCGGGGCCGCGTCGCCGCCCTCGACACCCCCGAAGGGCTGATCCGCCGTTCGGCCGGCGCCACCGTCATCAGCTTCACCCCGTCCGCGCCGCTCGAGGAGAGCGCCCTCGCCGCGCTGCCGGCGCTCGCCCGCGTCGAGCACAAGGACGGCCGCGTCACGCTCTCCGGCACCGACGAGACCGTCAACGCCGTGATCACGCTCCTCGCCCGCCACCACATCACCGCCCACCAGCTGCGCGTCAACGACGCCACGCTCGACGACGCGTTCCTGGACCTGACGGAGGCCGCCCGATGAACGCCCTCAACCCCGCCGTGCTGCGCACCGAGATCCGGCTGTTCCGCCGCGAACCCGCCGCGCTCTTCTGGATCCTGCTCTTCCCGGCCCTGCTGCTGGCGATCCTCGGCTCCATCCCGTCCTTCCGGCACCCCGACGCCTCCCTCGGCGGCCTGCGCACCGTGGACGTCTACGTGCCGGTGGCGGTGCTGCTCGGCCTGATCGTCGGCGGTGTGCAGAGCCTGCCGCAGACCGTCACCGGCTACCGCGAGCGCGGCATCCTGCGCCGCATGTCCGCCACGCCCGTCCGCCCCTCCGCCCTGCTCGCCGCCCACATGCTGGTGTACGGCGGTGCCGCCCTGCTCTCCGCGCTGCTCGCGCTCGCCGTCGGCCGGATCGCATTCGACGTGGCCCTGCCCCGGCAGGCCGCCGGATACCTGCTCGCCCTGCTGCTGGCGACGGCGGCCGGCCTCGCGCTGGGCGCGGTGGTCACCGCGCTGTCGCGCACCACGAAGATCGCGAGCGCCATCGGCTCGGCGGTGTTCTTCCCGATGATGTTCTGCGCGGGCGTGTGGGTGCCGGTGCAGGCCATGCCGGACCTCCTCGCCCGGATCGTCGGCTGGACCCCGTTCGGCGCCGCCGCGCAGGCCCTGAACCAGGCCGCCGCCGGCCACTGGCCGGGCTGGGGCCACCTCGGGGTGCTCGCCGCCTGGACGGTGCTGCTGACGGGCGCGGCCGTGCGCTGGTTCCGCTGGGAGTGAGGAGCGCCGGGCGTGAGAAGCAGCCAGTGGGAGCGGGGAGCGGCATGAGCCGGCACAGGGACGGCCACGGGCAGACTGAGGGCATGGTCGCCAAGGACACCCAGCTCGAACAGCGGTGGGACCAGTTCCACCGCTGGGGCCCGTACGGGATGCTCGGCATCGCCACGCTCATCGCGGTGGCCACCCAGGACATCATGGCCGGGCCGGGCCGGCGGTACGCGGCCGCCGCACTCGTCGGCGTGGCGCTGCTGCTCCACCTGTACTGGGACCTGCGCCCGCACACCCCCGCCACCGGAACCGGAACCGGGCGCCGCCGCAGGACGCCCTCCCGCGCGGGCACGGTGTTCTACGCGGTGCGCTGGGCGATCGCCTTCGCGCTCACCTGGCTCAACCCCTTCTTCGCCCTGTACGCCGTCACCGGATACTTCGACGCCGACGAGCTGATCCCGGGACGGCGCCGGCACCGCATCGGCCTGTTCGCCACGTCCGTCACCCTGGCCGGCTCGCAGTCCGGCGGGATGCCCCCGAAGAACGCCTCGCAGTGGGGCGTGTTCTTCGGGATGCTGGTGGTCAACAACGTGCTGTGGATGGTCGTCGGCCACCTCACCCACCAGGAGGAGGAACGCTCCCGGGCCCGCGCCGACACCATCGTCGAACTGGAACGCACCAACACCGCGCTCCAGCAGGCCCTCGACGAGAACGCCGCCCTGCACGCCCAACTGCTCGTCCAGGCCCGCGAGGCCGGCGTCGCCGACGAGCGCCGCCGGCTGGCCGCCGAGATCCACGACACCCTCGCGCAGGGCCTGACCGGCATCATCGCCCAGCTCCAGGTCGTCGTGAACACCCCCGACCCGGACCTGGCCCGCGACCACACGGTGCGCGCGATGGACCTGGCGCGGCACAGCCTGGGCGAGGCCCGACGCTCCGTGCACAACCTCGCCCCGGCCGCCCTGGACCGCGACGAACTGCCCGAGGCGCTGAAGAAGACGGTCGCCGCCTGGGGCGAACGCACCGGCGTGCGCGCCGACTTCACCGTCACCGGCACCGCCGAGCAACTGCACGCCGAGGTCTCCGCCACGCTGCTGCGCATCGCCGAGGAAGCCCTCTCCAACACCGCCCGGCACGCGAACGCGACCCGCGCCGGAGTCACCCTGTCCTTCATGGGCGACGAGGTCGTCCTCGACATCCGCGACGACGGCCGCGGCTTCGACCCGCTCGCCCTGCCCGAGCGCAGCGACACCGGAGGCTTCGGACTCGGCGGCATGCGCGCCCGCGCCGAACGCATCGCCGGCTCCCTCACGGTGGAGTCCGAACCGGGGTACGGCACGGCCCTGTCGGCTCGCGTACCGTTGGTGCGCCATGACCGATGAGACGTCCTCTTCCCCGTCGATCTCCCTGCTGATCGTCGACGACCATCCCGTCGTACGGGACGGACTGCGCGGCATGTTCGCCTCCGCCCCCGGTTTCACCGTCCTCGGGGAGGCCGCGAACGGGGTGCAGGCCGTCGAGCGGGCCGCCGCCCTCGACCCGGACGTGGTCCTGATGGACCTCAGGATGCCGGGCGGCGGCGGGGTGGACGCCATCCGGGAGCTGACCCGGCGCGGCGCCCGCGCCCGCGTGCTCGTCCTGACGACGTACGACACCGACTCCGACACCCTGCCGGCGATCGAGGCCGGCGCGACCGGTTATCTGCTCAAGGACGCGCCCCGCGAGGAGCTGTTCACCGCGGTCCGGGCCGCGGCCGAGGGCCGCACGGTGCTGTCCCCGGCTGTGGCCTCCCGCCTGGTCTCGGCGGTCCGCGCACCCAGGTCCCCGGGCAACGAGCCGCTGTCCGCCCGCGAGCGGGAGGTGCTGGCGCTGGTCGCCAAGGGCACCTCCAACAAGGAGATCGCCCGCGAGCTGTTCATCAGCGAGGCCACGGTGAAGACCCACCTCACCCACCTGTACGCCAAACTCGGCGTCAACGACCGCGCGGCGGCGGTGGCGGTGGCTTACGACCGGGGGATCCTCGGCTGACCCCGCCGGATGGGAGCGCTGAGCCCTGAAGACGCAGGAGGTGTCGGCGCACCTCTCGGAAACCGCCTCCTCGCCTCCTTGTCTCCTCATGCCGGAAGGCCCCTCCGAATGTCTTTCATTCGTCGGGGCCTTCCTCGTTTTCCCTAAGCCTCAGTCCACCACCGGCTCGACGCGAACGGGGTCCGCGCCGCCCAGGTACAACATGCACCCCGCGTCCTCGTCGTCCGACTTGTCCAGCGGCAAGACATAGATTCCGGCCGTGGGGGCAGGGGACCAACCGAGATTGCGCGGAGGGTTGTACTCCTCGTAGTGCCCGACATAGAGGCGCGTCGGCGGAATGGAAACGGTACACACGTCCCCGGCGCTCAGCTCGGACGCCGCCGGCTGAACCTGGTAGGGAACCCACTCACCGACAGACTCCCCGCACGGCAGGGCAGTCGTTCCGTCCCACCGAAAGTTCGACGAGTTGTCGATCTCCCCCCACGGCCATTCCACGGTGACGTACCGGGCATTAGCCGAGACAACGCGAGCGCTCGCCGGCTCACAAGAGACGATCACTTCGTCGCCGACCTGAGGAATCATTTCCTGTCACCTTAAATTGGGCCGCCAGTGGAGCTGGTGCGCGTGGAAAGAAAACCACGCGCACCAGTTGATGCTACATATCACTGACGTCGCCAGAACATCCTGAACGGCGAGGCGTTGGGACCGCCGCGGAACCTCGGACCACCGATCACGATGTCCGGGTCTGTCGACAGAGCGGAGTGGCAACCCCAACAGACGTTGCGGGAGGCAGCGCCGAACACGACTTCCTCGTCGTCGGCCAGGCTGTTGAGAATCGTCGTCTCAGCGTGTCCTTCACCCTGGACGAATGCAGCCTGGGCCCACTTCGGCCAGCTGTCAGGAGCAGCTCCGTTGTGGTTGACAGCGGTACGGACCGTGATGTCCCCGGTGGTGGTGTTGCGCACCCCGACGACAGCCGTCGTTCCGTAGGTTCCCTGGTCTCCCCTGACGCCCGGAACCGTTTCGTTGGTCGCTCGGTGGCGGGCGTGTTGCAGGTAAGCGGCCGCAGCTTCGGCGTGTTCCGCTTCCTCCTCATAGGGGACGTCTCCACGACCGTTGCAATTGTGGACGAGGACCGATGTTCCGGACGCCACCACGTAGTACGTGTGGACGTCCGAGACCGTCAGGTTGTGGACGGTCCTGCCCTGGGCCGACCACCGGTTGATCGCGGTGATCTGGACGTGGGTGCCCGCGCTGGTCTGGAGCCACTGGCCGGTGTGGAGGTCGGTGGCCTTGATCCAGGTGTGGAGCTCGGGGACCCAGAAGGGGTGGCCGTCGGTCGCGGTGACCGAAGCAGTCTTGGTGCCCTTCTTGCCGTCGACGTCGATCGTGACCTTGACGAGGTGCTTGAGGCCGTGGCCCTTGATCTCGGCCGTGACCGTCTCGATGCGGCGTTCACCGGTCTTCGGGTCGGTCGTGACGACCTTGTCGCCGGTCTTGACCTTCTCGATCGGCTTGGTGGTGCCGTTGGCCAGGAGGACCTTCGTGCCGGGCACGAAGCTGTTGCACGTCCCGCCTCCGCCGGCCTTGCCCGAGCCGCCGCTGCCGCTGGTTCCGCCGTTGCTCTTGGAGGAGCCGCCGGACTTGCCGCCGGGCTTGGAGCCGCCACCTCCACCACCGTGAGACGACACCTTGGGAGCAGCCTTGGCCTGTGCCGCCTTGTGGCGGGGGTTGCCGGTCTTTCTGGCGGCCGCTGCCGCTCTGTCGGCTGTGCGTTTGGCTGCCTCGGCCGCCTTCTTTTTCGCTCTCTGCGCCGCGAGTTTCTTGGCGCGTTCGATGGCGAGTTTCTTGGCTCTCAGTGCCGCCCGTTCAGCGGCCTTGGCCGCCTTGAGGACGATCTCGGCTGCCTTCTTGGCCGCTCGGAAGGACTCGACGGCCTTGATGGTGCGCTTGACGGCCTTGATGACGGACGGGATCTTGCCGAGCTTGCTCCACGGGATGGCGTCGACCGCGATGCTGATGCAGGACCACATGTCGCCGCCGAAGCACGCCATGGCGTCGTTGATGCCGATGAAGTCCTTCAGCGTCTCCCACGCCACGGCCAGGATCACCGAGGTGAGGGACTTGCCCTGCATCGCCTGTGCCTGCGCGACCTGCGCCGCGGACAGACCCGCGCCCGCGAGGGCCGCGGCCCGCTCGGAAGCGGTCAGGGAGATCGCCAGACCCGACGGGTCGGAGAACGTCACCGGGTTGTTGTGCGCGTAGGCGTACCCGTTGGACTGCAGGACGTCGTTGAGGTCCAGGACCGGGTCGGCTGACAGGAAGCGTCCGACCACCGGGTCGTACAGACGAGCGCCGAGAGTCACGAAGCCGGAGCTGTCGTCGTTTGCCGCACCCAGGTATCCGGTGTGCGACTGCCGGTTGACGCCGACGGTGTCCGTACCGCGCTGGTTGCCGAACGGGTCCTGCTTGCGGATGCGCACCGACATGCCGCCGTCGAGGGCGACCTCGGCGTACGGACTGCCCTGGTGGTCGCCGGTGATGGCGACCAGCTTGTCGGCGCCGGTGCCGTAGGCGTAGCGCATGACCGCGCCGCCGGGGGCGTCGTAGGTGCGCTGCGTCTGGACCAGGACGCCGCCCTTCTGGACGGTCACCTCGGCCTCGCCCAGGCTGAGCGTGGCCTGCTTGCCCTTGATGGTCAGCAGGGCCGAACCGTCGGGGCCGTAGATGTAGCGGGTGTCGTTCTGCGGTGCCCACAGCTGCTCGGCCTTGGTGGCGTCGCAGGCGGCGAGCACGATCGGGGTCGAGTTCGCCGAGTTGGCGCCCTGGACCACCAGGCACAGGCCCGAAGCCACGTGGGTGAGCTGGCCGGAGGCGTTGCGCTTGAGCTCCTGGCCGGCCGAGCCGTCGCACTTCTGGATCTGCACAGCCGACCCGGCGGTGTTGCCGGCGGGCTGGACGCACCAGTTGTCGTAGACGTTCAGCGTGCCCTGGTCGGGACTGGTCCCGCCCGGGGTCGGGCTGAAGCGCCAGTTCTGCGCCGGGGAGGCGTTGCAGCCGTAGAGCTGGATCGCTGTTCCGGCCACAGCCAGACCGCTCTTGAGGTCGAGGCACTTGTCGGCGAGACCCACGTACGGGGTCTTGCCGCCGGAGCCGGCACCCGTGATCCGGTCGACCTTGCCGTCGAACGTCCAGGACAGGGACTGCTTGTCGCCGTTCTGGAGGCTGGTGATGGTCTTGGTCTCGCCGGTGAGCTCGTACAGACGCTCCGCCTCGGCCTTGACCTGTGCGCCGGCCGGCGTGGTGTAGGTCTTGGACACCTTGGTCAGCGTGTGCGGCTGGGTGCCGTCGGCCTTGCCGTAGGCGTAGGTGGTGGTGGCGTCCTTGGCGGTGTTGCCGGTGAGGTCCTTCTCGGTCAGCTTGGTGCGGTTGCCGAGGAGGTCGTACTCGTACTCCTGCCAGTAGCCGGACTTGTCGGTGCCCGGTGCCACGTTCAGCGAGCCGTCGGTGTTCTTCGGGGCGGTACAGGCGTTCTGGTCCTTGGAGGTCCAGGCCGTCTTCAGCTGACCCAGCGGGTCGTAGGCGAAGCACTGGCGCTCGTCGATGCCGGTCGCCGACTCCTGGATGGAGGTGACGTTGCCGGACGGGTCGTAGGTGTACGACCGCTTGGAGACGAGGTTGCCGGGGACCACGGACTGGTCTGCGCCGTTGGTGGCGCCCTTCTCGCGGTAGACCTGCTGGTCCTTGAGCTCGCCGCTGGACTCGTCGTAGGCCGACTGGGTCCAGACCCGGTAGGGCTGGGCGCCGAGCGTGGAGCGCAGGACCTGGCCGTAGGGGTCGTAGACCGTCTCGGAGCCGTACCAGTCCTTGCCGGAGAGGGAGAGCGGCTTGCCGTCCTTGTTGTAGCGGACGACGATCTTCTCCGAGGCCAGCTTGCCGACCTTCGGCAGCGTCGACTCTTCGAGCACCCCGTTGTCGGCGTACTTGTAGGAGTAGGTGTAGGAGGAGTCCAGGCCCCAGCTGGAGGCCAGGGTGGTGGGCAGGGTCAGCGTGGTCGAGGTCGGCTGGTAGTCCTTGGTGTAGCCGTCGACCTGCTGGGTGTAGGCCTCACCGTCGGTGTAGCGGGTGGCGGTGTAGGGCAGGCCCTTGCCGCCCGGCGCCAGGTCGTAGGTGAAGTTTGCGAGCAGGGTGCCGGACGCGTTGTTCAGGCGCTGCTCGGTCGGGCGGGAGATGGCGTCGTAGCCGTTCCAGACCGTGACGCCTCGCGCGTTGGTCGAGGTCAGCGGCCGGTCGTGGCTGTCATACGACGTCCGCATCGTACCCGTGTCCGGGTCGGTGGCGGAGTCCTGACGGCCGCGGTGGTCGTACGTCCACGTCCAGGAGTGCGTGGTGTCGGCGGAGTTGGTCGCCTTAACCAGCTGGCCGAGCGCGTTGTACTGGTAGCGCATCGACGTGAAGCCGCCGGGCGCGTCCGGGTTGAACGTGTCGACCCGCTGGGTGCGGCCGAGCGCGTCGGTGTAGACGCGGTAGTCGGAGACGCCGGCCGGGCTGTCAACCTTCGACCAGTCCATGCCGTACTCGTACTTGATGGCACGCGCATCGACCGGCTGCGACGTGGTCTCGCCCGTGAGCGGGTCGGCGACCTTGAGGACCGGGGTCTCCTGGAGCACGCGCCCGGAGCCGTCGTAGGTGTAGCGGGTGATGTTGGGGACCTGCGTGTCGGCCTCGGGGGAGAAGAGCTCGCCGGGCTTGGACTCGTAGGTCAGATAGGCGTTGTTGGTCTGCCAGACCTCACCGGAGCTGTTGTACAGCGTGTCGGTGATCAGCCAGCCGCCGCCGTCTGCTTCTTCCTGCGTCTGGCGCTCGCGGCCGAGGCCGTCGTAGAGGGTGACGGAGGTGTCGATCTTGTCGTTGTAGCCGCGCGAGTAGGTGGTGACGTAGGACGGCTTGCGGTCCTCGCCCTCCACGTACGGCGGGACGGTGTAGACGGCGCGGAAGTCCGGCACCGCGGTGTCGGACGGAGCGCGGTCCGCCGCCCAGGCCTTCTCGAGGCGACCCAGCGGGTCGAACTCGGCCTGCGTGACGTGACCGTTGGCGTCCGTGGTCTTGGTCGTGGTGCCACGGCCGGGCTCGATCTCACGGATTTCGGAGTGACCGACGGCGTTGGTCTCGGTGACCTTGAAGACCTGGCCGGTGGCCGGCTCGTAGGTGAGGAGGGCCGAGGTCTTGTGGTCGGTGTCGGTCGTGCGGGTGACGCGGCCGATGGCGTCGAACTCGCTCGTACCGTCCGACTGCCAGCCGGTGCCGTCACCGTTGATCGACCAGGATTCCGACGACTCACCCTTGGTGGTGTCCGCGAGCGCGACACCATACGCCTGGCCGTCGTACGCGGTCCGCATACCGCTGCTCAGCGAACCGAGGTTGCTGAAGTCGGCCGCCGCGCAAGTGGTCGGCGAGACCAGCACCTGCTTGGTCAGCCCGATGATGTTCTTGGCGGTGTTGTGGATGTATTCGGACTTGGTGCAGGACTCGTCGCCGGTCTTGCCGGTGTCACCGAGGGACTCCACCAGCACGGGCAGACCGTAGGTCGGCTCGTACGTCGTGTGGGTCTTGACGATCCGCTCGGTGCGGGTGTCGTCGCTGTTGGTGCCGGATGCCTTCGTGTACGCGATCTCGTCGGGCTCCGTGACGCGCCAGGCGCGCAGCGGGTCGAGGCCGTCGTCGCGGTCGCGGTGGGCCAGCTCGGTGGCTTCCGGGACGGTGATCGAACGCGACACCCACGCGGTGTCGGCGTCGTCGGCGTTGTCGTAGTCGAGCTCTTCCGCGATGCGGCCGGCGAACGCTTCGCGGTCCTTGGCGATCTCGGTGCCGGTGATGTCCTTCACGGACACGGTGTCACCCATGCCGCGGAAGTACCGCGTCACCGCCTTGGAGCGCTTGGAGCCGATCGTCGCGTCGTCGGTGCCGGTGATGACGGTGGTCTGCTCGACGCCCGCGAACGTTGAGTACGTGCGGGTGGACTTCTTCGTGAATTCCTGGTCGGCGAGCTTCCAGCCCGGGTTCTTGTAGAGGTAGGCCGTCTTCGTGGCGAACGCGCCGTCGACGTTGGGGAGTTCCTCGATGGAGTCCACGACGTACTTGTGGAACCAGTCGATGTCCTCGACCTCGGGGTCCGGCGCCCAGAACGACGGATAGCACAGGCGGGTGTTCGCCTTCAGCCCGGCGGTGTCCGTCTTGTCCGGCAGATTCGTGCCGGTCGCGCAGTCACCCTCGGGCTTCTTGTACGTGACGACGGTCTCCCCGCCGTACTCGTTGATGACACGCGCGATCCGCAGCCGGGAAAAGCCCGGGCGGGGGTCGTTGGGGCGCATCACCCGGTTGGGCATGTCCTCGGCGTTGGACTCGAAACGCACCGCGTTCATGGTGACGCTTCGGTCCGTGCTGCCGTTGCGGGCATAACCCGTGCGCTGCACCGACTCCAGCCACAGCGCCGTGTTCGGGCCCGTCTTCAGCACGGGGAAGCTCTGGGTGAGCGTGTAGCGGTCCACGACCTGGCGGGCGGTGGTGTCCGTGCGGCGCTGCGCGGAGGTCTGGATCTGGGTGAGGCGCTTGCGGCTCCAGAAGGAGGGGCCGGCGTTCCAGCACTTCGTCTTGTAGGTGGAGGTGACCTGCTTGCAGTTCAGGTCGGCCGGGGTGTCGTACCAGATGCGGTACTTGCCCGGGTCCTTGTCCTCGAAGTTGGCGTCCGAGCAGGTCAGGGTGCCCTCGGGCAGGCAGCGCTCGGCGACGGTGAAGTTCACCCGCGCCGGAGCGGTCGCGGAGAAGAGGGTGTCCTTGCGCTGGCCGTAGTCGATGTGGTCGAGCCAGCCGTCACGGTCGTAGACGACCGGCGCCTTGAAGTCGAAGTTGCGGGCGTAGTAGTTCTGCGCCTTCTTCCACCACAGGGACATCGCGTTGCCGTGGATGTCCTCGACGTAGTCGAGGTTCCAGCGCCAGCCCTGGGTGCACCACGAGTGGGCCCAGTCACCGGCCTTGTAGCAGTCCTCACCCTCGTGGTTGCCGTACACCGGCACGTTCAGCACCGAGTCGGTCGTCGGCTGGCCCGACGCCCAACCGGGAAGCTTGTTCATGCCGAAGTAGTAGCGGGTGCCGTCGCGGGTGGTGACGACCCAGTACTCGCCGTTGCGGGCGCCGTTGGCGTTGTCCGTGTCGGTGAGGCGCTCGATCTTCGAGCCGTCGCCGTTGGCGGTGAACCACTTGCCCTGGGTCTTGTCCCAGACCAGCTCGGTGGTCATCCCGCCCAGCGACAGCGTCGCGTTGTCCGAACCCCAGCACAGATCCGCCGTGCGGTGCGTCTTGTTGTTCGACCCGTCCTTCTTGGAGTCCTCGCGGCAGTTGGCGTACGTGCGGGTGATCGAGCCGGGGTTGTAGTCCCAGCCGTCACCGACCCACGAGGCCTGGTTGTTCGTCGCCGACGTACGGCCGTCCACCGACTGCGAGGAGTAGCCGAGGGAGATCTTCGGCATCAGACCGCCGGCGGTCTCCGGCACCTGCACGTCATAGGAGTACGTGAAGGCTCCGGAAGAAGAACCCGCAGCCCAGGAACCGGAGGACAGCAGCGGGCTCGCCGTGAAGTCACCGCTCGCGGACGCGCCGGTGTCCATCGCGCCGATCACCTGCGGACCCGAGGCGTCCACCACAGGCAGCACGTCGGTGCTCTTGTAGGACGCGGTGCGAGCCGACGCCTTCGACGTGGTCGTACCCGCGTTGCCGCCCAGCAGGTCCCCGACCGGCACCGAACCGGTCAGGATCTTGCGGTTCTTGGCTTTCGCGGCGGCCTTGGTCTTCGTCGGCGCCTTGTCCGCCGCGACGACCTTCACCGAGGACCGCAGCCGCTCGGGCTGCACGTCGGTCTTGCCCGACATCGTGGTCGTGCCCGCGTCGGTGGCACAGTCACCCGTGTCCGGGGCGTCCATGACACAGTTCGGCAGCAGGACCAGACCGAAACGGTCGGCGGCCTGCGGGCCGTACAGGTCGGCGAAGCTCGTGGTGTCGACGGCGATGGAGACCTGCGCGGCCGGGTCGGCGTCCGCCGGCGGCGTGACCTTCATGATCATGCCGGAGACGTTCGCGTCCTGCGACGCCGTCGGCGCCGCCAGATCGACCTTCCACGTACCGTCGATCGCCGCCGGATCGGTGCCCGCGGGCACCCCGACGGCGATCGGCAGGTCCTCGACCGGAACCGTCGTGCCCGGCGTGGCGTCCGCGGCCAGCGTCGCGACACCGCTGTCCTGCGCCCACGGCGTGACCGCCGTCGGGGCATACGGATCGACGGGCACCTCGGGCGCCGTGGTGAGGTTCTTCTCCGCTTCCTCGTCCGCGTCCAGCGCGGTCGGCTTCGGCAGATCGGGGAGCTTGACCTCCTCCCGGTTCATGCCGGGGCCGGGTATCGCCCACGCCTCCGAACCGAGACTGCTCACCAACAAGGCCGTGGACAACAAAAGGACGGTCGCCGCGCGGCTTTGCCGGCGGCGCCGTCGTTGTGACTCCGTCATCGCCGGGCGCCAACGCCCCAGCCACGACGGTGGACTATCAGCGCGCATACGCGTCGACCCCACCAAGGCATGCAAGAAAAACGACAGATGGAATCCGCACCCTCTGTCATGACCCCCACACGCTTCAACAGCGATCCGTGAAGGTTCCCGCAGCCGAAGTGATCTGCGACACGGGATAAGAACTGACGTGCTGTCAAGTTCGGGTTATTAGTCGGCAAAGAAGTGAAAGCCGTCCATACGGCCACACTCAAGGCGGCCAAAAGCCGCACATGACGCATCGTCAAGTAATCGTCTAGGGTTCCCCATCCAAGCGTCACAACTTCATAAATTCTTCATGTGTGGACTGGGTGTGCCGAACGTGTGATCGTGTGCGCGACCTTGCCCCGCGGCCTGCCGACCGGGGCCGTTCGTGCTGTCCGTATCCGCTTGGTCCACACGGGAGTAGATCGCCGCCGTGTCCGCGCCGCATCGTTTTCTCAGCCCCTTCGTGCGCACGCGCACCAGGCTGGCTGTCACCCTCGGCCTTGTACTGGCCGCCCTGACCGCAGCTCTGTTGCCCTGGTGGCAACCCGACGAAGCCTCACCACCCGAGGCCGGCAAGGCCACCGACGCCCGCCAGGCCTCAACGGGCCCGCGTGACGAGAAGGCCGCGCAGGCCGAGGCCAAGCGGACCCGCAAGCAGGTCCTGATCGACACCGCGACCACGGCGACCTCGCAGACGTGGGCGCTGCCCGACGGCAAGCTGCGCACCCGGATGACAGCGACGCCGACCCGGGCGAAGACCGCGAGCGGTACCTGGGCTGCGATCGACAACCACCTGCGCCGGGTGAAGAACGCCCCGCGCAACCTGGGTGTCCAGCCCGTCAACGCCGCCCAGCCGATCCGCTTCTCCAGCGGCACCAAGGCCGCCCACGCCGACCGCTCCCTCTCCCGCGCGCCCCTGGCGGAAGGCCAGGACACGGTGCTGGCCGAGGTCGACATCGCCGGACACACCGTCGCCTACACCTGGCCCGGCACCCTGCCCGAGCCCGTCCTCGACGGCCCGCGCGCCCTCTACCCCGAAGTCCTTCCCGGCGTCGACCTGTTGCTGGTCGCCCGTGAAGAGGGCGGCTTCGCCCAGCTGCTCATCGTCAAGAACAAGGAAGCCGCGCAGTCCAAGGCGCTGGCCACCCTCAACTACGGCCTGCGCTCCGCCACGGCCGTCTTCCACCACGACCCCGGCACCGGCCGCATCCTGATCCAGGACAAGGCGGGCAAGGAACTCGGCTCCATCCCCACCCCGTTCGCGTGGGACTCCGCCGGCCGCGACCCCGAGCTCGACGAGGGCAAGGGCACCCCACGCACCTCCACGGCCACCGCCTCTGACGTACTCAAGCTGTCGGGCCTGTCCGGAATCGAGCCCGGCGCCCACAGCGCCCCCATGCCCGTGAAGCTGGACGGTGACGGCACCGGCACCACCCGCCTCGACCTGAACGCCGCGCAGAGCGGCCTGTTCACGAAGGCGGACACGAAGTACCCCGTCTTCGTCGACCCCACCCTCAACAGTGCGTGGCTGGCCTGGACGGTGGCCTACAAGCCCTACCCGAACTCCTCCTTCTGGAACGGCACCAACTTCTCCTCCGGCACCTCCGACGCCCGCGTCGGCTACGAGAGCGAGACCGGCGGCACCGCCCGCTCGTTCTGGCGGATGAACTACAGCACCAGCCTCAAGGGCGCCACGATCTCCTCGGCGACCTTCAAGGTCCTCAACAACCACTCCTGGTCCTGCACCACCCGCGAGTTCCAGTTCGCCATCACCGGCGCGATCTCCTCCGGCACCACCTGGAACAAGCAGCCCAGCTGGTCCACCGTGCAGCAGAAGAAGTCCTTCGCACACGGCTGGTCCTCCACGTCCTGCCCGGACGAGTACGAGGACTTCAACGTCAAGGACGCAGCCCAGAAGGGCGCCGACGGCGGCTGGTCCAACATCACCTTCGGTATCCGCGCCACCAGCGAGTCCGACGTCCAGACCTGGCGCAAGTTCAAGGCCACCTCCGCCACCATGGAGGTCGTCTACAACCGCCCGCCCTCCGAGCCCACCGGCGGCAAGACCACCCCCGGCGGCACCTGCTCCGTCGGCGGCTCCGGCCCCACCGTCGGCAAGACCAACATCGTCCTGTCGGCCAACGCCAAGGACCCGGACGGCAACCTGAGCAAGCTGCGCTTCCGCTTCTGGAAGACCGGCGGCACCGTGCCCTCCGGCACCCTGGTCACCCCGTCCTCCACCGGCACCGCCACCCTCACCATCCCCGCCACCTTCCCGCTGGAGGACAAGGCCACCTACTCCTGGGACGTGCGCGCCGAGGACTCCGGCGGCCTGGTCTCCTCCTACTACCCGCCCGGCACCGACCCCTGCCGCCTCAACGTCGACGCCAGCGCCCCGCCGCAGCCCACCGTCGACAGCGACGTCTTCCCCGAAGCCACCCCCGACGGCCAGACCTGGTCCACCGTCAAGTTCGGCGGCACCGGCGCGGTCACCTTCACCTCCCCCGGCGCCACGAAGTTCCGCTGGTCCATCGAGGGCAACAACCCCGTCGACGTCACCGCGACCAGCGGCGCCGCCACCGTCAGCGCACTGGCACCCGCCCACGCGGGCCCCAACACCCTCCAGGTCTACGCCTACGACGCCTCGGGCAACGCCAGCAAGCGCACCGACTACACCTTCTACGTCCCCCCACGCGACACGGCCGACGGCCCGATGGACACCACCGGTGACTCCAAGCCCGGTGAGGCCAAGCCCGACCTGCTGATCGTCAACGCGGACGGCAACCTGCGCACCTGCGTCGGCGGCACCGACGGCGACCTGTACAACTGCCTCACCGCCTCCTACGACGACAGCGGCAA
>NZ_JBICAJ010000005.1:418265-575810 GCF_043088925.1 Streptomyces sp. NPDC014006 | reverse complement strand
AAACGCCCGGTTACATTTCGAACCCGGAAGCTAAGCCTTACAGCGCCGATGGTACTGCAGGGGGGACCCTGTGGGAGAGTAGGACGCCGCCGAACTCCTTTTAGAGCTCTGGCTCTTGGGCAGACAGCCCAAGAGCCAGAGCTTTTTTGCGTTGAGGTAGGGTCAGGGGGCATCGTTGGCTCATTTTCTACTGGAGGCCCCCGGGTGGAGGTCCAGGAGACTCGTGTTCAGACGGACCGGGTCCTCACCATCCCCAACATCCTCAGCATGGCGCGGCTCGTCGGCGTGCCCCTGTTCCTGTGGCTCATCCTGCGGCCCGAGTTCGGCGGCCCGAAGAGCGACGGCTGGGCACTTCTCGTGCTGGCCCTGAGCGGTGTCAGTGACTATCTGGACGGGAAGCTCGCGCGGCGCTGGAACCAGATCAGCAGCCTCGGCCGGCTGCTCGATCCGGCGGCCGACCGGCTCTACATCCTCTCCACTCTCGTCGGCCTCACCTGGCGCGAGATTCTGCCCCTCTGGTTGACCGCTGTACTGCTTGCGCGCGAACTGGTCCTGCTGGTGATGGTGGGCATCCTCCGCCGGCACGGCTATCCGCCGCCGCAGGTGAACTTCCTCGGCAAGGCCGCCACCTTCAACCTCATGTACGCCTTCCCACTGCTGTTGCTCAGTGACGGATCTGGCTGGCTGCCGTCACTCGCTGCTATTTTCGGATGGGCGTTCGCCGGATGGGGTACAACGCTGTACTGGTGGGCAGGAGTCCTCTACGTGGTACAGGTCCGCCGCCTGGTCCGAGCGGATGCCACGGCCGACTGACTCCCTCGCCCGTCGACGGTGACGGCGGTCCCCGATGGCCCGCTCTGGGAAAGTACGGGAGAATCTGCACGGGAGTAGTCGGCTAGACCGTCGTCTTTAGAGGAGGACGCTTCCGACATGAAGGCCGTCGTGATGGCCGGAGGCGAAGGCACTCGCCTTCGCCCCATGACCTCGAGCATGCCCAAGCCGCTTCTGCCGGTCGCCAACCGACCGATCATGGAGCATGTGCTGCGGCTGCTCAAAAGGCATGGGCTCAACGAGACCGTCGTAACAGTGCAGTTCCTGGCGTCACTGGTCAAGAACTACTTCGGTGACGGTGAAGAGCTCGGCATGGAGCTCACCTATGCCAACGAGGAGAAGCCACTCGGTACCGCCGGAAGCGTCAAGAACGCCGAAGAGGCATTGAAGGACGATGCCTTCCTCGTCATCTCCGGTGACGCCCTGACCGACTTCGACCTCACCGAGCTGATCAATTTCCACAAGGAAAAGGGCGCGATGGTCACGGTCTGCCTGACCCGTGTGCCCAATCCGCTGGAATTCGGCATCACCATCGTCGACGAGGAAGGCAAGGTCGAACGCTTCCTGGAGAAGCCGACCTGGGGCCAGGTCTTCTCGGACACCGTGAACACGGGCATCTACGTCATGGAGCCCGAGGTGTTCAACTACGTCGAGGCCGACGTGCCCGTGGACTGGTCCGGTGACGTCTTCCCGCAGCTCATGAAGGAGGGCAAGCCGATCTACGGCTTTGTCGCCGAGGGCTACTGGGAGGACGTCGGCACGCACGAGAGCTATGTGAAGGCGCAGGCCGACGTCCTGGAGGGCAAGGTCGACGTCGACATCGACGGCTTCGAGATCTCGCCGGGCGTATGGGTCGCGGAGGGCGCGGAAGTGCATCCGGACGCCGTTCTGCGCGGGCCGCTGTACATCGGTGACTACGCCAAGGTGGAAGCCGGCGCCGAGATTCGCGAGCACACGGTGGTGGGCTCCAACGTCGTCGTGAAGAGCGGTGCCTTCCTGCACAAGGCCGTGGTGCACGACAACGTCTATGTCGGGCAGCACAGCAATCTGCGCGGATGCGTCGTCGGCAAGAACACCGACATCATGCGGGCGGCTCGCATCGAGGACGGGGCCGTCATCGGTGACGAGTGCCTGATCGGCGAAGAATCGATCGTGCAGGGCAATGTGCGGGTCTACCCGTTCAAGACGATCGAGGCCGGCGCCTTCGTCAACCAATCGGTCATCTGGGAGTCCCGCGGACAGGCCCATCTCTTCGGCGCCCGAGGTGTGTCCGGCATCCTCAACGTGGAGATCACGCCGGAGCTGGCCGTGCGGCTGGCCGGCGCATACGCCACGACCCTCAAGAAGGGCTCCACGGTCACCACGGCCCGCGACCACTCCCGTGGTGCCCGGGCGCTGAAGCGGGCGGTGATCTCCGCGCTGCAGGCCAGCGCCATGGACGTACGAGATCTGGAGAACGTGCCGTTGCCGGTGGCGCGGCAGCAGACCGCTCGGGGAAGCGCCGGCGGCATCATGATCAGGACGACGCCCGGGGTGCCGGACTCGGTCGACATCATGTTCTTCGACTCCCAGGGCGCCGACCTCTCGGCGGGAGGGCAGCGCAAGCTCGACCGCGTGTTCGCCCGGCAGGAGTACCGGCGTGCGTTCCCCGGCGAGATCGGTGACCTGCACTTCCCGGCCAGCGTCTTCGACTCCTACACGGGGTCGCTGCTGCGGAACGTGGACACGACCGGCATCGCCGAGTCGGGGCTGAAGGTCGTCGTCGACGCCTCCAACGGCAGTTCCGGCCTGGTGCTGCCGAGCCTGCTGGGCAAGCTCGGTGTGGACTCGCTGACGATCAATCCCGGTCTCGACGAGTCCCGGCCGACCGAGACGACGGAGATGCGCCGTGCGGGGCTGGTGCGGCTCGGTGAGATCGTGGCGTCTTCGGGTGCCGCGTTCGGTGTGCGGTTCGACCCCGTCGGCGAGCGGCTGTCGCTGGTGGACGAGAAGGGCCGGATCATCGAGGACGACCGGGCCCTGCTGGTGATGCTCGACCTGATCGCCGCGGAGCGGCGCAGCGGCCGGGTGGCGCTGCCGGTGACGACGACGCGGATCGCGGAGCAGGTGGCCGCGTACCACGGCACCCAGGTGGAGTGGACGACCACCTCGCCCGACGACCTGACGAGGGTCGGCGGCGAGGAGGGCACCATCTTCGGCGGTGACGGCAAGGGCGGCTTCATCGTCCCCGAGTTCAGCAGCGTCTACGACGGTACGGCCGCCTTCGTGCGGCTGATCGGTCTGGTGGCGCGGACGCAGCTCACGCTCAGCCAGATCGACGCGCGGATTCCGCGGGCGCACGTGCTCAAGCGCGATCTGGCGACCCCGTGGGCCGTCAAGGGGCTCGTGATGCGCCGGGTCGTCGAGGTGGCGGGAGACCGCCATGTGGACACCACGGACGGCGTGCGTGTGGTGGAGCCCGACGGGCGCTGGGTGATGGTGCTGCCCGACCCGGCCGAGGCGGTCACCCACCTGTGGGCGGAGGGCCCTGACGACGCCTCCGCTCAGGCCCTGCTGGACGAGTGGTCGGCCGTCGTGGACAGCGCGGGACGCTGAAAACAACTGCACACCTGCGTGCCGGACAAGGCGCCCTAACGGGGGTCTGTCCGGCACGCCGGTGGGGCCATTCGGAGGAATCCGTCGCGACGTGCGACGATGTGCGGCATGCCGCAGCAGCCCCCCGTTCGGAGCACTCGTACGCCACCGTCGCGGCCGGACGCGTCCATGTCGCTGCTCACCAACGTCATGGACCACAGCCTCGACGACGGCTATGCGGAGGCTGCCGCCCGTAAGAAGGCGGCCGGCTCGGGGGGCCTGCCGAGGACGCTGCGGGCGAAGCTGGGCCTCGCCGCCGGTCTCGTGCTCGCGGCGCTCGTGGTCACCGTCGGTGCCGCACAGGCGCGTGTGGCGGCGCCGGTCGTCGCCAAGGAGCGCCAGGAGCTGCTCGACCGGATCGACCGGGAGACGAAGACGGCCGACGACCTCGAGGGCGCCGTCGACCAGCTGCGCGACGACGTCGGCGCGCGGCAGCGCGAGGCGCTGAAGAAGAGCGGCGGTGGCGAGCAGGCGGAGCTGGTGGGCATCCTGTCCGGGGCGACCGCGGTGCACGGGCCGGGCGTGAAGCTGGTCGTCGACGACGCCAAGGAAGCCAGTTCCGGTGGCGGCGCCAACCCCCGGGAGACCACCGGATTCTCGGACACGGGCCGGGTGCGCGACCGGGACATGCAGCGGGTGGTCAACGGCCTGTGGGCGTCCGGCGCCGAGGCCGTGGCGATCAACGGGCAGCGGCTGACGGCACTGTCCGCGATCCGCGCCGCGGGGGACGCGATACTGGTCGACAACAAACCTCTGGTGCCGCCGTACACGGTGCTGGCGGTGGGGGACGGCGAGCGGCTGAGCACGCGGTTCCAGGACAGCGCGGACGGGCTGTATCTGAACGCCCTGCAGGAGAACTACGGCATCCGCACCAACATCTCCGTGCAGAGCGACCTCCGGCTGCCGGCCGCACCGAGCGTGATCGTACGTACAGCACAGCCGAACACGGGAAAGACTGAGAAGGGCACATCGTGATCGCCGTACTGGGCCTCGTCGTGGGAGTCGTGGCCGGCCTGTTGGTCCGGCCGGAGGTTCCGGCGGTCGTCGAGCCGTATCTGCCGATCGCCGTCGTGGCGGCGCTGGACGCCGTCTTCGGTGGTCTGCGGGCCATGCTCGACGGCATCTTCGACGACAAGGTCTTCGTGGTCTCGTTCCTGTCGAACGTGGTGGTGGCCGCGCTGATCGTGTTCCTCGGGGACAAGCTGGGCGTGGGCGCGCAGCTGTCCACGGGTGTCGTGGTCGTGCTCGGCATCCGGATCTTCTCCAACGCCGCGGCGATCCGACGGCACGTGTTCCGGGCGTGAGCGCGATGAGCAGCGAGGACGAGACGCCCGAGAACAAGAGCGAGCAGCGCGAGACCACCGAGCACAGGCTGCGCCGGGAGCTGCCCGAGGAGCGGCCGGCGCAGGCGCCCGAGGCCGCGGCCGGTCCCGTGGCCGCGCCGCAGGGTGGTGTGACCGGTCGGCAGCGGCTGGTGAAGGGGCTGTGGCCGCCGCGTGTCACACGGGCCCAACTGATCGTGGCTGTGCTGCTCTTCGGTCTGGGCTTCGGGCTCGCCGTCCAGGTCGCCTCCAACAGCGACAATGACAGTGCGCTGCGCGGTGCCCGGCAGGAGGATCTTGTCCGGATCCTCGATGAACTCGACGACCGCACGCAGCGTCTTGAGGACGAGAAGCAGGGCCTCGACAAGCAGCGCCAGGAGCTGGAGAACAGCTCCGACCAGGCCGAGGAGGCCCGCAAGCAGACCGTGGAGAAGGAACGGCAACTCGGCATTCTGGCGGGCACGGTGGCGGCGCAGGGTCCCGGCATCACGATGACCATCGACGACACGAAGGGGACGGTCCAGGCGGACATGCTGCTCGACGCGATCCAGGAGCTTCGCGCGGCGGGCGCGGAGGCGATCCAGGTCAACGATGTCCGGGTGGTCGCCGGTACCTATCTCACCGACTCGGACAAGACCGTGAGTGTCGACGGGAACAAGATCACCGCGCCTTATCGTTTCCAGGTCATCGGCAAGCCGCAGGACCTGGAACCGGCGCTCAACATCCCTGGAGGCGTGGTGCAGACCCTGGAGAAGGAGCAGGCCACCGTGACCGTCGAGCGATCGAACAAGATCGTCGTGGACGCCTTGCGAGCGGCGAAGCAGCCTGACTACGCTCGGTCGTCCTCCCAGTGAACCGTGGTTGCATGGGGGGCGTCGCACGAGGGCATGAGGTTGCGGGGGGTCGGCGCACCGAAGAGGTGGTGCGTGGTGGAAACTGTTTGGTGGATACGGACGTTGTGAGGATGTCCGGGTCGACCGGTGTGTTCAGTCAGGGTTCGTCCTGCCCCACGGGCGGGTCTGTTTCGGTCAAGGGGAATCGCCCGTGAAGTTGTTTGCGAGGTTGTTCGGCAAGAGCGCGCGAGAGGGCAGCGAGAGCAACGCGACCGCTCGCCATCGCGCCCAGCCGGACGAAGAGGCACAGCGTCCGCTGTTCCGGGACCAGGTGGCTGGTCCGGGCGGTGGCATTTCCGGAGGTCAGGGCGCGCCGTCTGTTGACCCTGCCCAGGCCGGCGGCATAGGTTTCGGCCAACCGTCAACCTCAGGTACGGGTGGAGGGTTCACGTCCGACCCGTACGCGTCCCATGCCCCGGCGGGGCAGCCGCGGCAGGAGGATCCGTCCATGTCGGCCCTGGTCTGCACGAGGTGCGGTCACCGCAACGCGGAGAACAGCCGCTTCTGCAACAACTGCGGCTCGCCGCTGCGCGCCGGGGCGGTGCCGGAGCGCGCCTCGGAGACGACCTCCACGATCTCCATCTCCGGCATCGAGGCCTACGACTCCGAGGTCACTGGTCAGACGCAGCTCCCGGCGCTGTCCCCGGAGGCGCAGGCCGCCGTGGACGCGCTGCCGCTGGGGTCCGCGCTGCTGGTCGTGCGCCGCGGGCCGAACCAGGGCAGCCGCTTCCTGCTGGACGGTGAGCTGACCACGGCCGGCCGCCACCCGCAGAGCGACATCTTCCTGGACGACGTCACGGTCTCGCGCCGCCACGTGGAGTTCCGGCGCAGCCCGGACGGCACGTTCACGGTCGCCGACGTGGGCAGCCTCAACGGCACCTACGTCAACCGCGAGCGCATCGACCAGGTCGCCCTGCACAACGGCGACGAGGTGCAGATCGGCAAGTACCGGCTGGTCTTCTACGCGAGCCAGCGGGCCTACTGACCCTCCCTCGGACTGAGTCCGGGGGCACCCCCCAGGGAAGGTCCATGCTTCGAACACCGGGCGGCGGTGCCGGCCACGGCACCGCCGCGGCGGACAGTGGTCTGATGAGCATCGGCACGGTGCTGAACGTGCTGCGCGAGGAGTTCCCCGAGGTCACCATCTCCAAGATCCGTTTCCTGGAGTCGGAGGGGCTGATCGAGCCGCGGCGGACCCCTTCGGGGTATCGCAAGTTCAGCGCGCAGGACGTCGAGCGCCTCGGCCGGGTCCTGCGGATGCAGCGGGATCACTATCTGCCGCTGAAGGTGATCCGCGAGCACCTGGACGCCCTGGAGCGCGGTGAGAACGTCCGCGTTCCGACGCTCGGCCGGCAGCGGGACGGCGAGCAGGTGCCCGAGCAGCCCACCGTGGCCCGAATCGGCCGCTCCCAGCTGCTGGCCGCCGCGGAGATCGGGGAGCGGGAACTTGAGGAGTGGGAGTCGTACGGCCTGATCGCTCCGCTGGATGAAGGGGTGTACGACGCGGAGACGGTCACCGTGGCCACGCTGATCGCCCAGCTGGGCCGGTTCGGGATCGAGCCGCGCCATCTGCGCGTGATGAAGGCCGCCGCCGACCGCGAGGCGGGGCTGGTGGAGCAGGTGGTGGCCCCGCTCAAGCGTCACCGCAATCCGCAGACCAGGGTCCATGCCGAGGAGCGGACCAAGGAGCTGGCGGACCTCGCCGTGAAGCTGCACGCGGCCCTGGTGCAGACCGCTCTCGGGGTGCGGCTGCCCTGAGCCGGGCGGGCGCCGGATGTGATGATCATCCATGCGTTCCCGGCTCGACTACCCAAACATCCCGGGCACGGCCTAGGGTTGCTGTGTGAACGAGCTCGATGTCGTAGGTGTCCGGGTCGAAATGCCCTCCAACCAACCGATCGTGCTCCTGCGCGAAGTGGGAGGCGACCGTTACCTCCCCATCTGGATCGGGCCGGGGGAGGCGACGGCGATCGCTTTCGCCCAGCAGGGCATGGCCCCCGCGCGGCCGCTGACCCACGACCTGTTCAAGGACGTGCTGGAGGCCGTCGGTCAGGAACTCACCGAAGTACGCATCACGGACCTGCGTGAAGGCGTCTTCTACGCCGAGCTGGTCTTCGCCAGCGGGGTCGAGGTGAGCGCCCGTCCGTCCGATGCCATAGCGCTGGCGTTGCGCACCGGCACGCCGATCTACGGCAGTGACGCGGTGCTCGACGACGCTGGCATCGCCATTCCGGACGAGCAGGAGGACGAGGTGGAGAAGTTCCGCGAGTTCCTCGACCAGATCTCGCCGGAGGACTTCGGCTCCAGCAGCCAGTAGCCGTGCGAGACGCGGCCGGTGCGGGCCGGGAGACCCGGCTCGCGCAGGTCGCGGGACACGGTCCCGGCGGTCGACAATGTCGGCATGTGCCGATGGCGCGTGAGAGCGTCCTACGCCCTGCCTCGAGCGCATTCGGCTAGCCTTTCCCCGCGGTGGGGTACGGGAAACCACTCTTAGGGTGATTATCACTCGGCGTGCCGAGTGTGGCGGTCGTTGACGCACCCCTGGTGGCTGCCTACCTTCGAGAAGGCAGGTCGAGGACGGAGGTCGGCGTGGGAAGCAGCGGCGGCGGTAGGGCTGGTGGTGCCCCCGAACGCGGTTTCGGCGGGAGCGGTCCCTTTCCTTCCCCTGGCTCTCGGCTGCGCTCGAGCAGCGGGTGTCCCCATCCCGGCAGCGCGGCCGATCACGCTCCGCAGCGACCGACGGCCGTGCCGAGCGGCGGAGAGGCGACGTCCATGGCGTCCGAGGAGATCGGCTACCGCGGTCCGACGGCCTGTGCGGCCGCCGGGATCACCTACCGGCAACTCGACTACTGGGCCCGCACCGGACTCGTCGAGCCCAGCGTGCGGCCCGCCTACGGGTCGGGTACGCAGCGCCTGTACAGCTTCCGCGACGTCGTCGTCCTGAAGATCGTCAAGCGGTTCCTCGACACCGGGGTGTCGCTGCAGAACATCCGCACCGCCGTCCAGCACCTGCGTGAGCGGGGCTTCAGCGACCTGGAGCGGATGACGCTGCTCAGCGACGGCGCGACCGTCTACGAGTGCACCTCGCCCGACGAGGTGCACGCCCTGCTGCAGGGCGGACAGGGCATCTTCGGCATCGCCGTCGGCGTGGTCTGGCGGGACGTGGAGCACGCGCTGTCCCAGCTGCACGGGGAGCGTGTCGACACGGGTGAGACCCTCGTCGGGCACAACCCCGGGGACGAGCTGGCGCGCAGGCGCAACCGGGCCGTCTAGGCCGGGGCTCGGCCGCGGCCACGCGACGCGGCGCCGGCTCTGCCGCAGCGGAACGGTGTCAGCTCCGCTGCCGCGGGGAGGTGCCGCCGCGGCGTCGGGGCGGCGTTGTCAGTGGTGTGGTGCAGGATCGGACATGTGAGGACCGCGCCCACGATTCTGCATCTGGACATGGATGCCTTCTTCGCGTCGGCGGAGCAGGCGTCCAAGCCCAGCCTGCGCGGGAAGGCCGTAGTCGTGGGCGGGCTCGGGCCACGCGGGGTGGTGGCCACCGCGTCGTACGAGGCGCGGGTGTTCGGGGTGCATTCGGCGATGCCGACGGCCCAGGCGCGCCGGCTGGCACCGAACGCCGCGTATCTCACGCCTCGCTTCACCTTCTACCGGGCGATCAGCGAGCAGGTGATGGGGCTGCTGCGGGCGCTGTCGCCACTGGTGGAGCCGCTCAGCCTGGACGAGGCGTTCGTGGACCTGGAGGCCGGGGGAGTCGCCTGGGACCGCGAGTCGGCGCAGCGGGCGGGGCTGAAACTGCGCGCGGACATCCGGGCCGTCACCGGGCTGACCGGGTCGGTGGGGCTCGCCGCGTCCAAGATGCTCGCCAAGATCGCCTCGGAGCGGGCCAAGCCGGACGGGCTGGTGCTGATCGAGCCGGGCACCGAGCGGGCGCTGCTCGGGCCGCTGTCGGTGCGGACCCTGCCCGGGGTCGGACCGGCGACCGGCGACCATCTGCGGCGAGCGGGGATCACCACGGTCGACGAGATCGTGGAGGCCGGGGAGGACGAGCTGGTCCGGTTGCTGGGCAAGGCCCACGGGCACGGTCTGTACAGCATGGCGCTGGCGCACGACGAGCGGCCGGTGGTGGCGGAGCGCGAGGCCAAGTCCGTCTCGGTCGAGGACACCTACGACGTGGACATCCACGACCGGCTGCGGATCGGGCTCGAGGTCCAGCGGCTGGCCGACCGGTGCGTGCGGCGGCTGCGCTCCGCCGGGCTGTCCGGGCGGACCATCGTGCTGAAGGTACGGCGGTACGACTTCTCGACGCTGACCCGGTCGGAGACGCTGCGCGGGCCCACGGACGACCTCGCGGTGGTCCGGGAGGCGGCGCTGCGGCTGCTGGACGCGGTGGACACGACGGGCGGGGTGCGCCTGCTGGGCGTCGGCGTCACCGGACTCGCCGACTACACGCAGGAGGATCTGTTCGCGCAGGCGGCGGGGGAGCGGGCGCGGGCGGAAGGGCCTCAGGAGGACGACGCCGATCACGCGCCGCAGCCCCTTCCCGAGGAACCTGAGCAGGTGGAGCGGCACTGGCTGCCGGGGCACGACGTACGGCACACCGAGTACGGGCACGGGTGGGTCCAGGGCAGCGGCCTGGGCCGGGTCACGGTCCGCTTCGAGACACCGGACTCGGAGCCGGGCCGGGTCAGGACGTTCCGGACGGACGACCCTGCGCTGGAGCCGGCGGAACCGCTGCCGCTGGTGCGGCGAAGACCGGACGCTGCGACGGCAGGCCAGGACGCCTCGGTGACACGCCAGGACGCCTCGGGGACAGCCCAGGACGACTCGCTGACAAGTCCCGACGGCTCGGCTTCGGGGGTCGTCGGCCTGGGGGCCGGAGCCGACGGGCGAGTGGCGGAGCGTGGTGCTTAGCGCGGAGGCGCCGGCGGTGGAGGGGGCGTCGGCGGCTCCGCCCCCTCCGACAGATCCGCCGGACCCGTCAGGACTCCTCCGTTCCGGCCAGTTTGCCGAAGTCGTGGTCCTGGAGCGGGGCAGGGGCGGCGATGTCGAGGCCGTAGTGGTGGTAGAGCTGGAGTTCCTGCTCCGGGGAGAGGTGGCGGCCCACGCCGAAGTCGGGGGCGTCCTTGATCAGGGCGCGCTCGAAGGGGACGTGCAGTGCGCCCTCGATCAGTTCGCTCGGCTCCAGCGGGACGAAGGCGTCCCGGCTGAACAGGCCCGTTCGTATGGCGGCCCACTCCGGCACGCCCGTGGCGTCGTCGAGGTAGACCTCGTCGACGGTGCCGATCTTGACGCCGCTGCGGTCGAACGCCTTGCGGCCGATCAGGTTGCGCGGATCGATCTCGGTCTGCACGGGCCCTCCACTTGGTCGCAAGACTGTTGTAAGCACTACGAAAGAGCACAATCGTGACGGTGGCCACTCGAAGGCCCCGGCGTTGACCTCGCTGGTAGGCTGACAACGGCTGCTGACCCCGTGCGGGAGAGTCCTCCAGACTTCATCGGAGGCGCCGAAGGAGCAAATCCTCCCCGGAATCTCTCAGGCTCACGTACCGCACGGACGAGGTCACTCTGGAAAGCAGAGCGGGTGTCGACGGCTTCCGCTCTCACCGACGGTGAAAGCCGGGTGCTCTCGGGCGCTCCGGTGAAGCTCTCAGGTCGAGATGACAGAGGGGGAGGCCGTTCGGGTACCCGTGCCGTGGTGCCCCTCGAAGGTCGCGTCAGACCAGGAGGCCTCCGCAATGACCGCCCATCGCATTCCGCTCTCCGAGCTCGAGAAGGGGATTCCCTTCGAACAGCGCCACATCGGGCCCGACCACGAGGCTCGGGCCAAGATGCTCGCCCAGGTCGGGTACGGCTCTCTGGACGAGCTCACCGCCGCCGCGGTGCCGGATGTGATCAAGAACGCCGACGCCCTCGACCTGCCGGGTGCCCGCAGCGAGGCCGAGGTGCTCGCCGAGCTGCGCTCCCTCGCCGACCGCAACCAGGTCCTCGGTTCGATGATCGGCCTCGGTTACCACGGCACCTTCACGCCGCCGGTCATCCTGCGGAACGTCATGGAGAACCCGGCCTGGTACACGGCGTACACGCCCTACCAGCCGGAGATCTCGCAGGGCCGTCTCGAGGCGCTGCTGAACTTCCAGACCATGGTCGCCGACCTGACCGGTCTGCCCACCTCCGGCGCCTCCCTCCTGGACGAGGGCACGGCCGCCGCCGAGGCGATGGCGCTGTCCCTGCGCATGGGCAAGAACAAGAAGGGTCTCTTCCTGGTCGACGCGGACGCACTGCCGCAGACCATCGCCGTCATCGAGACCCGTGCCGAGCCGACCGGCGTCGAGGTCGTCGTCGCCGACCTCGGCGACGGCATCCCGGCCGACATCGCCGCCCGTGAGATCAACGGCGTGCTGATCCAGTACCCGGGCGCCTCCGGTGCCGTACGCGACATCAAGCCGGTCATCGACCAGGCGCACGAGCTGGGCGCGCTCGTCACCGTCGCCGCCGACCTGCTGGCGCTGACGCTGCTGAAGTCGCCGGGTGAGCTGGGCGCGGACATCGCGGTCGGCACCACCCAGCGGTTCGGCGTGCCGATGGGCTTCGGCGGCCCGCACGCCGGTTACATGGCCGTCCGCGAGAAGTTCGCGCGCAGCCTGCCGGGGCGGCTCGTGGGCGTGTCCGTGGACGCGGACGGGAACAAGGCCTACCGGCTGGCGCTGCAGACGCGTGAGCAGCACATCCGCCGGGAGAAGGCGACCAGCAACATCTGCACCGCGCAGGTGCTGCTGGCCGTGATGGCCGGAATGTACGCCGTCTACCACGGGCCTGACGGCCTCAAGGGCATCGCGCAGCGCACGCACCGGTACGCGACGATCCTCGCCGAGGGGCTGAAGGCCGGCGGTGTTGAGGTCGTGCACGGCGCCTTCTTCGACACCGTCACCGTGCGGGTGCCGGGCCGGGCCGCCGAGGTCGTCGCCGCCGCGCGGGACAACGGGGTCAACCTGTACCCGGTCGACGCCGACCACGTCTCCCTCGCCTGTGACGAGACCACGACCCGCGACCAGCTGGCGAGCGTGTTCGGTGCCTTCGGCATCGAGGGCGACATCGAGGCGCTGGACGCCGCCGCCGGTGACGCGCTGCCGCAGGACCTGCTGCGCAGCGACGCCTACCTGACCCACCCGGTCTTCCACCAGCACCGTTCCGAGACCGCCATGCTGCGCTACCTGCGCAAGCTGTCCGACCGCGACTACGCGCTGGACCGCGGCATGATCCCGCTGGGCTCCTGCACCATGAAGCTCAACGCGACCACCGAGATGGAGCCGGTGACCTGGCCGGAGTTCGGTCAGCTGCACCCCTTCGCGCCCGCCGAGCAGGCCGAGGGTTACCTCACGCTCATCCATGAGCTGGAGGACCGTCTCGCCGAGGTCACCGGCTACGACAAGGTCTCGCTGCAGCCGAACGCCGGTTCGCAGGGCGAGCTGGCCGGTCTGCTGGCCGTGCGCGGCTACCACCGCGCCAACGGCGACGAGCAGCGCACCGTCTGCCTCATCCCGTCCTCCGCGCACGGCACCAACGCCGCCAGCGCCGTGATGGCCGGCATGAAGGTCGTCGTCGTCAAGACCGCCGAGGACGGCGAGATCGACGTCGAGGACCTGCGGGCGAAGATCGAGCAGTACCGCGACCAGCTGGCGGTACTCATGATCACCTACCCGTCGACGCACGGCGTGTTCGAGGAACACGTCGCCGACATCTGCGCCCAGGTGCACGAGGCCGGCGGTCAGGTGTACGTCGACGGCGCCAACCTGAACGCGCTGGTCGGCCTCGCCAAGCCGGGCCACTTCGGCGGTGACGTCTCCCACCTGAACCTGCACAAGACGTTCTGCATCCCGCACGGCGGCGGCGGTCCCGGCGTCGGCCCGGTCGCGGTGCGCGAGCACCTCGCGCCGTATCTGCCGAACCACCCGCTGCAGCCCACCGCGGGTCCGGAGACGGGCGTCGGCCCGGTCTCGGCCGCGCCGTGGGGCTCCGCGGGCATCCTGCCCATCTCCTGGGCGTACGTCCGGCTCATGGGCGGTGAGGGCCTGAAGCGGGCGACGCAGGTCGCCGTGCTGTCGGCGAACTACATCGCCAAGCGCCTCGAGCCGCACTACCCGGTGCTCTACACCGGCCCCGGCGGCCTGGTCGCGCACGAGTGCATCATCGACCTGCGCCCGATCACCAAGGCGACCGGCGTGAGCGTGGACGATGTGGCCAAGCGGCTCATCGACTACGGCTTCCACGCGCCGACGATGTCCTTCCCGGTGGCCGGCACGCTGATGATCGAGCCGACCGAGTCCGAGGACCTGGCCGAGCTGGACCGGTTCTGCGACGCGATGATCGCCATCCGTGCGGAGATCGAGAAGGTCGGCTCCGGCGAGTGGCCCGCGGAGGACAACCCGCTGCGGAACGCCCCGCACACGGCCAATGCGCTCGGCGGGAAGTGGGAGCACGCCTACAGCCGCGAGGAGGCCGTCTTCCCGGCCGGTGTGTCGGCCGCGGACAAGTACTGGCCGCCGGTGCGCCGTATCGACCAGGCCTTCGGTGACCGGAACCTGGTCTGCTCGTGCCCGCCGCTGGACGCGTACGAGGACTGAGACACGCTGAGATGAGTCGAGGGCCCCCGGCTGGGGGCCCTCGTCCGTTTCAGGCCGTCGCCGGGACAACCTCTTGTCGATGGCAGCGGTCGGTTCTGTTGATCAGGGCCCGGACGGAGAAGCCGCGGGTCAGGCCGGGTACGCGTGAGTCTGCGCCGCCTTGACCGTCGCCCAGACCGGCGCGCCCGGGTGCAGGTCGAGTTCCGCCGCGGCGACCGTGGTGAGGTCGGCGGCCAGCGGCAGTTCCCCGGTGAGGTCGGCGCGGATCTGGTCGCCGTGGGTCTCCAGGCCGGCCACCTCGCAGCGCCACAGGTTGCGGGCGCTGGAACCGGTGGGGCGATCCCGGTGCAGGGTGACCGCGCCCGGCGGGAACGCGACGAAGACCGCGCCGGTGAGGTGCTCGGTCGTGGTGATCCCGGGGCCCGCCTCCAGCGTCACGGTGTGGCCGTCGGCCCGGCCGCGGTAGAGGTTCAGGCCGACCAGCTGGGCGATGTAGTCGGTGCGCGGGTGGCGGGCGATGTCGGCGGGGGTGCCCTCCTGGACCACCCGGCCGTGCTCGATCACCACCAGGCGGTCGGCGAGCACCATGGCGTCCAGCGGGTCGTGGGTGACCAGGACGGCCACGGCCTCGAACTCGGCGAGATGACGGCGCAACTGGGCGCGCACCTCGAGCCGGGTGCGGGCGTCCAGGGCGGCCAGCGGCTCGTCGAGGAGCAGCAGCCGGGGACGGGTGGCGAGCGCGCGGGCCAGGGCGACGCGCTGGGCCTGGCCGCCGGACAGGCGGCGCGGCTTGGCGCCGGCGTACTCGGCGAGGCCCATGCGCTTCAGCCACGCGGCGGCCTCGGTGCGGGCCTCGGCCTTGCTCGCGCCCCGGCAGCGCGGCCCGAACGCCACGTTGTCCAGGGCCGTCAGATGCGGGAAGAGGAGATAGTCCTGGAAGACGACACCGACCGGGCGCGATTCCGGCGGCGTACGGTCCAGGCTGGTGCCGTCGAGGCACAGCCGGCCACCACTCAGCGGGGTGAGCCCGGCCAGGGCGCGCAGGGCGGTGGTCTTGCCGGCGCCGTTCGGACCGAGCAGGGCGACGACGTCGCCGGGCGCGGCGGCCAGGGTCACGTCGAGCCGGAAGGTTCCGCGGTCGACGACGAGATGGGCGTCCAGGCCCTCGGCGCCTCGGGCGGGGGCGGTGGTCGTCGGCTTCTCGGTGTCGGTCATGAGGTGGTCATCCATCGGTCCCGCAGCCCCGCCAGCACGGCCACGGACACCGCGAGCAGCACCAGGCTGAGCGCGATGGCCGCCGCCGGGTCGTTCTGCAGCGCGAGGTAGACCGCGAGGGGCATGGTCCGGGTACGGCCGGGGAAGTTGCCGGCGAACGTGATCGTGGCGCCGAACTCGCCGAGTGCCCGCGCCCAGGCGAGCACCGCGCCCGCCGCGACACCCGGCGCGATCAGCGGCAGGGTGACCCGGCGGAAGGCGGTGAAGCGGGAGGCGCCCAGGGTCTGCGCTGCCTCCTCGTAGCGGCGGTCGGCAGCGCGAAGGGTGCCCTCGACGCTGATGACGAGGAAGGGCATCGCCACGAACGTCTCCGCGAGGACGACGCCGGTCGTGGTGAACGGCAGGGTGACGCCGAACCAGGAGTCCAGCCACTGCCCGATCACGCCGTTGCGGCCGAGGGCGAGCAGCAGGGCGACACCGCCGACCACGGGCGGCAGGACGAGCGGCAGGGTCACCAGGGCGCGCACGAGACCGCGGCCGGGGAACTCGGTGCGGGCCAGCAGCCACGCCAGCGGGACGCCGACGAGAATGCTCAGCGCGGTGGCCGCGGTGGCGCAGACCAGGGACAGCTGGAGCGCCTGCCACACCTCGGTGCTGGTCAGCTGGTCCGGCAGGCTGCGCCAGGGGGCCCGGATCAGCAGGGCGACCAGGGGCAGCACCAGGAACGCCAGCCCCAGCAGCGCCGGCAGCAGCAGGGGCAGGGGGACGCCCGAGCGGGCGCGGCGGCGCCGCGGACCGCCCTGAACGGTGTCCGCGGCGCCGGTCTCGCCCAGGGACGTCATGGCTTCAGGAACCCGGCCTCGGTCAGCACCTTCTGGCCCTCGGCGGACTTGACCAGGTCGATGAAGGCCCGGGCCGCGGTGGCGTTGGGGGCGTCCTTCAGCAGGGCGATCGGGTAGTCGTTGACGGCCTTGGCCGACTCGGGGAACTCCACGCCCTGCACCTTGTCACCGGCCGCCTTCACATCCGTCTTGTACACCACGGCGGCGTCGGCCTCCTTCAGCTCGACCTTCGTCAGGGCGCTCTTGACGTCCTGCTCGTAGGAGACCGGGGTGAGCGTCAGACCGCTCGCATCGAGGGCCTTCTGGGCGGCGGCGCCGCACGGCACCGTCTTGTCGCACAGCACGACCTTCAGGCCGGACTTGGTGAGGTCCTTCAGGGAGGCGACCTTGCCGGGGCTGCCCGGCAGGGTGGCGATCTCCAGCTGGTTGCGCACGAAGGTGGTCGGCGCCGCGGCCGTGTCCTGGGCGTCCGAGACGATCTTCATGGTCTTCGGGCTGGCGGCGGCGAACACGTCGGCGGGGGCGCCCCCGGTGATGCTCGCCGCCAGGGAGTCGCTGCCGCCGAAGTTGAAGCTGACCTCGGTGCCCGGGTGCTGCTTCTCGAATGCCTGGCCGAGGGCCGTGAAGCTCTCCTTGAGGGAGGCGGCCGCGAAGACGGTGACCGTGCCGGACACCTTCGGCGACGAGGCGCTCGACCTGCCCGAGCCGTCGGAGGTGCCGGCCGGACCGGACGAGTCGGAGGACGAGGAGCAGGCGCTCAGCACCAGCAGCGCGGCGGCCGACGCGCCGGCGATCGACAGGGTCCGGCGGGCGGGGCGGGTCATCACGGGGCGACTCCCTCAGTGCTCACGGTGGAGGCAGCCCGGTGGACCCCCTCCCATGCCCGATCATACTGGCGCATCTGCCAGGGAGAAGTCTGCTGTCGCATCGCATGAGCCAAGGTCGATGAGGCCACGGGTGGCATGTGCGTTCGTACGGTGCCGGTGGTCCGTTCCGCTGCGGTGCCGGCTCAGGCGCGGTCGATGTGTACGTTTGTCGACTTCACGCGGGCGGTGGCCTCCATGCCGACCTCCAGACCCAGCTCCTCCACGGCCTCCCGGGTCAGCAGGGAGACCAGCCGGTGCGGCCCGGCCTGGATCTCCACTTGGGCGGCCACGTCACCGAGCTTGATGGCGGTGACGATGCCGGGGAAGGCGTTGCGCGCGGAGGTGTACGGCGTCTCCTCCCCGTCGGTGCCCGCCTTGGCGAGTTCCACGGAGAACGCCGCCAGGTCCCGTCCCTCGATCAGCCGCCGTCCGCTCTCGTCGCGGTGGGTGGTCACGCGGCCGGCGTCCGCCCAGCGGCGCGCGGTGTCGGGGCTCACGCCGAGGAGCCGTGCTGCCTGGCCGATTGTGTAGGACTGCATGCCGGTCACGATAAGGGCGCCGGCGGCGCGCACCCGATGCGGGGCGGCCGGTGTGTCAGCCCGTGTGGACGCGGGGGCGCCGCTCACGGTCCGGTTCGGCCTCCCGCAGCACCTCGCGCGTCACCGGGGCGACCTCGCCCGAGCCGAACAGGAAGAAGCGCAGGAAGTTGGTGAACGGATTGCCCTCGGTCCACTCGAAATAGATGTGCGGGGTGCAGGCCGTGGTGTCCCGGACGTGCAGCAGCAGCGCCGCCAGGGCGTTGGGCACGGAGGGGGACTCCAGGGTGAGGACCCGGTAGCGGCCGTGCAGGACCTCGCCGCGCACGGTGAGGCCTCCCTCGAACTCGGAGGGGTCGGTGACGGTCACCTCGGCGAAGACGAAGTCGTCCCGCTCCGGCATGTCGTTGTCCTCGCGGATCTGCTCGATCTTGTCGCGGTACTCCGCCTTGTCGCGCCGGTCGGGCTCGTTGGCGATGAAGCGCATCTTCCGGCTGGCCATGTCCCGTATGAACCGCTCGGCCATCGGGTCGAGCGTCACGCTGGTCACCCGCAGCTCGAAGGCGCGCAGCAGGCGCGACAGCAGGGAGATGAGGATGATGCCGGCGATGAAGCAGGCACCGATCTTCACGCCGTCCGGGCGCTCGATGACGTTGACGACCGTGGTGTAGAGGAACACCGCCGAGATCACCGCGAAGCCGATGGTCCAGCCGCGCTGGCCGGCCTTGCGGGCGGCGATGGTCACCGCGATCGCGGCGGAGCTGATGAGCACCAGCACGCCGGTGGCGTAGGCGCCGCCCTGCTTGTCGACGTTGGCGTCGAAGATCCAGGTGACCAGGAACGCGACCAGGATGAAGACGAGGACCATCGGGCGCACCGCGCGGGCCCAGTGCGGGGCCATGCCGTAGCGGGGCAGGTACCGGGGCATCAGATTGAGCAGCCCGGCCATCGCGGAGGCTCCGGCGAACCAGAGGATGGCGATGGTGGAGATGTCGTAGACCGTGCCGAAGGCGCCGCCGAGGTAGTGGTGGGCGAGGTAGGCCAGCGCGCGGCCGTTGGCGGCGCCGCCCGGCTCGAACTCCCGCTCCGGGATCAGCAGCGTGGTGATGAAGCTGGTCGCGATCAGGAAGCAGCTCATGATCAGGGCGGCGGTGGTCAGCAGCTTCTTGGTGTCCCGGATACGGCCCGCCGGATCGGCCTCCGTGTCACCCGGATCGCCCTTCACGTGCGGCATCACCGCGACGCCGGTCTCGAAGCCGGAGAGCCCGAGCGCCAGCTTGGGGAAGACGAGCAGGGCCACACCGACCATTGCAAAAACGTTTCCGTGCTCTGCGGTCAGAGCGCTGGACCAGTCGGTGACGAGATGCCCGGCGGTGACCACGTGGTAGAAACCGACGATCACGACGACCACGTTCAGCAGCAGGTAGACGCCGACCAGGACGACGGCGACGCCGACCGCCTCCAGGAAGCCCTTGAGGAACACCGCACCGAGCAGGGCCACCAGCAGCAGCGTGATCAGCATCTGCTTGTCGTGCAGGACACCGGTCAGATGCGGGTTCTCCACCAGGTGCGTCGAGGCATCGGCCGCCGAAAGGGTGATGGTGATCAGGAAGTCGGTGGCGGCGAAGCCGAGCAGGGTGAGCACGAACAGCTTGCCCTGCCAGAACGACAGCAGCCGCTCCAGCATCGCGATCGACCCCTCGCCGTGCGGGCTCTCCTTCGCCACGCGGCGGTAGACGGGCAGTGCGCCCGCCAAGGTGACGATCACCAGCACGAGGGTCGCCACGGGGGAGAGCAGGCCGGCCGCGAGCGCGGCGATGCCGGGCTGGTAGCCGAGGGTGGAGAAGTAGTCGACACCGGTCAGGCACATCACCCGGTACCAGCGCTGTCCCTTGTGCGGGGACTCCGGCACGGCGTGCGGCCCGGTGTGGCCGCCGTCCTTGCCCATGTCGGACAGCCCTTCCAGCATCCAGGTGCGCAGGCGACTGGGAGGGGGGTGCTCGGTGGTGGCCATCGGGGTGCTCCTGAAGTGCGGCTCGGCGTGTGGATTCGGCCATCACGCTGGTCGGCGGCACCAGCGTATGCGGAGCGTGACGTGCGGGCCTTCGGATCACGGGCCGGGGGGCGTCAATCTTGCGTTAAGAGTGCCGGTGCCGGTGTGGTTCGAGTGCCGGTGGCGGTGGGCTCGGGGCGGGGGGACGGCTATTGCGCCGACGGAGAGTGCGCGGTGGCCGGCCCGAGGGGCCGGCAGACTCCCGGGCAGGTCCGGGAGGGGCGCCGGGACGGGTCCGCGGCGCCCCCTCGGGCACGGAACGCGCGTCGGCGGGGAGGCCGGCGTACCCGCGAGCGCCACGGCCGGGCCGGACCGCGACGTCGGTCGGTCGAGGTGCCGGGCGCTGTGCCCGCCGCTCATCGAAGCGGGCGGCGGGGGCGTGGACAACCCCCCGGGAAGGTTCTCTTACGGGGTCCTGACGTGGACGGGGGCTCGGCCGCCGCCGTCGGACGTGCGAACGCCCTCAACGGCGGGTCGGGTGGCTCAGGGAAGCGTCGACGCAGGACGCGAGAGGGGCGACAGGGCACTCGGCCGTCGGCCGGCCCGTCAGGCCCGAGCGGCGCTGATCCTTCCCGGGGCGCGTGAGCCGGCGGGGGCGCGCAGTGTGCGGGGCCGGTGCGCAGCGGTGGCTGCGGGCCGGCCCCGGGGAGGTGGTGGATCAGGCGGCCGTCATCACCCGGCCGGTGTCCAGCGGGCGGTGCGGCGCGATGATCTTGCCGTTCGGCAGGAGCTCGCCGGTGTCCTCGAAGAGGAGTACGCCGTTGCACAGCAGACTCCAGCCCTGCTCCGGGTGGTGCGCCACGAGACGGGCGGACTCCCGGTCGGCTGAGTCGGCTGAAGGGCACGGCGGCTGGTGCTGGCACATGGTGGGTGGGATCTCTCGCTCTGTTGTGGTCATGTCCGCCCCCGTTGGAAAGTCGGTCGGAACCCAGTGTTGCCCCACGGGCGTCAATCCGCAGGGATTTCGCAGCACCGCTTCTTCACAGAATGATGACGCATCACCTGCGCGGCCGGTTCAGCCGACTGACGTGCACATTCAGGTGGTTTCCGATGGCCGTGGGTGACTAGTCCGGACGGGTGGGGCGACATTCGAACTCGTCCGAGCGAAGAATTGCTCGTACGAGCGAATTGACAGCGGAGTTACCACGTGCGCGGGCCCCGCTTCCAATGCGGAGGCGGGGCCCGGTGTGGCGGAGGTCAGGCGGGCTGGCCGAGCAGCGGGGCCGGGGTGGCCCGCAGGGTGAGGACGGGCAGCAGGTCGGAGACCGGGTGCGGGCGGTGGGCGGCGATCCCCGGCGGCGCGGGCGCCAGCGGCACCAGCAGGTCCGTGGCCTGCGGATGTCCCGCTGCCCCGTCCGCCGCGCAGTCCCCGTGCAGCCACAGGGTGAGCATGTACAGCCCGGGCACGGACAGCAGCCGCGCCTGATACGGCTGCGCCACCGACTCGGCCTGGCGCAACGCCCGCTCGGTGGAGGCGACGTAGGGCCCTTCGAAGAAGTGCGAGAAGGCCCAGCCGTCGGGTGTCAGCCGGGTCTCGGCCGCCGCCACCGCGCGGTCGCCGCAGCGGATCAGGAAGCGCCAGCCGGCCAGCCGCGTGGCCCGCACCCCCTCGGGGGTGATCGCGTCCAGCACGTGCACGGGCAGCGGCAGATCGGGCGTCGCGGGCCCCTCGGCGTTGCGGAGGGAGGGAGTGGGTGCTTGGCGGACCGCGGTCGGGGAACCGAGTGCCGTGAGGACGGAGCGAAGTGCGGGCGCGGGAGCCGGGGGTACATGCAGCGGCATGGTGGGTCGCCTCTCATTCGGCAGGCACGGTGGCGTGAGGGCGGGGCGTGGGCGGACGACGCTGTCAGCTCTCGAGATCAGGGGTCGGCAAGGCGGGGTCCTGGGTCGGAGTGTGAAAGAGGTGCGCAGCGGCCCGTCGTCCGTCACCTTCGACGACAAGCCTTCGACCGCGGGCGCCAACCTGCTGCCCTGTCGGGCGAGTTTATACGACACATGTTCAGCCTGTGTTTCATCTAGCCGCTTCCGGAGCACACGACAAGAGACTATTCGGTCGGCGATTCGCGGGAATCATCCCGATTCCACAGGGGCTGAACGGCGGTGACCTCGGGAAGTGCAGTTCCAGCGGTCGGCCAATTCTCGTCGGCGTTTTTTACGAGATCCATTCCCGGGGAAAATGCCCGGAGCCGTATGCCTTGCGAATGTGCCACTGGACAACCCGCCGGACAACCCGGCAAGCCTAGCCGCTCACGCTCGTGCGCGCATGCGTTATGGATCGCTTCGGCTGGGCATCATCCCCCGTGCACCGGACACCGGAGGCCCGATGACCGGGCACCCGCCCCACCTGAGGAAGGGATGCTTCGATGGGCGAGAAGGTCGTGGCAGGCTCGTTCGACCTGTCCGATCGCCAGCGCTACCGCGACAAGCTGCAACAGTGCCTGACGGGACTGGAGCGGCTTCTGGCACAGCAGCGGTTCGATCGTCCGAAGAACCTGATGGGGCTGGAGATCGAGCTGAATCTGGTGGGCGCCGACGGCCTGCCGAAAATGCTGAACGCCGAAGTGCTGGAACGGATCGCGAGCCGGGACTTCCAGACCGAACTCGCCATGTTCAACCTGGAAGTGAACATAGCCCCCCACCGGCTCGGAGACCGGGTATTCGACCGGCTCGCCGAGGAACTCCGCATCGCGCTCGCCTACGCGGACCGCAAGGCGGCCGAGGTCGACTCCGGAATCGCGATGATCGGGATTCTGCCCACGCTGGACCGGGACGACCTGGTCTCGTCCAATCTTTCCGACGTGGACCGCTACACCCTGCTCAACGACCAGATCGTCGCCGCCCGCGGTGAGGACTTCACGCTCGACATCGAGGGCGTGGAACATCTGCGCTGCACGTCCAGGTCGATCACCCCGGAGGCGGCCTGCACCTCCGTGCAGCTGCACCTCCAGGTCACCCCGGGCCGCTTCGCCGACGTGTGGAACGCCGCTCAGGCCGTCGCCGCCGTGCAGGTGGCCCTCGGTGCCAACTCGCCGTTCCTGTTCGGCCGCGAGCTGTGGCGCGAGTCGCGGCCGCCGCTGTTCCAGCAGTCCACCGACACCCGACCGCCCGAGCTCAAGGCCCAGGGTGTGCGGCCGCGCACCTGGTTCGGCGAGCGGTGGATCACCTCGGCGTACGACCTGTTCGAGGAGAACCTGCGCTACTTCCCGGCGCTGCTGCCGATCTGCGACGAGGAGGACCCGCTCGCGGTGCTCGACGCCGGCGGCACCCCCAGGCTCGCCGAGCTGGTCCTGCACAACGGCACGGTCTACCGCTGGAACCGGCCCGTCTACGACGTCGCCGACGGCGTCCCGCACCTGCGCGTGGAGAACCGCGTGCTGCCGGCCGGCCCGACCGTCACGGACGTGGTCGCGAACGCGGCCTTCTACTACGGCGTCGTCCGCGCCCTCGCCGAGGACACGCGGCCGGTGTGGAACCGGCTGCCGTTCGAGGCCGCCGCCGCCAACTTCGACACCGCCTGCCGCTACGGCATCGACGCCCGCCTGGAGTGGCCGCGGCGCGGCCGGCTCGGCGGCACGACCACCGTCGACGCGGTCAGCCTCGTCCGGGACGAGCTGCTGCCGCTGGCGGAGGCGGGGCTGGACGCGTGGGGCATCGAGCCCGCCGACCGCGACCTGTACCTCGGCGTGATCGACGAGCGGTGCCGGCGGCGCGCGAACGGGGCGACCTGGCAGGCGGCCACCTTCCATCGCGCGCAGGAGAAAGGCCTGTCCCGCGAGGCGGCCCTGGCCGCGACGACCCGGCGCTACTGCGAGCTGATGCGCAAGGGCGACCCGGTCCACAGCTGGCCGGTGGGGCTGCCGGAGCCGGCGCCGCTGGGGTGAGCGGCGCCCCTGCGGGGCGAGTGGCGCTTCGCGGGGTGCCTCGCCCGGGACGCGCCCTGCAACGGGGGCCGACGGACTCCGCCCTGCGCTGATCGGGCATGCTGTGACCTCCCACGGTGTGCAGGCGGAGGCGGGCCAGGTGACCGAGACTTTTCCCGAACAGCGGCTCTCAGGACGGATCTTCCGTGACGAGACGCTGCTCGTCCTGGGGCTCTCGCTCGGTGCGAGCGGAGTGTCCGCGCTGATCAGCTTCGTCGGCTCGGTGACCAAGCCGGGCGGCCTCAAGGACCAGGCGGCCACGCTCAACGCCTCCGCCGCGCCGGGCCGGCCCTGGCTCGACCTCGCCTGGCAGCTGTTCGGCATCGCCACCGCGCTGGTGCCGGTCGCGCTCGTCGCACACCTGCTGCTGCGGGAGGGCGGGAGCCTGCGCACCCTCGGCTTCGACCGCACCCGCCCGTGGCCCGACCTCGGCCGGGGCGCCGCGATCGCCGCGCTGATCGGCAGCACCGGTATCGCCTTCTACCTGGCCGCCCGTGGCCTCGGCTTCAACCTGACCGTGGTGCCCGAGGCGCTGCCCGCCGTGTGGTGGAAGTACCCCGTGCTGATCCTGTCGGCAGTGCAGAACGCGGTCCTGGAAGAGGTCATCGTCGTCGGCTATCTGCTGCGCCGGCTGCGCCAGCTGGGCTGGACGCCGGGCACCGCGCTGGTCGCCAGCTCCGTACTGCGCGGCTCCTACCACCTCTACCAGGGCATCGGCGGTTTCCTCGGGAACATGGCGATGGGCGTCGTCTTCGTGTGGCTCTACCGCCGCTGGGGACGGGTCGGTCCCCTGGTGGTGGCGCACTCCCTGCTCGACATCGGGGCGTTCGTGGGCTACGCGCTGCTGGCCGGCAAGGTGGGCTGGCTGCCGACGGCCTGAACCGCCGGCAGCGCACCGTCACGGCTGGGTGAGCAGGTCGCCCTCGATCACGGTGACCGCCCGGCCGCTCAGCAGCGTCCGCTCACCACGCACCTCGGTGCGCACGCGGCCCGAGCGCGGTGAGGCCTGCAGCCCCGTGAGGTCCGGGCGGCCGAGGCGCTCGGCCCAGAACGGAGCCAGGGCGGTGTGGGCGCTGCCCGTGACCGGGTCCTCGTCGATGCCGACGTTGGGGAAGAAGCAGCGCGAGACGAAGTCGTAGCCGCGTGCCGGGTCCTCGGCGCGGGCGGTGGCGATGATGCCCCGCTCCGAGAAGGCGGCCAGCGCCTTGTGGTCCGGAGCCAGGCCGTGCACGGTCTTCTCGTCGGCCAGCTCCAGCAACAGGTCGCCGATGTTCGGGCCGGTGTCGAAGGCGGCGCGCGGCTCGGCGCCGAGGGCTCCGGCTACCCCGGCCGGGACCTCGACGGGGGTGAGCGGTGCGGTGGGGAAGTCCAGCGTGATCGAGCCGTCCTCGCGGGGCGTGGCGATCAGTACGCCGCTGCGGGTGGCGAACCGTACCGGGCCCTCGTGGGCGCCGGTGGTGTGCAGGACGTGGGCGGTGGCGAGGGTGGCGTGGCCGCACATCGCGACCTCGGTGGCCGGGGTGAACCAGCGCAGCGCCCAGTCGGCCTCGCCACCCGCGGGCAGGCGGTGGGCGAAAGCGGTCTCGGCGTGGTTGACCTCCAGGGCCACGTTCTGCAGCCAGTCGTCGGCCGGGAACGAGTCGAGCAGGAGCACCCCCGCCGGATTGCCGGCGAAGGGGCGGTCGGTGAAGGCGTCGACGATTCGAATGCGCATGGCCCGACGGTAGTGGCGCCAGGAAGCCGCAGACCAAGGCCAATTCGGCGGTGCTGGACCGGTCGGGGTGAGGAGTCCGTGCAGGGGCCGGGGCGTAGGCGTGCCCAGGGTCTTGTCTTGCGAGCGGTTCCGATATATCGTTGAAGCATCGTGAAAGATCGACGATTGTATAACGACGGAATGGAGAGTGATCGCGATGCGTACCCACGGTTTCGAGCACGGACATCGGCACGGCGGCCCCGGGCGCGGCTTCGGCGGCTTCGGTGACGAGGGGCGGCGTGCGGCCTTCGGTCCCTTCGGGCCGGGTGGGCCCGGCTTCGGTCCCGGTGGTCCCGGCTTCGGCGGGCACGGCCCCTGGGGCGGGCGAGGGCGCGGCGGACCGCGCGGACGGGCGCGGCGCGGTGACGTACGGGCCTCGATCCTGGCCCTGCTGAAGGACCGGCCGATGCACGGCTACGAGATGATCCAGGAGATCGCCGCACGCAGCGGCGGCGCCTGGAAGCCGAGCCCCGGCTCGGTGTACCCCACCCTCCAGTTGCTGGAGGACGAGGGGCTGATCAGCAGCGAGTCCGAGGGCGGCAAGAAGCTCTTCTCGCTCACCGAGGAGGGCCGTACGGCGGCCGAAGAGGGCCCGGACGCCCCTTGGGAGGAGGCATCCCGGGGGATCGACTTCGAGGCGCTCGGCGAGATCCGCCAGGCGGGTGTCGGCCTGATGGAGGCCTTCGGCCAGGTCTGGAAGACCGGCACGAAGGAGCAGCGCGACAAGGCGCTGGCCGTCCTCAACGACGCCCGCAAGAAGCTGTATCTCATCCTCGCCGACGAGGACTGAGCGATACGGCGGTGAAGGCGCCCCGCGCGGTCCTGCGCGGGGCGCCTTCGCGTGATCTCATCCGTAAGGAGGAGATGCCGGCCGCGTCGGTCCACTCCTCGTGGGACGCGGAAATGCTTCGCGCCGTGGATGCGGGCGCCCCTCGGGACTGATGGGGTGGGGGAGTGCACCCCCGTATGCCGCAGCAAGCCATCCGTGACCAGGGCGTCCGACGCGCCGACAACGATGTCCCGCTGGGCGCCGAGCAGGCCGCGGTGGTCGCCGGTGCCCGGCGCCGGGCGCTACGGGACGGGGACCGGCACGTCGACACCGCTCACCTCCTGCACTCCCTGCTCGAGTCCGACCCCGACGTGCGCGCCGAGTTCGAGGCGGCACAGGTCGCCCGGTTGCTCGGCTATCTCGTCCAGCGCAGCATCGGCTACGGCCTGCGCTGGCAGACCGCCGTGGAGGACTCCGGTGCGCTGCCCGCGGCGGGCCCGGCCGAGGGCTACTCCCCACTGGCGGCACTCGCCGTGAGGCGGACCGAGGAGCGCGCCGCGCGGCAGGGGCGCCCGGCCCGGGGCGTCGACCTGCTCGCCGCTCTCGTCGCGGACCCCGAGGCGCGCGCCGTCCAGGTGCTCGACCACGCGGGGATCGACGCGCGGGAGCTGTCCGCGCGTCTTTCCTCTGAGCCGCCGCTTGCCTCCGAGTCGCTGCTTGCCCCTGAGCCGCCGCTTTCCTCTGAGCCGCGCCTTGTTTCGGACCCCGCCCGGGAGTCGTCCAACGACGTCGGATCGTCCAGCCGGTGAGACAGGTGCCATAGGGGGTGACGCTCCTGTCGCGCCCTGTCATCATGTGCCGGTGCATACGTCCGGAAGCATTCAGGGCGGCCGCGGCAAGGGTGCCGGGCTGTCACTCGCGCTCGTGTCGGCCCTCGCCTTCGGCGGGTCCGGAGTCGCGGCCAAACCGCTGATCGAGGCGGGTCTCGACCCGCTGCACGTGGTGTGGCTGCGGGTGACCGGCGCGGCCCTGGTGATGCTGCCGCTCGCCGTCCGGCACCGTGCGCTGCTGCGCCGCCGCCCGGTGCTGCTCGCCGGTTTCGGACTGCTCGCCGTCGCCGGCGTCCAGGCGTTCTACTTCGCCGCGCTGTCCCGGATCCCGGTCGGCGTGGCGCTGCTCATCGAGTACCTCGCCCCGGCTCTGGTGCTGGGCTGGGTGCGGTTCGTCCAGCGGCGGCCGGTGACGCGGGCGGCGGCGCTCGGCGTGGTCCTGGCCGTCGGCGGTCTCGCCTGCGTCGTCGAGGTGTGGTCGGGGCTGAGTTTCGACGCCCTCGGCCTGCTGCTCGCGCTCGGCGCCGCCTGCTGCCAGGTCGGCTACTTCGTCCTGTCCGACCAGGGCAGCGACTCCGGCGCCGACACCCCCGACCCGCTCGGCGTCATCGCCTACGGCCTGCTCGTCGGCGCCGCCATGCTCACCGTCGTGGCCCGCCCGTGGGGCATGGACTGGTCCGTGCTCGCGCACACCGCCCGGATGGACGGCACACCTGTCGCGGCCTGGCTGCTGCTCGCGTGGATCGTCCTGCTCGCCACGGTCGTCGCCTACGTCACCGGCGTCCTCTCCGTGCGCCGGCTCTCCCCGCAGGTGGCCGGAGTGGTGGCCTGCCTGGAGGCGGTCATCGCGACCGTACTGGCCTGGGTGCTGCTCGGCGAGCACCTGTCCGCCCCGCAGATCGTCGGCGGCGCGGTGGTCCTGGTCGGCGCGTTCATCGCCCAGTCCTCGACGCCCGCGAAGGGCCCGGGGGAGCCGGTGGCGGCCGACGGCGCGGAAAGGGAGTTGTCGGCCCGCGGAACGGCTGCATAGGGTGCCGGTCATGCCTTCGGACGCACTCGTTCTTCCGCCCCCGGCCGCCTGAGGCGGGCCATCCGGTGAAGTACGCCCGGCGCGCGTCGCCGGGCCGAACGGTGCTGCCCGCAGAAGACGTCAGCGGACCCCGCACGGACGGGGTCCTTCCACGACCTTCTGCCTTCTGCGGAGAGAACACGTGTCCACTCCTGCTTCCGGCCTGCCCGTCGGGCGAGGCCTGCTCTGCCTGATCGTCGCCGGTGCCGCCTGGGGCACCGCCGGCGCGGCCGCCTCGCTGGTCTACCGGACCAGCGACATGAGCGCCGTCACCCTGTCCTTCTGGCGCTGCGCCGCCGGACTCGTCCTGCTGCTCGCCGCCCGCCGCTTCGGCCCCCGCCCGGCGGCCGAAGCGACCCCCGGACCGCTGCGCCGTCGGCTGCTGCGGGCCGGGGCCACGGGCGTCGGGCTCGCGGTGTTCCAGACGGCGTACTTCGCCGCCGTCTCCGCCACCGGCCTCGCCGTGGCGACCGTCGTCACGCTCGGCGCCGGCCCCGTCCTCATCGCGCTCGGCGCCCGGCTGACCCTGGGCGAGCGGCTCGGGGGTGGCGGACTGGCCGCGGTGGCGGGCGCGCTCGCCGGGCTCGGCGTCCTGGTCCTCGGCGGGGGAGCGGCGACGGTACGGCCGTACGGTGTCGGCCTGGCGCTGCTGTCCGCCGCGGGCTACAGCGTGATGACGGTGCTGACCCGCCGGTGGGGGCGTGACGGGGGTGCCGACGCGGCCAGTACGTCCGTCGGGGCGTTCACGGTGACCAGCCTGTGCCTGCTGCCGTTCGCTGCGGCGGACGGCCTGATCCCGCACTCCGCCGACCCCGTGCGGACGGTGTGGCTGCTGGCGTACATCGCCGCTGTGCCGACCGCACTGGCGTACGCCCTGTACTTCGCGGGCGCCGCGGTGGTCCGGTCGGCGACGGTGTCCGTGATCATGCTGCTGGAGCCGGTGAGCGCGGCGGTGCTCGCCGTGGCCCTCCTCGGCGAACGGCTCACGGCGGCGACGTGCGCTGGTACGGTCCTGATGCTGGCCTCGGTCACCGGGCTGGCGCTGACGGAGGCACGGACGCCGGCGCCGGCGTAGGGCGGGCTGCTCAGGCGCTCCGCCTGCGCAGCAGGTGCTCCCGCGCCGCCGCGTCCCGCGGACCGCCGCGGTCGGCGAGCCCGGCTGCGATCCGCTCCTGCGTCGCGGCCGGGCGGTGACCGGCGTACTTGAACTTCGCGCGTACGCCCGTCACCTCCAGCCGGATGCCGCGGATCCCGGACAGCAGCCGCCCGTACGGCGCCTCGCCGACCGCCGCCCGCGCCGAGCCGCCCTCCGGCTGGAAGTGGCCGACCTGCCGGTTGAGCAGCTCCGCCTTCGCGGCCGGGTCGTCCACGACGTGGGCGCGGCAGCGCAGCTGGACGGCCGCGTAGAAGCTGGTCGGCGTGGAGTGCTCGGGCGGGGTGTCGGCCGGCGCCTGCCAGGGGCCGGGGACGAACACGTAGTCGTCCACGTCGCTCAGCACCACTTCCGGGTCGGCCTCCAGGGCCGCCCACAGCGGGTTGGGGCGGGCCAGGTGCGTGATCGCCTCGCCGCGGTCGGCGTCGTACGCGAAGTGCAGCGGCTGTACGAACGGGGGTTCGCCGGGCGGGCCGTTGACGGCGAGCTGGCCGAAGTCGTGGGCGGCGAGCCAGGTCTGCCACTCCGCGTCGTCGTGCGGTGCGTCCCAGGGGTGGATCAGCATCACAGCACCGCCAGGTAGTCCGGCAGTCCGGTACCGGGGGCGAGCTGCGGGTCGGCGACCGGGGTGTCGTAGACCTTGCGCACCGGGACCACGCCGGCCCAGTGCGGGAGGGACAGGTCCTCCGGCTCGTCGCTGACGCCGCCGGTGCGCAGCTTGGCGGAGACCTCGTTCAGGTCGAGGCGGATCACGGCGGTGGCGGCCAGTTCCTTCTTGTTGGCCGGCCGGGAGTCGGCGGCGCGGCCCGGCACGACATGGTCGACCAGCGCGTCGAGGGCGAGCCGCTTCTCCTCCGGGTCGGTGACGTCGTGGGCGACGCCGTGCACCACGACGGAGCGGTAGTTGATCGAGTGGTGGAAGGCGGAGCGGGCCAGCACCAGCCCGTCGACGTGGGTGACGGTCAGGCACACCGCGAGCCCCGGGTCGGCCTGGCCGGCCATCCGCAGCGGGCGCGAGCCGGTCGAGCCGTGCACATAGAGCCGGTCGCCGACCCGGCCGTAGAGCGTCGGCAGGACCACGGGCGCGCCGTCGCGGACGAAGCCGAGGTGGCAGACGTAGCCCTCGTCGAGTATCGCGTGCACCAGTTCCGCGTCGTAGCGGGCGCGTTCGGCGGAGCGGGTGGGGACGGTGCGGTCGGTCGGGGTGTAGGCGGTGGCCGGTGTGGTGGGGGTCCCCTGCATGGCGCTCTCCCTGAGGTGGCGTCGTCGTACTGGCGATTCGTATTGCACTAGTGCATAATTAGGTTTGTGCTAGGAGAATATCCGATCAGAGGGCGGCGTGCAGCAGAGATCGCCGCCGATGTCGAACGCGCGGTGGCCGCCGGGGCGCTGACGCCGGGCGAACTCCTGCCTCCTATGCGGGAGTTGGCGGTGCGGCTCGGCGTGAACCCGAACACGGTCGCGGCCGCCTACCGCACCCTGCGTGAGCGCGGAGTCATCGAGACCGCCGGTCGGCGCGGCAGCCGGGTGCGGCCCCGGCCGGCCACGACGGGGCGCGAGTACATCGGCGTGGACATCCCCGAGGGGGTGCGGGACCTGACCAACGGCAACCCGGATCCGGCGCTGCTGCCTCCGCTCGGCCCCGCCTTCGCCGCGGCCGCCGCCCAGGGCGACCGGGAGCCGGTGCTCTACGGCGCCGCGCCCGTCGAGCCGGAGCTGGAGTCGCCGGCGCGGGACGCGCTGCGCGCCGACGGGGTCCCGGACGGGCCGCTGGCCGTCTGCTCCGGCTCGCTGGACGCCGTCGAGCGGGTCCTCGCGGCCCATCTCAAGCCGGGGGACACCGTCGCCGTCGAGGACCCCGGGTGGGGCAGCCTCCTCGACCTCGTCCCCGCGCTGGGACTGCGCACCGCGCCGGTCCGCGTCGACGACGAGGGGCCGCTGCCCGACGACGTGCGCGGTGCCCTGGCGGCCGGCGCCCGCGCGGTGATCGTCACCGACCGCGCGCAGAACCCCACGGGCGCCGCGGTGAGCGCCGCACGCGCGCGTGCCCTGCGGGCGGTGCTGCGCGAACATCCGCAGACGCTGCTCATCGAGGACGACCACGGGCACGCGATCGTCGACCTGCCCCTGCATCCGCTCGCCGGGATCACCCGGCACTGGGCCTTCGTCCGCTCGGCCGCCAAGGCCTACGGCCCCGACCTGCGACTCGCCGTGCTCACCGGCGACGACATCACCCTCGACCGGGTGCGCGGGCGGCAGCGGCTGGGACCCGGCTGGGTCAGCCGGATCACGCAACGGGCGGTGGCCCGGCTGTGGGCCGAGGGCGCGGTGGACGTGCCGGCCGTGGCGGGCGCGTACGGCCGCCGCCGGGACGCGCTGATCGGCGCGCTCGCCGAGCGGGGCGTGCGCGCGCACGGGCGCAGCGGGCTGAACGTGTGGATCCCCGTCCCCGACGAGACCGGCGCCGTCGCCCGGCTCCTTCAGGACGGCTGGGCCGTCGCACCCGGCGCGCGGTTCCGGATGGGCGCGGCGCCGGGCATCCGCGTCACGGTCTCCACGCTGCCCGAAGGGGAGGCCGCCGCACTGGCGACGGCGATCGCCACGGCTCTGGGGGCGGGCGGAGTGGGGCGGCCGGTGTAGGGCGGACGGGAACTGTCAGGGCGCTGTGATTCCGCTTCAACGCTTGGAGCGTGCCTGCGTCAGCGCCGCTCCCGCCAGCACGATCGCGGCACCCACCGGGGTGGACCAGCGCAGGGACTCGTCCAGCAGGGCGACGCCCGCCGCCGTGGCGATGACCGGGATGAAGTACGTGACCATCTGGGCGGTCGTCGGGCCGACCTCGGCGACCAGGCCGTACTGGATCAGGACCGCCAAGCCCGTACCGAGGGCTCCCAGGGCCGCGACCGCGAGCAGGGGGAGCGCGACGACGTGGGTCGGCAGGGTGGTGAACAGCGGGGTGACGACGGCCAGTTGCACCGTGGCCAGCAGCAACTGGGCGCCGGTCAGGGAGAGGTTGGAGTGACTGCTGCCGGCCAGGGTGCGGCGGACGTAGATCCAGCCGACCGGGTAGCTGAAGGACGCCAGCAGGGCCAGCGCCGTCCCCTTGGCGTCCAGGCCGCTGAAGCCCTGCCAGGCGCCGAGGACGGTCAGCACGCCGAGGAAGCCGATGCCGAGACCCGCCACCCGCAGCCGCGTCGGGCGGTCCTCGGACAGCGCGACCAGCGACAGCGCCATGCCCCACAGCGGTGACGTGGCGTTGCAGATGCCGGCCAGTGTGGACGGGATCGTCAGCTCCGCGTAGGCGAAGAGGGAGAAGGGCAGCGCGTTCAGCAGGAACGCGGCGACCGTCAGATGCGCCCAGGTGCGCGGCCCGCGCGGGAGGCGCTCCCGCCTCACCGCCATCGCAACGGCCAGCACCGCCGTACCGAACACCAGCCGGCCCAGGGTGACCTGGAAGGGGGCGTAGCCCTGCGTGCCGACCTTGATGAGCAGAAAGCTGAAGCCCCAGATCAGCGACAGCGCGGCGAAGCGCAGCCGCCAGCCGAGGCGGGGGGAGCGGGGCTCGGGGGTGCCGGTGCGCGACCGGGGGCGGGTGACGGAGGCGGTGCTCATGCAGGTAACCATGCGGCACGGCAATCTCGTAGCACAATCGAGAATTGTCACCCGGTACCTCGTAGCATTGCTAAGCCGTTGTCCGTCGCCGAAGGAGCCCCGTCTTGCTGAACCTCGAGCGCCTGCGCACCCTCGACGCCGTCGCCCGGCACGGCTCGGTCAGCGGCGCCGCCGAGGGCCTGCACATCACCACCTCGGCCGTGTCCCAGCAGCTGGCCAAGCTGGAGCGCGAGGTCGGCCAGAAACTGCTCGCCAAGCACGGGCGCGGCGTCCGGCTCACCGACGCCGGACGGCTGCTCGCGGAGCACGCCGCGCGCATCCTCTCCCAGGTGCAGCTCGCCCAGTCCGACCTGGAGGCGCAGCGCGGCCAGGTCGCCGGCGAGCTGCGGCTGTCGGCGTTCCCGACGGCCGCGCGTGGTCTGTTCCCCGCCGCCCTCGCCGCGCTGCGCGCCGAGCATCCCGCGCTGCGGATCCGCTCCTGCGAGCTGGAACCCGAGGCCGGCATCCGGGCCGTGGTGCGCGGCGACCTCGATCTCGCCGTCGTCCTCGACTGGTACAACAAGCCGATGCCGCTGCCCGACGGGCTGGTCAAGGCGTCCATCCTGGACGACCCCGCCGACGTGGCCATGCCCGCCGGGCATCCGCTGGCCGACCGCGCCGAGGTCGACCTCGCGGAGTTCGCCGAGGACGAGTGGATCACCTGGGCCGAGGGCGAGTTCTGCCACGAGTGGCTGATGTACACGCTGCGCTCGCGCGGCGTCGAGCCGATCGTCGGCCACCGCGCCGGCGAGACGCACACCCAGCTCGGCCTGGTAGCCGCCGGCCTCGGCGTGTGCATCGCGCCGCTGCTCGGACGGCACCCCGTGCCCGAGGGCGTCGTGACGGTGCCGCTCAAGCAACGCGTCCGCCGCCATGTGTACGTCGTCTGGCGCGCGGACGCCGACCGCCGCCCCTCGATCCGCGCGGCCGTCGCGGCCCTGCGTGCGGCGGCCGAGCACATGGAGGGCGCGGCGACGGGCGGCTGAGAGGCGGGGGCGGCTACTGCGGGCCGAGCTTGCGGAAATCCCAGGAGACGACCTTCTCCGGGAGGAGCCTGAGCCAGGCGTGGCGGCCGTCGTGCGGCAGCGTGTCCAGGTCGAAGTACTTGCGTGCGAACCGTGTCTCCACGGCGTCGAGTTCGGCGCACAGTTCCCCGGTGCGCGGCACCTCGCCCACCGTCTCCACGGCGCCGGACAGCTCGACGCCGCGCAGCTCGCCGTACTCCTCTCCGGTGTCGACCGCGACCGCCACGCGCGGATCGCGGCGCAGGTCGGCCCAGCGCCTGCTGCGCACCACCGAGTACAGCCACAGTGCCGTGCCGTCCCACAGGAACCACAGGGCGCTCACATGCGGGGCGCCACCGGCCGAGACCGTGGCGACCCGGCAGGTGCGCTGCCCGGCGAGGAACGCGTCCAGCTCGCCGGGCGTCATCATGATCTTCCGGCCCCGGCGCTGTGCGGCGGTCATCCGGCCCCCTCCGCTGTCCGACGTGACGTCCGGAATCATGGGTCGTCCTCCCGCCCCGCGCAACGGCTCCCTCCACCGAGGCCGAGCGTCACGCGAGGGTGATGTCGGTGCCGCTGACGGCGATCCGCACCTCAGGCAGCGGCCGGGTCGCCGGGGACTTCTTCACACTGCCGTCGGCGATGGAGAACTCGCTGTGGTGGCAGGGGCAGCTGATGACGCCGTCCCGCACACCGCTCACCGCGCAGCCCTGGTGCGTGCACTTCGACGAGAACGCCTTGAACGACCCCGCCGTCGGCTGGGTCACCACCACCTGGTGCTCGGGAAGGATCTTCCCGCCGCCCTCGGGAATGTCCGAGGTCTTCGCCAGCACGGTCCCCGACGCGGCGGCCTTGGTGCCGCCGTCGCCCGAGCCGCACGCGCTCAGCGCGACCGAGGCCCCGGTCACGCCCACCGCGGCGACGACGGTACGGCGGGTGGGGCCCGAGGGGGCCTGGAGCGATTCGCTGGTCATGCCGACATCCCTTCACCGAAAGCCTGAAGATCTGCCACCCAGTACGGCGCCGGGGGACCGGCGGTTCACCGCGGGGCCCCAAGTAACCTGGGGCGATGCTCAAGGAAGTCACCGCGACCCGCTACATCACGCCTCTGCGGGAGGGCGGCTCGCTGCCGGGACTCGTCGAGGCCGACGACTTCGGGACGTACGTCCTGAAGTTCACCGGGGCCGGGCAAGGGCGCAAGACGCTCGTCGCCGAGGTCGTGTGCGGGGAACTCGCCCGCCGGCTGGGCTTCCGCGTGCCGCGCCTGGTCGCCCTCCACCTCGATCCGGTGCTGGGCCTCGGCGAACCGGACGCCGAGGTCCAGGGGTTGCTGCGCTCCAGCGGCGGCACCAACCTCGGCATGGACTTCCTCTCCGGCGCGCTCGGCTTCGACCCCCTCGCCTTCGCGGTCACGCCCGAGGAGGCGGGGCGGATCGTCTGGTTCGACGCGCTGATCAACAACGTCGACCGGTCCTGGCGCAACCCCAACCTGCTCGTGCGGCGGGGCGAACTGTGGCTCATCGACCACGGCGCCACCATGATCTGGCACCACAACTGGCCCGGCGCCGAGATCTCCGTCGCGCGCTCCTACGACGCCGGCGACCACGCCCTGCGCAGCTTCGCCCCCGACCTCGCGGGCGCCGCCGCCGAGCTGGCACCGCTCATCACCGAGGACCTGCTCACCGAGGTCACCGCCGAGGTGCCCGACGCCTGGCTGACCGGCGAACCCGGCTTCGACCACCCCGACGACCTGCGCCGGGCCTACGTCCGCCCGCTGCTGGACCGGGCCGCCGTCATCCACGAGCGCATCACAGGGATCGAGGGGGACAAGTGAGCGAGCAGCACATCCAGGTGGCCGGCGGGCTCGCCGAGCGCCACATCACCCGGGCCGGGCAGGGCGGCGGGCGGGACGTCTACGAGTACGCCCTGCTGCGGGTCGTGCCGCGGGTCGAGCGCGGGGAGTGCATCAACGCCGGCGTCCTGGTCTACTGCCGCGCCCGGGGCTATGTCGGTGCCCGCACCCACCTCGACGAGGCTCGGCTGCTCGCCCTGGACCCCGAGGCGGACGTGACCGGCGTGCGGGCGGCGCTGCGGGCCGTGGAGGAGGTCTGCGTCGGCGGAACCGGCGCGGGCCAGGCCGCCGGTGACGACGCCGGGCGCCGCTTCCGCTGGCTGATCGCGCCGCGCTCCACGGTGGTCCAGCCGGGCCCGGTGCACACCGGCCTCACCATGGACCCGGCGGCGGAGACGGACCGACTGCTGGACCTGCTGGTGCGCTGACCCGGCGGGGTGTCCCCGGGCCGGCGGGCCGGGCTCGGCCCGCCTGGTACGAGGCAGTCGCGCGCTACCGCCGGTGACCTGAGCGCCGCCCTGGCCGTACCGGCTCGGACGACCGCGCGCCCGCCCACGCCACCGGGTCCTGCGCGCCGCCTCAGCCGCGGCGCCGCTTCACCACGTAGCCGGTGGCCAGGACCGCGCCGGTGACGAAGGCCAGGCCGATCGCGATGTCCCAGTCCGTGGGCCCGGCGGTGGAGCCACCGCCCACGCCGCCCTGCACGCCCCGCGTCGGGACGAGGGGAGCAGGTGTGACCGGCACGGGTGTGACCGGCCGCGAGGTGGAGGACGTGAAGCCACCGGACCGCCGCGGCAGCGCCTCGCAGGCGATGCCGTCGTCCGGGCCCTGGTCCTCGTCGAGCCGGTTCGGATCGCTGCGGTCGGCGTCTAAGACGGCCTGGGCATCCTCCTGGAAGCTGAAGTCGCGGCAGTCCAGGTCCTGCGCATGAGCGGGGTCGGCCAGCGGTACGAGCGCGGCTATCGCGATCAGGGTACCGACGGCTCCGGTGCTGCGGCGCATGAAGCGCCTCCTTTCCGGGCACGGTTGGCTCGCGCTTCGACGCTAGGGGCGCCGCGCGCCGACGGCGCGCGGCCGTCGGCCGATCGGGTGTTCCGGCACGCCGGCACAGGCAGCGGATCAGGTAATGGATCACACACCGCCGGTGTGCCGTTGACACCGGGTGCCAACACTTCTAGCGTCAGGCCCTGACAAGGTACTAAGCGGTCGCTCACCTGACGGGCGTACCGTAGGAGCAACACTGAGCCTGCAGGCGTTCAGGTTTTCTCGAGGGCGAGGAGAACAGCAATGTCCACCACTGAGCAGCGGGTCGCCGTAGTCACCGGTGCCGCGCGCGGCATCGGCGCCGCCACCGCCGTACGACTGGCCGCGGAAGGCCGTGCCGTCGCGGTGATCGACCTCGACGAGGCCGCCTGCAAGGACACCGTCGAGAAGATCACCGCGGCGGGCGGCAAGGCCATCGCCGTCGGCGCGGACGTCTCGGACGAGGCGCAGGTCGAGGCGGCGATCGCGCGCGTCGTCGAGGAGCTCGGCGCGCCGACGATCCTGGTCAACAACGCGGGCGTGCTGCGCGACAACCTGCTGTTCAAGATGAGCGTCGCCGACTGGGACACCGTCATGAACGTGCACCTGCGCGGTTCCTTCCTGATGTCCCGCGCGGTGCAGAAGCACATGGTCGACGCCGGCTTCGGCCGGATCGTGAACCTGTCGTCGTCCTCCGCCCTCGGCAACCGCGGCCAGGTCAACTACTCCGCCGCCAAGGCCGGCCTGCAGGGCTTCACCAAGACCCTCGCCAAGGAGCTCGGCAAGTTCGGCATCACCGCCAACGCCGTCGCCCCCGGATTCATCGCCACCGAGATGACCAAGGCCACCGCCGACCGCGTCGGCATGGGCTTCGAGGACTTCAAGGCAGCCGCCGCCACCCAGATCCCGGTGGCGCGCGTCGGTGAGCCCGAGGACATCGCCAACGCCGTCGCCTTCTTCACGGGCGAAGCGGCCGGCTTCGTCTCCGGCCAGGTTCTGTACGTCGCTGGCGGACCGCTCAACTAAGGGGCAGTGCACATGACTTCCGTGGAACTCCCCGAGCCCTCGGGCAAGGTCGCCCTCGTCACCGGCGCCAGCCGCGGCATCGGCTACGGCATCGCCGAGGCGCTCGTCGCCCGCGGTGACCGGGTCTGCATCACCGGCCGCAACGAGGAGGCCCTGAAGGAGGCCGTCGAGCGGCTCGGCGCCGACCGGGCCATCGGCGTCGCCGGCAAGGCCCACGACGAGGCCCACCAGGCCGAGGCCGTCGAGCGCACGATGGAGGCCTTCGGCCGCGTCGACCACCTGATCAACAACGCCGGCACCAACCCGGTCTTCGGCCCGATCGCCGACCTCGACCTGAACGTGGCCCGCAAGGTCTTCGAGACCAACGTGGTCTCGGCGCTCGGCTTCGCCCAGCGCACCTGGCACGCCTGGCAGAAGGACAACGGCGGCGCGATCGTCAACATCGCCTCCGTCGCGGGCCTCGCCCCCTCGCCGTTCATCGGCGCGTACGGCATCAGCAAGGCCGCGATGGTCAACCTGACCATCCAGCTCGCGCACGAGTTCGCGCCGAAGGTACGGGTCAACGCGATCGCCCCGGCCGTGGTGAAGACCAAGTTCGCCCAGGCCCTGTACGAGGGCCGCGAGGAGGAGGCCGCGGCCGCCTACCCGCTCAAGCGGCTGGGCGTGCCCTCCGACATCGGTGGGGCGGCCGAGTTCCTCACCTCCGCGCAGTCCGACTGGATCACCGGCCAGACCCTCGTGGTCGACGGCGGCCTGTTCCTGAACGCCGGCGTCGCCTGACGCCCGGCACGCCCGTATGACGATTCGGGCGCCGTTACCGCCGCACTCTTGACGGAAACGGCGCCCGTGTACCCAAAGGGGCGTGTTCTAGGGCCTTTGACAACGCTGTCATCAACAGTGTGTTCACATGGCGAACGAACCAGGTTCAACACCCGTCGCACTGCGGTATGGTCTGCCGACCCTTGGCATGGCAGATCGAGGAGCGTGCGCGTGTTCAACCGGAACCGATGCCTGCGGCAAGTGGCGGCGATCGCTTCCATAACGTCCCTGATGTCCGGCTGCGGCCTGCTGTCCGGGGACGATTCCAAGGACGCGGGACCCATCGTCGTAGGCACCACGAGCGCCCCCAGCACCCTCGACCCGGCCGCGTCCTGGGACGGCTCGTGGGAGCTGTTCCGGAACATCTACCAGACGCTGCTCGCCTACCCGAACGGCGCGACCACGCCCCAGCCGGACGCCGCCGAGGAGTGCTCGTTCACCGACAGCTCCAACCGCACCTACCGGTGCCGGCTGCGGTCCGGGATGAAGTTCGCCGACGGCGACACCCTGGACGCCAAGGCGGTCGCCTACTCCATCGAGCGCATCCGCCGGATCAACGTCCCCGGCGGACCCGCGGGACTCCTCGGCAGTCTGCAGAGCGTCGAGGCCACCGGCGCGGACGAGGTGGTCTTCCACCTCAACAAGTCCGACGCCACCTTCCCGTTCGTGCTGGCCACCCCGGCGATGTCGATCGTCGACCCGGACGACTACCCGGCCGACAAGCTGCGCGAGGACGGCAAGGTCTTCGGTTCCGGCCCCTACACCCTCGCCTCCTACGAGGAGGACAAGGAGGCCCGGCTCGAGCGCAACGAGAACTACCAGGGGTACGCCCAGCGCAAGAACAACGCGGTGACGATCCGTTACTTCCAGGACTCCGCCGTCATGGTCAAGGCGCTGCGCGACAAGCAGATCGACGTCACCTACCGTGGTCTCGCCGCCGACGACATCGTCGCCCTGCAGCGCAAGGAGAGCGCGCCGGGCCTGCAGCTGGTCGAGAGCACCGGCGCGGACATCAACTACCTGGTGTTCAACCCCAAGGACAAGTGGGCCGGCAAGGCGGCCGTGCGCCGGGCCGTCGCCCAGGTCGTCGACCGCGGGGCCATCGCGCACAAGATCTACAAGGACACGGTCGACCCGCTCTACTCCATGGTCCCCAAGGGCCTCACCGGTCACACCACCGGTTTCTTCGACGACTTCGGCGAGCCCGACACCGCCAAGGCCCGCAAGATCCTCTCCGAGGCGAACATCTCCGCGCCCGTCCCGCTCACCCTCTGGTACACCACCGACCGCTACGGCTCCGAGACCGCCCTGGAGTTCCAGGAGCTCAAGCGGCAGCTCGACGAGTCCGGCCTGTTCACCATCACGCTGAAGAGCCGGCCCTGGAAGACCTACGTCGAGGGGTACCAGAAGGGCGAGTACCCGGTCTTCGGGCGCGGCTGGTTCCCGGACTTCCCGGACCCGGAGAACTTCATCGCCCCGTTCGTCGGCGACCAGAACGCCCTCGGTACGCCTTACCCGCAGCCCGAGATCACCGGCATCCTGCTGCCCCGCTCCCGCCGCGAGAGCGACCGGGCCAACGTGGTCAAGGACTTCGAGGAGGCCCAGCGGATCATGGTCGAGGACGCCCGGCTGCTGCCGCTGTGGCAGGGCAAGCAGTACCTGGCCGCCAGCGAGGACATCGCCGGCCCGGAGCGGGCGCTGGACCCGTCGACGATCATGATGATGTGGGAGCTGTCCCGCAAGACCAGCTGGTAGGGACCGCGCGGGCGGTGTTGTCAGTGGGTGCCGGTAGGTTCTGAAGTCAGGAAGCGACCGCACGAATCTTGAGGACGTTGACGTGACCGACACCGCCATGCTGCCCGAGTCCTGGCGCGGGGTTCTGGGTGAGGAACTGCAGCAGCCCTACTTCAAGGAGCTGATGGAGTTCGTCGAGGAGGAGCGGGCGAACGGTCCCGTGTACCCGCCGCGCGAGCAGGTCTTCGCCGCGCTGGAGGCCACACCGTACGACCAGGTGAAGGTCCTGATCCTGGGTCAGGACCCCTACCACGGCGAGGGCCAGGGGCACGGCCTGTGCTTCTCGGTGCGGCCGGGGGTGAAGATCCCGCCCTCCCTGCGCAACATCTACAAGGAGATGAACGCCGAACTGGGCACGCCCGTCCCGGACAACGGCTATCTGATGCCGTGGGCCCAGCAGGGTGTGCTGCTGCTCAACGCGGTGCTGACGGTGCGCGGCGGCGAGGCCAACTCCCACAAGGGACGCGGCTGGGAGAAGTTCACCGACGCGGTGATCCGCGCGGTGGCCGATCGTCCCGACCCGGCGGTGTTCGTCCTGTGGGGCAACTACGCGCAGAAGAAGCTCCCGCTGATCGACGAGAGCCGGCACGCGGTGGTCAAGGGCGCGCACCCCTCCCCGCTGTCGGCGAAGAAGTTCTTCGGCTCCCGCCCGTTCACCCAGATCAATGAGGCGGTGGCCAGCCAGGGCCACGCGCCGTTGGACTGGACCGTGCCGAACCTGGGCTGAGTCACCCGCCGGGCCGGTTCCAGGAGGGCCGGCCGGCCCGGCGCCCCGGGGGGCTGGAGGGCCCGGGTGCCGCGCGAGTGTGATCGTTCCGGTACCGCCTGGCAGTGATCGTCCGGGGGCCGCCGGAGCGTGCTCTCGTCCAGGTGCCGCCGGAGCGTGCTCGTCCCGGTGCCGCCTGAGCGGGATTGTCAGTGTCTGCCGTTAGCGTCGGGGCATAGCAGCAGGACGGGCCGACGGAGGGCGACGCGGTGGCGGAGCGACAGGAGCAGACGGCGTCGGACGCCGTGCTGACGCGGATCGGGCAGGTGGTGATGCTGCTCCACGGCGGAGACCGCGAGGAGGCACGGCACCGTTTCCTCGGCCTGTGGGCGGAGCTCGGGGAGGACGGTGACCCGCTGCACCGCTGCACCCTCGCCCACTACCTGGCCGACACCCAGGACGACCCCTTCGACGAACTCGCCTGGGACCTCAGGGCGTTGACGGCCGCCGAGGAACTGACCAGCGACCGGCTCGACCGGCTCGAGGGGGCGCCCGCGGCCCGGGCGCTGTATCCCTCGCTCCATCTGAACCTCGCGGCCGACTACGTCCGCCTCGGCCGGCCCGACGACGCCCGCAGCCACCTCGCCCGTGCCCGTCTCGCCTCCGACGCCCTCGCCGACGACGGCTACGGCGACGGGGTGCGGGCAGCGATCCGGCGGATGGAGCTGCGGCTGGGGGAGTGAGGCGGGCGCCGGCGGTCTCCTGGAGGCGGGGCCAGGGCTCAGCGGCCGTACGTCTGCTTGCAGATCCGTGCCTCCGGGCTGTCCGGGCGCCAGCCGCCGTACTGCTCGCCCAGGGCGCACACGTCGGCGTTCCGGCGTGCGACGTCGGGGACGTCGGGGATCTTCGCGCGACGGGCCTGCGGCCGCCGGTGTCCGGGCGGGGAGGCGTGGCGCGGCGTCTGCTGGTGGCGGTGTCGGGGCCGCGGTGCCGGGGGTTCGGCGTGCACCGGGCGGCGGGAAGGGCCGACGCTCTCCAGCGCCTCGCGGGCCGGCGCCTGCACGATCCGCTGCTCCCCGTCGCCGTCCGGCCGTGGGACGGACGGCGACGGGGAGCGAGTCGAGGAGACCGGCGGCCCCGACGCCGGTGGACGCTGGACCGTCACACAGCCGGAGAGGGCCGAGGCGGCCACGGTGACCAGGAGCGCTGCGGTGGCCGTCGTTCGATGCACCCGCGTCACTCTGCTGGCTTCGCGCCGCGGAAGGGCGGCGGACAAGGGCAGGATGCCCCGCACGGGTGATCTCCCGCCCCGTACGGGGGTTGCGCCCGTGTCGCGGCTGACGTCAGTGACCCGTGGCGCCGTCGATCCGTTCCCGGATCAGGTCGGCGTGGCCGTTGTGGCGGGCGTACTCCTCGATCATGTGGGTGTAGATCCAGCGCAGGCTGACGGACCCCCCGCCGCCGTGTTTGGTGGTGCCCTTCGACAGGTCGTCCAGGGCGAATCCCGCTGCGTGGCGCCGGGCGGCCTCGATCTCCGACTGCCAGGTGGCGTACGCCTCCTGCCAGGTGTCGGCCTCGGTCAGATGGAACTCGCCGTCCGGGTCCTCGTCGCTGAACCAGATCGGTCCGGAGCCGTCGTCGGCGAGCACCTTGCGGAACCAGATCCGCTCGACCTCCGCCATGTGCCGCACCAGCCCCATGAGGGAGAGCTCGGACGGCTCCACGGCCGCGGTCCTGAGCTGGGCGTCCGTCAGGTCCTCACACTTCACTGCGAGCGTGCGGCGGTGGTACTCCAGCCAGCCCTCCAGCATGGTGCGTTCGTCGGCGTCGGCTGCGGGGATGTTGCGCTGCGTTGTCATGCCCGCATCCTCGTGCAGGCGGGCGGGGGCGGACCAGCGGATTTTCAGCTGCCGAGCATGCCCGCCAGCAGCTCCCGCAGGCTTTGCCGTACGGCCGCGAGGGGTGGGGTCTCGTAGGCGCCGGCCACGCAGGAGAACATCAGCCCGTCCGCCCAGGCCACCAGCGAGAGCGCATGACGGTCCGGGTCCGACGAGCCCAGGGCGGTGACCAGGGCGGTCAGCTGGTCGCGGAAGCGGGCGCCGGTGGTGTCGTAGGACGTGCGCAGCTCGGGGCGGCGGGTGGCCTCCAGGGCCAGTTCGTAGCGGGCGAGCGTCAGGTCGCGGTTGCGGGTCAGGGCGCGGTGCAGGGCCAGGGCAAGGGCGTCCACGACCGGGTCGGTGCCCCCGCTCGCCTCGGGCATCTCGTGCAGCGCCAGCACCCGGGCCTCGCGCTCGGCGAGACGGCGCACCGCCAGCTCCAGCAGTGCCTGCCGGGTCCGCGCCACGTTGGACGTCGAGCCCTGCGGCAGGCCGGCCCTCTCGTCGACCGCCCGGTGGGTCAGCCCGCGCATCCCCCGCTCGGCGAGCAGGGCCAGGGCGGTGTCGGCGACAAGGTCGGCGCGGGAGGCGCCGGAGGTGCTTACGGACATGTAGATCACGCTACCCGGGCCACTACGGCTGTAGTACAGTCGACGCACACTACAGATGTAGTTGCGTCAGGAGGAGTCATGAACCACGCACCACGCGCAGTCGTCGTCGGCGGCGGCATCGGCGGGCTGACCGCGGCCGTCGCCCTGCACCAGCGGGGCGTCCGCGTCACCGTCCTGGAACGGGCCCGCTCCCTGGAACCGGTCGGTGCGGCCATCTCGCTGGCACCCAACTCCCTGCGCGCGCTGGACGTCATCGGCCTCGGCGACGAGATCCGTGACCTCGCCGCCTGGCAGGGAGACGGCGGGCTGCGCACGCCGAGCGGCCGCTGGCTGTCACGCTCCGACGCGGACGCCACCGCCACGCGCTTCGGCGGCCCTCTGGTGCTGCTGCACCGCGCCACCCTCGTCGACCGTCTTGCCGCGCTGCTCCCGCCCGGCACCGTGCGCACCGCCGCCGAGGCCGCCGTCACCGACCCCGGCGACGCGCACCGCCCGGCCGTCGTGCGCACCGCCGCCGGCGACCTGGAGGCCGACCTGGTGGTGGCCGCAGACGGCATCCACTCCGCCGTACGCCGCACGCTCTTCCCCGACCACCCCGGAACCGTGTACTCCGGGTTCACCACCTGGCGGGTCGTCATCCCGCTGCCCGGCGTCGCCTTCGCCTCGCACGAGACCTGGGGCCGGGGCCGTATCTGGGGCACCCACCCGCTCAAGGACGGCCGCGTCTACGCCTACGCCGCCGCCACGACCCCGGCCGGCGGACGCGCCCCCGACGGCGAGCGGGCCGAACTCCTGCGCCGCTTCGGCGACTGGCACGACCCGATCCCCGCCGTCCTCGCCGCCGTCCGCCCCGAGGACGTGCTGCGCCACGACGTCCACCACATCGCCGAACCCCTCCCGGCCTACCACCACGGCCGCGTCGCCCTCCTCGGCGACGCCGCGCACGCCATGCCGCCCACCCTGGGCCAGGGCGGCAACCAGGCTGTCGAGGACGCCATCGTGCTCGCCCACCACTGTGACGACCTCGCCGCCTACACGGCCGCCCGGCTGCCGCGTACGACGGCGATCGCCCGGCAGGCGGTGAAGGTCGCGCGCCTCAACCTCACCACCGGCAGGGCCCTGATCGCCGTACGGAACACGGTGATCGCCTCCCTTTCGAAGGTGGGACCCGCGCTGCTCCTGCGGAGTTTCGACGGGATCGCCGACTGGCGGCCGCCGCAGGACCCGTATGCTGCCGTGAAGTCAGCAGCGGACGCGAGGTGAGGGAGCCCTAAGTGAAGGTCGGCGTCATCGGACTCGGCGACATCGCGCAGAAGGCGTACCTGCCCGTGCTCGCCTTCCAGCCCGGTGTGGAGCTGCACCTGCAGACCCGCACCCCGGCGACGCTGGACCGGGTCGCCGACAGCCTGCACCTGCCCGCGGCGCAGCGCCACCGCGACCTGGACGCCCTGCTCGCCCAAGACCTGGCCGCCGCGTTCGTGCACGCACCCACCTCCGCGCACCCCGAGATCGTCACCCGGCTGCTCCAGGCGGGCGTCCCCACGTACGTCGACAAGCCGCTCGCCTACGAACTCGCCGACTCCACGCGGCTGGTGGAGCTGGCCGAGCGGCGCGGCGTGTCGCTCACCGTCGGCTTCAACCGGCGTTTCGCACCCGGGTACGCGCAGTGCCTGGAGCACCCGCGCGAGCTGATCCTGATGCAGAAGAACCGGATCGGGTTGCCGGAGGAGCCGCGCAGCATGGTCCTGGACGACTTCATCCACGTCGTGGACACCCTGCGCTTCCTGGCGCCCGGGCAGGTCGACGACGTCACCGTGCGGGCCCGCGTCGAGGACGGGCTGCTGCACCACGTCGTGCTCCAGCTCGCCGGCGACGGCTTCACCGCGCTCGGTGTGATGAACCGGCTCAGCGGGTCCAACGAGGAGATCCTGGAGGTGTCCGGGCAGGACACCAAGCGCCAGGTCGTCAACCTCGCCGAGACCATCGACCACAAGGGCCAGCCCACCGTGCGCCGGCGCGGCGACTGGGTACCGGTGGCGCGGCAGCGCGGCATCGAACAGGCCGTGCTCGCCTTCCTCGACGCCGTGCGCGCGGGTCGGCCGCTCAACGCCCGTGACGCACTGGAGACTCACGAACTGTGCGAGCGGGTGGTACGTGCGGTGCGGGAGCGCTCCGGCGCAGCCTGACCGCGCGCACGCCCTCCGTCAGACCCAGTGCCGCCAGCACCAGCACCGCCACCTCCACCGGCCAGTCGCCGTAGCGGACGTACGGCGTGACCCCGTCGGCGAGCGGCACCTCGTACACCGCGGCCCCGCTCGCGCTCGTACCCAGCCAGGAGCCCACGCGCCGGCCGCCCGGGCCGTACACCGCCGACACGCCGGTGAGCGTGGCGTGCACCATCGGCCGGCCCGTCTCCGCGGAGCGCAGCGCGGCGAGCGAGGCGTGCTGCTCCGGCGCCCAGCTGTGCTGGAACGACGACGTCGACGACTGGCCGACCAGCACGTCCACGCCGTCCTGGGCGAGCCGTCGGCTCATGTCCGGGAACGCCGTCTCGAAGCACACCAGCGGGCCCACGCGCAGCCCGTGCCCGGCGTTCATCACGACCTGCTCGCTGCCACGCCTGCGGTCCTCGCCGGCCGCTTTGCCGACGGAGGTCGCCCAACCGAGCAGCGAGCGCGCGGGGATGTACTCGCCGAACGGCACGAGCCGCATCTTGTCGTAGCGGTCCCCGGTGAGCCCCTCCGGCCCCACCAGCACCGAACTCTTGTAGATCCCGGGCCGGTCGGAGCGCCGCGCGTCCACGTTGACCAGGATGTCGGCGCCCGTTTCCCGCGACAGTGCCGCGATGCGCCGGGCGAGGTCGGGCCGCGCGGCCAGGTCGACGCCGACGCTGCTCTCGCCCCACACGACCAGGTCCACGCCCTGCCCGGCCAGCTGCCGGGTCAGCCGCTCCTCGACGGCGAAGCGCCGGTCGCCGCTGTCGGTGCCGTCCACGACCCCTGGCTGGACGACGGCGATGCGCGCCTGCCCGTCCACGTGCGGGCGCGGCGACCACACCCAGGCCGCCGAGGTCGCCGCCGCCGTGGCGACCAGCCCGGCCACGGCGGGCACCCGCGACTCCCGCACCGCCAGCAGTACAGCCGCCGCCACGTTGACGGCCACCACCAGGAAGCTGAGCAGCCACACCCCGCCCACCGAAGCGAGCCGCAGCGCCGGCCCCACCTGCCACTGACTGGCGCCGAGCATGCCCCACGGCCCGCCGAGCCCCTGCCAGGACCGCACCAGTTCCACCATCAGCCACGCCGACGGCAGCACCAGCAGCGCCGCCACGACCCGGCCGCGGGAGGGCACACCGGCCAGGAAGCGGTGCACCAGCCACGCCCAGGGCGCCCACAGCGCGCCCAGCAGGGCGGCCAGGACCAGCGTGAACACATGCAGGTCCGGCAGCAGCCAGTGGTGCATGCCCAGCATGAAGCCGAACCCGCCGCACCAGCCGTCGTACGCCGCCCGGCGCTGGGTCGGGGCGCCGCGCGCGAGCAGGATCCACGGGACGAGGGCGACATACGCGAACCACCAGGCGGCGGGCGCCGGGAACGCGAGCACGGGCAGGGCGCCGGCCAGCGCACCGAGGGCCGCGCGCCGCCAGGGGGAGGCGAGCCAACTCCTGAACGTCTTCATATGCCGCCCTCCTACCCGGTGGGGGCTCCAGTGTGCGCGCCACGGGCGATCCGGTGACAGAGGACCACGGCTCAGCCGTCGGTGCGCCGCCATTTCTCCTGGACGGTCACCCGGTGCAACCGCCAGCCGTCGTCCATGCGGAGCACACCGAACACATACCGGCCGCCGCACACGAAGTCCGGCGCGGTGGGCGCATCCTGGGTTCCGGCCCGGCGCATCGGATTGATGTAGTCGGCCCGCATCTCGGCGGTGTCACCGGCCGCCTGGTCCAGGACGCCGAAGCGCAGTCGGCGGTTGACGATGAGGTGCTGCCGCATCGCGAACGGCCGCGTGCTCTCGGCGAACCACGCGGCGACCTGTTCCACATCCCCCTCGACACCGCCGGCCGAGCGGTGGTCGGCCCGCCCGTCCGGCGTGAACAGCGCGCGGTACGCCGCCCAGTCGCCGTCGTCGACCGCCGCCGCGTAGTCCGTGATCAGGGCGTCGACGGCGAGGCGGTCTCTTACCGTGGCGAATTCCACACGCTGCGTCATCGACCCAGTGTTGGTCATGGCGCGGACCCCGCCAAGGGGTGCGCGGCACTCTTCGCCCACGGCGCGGATATTTCGGTGGCCGTCACGGCCCGGGGCAGGGCAGCCTTGCGTCCGTGAATGATCAGAACACCGCGGCCGAACCCCGATTCCGCATCCGCGCCCGGTACACGGACACCACGGTCACCGTCTACCAGGCCTACCGCCCGCAGATCGGCCTCCCGGCGGCCCGTGCCGGGCGCTTTCCGTCCAGTTGGAAGCGGGAGCGCATGACGTGGATCAAGCCGTCGTTCCTGTGGATGATGTACCGCTGCGGCTGGGGGACGAAGGAGGACCAGGAGACCGTCCTCGCCGTCGAGATCACCCGCGAGGGATTCGAGTGGGCGCTGCGCCACGCGTGTCTGTCGCACCATGTGCCAGAACTGCACGGTGACCGGGACGCCTGGAAGCGGGAGTTGAGGCAGGCACCGACGCGGGTGCAGTGGGATCCGGAACGCGACCTGCACTTCACGGCGCTGCCGCATCGCTCGCTGCAACTGGGACTCGGCGGGCAGGCCGCGGCCCGGTACGCCGACGAGTGGATCGTCGGCATCGAGGACGTGACGCCGCTGGCCACCGAGATCCACGCGCACGTGCGGGCGGGGGAACTCGACGCCGCGTCCGCGAAGCTGCCGGTGGAGCGGCCGTACCCGGTCGACGGGGATGTGGTGAGGCATCTGTGCCCCTAGAGTGATCGATGATCGATCAATACCCTTCAGGAGGTAGTCATGGCGCATCCCCTCACCGTTGTCACCGGCGGCAGCCGGGGTATCGGCGCCGCGACCTGCCTCAGGCTCGCCTCCGACGGGCACGACGTGGCGGTGGGGTACGTACGGGACGCCGGGGCCGCCGAGCGGGTCGTGGAGGGCGTCCGGGCCCTCGGGCGGCGCGGTGTCGCGGTACGGGTGGACACGTCGGTGGAGACAGACGTCGACCACCTCTTCACCACCGTGGAAGCGGAGTTGGGGCAGGTGACGGGGCTGGTGAACAACGCCGGGGTCACCGGGCCGCTCGGCCGGCTCGCCGACACCGGCACCGCCGATCTGCGGCGGGTGGTCGAGGTGAACCTGCTGGGCGTACTGCTGTGCGCGCGCCGCGCCGCCCAGCTGATGACGGAGCGGAGGAGCGGGGCGATCGTGAACGTGTCGTCGGCCGCCGCGACGCTCGGCAGCCCCGGCGACTATGTCCACTACGCCGCCACCAAGGCGGCCGTGGACGCCCTCACCCTGGGGCTGGCCAAGGAACTGGGTCCGGACGGCATCCGGGTCAACGCCGTCGCGCCCGGCATGATCGACACCGAGATGCACGCCGCGATGGGCCACCCGGGGCGGGCGCAACGCGCGGCCGCCGCGATTCCGCTGCGCCGCCCCGGCCGGGCGGAGGAGATCGCCGCGGCCATCGCCTGGCTGCTGTCCCCGGACGCCGCGTACACCTCGGGCGCGGTGCTGCGCGTGTCGGGCGGGCGGTGAGGCGGCCGTGCAGCGCGTGTCGGGCGGGCGGTGGGGCGGGGGCTGGTGGTCCGGATCAGGCGTGCGGGGCGGTCTGACGCGCCCTCGGCGGGCGCGGCGGTCCCTTCCTCACGCCGCCTCGACGACCTCGGCGCGCACCGCCGCGGCCCACTGCACCACCAGCAACTCGTACTCCTCGCGCTCCTGCACCGACAGGGTGCCGCCCGCGCGCAGCCACAGTGCGCGGATCTCCTCGTTCACGTCGGCGGCGGAGCGCACGGAACCAGACGTCATGGAATCGGGGGACATGTGCCTCAGCCTAGGGGCAAGAACTGACACTGCGCTACCGATTGGCTACGCAACCCGTAGGGAGTCGGTCACGAACCGGCCCACGAGGGGCGGGCCCCGCCGTCAGTCGATCCAGACCACGACACACAGCGCCCGGCGCGCGGCACCGTCGTAGAACTCCCGCAGCGCGGCGAACTGTTCGCCGAGGTGAGCGCGCACGTCACCGCTGAAGCTCTCCAGATGACCGCACAGCGCCGCGGCCTCGGCGGCGTCGCTCGGCAGGCCGGCGAGCACCGCGTCCACGTCCACGTCCCGCAGATCCCCAGCGATCTTCTCGACCTCGGCCGGGTCGAGCACGCGCGGCGGGTCGGTGAAGCCGTCGTAGACCTCGTCGTGGTCCAGGTAGCCGGCGGTCTGGCCGAACGTGGCCGATACCGCGCGGTCGAGCAGGTCGGCCACGGACGGATCGCCGCCGGCGGCTCGGCAGTATGCGGCCAGGCCCCAGTTCGCCCAGCCGGTGTCCAGCAGGTCCGAAGCCGGCGGATCCCAGCCGGGGGCGGCACCCGGGGAGTCGAGCGCCGACTGCCGGCAGTGTTCCAGGTACTCGGGGGTCACACGGGCGAACTGCTGGGTGAGAGCCATGGGTTCATTCCTCCCCGGTCCGCCGCTCGGCGATTCAGTCCGCCGACTCCGCCGCGTGCGGACTGAGCACGCCCGCCGTGACCAGGGCGATGATCACGATGCCGAGGACCACGCGGTACCAGACGAACGGCATGAAGGACTTGCTGGAAATGTATTTCATGAACCAGGCGATGACGGCATATCCGGACCCGAACGCGATCACCGTCGCGAAGATCGTCGGGCCCCAGGAGACGTGATCGCTCTCGAGCGCGTCCTTCAGCTCGAACAGCCCGGACGCGAGCACCGCGGGGATGGCGAGGAGGAAGGAGTAGCGGGCGGCGGCCTCGCGCCTGTAGCCCATGAACAGCCCGCCGCTGATGGTCGCGCCGGAGCGGGAGACACCCGGGATGAGCGCGCAGGCCTGGCAGAGGCCGAAGATCAGACCGTCCTTCACGCCGAGGTCCTGGAGCGTCTTACGCTGCTTCGGCGCCCGGTGCCGGCCGCCCGTCTCGTCGCGGGCCGCCAGCCGGTCGGCTATGCCTATGACGGCACCGACGACGATGAGCATCGTCGCGGTGATCCGCAGATCGCGGAACGGCCCCTCGATCTGGTCCTTGAACGTGACGCCCAGCACGCCGATCGGAAGGGAGCCGACGATGACCAGCCAGCCCATCTGGGCGTCGTGGTGGTGCCGCATGGTCTTGTCGAACAGCGAGCGGAACCACGCGGACAGGATGCCCGCGATGTCCTTGCGGAAGTAGATCAGCACCGCCGCCTCCGTGCCGATCTGGGTGATCGCGGTGAAGGCCGCACCCGGGTCGTGCCAGCCGGAGAAGGCCGCGGTCAGCCGCAGATGCGCGCTCGAGGAGACGGGAAGGAACTCGGTCAGCCCCTGGACGAGTCCGAGGACGAGCGATTCAAACCAAGACATGAAGTTACGTCAGTCCAAGTGCCGGTCGTGGAAGGGGCGACGGGGCACTGGGCCGCCGTACGCGATGATCACGTGTGCCGGGGGCAGCGTAGCGTCCCCGTATGACGGCCTCTTGGCTGGGGCGGCGGCTCCGGTCCGGTCAGGCGCGGCGCAGATGGTGCCGTTTGCGCCAGGCCACCACCGCCCCGGCCACCGCCGGCAGTCCGATGCCGGCCATCGCGACCAGGAAGGCCGGGGAGGTCGGCGAGCCGGCACGGGCGCCGGCGAGGGCATACGCGGCGGTGTTAGGGATGGAGCCGATCCCCGTCGCCACCAGGAACGGCCAACAGCGCATCCGGGAGACTGCGGCGCAGTAGTTCGCGGCCCAGAACGGCACCCCGGGAAACAGGCGGGCCATCAGCATGGAGCGGAAACCGTGCCGGCTGAGCTGGCCGTCCGCCGCCTTCAGCACCCGGCCCCGCAGCAGCGGGCGCAGCGCGTCCTGCCCGAGCGCCCGGCCCAGACCGAAGGCGATCCCGGCGCCGAGCACGGTGCCGGCCAGCGACGTGGCGAGCCCCAGGGAGGTGCCGAACAGCGCGCCACCCGCCAGGTTCAGCAGCGGCCGCGGCACGAACGCCACCGTGCACAGCCCGTACGCCACCGTGAACACCGCGGCCGCCGTCGCACCGCCGAGCTGGGGTGGCCAGCCGTGCGCCAGCAGCCGCTGCGGCTCGAACAGCAGCACCGAGCAGCCGGCCGCCGCGAGCAGCGCGACCAGCAGGGAGAAGCGGGACCAGGGTGAGCGCAGGACACGGGTGCAGCGCGCGCTGAGCGTGCCGGGTACGGGCAGGGGCGGCGCGCTGATCGCGAGCTCCACGGCGGGGGCCGGGGGAGAGGCCACTGCGGTGCCCCCAGAGCGGGTGGGTGCATCGGGCATCCGGCGACAGTAACCGACACGGGTGTCTGATCGCCGTATGGTCTGTCTCATGACCGTCACAGGTAGGCGTTGGTCTGTCTCATGACCTTCATGGGTGCGGGCTCACGACCGGTCACAGGTACGGGCTCATGACCGTCGCCGGGAAGGCGGCGCGCGCTGTGCCGCACAGCGCGCTCGCCGACACCGTCCTGCCGCGGCTGACCGAGGTGTACGGCGCCGCCGCCGACCCGGAACGGGCCGGGGCCATGCGTGCGTACATGAAGGACGTCGCCCCCTTCCTCGGCATCCCCACCCCCGAGCGCCGCGCCCTGTCACGCACGGTCCTGTCGGGCACGGCGCGCCCCGGCGAGGCCGACTGCGCGGCGATCGCCCTGCGCTGCTGGGCGCTGCCCGAGCGCGAGTACCACTACTTCGCCGTCGACTACCTGCGTCGCCACGTCGGCCGCTGCTCCTCGGCCTTCCTGCCGGTGGTCCGGCACCTGATCACCACCGTCCCCTGGTGGGACACCGTCGACCTGCTCGCCGCCCACGTCGTCGGCCCGCTCGTCGCGGCCGATCCGGGCCTCGCCACCGCCATGGACGCCTGGATCGCCGACGACGACCTGTGGCCGGCCCGCACCGCCCTGCTGCACCAGCTGCGGTTCAAGGAGGACACCGACACCGAGCGGCTGTTCGGCTACTGCCTCCGTCGTAGCGGCCACCCCGACTTCTTCATCCGCAAGGCCATCGGCTGGGCCCTGCGCGAGTACGCCAAGACCGACCCGGACGCCGTGCGCGCCTTCCTCGCGCGCGAGCGAGGACGGTTCGCGGCGCTGACGGTGCGCGAGGCGCTGAAGAACATCGGCGCCTGACAGGCCGTAAGGACCGCGCGGCACCGGCCGTACAGCGATAAATCATTCGACGGCGTGCCGTGGCTCGGCGATGATCGACGCCATGTTCCGGTACGCCTTCCTCCTCGAAGCATCCGCGGTCGCGGATGCCCCGAAGGCTGCCCTTCCCGTCCTCCTGGCCGCTGTCGACGGCGCCCGAAGCTGACCCTCCCCGGATCGTCCCGCGGACCCCGCAGGGGGAGGGTCGGCGGTTCCTTGGGGGTCCCCTTCCTTACCACGAGGCTTCGAGGTACAGCCATGCCCAAGACGGCGTACACGCGCACCAAACCGCATCTCAACATCGGCACCATGGGTCACGTCGACCATGGCAAGACGACGCTGACCGCCGCCATCACCAAGGTGCTGGCCGAGCGCGGCACCGGCACGTTCGTGCCGTTCGACCGTATCGACCGCGCCCCGGAGGAGGCCGCCCGCGGCATCACCATCAACATCGCGCACGTCGAGTACGAGACCGACACCCGGCACTACGCCCACGTCGACATGCCGGGCCACGCCGACTACGTCAAGAACATGGTCACCGGCGCCGCCCAGCTCGACGGGGCGATCCTCGTCGTCTCCGCGCTCGACGGCATCATGCCGCAGACCGCCGAACACGTCCTGCTGGCCCGTCAGGTCGGTGTGAACCACATCGTCGTCGCGTTGAACAAGGCCGACGCCGGTGACGAGGAGCTGACCGACCTGGTCGAGCTGGAGGTCCGCGACCTGCTCACCGCGCACGGTTACGGCGGCGACGCCGCACCCGTCGTACGGGTCTCCGGGCTCAAGGCGCTGCAGGGCGACCCGCGCTGGACGGCGTCCGTCGAGGCGCTGCTCGACGCGGTGGACACCTATGTGCCGATTCCGGAGCGGTACCTGGACGCGCCGTTCCTGCTGCCGGTGGAGAACGTGCTCACCATCACCGGGCGCGGGACCGTCGTCACCGGCGCCGTCGAGCGCGGCACCGTGCGGGTCGGCGACCGGGTCGAGGTGCTCGGCGCGGACGTCGACACGGCCGTGACCGGTCTCGAGACCTTCGGCAAGCCGATGGAGGAGGCGCAGGCCGGGGACAATGTGGCGCTGCTGCTGCGCGGAGTGCCCCGGGACGCGGTGCGGCGCGGGCACGTGGTCGCCGCGCCGGGCAGCGTCGCGCCGAGCCGGCGGTTCACGGCACGGCTGTACGTGCTCTCCGCGCGTGAGGGCGGCCGTACGACGCCGGTCGCCACCGGCTACCGGCCGCAGTTCTACGTCCGCACCGCCGACGTCGTCGGCTGCCTCGACTTCGGCGAGGCGGCCTTCGCGCGGCCCGGTCAGACGGTCGAGGTGACCGTCGACCTGGGTCGTGAGGTGCCGCTGGAGCCTGGGCTCGGGTTCGCTGTCCGCGAGGGCGGGCGGACGGTGGGCGCGGGGACGGTGACCTCGGTCGGCTGAGGTGACAATGGTGTCGTGAGCGATGCCATACCCGTCACCCGGACCACCGACCACGGGACCGCCAAGCTGATGCCCGACGTCGACCGTGAGCGGGCCTGGCTGCTCACGGTCGACGGTGCGCCCCAGTCGTACGTGGACCTCGACGAGCCGGCGTACCTGGAGTTCGAGTACGCACGGCGGCTCGGGCATGTCCTGGACACCGTCGCGGAACCGGGGCGTCCGCTGGACGTGCTGCACCTCGGCGGGGGCGCGCTCACTCTGCCGCGGTACGTGGCCGCGACCCGCCCCGGTTCCCGGCAGGACGTCGTCGAGGCCGACCGGGGGCTGCTGGAGCTGGTCGTGGAACAGCTGCCGCTGCCCGCCGGTTCGGGTGTCGCGCTGCACACGGCGGACGCGCGGGCCTGGCTGGAGGCGGCGCCGGCGGACAGCGCCGACGTGCTCGTCGCCGATGTGTTCGGCGGCTCGCGCGTCCCGGCGCATCTGACGACCCTCGCCTACGCCCGCGAGGCCGGCCGGGTGCTGCGGGCGGACGGCGTCTACGTCGCCAATCTGGCGGACGCGGCGCCGTTCGCGTTCCTGCGCTCCCAACTGGCCACGTTCGGCGCGCTCTTCGAGGAGCTGGCGCTGATCGCGGAGCCGGGCGTGCTGCGCGGGCGCCGCTTCGGCAACGCGATCCTCGTCGCCGCGCACCACCCCGTGGACACCGCCGCCCTGGCCCGGCTGACCGCCGGGGACGCCTTCCCGGCACGGGTGGAGCACGGGCGGGCGCTGCGCGACTTCACCGGCGACGCCCGCCCGGTCACGGACGAGGACGCGGTGCCCTCACCCGTGCCGCCCGACGGCGCTTTCGGCATCGGCTGAGGCACTCTCGCCGCTGTGCCCCGCCATGGGCCTGGTACGGCGGCGCAGCCGGCGCACGTCCGGCACGCACAGCACGGCCGCGGTGACCGCCACGACGAGGGCCGCGCACCCCCACAGGGACGAGGTCCGTCCGAAGGCGCTCTGCGCGGGGCCCGCCAGGGCCATGGCGAGGGGGACCAGCGCGATGGACCCGAACCAGTCGTAGGCCGACACCCGCGACAGCTTCTCCTCCGGGATCTCCTGGTGCAGCGCCGTCATCCAGGACACCCCGAACACCTCCAGCGTGACCCCGGTGGCGAACATCACCGCGCACAGCACGCCCAGCGGCACCGGTACGGCGAGAGCGGCCGACGGCAGGGCCAGCGGGAAGACGCACAGGGTTCCCGCGAGCAGCAGCCGGCGGGGCTTCCACCGGGTCATCAGCAGGGCGCCGCCGACCGTACCAGCGCCGAAGAAGCCGAGCGCCAGGCCCCATGGGCCCGCCCCGCCCAGGTGGTCGCGGGCGACGAGGGGGCCGTAGACGGCGTCGGCGGCACCGACGACCGCGTTGGCGACGGAGAACTGCGCGACGACACCCCACAGCCAGGGCCGGCCGGTGAACTCCCGCCAGCCCTCCCTCAGGTCGGCCAGGACGCCGCCGCCCGCAGCGCGCGCAGGGATGTGCCGCACGTCGAGGAAGGAGCGCAGGGCGCCGGCGAGTGCGAAGGCGGCCGCGTCCACGGCGAGTACCCAGCCCGGCCCGACCGCGGCGACCAGTGCACCGCCCGCGGCGGCCCCGCCGAGCGCCGCGCCCTGCATCGCCATCCGGAACACGGCGAACGCCCGCCCCGCGTGCTCGCCCTCCACGGACGACAGCAGCATGCCCTCGGCGGCCGGGCTGAAGAACGCCTGCCCGGCGCCGCCGAGCGCGGTCAGCAGCATCATCTGCCACACGTGCGGGTCGCCGGCCAGTACGAGAGCGGCGAAGGCGCCCTGGGAGAGGCAGTTGACGGCGTTGGCGGCGACCATCACCCGGTGACGCGGCAGCCGGTCCGCCACCGCGCCGCCGATCAGCAGGAACAGCACCAGCGGCACCGTCCGCGCGGCCGCCACCAGACCCACGTCGCCGGCGTCCCCGCCCGCGCCGAGCACGGCGAACGCGGAGGCGATGAGGGCGGCCTGGCTCCCGCCGTTGGTGAGGAAGGCGGCAGCGGTGAGAAGACGGTAGTTGCGCCCAGCCCACGCGGGCCGGCGCGGAGAGCGGGGGCGGTCGGAGGCGGTGGTCACCGGGTGACTATGACCGACCGGCTCCGCGCACGCCACTTCGCATCGGCCCGTGCCCGCCCGCCGTGCGGCGGGCGGGGAACGCGCCGGTCAGCTCGCGATCGGGTCGCCGTGCAGGCGCACCGTGCTGAGGATCTGCTGGATGGTCGCATCGGGCAGTTCGTCCTTGACGCCCTTGGCGGCGTACATGCTCCAGGAGACGAAGTTGCCCGTGGAGTTCTTGAACGCGAACGTGATCGCCTTGCCGTCGCTGTCGCAGGTGCCGTGCTTGGGCACGCCCTGCGTGTAGGAGACGGCCACGCTGCCCTGCACGCCGGACTTCGTCTTGTACGGCTTGGCCTGACCGATCTTCAGGTACTTGCGTGAGGTCTTCTCGTTCTGGTCGGTGTAGCCGCCGAAGGCGAACGCGGCCGCGTCCCCGCGGGCGATGCTCGCGGTGTCCTTGCCACCGTTCTCGCCCTTGGTGCCGGCGGCCGCCATCTTCGTCGAATCCTTGCGGCCGTCCTTGTCGTCGTCGGACACGCACCAGTCCTTCTTGAACACGGCCGGCGCGGAGAACCCGATGTAGGGCGAGCCGTCGCCCTTCTGCGTGTCCTCGAAGCCCATGAAGGTGCCGGGGTCCTCCACGTACCAGTCGGCGGGTACGTCGAAGGCCGTGCCGTACTTGGGGTTCACGACGACCTTCCAGCCCGGGACGGTCGCCTTCTCGGCCTCGCCGCCCCGCGGGTTGTCGCCGCCCCCGGACGCCGTCGGCTGCGGCGACGGCGTCGGCGACGACGACACCGACTGCGCGGTCGTCGGCTTGTCCGAGCCGCCCTTCGCGGTGTCGTCCTCGTCACCGCCGAGCACGAGGAACCCGGTGACGGCGGCGGTCAGCACCACCGCGCCGGCCGCGATGATCGCCACGAGCTTGGTCCGGTTCCCGCCACCGCCGTTGCCGCTGCCGAGGTTCCCGGGCGGCGGCGTCGCCGGCTGCGGAACACCGGCCGGCGTAGGCGTCCCCCACTGCTGCTGCTGCGCGTAGGGGTTGGGCTGCTGGTAACCGGTCTGCTGGTACGGATTCGGCTGCTGGTACCCCGGCTGACTCGGCTGCTGATACGGATTGTTCTGCGCGTTCGGGTTCGGCTCGCCCCCGGGCGGCTGCTGCTGTCCTGGCCACATGGCGCCCCACCCTAGTGCCGCCCCGGACACGAACCGGTCACCGGGCCTTGTCAGGGACGTACCAGATCAGGATTCCGTCGGCTTCACCAGACGGACGGTGTTGAGGATCTGCCGGACTGTCGTGTCCGGAACCTCCTCACCGACCCCTTTCGCGCCGACGAAGGACCAGGAGACGAAGTCGCCTTCCGCGTCCTTGAAGGCGAACGTCGTGGCCTTGCCGTCCGTGTCGCACTTGTGACGCCGAACGACCCCGGAGGACTGTGAGGTGGCGAGGCTGCCGGTGATACCGGAAGCCGTGGTGAAGGTCGTCACCGCGGATGTGGTGATCTTCTTGCGGTCCGGTTGCGAGTAAGCGCCGTAGACCCAGGACGCCGAGTCGGAACGGGCGATCTCCTCGGTACTCCTGGCCCCGTTGTTTCCCCGGCTGCCGACGCTGGCCAGCTGCGTGTAGTCGATGCGGCCGTCCCGGTCGGTGTCCTCACCGCACCACTTCTCGTTCAGGAGCGCGGGAGCCTTCATGCCGACGATCGGCTTGTCCTTCGGATCGTTCTTGTCGGAGACATAGCTGACCCAACCGGGCGACTTGAGCGTCCAGCCGGCGGGCACGTCGAAGGCGATCCCCCGCTCGGTGTTCACCACGACCTTCCAGCCGGCGATCGTCGGCTTCGGTGCGCCGTCGCCGTTCCTGGGATCGGCGTCGGAAGAAGGCGAGGCCGACGCGGAGGAGGCGATGGGATCGGGGGCGGCCTTGTGGTCCGAGCCGCCCCCCAGGAGCACCGCGCCGGTCACCGCCGCGGCCACGACCACGGTCGCAGCGACCGTGACGGCGATGACCTTGGTCCGGCGGCCCGAACCGCCGGGCGGCGGCGGTGCCGTGATGGTGGGCGCGTTCCAGAGGTCGCCGGAGGACTGGGTGTACGGGTTGGGCTGGTGGTAGCCGGGCTGCTGGTAGGGGTTCGGCTGCCCGTACCGGTTGTCCTGGCCGCCCGGGGACGACTGATCTCCTGGCCACATGGTCGGCAAGCATATGGCGAGCGGCCGCACGCCGAGCGGCCAGGAGGTCTGGCCCGACGAGGCTACTCATGGGTAACATGCCGCCATGAGCGCAGATCAGATGTCGATCGGCGAGATGCTCGCCGCCACCGTGCCGATGGCCCGGACCTTGAAGCTCGAGTTCGTCGAGGCCACGCCGGAGCGGGCGGTGGTGGCTCTGCCGGATCAGGGGGAGTTCCACAACCATGTGGGCGGGCCGCACGCCGGTGCGATGTTCACGCTCGGGGAGTCGGCCAGCGGGGCCATCGTGCTCGCCGCCTTCGGGGACCAGCTCGCGCGGGCCGTGCCGCTGGCCGTGCGGGCCGAGATCGCCTACAAGAAGCTGGCCATGGGGGCCGTCACCGCGACCGCGACGCTGGGCCGGCCGGCCGCCGAGGTCGTGGCGGAGCTGGACGCGGGGCAGCGGCCCGAGTTCCCGGTCGCCATCGAGATCCGGCGCGAGGACGGAGCCGTCACCGGGGAGATGACGGTGGTGTGGACTCTGCGGCCCAACGGCTGAGCAGGCGTCCGCTGGAGTGGGGCCGAGGGTCCGCGTCCGTGCGGGGCCTCGGCCTTTGTCGTGCCGCCGGGCCGCCCGGCGCGTCCCGGGGTGAGGCGCCTTGTCGCCGGTGCCGTCAGGCCGGGCCCGGATCGCGGTTGCGGTATGCGGTACGTCAACGGGCCCCGCATGCCTGCCGTTTAAGCCGTCCGACGCCCATTGCAGGCGAATTCGGAAAGTGATACCGGCGGTAACCAATAGGAAATCGCCTTCTTCTGAGGGGACGTCACCGAACTCCTTGTTTCCTGTGAGCCGTATGTGCGAAAGTGAGCCCCCCGCGGGAACGCAGTGCCACCCTTCGGCTCGGAAGGAAATGGTTCCGTGCAGTCCCCACACCCCCCACGCCCCCCATATCCGCCCCGCCCGGGAGGGATGCCCGGAGAGTCGGACCGCGACCTCGTCGCCCAGCTGGCCACCCCGGACGGGCGCGGCCGCGCCGTCGCCCTGCTGCTCGCCCGGCACTGGTCCGCCGCGCGTGACTACGCCGCCGTCTGCCTCGCCTCGCCCGGTGAAACCGCCCAGCTCGTGGCCACCGCGGCGGTCCACCAGGTGCTCGACCGGCTCGCCGCCGGCCGGGTCGGCGGCGCCCTGCGTCCGCAGATCCTCGTCGCCGTCCGTGACACCGTCCGCAGCTGGGTCGCAGACCGCGGTCTTTCCGCACTCCTGCCGGAATTGCGCAAAACCACCGGCGGCCGCGGACTGCGCGCGACCGGAGGCGGCATCCCGGAAAAGCGGCAACTCGCCGAACGCGCATTCCGTGCCCTTCCCAGCGCCGCCCAATGCCTCTTGTGGCACACCGAGGTCGAGGCCGAAGCGATATCCATACCCGCCGGTCTGCTGGCCGTGCACCCCGGCACCGCCGCGGCCGCTCTGGAACAGGCCAGGGAACAATTCCGTGCCGGTTGCGTCCGCGCCCACCGTGAACTCGCCCCCACCGACGAGTGCCGCTTCCACACCCGCCTCCTCGACGCCCCGCTGCGCCGCGGCGGACATCTGCTGCCCGACGTGCGCCGGCATCTCGCGGAGTGCCGCTACTGCCGTCAAGCCGCCGAACAGCTCAGCCACTTCGACGGCGCGCTCGACGTCCTGCTCGCCGAGACCGTGCTCGGCTGGGGCGCCCGGCGCTACCTCGACTCCCGGCCCGGGCGCGGCGCGAGCCCCGGCGTCGCGCACACGCGTCGCGGCGGACGCCACCGCGGGGCCCCGTCGCCGGGCCGTCCCACCGCCTCCGCACGGCACACCAAGGCCGCCGTGCTGGCCGGTGTCGGGCTGGCCGCTCTCGCCCTGCTCGCCACGGTGCTCGCCACCCAGAGCCGCTCCGGCGACAACGCTGTCCCCGGTGCCGGCCCCGGGCGCCGGTCCGCGCGCACATGGGGTCCGCCCGCCGCCGGGACCGGGGCCTCGACCCGTCCGGCCGGACCCGTCGCCACTCCGCGGTCGCCCGGCTCGCCCACCGCCGCCTCCGCCGTGCGCCCGGCCCCGCTCCTGAAGGGCCGGCTGCGCAACGCCGCCACCGGCCGCTGCCTCGACGCCGACGCCGGCCGGGTACGGTCCGGGGCCGCCGCCGAGCTCGCCGACTGCTCGCCGGCCGCCTCCCAGCGCTGGACGTTCGGCGCCGACGGCCGGTTGCGCAGCGCCGCAGACCCCGCCCTTTGTCTCCTCGCCGACCCGTTCGACCGCCGCGTCGCACTCGCCGACTGTGCCGACGCGGCCGCGTACGACCTCACCGTCCGCGGCGAGTTGCTCCTGCGCGGGCGGGCCGGCCTCGGCCTCGCTCCCGCGGAGGGTTCGGCCACCACGGTCACCATCGCGCCGCGGGACGCATCGGCGCGCGGGCGTTGGGTGTTCGACACCGGAACCGCGCAGGGCGGCTTGCCGCGGCCGCGATCGGACGGCCCCGCCCCGACCGACGTACCCGGTGGGCCGAGCGGGCCGAGTGAGCCGGCCGGACGACCCCGCCCCTTCCACACCCCCGGCGACCAACCCGCCACGCCGAGATTCGTCCCGGTCGTCTGCTGCGCCGAGCTGCCACCGGCCGTGCCGCGACGGCCGTCCGCCGCCGTCGCCGCGTCGGCCTCCGTCCTCTCCGGCGCGACCACCGTCGTATCCGGCACAGTCCCGCGCATCGCGTCGGCTGCCGTACCGACCGCCCCGCTCCCTCTCGTATCGGCACCCTGACCCACCGACCACCCCTCGCGGGGGCCACCCGTCCGGCGGCCCCCGCCTCTTCTTCCCACCGCCCTCCGGTCGGCATCCGGCGGACCCCCGCCTCGCCTCGTTGACTCGGGTCACCCCGAGTCGTACGTTGCCGACGCGCACGGCGTTACTGACGGGTCGTCAATCTCCGGACGCCCTCGTCGTGACGCGTGCACCGAAGGAGCGACGGCCCATGCCCGACACGGTCTCCCGGCGATCCGCCCTGACCGCGCTGAGCGGCACGATCGCGGTCGTCGCGGCGGCCGCCGGTTCCCTCTCCCTCGCTCCCCGCGCCTCCGCGCGGAGCAGAACCGGCGCCCGCATCCGCGGCCGCCGCGTCGACCACCTCCTGGGCGCGCTCACCCTCGACGAGAAGGTCAGCCTGCTGCACGGCGCCCCCGACCCGGACACGCTCGGCGAGGCCGGCTACGTCCCCGGCGTCCCCCGCCTCGGCATCCCGCCGCTGCGCCTGGCCGACGGCCCGGCCGGGGTCCGGGTCACCCGGCACGCCACCGCGCTGCCCGCCCCCGTCCTCCTCGCCTCCGCCTTCGACCCCGAGCTGGCCCGCCGCTACGGCCAGGTCATCGGCCGCGAGGGCCGCGTCCTCGGCCAGGACGTCCTGCTCTCCCCGATGGTCAACCTCATCCGCACCCCCTACGCCGGGCGCAACTTCGAGACCTTCAGCGAGGACCCGCTGCTCGCCGCCGACCTGGTCGCCGCCGAGATCGAGGGCATCCAGCGCGAGGGACTCATCGCGACGGTCAAGCACCTCGCGCTGAACAACCAGGAGAAGGACCGCATGTCCGTCGACGTGCACGTCGACGAACGCACCCTGCACGAGGTCGAGCTGCGCGGCTTCGAGGCCGCCGTCCGGGCCGGCGCCGGAGTCGTGATGGGCGCCTACAACAAGGTCGACGGCACCTACGCCTGCGAGAACGAGGCCCTGCTCACCGGCATCCTGCGCGACCGGTGGGGCTTCGACGGCTGGGTGATGACGGACTGGTACGCCGCCCACAGCACCGAGAAGGCCCTCACCGCGGGGCTCGACATGGAGATGCCGAACGGCGCGTACTTCGGTACGGCGCTGGCGGCAGCGGTGCGCGGCGGCCGTGTCGCCGAGGCCCACGTCGACCGTGCCGTACGCCGGGTCCTGGCCGTCATGGACCGCTTCGGACTGCTCGACGGCAGCGCGCCGCCCCGTCCCGAGCCGGACGCGCCTGCGGGCGCCGCCGTCGCCCTGGAGGTCGCCAAGGCCGGGGCCACCCTGCTGCACAACGCGCACGGCACCCTCCCGATCACCGCCGGCAGCATCGCGGTGATCGGCCCGACCGGCGCCCTGCCCTTCGTCAGCGGCGGCGGCAGCGCCCACGTCGTCCCCGACCACGCCGACAGCCCGCTGGCCGCCCTGCGCTCACGGGCCTCCGGCGAGGTCACGTACGCCCTCGGCGAGGACGTCTTCGGCAAGCCGGTCCCGACGGACGCGCTCAGCCCCGGCTTCACGAGCGAGCACACACGGGTCGACGCCGGGACGGCCTGGTCGTACGACGGGACCCTCACCGTGGGTGAGGCCGACGAGTGGACCTTCGTGCTCCATTTCTCCGGGGTCGCGACCGGCCGCCCCAAGGTGCAACTCGACGGCACCGAGCTGTTCCCGATCGCGTCCGGCTGGGGCGAGGCCTTCCTGGGTGGCCTGCTCGGCACCGCCCCGGACGGTCTCGCCGTACGCCGCGCCACCCTCCGGCTCACCCCCGGCGCCCACCGGCTGCGCATCACCGCACACGGCGGAACCGCGGGCCTGGAGTTCCGGCTCCGGTACGGCACCGGCGCCACCCGGGACGCGGACGTCGCCGAAGCGGTACGGGCCGCGCGCGCCGCCCACCAGGTCGTCCTGTTCGCCTACGAGGACGCCACCGAGGGCCAGGACCGGACCACCATCGCCCTGCCCGGTCACCAGAACCGGCTGATCGAGGCCGTGACCGCGGCCAACCCGCGCACCACCGTCGTCCTCAACACCTCCTCCGCCACCGCGATGCCGTGGCTGGAGCGCACCGGCGCGGTGCTCCAGATGTACTACCCGGGCCAGGAGGGCGCGGCCGCCACCGCCGCCGTCCTCTTCGGCGACTGCGACCCCGGCGGCCGGCTCACCCAGTCCTTCCCGGTCGACGACGACCACCACCCCGTCGCCGGCGACCCGCGCCGCTACCCGGGCACGGGCGGCGTCGAGGAGTACTCCGAGGGCGTCCACGCCGGCTACCGCTGGTACGACGCCGAGGGCGTGCTCCCGCTCTTCCCCTTCGGCCACGGACTGTCGTACGCCTCCTTCGCCTACGGCGATCCGGCCGCGCGCTGGACCCGGGACGGTCTTGAGGTGGACTTCACCGTCCGCAACACCGGCCGGCGCACCGGCGTCGACGTGCCGCAGGTGTACGTCGGACCCTCCCCGGACGTGCCCCTCGACCAGCCGGTGCGGCTGCTCGGCGGCTACCGCAGGCTCACCCTGGAGCCGGGGGAGCGGCGCCGGGTCACCGTGAGGGTGGCCCCGCTCACTCTGTCCTGCTGGGACACCGCCCGACACGACTGGGTGCTCGGCACGGGCCGCCGCACGGTGTGGGTCGGCGCGTCCTCCCGTGACCTGCGGCTGCGCACGAGCGCGGACGTCGGCGGATGAGCCGTGCGGGGCGCCGGCGCCCGCCGTCGGCCCGTTCCGCGGCCCGACGCCGTCGTCCGCCGACCCGGTAGGCTTCCCGACGTGCGCCTTCGCGGCGCGTACGGGGACAGGCAGGGCAGCGAAAACGGGAGGGACCGGCAGTGCACGTCCAGGAATGGCTCGACACGGTACCGGCCGGCGCCGTCTACGCGTTGGTGGCCCTCGTCATCGGGCTCGAGAGTCTGGGCATCCCGCTGCCCGGCGAGATCGTCCTGGTCTCGGCGGCGCTGCTGTCCTCCCAGAGCGGCGGCATCAACCCCGTCGTGCTCGGCGCGTGCGCCAGCGCCGGCGCCGTGATCGGCGACTCCATCGGCTACGCGATCGGCCGCAAGGGCGGACGGCCGCTGCTGGCCTGGCTCGGAAAGAAGTTCCCGAGCCACTTCAGCGAGGGGCACATCGCGACCGCCGAGCGGTCCTTCGAGAAGTGGGGCATGTGGGCGGTCTTCTTCGGCCGCTTCGTCGCCCTGCTGCGCATCTTCGCCGGGCCGCTCGCGGGCGTGCTGCACATGCCGTACTGGAAGTTCCTCACCGCGAACCTCCTCGGCGGTGTCGTCTGGGCGGGCGGCACGACCGCCGTCATCTACTACGTCGGTGTCGTCGCCGAGTCCTGGCTGAAGAAGTTCTCCTGGCTGGGCCTGGTCCTGGCGGTGCTGATCGGCCTGGGCTCGATGCTGGTCCTCAAGCGCAAGGCCAGGAAGGCGCAGCCGGCCCAGCAGGAGCCGGAACCCGTGGGCGCCGGCGAGTAGCCCCACCTCAGGGGCGCGGGGTACTCCGCGCCCCCCCCGCAGACCGCGGGCGACCCTCACGACCCCAGTGCGTCCCGGTGTGCCCGCCCGAGTTCCGCGTACATCGTGCCGTTCAGCGTCACGCCCTGCCGTTCCTCCTCGCTCAACTCCCGCCGTACCTTCGCCGGGACGCCCGCCACCAGGGAACCCGGCGGTACGACCATCCCCTGCGGCACGAGGGCCTGCGCCGCGACCAGTGAGCCCGCGCCGATCACCGCGCCGTTCAGGACCGTCGCGCCCATGCCGATCAGGCAGTCGTCCTCGACGGTCGCCCCGTGCACGACGGCGTTGTGGCCCACCGAGACGCGCTCGCCGATCGTGACCGGGAAACCGGGGTCGGCGTGCAGGGTGCAGTTGTCCTGGATGTTGCTCTGCGCGCCGACGCCGATCCGCTCGACGTCGCCGCGCAGCACCGCGCCGTACCAGACGCTCGCGCCCGCCCGCAGCGTCACGTCACCGATCACCGACGCCGTCGGCGCCACGAACGCCTCGTCGTCGACCTTCGGTTCCTTGCCGCCGATGCCGGTGATCAGCGCCTGGTGCGCCATGGGTGCCTCCTCGATCGTCGTTCGGGAGCACCGTACGCCACCCGGTGGGGTGAAGATCACAGGGTTCGGAGCTGATGGGGGTCCGGTGCGAGGTTTACGGTGAGCGGGTGCTTACGCGCAAGAACACGTTCTCGTCCTGGCGGCGCCGCCTCGCGCAGCGCGCCGTCCACGCCGGCTGGGCCTGGGTGCAGCGCACGGGCTCGGTGACGGCGGAGCAGCCCGGGCGGTTCCGCTTCGGCGCGATGGGAACAGGTACCAGGCTCGCCTTCCCGCTCGGCACGGTCTTCGGCGAACCGTGGATCCAGCTGGGCGCGCACTGCATCGTAGGCGAGCAGGTCACCCTCACCGCCGGTCTGATGCCCGATCTCGACCTCGGCTCCGAGCCGATCCTGCGCATCGGGGACGGCGTGGTGCTGGGCCGCGGCAGTCATGTCATCGCCGACACCACGGTCACGATCGGCAGCGACTGCTACTTCGGGCCGTATGTCTATGTCACCTCGACGAACCACTCCTACGACGACCCGCACGAGCCCATCGGACGGCAGTGGCCGCGGATGGAGCCGGTGGAGATCGGGCCGGGCTGCTGGATCGGCACCGGCGCGGTGATCCTGCCGGGTGCGCGGATCGGCCGGAACGTCGTGGTCGCGGCCGGCGCCGTGGTCCGCGGCGCGGTGCCCGACCACGCGGTGGTCGCGGGGGCGCCCGCCCGGGTCGTACGGCGCTGGACGCCCGAGGACGGCTGGCAGCCGCCGCTGCGCACCCCGGCGCCGGTGCCGATACCGGCAGGGGTCACGCCGGAGCAGTTGCTGGCGCTGTCCGGGCTGGACGAGGAGACGGCGGCGCGCCTCGCCGAGCTGGACGAGGAAGAGGCGGCGGGGCTGGCCCGCCTGGAGACGGACGCCTGAGCTCACGCAGCCCGGCTCACCCGGTGGCCAGCAGCAGCGTGCCCAGCAGCGCCAGGCCCGCTCCCGCCGCCTGCACGCCCCGCAGGCGTTCGCGCAGGAAGCCGCGGGCGGCGAGCGCGGTCACCACCGGGTAGAGCGAGGCGAGCACCGCGGCCACGGTGACCGGTCCATGCTGGGCGGCGACCGAGTACGTGCCGTTGGCGGAGACGTCCGCCAGCCCCACGAAGGCCAGCGCGGGCAGGGCGTCCCACGGGAAGCGGCCCTCGGGCAGCGCGGGCGCGCCCCGCTTGACCGAGACGTACAGGGCGGTGCCGCCCGCGGCCACGTTGGTCAGCCGCTGGACGAACAGCGCGAGGAAAAGTCCGGTGACGGTGGTCGACGCCTCCGCGATCAGCGCGAACACCGCGCCGAAGCCGAGCGCCGCGACCAGTGTCAGCACGATGGTCTGCCGCTGCACGGGTGCCCCCGTGCGCTGCGGTCCGCCCGCCAGGACGACGCCGCCGACGGCGACGGCGGCACCCGCGACCTGCATCAGCCCGGGCCGCTCGCCGAGCACCAGCCCCACGCCGATCGGCACGGCCACGCTCAGCGACGCGAGCGGGGAGACGACGCCCATAGGGCCGCGGGCGAGCGCCTGGTAGAAGCAGATCATCGCAACCGGGCCCACCAGCCCGGCCGCGACGGCGAACCACAGCCGCGGTCCCGCCTCGCTCCAGCCGCCCGTGGCGACCACGATCGCGCCGAGTACGGCCGCCGCGACGGTCTGCGAGACGACCACCACGGTCAGGGCCGGGGCGCGTCGCGTGAGCACCCCGCCGCCGAAGTCCGCCAGACCCCACAGCAGGCTGGTGGCCAGGGCGAAGAGTGCTGTCACGGTGCGCCTCGCAGTACAGTTCGGTGGACGATCGGGTGCAGCCCACCGTAGTTCAGTGCAGTGAACGCTGTCATTCAGAATATTTGACTTCCCGGATATTGGACGGAATGTGTCAGACCTCGACCTGCTGACCCAGTCCCTGGCGCGCAACGTCAAGCGCTGGCGTAACGAGCGCGGCTTCACGCTGGACGCGCTCGCCGCCCGGGCCGGCGTCAGCCGCGGCATGCTCATCCAGATCGAGCAGGCTCGCACCAACCCGAGCATCGGCACGGTCGTCAAGATCGGTGACGCGCTGGGCATCAGCATCACCACCCTGCTCGACTACGGGCAGGGCCCGAAGGTGCGCATCGTTCCCGAGGAGCAGGCCGTACGGCTGTGGCACACCGACGCGGGCAGCTACAACCGCCTCCTCGCCGGCACCGAGGCTCCCGGCCCGCTGGAGATGTGGGACTGGCGGCTGATGCCGGGCGAGTCCAGCCCGTCCGACCCGCACCCGGCCGGCACGGTCGAGCTGGTCCATGTCACCACCGGCGAGCTGACCCTCACCGTCGACGGCGCCGCCCATCGGATCCCGGCCGGAGCCAGCGCCTCCTTCGAGGCCAACACCCCGCACACCTACGGCAACGAGGGCGAGAAGCCGATGGAGATGATCATGGCCGTGTCGGTGCCTCTCGTGCGCTGAGACGCCCCCGCGCCCGGTGTGCCGCACTTGCTAGCGTGCGGTCATGCAGGCACCCATCGGACACTTCGACCAGGCCACTCCCGCCCCCGACTGCCTCGACGAGCTGACCCGCCCCGTCGCCGACGCCGTACGGCACTGGCGCGGCAGCGTTCCCGCCGAGCAGATCGTCTATGTCGACACCGACCCGCAGTGGGCCGACACCGCCGTCTTCGTCGAGCACTACGGCCGGGAGCTGCTGGAGCAGAGCGCGAACTGCGTCGTCGTGGCCGGCAAGCGCGGCGGTGACACCACGCTCGCCGCCTGCGTGGTCCTCTCCACCACCCGGGTCGACGTCAACGGCGTGGTCCGCCGCCATCTCGGCGTGCGCAAGGCCTCCTTCGCGTCCATGGACACGGCGACCGGGGAGACCGGCATGGAGTACGGCGGCATCACACCGGTCGGGCTTCCCGCAGACTGGCCCCTGCTGGTGGACGCGGCCGTCGTCGACCTGCCCTACGTGCTGGTCGGCAGCGGACGGCGGCGTGGCAAGCTGCTGGTGCCGGGCAAGGCGTTCGCCGAACTGCCCGGCGCGGTGGTGCTGGAGGGGCTGGGCGCCGCCTGAGGCGTCCTCGGTCCGGTCTCAGGACACCCGTGCGTGGTGGGCCAGCGCCAGGTGCGGGTCCGTCTCGCCCGGCACCGGCGCCGGGTCCGCGTGCACCAGGGCCGCCGTCAGCCGCGGCACCGCGTGCAGCAGGGCGTGTTCGGCGTCCACGGCGATCGCGTGCGCCCGGCGCACCGACACCTCGCCGTCCACGACGACCGCGACCTCGGCCCGCAGCCGGTGCCCGATCCAGCGCAGCCGCAGCTCACCCACCCCGCGCACGCCGGGCACCGTGCGCAGCGCCGCCTCCGCCCGGTCCACCAGGGCCGGGTCGACGGCGTCCATCACCCGCCGGAACACCTCGCGGCCCGCGTCCCGCAGCACCAGCGCGATCGCCGCGGTGATCGCCACACCCACGAGCGGATCGGCCAGGTCCCAGCCCAGCGCCGAGCCGCCCGCGCCCACCAGCACGGCGAGCGACGTGAACCCGTCGGTGCGGGCGTGCAGCCCGTCGGCGACCAGTGCGGCCGAGCCGATCTCCCGGCCCACCCGGATCCGGTACCGGGCCACCCACTCGTTGCCCGCGAACCCGACGAGCGCGGCCACCGTGACCGCGCCGACGTGCTCCACCGGCCGCGGATCGAGCAGCCGCCCGAGCGCCGTCCACCCGGCGAACGCCGCCGACGCCGCGATCGTCAGCACGATCACCAGTCCGGCCAGATCCTCGGCGCGCCCGAAGCCGTAGGTGAAGCGCCGGGTCGCCGCGCGGCGGCCCAGCACGAACGCGATCCCGAGGGGTACGGCCGTCAGCGCGTCCGCCGCGTTGTGCACCGTGTCGCCGAGCAGCGCCACCGAACCGGACACGGCCACCACCAGCGCCTGTGCGAGCGCCGTCACACTGAGCACCGCCAGCGAGACCCACAGTGCGCGCATACCGCGGGCGGAGGACTCCAGGGCGGCGTCCACCTTGTCGGCGCTCTCGTGGGAATGGGGGGTGAGCAGGTGGGCGAGGCGGTGACGGAAGGCAGCGTGCTGGTGCGAGTGGGGCGCGTGCCCGTCGTGCGAGTGGGGTGCGTGCCCGTCCCGCGGGTGCTCGCCGTGCCGCTCGTGGCGGTGCTCGTGGTGGTGCCGTTCGCTCACGCCTGACCCCTTCCGGTGTACGGAGGTGGACGTACCCCGCCCACGGCGCCATTATGTGCGTATGAGCGCACGCATGCACCTCTCACCTGCGGACGATGCGCACCCGCGCACCCCCGGCGAGGAACAGTTCGCGCTCGCGGCCGAACTGCTCGCGCTGCTCGGCGACCGCACCCGGCTGGCCCTCCTGCACGCCCTGGCCGCCGAGGAGGCCGACGTCACCACGCTCACCGAGGTGTGCGGGGCGGCCCGTCCGGCGGTCAGCCAGCACCTGGCCCGGCTGCGCCTGGCCGGACTGGTGACCACCCGCAAGGAGGGGCGGCGGGTGATCTACGCCCTGCGCGACGGCCATCTGCGCCGCCTGGTCGACGAGGCGCTCAGCGTCGCCGACCACCGGCTCACCGACCGGCCCCCGCACGACTGAACGCCGGGTGTCAGTAGCGCTCCGCGCCGCCCAGGTACTGCTCCGCGAACGCGGCGGCCGCCACCGGCGAGCTGAACAGCCGCCGCAGCCGGGCCAGTGCGGTGCCCGCGCGGAACGCGTCGCCCGCCGCCGCCCCGTGGTACACCTCCGACAGCCACTGCGAGAACTCCTGGTAGTCCCACACCCGGCGCAGGCACGCCTCGGAGTAGCCCGCGAGCCCGCTGTCGTCGCCCCGCGTCAGCCGCGCGAGAAGCGCGTCGCCGAGCAGGAAGGCGTCGTGCAGCGCCAGGTTCATGCCCTTCGCGGCGATCGGCGCGACGAGATGGGCGGCGTCCCCGGCCAGGAACAGCCGGCCGGACGCCATCGGCTCCACGACATAGTCGTGCATGTCCAGCACGCGCTTCTCGATCAGCGGCCCCTCGACCGGCTCCGGCGCGCCCTCGGCGGCGAGCCGCAGCCGCAACGCGTCCCACACGCGCGCGTGCGACCAGTTCTCCGGGTCGTCGCCCGGCGGGCACTGCAGGTAGTAGCGGGTCATCTCGGGGCTGCGGGGCATCTGCCCGGCGAAGCCTTGCGGATGCACGCCGAACAGCACACAGTCCGTGGACGGCGGCGCCTCGGCGAGCAGCGCCAGCCAGCCGATGCCGTAATCGTGCCGGGCCACCCGGGCCCGGCCGCCCGCCAGCGCGGTCCGCGTCACCCCGCGCGCCCCGTCGCACCCGGCGACGAACTCGCAGCGCAGCAGCCGTCGTTCACCCGTGTCGGGACAGGTGTACGACACCGACGGCCGGTCGAAGGCGACGTCGTGGACGGCCACGTCCCGCACCGCGAACCGGACGTCCCCGCCGCGCTCGTCGGCGTAGGCGCGCAGCAGGTCGCTCACCAGCAACGGCTGCGGGTACACCCAGTGGTGAAGCCCGGTCAGCTCCTCGTAGGCGAAGCGGTACCGGCCGCCGTCGAAGCGGAACTCGCACGCCGTGTGCCGCCGGGCGCCGGCCAGCAGCCTCTCGCCGAGGCCCCGCTTCTCCAGCTCGCGGACCGCCCACTCCTCGAGGACGCCCGCTCTGGGGCGCCGTTCGACGAACTGCCGGGTCTCGGTCTCCAGTACCACGCACCGCACGCCGGCGGCGGAGAGGAGGTTGGCGACCGTCAGGCCGGCGGGTCCGGCGCCCACGACGACGACGGGAACGTGCTCCAGGGCAGGGGAGTTGGGGGTCACCCCGTCATTATGGCGGCGGCCCGGCCGGTCAGCGCAGCCTGGGGATCTCGATGGCGGGGCAGCGGTCCATCACCATCTCCAGGCCCGCGTCGCGTACGCGCGCGCAGGCTTCCTCGTCGATCACCCCCAGCTGGAACCAGACAGCCCGGGCGCCCTTGGCGACGGCCTCGTCCGCGACGCCCCCGGCCAGGTCGCTGTTGACGAAGACGTCGACGACATCCACGTCGAAGGGAATGTCCGCGAGCGTGGCGTACCCCTGCTCGCCGTGCACCGTCTCCGCCTTCGGGTGCACCGGAACGATCCGCTTGCCGAACCGCTGGAGCACCTGCGCCACGCCGTACGCGGCGCGGTCGCGGTTCGCGGACAGGCCGACCACGGCCCAGGTGTCCCCCAGCTCGGTGAGGATCTTGCGGATGGTTGCCTCGTCGCCGTACACCGGCGGCCTCCCTCGGCCTCGGAAGTGGAAGTGAAACGCCTGTGTGGACCACAACGGACGAGGGGCGGCCGGGATTCCACCTGCGCGCGGACGGTGACGGGCCTAGGCTCGCTGCGTGCTGCGCATCACCGACGCCCGAACCGGCGAGTCCCTCGAGGCCGCCCCCGTACGCCGCGGCCTGACCCGCATCGAGGCACACGCGCCCGGGGACGACACCGCGTCCCTGCGGGTTCTGCTCGTCACCGACCTGCTCATGCGCGCCCTCGAACTGGGGGGTACACCCGTATGGGCGCTGTTGGCAGGCCGCAGCGGCCAGGCGGAGCTGCGCGCGAGCGCGGCGGCCCTCGGCATCAGGCCGCTGGAGGACAGCCATGACGTGGGGGCCGGCCTGGGCGAGGCCCAGGTCATCCATGTGGTGGCGGAGGGTGGTGGTGCCCCCGACGGCGTCCGGCTCGCCGTCGGGCCCGTGACACCGGCGGACGGCCTCCCCGCGGACTGGCTGCGGGCGGACGCCGACGCCGTACGCCTCGCGCTGCTGTCGGAGCCGCGCACCGGGCCGGCCCGGCTGGACCCGGACACCCTGGCCGCCGCCCGCGGCACCCTCACCCGGTGGCGCCGCGCCGTCGCCGACTGGGCGCGCCACCCCTCCCGGCCCATCCCCGAAGACGTGCGCGGCGACCTGCGCACCGCCTGGGAGGACGACCTGGACATGCCCGCCGTGCTGGACGTGCTGCGCCGGGTCGAGGCGGCCGGGCCCGACCTGCCCGAGGGCGCCCGCTTCGAGACGTACGCCTACGCCGACCGGCTGCTCGGTCTGGACCTCGTCCGTGATCTGGGGGCGGCGTGAGAGAGAGGTGGCCGGGATGAGCGCCGCTCGCTCCGGTGCCGGGCCGCTGCGCCGGCTGGTCGCCCTGCGGCACGCCAAGTCGGCACGGCCGGAGGGCGTCCCCGATCACGACCGCCCGCTGGGCCCGCGCGGCCGCCGCGACGCGCCGGCCGCCGGACTGGCGCTCGCCGGGGCGGACCTCATGCCGGACCTCGCCGTGTGCTCCACCGCGCTGCGCGCCCGGCAGACCTGGGAGCTGGCGGCCGCGCAGTGGGGCACCCCGCCGCCGGTGCGCTACGAGCGGCGCCTGTACGCGGCCGGCGCGGACGACCTGCTCGAGGTCGCCCGCGAAACCCCGCCCGTGGTGCAGACCCTCCTGCTCGTCGGACACAACCCCGGCCTGGAGGACCTCGTCCTGACACTGGCCGGGGACGGGGTCGACGACACCCTGCAGCGGGTCCGGGTGAAGTTCCCCACCTCGGCGATCGCGGTCCTGACCTGGTACGGCCGCCACTGGTCCGGCCTCGTCGCAGGCGCGGCGCTGCTGACCTCGGTGATCGTGCCCCGGGGGAGGAGGAAGTAGCGCGGGTCAGGGCGTCCCGCGGTGCGCATAGGCTGGCCGGATGCAGGACGAGTACCGCACGATCGGCCGCGCCGGGGTGCACGAGACCGAGGTCAACCGCTCCCGTTTTCTGTGTGCGCTGGCCCCGGCGGCCACCGAGCGGGAGGCGCAGGCCTTCATCGCCGCGGTCCGCAAGGAGCACGCCGACGCCACACACAACTGCTGGGCGTACGTCATCGGAGCCGACGCCTCGACCCAGAAGGCGAGCGACGACGGGGAACCCGGCGGCACGGCGGGCGTGCCGATGCTGCAGATGCTGCTGCGCCGTGACATGCGCTACGTCGTCGCCGTCGTCACCCGGTACTACGGCGGCGTCAAGCTGGGCGCCGGCGGACTGATCCGCGCCTACGGCGGCGCGGTCGGCGAGGCCCTGGACGCGCTCGGGACGATCACCCGCCGGCGATTCCGCCTGGCCACCGTGACCGTCGACCACCAGCGGGCCGGCAAGGTGCAGAACGACCTGCGGGCCACCGGCCGCGAGGTGCGGGACGTGCGCTACGGCGAGGAGGTCACCATCGAGATCGGCCTGCCGGACGCGGACGTGGACGCCTTCCGCGCCTGGCTTGCGGACGTGACGGCGGGCACAGCCGGTTTCGAACTGGGCGGAGAGGCCTACGGGGACGCATGACAATTCGGGCAAAAGCCCTGTAACTGGCCCGCTGGGGAACGGTCGTGGCGGGCCGTTACGGGAGTAACCGCCCGTGATGTCAGACCCGGCCGTTAGTCTCGGGGATCATGAGGCTGCTGCACACGTCCGACTGGCATCTCGGCCGGGCGTTCCACCGGGCGAACATGCTCGACGCCCAAGCCGGGTTCGTCGGTCATCTCGTCGCCACCGTGCGTGAGCGCGGCGTCGACGCGGTGGTCGTGTCGGGAGACGTGTACGACCGCGCGGTGCCGCCGCTCGCCGCCGTCGAGCTGTTCGACGACGCCCTGCACCGGCTCGCCGACCTCGGCGTGCCCACGGTCATGATCTCCGGCAACCACGACTCGGCCCGCCGCCTCGGCGTGGGCGCCGGGCTCATCGACCGCGCCGGTGTACACCTGCGCACCGACCCCTCGGGCTGCGCCACCCCGGTGGTGCTGCGCGACGCGTTCGGCGACGTCGCCTTCTACGGGCTGCCCTACCTCGAACCCGCCTTGGTCAAGGACGAGTTCGGGGTCGAGAAGGCCGGCCACGAGGCGGTGCTCGCCGCCGCCATGGACCGCGTCCGCGCCGACCTCGCCCACCGCGCGCCCGGCACCCGCTCCGTCGTCCTCGCCCACGCGTTCGTCACCGGCGGGCAGGCCAGCGACAGCGAGCGGGACATCACCGTCGGCGGCGTGGCCGCGGTGCCCGCCGCCGTCTTCGACGGGGTGGACTACGTGGCCCTCGGCCATCTGCACGGCTGCCAGACCATCACCGAGCGCGTGCGCTACTCCGGCTCCCCGCTGGCCTACTCCTTCTCCGAGGCCGACCACCGCAAGAGCATGTGGCTGATCGACCTGGGCGAGGGCGGCGCGCTCACCGCCGAGCGGATCGACTGCCCGGTGCCGCGCCCGCTGGCCCGGCTGCGCGGCACCCTGGAGGAACTGCTCGCCGATCGCTCCCTCGACCGGCACCAGGAGGCGTGGGTCGAGGCCACCCTGACCGACGCAGTCCGCCCCGCCGACCCCATGGCCCGGCTCGCCGAGCGCTTCCCGCACACCCTCAGCCTGGTCTTCGCACCCGAGAGGGCGCCCGAGGACCCCCAGGTGACCTACGCCCGCCGGCTCGCCGGGCGCAGCGACCAGCAGATCGCGGAGGACTTCGTCGCCCATGTGCGCGGCGCGGGACCGGACGCCGACGAACAGGCCGTCCTGCGCGAGGCGTTCGACACCGTGCGCGCCGACGCGGCGGTGCGGGAGGTCACGCGGTGAACGGGCGCGCGGTGACGGCGGGGTCCCGTGAGGCGACGATGGGGGAGGTGGCCCGGTGAGGCTGCACCGGCTGGCCATCACGGCCTTCGGGCCGTTCGGCGGCGAGCAGAGCGTCGACTTCGACGCCCTCTCCGCCGCCGGTCTCTTCCTGCTGCACGGGCCGACGGGCGCCGGCAAGACGTCGGTGCTCGACGCCGTCTGCTACGCGCTGTACGGCTCCGTGCCGGGCGCCCGCCAGGGCATGACCCTGCGCAGCGACCACGCCGACCCGCGCACCCGTACCCAGGTCACCCTCGATCTGACCGTCGCAGGACGACGGCTGGAGATCACCCGGCAGCCGCCCTGGGAGCGCCCCAAGTTGCGCGGCAAGGGCACCACCGTCGACAAGGCGCAGACCTCGCTGCGCGAGTACGACCCCGTGGCCGCCACCTGGAAGGACCGCAGCCGCTCCCACCAGGAGATCGGCGAGGAGGTCACCCAGCTGCTCGGCATGAGCCGCGAGCAGTTCTGCCAGGTCGTCCTGCTGCCCCAGGGCGACTTCGCCCGCTTCCTGCGCGCCGACGCCGAGGCCCGCGGCCGTCTGCTCGGCCGGCTCTTCGACACCCAGCGCTTCGCCGACGTCGAGAAGCGGCTCGCCGAACGCCGCCGCACCACCGAGGCGCGGGTGCGCGAGGGCGACGCGGCGCTGCTCGCCGACGCCCACCGCATGCAGCAGGCCGCCGGCGACGCCATGGAGCTGCCCGAGCTGACGCCGGGCGAGCCCGGCCTGGCCGATGCCGTGCTGAGCGCCGCCGCCGTCGCCCGCTCCACCGCCCGCGAGCAGCTCGCCGTCGCCCGCTGCCGCCTGGCGGCCGCCGAGTCCGCGCAGGCCGCCGCCGACCGCGCGCTGGCGGACACACGGGAACTGGCCCGGCTCCAGGCCCGGTTCACGCAGGCCCGGGAGCGGGCCCGGCTGCTGGAGGAGCGAGCCGAGGCGTACCACGCGGCACAGGCGCGCATGGAGCGGTCGCGCAAGGCGGAGGCCGTGGCCCCCGCGCTGCACCTTCGGGCCGACGCCGAGGCCGAGCACGACCGTGCCGCACGCCAGGAGACACGCACGCTGGCCCTGCTGCCCGAGACGTACGCGGACGCCGGGGCGGCCGGGCTCGCCGCCGCCGCGCGCCGGGCCGCCGAGGAGCTGGGCGGCCTCGAGTCCGCCCGCCGCGCCGAGCAGCGCCTCGCCACCCTCCTCGCCGAACGCGCCGGCCTGGACCGTCAGGAGCGCGCCGACGACGACGTCCTCGCCGACGCCGAGCAGTGGCTCGCCGGGTGGGAGGAGACCCGCGCCGGCCTGCAGGGCCGTATCGACGCCGCCCAGGAGGCCGCGACCCGCGCCGAGCAGCTCGCCGAGCGGCGCGAGCCCGCCCAGCGACGGCTGCGCGCCGCCCGCGAACGCGACCGGCTGGCCGAGGAGACCGAGGCGGCCGCCGGACGGATCCGCGAGGCCGAACAGGCCGTGCTCGCGGCCAAGGCGCGCTGGCTGGACGTCAAGGAACGGCGGCTCGACGGCATCGCCGCCGAACTCGCCGCCCGCCTCACCGACGGCGAACCCTGCGCGGTGTGCGGGGCGACCGAGCACCCCGCGCCCGCCCGCAAGGACGCCGGGCACGTCGACCGGGAGGCCGAGGAAGCGGCTCTGGCCGCCTACCAGCAGGCGCAGCAGGCGCAGGGCGACGCCGAGCGGCGCCTGGCCGCCGTACGCGAGGCGCTGGCCGCCGCCACCGCGGAGGCCGGCGACGAACCGGCCGACCGGCTCGCCCGGGAGGCCGACGAGGTGGAGCGTCTCTTCGCCACGGCCCGACGGGACGCCTCCGCGCTGCACGCCGCCCAGGAGGAACTGCGCCGGGCGGAGCAGGAACGCGAGCGACGCAGCGCCGACCGGCAGGAGGCGGCCGTGCGCGCCGCCGCCCGCGTCGGCCACCGCGAGCGCCTCGAGGGCGAACGGGCACTGCTGGAGGAGGAGTTGGCGCAGGCCCGCGGCAGTGCGGACAGCGTCGCCGCGCGCGCCGCGCAGCTGGAGCGCCGGGCGGCCCTGCTCACCGACGCCGCCGAGGCCGTACGCGCCGCCGAGGACGCCGCCCAGCGGCTCAAGGACGCCGACGCGCGGCTCGCGGACGCCGCGTTCCGCGCCGGGTTCGACACCCCGCAGGCCGCCGCCGAGGCGCTGCTCACCGACGCCGAGCACCGTGAGGTGCAACGGCGGCTGGACGCCTGGCAGGCCGAGGAGGCCGCCGTCCGCGCGGTGCTCGCCGAGACCGACACCGCGGCCGCCGACCGGCAGCCGCCCGCCGACCTCGCCACCGCCGAGCGGGCCGCCGCCGCGGCCGCCGAGCGGCTGCGTGCCGCCGCCTCCGCGTGCGACGCCGCCGCCCGCCGCTGCACCGAACTGGACCGCCTCTCCGCGCGCGCCGCGCAGGGCGTGCGCCGGCTCGCCCCGCTGCGCGAGGAGTACGACCGGGTGGCCCGGCTGGCCGCCCTCGCGGCCGGCACCTCCGCCGACAACGAACGCCGGATGCGCCTGGAGTCCTATGTGCTCGCGGCCCGGCTGGAACAGGTCGCCGCCGCGGCGACGGCACGGCTGCAGCGCATGTCGTCCGGCCGCTACACCCTCGTCCACTCCGACGACCGCACCGGGCGCGGCCGCAGCGGTCTCGGCCTGCACGTCGTCGACGCCTGGACCGGCCGCGAACGCGACACCGCGACCCTGTCCGGCGGCGAGACCTTCTTCGCCTCCCTCGCGCTCGCGCTCGGCCTCGCGGACGTCGTCACCGACGAGGCGGGCGGGGTGCGGCTGGACACCCTCTTCATCGACGAGGGCTTCGGCAGCCTCGACGACCAGACGCTCGACGAGGTCCTGGACGTGCTCGACTCACTGCGTGAGCGGGACCGCAGCGTCGGCATCGTCAGCCATGTGCCCGACCTGCGCCGCCGCATCCACGCCCAGCTCGAGGTGGTCAAGGACAGATCCGGGTCGGTGCTGCGGCGGCGCGGTCACTGACCCAGCGCGCGGCGGGCGAGCGGCGAGGAGTAGACCACGCTCGTCGTCACCGAACCGAGCGCGCCGATCCGGCCCGACACCTCCTCCAGATGCCGCATGGACCGGGCGGCGACCTTGATGACGAAACAGTCGTCGCCCGTCACGTGATGTGCCTCCAGGATCTCCGGGGTCACGGCGACCAGATCGTGGAACGGCTTGTAGTTGCCGTTGGGGTAGCGCAGGCGCACGAACGCCAGGATCCCGAGCCCCAGCCGCTCGGGGTCCACCACCGCGGCGTACCCCCTGATCACCCCGGCCTCCTCCAGCCGGCGCACCCGCTCGGTGACCGCGCTCGCGGACATGGAGACGGCGCGTGCCAGCTCGGCGAAGCTGGCGCGCCCGTCGCGCTGGAGGACGTCGAGGATGCGCCAGTCGGTGGCGTCCGGGGAAAACGCGGTCATCCCCGAGGGATAGCAGGAGAATCGACGGTCGCACAAGGCTCACGCCGTGGAAGGCTCCTTCAGGAAGATGATCAAGCAGCCGTAGATTTCAGGACATCGACGACAGTCTCCGTCGCATCGACGAACTCCAGCGAAGGGCCGGCCCATGACCACCACGACCGCCGCCAACCCCGTCCTGCGCGTCGCGCCCGCCGCTCCCGCCGAGGCGGCCGCCTACTTCCGCGCCTCGCTCACCTTCCACGCCGACGTCTCCGACGTCGCCGCCGCGCTGGAAGCCGGCGCCGACCCCGGCTTCGTCGTCCTGGACTCCCGCTCCACCGCATCCTGGGACCAGGGCCACATCCCCGGCGCGGTCCACCTGCCCACGGCGCTGATCCCCGAGCAGGCCGAGCAGCTCCTCGACAGGAAGACGCCGGTCGTGACCTACTGCTGGGGCCCCGGCTGCAATGGCGCCACCCGCGCCGCGCTCGCCCTGGCCGAACTCGGCTACCAGGTCAAGGAGATGCTCGGCGGCTTCGAGTACTGGGTGCGCGAGGGGTTCGCCTACGAGACCTGGCAGGGCCACGAGCAGCGCGCCGCCGACTCCTTGACCGCGCCGGTGGACGCGGAGGACTGCGGCTGCTGACCTTGTGGCGCTCGCCGGGCCGGGGTCAGGTGAACACCGTGACCCCGGCCGCACGCCCACACCGTCACGGGCCACCGGCGCGGTCCGGCCGCCGTCGCGGCCCGCTTGCCCGCCGGGCAGGTCACCGCCCCTGAAGGCGGGCCGGCGGTGACCCGCCGCGTCACAGCCGGGACAGCTCCTCCACCAGGTCGTCCAGGCCCAGCGAGCCCTGGGAGAGGGCTGCCATGTGCCACACCTTGAGGTCGAAGGCGTCACCGTGCCGCGCGCGGGCGTTCTCCCGGCCGGTGAGCCATGCCCGCTCACCCAGCTTGTAGCCGATGGCCTGGCCCGGCATCGTCAGATAGCGGGTCAGCTCGCTCTCCACGAAGTCCGCCGGCCGGCTGCTGTGCGAGCCGAAGAACTCCTGCGCCAGTTCCGGAGTCCAGCGCTCACCCGGGTGGAACGGCGAGTCCGCCGGGATGTCCAGCTCCAGGTGCATGCCGATGTCGACGATGACCCGCAGGGCGCGCATCATCTGCGCGTCCAGGTAGCCGATGCGCTCCTCGGCGTCCTTGAGGAAGCCCAGCTCGTCCATCAGGCGCTCCGCGTACAGCGCCCAGCCCTCGGCGTTGGCGCTCACCATGCCCACGGAGGACTGGTAGCGGGACAGGTCCCCGGCCACGTGCGTCCACTGGGCGAGCTGCAGATGGTGGCCGGGGACACCCTCGTGGTACCAGGTCGACACGAGGTCGTACACCGGGAAGCGGGTCTGGCCCATCGTCGGCAGCCAGGTGCGCCCGGGGCGGGAGAAGTCCTCCGACGGGGACGTGTAGTACGGCGCCGCCGCACCGCCGGGCGGCGCGATGTGGGACTCCACCCGCCGCACCCGTTCGGCGAGTTCGAAGTGGGTGCCGTCCAGCGCGTCGATGGCCTCGTCCATCAGGCCCTGCAGCCACGCGCGGACCTCTTCGACGCCCTCGATGTGCCGGCCGTGCTCGTCGAGGTGCGCGAGCGCCACCCACGGGGTCGCGGCACCGGGCAGGATCTTCTCCGCCTCCTGCCGCATCTCGCCGAGCAGGCGGTGGTACTCGGCCCAGCCGTACGCGTACGCCTCGTCCAGGTCGATGTCGGTGCCGTTGAAGTAGCGCGACGACAGCGCGTAGCGCTCGCGGCCCACCGTGTCCGGGGCGCCTTCGACGGCGGGCGCGTACGTGTTGCGCATCCAGTCGCGCAGTTCGGCCACCGCCGCGGTCGCGGCGCGCGCCGCCTCGTCCAGCTCGCCGCGCAGCGACTCGGGACCGGCAGCGGCGAAGTCCTCGAACCAGCCGCGGCCCTGCCCGGTGTCCGCCCACTCGGTGAGCTGCCCGACGAACGTGGCGGTCGGGCGGGGCGCCGCGTACAGCTTGCGCTCGAGGCCGAGCGCCAGGGACTCGCGGTACCCGGCCAGCGCCCGCGGCACCGCGCGCAGCCGCTCGGCGATCGCCGCCCAGTCCTCCTCGGTCTCCTGCGGGGTCACCGTGAACACCTCGCGCACCTGGTGCGGCATGGTGTGCAGGTTGCCCACGGCGCGCAGGTGCTCGTCGGCCTCGTGGACGGCGAGTTCCGCGGTGAGCCGTTCGCGCAGCAGCCGCGCGCAGCGCCGCTCGATGTCGCTGTCGGCGCCGGGCCGGCGCTCCGCCTCGTCCAGCTTCGCCAGGGTGGCCCGCGCCAGCCCGGCTCGCGCGTCGGCGCCCGCCGGCGAGGTGTCGGGCATCCGGCGCGAACTCTCCGGTACGCCGAGGTAGGTACCGGTGATCGGGTCGAGGGCGATGAGCTCGTCGACGTAGGCGTCGGCGACCTCGCGGGGCAGCGGGCTCTTGATCTCTGACATGCCGACATCCTCGTACGCGTCCCGCCACCGCGTCTGCCGGGTTTCCCCTACGGATACCGGCGGCGGCCGGATTGCGCCCAGGGGCCGCACGGCGGGTCCGGTCTCCTGCCCGCCGGTGCGTCAGGGCGTCCCCGGGCGCTCCGGCGGCAACAGGGGCCCGCAGTCCCACTGCTGGAAGATCAGCCGGGTCTCCACCCGGGCCACCTCGCGGTGGGCCGTGAACTCGTCGAGGACCAGGCGTTGCAGATCCGTCATGTCCGCGACCGCGACGTGCACGAGGTAGTCGTCGGGACCGGTGAGGTGGAAGACGGTCCGGGACTCCGGCAAAGCACGGATGCGCTCCACGAACGGTCCCACCAGCTCCCGCCGGTGCGGTCTGACCTGCACCGACAGCAGCGCTTCCAGGCCGCGGCCCAGCTTGGCCGGGTTGAGCCGCAGCTGATGGCCGAGGATCACGCCGGAGCGGCGCAGCCGCGTCACCCGGTCAAGGCAGGTCGACGGTGCGACCCCGACCTGCGCGGCGAGGTCCCGATAGGTGGTCCGGGCGTCGTTCTGCAGCAGCCGCAGCAGATGCAGATCGACCGGATCCAGTACGACGGATTCGGCCATGCGCCGAACGTAGCACGGCTTTCAGCCACACCGGCCCGGTCGCTGTTCACCCTTTCCCTCCAGGGCCGAGCTGACCGAGCCGTCCCGCCCGGGGGACCCCTGGACACCCAGGGGTGCCCGCGTGGACCCCGAGGAGACCCCTGTGGAGGCGCCCGTGGACACCGCCCGTACGACCCGCAGAGCACTGGCCACGGAGGCCGTGCACGCCGGCCGCGACGACCTCGCCCGCCAGGGCCTGCACGCCCCGCCCATCGATCTGTCGACCACGTACCCGTCGTACGACAGCCGTGGTGAGGCCGCCCGGATCGACGCCTTCGCCACGACCGGCGCCGACCTGGACGGCCCCCCGGTCTACGCCCGGCTCGGCAACCCGACCGTCGCCCGCTTCGAGACCGCGCTGGCCAAGCTGGAGGGCACCGAGTCCGCGGTCGCGTTCGCCAGCGGCATGGCCGCGCTGAGCGCCGTCCTGCTGGTACGCGCCTCGATGGGGCTGCGGCACGTCGTCGCCGTACGGCCGCTGTACGGCTGCAGTGACCACCTGCTCACCGCCGGACTGCTCGGCACCGAGGTGACCTGGACCGACCCGGCCGGCATCGCCGACGCGCTGCGCCCGGACACCGGCCTGGTCATGGTCGAGACACCGGCGAACCCCACCCTCGCCGAGATCGACCTGCGCGCCGTCGCCCACGCCTGCGGCTCGGTGCCGCTGCTCGCCGACAACACCTTCGCCACGCCGGTGCTCCAGCGGCCCGTGGAGCAGGGCGCGCGGCTCGTGCTGCACAGCGCCACCAAGTACCTCGGCGGCCACGGTGACGTGATGGCGGGTGTGGTGGCCTGCGACGAGGAGTTCGCCGGGCGCCTGCGCCAGGTGCGGTTCGCCACCGGAGGCGTCCTGCACCCGTTGGCCGGCTATCTGCTGCTGCGCGGCCTGTCCACCCTGCCGGTCCGGGTGCGCGCCGCCTCCGCGAACGCCGCCGAACTCGCCCGCCGGCTCGCCGCCGACCCGCGCGTGGCCCGCGTCCACTATCCGCGCATCGGCGGCGCGATGGTCGCCTTCGAGGTGCACGGCGACCCGCACGAGGTCATCGCCGGGGTACGGCTGATCACCCCGGCGGTGAGCCTCGGCAGCGTCGACACGCTCATCCAGCACCCCGCGTCCATCAGCCACCGCATAGTCGACGCCGACGACCGTCGCGGCGCCGGCGTGAGCGACCGCCTGCTGCGGATGTCGGTGGGCCTGGAGGACGTGGACGACCTGTGGGCGGACCTGGACGGGGCGCTCGACGGGGCGGCGGACCGGGCCGGGAGGCACACGGCCGCCGCGCACTGAAACCGAGGCGGAGGGGGTGGCCATGCGGTGAAACCGAGGCACAGAGCGCCGCCGGGCGCTTGCCCCGACGCCCGACGCAGAGGTGGCCCGGCGGAACACCGCCGGGCCACCTCGCCGATCGTCCCTCACGCCGCTTCGCCGGGGGCGTCTCAGCCCGTGCTCACGCCGCCTCGCCGGGGCGTCTCAGTCCCGGGCGACGCTCTCGTCGTACCGCTCGACGCCCAGCCGCTGCCGGTCGTGCGGCAGCCGGGAGCCGACCGGGGTCGCGTGCAGGCGGGCGGTGATGACCAGGGTGCCCTCCTCGATCTGGTAGTCGAGGGGCAGCCCGAGGCCGCGCATCGCGGCGACCATCCCGGTGTTGGAGGCCTGGGTGACCGCGTAGACGCTCTCGCACCCCGCATCGACGGCCATGGTCACCAGCCGGCCGAGCAGTTCGCCGCCGATGCCGCGCCGCTGCCACTCGTCCTCGACGAGCAGGGCGACCTCGGTCTCGTCGCCGTCCCACAGCAGATGGCCGAGGCCGACGATGCGGCCGGAGGCGGTCTGCACGGCGAGCGTGCGCCCGAAGCGCGGGCTGAGCAGATGGTTCAGATAGCGGTCCGCGTCCCTGACCGGCCCGTGGTAGCGCAGGGACAGCGTCCGCGCCGAGCACCGCTCGTGCATCGCCTTCGCGGCCCTGAGGTCACCTGTGTCGGCCCGCCGCACGGTGATCGGGTTGCCCTCCGGCAGCGTCAGCACGTCCGAGCCGACCGGGACCCGCGGCCCGAGCCGCGCGTCCAGCTCCACCAGGGCGCGGGCCCGCGCGAACTCGGTCGGGGTGAACGGCAGATACGGCCGCTCCACGGTGAGGACGCCGCCCTCGGGCGCCCGCAGCCGCAGCACGGTGTCCTCCAGCACGCCCTCTTCGGGAACGGCGTCGGCGCCGCCGGCCGAGGCCGCGGGCAGCGACCGGATGGTGCAGCGGCCGAGCAGCTGGCGCAACGCCAGCGGCAGTTCGGCGGTGTCCAGGGCGGTGCGGGTGGCCAGGCCCAGGACCCGGGTGGGGGCGTCCACCAGATCGTGGGCGTCCGCGCGCTCGATCCAGGTGCCGGTGCCGCCGGCCAGGGCCACCACCCGGGTCAGCTCGGCCGCCGTCAGCGTGCCGGGGGAGCGCAGCAGGAACTCGTCCACCGCCGTGTCGCCCAGCGGGTGCGCCTGCAGGCTCAGGATGTCGACCCGGTGCCCGGCCAGGGCCGTGCACAGCGCGGCCAGCGAGCCCGGCTCGTCCCGCACTGTGGTGCGCATGCGCCACAGGGCGCTCTCACCGCCCGCCGCGTCCGCGGACCGCGGCGCCGGTGAGTGCTGCCCGGCCGCCGGCTCTGCCGAGCCCGGCCGGGCGCCGGTATCACCGGTCGGCGGGGCGTGTCCGTGCCTGCGTGACCACCATGTGTGGAAACCGGCCGTGGCCGTCAGCACCACCGCCGACGCCATCAGCAGCACCGGTCCGTCGGGGCCGTGCCCGATCAGGTTCGCCACGCCGTCGGCGACCGCCACGGCCGTGAACATCGCGGCCAGCTCGACCACGTCGCGTCGCCAGTGGTGGACGGGCCGGCCGTGCCGGGCACGCTTCACATCGGGAATCTCTCTCCTCATGCACCCACTGTGAAGGAACGGTGTTGCGTGATCACGAACGTCTTGTGACCGATGGGTAAAGCGTGCTTCTAAAGTCTTTGTCCGTTGTGTCACAGTTGCGTTGCAGGGGCGCCGACGGCCGCCCCCCGGTGGGAAGTTGACCCGTGCCGCGCTCCGGGGGATGACGCCGGGGCGCGGCACGGACACCGAGGGTACGCGACCCCTCACAGCGTTCTCACTGGCCGACGCGGCCCGGCTGGAGCACCTGGGTGAACAGCACGGTGCCGTCCTGCTCGCGCAGCCGGACCGTCAGCTCGCCGCTGTCGCCGTCGATGTCGACCTCGCCGAAGAATTGGTAGCCCTCGGCAGGGGACACGTTCGCCCTGGCCGGGGCCTTCACGAACACCCGGTCGGGGCCGAAGGTGCCGTCGAGCGCGCCGGCCGGGAAGGAGCCCGCGTTGAGCGGTCCGGACACGAACTCCCAGAACGGCTCGAAGTCCTTGAACGCGGCCCGCGACGGGTCGTAGTGCTGGGCCGAGGTGTGGTGCACATCCGCCGTCAGCCACACCGTGCCCGTGATCCGCCGGTGCTTGACGAACCGCAGCAGCTCGGCGATCTGCAGCTCACGGCCGAGCGGGACGCCCGGATCACCCTGCGCCACGGCCTCGAAGTTCGGCCTGCCCTCCACCCCGTCGGGCACGACCAGCCCGAGCGGCATGTCCGCGGCGATCACCTTCCACACCGCGCGGGAACGGGCCAGCTCCCGCTTGAGCCAGTCCAGCTGCTCACGGCCGAGGATGCCCTGCGGGTCGGTGGTCTGGTCGTCGGGGGAGTTGGCGTCGCGGTAGGTGCGCATGTCCAGCACGAACACGTCCAGCAGCGGGCCGTGGTGGACGACCCGGTAGATGCGGCCGTCGCCGCGGGCGGTCAGGGGGGAGAGCGGGAAGTACTCGGCGAAGGCGCGCCGGGCGCGCGACGCTAGGTCGTCCAGTCGGGTGCCGGCCGGGTACGGGGTGCCGGAGGTGATGACCTCGCCCGGGTACCAGTTGTTGCGGACCTCGTGGTCGTCCCACTGGACGATGTTCGGCACCTGCGCGTTGAAGCGGCGCAGCGCCGGATCGAGCAGGTTGTAGCGGAAGTTGCCGCGGTAGTCGGCCAGGGTCACGGCGACGTGGGACTTCTCCTCGCTGGTCACCGACCGGTACACCGAGCCGTCCGGCAGCGCCGCGGTGGCCGCGATGGGGCCGTCGGCGTAGATGTTGTCGCCGCTGCACAGGAAGAAGTCCGGGTCCAGTTTCGCCATGGCGTCGAAGATGCGGTAGCCGCCGATGGACTCGTTGATGCCCCAGCCCTGGCCGGCGAGGTCGCCGGACCACACGAACCGCACGCCCTGCCGGCGCCGCACGGGCGCCGTACGGAAGGTTCCGGCCACTCCTTCCCCGGTACGGCGGGGGTCGTCCGGGTCGGCGAGCCGCACCCGGTAGTGGATCTGCTCGCCCGGTGGCAGCCCGTGCAGCCGGGTCGTGCCGGTGAAGTCGGTGTCCGGACCGAGCAGCGGTCCGTACCGGCGGCGCGGGTTGCGGAACGACTCGGTCGCCGACGTCTCGACGATCATGCGGGCGGGCCGGTCGGAACGCACCCAGATCAGACCGGAGTCGGAGGTCACGTCTCCCGCCTGCACGCCCCAGCCCGCCTCGGGGCGCCCGGAGAGGGCGAAGGCCGGCGCGGCGCCGAGCCCGGCGGGCAGGGGCAGGGCCGCGGACGCGGCCAGCGAGCCGCGCAGCACGCTGCGGCGGCCGGGGTGCGGACGGTGCGACATGGAGGGCCTCCAGGGGCGGGAATCAGCCGATGTGCACCCCACACCTACTGGCGCTCCCCGGCGCACACGGAAACCACAAGTGAACAACTGCCCCTGGCGCGAGAGCGGCAAGCGGCGCCTGGGCGCGGCCGGTCGCCGTAGTGCTTTCCATCTCCCGGCGCGGTGAAGGGGCTGACGTGACGTCAGCCCCTTCACCGCGCCGGTGTGGCGTCAGTCTCGGCTGCCGTCGAGGATGACCCGCGCGACCAGGGCCGGGTCGTCGTTCATCGGGCAGTGCCCGCAGCCGGGCAGCCGCACCAGCCGGGCCCGCGGCATGATCTGCTTGGCGCGCACCCCCTGACGGGGCACCAGCAGCCGGTCCCGGCTGCCCCAGGCCACGGTGACCGGTATGTCGGGAATGTCGTCGTCGAACCGGACGGTGGCCCCGGCGGCGAGCGTCGCCGCGAACCCCGTCGCCTCGGCCAGTGCCCGGGTCTCTGCGACCACGGCCTGCGGGGTGCGGCGGCCGGGGCGGGCGTAGATGGTGCTCGTCAGGACCGTGCGGCCGGCCGTCGAGCGGGACAGCTGCTCGACGAGCGGCAGGGGCAGCCGGCGGGAGATGCCGCGCATGGCCAGCAGGACGCCGAACGCGTACCGCCGCTCGGCCTCGGACCAGAAGCCGGCCGGGGACAGCGCGGTGACCGACCGCACCAGCCGCTCACGGCCGAGTTGCAGAGCGATCAGCCCGCCCAGGGAGTTGCCCGCCACGTGCGGGCGGTCCAGCTCCAGGGCCTCGCACAGCGCGCCGAACACGGCGGTCGTCGTCGGCAGGTCGTACGCCAGCGCCTGCGGCAGCGCGGGTGAGGCACCGAAGCCCGGCAGGTCCACGGCGATCACGTCGCGGTCGGCGGCGAGGATGTCCACGACGGGGTCCCAGGCCTGCCGGTGATGACCGATGCCGTGCAGCAGGAGCAGCGGGGCACCGCGACCTGCGCGCGCGTAGGAGACGGTCACCGGCTGCGGGCCGTGCGGGGAGGGGGCCTTGAAGGAGAGCGTGGCGGACATGCGGGGCTCCTCGGGACTCACTGACGGACGCCGAGTAGACAGCTTGTCAGTAATTGCTACTGGCGGGTAGCCCCCAGGGGCGGCTCCGGAGCGTCGCCGAACCAGCCGAGAGCGCGAGGATTGGTCTTGACCAAGGGTGTGGGGCGTCCTATGGTCGCAGACAAGTGCAACAACCTTTAATAAACAAGGGCGCTAAAACGCCGCCGGACAGGCATCGCGGAGGACAGGGTGGGGACCACGCAGCTGCAGACGGTGCCGGAACCCAAGTACTGGCACCTCAAGACCGTGCTCACCGAGGCGCTCGACTCCGAATTCACGGTCGGTGAGATCCTGCCCAACGAGCGTGAGCTGGCCGCCCGCTTCGGCGTCGCCCGCGCCACCCTCCGGCAGGCCCTGGAGCAGCTCGAACTGGAAGGCCGGCTCCAGCGCCGCCGCGGCGTGGGCACCACCGTCGCGCCGCCCCGCATGGGCGTGGCCGTCGGCACCGAGGAACACGCCTGGCCGAGCGTCGGCGGCGACGCCTGGGAGCCGGCCGACTGCGAGTTCGCCGTGCCGCCGGCCGCGGTCGCCGACGCCCTGGAGACCGGCCACGGCGAGGCGGTGCACATCGTGCGCCGCACCCGTGTGAACAACGGTCAGACGGTCGCCGCCGAGCTGCTCTACATCCCGCAGGCATCCGTGCCCGAGCTGACCGGTATCGACGCGCCCTCCGGTCCGGCCCGCGCGCGTGCCGTGCTGCGCGAACTGCAGCGGCGCGAGGCAACCGGCCAGGACCGCGCCGTCGAGCTGGGCTCGGCCGGCGCCGACGACGCCAAGGCGCTGGACCGGCTCCCGGGGGCGCCCGTCCTCGTCGTCACCACCCGGTACTTCGCCGAGGGCCGCACCGCCGCGCTGTCCGTCGCCACCTACCGCGCCGACACCTGCCGGCTCACCTTCGGCGACGCGGGCGGCGTCGAGATCCACCACACCCCGGAGCGCCGCGCGTCCTGACCCGGCGTCGCCCGCACGCGTGAGCCCGGGCGGCCGGGGCTCGATGGCGCGCGGTCGGTGCCGTACGGCCGTCGCGGGGTCAGCGGCGGGCGGTCACCGTGCCGTCCACTGCGAACAGCTGCTCCTCCACATGGTCCAGAGCCAGCCGCAGCGCGCCCGTCGCCACCGCGGCCTCACCGAGGAGGGACAGGGTCACCTTCGGCGGCCGCAGGCAGTAGCGGGACAGCTCCTTGCTCAGCGGGGCGAGGACGCCGTCCAGACCGGCCGCCCAGCCGCCGATGACGACCAGCTCCGGGTCCAGCGCCAGCACCAGCGCGGCCACGTCGTGCACGAGACGCTGGATGAAACGGTCCACCGCCGCACGGGCCCGCCGGTCGCCCTCGCGGGCCTGGGTGAACACCGCGGCCACGGCCTGCTCGTCCAGCGGGTGCAGCGGCTCGTCGGTAGTCGACAGCAGGGTCTCCGGTGTCGCCTCACGCCCCAGCAGGTGCAGCGCTCCGATCTCGCCGGCCGCGCCGCCGTAACCGCGGTGCAGCCGCCCGCCGATCAGCGCACCCGCACCCGGGCTCAGCCCCGCCAGGACGAACACGATGTCGTCGGACTCGGTGGCGGCGCCCTTCCAGTGCTCGGCCACGGCCGCCGCGTTCGCGTCGTTCTCCACCAGCACCGGGCACTTGAAGGAACGGCTGAGCCGCTCACCCAGCCGCAGCCCGGTCCACCCCGGCAGCGCGGTGCCCAGCCGTACCGTCCCGTCGGCCTCCACGATCCCTGGCGTCGCCACGCCGACCGCGCGCAGCGAACTGCGCGGCACCCCGGCGCGGCGCAGCAGCTCCGCCACCGTCGTCCGCAGCCGCTCCAGCCGCTCGTCCGCCCCGGCCGTCTCCTCGACGTCCTTGGCCTGCGCGCCCACCACCCGCCCGTCGAGGTCCGCCAGCAGCGCGGCCACCCGGTGCGCGCCGATCTCCACGCCCAGCAGATATCCGGCCTCCGCGCGGAACCGGAATCTGCGCGCCGGACGGCCCTGCCGCCGTGCCGTGCCCTCCTCGGCCGCCTTCTCGACGACCAGGCCGGCCTGGATGAGATCGTCCACGACGCCCTCGACGGTCGGCCGGGACAGCCCGGTCACCCGGGTGACCTCCGTCAGCGTCGCGCAGTCCGTGGCCCGCAGCGCGTGCAGCACCACCGCGGAATTGATCCTTCGCAGCAGCGAGGGATCCCCGCCGGTCAGCCGCCCCACCGTCCGTCCTCCCAGCTCGTGCGCGTGTTGGCGGGATCGTACTCGGCACATCGGGCACCGGCGAGACACGGGCCGCCAGGGACCCGCTCCGAGGCACCGCGGCCACGCTCAGCCGGGGGTGACGAAGCCCGACTCGTAGGCCACGATGACCGCCTGCGTGCGGTCCCGCGCCCCCAGCTTCGCCAGGACGGCGCTCACATGCGACTTCACGGTCTCGGTGCCGACGACGAGCCGGGCGGCGATCTCCGCGTTCGACAGCCCGCGGGCCATCAAGCGGAGCACTTCGCCCTCCCGTTCGGTCAGTCGCGCCCGCTCCAGCAGGTCACGGGCCGCGCGGTTGCCGCCGCTGTCCCCGTACTCGGCTGCCATGCGCCGCACCGAGGCGGGGAAGAGCAGCGACTCGCCCTCCGCCACGAGCCGCACGGCGTGCACGATCTCCGCCGGTCGCGCCCGCTTCAGCAGGAACCCGTCCGCGCCCGCACGCAGCGCCCCGTACACGTACTCGTCGTTCTCGAACGTCGTCACCACGAGGATCTTCGGCGGGTCGGCCACGGTACGCAGCACCGCCCGGGTGGCCTCGATACCGTCCAGCAGAGGCATCCGTACGTCCATGGCGACGACGTCCGGCCGCAACTGCCGCACCAGCGGGATCACCGAGGCCCCGTCGGCCGCCTCCCCGACGACCTCGATGTCGGGCTGGGCCTCGAGCACGGCCCGCAGACCCGCGCGGACCAGCGGTTCATCGTCGACGAGGAGCACACGCACGGGCACCCGACCAGCCTAGGGCCTCTCGTTTGTGCCGGGCTCACGGGGTCTGGTGCCGCGCCTCGCCGCGTTGCCAGACCCCGCTCCCTGATCCGGCCTGATCCAAACGAAAGACCCTAGATCACCCCACCGGCAGCTCGACGTGCACCTGCCAGTCGCCGCCGTCGGGGCCTGCGCGGGCCCGGCCGCCGAGGAGGGCCGCACGCTCGCGGATGCCGCGCAACCCGCTGCCCCGGCCGGGCCCCGGTATCTCGCCGGGGAGCGGATTGCGCACCTCCAGCAGCAGCCGCGCGCCGTCCGCGGCGACCCTCACCCGCACCGGCACCGAGCCCGCGTGGCGCAGCACGTTGGTCAGGGACTCCTGCAACATGCGGTAGCCCTCGCGGGAGACCGGCCCGGGCACCGTCTCCAGAGGGCCGCTCAGCTCGGCGTCGACCTCGGCGCCGGACGCCCGCGCGGACTCCAGCAGCCGCCCGGCGTCGGCGAGCGTCGGCCGGCTGCTCACCGGCCGCTCCGCCTCCCGCAGCACACCGAGCACCCGCTCCAGGTCCTCCAGCGCCGCCCGGCCGGTGTCCTCGATCGCGGCCAGTGCCCGGTCGGTGAACTCCGGATCGCCCGCCGCCCGGGCCGCGCCCGCCTGGACGACCGCCACGGTCAGCGCGTGCCCGATCGAGTCGTGCAGCTCGCGGGCGATGCGGTTGCGCTCCAGCAGTTGTTCGGTGCGCTCCTCCAGCGCGGCGAGCCGCTCGGCGGGGGAGGGCCCGAGCAGCCGCAGGGCGACACGGGTGATCAGCTCGCCGCCGGCCAGGACGACCGCCGCCAGCAGAATCAGCGGCAGCGGCGCGAGGACGGCGTACCACCAGTGATGGCCGGTCACGGGCATCCAACCGCCGCTGTTCGGCCGCCCGCCCAGCACGGCCCGGACCAGGTCCGCGGTGATGAGGAGCAGTTGGACGGTCAGCTGGGAGACCACGGCTCCCAGCAGCAGCCGGGCCTCCAGCCAGAGCACGATCCGCCCGCGGTCGCCCCACGTCTTCGCCGGCTCGGTGACGATCACCGGCGTTCCGCCGTCCTGGCGGCCGCCGAGCAGCAACAGCCGGGCCTGGAAGCCCTCCACGGTCCGCATGACGGGGAGCAGCCCGGACAGGCCCAGCACCACGGCCGCCGTGGCCGGCGCCCACCAGGCCTCGTCGATGAACAGCCACATCGCCGGCCACACGACGGCCACGAACAGATGCAGCCACCGTGTGTACGTGACCGCCCGTGCGAACGGGCGCAGCCAGCGGATCATGACGCCATCGTGCCAGCCGCCACTGACAACACACCTCCCTCGCACGGGGGAGACGATCTCCACCGGCGGGGGAGGAGCCGGAGCCCGACGGTCCGTCAGGGTGAGGGACATGACCCGCATCGACGTCCACGACCTCACCAAGGAGTACGGCTCCCGGCGCGCCGTCGACGACCTCACCTTCCGCGTCGAACCCGGCCGCGTGACCGGCTTCCTCGGCCCCAACGGCGCCGGCAAGTCCACCACCATGCGGCTCGTCCTCGGCCTGGACCGGCCGACCGCCGGCACCGCGACCGTCGGCGGCCGTCCCTACGCCACGCTCGGCGAACCGCTCCGCGAGGTCGGCGCGCTGCTGGACGCGCAGTCCGCGCACGGCTCCCGCACCGCCCGCGCCCACCTGCTCGCCCTCGCCGCGAGCAACCGCATCGCACCGCGCCGGGTCGAGCAGGTGCTGGAGGAGACCGGGCTCGCCCCGGTCGCGCACCGCAGGGTGAGAACGTACTCGCTGGGCATGCGTCAGCGCCTCGGCATCGCGGCCGCGCTGCTCGGTGATCCGCCCGTGGTGATGCTCGACGAGCCCGCCAACGGCCTCGACCCCGAGGGCATCGTCTGGATCCGCCGACTGCTGCGCCGGCTCGCCGCCGAGGGGCGCACGGTGCTGGTCTCCAGCCATCTGATGAACGAGACGGCGTCCTTCGCCGATCACCTCCTGGTCCTCGGCCGGGGACGGCTGCTCGCCGACCTGCCGATGCGCGCCTTCATCGACGCGCGCGTCCAGCCCCGCGTCCGGGTGCGCACCACGGACGGCGTCGCGCTGAAGGAGGCGCTCGCCCGGCACGGCCACGACGCCGCCGAGACGGACGACGGGGCGTGGAGCGTGCCGCACGCGCGCGTGGAGGACATCGGCCGGATCGCGTCCGCGACGGGCGTACCGCTCCTCGAACTGGCCGCCGAGGAGGGCACGCTGGAGCAGGCCTACCTCGATCTCACCGCGGCCGAAGCCGAGTTCACCGCACCCCGTCAGGAGGCCTGACCATGGGATTCACCCCCGCCCTGCACGCCGAGTGGATCAAGATCCGGACGCTGCGCTCACAGCTCGCGAGCCTGGGCGCGGTCCTGGCCGCCACCGCCGTCTTCTCCGCGCTCGCCACGCTGGACACCGGCGGTGCGGACTTCGACCCCCTCTTCTCGGCCTTCTTCGGCGTCAGCTTCGGCCAGATCGCGGCCATCGCTTTCGGTACGACGGCCGTGGCGGCGGAGTTCCAGGGCGGCGCGCTCCGCGTCTCCCTGGCCGCCGTACCGCGCCGGGGCCGCTGGTTCGCCGCGAAGGCGACGGCGGTAGCCGCGCCCGCGCTGGCCGTCGGCCTGGTCACCGGGCTGGTCACCCTGGCGGTGGGCCGGGCCGCCCTGGGCGACAAGGCGGCAGCGCTGTCCGCCGGTGAACAGCTGCGCGCCGTCGTGGGCTGCGGGATCTATCTGATGCTCATGGCCCTCTTCGCGGCCGGGCTCACCGCGGTGCTGCGCAGTGGCGTGGCGACGCTGAGCATCCTCGTCCCGTTCCTGCTCATCGTCTCCTTCGTCATCGGCGACACGTCCGGCGGCGTCGCCGACTTCCTGCCGGACCGCGCCGGTCAGGCCGTGCTTCACCACAGTTCCGGCGGGCTGCTCGGCCCGTGGCCCGGACTCGCGGTGACCGCGGCCTGGGTGTCGGCCGCGCTGGGAGCGGGCGCCTGGAGCCTGCTGCGCCGTGACGCCTGAGACCGCACAGCGCTGCGCACGGTGTCCGAGCCGGGCCGCACGCTGACGCCCCGCCAATTGTCAGTGGGGGCCGCTTTACTGGGTCACATGGACAGCGCGCAGCATCTCGGCGTGATCGACCGGCTGCGCTGCCGGGTGTTTCCCGGGCAGCGCGGCCGGACGGACGTGGGCGCGGCCGGGCCGGGTTACTTCATAGCGGAGTTGATGACCAGCCACGGGCTGCGGGAGGGCGACCCGGCGGAGCGGGCGCCGGCGGCCGCGGACTTCCACGCCCTGAAGGACCGTGTGGCCCGGGAGCTGGACCGGCGTGACGGCGCGCATCCGCCGCCCCTGGGCATGCAGGGCCTGCGGGTGCGGGCCGCGCGGGGGGAGGAGATACCGGAGCCCTGGGCCACGGTCAGCGTCCGGGTGGACGAACTGGACCTGTGGGACCCGGACGAGACGGGCCGCTGGGTCGCCCTGGGGGTGGCCGACCGGGACACACACGACGAGATCCAACTGATCGCCGTCGTCACCGAGATCGACCCGCCCTGACCGGCCGGGCGGCTACCGGCTACTCCTCGGCGGCCCGCCGCAGCCGGGCGAATTCCTCGGCCATGGTCGTCACGGTCCAGTGCGCGTTCAGCCCGCTCGGATTCGGCAGCACCCACACACGGGTGTCCCCGATCGTGCCCTCCTGCGGTCCCACCTGCGCCGTGCGGTCGGCGAAGGCGGCCCGGTAGGCGGTGATGCCGACGACGGCCAGCCAGCGTGGCCGCAGTCGCTCGACCTTGGCCCTCAGCAGCAGGCCGCCCTCCCGGTACTCCTCGGCGCTCAGTTCGTCGGCGCGTGCCGTCGGCCGGGCGACCACGTTGGTGATGCCGAGCCCGTATCGCGGCAGTTCGTGCTGCTCCGCGGGCTTGAGCAGCCGGGGAGTGAAGCCGGACAGGTGCAGAACGGGCCAGAAGCGGTTGCCGGGGCGGGCGAAGTGATGGCCCGTAGCGGCGGTCATCAGCCCGGGGTTGATGCCGCAGAAGAGCACGCGGAGGCCGTCCGCGACCACGTCCGGTACCGGGCGGTCGCGGGCGGCCTCCAGCTCCGCCTGAGTGAAACGGGGCATCGTGAGGCGCAGGGTCAGAGGATCGCGCCGGGCGTGTAGCCCGCGGCCTCGGGGTGCTGCTTGACGATCTCCTCGACGCGGCCGACGATCATGGCGACCTGGTCGGCGGCGGCGCCGGTGAAGGACAGCTTGTCCGCCATCAGCGCGGCGAGCTGCTCGCGGTCGAGCGGCAGGCGCTCGTCGGCGGCGAACTTGTCCAGCAGGTCGTTGCGGTCCGCGCCCTGCTCGCGCATCGCCAGGGCGGTGGCGACGGCGTTCTCCTTGATCGCCTCGTGCGCCATCTCGCGGCCGACGCCCGCGCGCACCGCGCCCATCAGCACCTTGGTGGTGGCGAGGAACGGCAGGTAGCGGTCCAGCTCGCGGGCCACGACCGCCGGGAAGGCGCCGAACTCGTCCAGGACGGTCAGGAACGTCTCCAGCAGGCCGTCCAGCGCGAAGAACGCGTCCGGCAGCGCGACGCGGCGCACCACGGAGCAGGACACGTCGCCCTCGTTCCACTGGTCACCGGCCAGCTCGCCCGTCATCGAGGCGTAGCCGCGCAGGATCACCATGAGGCCGTTGACGCGCTCGCAGGAGCGGGTGTTCATCTTGTGCGGCATCGCGGAGGAACCGACCTGGCCCGGCTTGAAGCCCTCGGTGACCAGCTCGTGCCCTGCCATCAGGCGGATCGTCTTGGCCAGCGACGACGGCGCGGCGGCCAGCTGCACCAGCGCGGTGACGACCTCGTAGTCCAGCGAACGCGGGTAGACCTGGCCGACGGAGGTGAAGGCCTGCGAGAAGCCGAGGTGCCGGGCGATCCGGTTCTCCAGGTCGGCCAGCTTCGCGGCGTCACCGCCGAGCAGGTCCAGCATGTCCTGCGCGGTGCCGACCGGGCCCTTGATGCCGCGCAGCGGGTAGCGGCCGAGCAGCTCCTCGAGGCGGCCGTAGGCGACCAGCAGCTCGTCGGCGGCGGTCGCGAAACGCTTGCCGAGGGTGGTGGCCTGGGCGGCGACGTTGTGGGAGCGGCCGGCCATGACCAGCTCGCCGTACTCACCCGCGAGCTTGCCGAGGCGCGCCAGCACCGCCACCGTGCGGTCGCGCACCAGCTCCAGCGAGAGCCGGATCTGCAGCTGCTCGACGTTCTCGGTGAGGTCGCGGGACGTCATGCCCTTGTGCACGTGCTCGTGCCCGGCGAGGTCGTTGAACTCCTCGATACGGGCCTTCACGTCGTGCCGCGTGACCTTCTCGCGCTCGGCGATGGAGGCCAGGTCGACGGTGTCGAGGACGCGCTCGTAGTCGGCGATCGCCTCGTCCGGAACCTCGATCCCGAGGTCCTTCTGGGCGCGCAGCACGGCGAGCCAGAGCTGACGCTCCAGTTTCACCTTCTGCTCGGGCGACCAGAGCGTGGCGAGCTCGGCGGAGGCGTAGCGTCCGGCGAGGACGTTGGGGATGCGGGGCTTGGCGGGCGCAGAAGTCACGTGTCCAGATTCTACTGGCGATTCGTGCAGGCCAGCGCCGCGGTACCGATCGGCGGAAACTACGAGACGCCGGTCACGTGCCGGGACCGCCGCGATGACCGCCACCCCGGGCCGACCGCTGCGACGGACGGTGCGCGGCCGGGGACCAGGTCAGGTGGGGGGTGGGACTTCGGGGGCCGGGGGTTCGGGCGTCCGGGGCCCAAGGGGCGGACCGCCCGGGGAGCCTGCCGCCGCGTGCCGGATGCGATGGCCGACCCGAAAAGGGACGCGGGGACTGCGCGGTCAGCCCCCACCGGCCCGCACCCGGCAGACCACCGCACGCGGCAGCACAGACGCCGTGGAAACCGGCCCCGGCGGGAGGCGCCCCGCTTACGTCCCCGACCGGTCGTACGGCAGCAGTTCCGGGCGCTTCGGCGGGCGGCCGTCGCCCGAGGAGCGGCCCGTGAGGCGGCGGCCTATCCACGGGAGCAGGTGCTGCCGGGTGAAGCGGGCGTCGGCGATGCGGCGGGCGATCCAGTTCGGCGGGAGCGCCGTGGGCAGCGCGGCGTGCCAGTCGGCGTCCTCCGCCTCGTGACCGAGGGCCTGCCACACCGCCTCCGCGACTCGCCGGTGCCCCTCGGCGGTCAGATGCAGGCGGTCGACGTCCCACATCCGCGGGTCGCTCAGCCCGGGTGCCCTGTACAGGTCGACCACCAGCGCGCCGTGCCGGGCGGCCAGGTCGTCGACGCAGGCGAAGAGTTCCTCCATGCGCGGCCGGAAGCGCTCCAGCACCGGGCCCTGCCGGCCGGGGCTGTGCATGAGCACGAGCTGCTTGCAGGACGGCGCGAGGCGCTCCACCGCCTCGGTCAGCAGCCCCTTGACCCGGCCCATGTCGCACTTGGGCCGCAGTGTGTCGTTGAGGCCGCCGACCAGGGTGATCACATCGGCGTCCATCGCGGCCGCCACGGGCACCTGTTCCTCGACGATCTGCCCGATGAGCTTGCCGCGCACGGCCAGGTTGGCGTACCGGAAGCCGGGCGTGCGGGCGGCCATGCGGGCCGCGAGGAGGTCGGCCCAGCCGCGGTAGGAGCCGTCCGGCAGCAGGTCCGACATGCCTTCGGTGAAGGAGTCGCCGACGGCGACCAGGCTGGTGTAGGCGGGGTTCGTGTCCATGGCGTCAGCGATGGTAACCCGCGCGGCATACCCAGCGGTCGGTCGCCCTCGGCCGCACCGGGACGCCGCTCCCGCGTCACCGGTGTCCGCGCCGCGTACGGCCGGGCGTCAGGCCCGCTGCCCGAACAGCTCCCGCAGGACGTCCTCCATCGTCACCAGCCCGGCCAGCCGCCCGTCCGCGCCCAGCACCGCCGCCAGATGGGTCCGGCTGCCCCGCATCGCGGTGAGCACGTCGTCCAGCGGCGTCGTCTCCCGCACCCGCGCGATGGGCCGCATGTCCCGCAGCCGGAACGGCAGATCCCGTGGCGAGGCGTCCAGCGCGTCCTTGACGTGCAGATAGCCGACGATCCGCCGTCCCTCGTCCACCACCGGGAAGCGGGAGAACCCGGACTCGGCCGACAGCCCTTCCAGCTGCTCCGGCGTGACGCCCACGTGCGCGTAGACGACCCGTTCCAGCGGCATCACCACGTCGCGCACCGGGCGGCTGCCCAGCTCCAGCGCGTCGTGCAGCCGCTCCGTGGCGCGGTCGTCGAGCAGACCGGCCTCACCGGCGTCCTTGACGATCTGCGCCAGCTCCGCGTCCGAGAAGCTGGCCGTCACCTCGTCCTTGGTTTCGACCCGCATCAGCTTCAGCAGCGCGTTCGCGAAGGCGTTGACCGCGAAGATCACCGGCTTCAGCGCCCGAGCCACCGCCACCAGCGGCGGCCCGAGCACCAGGGCGCTGCGTACCGGCTCGGCGAGGGCGATGTTCTTCGGCACCATCTCGCCGAGCAGCATGTGCAGATACGTCGCGAGGGCCAGCGCGATCACGAAGGACACCGCGTGGCCGGCGCTCTGCGCCACGCCCACCGCGTGGAACACCGGCTCCAGCAGATGCGCGATCGCAGGCTCGGCGACCACACCCAGCACCAGCGTGCACAGCGTGATACCGAGCTGGGCGGCGGCCATCAGCGCCGAGACGTGCTGCAGCCCCCACAGCACACTGCGCGCCCGCCGGTCGCCGGCCTCCGCGTGCGGTTCCACCTGCGAGCGCCGCACCGAGATCAGCGCGAACTCGGCGCCGACGAAGAAGGCGTTGACGACGAGTGTCGCCAGACCGATCAGCAATTGCACCGCGGTCACCGTGGCGCCCCCTTCCGGCCGTGCGGCTGCTCGTCGTCCAGCGGCGCGTGCAGCAGCACCCGCGCCGCCCTGCGCCCGGAGGCGTCCACCACGTCCATCCGCCACCCGGCGACCTGCACGACGTCACCGACGGCCGGTATCCGCCCCAGCTCGGTGGCAACCAGCCCGGCCAGCGTCTCGTACGGCCCGTCCGGCGCCCTCAGGCCCACCCGGGCCAGCTGATCGACGCGGGCGGCGCCGTCGGCGGAGAACACCGCGCGGCCGTCCTCGTCGGTGCCGGCCGGGGCCAGGTCGGGCGTCTCGTGCGGGTCGTGCTCGTCGCGGACCTCGCCGACGACCTCCTCGACGATGTCCTCCAGTGTCGCGACGCCCGCCGTACCGCCGTACTCGTCGATGACCACGGCCATCGTCCGCTTGCCGGACAGCCGGTCCAGCAGCCGGTCCACGGTCAGCGACTCGGGCACGAGCAGCGGCTCGCGCATCAGCTCCGACACCGGCACCCGCGTGCGCCGATCGGCCGGGACGGCCAGCACGTCCTTGACGTGGGCGGTGCCGACGACCGTGTCGAGGCTGCCGCGGTAGACCGGGAAGCGGGACAGGCCGGTCGCCCGGGTCGCGTTCGCCACGTCCTGGCAGGTCGCCTGCGCGTCCAGGGCGATGACCTGCACGCGCGGGGTCATGACGTTCTCCGCGGTGAGGTCGGCGAGGTTGAGCGTGCGCACGAACAGCTCGGCGGTGTCCGGCTCCAGGGCGCCCGCCTTGGCGGAGTGCCGGGCCAGCGCGGCCAGCTCCTGCGGGCCGCGCGCGGAGGCCAGCTCCTCGGCCGGCTCGATGCCGAAGCGGCGCACCACGCGGTTGGCGGTGTTGTTCAGGTGGGTGATGAAGGGGCGGAACGCGGCGCTGAACCAGCGCTGCGGAGTCCCCACCCGCTTGGCCATGGCCAGCGGCGCTGAGATCGCCCAGTTCTTGGGCACCAGCTCGCCGACGACCATGAGGAACACCGTGGACAGGGCCGTGCCCACCACGAGCGCGACCGAGCTCGCCGCCCCGGCGGACAGGCCGAGACTTTCCATCGGCCCGGCCAGCAGCTTCGCGATCGAGGGCTCGGCGAGCATGCCGACGACCAGGTTGGTGACGGTGATGCCGAGCTGGGCCCCGGACAGCTGGAAGGTGAGGTTCCGCACGGCCTTCAGCGCGCCCGCGGCGCCCCGCTCGCCGCGCTCCACGGCCCGCTCCAGCTCGCTGCGTTCGACCGTGGTCAGCGAGAACTCGGCCGCGACGAAGGCGCCGCAGGCGAGTGACAGCAGCACGGCGACGAGCAGCAGAAGCACTTCGATCATCGGGTCACCTCCGTCCCATGGTCGGACAGGGCAGGAAGGATCGCGCGATGTCGGCTGTGTCGGCTACCGGGGGGCTCGCCCATGGGCGGAGCTCACGACCTTTCATGGTGGACCGAGTGGTCCACCAATAGTAAAGGATGGGCAAAAACACTCAGGAGGGGAGCGGTTTGACCCAGCGCCGCCAGTGTTCCTCGGGCCCGTATCCGGCCGCGCTCCAGGCGTGCCGGGCGGTCTCGTTGCGCACCAGCACCATCGCGTCCGCGCGTCGCCCGCCCAGCGCCGTGAACCGCTCCTCGGCCGCCGCCAGCAGCGCCGAGCCGATACCCCGGCGCCGTCGCTCGGGGTGGACGGCGAGCCGGTAGAGATGGCAGCGCCAGCCGTCGAATCCCGCGATCACCGTGCCGACCAGCTCCTCGTCCTCCTCGGCCAGGATCAGCGCCTCGGCGTCGCGGGCGAGGAGCCGCTCCACCCCCTCCCGGTCGTCGCTGATGCTCGTGCCCTCGGCGGCCGTCTTCCAGAAGGCCAGCACGGTGTCCAGGTCGTCGGGCGCCGCGGCCCGTATCCGAAGATCAGACATACGACGATCACATCAGGTGGGATGCCCGCCGACCCGGAATTCCACGATCCGGACGGTCACCGGCCGCGCGGCAGGACACGGGGCTGCCGTTCGGCTCGCCGCGCGAGTGGGTGGACCACCTGCGGCGCACGGTGGAGGAGCTGGATGGGCTGCCGGGTTCCGCCGGGCCCCGGCCGCGGCCCGCGCAGCAGCCGCGGGTGCCGCTGTACATCGGCGGCAACGGTGACCGAAGCTCAGGCTGACCGCCGAACACGCGGGTGTGGCGCGTTGACGGGCGCGCGGACCGTGCCGTGCGGGACGACGGGGCGGCCGGGGCCGGTCGGCGCGGGGGAGCTGGACGAGCGGGTGGTGCGTACCGCGCGTTCGCGGCCGGCCGCAAGGAGCCCGCGGAGCCGAACCTGCTGATCCGGTCCGCCGTGATCGCCGGCGATGCGGAGGCGGCGGCCCGGCCGCTGCTGGAGCGGCTGATCGGCGCCGCAGAGCACGTGGCCGAACTCCTCGGCGCGGCGGCACTTCGCCCGCCACTCACCCGCGGACGACGGATCGAGCGAACCGACACCGCAGCGGAACCGGCGGGGAAACGACTCTCCGCGGTAGCAGGGGACTTCGCGGCCCCATCACTCGTGCGCGATCGCCGCCAGCACATTCATGCGTGAGGCACGCAGCGCCGGGAGCAGTGCGGCGACGACCCCGACGACCGCCGATCCGACCACCACCGCGACGATCGTCGACCACGGGACCGCCAGCGCCTTCATGCCCTGCAGGGCCAGCACCCGCTGCATGCACAGCCCCCACACGAGACCGAGGCCGAGCCCCAGCACCGCACCGAACACCGCGATGACCACCGACTCCAGGCGGATCATCCGTCGCAGCTGACGCCGGCTCAGCCCGATCGCCCGCAGCAGCCCGATCTCCCGGGTGCGCTCCACCACCGACAGCGCCAGCGTGTTCACCACACCGAGCACCGCGATGACGATCGCCAGCCCGAGCAGCGCGTACACGAGGTACAGCAGCACCGCGATCTGGTCGTGCACTAGTTTCTTGTAGTCGGCCTGGTCGCGTACCTGCACCTGCGGATACGCGGCCAGCGACCGCTCCAGCCGGGAGCGCAGCGCGTCGGGGCCCGTACCGGGGGCGGCGTTGACGTACAGCGCCGCGTCCTGGCCGCCGGGCACGTACCGCTCCACCGTGCCGATCCCGAGGAACAGCCCACCGCGCATGCCGAAGCCCTCGCTCGCCTCCTGGTCGGTGAGCGCGCCGACCCGCAGCTCGGTGCGGCGCCCGCCCGGGAACTCCACCGGCAGCACACTGCCCAGCCGGACGCCGTGGTCGCGCGCGAACCCGGAGTCCATGCCGATGCCGCCGGGGGCCAGCGCGCCCGCCGTGCCGCCCGCGGCGTACGTCAGGTGGGCGACGTCGTCGAGCCGCGGGTCGTAACCCGAAGCCGTCGAGACGACGCGCTGCCCGTCCGGCAGCCGCACGGCGACCGGCGCGAACCGCTGCCGTACGACCAGGCCCACGCCCTTCGTGGCGCGCACCTGGGCGGTGACGTCCTTGGAGAACGCCGTGTACCGGCCGCTCTGCACCACGAAGTCGGCGCCGAGCGTCTTGTCGATCCGCTCGTCGAACGAACGGGACATCGAGGCGCTCGCCACCGACAGGCCGCCGACCAGGGCGAGCCCGACCATCAGGGCGGCCGCGGTCGCCCCCGTCCGGCGCGGGTTGCGCAGGGCGTTGCGCTGGCTCATCCGGCCGACGGAACCGAACACGGCCGGGAAGGCCGCGCCGAGCACCCGGATCACCGGGCGCACCAGCAGCGGCCCCGCGACGACGGTCGCGATCAGGCTGAGGACCACACCGAGACCGAGCAGCGAGGCCGCCGTCGCCGTCCGGGACGACGCCGCGCAGCCCGCGAGCGCCGCCGCGCCCAGCGCGCCCACCACCGCCCCCGCGATCGCGCGCGCCTTCAGCGGCCGGCCCACCCCGGCGACCTCGGCGTCCTGCAGCGCCGTCATAGGGGAGACGGCGGAGGCCCGCCGGGCCGGGAGATACGCGGCGACGAAGGTGACCCCCACCCCGACGGCGTAGGCCGTCACCGGGGTCACCCAGCCGACGGCCATCCCGGCCGTCGTCAGATTCATCCCGAACGAGGCCATGAGGTGGATCAGACCCACCGCGAGTCCGATCCCGGCCGCCAGGCCCAGCGTGGAGCCCACCAGGCCGAGCAGGACGGCCTCGGTGAGCACGGAACGGCGCACCTGCCGCCGGTCTGCGCCCAGGGCGCGCAGCAGCCCCAGTTCGCGGGTGCGCTGGGCGATCAGCATCGAGAAGGTGTTGACGATCAGGAAGACGCCCACCAGCACGGCGATCCCGGCGAAGCCCACCATGACGTACTTGATGACCTTCAGGAAGGTGCCGAGCTGCTGCGCCGCCGACTTCGCCTGCTCACCAGCCGTCTTCAGGGTGTACGGCCCGCCCCCCAGCGCTGCCGCGACCTGGCGCTTGAGCACGGTGTCACGCACGCCGGGGGCCGCCGTGACGGAGATGGCGGTGGCGCGGTCGGCGGACCCGAGCAGCAGCCGGGCCGCGTGGGCCGGGTCGAGGTACAGCAGGGCCGAGCCGGGGTTGGTCGTGGTGAAGGTGGCGATGCCGACCACGCGGACCGTGAAGGTGCCCGGCTGCGCGAGCACGGTCAGCGTGTCGCCGATCCGCACGTGCTTCTTGCGGGCGGTGTCCGCGTCCAGCAGCGCCTCGTGCACTCCGTGCGGGGCGTGCCCGGAGGTGAGCCGGACGGGGCTGCGGTCGGTGACGTGCCAGTCCCGCGCGAGGGTGGGCGCGCCGGTGGTCGGGCTCACGGACTCCCGGCGGCTGTCGACGACGGTGATGTTCTGCACGCTCACGTCCGGGTGCGCCGAAGCGGCCCCCGGAGCCTTCGCCGCGCGGGCGGCGAGCGAGGCGGGCAGGGTCTGTACCGCGCCGCTGGGCCCCGAGGTGCGCAGGTCCTCCTTGGGCGCCACGGTGACGTCGGCGGCGGTGGAGGCGAAGAGCCGGTCGAAGGTGCGCGTGACCGTGTCGGAGAAGATCAGGCTGCCTGCGACGAACGCGACGGACAGCACGACCGCCAGCGCCGACAGCAGCAGGCGGCCCTTGTGGGCGAGGAAACTGCGCAGGGTGGCGCGGAGCACGGATCAGGCCTCCTCGACGGAAAGAGCGGTGTCGGCCTGGGCGCGCAGGGCGTCGAACCGCTTCATGCGCTCGAGCACCGCCTCCGCCGTCGGATGCTCCATCCGGTCCACGATCCGCCCGTCGGCGAGGAAGAGCACCACGTCGGAGTGGGCGGCCGCGCCCGGGTCGTGGGTGACCATGACGACGGTCTGGCCGAGGGAGTCGACGGCCTCCCGCAGGAACCCGAGCACCTCCAGGCCGGCCCGCGAGTCGAGGTTCCCGGTCGGCTCGTCCGCGAAGATCAGCTCCGGCCGGGAGACCAGCGCCCGCGCACACGCGACACGCTGCTGCTGGCCGCCGGAGAGCTGGGCCGGGCGATGGCCGAGCCGGTCGCGCAGACCGAGGGTGTCCACGACCCGGTCGAGCCACTGCCGGTCCGGCCGGCGGCCCGCGATGTCCATCGGCAGGGTGATGTTCTCCAGCGCGCTCAGCGTCGGGATCAGGTTGAACGACTGGAACATGAACCCGATCCGGTCCCGCCGCAGCCGGGTCAGCTCCCGCTCCCGCAAGCCCGTGATCTCGGTGTCGCCGAGCCACACTTGTCCGGCCGAGACGGTGTCGAGCCCCGCCAGGCAGTGCATCAGCGTGGACTTGCCGGAGCCCGAGGGGCCCATCACCGCGGTGAAGCGGCCCCTCGCGATGTCCACGTCCACCGCGTCCAGGGCGAGCACGGCCGCCTCGCCCTGCCCGTAGGCCTTGGTCAGCCCGCGGGCACGGGCCGCGGCGACGTCGGCCGGGGCGGAGCCGGGCGGGTGCTCCACAGCAATTCTGGACAAGGCTGCCTCCTCGTGGCGGCCCGGGACCGGTGGCTGATCCCGGGGCGGTCGTCCCCGGCCGAGCGTAGTGTGACCCGGCGCACACCTGGCACACGTCCCGGTCTCCCGCGCGCCCTTGCGGCTGCTAGCATCTCGGCGCTAGCGTCGAGGTATGGCGAAGACCCAGCTGAACGTGCGGGTGGACGAGGACACCGCCCGCGCCGCCCGGGAGCGTGCGCTGGCCCGCGGGATGAGCGTCAACCGCTACATCGAGGAACTGGTGCGTCAGGACGCCGGTGAGGCGGGGCGCACCTTCGTGGAGGCCGCCGCCGACTTCATGAAGAGCTATGCGTCGGTCTTCGCGGAGGAGTTCGGCGCCGACCGGGACGGCGCGAGGCGGGAGGGCCCGCGGGACGGGGCCCGGGAAGGCGGCGGCTGATCCGTTGAGCGGCCTCCGCATCGATCTCGCCTGGCTGCTGATGCTCGCCGAGCAGCAGACACCGGGAGACCCGCAGGTCACCGACTGGGGCGCGCTGGTCGCCGCCGTCGCCCGCCACCAGGCCGAGATCTTCGACGTCCCCGTCTACGACACCCCGTACGACCGCGCCGCCGCCCTGCTGCAACTGCTGATCCACGTGCCCGCGCTGGAGCGCTCCAACGCGCTGTTCGCCTCCGCCGTGGCCTACGCCTACCTGGTCGCGAGCGGACTGAAGGTCGTCACCTCCCCCGAGCAGGTGCGCGAACTGGCCCGGCTGGTCAAGAGCGGCGAGGCGTCCGTCGACGACATCGCTCGCGAGCTGCGGCAGTGGAGCGCGTGAGTCACTCCACCGGCCGCCACGCGGTGCCCAGCACGCAGTACGACGGCGGCAGCCTCGGGCCCTCCTCCGGCATCAGCACCTGCCGGTACGGCCCGAGTTCGAACCCGGCCGCGCGCAGGGCTGCCACCGGGTCGCGCGCGACGTGGCAGCCGCCGTTCAGCGCGGGCCACACCGTGCGGTCCAGGACCCGCTGGGTCAACCGCATCGCCGTGCCGCCGCCGGCGCCGTGCTCGAAGAAGCGGACCATCCCGCCCGGGCGCAGCACACGCCGCACCTCGGCCAGCGCGCGGGGCACGTCCCGCACGCTGCACAGCACCAGCGAGACCACCGCCGCGTCGAAGGCCTCGCTCTTGACCGGCAGCGCCTCCGCCGCGCCCGGCGCCACGTCGACCGGCACCTCGGCGCGCAGGGCGGCCTGCTGCGCCAACTGGCGCAGTGTGCGCTCCGGTTCGATGGCGACGACCTCGGCGACCGTCTCCGGGTAGTGCGCGAAGTTCAGCCCGTTGCCCGCGCCGACCTCGATCACCCGCCCGGACAGCCCGGCCAGCAGCCGTCGGCGGATGCCGGCCATGCCGACCCGGGACTCCATGGCGACGCTCACGCGGGCGTAGTAGCGGGCGAACAGCGGATGGTGGACGGCGTCAGGTGGCGCCTTGCCGGAGCCGGCGGCTCGCAACGGCATGGGAGACCTCCTCGGCAGGACGGGCCTTACGCCGATTCTCCCCCGCCCCGGCCGGACGCACCCCTTCCGAACCGGATCCCATCCGTTGTACGGCCCTGACCTGCCGCCCGCCGGACACGCGGGGCGGGGCGGGCCGGGGGCAGCCGTTGCGTCCCGGCGCGGTCAGGCGGCCGTGGGCGTCTCTGCCCGCGCCGCGTCCCCGCGTCCGCCCGGTCCCTGCCCGTCAGGGCGCCTCGCGGACCCGGAACGCCTCCGCGTCCCACGTACCGTCCAGGCGCGGGGCCAGCCAGCCGGGGGCAGCCGTGCGGAAGTCGGCCGGGGGCAGCGTGCCCGCGCGCTCCGGGAGGGCGCCGAGGAGGGGGGCGCCGGCCACGACCGGCAGGTCCTCCAGGTTGCAGCGCATGGCCAGGTCGGGTGTGCGGGGCCAGCTGCCGATCACCACGCCGAGCAGTTCCACGTCCCGTCGCCGCAGTTCCCGCGCGCTCAGTTCCGTGATGTTCAGCGTGCCGAGCGCCGGCGAGGCCACGAGCAGCACCGGCGCGCGCAGCAGCGCCGCCGCGTCCGCGAGCGTGCCGCCCGCCGCGTCGAACCGCACCAGCAGCCCGCCCGCACCCTCCACCAGCACGAGATCGTGCTCGGTGGCCAGCTTGGCGGCCACCTCGGCGATCTCCTGCGGATGCACCGGCGCACGGCCGGCCCGCCGCGCTGCGGTGGCCGGCGCCAACGGCTCCGGGTAGCGGGCGACTTCGGCCACCGTCACCGCGCCCGCGAGGTGCGCCACCTCGTCGGCGTCCCCGCGCTCGTCGGGGCCCACCCCGGTCTGCGCGGCCTTCAGCACGGCCACCGAGCGGCCGGCCGCGAGCGCCGCGGTCGCCACCGCCGCGGTCGCCACGGTCTTGCCGACGTCCGTGTTCGTGCCCGTGATCATCAGTACCGGCATGTCATCCCTCCCGAGCCGCCGCGCACACCGCGCGGCAGATCCGCGCCACGTCCGCGTCCGACGTGACGTACGGCGGCATCGTGTAGATCAGGTCGCGGAACGGCCGCAGCCACACGCCCTCGCGCACCGCGGCGCGAGTCGCGGCGGCCATGTCCACGGGGTGGTCCAGCTGGACGACGCCGATCGCGCCGAGGACCCGCACGTCCGTCACGCCGGGCAGGTCCGAGGCCGCCGCGAGCCCCTCGCGCAGTCCGGCCTCGATCCGCTTGACCTCGGCGAGCCAGTCCTGCCCGAGCAGCAGCTCGATCGAGGCGCAGGCGACGGAGGCGGCGAGCGGATTGCCCATGAACGTCGGCCCGTGCGCCAGCACCGGCACCTCGCCCCGCGAGATCCCGTCCGCCACGCGCGCGGTGCACAGCGTCGCCGCCATGGTCAGATATCCGCCGGTGAGCGCCTTGCCGACGCACATCACGTCCGGGGACACCGCCGCATGCCCGGCCGCGAACAGCGCGCCCGTGCGGCCGAACCCGGTCGCGATCTCGTCGAACACCAGCAGCACGTCGTGCGCGTCGCACGCTTCGCGCAGCACCCGCAGATAGGCGGGGGAGTGGAACCGCATCCCGCCCGCGCCCTGCACCACCGGCTCGACGACGACGGCGGCGAGTTCATGGGCGTGGCGCTCCACCATCGAGCGCAGATGCCCGGCGTACGCCTCGTCGTAGTCGGCGGGCGGTGCGTCGGCGAAGACCTGGCGCGGGAGGACGCCGGACCACAGCTCGTGCATGCCGCCCTCGGGGTCGCACACCGACATGGGCGTCCAGGTGTCACCGTGGTAGCCGCCCCGCCACGTCATCAGCCGGTGCTTCTCCGGGCGGCCGAGCGAACGCCAGTACTGCAGGCACATCTTGGCCGCGACCTCGACCGCGACCGAACCGGAGTCGGCGAGGAAGACGTGTTCCAGGCCGTCGGGCGACATGTCGACAAGGAGCTTGGCGAGCCGCACGGCGGGCTCGTGCGTGAGCCCGCCGAACATCACATGGCTCATCCGGCCCAGCTGTCGGGTCGCGGCCTCGTTGAGCACCGGGTGGTTGTAGCCGTGGATGGCCGACCACCACGACGACATGCCGTCGACCAGTTCACCCGAGCCGTCCGCGAGCTTCAGCCGTACCCCGCTCGCCGCCTCCACGGCGAGCGGTTCCACCTGCCCGGGCATCGGGCCGTACGGGTGCCACACATGCCGCCGGTCGAGCTCCAGCAGCTCGGGCACGCTCAGGTCAGGCATTGGGCGCGAGGTCCGTGCCCGCGCCGCGCCGGCGCACGGCGACGAGGTCCGTGCGGGGCTCGCCCGTCGCCGGCGCGGGGGCGGCCGTACCGCAGACGCCGCCGCCTTCGTGCGACCCGCAGCCGCCGGCCGAGGCGTGCGAGCCGCAGCCCTCCGCGCCCTCGTGCGACCCGCAGCCGCCCGCCGCCTTGTGCGACCCGCAGCCGCCGGCCGTGGCCGCCCGGTGCTCCGGCAGGGTCACCTCGCCGGCGCCCTCCACCTCGAACCCGGCGTCCGCGATCATCTCCAGGTCGGCCTTGCCGGCCTGGCCCTCGCTGGTCAGGTAGTCGCCGAGGAAGATCGAGTTGGCCAGGTTCAGTGCCAGCGGCTGCATCGTGCGCAGATGGACCTCGCGGCCGCCCGCGATGCGGACCTCCACGTCCGGGCAGACGAAGCGGACCATCGCCAGGATGCGCAGGCAGCGCTGCGGGGTGAGGTTCCACTCCTTGGCCAGCGGGGTGCCCTCGAACGGGATCAGGAAGTTCACCGGAACGGAGTCCGGGTCCAGCTCGCGCAGCGAGAAGACCACGTCCACCAGGTCCTCGTCGCTCTCGCCCATGCCGGCGATGAGGCCGGAGCACGCCGACAGGCCCGCCGCGTGCGCCTTGGTCACCGTGTCGACACGGTCGGCGTACGTGTGGGTGGTCGTGATGTCCGCGTACGTGCCCTCGGAGGTGTTGAGGTTGTGGTTGTAGGCGTCAGCGCCCGCCTCGCGCAGCCGCTCGGCCTGACCGTCGGAGAGCAGGCCGAGGCAGGCGCACACCTCGACGTCCTCGTTCTGCTCCTTGATCGTCTTGATGGTCTCGGAGACCCGGTCCACGTCCCGGTCGGTCGGGCCGCGTCCACTGGCCACCAGGCAGACCCGCTTGGCGCCGCCGGCCAGGCCCGCGGCGGCGGCCTGGGAGGCCTCGTCGGGCTTGAGCCAGGTGTACTTCAGGATGTCGGCCTTGGAGCCCAGGCGCTGCGAACAGTAGGAGCAGTCCTCGGGGCACAGGCCGGACTTGAGGTTGACCAGGTAGTTGAGTTTCACCCGTCGGCCGAACCAGTGCCGGCGCACCTTGCCGGCCGCGGCCACCACATCGAGCAGTTCGTCGTCGGTCGTGGCGAGGACGGCCAGGGCTTCCTCGCGGGTCGGCAGCTCGCGCCGCAGTCCCTTGTCCACCAGCGTGTTCAGCAGGTCCATGGGAGCTGATCCTGTCTTACGGGGGTAGGTCAGGCCAAGGAGAGTTCGCACAAACAAGGCCGTTCGAGGTGTGGGTATTGCCACATCCTGAGCTGCGGTGTGTCCCGCTAGTGTCTGTCCACTGCCTACAAATTCTCCGGAGGACCCATGGCGTTCGGCTGGATCGACGAGCAGGCGGACGCGCGCCGCCGTGCGGGACTTGTGCGCACCCTGCGTCCCCGCCCCGCCGACACGCCGCTGCTGGACCTGGCGAGCAACGACTACCTGGGTCTGGCCCGCCATCCGGAGGTCACCGAGGGCGCGGCACGGGCCGCGCGGACGTGGGGCGGCGGCGCGACCGGCTCCCGCCTGGTCACCGGCACGACCGAACTGCACACGGAGCTGGAACGTGAGCTCGCGCAGTTCTGCGGCTTCGAGGCGGCCCTCGTCTTCTCCTCCGGCTACGCCGCCAACCTCGCCGCGGTCACCGCGCTGGCCCCGCACGGCTCGCTGATCGTCTCCGACGCGGGCAACCACGCCTCCCTCATCGACGGCTGCCGGCTGGCCCGCGGCACCACCCAGGTCGTCGCGCACGCCGAGCCGGACGCCGTACGCAAGGCGCTCGGCACGCACGAGGGCACCGCGATCGCCGTGTCGGACACCGTGTTCTCGGTGGACGGCGACGCCGCGCCGCTGGCCGAGCTCGCCGCGGCGTGCCGGGAGTCCGGCGCGGGCCTGGTGGTCGACGACGCCCACGGCCTGGGTGTCCTGGGCGACGGCGGGCGCGGCGCGCCGCACGCGGCGGGGCTCGCCGGGGCGGACGACGTGGTCGTGACGGTGACGCTGTCGAAGTCGCTCGGCAGCCAGGGCGGGGCCGTGCTCGGGCCCGCGCGGGTGATCGAGCATCTGCTCAACGCGGCCCGGACCTTCATCTTCGACACCGGACTCGCCCCGGCCGCGGCGGGCGCAGCCCTCGCGGCCCTGCGGCTGCTGCGCCGCGAGCCGCAGCGGGCGGCGCTGGCGCGCACGGTGGCCGCCGAGTTGCACGCCCGGCTGACGGCCGCGGGTCATCAGGCGGTACGGCCGGACGCCGCCGTGGTCTCGGTGCGCGCCCCGTCCGCGGAGCTGGCCGTGCGCTGGGCGGCCGACTGCCGAACGGCCGGCCTGGCCGTGGGCTGCTTCCGACCTCCTTCCGTACCCGACGGCATCTCACGGCTCAGGCTGACCGCCCGTGCGGACCTGACCGGGGATCAGATCGAACGCGCTGTACAGGTGATCGGCGAGACGCGGCCATGAGTCGGCGTGCACGGCCGTGCCCTCGCCCGGTGTGTGCCGTGCTCAGTCGTGGCGCACGGCGGCCGTGAACGTCGCCCAGCTCCCGGGGGAGAAGAGCAGCGCGGGCCCGTCCGGGGCCTTGGAATCGCGTACGGCGAGCAGCCCGGCCCATGGCCCCGAGGCCGGCCGGGCTGTTTCGACGCAGTTGTTCGCTCCGGTGCTGTAGCTGCTGCGCTGCCAGCGCACGTCGCGCAGATCGGTACTGGAAAAGACGTCCCGAGGCAGTGCGGTCATGGTGCCTCCTTACGCGCCGTCACCTAGTGAGGCGATGAAATCCAACGAGTCCTCGGGGGAAAGGGCGTGGATCCGAAGGGAGTTGAAGGCCTCCGCGTAGGCCCCGAGGTCTTCTTTCCGTTCGAGGTAGAGGCTACTCGTCATGTTGTCGAGAACAACCACGTCCAGATCAGAAGTGCTCGGAAATGAGAAAATAACGAAAGGCCCGGTGATGCCGACATGCGCCCCCGCCGAGAACGGCAGCACCTGCAACCGCACCTGGGGCAGTTGCGCCGCCTGAAGCAGCCGCCGCAACTGCTGGGCCATCACCTCCGGACCGCCCACCTCCCGGCGCAGCACCGCTTCGTCCAGCACGGCGCTGAGCCTCAGCGGAGGATGCGCGTGCAGCACGTCCTGGCGGGCCAGACGCACCTCCACCAGCGCGTCCAGCCGCTCCTCGTCCACCGCGCCGACGGCCGCCCGGGTCACCGCGCGGGCGTAGGCGGGCGTCTGCAGCAGCCCCGGCACGACCGAGGTCTCCAGCGTGCGCATCGCGCTGGCCTGCGACTCCAGACTGATGAAGTCGCGGTACGTGGGGGGCAGCACCCCGCGGTAGGCATGCCACCAGTGCTCCCGGCCGCCGACCTGGGAGCCCGCCAGCACCAGCAGCAGGTCACGCAGTTCGTCGTCGTCGACGCCGTACGCGTCCAGCAGTAAGCGCACGTCGGACGGTTTCGCGCCACTCGAGCCGGTCTCGATCCGGCTGACTTTCGACTGGTGCCAGCCCACCAGCCGGGCCGCCTCCCCGCTGGTGAGTCCCGCCCGGGCGCGCAGCGCGCGCAGTTCGGCGCCCAGCTTCCGGCGGCGCACCGCGGGACCATGCTGCATGCGCCCCTCCTTACTCCGTCCGAGCCGCCCGGACACGGTCCGCCGTGGCAGAGTTCACCGCTTCGAGCGACAGATATATGCATAACTCGGTGGATCGCCTCCGGGAGCGGTGCGGTGATGGCAGTCTGGCGGCGAAGCACCAGTCCGGGACCGTACTCGAACCACCGGCTCCGTGCCGGACTGCGGTCCCGTGGGAAAGGGACGACGTCGCCATGGCAGACCACCTGGAAGCATCCATCACTCTGCCGAGCGATCCCGCCTCGGTGTCCGCGGCCCGCGGCTTCGTGGCCGGCACCCTGGCGGAATGGGGTCTGCCGTCGGACGCGGAGCTGGCGGACAGCATCCGGTTGATCGTCTCCGAACTGGCCACGAACTCCGTTCAGCACACGTTCGGGCAATCCCCGACGTTCACGGTGGACGTCGTGCTCGACCGCGACGAACTGCTGCGGATCGGCGTCACCGACAGTCACCCCCGCTTCCCCAAGCGGCTGCCGGCGGCCGTCCAGCAGGACAACGGCCGCGGCATGGTCATCATCCGCTGGCTGGCCGCCGAGTGCGGCGGCAGACTCCGCGTCCGCCCCACCCGCGAGGGCGGCAAGACGGTCGCCATCGAGCTGCCCTGGGCGCTCCCCCCGGAGCCGGTCCCCTCGCCGGGCCAGGCGGAACCGAAGCCACATCCCTGCTGAGCCGACGGCACGTCACATCGGCCCTATGGACCCCCCGCCGGGCGGCTGTCGTCGACGTCCGGCGGGGCGGCAGGAACGCGCTGAGCACGGCTGGGAGCCGCTGCCGGCCCTCCTCGGCTGAGCCACGGCGCGTCGGCGGACGGCACGACCGAGGAGGGCCGGCCGGTCAGCTCACCCGGCCGTACCAGACACTCCTGGTCCAGATCTTCTGCAGGCGCACCACGTCACCCGTCCTCGGGGCGTGCCAGATCTTGTTCTTCCCGGCGTAGATGCCGACGTGGTAGACGTTCGACCCCGAGTGGAAGAACACCAGGTCTCCGGCCTTACGGCTGCGGGCCGGGATGTGGCGCGTCCTGTTGTACTGCTGGGCGGCCGTACGCGGCAGCTTCTTGCCGGCCTTCTTGAACGAGTACAGCGTGAGTCCCGAGCAGTCGAACCGGCGCGGCCCGGTGGCGCCCCACTGGTACGGCGCGCCCTTCTTGGACGCGGCGATCTGCAGCGCCTTGGTCGCCGGCGTCGCGGCGGCGGCCTCCGAGGCGAGGCCCGGGACCACGATCGAGCCGCCCAACGCGGCGATGGTCAGGGCGGAAGCCGTTCCGGCCCGGGCCATGAGCGACGGGACACGATTGAGCGCAGTCATGCGCAACCCTTCGTCAGCCGCCTGTGAAGGATGACCTGTCGGATTCGGGCTGGCGAAGTAGCCCGGCCGCTGACGCGGCTTCACCCCAAGGGCAGCTCGGTCCGGTCGTGGCATGACCGTTCCGGCGACCCGTCGTGCTTGGGTCCTCCACTCCTGCCGATCCACTCCTGTCGACCGGTCATCCGGGCGGCGGCAGGACTCGGCGTCCGCCCGGATCGCCCCGCCGTTGTGGCGGGGGCTTGTCGTCAGTCAGGGATCTTGGCCCACAACTGTCCGAAAATCCCAACGGAACCGGGTATTTGTGGTGTTCCTCACCACTCACCCGTTCGGGTGGTTACCCCTGTGTTCGATGGGGAGTCCACTTGTCCGGCGAGCCCCGGACCAGCGGCGGAACCCTTCATTCCGCCCTCTCGCCCCGCCTCTTGCGCAACTCGGACCCCCCGAAAAAAAGGCGTGCGGATAGGCCGACAGTGGGTACGTCGTTCGGTCGGTTTGAACTCAGCTCGGGGCATACTCAACTCCCGTCCCGTGGCGGCACGGTGCGCTGGTGCATCAGCGTCAGCACGGCGCGCAGCGCCACCGCCTCGGCGACGAGCGCCCGCGCGGCACGCAGTCCCCGGTAGGTGTCGCGGGGCAGGCCGAATTGATCCGCCGAGCAGGTCGACGACCTCCAGATAACGGTCGATCAACTCACGCTCTGCTTGGGTGTGGGCGGGCAGTGGCGGAAGGCCGGGGGTCTGGAGCGACTCGAGGAGCTGCGGGAGGCGGAGGGGTCCGCGCAGGAGCAGACGGTCAGTCCGTCTCGGCAGGGCGCCCACTGACCCGGCGGTCCTCGTCGGGTATGGGGACGGTCTACCGCCGGTCATGTGATCATCAAAGGCTGGTTAACGTCGTTGAAACTCTGGCGGGCTAGCCTCCCGACCCATGCCACCAGGGGCTTTTCTGCCCGCAATTGAGCGCGGTCGGGAAATTTGTCTGTGTGTTACACCTGTCCCGTCGCGGTGGCTGCGGCAGCCGGACCCCGCACGGTCCGGAGCAAGGACTGTGAGGTGGGACGTGCAACTGACCCCGCACGAGCAGGAGAGACTGCTCATCCATGTGGCGGCCGATGTGGCCGACAGGCGCCGGGCCCGCGGCCTCAAGCTCAACCACCCCGAAGCGGTCGCCCTCATCACCTCCCACATCCTCGAGGGCGCCCGGGACGGCCGCACCGTCGCCGAGCTGATGGCCACCGGACGCAAGCTGCTCACCCGGGACGACGTCATGGAAGGCGTCGCCGAGATGATCCACGACGTACAGGTCGAGGCCACCTTCCCGGACGGGACCAAGCTCGTCACCGTCCACGAGCCGATCATCTGACGGGGGACCCGCCATGATTCCCGGAGAGATCCTCTTCGCCGAGGACCCCGTCGTGTGCAACGAAGGGCTCGAGGTCACCCGGCTGACCGTCCTCAACGCCGCCGACCGTCCCGTCCAGGTCGGCTCCCACTACCACTTCGCCGAGGCCAACCCCGGCCTGGAGTTCGACCGTGCCGCCGCCCACGGCAAGCGGCTGAACGTCGCCGCCGGCACCGCCGTGCGCTTCGAGCCGGGTCTGCCGGCCGACGTCGAACTCGTCCCCCTCGCCGGTGCCCGCGTGGTGTCCGGCCTGCGCGGCCAGGTCGGAGGTGCCCTCGATGCCTGAGATCTCCCGCGGCGCCTACGCCGACCTGTTCGGCCCGACCACCGGCGACCGCATCCGGCTCGCCGACACCGACCTGCTGATCGAGATCGAGGAGGACCGCTCGGGCGGCCCCGGACGCTCCGGCGACGAGGCCGTCTTCGGCGGCGGCAAGGTCATCCGCGAGTCCATGGGCCAGTCCCGGGCGACCCGCGCGGACGGCACCCCCGACACCGTGATCACCGGCGTCGTCATCGTCGACCACTGGGGTGTGATCAAGGCCGACGTCGGCATCCGCGACGGCCGCGTCACCGGCATCGGCAAGGCCGGCAACCCCGACACCATGGACGGCGTCCACCCCGACCTCGTACTCGGCCCCGAGACCGAGGTCATCGCGGGCAACGGGCGTATCCTGACCGCCGGCGCCATCGACGCGCACGTGCACTTCATCTGCCCCCAGGTCGCCGACGAGGCCCTCGCCTCCGGCATCACCACCCTCGTCGGCGGTGGCACCGGACCCGCCGAGGGCTCCAAGGCGACCACCGTCACGCCCGGACCCTGGCACCTCGCCCGGATGTTCGAGGCGATGGAGGCCTACCCCGTCAACGTCGGCTTCCTCGGCAAGGGCAACACCGTCTCGCACGAGGCGATGCTGTCCCAGATCCGCGGCGGAGCCGCGGGCCTGAAGATCCACGAGGACTGGGGCGCGACCCCGGCCGTCATCGACGCCGCGCTGACCGTGGCGGACATGACCGGCGTGCAGGTCGCCATCCACACCGACACCCTCAACGAGGCCGGTTTCGTCGGCGACACGCTCGCCGCGATCGCCGGGCGCGGCATCCACTCGTACCACACCGAGGGTGCGGGCGGCGGGCACGCACCGGACATCATGACGGTCGTCTCCGAGCCGCACGTGCTGCCCAGCTCGACCAACCCGACCCGGCCGTTCACCGTCAACACCGTCGAGGAGCACCTCGACATGCTGATGGTCTGTCACCACCTCAACCCGGCCGTCCCGGAGGACCTGGCGTTCGCCGAGTCCCGGATCCGGCCCTCCACCATCGGCGCCGAGGACGTTCTGCACGACCTGGGCGCGATCTCGATCATCTCCTCCGACTCCCAGGCCATGGGCCGGGTCGGCGAGGTGATCATGCGCACCTGGCAGACCGCGCATGTGATGAAGCGCCGCCGCGGCGCCCTGCCCGGCGACGACCGCGCCGACAACCAGCGGGTACGTCGCTATGTCGCCAAGTACACGATCAACCCGGCGCTCGCCCAGGGCATGGCCCACGAGATCGGGTCCGTGGAGACCGGCAAGCTCGCCGACCTGGTGCTGTGGGAGCCGGCGTTCTTCGGCGTCAAGCCGCTGCTCGTGATCAAGGGCGGTCAGATCGCCTACGCGCAGATGGGCGACGCCAACGCCTCCATCCCCACCCCGCAGCCGATCCTGCCCCGCCCGATGTACGGGGCGATCGGCCGGGCGCCGGCGTCGAACTCGGTCAACTTCGTCGCCCCGCTCGCCCTCGAGGACGGGCTGCCGGAGCGGCTGGGCCTCGGCAAGCGGTTCACCGCGATCGAGTCCACCCGCGGCGTGAGCAAGGCGGACATGCGCAACAACGACGCCCGCCCGCGCGTGGACATCGACCCCGACAGCTTCGCCGTACACGTCGACGGAGAGCTGGTGGAGTCCACACCCGCCACCGAGCTGCCCATGGCCCAGCGGTACTTCCTCTTCTGACGGCCGCGCGATGACACGAGCAGCACTACTCGTCCTGGCCGACGGCCGGTTCCCCGCCGGAGGGCACGCGCACTCCGGCGGGGCCGAGGAAGCGGTCCGGGCCGGACGGATCACCGACGCGGCCGGCCTGGAGCGGTTCTGCCGCGGCCGGCTGCACACCACGGGCCTGGTGTCCGCCGCGCTGGCCGCGGCGGCCGCCCTGGGCGCCGACCCCGCCACCCTCGACGCGGCGGCCGACGCCCGCACCCCCTCACCGGCGCTGCGCACCGCCGCGCGCAAGCTCGGCCGGCAGCTCATGCGGGCCGCGCGGGCGACCTGGCCGTCCGCCGATCTCGACGCCCTCGCGGCGCGGTTCCCCAAGGGCGCCCACCAGCCGGTCGTGCTCGGCCTCACGGCGCGCGCGGCCGGATGCGGGCCGGACGACGCCGCGTACTGCGCCGCCTACGAGAGCGTGGGCGGGCCGGCTTCGGCGACCGTGCGGCTGCTGAGCCTGGACCCGTTCGACGCCACGGCCGTGCTGGCGCGGCTGGCGCCGGAGCTGGACCGGGTCGTCGAGCGGGCCGTCCGCGCCGCCCGCCGGGTCGCCGACGAGGGTGTCGACGCCCTCCCGGCGGCCTCCGCCCCGCTGCTGGAGATCGGCGCCGAGGCCCACGCCGGCCGGCCGGTCCGCCTGTTCGCGTCCTAGCGCACGCGAACCACAGCACCGCCCGCCGGGGCCACCCCCACCGTCCCGGCGCACCCCGAACCACAGGAGCCGTACATGCACCTCGACCACTCCCACGACGGCCCCGCCGCCGTCAGCGCGGACGCCCGCCGCCCCGACGGCAGCCGCCGCGCGCTGCGCGTCGGACTCGGCGGCCCCGTCGGGTCCGGCAAGACCGCCACCGTCGCCGCGCTGTGCCGGGCCCTGCGCGACGAGCTGTCCCTCGCCGTCGTCACCAACGACATCTACACGCGGGAGGACGCCGAGTTCCTGCTGCGCGAGGCGGTCCTGCCGCCGGAGCGGATCGCCGCCGTGGAGACCGGCGCCTGCCCGCACACCGCGATCCGCGACGACATCTCCGCCAATCTGGAGGCCGTGGAGGACCTGGAGGACGAGGTCGGCCCGCTCGACCTGATTTTGGTGGAGTCCGGCGGTGACAACCTCACCGCGACCTTCTCCAAGGGCCTGGTCGACGCGCAGATCTTCGTCATCGACGTGGCAGGCGGCGACGACATCCCGCGCAAGGGCGGCCCGGGCGTCACCACGGCCGACCTGCTCATCGTCAACAAGACCGACCTGGCGCCGTACGTCGGCTCCGACCTCGCCCGGATGGCGGCCGACGCCAAGGCGCAGCGCGGTGACCTGCCCGTGGTCTTCCAGTCCCTGCGCGGCGAGAAGGGCGTCGGCGACGTCGCCGCCTGGGTGCGCGGCCGGCTCGCCGCGTGGACGGCGTGACGCCGACGGGGGCCGGGGCGGCCACCCGGGCAGCGGGCGCGACCTGCCCTGCCGCCCGCCCGGACGGCGACACGGTGCCCGGCGCGGGCAGGGCCACCCACGCCGACCGGAGGAGCGCCTACCGGGTCCGGGCCGTCGCCCGGGTCCACGCCCGGCCCGCCGGGCGCGGCGGCACCGCGCTGCCCGTGCTGGAGGGTGAGGGGCCGCTCGCGCTGCGCCGCACCCGCGGCGCCGGTGACGCGGCGCGGGTCCTGCTGGTCGGCGCGATGAACGCCCCGCTCGGCGGCGACCACCTCACCGTCGCCGCCGATGTGGCCGCCGGGGCCCGGCTGAGCTTCGGCTCGGCCGCCGCCACCATCGCGCTGCCCGGCGCGAGGGGCGGGGAGGCCCGCTACGACGTGGAGCTGCGCGTGGCCGACGGCGGCGAGCTGGTGTGGCTGCCGGAGCCGCTGATCTCGGCCGCCGGCAGTGAGTTGGCCGTCACGACCCGGCTGGACCTGGCCCCGTCCGCCCGGCTGGTCTTCAGGGAGGAACAGATCCTCGGCCGGGCCGCCGAGCAACCCGGCCGGCTCTCCAGCCGTCTCACCCTGCGGATCGGCGGGCGCACCGTCCTCGACCAGGAACTGGCCTGCGGTCCCGGCGCGCCCGGCGGCTGGGACGGACCGGCCGTGCTGGCCGGACACCGGGCCGTCGGACAACTCCTCGTCGCGCGGCCGGAGTTCTCCGACGCACCCGTGCCGGCGATGACGGTGGGGGAGGGATGCGCCGTCGTCCCCCTGCCCGGGCCGGCCGCGCTCGTCACCGCCGTCGCTCCCGATGGGCTGCTGCTGCGCCGCGCGCTGGACGCGGCACTGGCGCTCGTCGAACGGCCCGCGACCCCGGTCCGCTGAGCGGTACACGATTTTCCGGTTATCGGATTGGCAAAGAAGGTCAACAAGCCCTGTTCTCAGAGCCCTTACAGCAGCAAGGATCCCCTTACCTGTCGTCACGAGGTACTCACAAGGTACGGGGAGGCTCTACTTGAGGGACATCAGAGCGAAGAAGCGGAACGCGACGCTCGGTTCGGCGAGTGTCGTCGCCGCAGCCACCCTGATAGCCGGCGCGTTCGCCGCGCCCGCGGCGAACGCCAGCGCCGGGCACGGACAGGACCGCGAGGCCCGAGGGGCCGCGATCGCCGCCGCCCGGGCCGCCCAGGCCGGCATCGATTGGCAGGACTGCCCGGCCGACTGGGGCCTGGCCAAGCCGATCCAGTGCGGCTGGGTCAGCGTGCCGCTCGACTACGCGCACCCCTTCGGCAAGCAGATCAAGCTCGCCGTCGACCACATCGGCAACACCGGGACCAAGCAGGAGCGCCAGGGCGCGCTCGTCTACAACCCCGGCGGCCCCGGCGGGTCGGGCATGCGCTTCCCGGCCCGCGTCACCGCCAAGAACCCGATCTGGGCCAACGTGGCCAAGGCCTATGACTTCGTGGGCTTCGACCCCCGCGGTGTCGGCCACTCCGCGCCCATCTCCTGCGTCGACCCGCAGGAGTTCGTCAAGGCGCCCAAGATGGACCCGGTGCCCGACTCGGAGGCCGACAAGCTCGCCCAGCGCAAGCTGGCCCGCGAGTACGCCGACGGCTGCTTCGAGCGCAGCGGCGAGATGCTGCCGTACATGACCACGCCGAACACCGTGCGCGACCTGGACGTCATCCGCGCCGCGCTCGGTGAGAAGAAGCTCAACTACCTGGGCGTCTCCTACGGCACCTACATCGGCGCCGTCTACGGCACGCTCTTCCCCGACCACCTGCGCCGCATGGTCGTGGACAGCGTGGTCAACCCCGCGCGTCAGAACATCTGGTACCAGGCCAACCTGGACCAGGACGTCGCCTTCGAGGGCCGCTGGAAGGACTGGGAGGACTGGGTCGCCAAGAACGACGCCGCCTTCCACCTCGGCACCACCCGCGACGCCGTCCAGGCCAAGTGGCTCGAGCTGCGTGCCACCGCGAAGAAGAGCCCCATCGGCGGGGTCGTCGGCCCGGCCGAGCTGATCTCCTTCTTCCAGAGCGCCCCGTACTACGACTCCTCGTGGGTGCCGGTCGCCACGGTGTTCGGCAAGTACTTCGCGGGCGACACCCAGGCTCTCGTCGACGCCGCGGCTCCGGACATGTCGGACACCGCGGGCAACATCTCCGCGGAGAACGGCAACGCCGTCTACACGGCCGTCGAGTGCGCCGACGCCAAGTGGCCCACCAGCTGGCGCAAGTGGGACCGCGACAACACGCGGCTCAACCAGGACTACCCGTTCATGACCTGGGCGAACGCCTGGATGAACCTGCCGTGCGCCACCTGGCACACCAAGCAGCAGACCCCGGTGAACGTCAAGACCGGCAAGGGCCTGCCGCAGGTGATGATCGTGCAGTCCACCAATGACGCCGCCACCCCGTACGCCGGCGCCGTCGAGCTGCACAAGCGGTTCCAGGGCTCCCGCCTGATCACCGAGCAGGGCGCGGGCTCGCACGGTGTGACCGGTCTGGTCAACTCCTGCATCAACACCCGGGTCGACGCCTACCTGCTCACCGGCAGGCTGGACGCGGCCGACGTGACGTGCGGCCCGCACGCCACGCCCAAGCCGTAAGGCCTACGACGACGAGGGGCGGCCCCGGCCGACGGGGCCGCCCCTTTTCACGCCCTGAACCAGGCGTCCTCCGCCGCGTAGTCGAACAGCTCGGGGTAGGCCCGGGCGAGCAGCGGGAACTCCTCCCGCCAGTCCCGGCCCGTCAGCCGTTCCACCAGCCAGTCCACCGACGCGCGCACGCTCTCGGCGTACGGCGCCCCCGGGACGTACCCCAACTCCCGTGCGGCGGCGGACATGTCGCACACCAGCGGCCACTGGGTCGACCACGGAGTGCGGCCCACGGACGGCGAGGGCGGCGCACCGTCCAGGAGTACCGTGTCGGTCTCCACCCCCATCGCCGCGTCCACCGCTGCTCCGATCTCGGCCACGGTGGGTGCCTCGGGGTCGCAGGCGTTGAGCACCCGCGAGCCCGGACGGGCCGCCGCGAGCCGTACCAGTTCGGCGATCGTGCCCGCGCCCGACGGATGGAACCGGCTCTCGCCCCGGTGGGCCAGCACCCGGCGGCGCCGGCCGTCCAGGTTCCGCTTGACGAAGTACAGTTCGCGCGGGAGCGGACTGTACGGCCCGTGCACCGCAGCCGGGCGCAGCAGCGTCGTCGGCAACCTGTCGCCCGCTGCGAGCAGTTCGCGCTCCAGCGCCACCTTCCCGGTGCTGTAGGAGGCCTCTCCCGGTGCCACCGTCGGCTGCTCCTCGGTCAGCGGCACCGGGTAGCACGGGAAGCCGTCGGGACTGTCCTGCGTGTCGAAGGAACGGCCCCGGTCGTCCTCGTACACCGCCACGCTGGAGACCACCACCGCCGAGCCGACCCGGCCGGCCAGCGCGGTCAACTGCCGTGCGTGCCGCGCCCCGTAGGCGACCAGGTCGACCACCAGCTCGCAGCCGTCGCCGACCGCCGACGCCAGCGCCCCGTCGTCCTCCCGGTCCAGCCGCGAAGGCCGCACCCCCTCGGGCCATCCGGCGTCCCGGCCACCGCCACGCGAGGCGGCCAGTACCTCCCAGCCGTCCTCCGCCAAAGCCCGTACCGTCGGGCGTCCGATCTGGCCCGTCGCTCCGATCACCAGCGCACGTTTCATGCCCCGACCGTAAGGCGCCCGGCCCCGCCCCGGCACGGGTGTTCTGCCGACGGCAGAGGTCAGCTCAGCGGCATCCGCGGGAAGCGGCGCCCGCCGCTCTCGGCCTGCTGCGCCTTCACCACGGCCGCGTACTCGTCGACGTACTCCTGTTCCGACAGCGACAGGATGGCGTACATGATCTCGTCGGTGACGGCACGCAGGATCGCCTTCTCGTTCTCCATGCCGGCGTACCGGGAGAAGTCCAGCGGCTCGCCGAAGCGGATCACCACCGGGTGCAGCCGGGGCAGCTTCCGGCCGGGCGGCTGCGCCTCGAACGTGCCGATCATCGCGCACGGCACGACCGGCACCCCGGCCCTGAGCGCCATCACCGCCACGCCCACCTTGCCCTTGTACAGCCGGCCGTCGTGCGAGCGGGTGCCCTCGGGGTAGATGCCGAGCAGCTCGCCCTCGCGCAGCACGCCGAGCCCCTCCCGGATGGCGGCCTGTCCCGCCTCCTTGCCGGAGCGGTCGACCGGGATCTGGCCCGCGCTGCGGAAGAACCCCGCGATCAGCCGCCCCTTGAGCCCTGGGCCGGTGAAGTACTCGGCTTTCGCCAGGAACGTGATGCGCCGCTTGAGCACCGCCGGCATCAGGAAGTGGTCCGAGAACGACAGGTGGTTGCCCGCGACGATCGCCGCACCGGACTCCGGGACGCGCTCCAGGCCCTCGATGCGCGGGCGGAACAGCACTCTCAGCAGCGGACCCAGCAGCACGTACTTGAGCAGGAAGTAGAACACGGCTCTCTCCTCTGCAGGTCAGTGCGGGGATCACGGCAACTGGCCCATGCGCACCTGTAGTCATCTGTAACCAGGTACGCCAGGTCTCATGCTGACCCGTAGCCGAGCGTCGGCACGTCGGGGGCGGCGTTACGAGGTGAGCCAGCCGCGCAGGAGTCTGCTGACGGCCGGCATCGAGACGTACGTCATGAGCACGTTGAAGACGCAGGCCATGACCGCACTGCTGAGGAGGAGGGGGAGCGCGGTCAGGTGGGGCACGAGAAAAAGGCCGCCCAGGACGGAGATCGGGTAGATGGCCAGCGTCGCACTGATCGCCATCTTCCACCGGGGCGGCGCGGCCCGAGTGGAGCCCGGCTCGGCGAACCAAGTCTCCATGCCGGTAAGTTTCCGCCGGGCGATCTCCGTGTGGTGGTGTCCCTCGCAGTCGGCGAACCAGGCGGCACGCTCGGGCGACTCCTGCCAGGTGCGGCAGGCCTCCGCATCCCGGAATCGGTGGACGAGGAACCAGGGGGCGTCGCCGCCGGAGGAGCGGAAGAGGCCGTGTCCGAGGTGGCCGGGGAACGTCGCCGCGGTGTCGAGGATGCCCCTCGCCCACAGCTCGAATGCGGCTTCGTGGCCGGGGTCCACCCGGCGGGCTATCAGCAGGGTCACCTCACCGGTGTCGGCGGGGACGGTGGCATGCTCAAGGCTGACCGCGGTCAAGACAGACTCCTCGTGATCTCGCCGCGCCCGACCACACTCTACGCACGGTGCGGGCGGACGTCAGCGCCCGAGCTGAGCGTCGAGCCGTTCCCGTGCCCGGGGGTGAGCTGGAGCAGCACCGGCACAAGAGCGTCGGCCGCTGCCAGTGCCTGGCAGAGCCTGCAGCAAGGAAGCCGGGGCGCCGGAGCAGCCCGTTCCGGGCTGAGAGACTGTGGGTATGGACATCGCCCGCAGGAACAACGTGACCGTAACGGGCAACCCGCAGGGGCCCACGGTGGTGCTGGCGCACGGATTCGGCTGTGACCAGAACATGTGGCGGCTGACGGTGCCCGCGTTGGCCGAGGACCACCGGGTCGTGCTCTTCGACTACGTCGGGTCCGGCCGGGCGGACCCGACGGCGTTCTCGGCGGACCGGTACTCCTCCCTGGACGGGTACGCCCGCGACGTCGTCGACGTGTGCGAGGCGCTCGACCTGCGCGAGGCGGTCTTCGTGGGGCATTCGGTCAGCGCGATGATCGGAGTGCTCGCCGCCGGCGCGGCCCCCGAGCGGATCGGCGCGCTGGTGATGGTCGCCCCGTCTCCGCGGTACATCGACGACGGCGGGTACCGCGGAGGGTTCAACGCCGAGGACATCGACGAGCTGCTTCAGTCGCTGGAGGCGAACTACCTGGGCTGGTCGGCGGCGATGGCCCCGGTGATCATGGGCAACGGCGAGCGGCCCGAGCTGGGCGAGGAACTGAAGAACAGCTTCTGCGCCACCGACCCGGACATGGCCCGCGTCTTCGCCCGGACCACGTTCCTGTCGGACTCCAGGGACGACCTGAAGGGCGTGACGGTGCCGACGCTGATCCTGGAATGCACCCAGGACGTCATCGCCCCCCGCGAGGTCGGCGCCTTCGTCCACCGTGCGATACCCGGCTCCACCCTGGTCACCCTCGACGCCACCGGGCACTGCCCGCACCTGTCCGCGCCCGAAGCCACCAACGAGGCGATCACCGCCTTCCTGGCCGGCCTGCGATGATGTGCCGGGCCGGCCGGCAGCCGGACCCCCACGGCGCCGACCGCCGCAAGGCCGAGGCAGCGGCGTTCGCCGCGCTGCTGGAGGACAGCGCCGAGGACCTGTACGAGAGCGCCCCGTGCGGATACCTGTCCACCCTGATGGACGGCACCATCGCCAAGATCAACGCCACGCTGCTGGACTGGCTCGGCCTGGACCGCGAGGCGGTGGTCGGCCGGATGCGGTTCACCGACCTGCTGACCGTGGGGGGCAGGCTGTATCACGAGACGCACTTCGCGCCGCTGCTGCGGATGCAGGGTGAGATCAGCGGCATAGCGCTCGACATCAAGCAGGCCGGCGGCGGCCGGATGCCCGCGCTGGTCTCCTCCGTCGTCAAGCACGGCACCATGGGCGAGCCGTTGCTGATCCGCACCACGGTCTTCGACGCACGGGACCGCCGCGCCTACGAGGAGGAGCTGCTGCGCCGCCGGGAAGCGGCCGAAGCGGCCCACAGGCAGGCGGAGGCCGACCGTGCCCGGCTCCAGGAGGCCCTCGCCGTACTCCAGCGCTCGCTGCTCCCGGACTCCCTGCCGGCCGTACCGGGAGTGGAGACGGCCGCCCACTACCACACCGCCTCGCCGGACCGGCTCGGCGGCGACTTCTACGACGTCTTCCCCGTCGGCGGCAAACGCTTCGGCTTCTTCCTCGGTGACGTGTGCGGCAAGGGGCCCCAGGCGGCCGTGGTCACCTCGCTGACCCGGTACACCCTGCGCGCCGCGGCCCTGCACGACCCCGACCCGGTCTCCGCCCTGTCGACCCTGAACAAGGCGCTGCACGAGCGCTACTCCTCCGACGGTGACCCGCGCTACTGCACCGCGATCTTCGGCACCCTCGAACCCGGCCCCGAGGCCGGACAGGTCACTGTCCACCTCGCCTCGGGCGGCCACCCCCCGGCCGTGGTCCTGCGTGCCGACGGCACGGCCGGCTTCCTGCCCACGCCCGGCGGCGTCCTGGTCGGCGTCCTGCCCTCGGCACCCTTCACCGCCGCCACGACCGTCCTCGGCCCCGGCGACACGCTCCTGCTCTACACCGACGGGCTCACCGAAGCCCGGATCGGGGACGATCGCACGAGCCTGTACGGGGACGAGAACCTGCTCGCCTTCGCCGCCCGCCACGCCGGCCGGCCCGCAGCCGCTCTCATCCAGGCCCTCACCGGACTGCTGGACAGCTTCGGCGACGGCCTCGACGACGACACCGCCCTGCTCGCCCTCGGCGTCCCCGCCACCGAATCCCGCCCCGCGGACGGACGATGAGCCCGCTGAAGATCACGACGGCGAACGCCGCGACCGGCCCCGTGCTGGCCGTCGGCGGCGACCTGGACTACGCCAACGCCACCGAGCTGCGCGAGCTGGTCGCCACGCTCGCACTGCGCCCGGGACAGCGCCTCGTCCTGGACCTCACCGGCCTGGAATTCTGCGACTCCAGCGGCATCACCGCCCTGATCGCCGCACGCCACCACGCCCAGAAGGCGCAGGCGGACATCGCCCTCGCCGCCGTACCCGCCCACACGCTGCGCGTCCTCAGGATCGTCGGACTGGACCAGATCTTCCCCATCCACCCGGACCGGGAGAGCGCCGTCGCCGCCTGACGCCGTCCGACGGGACACGGCACCGGGCCGCAACCGGCCCAGGACGCGTCACCGGGCAGGACGGTCGGTCACAGCCGCACGATGACCAGAGCGGTGTCGTCGGTGGCGCCGCCCCGCGGCAGGCACTCCAGCAGAATGGCGTCGGCGAGGCGTTCGGGGTCGTCCGCGCGGTGGCGGCGCAGCGAGTCGGCGAGGCGGGCCAGACCGGTGTCGATGTCCTCCCCGCGGCGCTCGATCAGCCCGTCGGTGTACAGCACGAGCGTGGCTCCGTCCGTGTACGCCGTGGCCGCCTGGATGCGCGGCAGCGGGTCGGGCCGCGCGTCCAGCGGCGGATCGGTGGCCTGGTCGAGGAACTCCACCCGCCCGTCGGCGTGCACGAGCACCGGCGGGGGATGGCCGGCGCTGCTGTAGGTGAGGGTGCGGGTGTCGAAGTCGACGAAGGTGGTGACCGCCGTGGCCGACTCCGCCCCGTTCACGACGCCCGCGTACCGCCCCAGCACGTCCAGGGCCTGCGCGGGCCCGGCCGCGACCCGGGAGGCGGCGCTCAGCGCGCTGCGCAGCTGGCCCATCACCCCGGCCGCCTCCAGTCCGTGGCCGACCACGTCGCCCACCGAGACGCCGAGGCGATGGCCGCCCACCAGGTCCACCAGGTCGTACCAGTCCCCGCACACGTTCAGCGCGCCGACCGCCGGACGGTAGCGCACCGCGGTGCCCCGGTGCCGGATCTGCCGGCCGGCGGGCAGCATCGCCTCCTGCAGGGCGAGCGCCACCTCACGCTCGCGGGCGTGCGCGTCCCGCAGCCGCTCGTTGAGCTCCTGCAGCTCCCGGGCGCGGCTGTACAGCTCTGCCTCCAGCGCCCGGGCCCGGCTGCCCGAGTGACCACCGCGTGCCCGGATCAGCTCCGTGACCTCCTCCACCCGGTGCAGCAGCAGGACCACCTCGCCGTCCGGGCCGAACACCGGCGCGTTGACCGGACTCCAGTAGCGCTCCTCCCACTCGCCGGGCCGTTCGGCGCTCTCCACGTCGTAGCGCTGCAGGGCCATCGCGTCGCGTTGCCCGGTGGTGAGCACCCGGTGCAGCGAGGCGGCCAGATTGCGCCGCCCGGTCGCCGTCGGGTCGTTGGGGTTGTCCGGGAAGACGTCGAACAGGTGGCGGCCGACGACCTGCTCGCGGGAGCGCCCGGCCCCGCGCAGGAACTCCCTGTTGGCGTCGGCGAAGACCAGCCCGGGCGTCAGGATCGAGACCGCTCCCGGCAGGGCCTGGAACACCGCGGCGTAGTCGATTCCGTCCTCCACGTCATGCCTCCGCACCCGCCAGGGGCTGCTCGGCCCAGATGATCTTTCCGTCGGGCACGAACCGGGTGCCCCAGCGCTGGGTGAGCTGCGAGACCAGCAGCAGCCCCCGTCCGCCCTCGTCCGTCGCGCGCGGATGGCGCAGGTGCGGCGCGGTGGCGCCGCCGTCGAAGACCTCGCAGACCAGGGCCCGCTCCCGGATCAGCCGCAGCCGGATCGGGCCCGCGGCGTACCGGATGGCGTTGGTGACCAGCTCGCTCACCACCAGCTCGGTGGTGAACGCCAGTTCGTCCAGGCCCCAGTCCGTCAGCTGCCGGCACGCCGTACGGCGTGCGTCGGCGACCGCCGCCGGATCGCGGGGCAGCTCCCAGCCGGCGACCTGCCGCCCGCTGAGCCGCTTGGTGCGGGCCATCAGCAGTGCCACGTCGTCGTGCGGGCGGATCGGCGCCAGCGCGTCGACGAGGGCTCCGCAGCGCACGTCGAGGGAGGGCGCCGCCTGGCGCAGGGCCTGCCGCAGCCGGGAGCGGTCGGTCTGGCCCGCCCTGTGCCGGCCCTCGGCCAGCAGGCCGTCCGTGTGCAGCGCCAGCGTGCTGCCCTCGGGGAGCACCATCTCCACCGACTCGAACGGCGGCCCGCCGGCCCCCAGCGGCGGACCCTGCGGCAGATCGACGAAGTACACCGTTCCGTCGGGCAGCACCACGGCGGGTGCCGGATGTCCCGCGGCGGCCATCGCACACCGCCCGTCCACCGGGTCGTACACCACATAGACGCAGCCGGAGCCCACGGACTGCGCGCCGTCCACGCCCTCGATGCCCTCCTGGCCGCCCTCCTGGCGGGCCGGGCGCGGTGCCACCAGGTCGTCGAGGTGGGCCAGCACCTCCTCGGGCGGCAGATCGAGCGCGGCCAGGGTCCGTACGGCGGTGCGCAGCCGGCCCATCGCGGCGGCCGCGTCGATGCCGTGGCCGGGCACCTCGCCCACCACCAGGGCCACCCGGGCGCCGGACAGCGGGATCAGGTCGTACCAGTCGCCGCCCAGCCCGGTCAGCTCGTCGGCCGGGCGGTAGCAGGCGGCCACGTCCACCGCGTCCAGCTCGGGCAGCCGGTGCGGGAGCAGGCTGCGCTGCAGGACGAGGGCCGCTTGACGTTCGCGGGTGTAGCGGCGGGCGTTGTCGAGGCAGACCGCGGCCCGTGAGACGAAGTCCTCCGCGAGGCTGAGGTCGTCGGCGTCGAAGGACTCGGGGCGGTGGCGCCGGTAGAACGTCGTGATGCCGAGGGTGACGCCCCGCGCGCGCAAGGGCACCACCATCGCGCTGTGGAGGGCCAGCTCGCCGAAGGTGGCCTCCCGGCTGCCGGATGCGTCCGCCGCCCACGGGCGGCCGGCCGGGTCGAGCCGTTCCTCCCGCCACGAGCGGCCGGTGGCCAGGCACCGCACCGGCGCGGAACCGGGCCGGTAGGAGGCGACGCGCCCGAGCTCCACGACGGCCTCGGGCACACCGGGGGAGACCGAGCGGTGCGCGGCCCGGCGCAGCGTCACCGCCTCCTGGCCGGGCGCCGGCGGGCCCGCGGGTTCACCACCGTGCAGGATGTCCTCGAGCAGGTCGACGGCGACGAAGTCGGCCAGCGCCGGCACCGCCACGTCGGCCAGCTCCTGCGCGGTGCGCATCAGGTCCAGGCTGCGGCCGATCTGCTCGCCCGCCCGGTCCAGCAGCGCCAGCCGCTGCTGGGCGCGGCGCCGCTCGCTGATGTCGACGACCGTGTAGTACACGCCCATCGGACGGCCGTGCTCGTCCTCGAGCCGGGTGAACGACATCATGTGCGCGGTCTCGCGCAGTGGGGCGGCGCGGACGCGGCCGACGTGCTCGTAGCCGGTCACCGGTTCGCCGGTGGCCAGCACGCGCCGCATCTGCTCCTCGATCGCCGCCGTGTCCAGGCCGGGCTGCACGTCGGCCAGGCGAAGACCGAGCCGCTGTTCGGCGGGGGCGCCGCCGTACCGGGCCAGCGCCTCGTTCGACCACACGAACCGCAGATCGGTGTCCACGATGGCGATGCCGATGGGGGAACCCTTGACCATCTGTTCCAGCACCGTGCGGCTCATGTCCCAGCCGGGGCCGCCGGTGACCTCCGACAGCAGGGCCAGCCAGCGGGACGGGCCGCGGGACTCCTCGGCGGCGGTGACGCGCACCATGAGCCGGGTCGCGGGGCCGCCCTTGCAGCGGGCGGTGAGCAGCCCGGCCCAGCCGCCGTCCACCCGGCAGCGCTCCAGCACCTCGGGCGCGCGCTCCGCGTCCGCGCCGGTCAGCAGGTCCGCGAGCTGCTTGCCGACCACTTCCGGGGCCGGGTAGCCGAGCAGCCGCTCGGCGTGGCGGGTCCAGCCCGTCACGAGGCCCTGGGCGTCGAGCAGCACCGGCGCGGCGTCCGCCACGTCGAACCGCCGGCCGGCCACGTCCGGCTCCTCGTCAGCACCCACCGGCGACCTCTCTGTCCCTGACAGTGGTCCACCACCTCTCGCCCCCGTCCCTCTTCACCCTGCCTGAAAGGGGGTGCGGTGGCCACCGCACCAGGAACGGGGACGACCGCCCGTGATGCCGAGTGAAGGGCCGCCCGCCGAAGCGAGCGGCCCCCTCGGGCCTCCGGGCGGACCCGGTCACCGTGTACGTGGAATCCGGGTCACCGCCTGTGCCGGGGGACGTCGGCTCACGTCACTGCGCGACGACCTTCTCCAGCGCGCCCAGCGCCGACTCGAGCTCCTCGCGGGTGATCGTCAGCGGCGGCGCCAGCCGGATCGTGGAGCCGTGGGTGTCCTTGACCAGGAACCCCTCCCGCATCAGCCGCTCGCTGATCTCGCGCCCGGTGCCGATCGCCGGGTCCACGTCGACCCCGGCCCACAGCCCGCGTGCGCGGAAGCCGACGACACCGCGCCCGACCAGCGCGGACAGCCCCGCGCGCAGCACCTCGCCCAGCTCGGCGGCCCGGCGCTGGAACTCGCCCGACTCCAGCAGGCCGACCACGGCCGTGCCGACCGCCGCCGCCAGCGGGTTGCCGCCGAAGGTCGAGCCGTGCTCCCCCGGGTGCAGCACCCGGAGCACCTCGCGGGTCGCCACCACCGCCGACACCGGGACGATCCCGCCGCCGAGCGCCTTGCCCAGCAGCAGGACGTCGGGCATGACGTTCTCGTGCTCCACGGCCAGCGTGCGGCCGGTGCGGCCCAGGCCCGACTGGATCTCGTCCGCCACGAACAGGGTGTTCGTCCGCCGGGTCAGCTCCCGCACACCGGCCAGGTAGCCGTCGTCCGGGATGATCACCCCGGCCTCGCCCTGGATCGGCTCGATCAGCACCGCCGCCGTCGTCTCGTCCACGGCCGCCTCGATCGCGGCGAGATCGTTGTACGGCACGACCTTGAAGCCCGGCGCGAAGGGGCCGAAGCCGGTGCGGGCGGTCTCGTCCGTGGAGAACCCGACGATCGTCGTCGTACGGCCGTGGAAGTTCTCCGCCGCGACCACGATCGTCGCGGAGTCGGCCGGGACGCCCTTCACGTCGTACGCCCACTTGCGGGCCACCTTGATGCCGCTCTCCACGGCCTCGGCGCCGGTGTTCATCGGCAGGACCATGTCCAGGCCGGTCAGCGCGGTGAGCCGCTCGGCGAACTCCGCCAGCTGATCGTTGTGGAAGGCCCGCGAGGTGAGCGTCAGCCGGTCCAGCTGCCGGTGCGCCGCCTCGATCAGCGCCGGGTGGCGGTGGCCGAAGTTGAGCGCCGAGTAACCGGCCAGCATGTCCAGATAGCGGCGGCCCTCGACGTCCTCCACCCAGGCGCCCTCGGCGCGGGCGACGACCACGGGCAGCGGGTGGTAGTTGTGCGCGAGGACGGGCTCCTCCGCGCCGATCAGCTCGGCGGAGGTATGGACGCGGGCGGGTGCGCTCATGAGCGGATCTCCTGGGTGCAGCACTTGATGCCGCCGCCTGCCTTGCGGAACTCCGACAGGTCGACGGGAACGGGGACATAGCCGTGCTCGTCCAGCCGGGCGGCGAGCGTCTCGGCCTGCGGGGCGATGAAGACGTGGCGGCCGTCGGACACGGAATTCAGGCCGAAGGCGAGGGCGTCCTGCTCGGTGGCGAGCACCGCGTTCGGGTACAGCCGCTGCAGCACCTCACGGCTGCCCGGCGAGAACGCCTGCGGGTAGTACGCGATGTTCTCCTCGGGGCCGTCGTCCAGCACGAACAGCGCCGTGTCCAGGTGGTAGAAGCGCGGGTCCACCAGCGTCAGGCTGATCACCGGGTGCCCGAAGAACTCCTGCACCTCGCGGTGCGCCTCCCGGGTCGTGCGGAACCCGGTGCCGGCCAGCACGTAGCGGCCGGTCCAGACGAGGTCGCCCTCGCCCTCGCAGACGTTCTCGGGCCGGTGGACGTCGTAGCCGGCCGTCTTGAACCACATGTCGTAGTGGGTGGACTCCGGGCGGCGCTCGGCCGCGTGGAAGAGCGAGCCGAAGACGCGGCCGCCGACGACGACCGCGGAGTTCGCGGCGAAGACCATGTCGGGCAGGCCCGGGACGGGGGCGACCGCCTCGACGGTGTGCCCGTGGGCCACGTAGGCGCCGATCAGGTCCTGCCACTGCCGCTGGGCGAGGTCGACGTCGACGGGTGTGTCGGGATGCATCCAGGGGTTGATCGCGTACTGCACGGCGAAGTGTCTGGGTTCGCAGACGAGGAAGCGCCGCCGGCGCGGCACACGGGTGTCGGTCACAGAGGGGTCCCTCCGCTTCCTGGGGTGTCGACTGAGGGTTGACACCAAGGTAGAAACTGACGCGGACGGACGACAAGCAACAACGGCTGCGTGTTCGCGCAGGATCACTGCGTTGTGAGGCCGCTCAACGCACGTCTGCTGCGCCGTCCGGCGCGACCTGGTTGGCACCCGCTTCGGGAGACTCCGGGATGAGATGGGACAGCACCATCACGCTGATCGTCTTGCGGATGAACGGTTCGGTACGGATGCGCTCCAGCACCTCCTCGAAGTGCTCCACGTCCCGTGCCCGCACATGCAGCAGGGCGTCCGCCCCACCGGTCACCGTCATGGCCGCCGTGATCTCCGGGTGGTTGCGCACCACTTCCGCCAGCCGCCGCGGCGGGGCCGCGCCCTCGCAGTACACCTCGACGTAGGCCTCCGTGCGCCAGCCCAGCGCCGACGGCTTCACCGTCGCCGTGAACCCGGTGATCACCCCGGTCTCGCGCAGCCGGTCCACGCGCCGTTTCACCGCCGTCGCCGACAGCCCGACGGCCGCGCCGATCTCGGCGAAGCTCGTGCGGGCGTTGTCCATGAGCGCGGTGACGATCTTCCGGTCGAGGTCGTCGAACGGGGTGGGCCTGCTGTTCATGTCCGCACTGTATCCAGGGTGCGGGCGACCGCCGGGGGTTCAGCGGCCGGGGGAGATCAGGTGGTGCGGGTGGCGGCCATCCCGAGGGTGATCAGGCCCAGCACGACCCAGCCGAACCACAGCCAGCCGTTGCTTCCGAGGGCCACCGTGTACGCCGTCACGACGACCAGCCCGCCCAGGGTGACGGCCCCCATGGCCTTGGTGGAACCGGGCGTGGAACCGGGAACGGAACCGGGCATCGCGACACCCTCCTCATGGTCGGCTCCCCTCCATGGTGCCCCCGATCGGCGCGACGGTGCCCGGCGCTGCACCGATCAGTCGGTGCCGGCGGTTCGGCTCACGTCAGTCGGTGCGCCCGTTCAGCGACGCCAGGTAGGCGTTGTACGCCTCCAGCTCCTTGTCGCCGTCCCGGTCGGCGGCGCGGTCCGTGCGGCGGGCCTGCCGCTGCTCGGAGCCGTACCACTGGAAGAGCAGCGCGATCAGCACCAGCACCGACGGGATCTCGCTGAACGCCCAGGCGATGCCGCCGGCCGCGTTCTGGTCCGACAGCGCGTCGATGCCCAGCGAGGCCGGCGGGTTCTTGAAGGTCTCCACCATCGGCTCCGACGCCATCATCAGCGCGATGCCGAAGAACGCGTGGAAGGGCATGCCCGCGAAGAGCTCCAGCATCCGCATCAGGTGCCCCGGCCGGTGCGGGCCCGGGTCCACGCCGATGATCGGCCAGAAGAAGACCACGCCGACCATCAGGAAGTGCACCATCATCGCGACGTGCCCCGTCCTGGAGCCCATCAGGAAGTCGAACAGGGGCGAGAAGTACAGCGCGTACAGGCTGGCGATGAACAGCGGGATCGTGAACGCCGGGTGCGTGATGATCCGCATGTACCGGCTGTGCAGCAGCATCAGCAGCAGCTCACGGGGCCCCTTGCGGCCCCGGCCGGCCGTCGGCAGCGCGCGCAGGGCCAGGGTGATCGGGGCACCGAGCAGGATGAGGATCGGCGACAGCATGCTGATCACCATGTGCTGCACCATGTGCACGGAGAACATGACCATGCCGTAGTCGTTCAGCTTGGTGCACATCATCAGGGCGACGGTCAGCACACCGACCACGTACGACACGGTGCGGGTCACCGGCCAGTCGTCGCCGCGCCGCGTCAGCCGCAGGACCCCGCAGCCGTACAGCGCCAGGCCGAGCAGGCAGGCCACGAGGAAGAAGGGGTCCGCCGACCACTGAAGACCACGTCCCAGCGTGAACGGCGGCAGATCCATGACCATGCCGTGCCCGCTGTGCTCCATCCGCCGGCTCCTGATTCGTGGGGGGTTGTGCGTTTTCTGTCGGCACTCAGGGTACGGCGAACCCCGGCCACCTCTGTGACCGGGGTCAGGGATGCCCATCCCTACAGAACGCACTCCGCTTCCACGTACCGCTCCGCCGGCACCGTCTTCAGCGTCTCGACGGCCTCCGCCAACGGCACCATCACGATGTCGGTGCCCCGCAACGCCGTCATCTGCCCGAAGCGGCCCGCGTGCACGGCCTCCACCGCGTGCCACCCGAACCGCGTCGCCAGCACCCGGTCGTACGCCGTCGGCGTCCCGCCCCGCTGCACATGCCCGAGGATCACCGGCCGCGCTTCCTTGCCGAGCCGTCGCTCCAGCTCGACCGACAGCTGACGGGCGATGCCGGCGAACCGCTCGTGCCCGTAGATGTCCTTGGCGCCCTCGTCGAAGTCCATCGAGCCGGCCTTGGGCTTCGCCCCCTCCGCCGCGACGACGATCGCGAACCGCTTGCCCGCCTCGAACCGCTCGCCGACCCGCGCCGTCAGCTCCTCGATGTCGAAGGGCCGCTCCGGGACGACGATCGCGTGCGCGCCGGCCGCCATGCCGGAGTGCAGGGCGATCCACCCGGTGTGGCGGCCCATGACCTCCACGACCAGCACGCGCTGGTGGGACTCGGCGGTGGTCTTCAGCCGGTCCAGGGCCTCCGTCGCCACCCCGACCGCCGTGTCGAAGCCGAACGTGACGTCCGTGACAGCGATGTCGTTGTCGATGGTCTTCGGCACGCCGACGATCGGCAGTCCGCTGTCGGACATCAGCCGCGCCGCCTTGAGCGTGCCCTCGCCGCCGATCGGGATGATCGCGTCGAGGCCGAGCTCCGCCACATGCCCCTTCGCCCGCTCCACACCGTCCCGCAGATGCGAGGGCTGGACCCGGGAGGAGCCGAGGATGGTGCCGCCGCGGGCGAGGATGCCACCCACCGCGTCGAGATCAAGCTTGAGGTAGTCGCACTCCAGGAGGCCCTTCCAGCCGTCCCGGAAGCCGATGACCTCGTCGCCGTGGTCGGCGACGGCGCGGTGCACGACCGACCGGATGACGGCGTTCAGGCCGGGGCAGTCGCCGCCGGACGTGAGGACACCAATGCGCATAGCCCGAAACAACCTTCTCCACCAGGGCTGGGACCGGACCGCGCTGTCCGGCTCGATCCCCGCCACCCTAGCGGCTCAGGGGGGCGGGGGAGCACTACGCGTCCGCCTGCTGGAACGCCCCGCTCACCTGTGCGGACGTGGCGTCAGACGGGCTGGTGAACCCCGGCCGAAACCGGGGTGGCGGCAAGACCTAAGCGGGCTGCTGCGCCGCCGCGATGCGCTCGCCGCGCAGCGCCTCGTACCAGCGGTCGTCGACCGGCGGCAGCGCGTTGACGTCGAGCGCCAGCTTCAGCAGCAGGTCGGCGATCAGCGGGTTGCGGGCCAGCACCGGGCCGTGCATGTACGTACCGAAGACGGTGCCGTTGTACGCGCCCTCCGTGCCGTCGCCCGTGCCGTTGCCGTTGCCGAAGCGCACCTGCGCGAAGGCGCGGGCGGTGGGGCCGAGGTGGGTGACGCCCTGGTGGTTCTCGAAGCCGGTCAGCGGCGGCAGGCCGAGCTGCGGGTCGATGTCCCCGAGCACGTCGCCGACGCACCGCGCGCCCTCGCCGCGCACCGAGACCACGTCGAGCAGGCCGAGGCCGGGCTCGCGCTGGCCGAGGTCGTTGATGAACTCGTGGCCGAGGATCTGGTAGCCGGCGCAGACGGAGAACACGATCGCGCCGTTGTCCACCGCCCGGGTCAGCCCGCCGTCGCGGCGCAGCCGCTCGGCGGCGAGCCGCTGCGGGCGGTCCTCGCCGCCGCCGACCAGGTAGATGTCGCCGGAGGTCGGGATCGGCTGGTCGCTGCGCACGTCGAGCCGGGCCACGTCCAGGCCGCGCTGGCGCGCCCGGCGCTCGACGACGAGGACGTTGCCCTGGTCGCCGTAGGTGGAGAGCAGGTCGGGGTAGACCCACACGACCCGCAGGCTGTTGTCGCTCACAAAAGTCCCCTGAAGTGTCAGTTGCCGACGCGGCGGCGCAGGTCCTGGAAGGCGGTGTAGTTGGCGATGACCTCGATACGGCCCGGCGGGCACAGCTGCACGGCCTGGTCGAGGGTGTCGCACACCTGGAACTGCTGGTTCGCGACCTCAAGGCGCACCGCGAGGTCCAGGCGCCGGTCGCCGATCACGACGATCGGGTGCCCGGTCAGCCGCGTGTAGTCGACGTCCCACAGCCAGGAGGTGTCGGTGCCGTCGGCGCCGCGCGCGTTCACCGAAAGGATCACCGGGGTCGGCGGCGGGTCGATCAGCGAGAACGTCTCCAGCCAGCCGGCCGGGTTCTTCGCCAGCAGCAGTCGCAGGTCACGGCCCTCGAACTGGACCACGTCGTAGCGTCCGGCGACCGCCTGCACCTGGTACATGCGCTCCAGCGCGACCTGCGGCGGCACCCCGAAGACGGCGGCGACGGCCGCGGAGCTGGCGGCGTTGGCCTTGTTGGCGCGGCCCGGCAGCTGCAGATGGATCGGCCAGGCGGAGCCGTGCGGGTCGAGCACGTGCTCGCCGTGCAGGGCCCAGCTGGGCGCGGGGCGGCGGAAGCCGCACTCGCCGCAGAACCAGTCGTCACCGGGGCGCTGCATCACACCGCCGCAGGACGGGCAGGACCAGGCGTCGTCCTTCCACATCTGCCCCGCCGCCACCCAGATCACATTGGGGGAGGAGGACGCGGCCCACACCACCAGCGGGTCGTCGCAGTTCGCGACGACGACGGCCTTCGTGCCGGCCAGACCCTCACGCCAGTTCTCGGCGAGCATCCGGGTCTCGGCCGCGCGGTCCAGCTGGTCGCGGGAGAGGTTGAGCAGCGCGATGCACTTGGGCTCGGTGTCCCGGGCGACGCCCGCGAGGTACTTCTCGTCGACCTCGATCACGCCGTACCGGGCGTCCGAACCGCCCGCGAGGGCGGAGGTGATGCCGGCCGGCATGTTCGCGCCGAGCGCGTTGGAGACGACCGGACCGGCCGCGCGCAGCGCTTCGGCGATGAGCCGGGTCGTCGTGGTCTTGCCGTTGGTCGCCGAGACAAGGATCACGTCCAGGTTCTGGGCGAGCTTGGCGAGCAGGTCGGGGTCGAGCCTGAGGGCGACCCGGCCGCCGATCACCGAACCGCTGCCGCGCCCCGCTGCGCGCGATGCCGCCGCGACCGCCTTGCCCGCGGTCACGGCCAGCTTGGCCCGCGGCGTGAGCGGGTCCGAGTTGCCTGCCATCAGTTCTCGATCCTCCTTGCGTACGCGCCGCGCCTCGAAGCCTTTGAAGCCTGACGGCCACGTGGTGTGGGCATCAGCCTATCGAGATCCATTCGCACTCCCGAACCACGGCCCACACCTGCGCGGCGGGCGGGGGCTACCGGTGACCGTACCCTTTCCGCCATGCGACACGGCTCGATCCCGGGTGCCCGCGGGCACGTCCGGCCCCTCACCCTGCTCGGCGACCCGGTTCTGCGCCGGCCGTGCCGGGAGGTTACCGACTTCGGTCCGGAACTGGCCGCCCTGGTGGAGGACTTGTTCGCCACGATGTACGCGGCGCGGGGGGTGGGGCTGGCCGCGAACCAGGTCGGGGTGGACCTGAGGGTCTTCGTCTACGACTGCCCGGACGACGACGATGTCCGGCATCTGGGACATATGGTGAATCCACGGCTGGTCGAGGCCGACGGGGTGTCGCTGCGGGGGCCGGAGGGGTGTCTGTCCCTGCCGGGCCTGGAAGCGGGCACCGAGCGCTACGACCATGCGGTGGTCGAGGGGTGCACGGTTACCGGGGAGCCGGTCACCGTGCACGGGACGGGGTTCTTCGCCCGGTGTCTGCAGCATGAGACGGACCACCTGGAGGGGACGCTGTACGCCGACCACCTCACAGGGTGGCGCAGGCGCAGGCTCATGCGCCAGGTGGCCCGTGCGTCCTGGCGCCGCTGAGCGCCGTCTCCTGCGGTGCCGTCAGAAGCCCGGGCCGCCCACCTTGTCGCCCGCCGCTGCCAGGCGGCCCCACAGCAGGTCGGCCAGGGAGCGGACCAACTGCCGCCGGTCACAGGGGCGTTCGCCGAGCCACCAGTCGCCGGCCGCGTGCATCATGCCGACGATGCCGTGGCCCCAGACCCGGGCGAGCTGGCGGCTGTCCGGGCCGAGGTCGACGCGCTCCTCGATGACCTGGGCCAGCTCCTCGCCCATCCGCCGCAGCAGCGGCGCCGAGTGCTTGCCGACGTCGAAACCCTGGTCGCCCGGGGCGCCGCCGCCCTCCGCGGGATGCATCAGGAACCGGTACACCTGCGGGCGCGCCTCGATCGCCGCCAGATAGGTGTCGAGCGTGGACTCCACGCGCTCCCGGCGCTCGGCCGGGGCGTCCAGCGCCGCCCGCAGCGAGTCGAGGAGCGCGTCCGTGTGCCGCTTGGCGAGCGCCGCGTACAGCCCGCCCTTGTCGCCGAAGTGCCGGTAGAGGATGGGCTTGGTGATCCCGGCCTCGGCGGCGATGGCGTTCATCGAGGCCTGGGGGCCGTCGCGCAGCACCACCCGGTCGGCTGCCTCGAGCAGCTCCCGCCGCCGGCGGTCGGCGGACCGCTGCTGCTCGGTCCGCTGCGTGGTGTCCATGTCCTCTCCCCACCCATGCCTGAATCGGTGACGCCTGCGCAAACTAACACCCTCCGCCCTTCGCCTCGAACGGGCTGCCGACGGGCCATCGGGAGTTGACTTTTCCTACCCGCCGGTAACAGACTCGCGTTACCGCAAGTAACACGCACGTGCGTCGCCGCTGGAGGGGACATGGCCGAGTTCACCATGGAGCTCAACGACGAACAGAAGGAGGTCCGGGAATGGCTCCATGGCTTCGCAGCCGATGTGATCCGCCCCGCGGCCGCCGAATGGGACGAGCGTGAGGAGACTCCCTGGCCGGTCATCCAGGAGGCCGCGAAGGTCGGCATCTACTCCCTCGACTTCTACGCGCAGCAGTACTTCGACCCCACCGGCCTCGGCATCCCCATGGCCATGGAGGAGCTGTTCTGGGGGGACGCGGGCATCGCGCTGTCGATCGTCGGCACCGGCCTCGCCGCCGTGGGCGTCCTCGCCAACGGCACCGAGGAGCAGATCGGCACCTGGATCCCGCAGATGTACGGCGATGCCAACGACGTCAAGGTCGCCGCGTTCTGCTCCTCCGAGCCCGACGCCGGCTCCGACGTCGCCTCCATGCGCACCCGGGCCGTCTACGACGAGGCCAAGGACGAGTGGGTGATCAACGGCACGAAGACCTGGGCGACCAACGGCGGCATCGCCAACGTCCACGTCGTCGTCGCCGTCGTCGACCCGGAGCTGGGCTCCAAGGGCCACGCGTCCTTCATCATCCCGCCCGGCACCCCGGGCCTCGCCCAGGGCCAGAAGTTCAAGAAGCACGGCATCCGCGCCTCGCACACCGCCGAGGTCATCCTCGACAACGTGCGCGTGCCCGGTTCCTGCCTGCTCGGCGGCAAGGAGAAGCTGGACGAGCGCCTGGCCCGGGCCCGCGAGAAGGCCAAGCAGGGCGGCGGTGAGCGCGTCAAGAACGCGGCGATGGCCACCTTCGAGGCGTCCCGCCCGGCCGTCGGCGCCATGGCCGTCGGCACCGCCCGTGCCGCGTACGAGGTCGCCCTCGACTACGCGAAGACCCGCGAGCAGTTCGGCCGCCCGATCATCGACAACCAGGGCGTCGCCTTCCAGCTCGCCGACATGCGCACCCAGATCGACGCCGCCCGGCTGCTGGTGTGGCGCGCCTCCTGGATGGCGGTCAACGGCAAGCCGTTCACCGCGGCCGAGGGGTCCATGTCCAAGCTGTTCGCCAGCGAGACCGCCAAGAAGGTCACCGCCCAGGCCATCCAGATCCTCGGTGGCAACGGCTACACCCGGGAGTACCCGGTGGAGCGCATGCACCGCGACAGCGCGATCTACACGATCTTCGAGGGCACGAGCGAGATCCAGCGCCTGGTCATCGCCCGCACCCTCGCCGGGATGCCGATCCGCTGACCACCCGTCAGCGGACACCTCCTCCACAGCCCCTCGGCACGGCCGGGGGGCTTCGGGGTTCCCCGGAGTCCTGACGCATCGCTGGAACGGGTGCAGTTGCCGGTTCATGACGATCAGTCAGCGATCAGCGCCGGTAGGGTCGGCCTCCCGAAAGGAGGTCAGGCGTGCCCGCTCGTGTCCGCGCCATCCTGGCCACGGTCATCCTCGCCGCCGCCGCGCTCCTCGGCGCCGGTTCCCCGGCGCTCGCCGGTGCAGCCACCCCTCGCCCCTTCGTGATCGAGGGGCTGGACCTGCACGACGCCACCGTCAAACGCTTCGGCGACACCTACTACATGTACGGCTCGATGTACGCCTGCGGCTTCGAGTGGTACGTGAACAACACGCCCTGGTGCGGCTTCGGCGTCTCTACGGCGAGGCGCCCGCAGGGCCCGTGGAGCGCGCCCAGGCCGCTGTTCGCCCCCGACTCCGAGGACCCGTACGCGAAGCGCAGCTGGCAGGCCACGTGCGGTGGGACCGGACAGGGCTGCTTCAACCCGCGCATGATCCGGCGCACCGGCTGGGGCCTGAACGACGGCGCTTTCCTGCTGTGGTTCAACGCACCCCGGCACCACACCGAATTCAAGGTCAACGCCTACAACGTCATGACCTGCGCCGGCCCGGCCGGCCCGTGCGGGCCGAGCGCCGCGAACGGCACCTACACCAAGCCGACGCTCGACGTCTGCGCCGGCAACGGCGACTTCGGCATCATCGAACGGTCCGGCACCCGCCCGGCGATCGTGTGCACCATGCCGAGGGAGACCGCCCTCAACATCGAGGAACTCAACACCAGGGGCGACGGCGGCACTGGCGTCGGCGTCCAGGGCGTCGCCGGCCTCACCCACATCGAGGGCCCCGGCGGCTTCTGGAACGCCGAACACCGCACCTACGTGCTCACCTACTCCGACCAGGGCTGCGGCTACTGCGCCGGCACCCCGACCAGTTACGCCACCGCGCCCTCGCTGTACTCCGGATGGACCGCGCCCGGCAACGTCGGCTGGGGCGCCCCCGTCTACGGGCGGCGTGTCATCAACGGCACGTCCTGCGGCGGTCAGCCCCGTACCGTCACGGTCCTCAACGGGCAGCCCTGGCAGATCGTCGACCTGTGGCGCGGCACCCGCAACGAGACCCAGGCCGGAACACTGCTGGCCCCGCTCGCCTACCACCCCACCCAGGGCACACCCGGCGACGGCAAGCGCTGGATCCCGCCCGTCAGCTACGCGTGCGGCTGAGCGGCTCCGGCAACAGCCCGCGGGGAAGGACGTCACGGCCCCGCCGGCCGCCGCGTCTTCGGCTGCCCGGCCGAACGCGCGGCGGCCGATCCGGGTCCGCGGAGGCGTACGCGGCGATGTTCCGTACGGTGCCCGGGCAACCGTCACGACGCTCGGGCAGCCCGTCCGAGGAAGCCTTACGGCGCGCCGCTGCTGTGCGCGATGCAGGCCACGTCGATGCGATCGGCGAGCTTGGCGAGCTCGATGGTCAGTGCGGCCACCGTGTCCTCGTCGAGTCCGCTCTCCCCGGCCTCCACGAGCCGCACCCACCGCGTGCCGACCGTGCGGAGCAGTTTGCTCACGTCGGCCGCGGTCACCTGGAGGTTCCCGCGGTCGTCGACGATCAGAGGCAGAGTCACTTCGCGGTTCACAAATGGGATCGTAGCCTCACGCACCCTGCCACACGGTGGTGATGTTGCAGAACTCGCGGATTCCGTGCCCGGACAGCTCACGCCCGTACCCCGATCGTTTGATCCCGCCGAACGGGAACGCCGGGTGCGAGGCCGTCATGCCGTTGACGAACACACTGCCCGCCTCCAGGTCCCGGACGAACCGGTCGACCTCGGACTCGTCGCGCGTCCACACGTTCGAACTCAGGCCGAACGGCGAGTCGTTGGCGATCAGCACCGCCTCGTCCAGGTCGCCCGCCCGGTACAGCGTGGCGACCGGTCCGAACGCCTCCTCACGGTGGATGCGCATCTCCCGCGTCACCCCGGCGAGCACGGTCGGCGGGTAGTACCAGCCGGGCAGCTCGGGCCGGCGCAGCCGATGACCGCCGCACAGCGCGCTCGCCCCGCTGCGGGTGGCGTCGTCGACCAGCTCCTCCAGGTCGTCACGGCCCTGCTCGCTGGCCAGCGGCCCGACGTCGGTGTCCTCGTCCATCGGGTCGCCGACCTTCAGTGCCTGCATCGCGCCCACGAATTTCTCCGCGAAGGCGTCGTAGACGTCCGTGTGCACGATGAACCGCTTCGCGGCGATGCAGGACTGGCCGTTGTTCTGCACGCGCGCGGTGACGGCGACCTCGGCCGCCCGGTCCAGATCGGCGGACGGCATCACGACGTACGGGTCGCTGCCGCCCAGCTCCAGCACCGTCTTCTTGATCATCTCCCCGGCGGTGGAGGCCACCGCCCGCCCCGCCGGCTCGCTGCCGGTGAGCGTCGCCGCCCTGACCCGCTCGTCCCGCAGGACGTCGTCGACCTGCGCCGAACCGATCAGCAGCGTCTGGAAGCAGCCCTCCGGGAAGCCCGCCCGGTGGAACAGGTCCTCCAGGTACAGGGCCGTCTGCGGGACGTTCGAGGCGTGCTTGAGCAGCCCGACGTTGCCCGCCATCAGCGCGGGCGCCGCGAACCGCACCACCTGCCACAGCGGGAAGTTCCACGGCATCACCGCCAGCACCGGGCCGAGCGGCCGGTAGCGCACCCGCACCCGTGCCGCCCCGGAGTCCTTCACGTCCGTGTCGGCGGGCTCCTCGTCGGCGAGGAGGGCCTCCGCGTTCTCGGCGTACCAGCGCATCGCCTTGGCGCACTTGGCGACCTCCGCGCGCGCCTGCTTGATCGGCTTGCCCATCTCCGTGGTCAGCATGCGGCCGGCCTCCTGCTGGTCGGCGTCCAGCAGGTCCGCGGCCTTGGTCAGCAGACGGGCGCGATCGGCGAAGCCGGTGGTGCGATAGGTGCGGAAGGTGGCCTCGGCGAGCTGGAGCCGGCGCTCGATCTCCTCCTCGTCCATCGCCTCGTACGTCTTGAGCGTCTCACCGTTCGCAGGATTCACCGTTGCGATGGGCATGACCGACCTCCCTCGGAGCGGGTGTGCTTAGACCTTCGCGCGCGGCCGGGGCGACCGCAACGTGTACGCATCTGCTCAGGTCGAGTGCTCCGCCAAGCGGTCGAGAAACGCCGCCTGGGCGCGGACGATCACCTCACGCGCCGTGCCCAGGGTGAACCACGCCACCCGGTCCAGCTCCGGGAACTCCCGCATCCTCCCGGAGCGTGGCGGCCACTCCATGACGAACGTGCCGGGGGTGATGCCGGCCGGATCGAGGTCCGCCTCGACCGCCCACACCGTGACCACCTTGCCGCCGGTCTGCCGCACCTCGCCGAGCGGTACGGCCTCCCCGTCCGGTGGAGCGATGCCCAGCTCCTCCCGGAACTCGCGGCGCGCGGCGTCCCAGGCGGGCTCGTCGGGGTCGTACTCGCCCTTGACGACGGTCCACGCGCCGGCGTCCTTCTTCGCGAAGTACGGGCCGCCCATGTGACCGAGGAGCACTTCGAGGCCGTCCGGCGTGCGGCGGAACAGCAGCAGTCCGGCGCTGTGCTTCGCCGTCACGGGCGCACCTCCGGGTGGGCGGCGAGCAGGATGTCGACGGTGTCGGCGTCCTCGGGGCGCTTGTCCTCGCGGTAGCGCAGGACGCGGGCGAAGCGCAGCGTGACGCCGGCCGGGTAGCGGGTGGAGCGCTGCAGGCCGTCGTAGGCGATCTCGACGACGAGTTCGGGGCGCACGGTCACGCCCCAGCCCTTGTGCTCGACGGCCAGCTCCTGAAGCCGCTCGGTCTGCCAGGCGAGCATCGCGTCGGTCATGCCCTTGAAGGTCTTGCCGAGCATGGCGTAGCCGCCGTCGGTGGTGCGGGCGCCCAGGTGCAGGTTGGACAGCTTGCCGGTGCGGCGGCCGTGGCCCCACTCGGCGGCCAGGACGACCAGGTCCAGGGTGTGCACGGGCTTGACCTTCAGCCAGGCGGCGCCGCGCCGGCCCGCGCTGTAGGGAGCGTCGAGGGCCTTGACGACGACGCCCTCGTGGCCGCGTTCCAGGGTCTCGGAGAGGAAGCGTTCCGCCTCCGGCACGTCGTCCGGCCCCTGCGTCACGGTGCGCCGCACCCGCATCGGCTCCGGCACCAGCCGGGCCAGCTCCGCGTGCCGTTCGGTGAACGGCAGGTCGAGCAGGTCGCGGCCGTCGACCGCCAGTACGTCGAAGAAGACGGGGGAGACGGGGACCTCGCGGGCGGCCGTCGCCACGTCCACCCGGGAGCCGACGCGCCCGGCGATCTCCTGGAAGGAGCGCGGACGGCCGTCCGCGTCGAAGGCGATGACCTCCCCGTCGAGCACGAACCGTTCGCCGCGCAGCTCCCGGGCCGCCCGCGACAGCTCCGGCAGCCGGTCGGTGATGTCGTCGAGGGTGCGCGTGTACAGCCGTACGTCGTCGCCGTCGCGGTGCACCTGCACCCGGATGCCGTCCAGTTTCTCCTCGACCGCGCAGGCGCCCAGCTTGCCGACCGCCTCGGCGACCGAGGACGCGGTGTGCGCGAGCATCGGCAGCACCGGGCGGCCGACGGTCAGCCGGAACCGCTCCAGTGCGACCGGGCCTTCGGCCAGCAGCGCCTCGGCGACGGTCTGCAGCGAACCGGCCAGCATGACGGCCCGCCGCACGTCCGCCGGCGGGGCGCCGGTGGCCTCCGCCAGCCCCTCCACGGCGAGCGCGTCGAGGGCACCCTGGCGGACCTCACCGGTCAGCAGCCCGACGAGGAACCGCTGCTCGGCCTCGGTGGCCGCGCCCATCAGCTCCCCGACCAGCCGGGCCCGCTCGGCCTGCGACCCGGGCCCCGACACGGTGCCCAGCTCGGTGAGCCGGGCGTCCACCTCGCGGACGGTCAGACGGGGCTCGACGGCCGGTTCGACGGCCCGGCCCAGCACTTTCCAGCCGATCCCGAGCCGACCCTGCGGCAACCGCCCGGCGAGGTAGGGAATGACGATCGGGACGTCCTCCGCCTCCGCGTCCCGGAACAGCCCGGCCAGCAGGGCCGTCTTGCGGGACCGCGCGGAGGTGGCGGCGACCTCCTGGGACACACGGGCGAGCCGGTGCAACAGCATGCAGTCATGGTGCACCGGGGGAGGCCGGGCTACACCTGCACGGCGGGCGTCGGCTTCAGCGGCTGCGCTCGGCGCCGGGCGCCAGGCTCAGTGTCGTACCACCAGGCCGGGCCGGCGCCCCGCTCAGCGTCGTACCGCCACACCCCACCGGCGCCCCCCTCAGCGTCGTACCGCCGCGTCCAGGTCGGTGAAGAGCAGTTCGCCGTTGATCGCCGCGCCCGCGCGGTAGCCGCGGCTGGCCGCGTTGATGACCTGTTCGGCGAAGCCGGAGGCGTTGCCGGCCGCCCACAGGCCGGGGACGGTCGTCAGGCCGCGTTCGTCGATCACCGGGTAGGAGCCGAACGGCGTCTCGCGCAGCTCGGCGCCGAGCCGCCGGAGGAGATCGGTGCGCGGCACCGCGCGGGGGGCGGCGAAGACCACCTCGCGCGCGTGCACCGAGCCGTCGTCGAGTCGTACACCGGTCAGCCGGTCGTCCTCGATCACCAGGCCCGCGACCTCACCCGGCACCACCGCCACCCCGGCCGCCGCCAGCCGGCGCAGGTCGTCGCCGGACAGTTCCTCCTCGGCCACCCGGTGCAGGAAGAACGTCACGTCCTTGGACCACTGGGTGACCATCAGCGCCTGGTGCCCGCTGAGCGCACTCGTGGCCAGCACGCCGAACGCCTGGTCGCGCACCTCCCAGCCGTGGCAGTACGGGCAGTGCAGCACGTCCCGCCCCCAGCGCTCGGCGACGCCGGGAACGTCCGGCAGCTCGTCCTTCAGCCCCGTGGCCATCACCAGGTGCCGGGCGCGCACGCTGCGGCCACCGGCCATCCGTACGGCGAAGCCGCCGTCCTCACGCGTCGCGTCCACCGCCCGGTCACGGACCAGCTCCACGCCGTACCGGGCGATCTCCTCACGGCCTACGGCCAGGAACTCGGCGGGCGGCATCCCGTCCCGGGACAGGAAGCCCTGCATGTGTGCGGCGGGTGCGTTGCGCGGCTCGCCCGCGTCGACGACGAGCGTGCGGCGCCGGGCCCGGCCCAGCACCAGCGCGGCGGACAGTCCGGGAGCGCCGCCCCCGACGACGACCACTTCGTACGTCTCGGTCATGGTGACCACCTCCGCCCCCGACAGTGACCCGGAGGGTCCGGAAACGACAAACGTCTTTGCCGGTTCGGCAAGACACAATGGGGGCATGACGACGGACGAGGTACTCGCGGGCGTCGGCCCGAGACTGCGACGGATCCGCAAGGAGCGGGAGGTGACGCTGGCGGCTCTCTCCGAGGCGACCGGCATCTCCGTCTCCACGCTGTCCCGGCTGGAGTCCGGCCTGCGCAGACCCAGCCTGGAGCTGCTGCTGCCGATCGCGCAGGCGCACCAGGTCCCGCTGGACGAACTGGTCGGCGCGCCCCCGGTCGGCGACCCCCGGGTGCGGGCGAAACCGATCACCCGTGGTGGCCGCACCCTGTACCCGCTGAGCCGGCAGCCGGGCGGGCTCCAGGCCTACAAGATGATCGAGCCGCAGCGCGCCGAACGGCCCGATCCGCGCACGCACGAGGGCTACGAGTGGCTGTTCGTGCTCTCCGGGAAGCTGCGCCTGGTGCTGGGTGAGCACGACGTCGTGCTCACGCCGGGGGAGGCCGCCGAGTTCGACACCCGCGTGCCGCACTGGTTCGGCTCGACGGGGGAGGGGCCGGTGGAGTTCCTCAGCCTCTTCGGCCCGCAGGGCGAGCGGATGCACGTACGGGCGAGGCCGAAGCGGGGGTGACGCACGAGACTGTTCCCTGATGGCAAGCGACCGCTTAGTATGCGGGTGACCGATCGGACGACGCAGTCTTGTGGAGGCTCCGCATGCAGGCATGGCAGGTGCACGAGAACGGTGAGCCGAGCGAGGTGATGCGCCTCGAGGACGTCGAGCGTCCCACGCCCGGCGACGGCCAGGTCCTGCTCAGGGTGCGCGCCGCGAACATCAACTTCCCCGACGCCCTGCTGTGCCGGGGCCAGTACCAGATCCGTCCGCCGCTGCCGTTCACGCCGGGTGTGGAGATCTGCGGCGAGACCGAGGACGGCCGCCGCGTGATCGCCAACCCGGCCCTGCCGTACGGCGGTTTCGCCGAGTACGCCGTCGCGGAGGCCGCCGCCCTGCTGCCCGCGCCCGACGCCCTGGACGACGCGGAGGCGGCCGCCCTGCACATCGGCTACCAGACCGGCTGGTTCGGCCTGCACCGCCGGGCCGCGCTCCAGGCCGGCGAGACCCTGCTCGTCCACGCCGCCGCCGGAGGGGTCGGCAGCGCGGCCGTGCAGCTCGGCAAAGCCGCCGGCGCCACCGTCATCGGTGTCGTGGGCGGCGCCGAGAAGGCCGCCGTCGCCCGGGAACTGGGCTGTGACGTGGTGGTCGACCGGCGCGCCGAGGACGTCGTCGCCGCGGTCAAGGAGGCCACCGGCGGTCGCGGCGCCGACGTGATCTACGACCCGGTCGGCGGGGAGGCGTACACCCAGTCCACCAAGGTGGTCGCCTTCGAGGGCCGGATCGTCGTCGTCGGCTTCGCGAGCGGCACCATCCCGAGCCCCGGCCTCAACCACGCCCTGGTGAAGAACTACTCGATCCTCGGCCTGCACTGGGGTCTGTACAACACCAAGAACCCCAAGCTCGTGCAGCAGTGCCACGAGCAGCTCACCGAGCTGGCCGCCCGGGGCGCGATCAAGCCGCTGGTGAGCGAGCGGGTGCCGCTGGACGAAGCCGCGGCCGGCGTGCAGAAGGTGGCGGACGGCCTGAGCACCGGCCGGATCGCCGTGGTGATGGAGGGAGCAGCATGACCGACGCCGAGGAACTGCGCCGCCGGACCCGGGAGTTCCTGGCCGCGCACCCGCCCGCCACGACCGACCGCCTCGACTTCCTGCGGGCCCGCTTCGACGCCGGTCTCGCCTGGGTCCATTACCCCGAGGGTCTCGGCGGTCTCGGCGCCCCCCGCTCCCTCCAGGGTGTCGTGGACGCCGAACTGGCCGCCGCGGGCGCCCCCGACAACGAGCCGCGCCGCAACGGCATCGGCCTGGGCATGGCCGCGCCGACGATCCTCAAGTACGGCACCGAGGAGCAGAAGCAGCGCTTCCTGAGGCCCCTGTGGACCGGGGAGGAGGTCTGGTGCCAGCTGTTCAGCGAGCCCGGCGCCGGCTCCGACCTGGCCGCGCTCGGCACCCGTGCCGTCCGCGAGGGCGACACGTGGGTCGTCAACGGGCAGAAGGTGTGGACGTCCGGCGCGCACAACGCCCGCTGGGCCATCCTCATCGCCCGCACCGACCCGACCGTGCCCAAGCACGCCGGCATCACCTACTTCGCCTGCGACATGACCGACCCCGGCGTCGACGTCCGGCCGCTGCGCCAGATCACCGGTGAGGCCGAGTTCAACGAGGTCTTCCTCACCGACGTCCGCATCCCCGACACCCACCGCCTCGGCGAGGTCGGCGACGGCTGGCGGGTCGCGCAGACCACGCTCAACAACGAGCGCGTGGCCATCGGCGGCATGGCCCTGCCCCGCGAGGGCGGCATGATCGGCAAGGTCGCGAAGACCTGGCGCGAACGCCCTGGCCTGCGCACGCACGACCTGCACCAGCGGCTGCTGAAGCTGTGGGTCGAGGCCGAGGTCTCCCGGCTCACCGCGGAACGCCTGCGTCAGCAGCTCGTCGCCGGCCAGCCCGGCCCCGAGGGCGCCGGCATGAAGCTCGCCTTCGCCCGCCTCAACCAGGAGATCAGCGGTCTGGAAGTGGAACTGCGCGGCGAGGAGGGCCTGTTGTACGACGACTGGACCCTGCGCCGTCCCGAGCTGGTCGACTTCACCGGCCGGGACGCCGGCTACCGCTATCTGCGCTCCAAGGGCAACAGCATCGAGGGCGGGACCAGTGAGGTCCTGCTCAACATCGTCGCCGAGCGCGTCCTCGGGCTGCCCTCCGAGCCGCGCACCGACAAGGACGTCGCCTGGAAGGACCTGGCCCGATGACGGATCTGCTCTACTCCGAGGAGGAAGAGGCGCTGCGGGCCGCGGTCCGGGACCTGCTCACCGACCACTGCGCCCCGGCCGACGTGATCACCCGCGTGGAGAGCGACACCCCGCACGACCGCGCCCTGTGGAAGTCCCTCGCCGAGTCGATGGGCCTGGCCGGACTGCTGGTGCCCGAGGAGCAGGGCGGTCAGGGCGCCTCGCACCGCGAGGTGGCCGTCGTCCTGGAGGAGCTGGGTCGCGCGGTCGCGCCGGTGCCGTATCTGACCAGTGCCGTCGTCGCCACCGAGGCGCTGCTGGCCTGCGGCGACGCCGAGCTGCTCGCCGCCCTGGCCTCCGGCCGCACGATCGGCGCCCTCGCCGTCGGCCTGCATCTCGCGCCGGGCGCGGTCTTCCCCGCCGTACGCGTGGAAGACGGCCTGCTTCACGGTGAGTTGACGGGCATCGCCGATGCCTCGGCCGCCGACGTCCTGCTCGTGCCGGGCGAGGACGGCGGACTGTACGCCGTGGACGCGGACGCCGCCACGGTCACCGCCCAGGTGTCGCTTGACCTGACCCGCCCGGTGGCGAGGGTACGGCTGGACGGCGCTCCCGGCCGCCGGCTCGGCGACGCCGGACCCGCCGTACGCCGGGCCCTGCGTGCCGCGGCCGGACTGCTCGCCTCCGAGCAACTGGGCGTCGCCGACTGGACGCTGACCGAGACCGTGCGCTACCTGAAGGAGCGCAAGCAGTTCAACCGGCCCGTCGGCGGCTTCCAGGCGCTCAAGCACCGGCTCGCCCAGCTGTGGCTGGAGGTCGTCAACCTCCGGGCGGCCGCCCGCGGCGCCGCCGACGCCCTCGCGACGGGTACGGACACCGACGTGGCGGTCGCCGTCGCCCAGGCCTACGCCGCGCCCGTCGCCGTGCACGCCGCCGAGGAGGCGCTGCAACTCCACGGCGGTATCGGGATGACCTGGGAGCACCCGATCCACCTGTACCTCAAGCGGGCCAAGGCCGATGCGATCGCCTACGGCACGGCCGGGGCGCACCGCGAGGCGCTGGCCGCTCTGGTGGACCTCCAGGCGCCCTGACGCGCCCGCCTTGCGTGGAGCCCGTCCCCTCACCGGGGGCGGGCTTTCGCCTGTCCGGCCACGAGAAGTGAACAACGCGCCAACTCCCCGCTCACCCACGTACCTTGCAGCGTGAGGGCACGCATACTCTCCCCGGTCCCATCCGACCTCATGGGAGGCAGAGCATGGCCCTCACCACCCGCCGCAGAGCCCTCACCACTCTCGGCGCCGCCCTCGCCGGCACCCTCGCGCTGCCCGCGACGCAGGCGTCTGCCGGTGAACAGCGCCGCGGCCCGCGCCCGTTGTGGCACGCGCACGCCCACAACGACTACGAGCACCCGCGCCCCCTCCTGGACGCGCTCGACCACCGCTTCGGCAGCGTCGAGGCCGACATCTTCCTCGTCGGCGACCAGCTCCTCGTCGCCCATGACCCGGGCGACCTCGCCCCGTCCCGCACTCTGGAGTCCCTCTACCTCGCCCCGCTCGCCGCCCGCGTCCGCGCCCAGGGCGGCTCGGTCTACCGCGGTTACCGCAAGCCGCTGCAACTGCTCATCGACATCAAGACCGAGGGCTCCTCCACCTACCGGGAACTCGACCGCCACCTCAGCCGCTACCGGCACCTGTTCACCACCCACGCCCACGGCCGCGTCCACCCGGGCCCGGTCACCGCGGTCGTCTCCGGCGACCGGGCGGCGCGCATCCCGATGGAGGCACAGGCCGTCCGGCACGCCTTTTACGACGGCCGGCTCACCGACTTCGGCGGCTCAGCAACCGCCTCCCTCATCCCGCTGATCAGCGACAACTGGACGCTGAACTTCACCTGGCAGGGGACCGGCGCCTTCCCCGACACCGAGCGGGCCAAGCTGCGGGGCATCGTCGCGCAGGCGCACGCGCGCGGGCAGCAGGTGCGGTTCTGGGCCACCACCGACACACCCGGCCCCGCCCGCGACGGCCTGTGGACGGAACTGCTCGCCGCCGGCGTCGATTACCTCAACACCGACGACCTCGCCGGAGCGGAAACTTTCCTGGATACCCACCGCACTCGGTGACACCACCCGTTCGGGGGACACGTCAGCCACCCGGGTCAACCCTCGCCTACGCCACACTTGCGGCGGAACGCCGTGAAACGGACGGGCGTGCAAGGGCGTGGCGTCGCGTCATGCGGCGTCGTGGCGGAGGAGGCCGACGATGGCGATTTCCATCTCAGTGGTGCTGCTGCTCCTGCTCCTGGCGGTGATCTTCATCCGCAACGGCGGACTGAAGATCACCCACGCACTGGTCTGCCTGCTGCTGGGTTTCTACCTCGCCAGCACCAGCATGGCGCCGACCATCCAGAGCGGGCTCACGGCCACCGCCGACATCGTCGGCAGCCTCCGGCCGTGAGCCCACCGGCCCTCACCGGCCGACGAACACACCGATGCCGTTCGGGACGGGCCGCTCGGCGCCACCAGTGGGATGGTTGCGCACGGACACGGCCGTCTCTCCCGGCGCCCGGGCCACCAGCGTGGTGGAGCCGCCGCCGTCCAGGCTGAACCCCTCACGCGCGCCCAGCCCGCGTAGCGCCTCGGCCACCTCCGCGACGGTCAGCCCCGTGCGGTACTCGGCGGCACCGTCCAGGGCGAACAGCAGCACCCGCCGACCGCCGCCGGCAAGCCCCACGGCGGTGCGCACGGCGGCCGTGGTGTCGTCCAGCCCGGGCAGCGGCTGCCCGCCGGTGAGCAGCGGATAGCCACCGAGCGCGAAGTGGTACGGCACCCCGCTCCCGGCGGCGACCAGCCGGTGCGTCACGCTCACCTTCTCGCCCTCGGTCAGCTTCCGCAGCCACTGCGCACCGGCCTCCCGGCCCACCAGCACGGTCGTCCCGCGTGCGATGGGTCCGGTGCCCGGCGTGTCGGACACGGCGACCACCCGCCCCTGGCGGAGGGTCACCTCAAAGGTGTCGGTGCTGCACGGTGCGGCCCGCTCGGTGTCCGTACCGCAGGTAGCCCGCTTGCGCGAGGCGCTGCCCCACTCGGCGGTGAAAGCGCCGACGGAACCGACCGGCAGGGCGTACTGGTTCAGCCCGCCGAGAGGCAGCGTGCCGTCCGGGGTGCGGACCGAACCGCGCAGGCTCAACCGCCCCATCCGGGCCCGCCCGTCGGTCCCCGTACCGATGACCTCCTCGGTGGTGGTGCCGGGTGGCAGCGCAGGCCCGAACCGCTGTCCGCCCGGCACAGCCGCCTTGAGCACGTGACCGGCCGCGATCGCCGGGCCCACGCTCGCCCCGGTCGCGTTCGCGTCCGGGTGCTGCGTCTCGGTGATGTTGAAGAAGTCACCGTTGACGCCCGCGACGGCGCCCTCGGCGTCGGCCAGTTGTGAGACGGGCGCCCGCGCGGCCACCGCGCCCGGGTACAGCAGCCCGAGGCGCACCTTCGCGTTGCGCAGGTCCACGCTCAGTACATGGGCGTGCGTGACTCCCTGGGCTCCCTTGATGTCCAGCTCCTCGTACACCACTCCCGGCGCGACCGGTGTTCCCCGCTCGGCGGCACCGGCCGGCGCCGCGCCCGCCAGGGCTGCTCCGGTCAGCGTGCCGAGTGCCGCCAGGAGCGTCAGGACGGATCTGCCCCGCGCGGGGCTCTTCCGACGTGTCGCCACAAGTCCCCCTGATGTCACGTCAACTGTCCCAGGATTCCGGGGCAGCGCCCCAGACGGCACCGCCCCGCGTGGCAGGCACGGAGCCCGAGTGCAGTGCATGCCTCCGTGACCTCAGGCGAAGTTGACCAGCCGGATGTAGCGCACCCAGTCCCAGTCCGGTCCCGGGTCCGTGTGGTCCGTACCCGGCACCTGGTAGTGGCCGAGGATGTGCGTGCGGTCCTTCGGGATGCCGTAGCGGTCGCAGATCGCCGCCGTGAGTCTCGCCGACTGCTCGTACAGGGCGTTGGTGAAGTAGGCCGGCTGGTCCACCCACCCCTCGTGCTCGATGCCGATGCTGCGCGTGTTGTAGTCCCAGTTCCCCGCGTGCCAGGCGATGTCCTTCTCGCGGACGCACTGGGCCACATGCCCGTCGGAGGAGCGCACGACGTAGTGCGCGGACACCTTCTTCTGGGGGTTCTGGAAGATGGACAGGGTCGTGGCGTACGTCTCCTGGGTGACGTGGATGATCACGTAATCCAGGGGATAGGCGGACGGCCGGCTGGAGGCCGTGTAGTTGGAGCTGCTCGCCGGCTGCCACTCGGCGGGCGGATAGTCGACGGCCTGCGCCTGGGCGCCGGCCCGCGCAGGCGGGAACAGGGCGGAGGAGGCGGCGGCGAGAGCGGCGCCGGTGAGGAGCCGTCGTCTGCTGGGAAGCGGTCGTGGCCGTTCCATGGGCGGATGCCTTTCGACGCGTGGGAGGGTGCCCGGCCGCCGTACGGCAGACCGGGGGCGGCACTGGGGATCCTGGGTCGCTCATCGGGTCACGCTCCGTCATGCGCACGGCGGGGAAAGCGGGTTCGCCGCGAGAAGCGGGCGACGACCGGGTTTCACGGTACGGCCGTCCGAGGGCGCGCAGAAGAGGACGGCGCCGGGTCGGTGGACAGCACACGCAATGTGGACAACGCGCTCACCCGTTCGGGCGAACTCACCTCAGTTCGATGAGCGTTGGGGGTGCCGGTTCCCCGCGCGTCAGGCCCGCTCCGCCACCTGCGCCGGGTCGTCCAGTACCGCCCGCACCACCGAGTGCGCGGCACCGAGCAGCGGTCCCTGCGGCCCCAGCCGGGACACCGAGACCGGGCAGGCACGTCCGGCCGTGCGCCCGTCCAGTTCCTCACGGAGCGCCGGCAGCAGCCACGGCGCGAGACCGGCCAGCGCGCCGCCCAGCACGACGGCTTCGGGATCGAGCAGGTTGACCGCACCCGTCAGGGCGATGCCGAGCGCCACCCCGGCCTCCCGCAGGGCCCGCCGCACCGCCTCGTCGCCGCCCGCCGCCCGCTCGGCGAGCAGCCCCACCCGGTCCTCGCCCGGCTCCACACCGGCCGCCCGCAGGACCGCCTCCTCACCGGCGTACTGCTCCAGGCACCCGTGGCCGCCGCAACCGCAGGCCGGACCGTCCGGGTGGACCGGCACATGCCCCAGCTCGCCCGCGAAACCGCGCGTCCCGCGCAGCAGCCGCCCGTCCACGACCACCGCCGCGCCGATGCCGATCTCGGCCGAGACGTGCAGGAAGTCCCGCGGAGTGCCCTCGCCGAGCCACAGCTCGGCCAGGCCGCCGAAGTTGGCCTCGTTGTCCACGACCAGCGGGACGCCGCTCGGGGCCAGCGCGCCGAGGTCGGCATCGCGCCAGTCCAGGTTCGGGGCGCGGACGACCGTGCGCCCGTCCGGGGCGACGAGTCCGGGCACTGCCACGGCGAGTCCGGCGGGCCACAGACCCTCACCTTCGGCCTCGGCGACGACCCGCCGGACGAGGCCGGCCAGCTCGGCGAGGACGGGCTCGGGGGTGCGGCCCCGGTTCGTGCCGTGCCGCTCGGCCCGGGCCCGCACCTGGCCGCGCAGGTCCACCGCGCAGACCGCCAGATGGTCGACGCCGACCTCCGCGCCGATCCCGGCGGGACCGCGATCGCTGACGGCGAGCGCCGATCCCGGCCGGCCCACCCGCCCGGGCCGTTCGGGGCCCAGCTCCTGCAGCAGCCCGGTGCGTATCAGCTCGTCGACGAGGGTGGACACCGCCGCGCGCGTCAGGCCGATGCGGGAGGCGACCGCGGCCCGGGAGAGCGGACCCTGCGCGCTGACCGTGTGCATCACCCGGGCCAGATTGCGGCGGCGCATGCCCTGCTGGGTGTCGGGCAGCGCGCGCCCCGGGGACGCCGGGTGGGTCTCGTGCAGGGGTGCGCTCATGCCGGAAGCCGGTCCTCGGTCGATGTCGTCAGTGGGCCTCCCGCCCGAGCAGCGGGGACGCGTCGGAGAGTACCCCGGAGATCCTGCTCAGCGTCTCCTCGTCCCGCTCCACGGGTTCCAGCACGGGTCCGCGCGCGGTGTCCCAGCGCCGTGCGACCGCGGCCGGGTCCTCCCCGGTGAGCAGCCCGGCCGCCTGGGCCGCCGCGCCGAGCGCGACCAGTTCCCTGGCCTCGGGCACCTGCACCGGGCGCCCCGACAGCCGTCGTACCGTCTGCTGCCAGGCCGTGCCGCGGGCGCCGCCGCCGATCAGCAGCAGGGGAGCCGCCGGGTCGGCGTCCTCGTCCAGCACCCTCTCCAGCGCGCCGAGCAGGGCGTGCACGGCCCCGTCGTAGGCGGCCTGCAGCAGCTGGCCGGCGGTGGTGTCGTGGCGCAGGCCCAGTAGCAGGCCGGAGGCGTCCGGGAGGTTCGGTGTGCGCTCGCCGTCCAGGTAGGGCAGCAGGGTCACGTCGGCGGCGGGCTCGACGGCCTCGCGGTCCAGGCCCAGCAGGGCGGCGACGCGGTCGACGGCGAGCGTGCAGTTCAAGGTGCAGGCCAGCGGGAGCCAGTCGCCGCGGGCGTCGGCGAAGCCCGCCACGGTGCCGGTCGGGTCGGTGGGGCGGTGCCGGGACACCGCGTACACCGTGCCGGAGGTGCCGAGGCTCATCACCGGCGTTCCGGGACGCAGGCCGAGGCCCAGGGCTGCGGCCGCGTTGTCGCCGGTGCCCGCCGCGACGAGGGTGCCCTTGGAGAACGGCAGATCGTGGTGTTCGCGGACCGTGCCGGCGATCTCTCCCGGGCGCACCACGCGGGGCAGCAGCGCCGGGTCCAGGCCCACGCGCGCGAGGATCTCCTCGTCGTACGCCTCGCCGGCCGACGCCCACCAGCCGGTCCCGGAGACGTCGCCGCGGTCGGTGGTGCCCTGGCCGGTGAGCCGCTCGGTCAGATAATCGTGCGGCAGACGCACCGCCCTGGTCGCGCGCACCGCCTCCGGCTCGTGTTCGGCGAGCCAGGCCCACTTCGTCACCGTGAACGACGCGGTGGGCACGCTCCCGGTGCGCTCGGCCCAGAACTGCCGCCCACCCAGCTCCTCGGTGAGCCGGCGCGCCTGCGACGCCGAGCGCACGTCGTTCCACAGCAGGGCCGGGCGAACCGGCTCGCCGTGCTCGTCCAGGGTGACCAGGCCGTGCTGCTGCCCGCCGATCGAGACCGCGGCCGCCTCGTGCGCGGGCTCGCCGCACTGGCGCAGCGCCTCGCACAGCGCGTCCCACCACTGCCGCGGATCGCTCTCGCGGCCGGTGCCGGAGGAGACCGTGTGCGGTGCCTGGCCGCTCGCGACGACCCGGCCGGTGGAGGCGTCGACGACCAGCGCCTTGGTGGACTGCGTGGACGTGTCCACGCCGATGACGAGCGGACCCTCGGCTGCTGACATCGTGCTCTCCCTCTCGATGCGGCTCGGGACGGCGTGCCCCTTGTCTTTTCCCCCTGGTGCGTGCGCATACTAATTTGTAAAGCGCCATGACGAAATAGTCGCGAGCAAGAGCAAGGAGCCGTGGCATGAGCTACCAGCCCACCCCCGAGGACAGGTTCACGTTCGGTCTGTGGACCGTCGGCTGGCAGGGCAGGGACCCCTTCGGGGACGCCACCCGCGCCGCCCTGGACCCGGTCGAGACGGTGCAGCGCCTTGCCGAGCTGGGCGCCCACGGGGTGACCTTCCACGACGACGACCTGATCCCCTTCGGCTCCACCGACACCGAGCGGGAGTCGGTCGTCAAGCGCTTCCGGCAGGCGCTGGACGCCACCGGCATGAAGGTGCCGATGGCGACCACGAACCTGTTCACCCACCCGGTGTTCAAGGACGGCGCCTTCACCGCCAACGACCGCGACGTGCGTCGCTACGCGCTGCGCAAGACCATCCGCAACATCGACCTCGCCGTCGAGCTGGGCGCCCAGGTCTACGTCGCCTGGGGCGGCCGCGAAGGTGCCGAGTCCGGCGCGGCCAAGGACGTGCGGGTGGCGCTGGACCGGATGAAGGAGGCGTTCGACCTCCTGGGCGAGTACGTCACCGAGCAGGGCTACGACCTGCGCTTCGCCATCGAGCCCAAGCCCAACGAGCCGCGCGGCGACATCCTGCTGCCCACCGTCGGCCATGCCCTCGCGTTCATCGAGCGCCTGGAGCGCCCCGAGCTGTACGGCGTGAACCCCGAGGTCGGCCACGAGCAGATGGCCGGGCTGAACTTCCCGCACGGCATCGCGCAGGCCCTGTGGGCGGGCAAGCTGTTCCACATCGACCTCAACGGCCAGTCCGGCATCAAGTACGACCAGGACCTGCGCTTCGGCGCCGGCGATCTGCGTGCCGCGTTCTGGCTGGTCGACTTGTTGGAGAGCGCCGGTTACGCCGGTCCCCGGCACTTCGACTTCAAGCCGCCGCGCACCGAGGACCTCGACGGAGTCTGGGCCTCCGCCGCGGGCTGCATGCGCAACTACCTCATCCTCAAGGAGCGCGCCGCCGCCTTCCGCGCCGACCCCGAGGTGCAGCAGGCCCTGCGCGACGCCCGCCTGGACCAGCTGGCCCAGCCCACCGCCTCCGACGGCCTTCAGGCCCTGCTCGCCGACCGCGCGGCCTTCGAGGACTTCGACGTCGAGGCGGCGGCCGCCCGCGGCATGGCCTTCGAGCACCTCGACCAGCTCGCCATGGACCACCTGCTGGGGGCACGCGGCTGACCGCCGGACAGGGCGTGGGGGGGGGGGCCCCCCGGGGGGGCCCCCCCCCCCCCCCCCCCCCACCGGGGGGGGGGGGGGCCCGATAACACCGGGGGGGGCCCCCCCCCCGCCCCCCCCCCC
>NZ_JBICAJ010000005.1:0-418255 GCF_043088925.1 Streptomyces sp. NPDC014006 | reverse complement strand
GGCTTGGCGTTCCCCCACCGCCCCACCCGCGCATTGCCCCCCGGGGGGGGGGCCCGGGGCCCCCCCCGGGCCGGGGGGGGGGGGGCGCCCCCCGGGGGGCCCCCCCCCCACCGCTCCGCCTACAGCGTGTGCGGCAGGCGCACGTAGACCACGGTCGTCTCCACCCCGCTGTCCACCAGCCGGCCCTGCGCGTCGAAGGCGCCGGTGCCGTCGGTCATCCCGAAGTCGTTGTCGTTGATCAGGGCGAGCGTGTCGTGGTCCACGCGCGCGACGCCCTCGATCTTCCCGGGCACGCCGGCCACCGTGCCCAGGTCCACCACAAGTCGCTTGCGCAGTACCGGGACGCCCGCGGGCGCCGGGTCGTCGAGCTGCTCCAGCGAGGGCGACGTCGTGTCGTCGTCCCAGCGGCCGCCGAGGATGTCGGCCGAGCGCTCCAGACGGACCAGCTGCAGCCGGGCCGTCCGGTCGGTGCGCTCCTCGACCAGCAGCCGGTCACCGCCCACCGCGACAACGGAGGACATCTTCAGCTCCGAGGTGTCGTCCTCGCCCGGGTCCACCACGCCCACCGGGTCGAAGCGGTAGGCGTACTCGGCCGTGACCGCCTGTTTCCGCTGCGAGAAGCGCAGCAGCCGCGTGGTGCGTGAGGCCTCGCCCGCGGCCGTGTCCGGCAGGGACAGCGGGCTCTGCAGCGCCATCACCAGGTCACCGCCGGGCAGTTGGGCGAGCCCCTCGAAGCCGCGGTTGATCTTCCGGTGCAGCAGCACGGACGGCAGGGCTTCCACCACGGGGTAGTCCGCGCCGGTCAGGTTCAGGCCCTTGGGCACGTAACGGGTGAGGACCCTGCCGCTCGCCGAGACGTGGACCAGTGACGGCCCGTACTCGTCGACGACCCAGAAACTCCCGTCCGCCGAGCGCACGATCCCTTCGGTGTCCAGCCCGTTCGGGTCGTACGACAGCGGCGTCCTCGCGTCATAGGAGTACGGCGCCTCGTCGCGGCCCCGCTGGTTCGGCAGACCGGTGACCGGGCGGCCCGACGCCGTGGTGATCGGGACGGCCTTCAGCACCCGCACGGTGTCGCCCTGCACGCGGATCTTCACGATCGCCGGGTCGAACCCCGGCACCGGGAACGTGCGGCGCTTGCTGCCGTTCACCTTGATCTGGCCGTTGGGCCCGCGGTCCGTCACCGTCCAGAACTCGCCCTTGCGGCCCGCCGGGTAGATGTCGCTCCCGATGCCGCCGAGGTCCACGCCCCGGTCGTCGTCCACCCTGCCCGGCAGCAGCGCGTTGCTGAACTCACCGAGCGGCAGGTCCCCGAGCGTCGCCGTACGGGTGACGTGGGCGTCGGCCGAGGCAGCCGACACGGCCGGATGGGCCGCGGCGAGGGCGGCCACCACGGCGAAGGGAACGCCGATCGCGAGGGAACGGTGGACACGGCGCCAGCCGGCGGCGTACGGGGACATCGGGCCTCCTGGAGACACGTTCACTGACTGCCGCCGGAGTTGGGCCCGCCCCCGAACGCCGCACGACGGCGGGGTGAACACCGGGCGTCGGCCGCTCGTCGGACCGGCCCGGGGGCGTCTGCGCCCGAAGGCGCCTTCCGGCCGTCGGCTGGATCGTGCCGAGGTGAGGGCTCCTCGCTACGCCGTCGGGATCGTGGCGAGGCGTGGGCTGTCGGCGGGCCGACTGGATCGTGGTGAGGCGGGCGCTGTGGTGGCGGCCCGGCTGGATCGTGGCGGGGCGGGGACTGGCTCCGGGCCGGCTGGATCGTGCTGAGCCGTGGGCCGATGTCAGGCCGCCGGATCATGCCGAGCCGTGAGCCTGTGCCGGGCCGTCGGATCGTGCCGCCATGAGGGCGGTGGCCGGGTCCGTGGCGGGCGGTCCGGCTGGTACCCAGTGCCCGTGTGCCCGGCGGAACGGCCACCAGCGGCCGTCCCGGCCCAGACGCACCTGAGCGTCGGTCACCGTCCAGCGGTTGCCCTCGGCCTTCAGCGGCGGGCGCTCGTCGTCCTCCCACGCGGCGTCCAGGGCGGCACGCGCGCGTGCCAGAGCCTCACCCCGCACCGTCCACTCCTCCTCCAGCGCGGACAGTCCGGCCGCCCCGCCCAGCCGCCACGCGAGAGCGGCCCGGTCCAGCGCCTGCGGTGACCTCCCCGAGGCGGCCGCCAGCCGCCGGGCCACCTCCGGACCCGGCTCACCGGCCGCAAGCCGTACGGCGTCCTCGGCGGCCGTCAGCTCCGGATCCGCCGGCGTCGGCGGGGAGCTCAGCGCCTGCGCCAGCAGCCGATGGGCGGCGTCGGCGGCCCGGGCGGCCAGGAACTCCAGCGCGGCCGGGTCGGGACCCGCCGTCTCGCTGTCCAGGGAAGGCGGCTGCCCCGGCTCCTCGGGAAGCTCGGGCGCGACAGGCAACGGCGGCAGAACGGCGCCGGCGGCGAACGCCTCCGCCGCGTCCACGCCCTCCGGCTCCCGCGCGGGCGCCGTGTCACGGGACTGGAGGGCCTCCAGTACGGCCCCCTCGGACCGGCCGCGCATCAGCAGCAGCACGAAGGGATCCTCGTCGAGCAGCCGCGCCACCTGATGGCACAGGGCCGCCGTGTGCCCGCAGTGGTCCCAGGCGCCGCACTCGCACTGCGGCTCCAGGTCACCGATCCCCGGCAGCAGGTCGACACCCGCGTGTGCCGCGTCCTCGACCAGATGCGGCGGCATCTCCCGCTCCAGCAGCGCCGCCACGTGACCCGCGCGTTCCACCGCCATCGCGAGCAGCCGGTCCCACGCGTCCTCGGCCAACTGCGCCAGCAGCACATCGGCCCGGTACCCGATGCCGTCCCGGTCCCGTACGACGGCGGTGAGCCGGCCCGGCCGGACCGACACGGCGCCGACGGCGCCCGCCCGCGCGAGCCTGCGCCCCGTCTTGACCTGCCCGGTGTCCAGGGCGGTGTCCTCCAGCGCCTTCAGCCAGGCCAGCCCCCACCAGGTGCGGGCGAAAGCCCGCCCCTGCACCGGCGGCAGCGCCGCGAAGACCCGCTCGGTCGCCTCGTCCTGCCGGTTCATCGCTCTCCTCCCCGCAGCTCGACCAGTTCGGCCAGCTCCGCGTCCGTCAGCTCGGTCAGGGCCGCCGACTCGCCCGCACCGAGGACCGCCTCGGCCAGTTCCCGCTTGCGGTCGAGCATCTGCGCGATGCGGTCCTCGATGGTCCCCTCGGCGATCAGCCGGTGCACCTGCACCGGCCGGGTCTGGCCGATGCGGTGCGCCCGGTCGGTGGCCTGCGCCTCGACGGCCGGGTTCCACCACCGGTCGACGTGGACGACATGTTCGGCCCGGGTCAGGTTCAGCCCCGTGCCGGCCGCCTTCAGCGACAGCAGGAACACCGGCACCTCACCGTCCTGGAAGCGCCGCACCATCGCCTCCCGCTGGGCGACCGGGGTCCCGCCGTGCAGGAACAGCGTCGCCACTCCACGGTCGGCCAGATGGCGTTCGACGAGCCGGGCCATGCCCACGTACTGCGTGAAGACCAGGACGCTCGCCCCCTCGGCCAGGATGGTGTCCAGCAGTTCGTCCAGCAGCTCCAGCTTCCCCGACCGCCCGGCGATCCTCGGGTTCTCCTCCTTCAGGAACTGAGCCGGGTGGTTGCAGATCTGCTTCAGGGCCGTCATCAGCTTCACGATGAGCCCCCGCCGGACCATGTCGTCCGCCCCGGAGATCCGCGCGAGGGTCTCGCGCACCACGGCCTCGTACAGGCCAGCCTGCTCCGGGGTGAGGGCGACCGCGCGGTCGGTCTCCGTCTTGGGCGGCAGCTCGGGCGCGATCCCCGGGTCCGACTTGCGCCGGCGCAGCAGAAACGGTCCCACCAGCCGGGCCAGCCGCTGGGCGGCGGCGGGGTCGCGGCCGCCTTCGACCACCTGTGCGTAGCGGGTACGGAAGGCGCCGAGGCGGCCGAGCAGACCGGGGGTGGTCCAGTCGAGGATCGCCCACAGCTCCGACAGGTTGTTCTCCACGGGGGTGCCGGTGAGCGCCACGCGTGCGTGCCCGTCAAGTGTGCGCAGGGCGCGGGCCGTGGCGGACTGGGGGTTCTTCACATGCTGGGCCTCGTCCGCGACCACCAGGCCCCAGGAAACCGCGGCCAGGCGGGCGGCGTCGTGCCGCAGGGTGCCGTAGGTGGTGAGCACGAACTCGCCTTCGCCTACGTCCTCCAGATCGCGTCGCGGCCCGTGGAAGCGGCGTACGGCGGTGCCCGGGGCGAACCGCTCGATCTCGCGCTGCCAGTTGCCCATCAGGGACGTCGGGCAGACCACCAGGGTGGGACCGGCGCTCGCCGGATCGGTCTGCCGGTGCAGGTGCAGCGCGATCAGGGTGATCGTCTTGCCGAGCCCCATGTCGTCCGCGAGGCAGCAGCCGAGGCCAAGGGAGGCGGTCCGGGCCAGCCAGGTCAGCCCGCGCCGCTGGTAGCCGCGCAGCGTGGCGGCCAGCGCGGCGGGCTGGGCGATGTCCTGTGCGGCGTCCGGATCCGTGAGCCGGTCGCGCAGTGCGGCGAGCCAGCCGGTGGCCCGGACCTCGACGCGGTGGCCGTCGACCTCGGTCGCGCCGGTCAGTGCGGCACCGAGCGCGTCGACGGCTGTGACCTTGCGCTCCTGCCGTGCTTGGGCCCGGCGCACCTCCTGAGGGTCGATCAGGACCCACTGGTCGCGCAGCCGTACCAGAGGGCGGCCGGCCTCGGCGAGCCGGTCCAGCTCGTCACGCGTGAGCTGCTGCTCGCCCAGACCGAACCACCAGGAGAACGACAGCGTCGCGTCGGCGGACAGGAACGACGGCACGCGCGTGGAGCCGTGGCCGGACGTGACCGGGTCGTCGGGCGGTCGGTGGCCGGACGTTGCCGGGTCGTCGGGCGGCCCGACGACGGCCCGGGTGGTCAGCGTGCGGGCCAGGGACCGGGGCCAGTGCACCTCCACCCCCGCCTGGGCGAGGGCGCGCGCACCCGCGCCGAGCAGGTCGGACACCTCCTCGTCGGCCAGCTCCACGGCATCCGGTACGGCCGTGGACAGCAGCGGAGCCAGCGGCGGCCAGGCACGCGTCGCGCGGCGCACTGCGACCAGGGCGTCCATCCGCGCGCGTGGACCGAACGCCTCGCCCGCGTCCTCCGGAGCCGCCCACAGGTCGGCGGCGTCGATCACGCGCGCGGGATCACGCACGCTGTGCAGCTGCGGCACGGCCCGGAAGCGCAGCGCCTCCGCGCCCAGCGCCGCCTGGTCCAGCCCCTTGTCGCTCAGCCCCTTGTCGCTCAGCGCCTTGTCGCTCAGCCCTTTGTCGTCGTGCCCCGCGTCAGCCAGCCCCGCGTCATCCGGTCCCGCGTCGTCCAGCCCCTGGCCGGCCTGCGCCGAGGTGGAGCGCGGCACCTCGATGCCGTCCTGTGCCGCCTCGGTGAGCCCCGGCACCTCGACGCGCAGGGACAGCCGGAGCCCCGCGTCGTGGCCGGCGGCGAGGTCGGCCGCCCAGGCGCGCAGTTCGGGCATGTGCTGTGGCTCGTACACGGCGAAGGCAGGGCCGTCGGTCACCGAGGCAGCGGCAGGCGAGCGGGGCAGCGTGTCGGCGACCGCGTCCAGGAAGGCCCGCAGAAGCCCTTCCGGATCGGGCAGCCGCAGCGGCCGTGCGGAGCCGAGGGGGACGGCGTGGGCCTCCGGGGGCATCGAAGCGGCGAGCCGGCGGATGCCCTCGAGGTCCTGGGCGGTGTGCGGACCCGAGCGCCAGGCGTCGTGATCGGTCGCGGACAGGCCCGGCAGGAACAGGCCCCGCGCCGCGAAGTGCAGGGCAAGGACGGCGGCCGAGCCCCAGAAGGCGGCCGCGCGATGTCCGTGCCCGGCGGCACGCGCGTGGGCGAGGACCGGCAGCGCGGCGCGCACCGGCAGCAGCAGGGCGGGTACGGTCACCGGCTCCACGCCGTGCTCGCCGGGCAGCGCGACGGTCAGGTCCGTGACGGAGACCGACGCCGGGGGCGGGGGTGCGGTACGGTCCGGCCGCCAGAAGGCGACGGCGCCGGTACGGGGCGGGTCTCCGGGCACGAACACGGCGCTGCACCGGGCCAGTTCGGTGGGGTCGGGCGAGGGCGCCGGCGGGGCGGCCGAGGGAAGACGCAGCACGACGGAAGCGCACTCCTCAAATTTGACTACTGGGCGGAGTCGCCGAGGGTACAGCACGGCCACGACGGACCGTGGCCCGATCCATGTGAGCCGGGTCACCATGAATACGGTGGCCGGCCGGCCGCCGACCCGTAGGGGATGCCTCTCAGGGCTTTGTCAGGGTCGGTGGCCGGAACTGCGGGAGACGCCGGGCCGTTTCCACCACAGACAGCGGCAGCGGCCGCGAAGGAGGCGACGCACATGTCGAAGAACGCGAAGATCGCCGCAGGGGGTGTGGCGGTCGGATTGCTCTTGCTGATCTGGCTGCCCTGGTGGGCGGCGCTGCTGATAGTCCTCGGCGTCCCGACCGCCGCCTACCTGACCCTCGACCCCTCCCAGCGGCGCAGGCTGCGCCGGGTCACGCGCAAGGAGCTGGGCCGCTGAGGTTCTATCGGGCCGCGGCGTCCGCACCGCCCAGCGCACAGGAGCCGACCACGTCACCGCTCGCGGGCTTCGTCACCGTGTGATCCGCGGGCGGTGCGGCACCCCGATCCACCCAGGAGACCAACGCGTCGAAGGCCGAGCGATAGCAGGGCAGGATCGGCCGCAGGCGGTCGGGATAGCTGTCGTAGAGCCCGTCGACGTGCGTACCGCCCGCGATCGTGTAGTACCGGTGCAGCGCGCCGCGTCCGCTTCCGTCCACCATCCGCGCGTACACGTCCGAGTCGGCGGCCTTGGGCAGCAGCGCGTCCAGGTCGCCGTGCAGCGTTATCAGCGGCCTGCCGATACGGCCGGTCAGCGCGACGCGGGCCACCGCGCGATGTACGGCGGCCGGACGCGAGGCGTAGTCGTACGTGGCGTCCGAGGCGCACGGTGCGAGGATCTGCTCCGCGGTGGTCCCGGCCGACGGACCGGGGCAGCCGGGGTCGTAGGCGGGGTCGAACTCCGCGCGGTAGATCTTCTGGGTCACGCCCCAGTAGGCCTTCTCGTGAAACGGCCACAGGAACTCCGAGCCCCGCGCGAAGCCCGCCGCGTACAGGTCCTCGTCCCGTGCCGCGCCCAGCGTCCGGGCCACGCCCGCCGGCAGGGAGGTGAGCAGACTGGGGCCGCGTGTGGTCCACAGCGCGCCCTCCCAGTCCACGCCTCCGTCGTACAACTCGGGATGGTTCTCCAACTGCCAGCGCGTGAGATAGCCGCCGTTGGAGATGCCCGTGACGTAGATGCGCCGGGGCGCGTGGCCGTATCGCTGGGCGACCACCCGGCGGGCGGCGCGGGCGAGCTGCGTGGTCCGTGTGTTCCACTCGGCGACCGCGTCGCCGGGCCGGGTACCGTCGCGGTAGAAGTCGGCCCCGTCGTTGCCCTTGTCGGTGGCGGCGTAGGCGTACCCGAGGGCGAGGACCTGGTCGGAGATCGCCTTGTCGGTCGCGTACTGCTTGCGTGTGCCCGGCGCGCCCGTGACCACCAGGCCGCCGTTCCATCTGTCCGGCAGCCGGATCACGAACTGCGCGTCGTGCCGCCAGCCGTGCGTGGTGTTGAAGTGGGACGAGTCCGGGAAGTAACCGTCGATCTGCGCCCCGGGCACCCCGGACGGCGTCCGGGTGGCCGCGGCCGTGAGCCCGGCCTGGTCGGCGGTGTCGGTGTAGGGGGTGCCGGCGAGCGCCGTGGTGGTGAGGTCGGGCAGACAGGCGGCGCGCTGGAGTTCGGCGCCCGGCACCTGGACCGCCTCCAGCCTCGCGCAGTGCCCGGGTGGCTGCGCGTGTGCGGCGGGCAGGGGGCCGGTGACGGTGGCCGCCAGCAGAGCGGCGACGAGTGGCATTCCTCGGGACAGACGCATCACGGCCTCCTGGACAGCGGGGGACAGCGGGACAGCGCGGGCGCAACAGCTGTCGGGCCGGCCCGCGGCTGCCCCATCGTGGTGGTCCTGTGACCCATCAGCCATGGTGTGGCACCCCAGGGAAAGGGCCCGCATCATGGGGCGGCCCACCATGCTGGGGGAGGGTTGCCGCAGGAGGCGCCCCACCATGCTCGGAAGCCGCTGGGCCACCGCGGTGTCCCGACGGGCGTCAAGAGCCCCGCGGCCACCGTTCCTGCCGTGCGAACGCCGTCAGAGAGGACGCACGGCCACCTTGTCGAGGGCCTCCAGCAGACCCGGCAATTCCGGCCCTCGGCCCACCGGTACGACCTCGCCCGGCCGCTCGTCGAGCAGCACGAACGCGATGTCGTCGGTCCGGGCCACCAGCGACCACCCCGGCCCGTCGGCGCGCAGGGTCCGCGCGTCACCCGGGGCGAACGACGACCTCACCCTGCCGAGCGGCGGCGGAGTGTCGACGTAGGCGCGGACCTCGTCCAGCACACGGCGGACGCCACTGGGCGAGGAGCCGTCCCCGGGCGCCTCCATCGCGGACTGCGCGTCCGGCTGCTCTTTCCCGTCGCCTTCGGTCCGCAAAGGGCCGACGGAGCCCGCGCCCCTCGATTCCTCTCCGTCCGCCCTGTCCCGCGCCGTGCCGGCCGGCTCCGCGGGGTCCTCGCCGCCGTCGGCGGGCCGGGCGAAGCTGCCCTCGTCGACCTGGTCCCGCCACGCCGCCCACTGCAGGGCCACCTCGTCCGCACCGAGCCGGCGCTGTGCGGGACCCCAGAAGGACGTGTCCGGCGGGGTGAGCACCGGTCCGTCGCCGTCCTCCCGCTCGGGATCGTGCGGCTCGGGAAGGCCGGGGGCGGCGACGGCGACGTACAGCGGCCAGCCGGGGAGCGCGGTGACCACCGACCGCTCGTCCGGCGACAGCTCGTACTCCATGCCGCAGTCCCATGAGGCGATGGCGACGGCGACCAGCGACACGTCGTCCGTCACGACCGTCCAGCGCGCGCCCGCGCCGTCCTGGCCGAGCACCAGGCCGTAACCGTCGGCGAGCGGTGCGAGGCCGAGCGCGGCGCACGCCTCCGGATAGTCGTCGCCGAGCACACTCGGGAACTGCGCCGGCGTCAGCAGCACCGCCGTGAGCACATAGAGCGCGTCGTCCTCGGCGGCGACGGCGTCCTCGTCCGTCCCGGCCATCCCAGCCTCCCCATCGGTTTCGTCCAACGGCGCGCACCCTAGTGCGCCGCGGAGTCGCTTGTCACGACTCCCCACGCACCCGGAGCTGCAGTTTTCCGCCTGGACGGGGGCGAATCGACCGTCCCGGACGAGCACCCGCGGGCGCGTCAGGACGCCGGCAGCCCGAGCAGCGCCCGGGCCACCTCCCGCGGCGATTCGCCGCGCTCCCGGGCCAGCGCCACGACCGCCCGGTACGCCAGCTCGCTCACCCCGAAGGACAGTGCCTCCGGCGACACCCAGCCGGCCGCCTCGTCCACCCGCTCCTGGTCGTCCTCCGCCCTGGCCGAGACGTACACGGCGGCCGCCTCGAACAGGTTGTGCGGTCGGGCGTCGCGCCCGGTGTGCGTCCGTGTCCGCACCGAGCCGAGGAGTGTGGCACTGGCCTTGCGCACCCTGCCGAACATGGTGACGTCCTTCCCCTGGGAAAGTTTCCCGGCCGACCGGCCGACCGGCCGTTCCGCTCATGCCCTTCATCTGCTGCTGTCCAACGTAGAGTTGGAGCCTCGGCGGCAGAAGAGGGACGGTGCGGTGAAGCGCTACGAACGACTTCGGCAGATCCGGCGGATGGACCCCTACCGGGACGCCACGGAGATCGTCCGCCTGGTCTCGGCCTACGAGTTCCCCTGGGACTACACCCGCTCACTGGAACTCGCCCTCTACCGCACCTACGCCGTGCCGAGCATCGGCCGGCTCCTGGCGGAGACGGCCGAACTGACGGACCGCACGCAGAAGCGCTACGACGACACCGCGCTCCTGCTCGACGCGATCGTCGAGCACGGCTTCACCGGCACCCCGGGCCGCACGGCGATCCGCCGCATCAACCAGATGCACCGCAGCTACGACATCAGCAACGAGGACATGCGCTATGTGCTCTGCACCTTCGTCGTGATGCCGCGCCGCTGGATCGACGCCTACGGCTGGCGCAGACTGTCCCACCACGAGACCGTCGCCTTCAGCGAGCACTTCCGCACCCTCGGCCGGCACATGGGCATCAAGGAACTCCCCGCGGACTTCGAGGAGTTCGAAGCCTGCCTCGACGGCTACGAAGAGGCCCACTTCGGCTGGGACGAGGCCGCGCGCCGGGTCTCCGACGCCACGCTCGACCTGATGGCCTCCTGGTATCCACGTCCGCTCGCCCCCCTCCTGCGCACCGCCACGCTCGCCCTGCTCGACGAGCCGCTGCTGCACGCCTTCCGCTACACGCCGCCCGGCCCCGCCGCCCAGACGCTGGTGCGCCGCGCGGTACGCACCCGGGGACGCCTGGTCCGGCTGCTGCCGCCGCGGCGCGCCCCGCACTTCGCGCGCCAGAACTGGGAGATCAAGGGCTACCCCGACGGCTACCGGTTGAACGATCTGGGCACCCACCCGGTTCCCGGTCTGCGCGGCTGCCCCGTACGACACGTGGGTGACTCAGCCTCCCAGTGACGCCAGCGTCTCGCGCAGCCAGGTGAGTTCCGCCTGCGATGTGGCGCGCGCGATGGTGAGCAGACCACGCCGGAAGGGGTCCGGCAGTTCCTCGGCGCGCACCGGCCGGTCACCGTCGTAGAAGAAGCTCGCAGGCTGCTCCAGGAAGGTCAGCCGGCGCCGCAGGACGGCCGCCTGGGCGGTGGGGTCGTCGAGGTGCCGCAGGAAGGCGAGCACCGTGAACCAGTGGTTCTCGTCGGTGATGTCCTGCGGTCCCGGCTCCGCCAGGCGATGGCGCAGTTCGCGCCTGCCCTCGTCGGTCAGGGTCAGCACGTGCCGGGGCGCGGCGACCGCCCCCGGTTGCGTGGTGCGCGCCAGCAGTCCCGCCTTCTCCAGGCGCTTGATCGCCGGATACAGGGTGCTCTCGGCCACCGGGCGGACGTGCCCGGTCAGGGCCGTGATGCGCTTGCGCAGTTCATAGCCGTGCAGCGGGGCGTCGTAGAGGAATCCGAGGATGGCGAGCTCCAGCATGCCCGCATTCTCTCTCATGGACGCGGTACATCGGTAACGCAGTACTTCGACTTCTTCATACCTCGAGAGCGATGTATTGTCGCGGGATCGTCCGACACCGACGTCCGAGGGAGGACTTGATGAGGCAGGCCGAGTTCGACGGCAAGGGCAGCCGGATCCGCTGGACGGAGACGCCGGGTGCGGAGCCCGCGCGCGTGTATGTGCACGGGCTGGGCGCGGTCTCGTCCGTCTATCACGCACACATCGCGGCCCGGCCCGAACTCGCGGGGAGGCGCAGCCTGTTCGTCGACCTGCCCGGGCACGGCATCAGCGATCGACCGGAGCACTTCGGCTACACCCTCGAGGAGCACGCCGACGCGCTCGCCGCCGCCCTCGACGCGGCGGGCGTCACCGGCGCGGAGCTGATCGCGCACAGCATGGGCGGTTCGGTCGCCCTGGTGCTCGCCCACCGCCGCCCGGACCTGGTCTCCCGGCTGGTTCTCACCGAGGCCAACCTCGACCGCGATCCGCCGCCCACCGCGGGCAGCAGCGGCATCGCCTCCTACGAGGAGGACGAGTTCGCCGACGGCGGCCACGCGCGCGTGCTGGAGCGGGTGGGGCCCCTCTGGGCCGCCACCATGCGGCTGGCCGATCCGCGCGCGCTGCATCGCAGCGCGGTCGGTCTGCGGCGCGGCTCGGACCCGGTGATGCGCACGCTCCTGGAAGAGCTGCCGATGGAGCGGGTGTACCTCCAGGGCGAGCGCAGCGGAGAGCTGGCGGGCGCCGCAGGGCTGAAGGCCGCAGGCGTTCGCGTGGTGAGCGTGCCGGACGCCGGCCACAACGTCATGTTCGACAACCCCGACGCCTTCGCCGCCGCGATCGCCGGGCGGCTGTGACCGCTCAGCCCTCCTTGGCCGCCAGGGCCAGGAAGCGGTCGTCACGGTCGACGTAGGACGTCATGCGCCAGCCCGAGCCTGCCAGCAGCGCACGCAGGTTGGGTTCTGCGCGCAGGTCGTCCGGGGTGATCTGCCGGCCCTGGCGGGCCGCCAGCGCGGCCCGGCCGATGGGGTGGAACAACGCCAGCACCCCGCCGGGCCTCACCACGCGGGCCAGCTCCCGCAGATTGTCGGCCGGCCGCGGCAGGTGGGCGATGAGGCCCGCCGCGAACACCGCGTCGAGGGACGCCGAGCGCAGCGGCAGCGCCGACACGTCGGCGAGCACCAACAGCCCGTCCCGGTCCCGCCCCGCCTGTACCGCGGCCCGCAGCATGGCCGGCGTGAGATCGGCGCCGACGACGACGCCCATGGGACCCACGGCAGCCCGCAGCGGGGTCAGCGCACGCCCGGTGCCGCACCCCGCGTCCAGCACCCGATCGCCCGGGCGCAGCCCGAGATCGGCGACCGCGGCGGCGTAGGCCGGGCCGTCGTCGGGGAAGCGGCTGTCCCAGTCGGCCGCACGTGCGGTGAAGAACTCCTGAACATGCGTGTGGTCATCGCTCATGCACCGCATGATTCCGCATCGCCCCTCACCGACACGGATGACGCAGCTGTGCGCATGTTCGAGCCTGATGCGATCGTTCCGGCACACCTCTGCGTCATATTCCAGCAGCTTTCGAAACGCGCCCCCTTTGTGCGCCCGTGTCCCCCTAGCGTCCCGGGGCCATGGGACACCTGGACCACGCCGCCTTCGGCTGGCTTACCCCCGTGCTGTCGTACGTGATGGCCTGCCTCGGCGCCGCCCTGGGGCTGCGCTGCACCGTCCGCGCGCTGGGCGCCACCGGACGCGCCCGGCGCAACTGGCTCGTCACCGCCGCCTCGGCGATCGGCTCGGGCATCTGGACCATGCACTTCGTGGCCATGCTCGGCTTCGCCGTCAGCGGCACCGACATCCGCTACGACGTGCCGCTGACCGTGCTCAGCCTGCTCATCGCCATGCTCGTCGTCTGCGGCGGCGTGTTCGCGGTCGGCTACAGCCGTAACCGTACCCGCGCCCTGCTGATCGGGGGGCTCACCACCGGACTGGGCGTCGCGAGCATGCACTACCTGGGCATGGCCGCCGTACGGCTGCACGGCGAGGTGCACTACGACCCGCTGCGCGTCGGCCTGTCCGTGCTGATCGCCGTCGTCGCGGCGACCGCGGCCCTGTGGGCGGGACTCAACATCAAGTCACCCCTCGCGGTCTCCGTGGCCTCCCTCGTCATGGGCGCGGCCGTCACCAGCATGCACTACACCGCGATGTTCGCGGTGAGCGTGCATGTCACGCCCTCCGACACCGCGCTGCCCGGGGCCACGGCGATGCAGTTCATCTTCCCCCTCGCCGTCGGCCTCGGGTCCTACCTCTTCATCACCTCCGCCTTCGTCGCGCTGTCCCCGACGGCGGGGGAGCGCGAGGCCTCCGCCTCCGCCCAGCGGCCGGTCGAGAGCGTCGCTCCCTAGGGGTGTCCTCCACCACAAACGCCGCGCCGCCGGCCCGACCCACTCCCGAACGAGGAGGCCATGCGTACACCCCGTAGGACCCTCACGGCCGGCACCGCCGCGCCGCCCAGGGCGCGCGGCCGCCGCGCGCACGCCGGGCCACCCGCCGACGAGCGCCCCGACACACCCGCGGGCACCACGGCGCCCGCCGCGGCGGCGCCCGTCGCACCCGCCGCGGCGGCGCCCGTCGCACCCGCCGCCGCGACGGTCGACGCACCCGCGCGGGGCGGCCGCCGGCTGATCCGGCCGCGCACCGTGCGCGCCAAGATCGTCTGCCTGCTGATGGTGCCGGTCGTCTCCCTGCTCGCCCTGTGGGCGTACGCCACCGTCAGCACCGCCCAGGACGTCTCCCGGCTGCGCCAGCTGCAACGCGTCGACGCCCAGGTCCGCGCCCCCGTCACCGCGGCGGTCACCGCGCTCCAGGCCGAGCGCACCGCGGCCGTGCGTTACGCGACGGACCCCGCCGCCGGCGACGCCGCCGCCCTCAAGGGCCTCGCCGCCCGCACCGATCTGGCCGTGGCGCAGCTCAGGCTCGGCGACCACAACACCGTCGCCGACGGCCAGGACCTGCCCGCGGACGTCTCACGCCGCCTCGACACCTTCGTGCGCGGCGCCCAAGGGCTGCGCTCGCTGCGCACCGAGGTCCTCGACGGGCGGACCGGCTGGAGGGACGCCTTCCAGCAGTACACCGACGCCATCACCGCGGCCTTCGGCGTGGGCGGTGCCCTCAGCGGCTTCCAGGACGCCGATCTCGGCTCCGACGCGCGCGTGCTGCTGGAGTTCGCCCGCGCGGGCGAGGCACTGGCCCAGGAGGACGCCGTCCTGACCGGCGCCCGGACCACGGGCCGCCTCGACGCGGAACGGCTGCGGCTGTTCACCGGCGCCGCCGCCAACCGCCGTACCCTCACCGAGTCCGCGGCGGGCGACCTGCGCGGCTCCGAGGCCACCGCCTGGCGCGCCCTCGCCGGAGGAAGCGCCTACACCGCACTGAACGCCGCCGAGGAGAGGGTCCTCGCCGCGAAACCCGGAGCCCGGGCCGGCACCTTGCCGTCCGCCGCAACCTGGAGCAGCGCGCACACGCGCGTGCAGGACGGCATGCACGCCCTGGAGATCCAGGCAGGCCGCGAGGTCGCCGACCGGGCCGACCCCTTCACCCGGGGACTGCTCACCCCGGCCGGGGCCGCCGTCCTGCTCGGCCTGCTCGCCGTGGTCGCCTCCCTCGTCATCTCCGTGCGCATCGGCCGCGGCCTCGTCGTCGAACTGGTCAGCCTGCGCAACGGCGCGCTGCGGATCGCCCGGCGAGAACTCCCCGAAGCCATGCGCCGGCTGCGGGCCGGCGAGGAGATCGACGTCCGCGCCGAGGCCCCGCCCGGACCCCCTGCCGAGGACGAGGTCGGGCAGGTCGCCGAAGCGCTCGGCACCGTGCACCGCGCCGCCCTGCGGGCCGCACTCGAACGCGCGGAGCTCGCCAGCGGCATCTCCGGTGTCTTCGTCAACCTCGCCCGCCGCAGCCAGATCCTGGTCCACCGTCAGCTCGCTCTCCTCGACAGCATGGAACGGCGTGTCGAGGACCCGACCGAACTGGGCGACCTGTTCCGGCTCGACCACCTCACCACCCGGATGCGACGCCACGCGGAGAGCCTGATCATCCTCTCCGGCGCCGCACCGGGCCGAGCCTGGCGGATGCCCGTCTCGCTGACCAACGTGGTCCGGGCGGCCGTCTCCGAAGTCGAGGACTACGCGCGCGTGGAGGTACGCCGGCTCCCCGAGGCGTCCGTCGCCGGTGCCGCGGTCGCCGACCTCACCCATCTGCTCGCCGAACTCATCGAGAACGCGACCCAGTTCTCGCCGCCGCACACGCGCGTGCGCGTCACCGGCGAACCCGTCGGCAACGGGTACGCCGTCGAGGTGGAGGACCGCGGCCTGGGCATGGGCAAGGAGACGCTCGCCGACGCCAACCGGCGCATCGCGCAGTCCGAGGACCTCGACCTGTTCGACAGCGACCGGCTGGGCCTGTTCGTCGTCAGCCGCCTCGCCGCCCGGCACGACATCCAGGTGCACCTGCGGACCTCGCCCTACGGCGGCACCACCGCGGTGGTCCTGCTGCCCAAGGCACTCCTGCACGACGGCACGGCGGAACGCACCCCCGGGCAGGCCGCGCACCCCGAGCAGCCCACCGCACGCGACCATGCGCGCGTGAGCGACGCCGCCCCGCACACGCAGGCACATCACGAGGCCGTCACCCCGGCTGCCCGGCCCGCTCTGACCGCGCCCGAACCGCTCGCCGGCCGGACCGCCGACGACACCCCGCCGTTGGGAGTGACCACCTTGCGCCTGCACCGCCCACGGGACACCTCCGAGCAGCCCGGCGCAACCGACGACCTCCCGCGCCGGGTACGGCAGGCGAGTCTCGCGCCCCAGCTGCGCGAGCGACCGCGCCAGGACCCGCCCGGGGAGGAGCCGCCGCAGGACGAGCGACGCACCCCCGAACTCGTCCGGGACCGCATGGCCGCCTACCGCGCCGGATGGGCGCGCGGCGGCGGCAGGCAACCCGGCCGCACGCCGGGCAGCGACAGCAGCGAAGGAGACCGCGCATGATCCAGGACCCGACCACCGCGAGCGGCCAACTCGACTGGCTGCTGGACGATCTCGTCATGCGCGCCGGCGACGTACGGCACGCCGTGGTGCTGTCCAACGACGGCCTGGCCGTCGGCGCCTCCAGTGGCCTCAGCAGGGAGGACGCCGAGCACCTGGCCGCCGTGTCGTCCGGCTTCCACAGTCTCGCCAAGGGCGCGGGCCGGCACTTCGGCGCCGGCGGCGTACGCCAGACGATGGTGGAGATGGACGACGGCTTCCTGTTCGTGGCCGCCGCGGGCGACGGCTCCTGCCTCGCCGTCCTCACCGCCGTGACCGCCGACATCGGCCTGATCGCCTATGAGATGGCACGGCTGGTCAAACGCGTCGGCGAGCACCTGTACACGGCGCCGCGCGTCACCGCACGCCCACCGGCCGCCGGATGAGACCGAAAGGCGAGCGCCACCCATGAGCGAGGACAGGCACGGCGTCCCGGGAGAACCCGGCAGCCAGTGGTACGACAACGAGGCCGGGCCCCTCGTACGGCCGTACGCGATGACCGGCGGCCGCACCCGGCCCGGCCCCAGCGGGGTGCCTTTCGACCTGATCGCCCTCGTCACCCTGGACCCCGCGGGCCCGGGCCCCGACGACGCCCCGCTCGGCCCCGAGCACGGGGCCCTGATCGACCTGTGCCGCATCGAGACCCAGTCCGTCGCCGAACTCGCCGCCGGTGCCGACCTGCCCGTCGGCGTGGTCCGGGTGCTCCTCGGCGACCTGCTGGAACTCGGCTGCGTCACCGTCCACCGACCCGTGCCGCCCGCGCAGCTGCCCGACGAACGGATTCTGCGCGAGGTCATCGCAGGGCTGCGCGCGCTGTAGCCGTCCCCGCACCACCCACCCCGAACGTCGACCGTTGCCGGTCCTCCCGAGAGAAGTGATCGATGGGCACCGAACACCCCGACCTCGCCGACGAGTCCGCCCTGGCATTGAAGATCCTGGTCGCCGGCGGCTTCGGCGTGGGCAAGACCACCCTGGTCGGCGCGGTCAGCGAGATCAGGCCGCTGCGCACCGAGGAACTGCTCAGCGAGGCAGGACAGTCGGTCGACGACACCGACGGCGTGGACCGCAAGGTGACCACGACCGTCGCCATGGACTTCGGACGCATCACCATCCGCTCGGGGCTGTCGCTGTACCTCTTCGGCACCCCGGGCCAGAACCGGTTCTGGTTCCTGTGGGACGAACTGTCCCAGGGCGCTCTCGGTGCCGTGGTCCTCGCGGACACGCGGCGGCTGGAGGACTGCTTCCCGGCCGTGGACTATTTCGAGCACCGCGGCATCCCGTTCGTGGTGGCCGTCAACTGCTTCACCGGCGCGCGGGCCTACGGATCCGACGACGTCTCGCGCGCCCTCGACCTGGACCGGGGCGTTCCCGTGGTGCTCTGCGACGCCCGGGAGCGGGACTCCGGCAAGGAGGTGCTGATCCGGCTGGTCGAGTACGCCGGGCGGATGTACACCGCCCGGCTGCTCGATTCCGTGGGCTGAGCGGGACCCGGGCAGGGGCCCCACATCGATCACTCGGTGGCCGGTTCGGCTGAGTCGGCCACGGCCCTCAGCGCCGACGTCCCTCCCATTCGGCCACGGCCCTCTGCACCCCAAGGGCTCCTCTCATTCGGCCACAGCCCTCTGCGCCACCACCTTGTCGACGCTGACCCGCACGAGGAGTTCCCCCGGCACGCCGTTGCGCGCGCCGAACTCCTCGGCACGGTCCTCGCCCATGTAACGCGCCGCGAGCCGGGTCGCCCACGCACGCACCTCGTCGAGGTCCTCCGACAGCCGGGCCCGGCCCTGCAGCACCACGAAGTCGTACGGCGGCCGGTCGTCGTCGACACACAGCGCGACTCGGCCATCCCGCGTCAGACTGCGTCCCTTCACGCTGTCCCGGTGCGTGGTGAACACCACCTCGTCGCCGTCCAGCAGGAACCAGACCGGTGTCGTGTGCGGGCTGCCGTCGGCCCGGACGGTGGCCAGTTTTCCGGTGCGGGTGCCGTGGGAGACGAACGTCCGCCACTCCTCGTCGGTCATCTTCTCTGCCATGCCCCCATCCTGCTTGCCGGGCGGCCGGTCCTGGGGAAGGCTGGCGGGCAGATCCCCCAGCCAGGGGGAGACATCACACGGGGAGAAGTGAACATGGCGCAGAACCAGGGACTTGGCTGGCTGCTGGACGACCTCACCGAGCGCGTGGACGAGGTGCGCCACGCGCTGGTGCTGTCCAACGACGGACTGGTCACGGGGGCCAGCACGGGGCTGCGGCGGGAGGACGCTGAGCACCTGGCCGCCGTCTCGTCGGCACTGCACAGCCTGGCCAAGGGCTCGGGACGCCACTTCGGCGCGGGCGAGGTGCGTCAGACGATGATCGAGTTCGACGACGCGGTGCTGTTCGTCACCGCCGCAGGCAGCGGCAGCTGCCTGTGCGTCCTCAGCGGCGCGGAGGCCGACTTCGGTCAGATCGCCTACGAGATGACCCTGCTCGTCAACCGGGTCGGCGAACATCTCGACGTCGACGCCAGGCAACCCGAACGCAAGCCCGTCACAGACCTCTGACCCGGCTCTGACCTGCGAGTTCCTTGAACCCCGTGGAGTTATCCACAGGCTCGCCGGAAAGGCGGTCCCGGCGGCTACGGTTTTTCTCACGGCGAGCGCACCGAGCGCGAGCCACCGACTCCACGGGGGAGACGACCATGACCGCCACCCTTCTCGCCGCAGCGGACCGGCAGACCCTGACCATCGGCCGAGCCGCGCGGGAACTGGGAATCAAGCGGAGCGAGTTCGACCTGGCGGTGCACCTCGGCCGCATCCGTACCGTGCCCGACGAAGGAGGCGGGGGCCGGCGGGTGGCGGCCGAGGAGATCGAGCGGCTGCGCCGCCAGGAGGGCTTTCCCGACGCGCTCACCGCGGCCGTCCGTACGGTCGGCACCACGGAGGGCGCGGCCCTCATGGGCATCGCGCCCACCCGGTTCACGCGCCTGGCGCGGGCCGGCCTGCTCGTGCCCGTGCGCTTTTACCTCAATCGATACCGCGCTGTCGTCTGGCACTACCTCGCCGAAGAACTGCGCCAGTTCGCCGCTGAGGAGGCAAACGCCCCGCTGCTGAAGGGACGCACGCTTCCCCCGGACCTGCTCGCCCGCCTCAGGGAGGGCGTCGACCTGCGCGCCCGCAACTGGCGGGGCCGTCATGGGGGCTTCCTGCGCCGCCAGGCCGGCGACCACCCCTGGGAGCGAGCCGGAGCGGTGGCCGCCCTGCTCGATCCGGTGCAGATCGCGGAGATCGTCCCGGACCCCTACGAGCGCGCCCACCTGTACCGCTTCCGGCCGGGACCGCCCGTGCACGGAGCGCCGGGCTCGCCCACCGTGCTGCTGGCGGAGCGCCTGATGACCGCGGACGACCCGCACGAGATCGGCTGGCTCCGCTACGACCTCACCGTGGCGATGGACGAGGCCCGCGATCTCCGGCCGGCGCCCCGCCCCGCACCGAAGCCGCCCGCCACCGCGTCAGGGGACACGAAGCCGCTGCGCGCGGAAGCAAGGGAGACGGAGCCGAGGGGTGTGGAGGTTGGGGTGACGGAGCCGCGGGGCGCGGAAGCAGGGGTGAACGAGCCGCGGGGCGTGCAGGCAGGGCAGGTAGAGCCGCGGGGCGCCGAGCAGCGCGACCCCGAGGCGGCCCCCACGCCACAACCGCCCGGCGAGCGCGGCCTGCTGGACAGGCTGCTCCGCAGAGGGCAGTGAGTCACAGCGCGCGGAACAGCCCCTCCTGCACGACCGACACCAGCAGACGGCCCCGCAGGTCGTAGATCCGCCCCCGGGCAAGACCTCGCCCGCCGGTCGCGATCGGCGACTCCTGGTCGTACAGGAACCACTCGTCCGCCCGGAACGGCCGGTGGAACCACATGGCGTGGTCCAGGGACGCCATGTCGAAGTTCCGCGCACCCCACAGTGGTTCGACCGGCAGGCGCACGGCGTCCAGGAGGGTCATGTCGCTGGCGTAGGTCAGCGCGCAGGTGTGCACCAGCGGGTCGTCGCCCAGCGGTCCCACCGCGCGCATCCACACCGCGCTGCGCGGCTCGGCGTCCTTGACCTCCTGATCCGTCCAGCGCAGGCGGTCCACGTACCGGATGTCGAAGGGCTGCCGGCGCTCGAAGCGCTCCCACTGCTCGGGCAGCTCGCCCAGATGCTCCCGGATCTCCTGCGCCACGGTCGGCAGGGACTCCGGAGCGGGCACCTCGCGGGCCGGCGGCAGCTGGTGCTCGAAGGGCCCTTCCTCAGGCTTGTGAAAGGAGGCGGTGAGATTGAAGATCGTGCGTCCCTGCTGCACGGCGGTGACCCGGCGGGTCGTGAAGGACCGCCCGTCCCGGACCCGCTCGACCTGGTACACGATCGGCACGCCCGGCCGGCCCGGGCGCAGGAAGTACGCGTGCAGCGAGTGCACCGGGCGGTCGCCGTCCGTGGTGCGGCCCGCGGCGACCAGCGCCTGGCCGGCCACCTGGCCGCCGAAGACCCGCTGCAGGGACTCCTGCGGGCTGAGGCCACGGAAGATGTTGACCTCGATCTGCTCCAGGTCCAGCAGGTCGACCAGTCGCTCGGCCGGGTTCGTCATCGGTGGGATTCTCCTGTGGTCACAGCTGGCCGACGTCGGTGACACGGATCACGGCGCGGCCCTCGGCGTCGGAGGCGGTCAGGTCGACCTCGGCGCTGATGCCCCAGTCGTGGTCGCCGTTCGGGTCGGCGAAGATCTGCCGGACGCGCCACAGTCCGTTCTCCGGCTCCTCGTTGATGACGAGCAGCTTGGGGCCGCGGGCGTCGGGCCCGGTGCCGAGGTCGTCGTACTCGTCCCAGTACTTGTCCATCGCCTCGCCCCAGGCGTCGGCGTCCCAGCCGGACTCCGCGTCCATCTCGCCGAGTTCGTCCACCTGGTCCAGGGCAGCCAGCTCGACGCGGCGGAACAGGGCGTTGCGCACGAGCACGCGGAAGGCACGGGCGTTGGTGGTGACCGGCTTGACCTCGTCGGCCTTCTCCTGGGCCTCCTCGGCGGTCATCTCCGCCGGGTTGGCGAGCTGCTCCCACTCGTCCAGCAGGCTGGAGTCGACCTGGCGCACCATCTCGCCGAGCCACTCGATGAGGTCCTCGAGGTCCTCGGACTTCAGGTCGTCCGGGATGTTGTGGTCGAGGGCCTTGTAGGCGCCGGCGAGGTAGCGCAGCACGATGCCCTCGGTGCGGGCCAGCTCGTAGTAGGAGACCAGTTCCGTGAAGGACATCGCCCGTTCGTACATGTCGCGCACGACGGACTTCGGGGACAGCGGGTGGTCGCCGACCCAGGGGTGGCTCTTGCGGTAGGTGTCGTAGGCGTGGAAGAGCAGCTCCTCCAGCGGCTTGGGGTAGCTGATGTCCTGGAGGCGCTCCATGCGCTCCTCGTACTCCACGCCGTCCGCCTTCATGGCGGCCACCGCCTCGCCGCGGGCCTTGTTCTGCTGGGCGGCGAGGATCTGGCGCGGATCGTCCAGCGTGGACTCCACGACGGACACCATGTCCAGCGCGTACGACGGCGACTCGGGGTCGAGGAGTTCGAACGCGGCCAGCGCGAACGTGGACAGCGGCTGGTTGAGCGCGAAGTCCTGCTGCAGGTCCACGGTGAGGCGGACGATCCGGCCCTCGGCGTCCGGGGTGTCCAGCTTCTCGACGATGCCGCCGTCCAGCAGCGAGCGGTAGATCGCGATCGCCCGGCGGATGTGCCGCAGCTGCTGCTTGCGCGGCTCGTGGTTGTCCTCCAGCAGCCGGCGCATCGCCTCGAAGGCGTTGCCGGGCCGGGCGATCACCGACAGCAGCATGGTGTGCGTGACCCGGAAGCGGGAGGTCAGCGGCTCGGGTTCGGACGCGATGAGCTTTTCGAACGTGTTCTCCGTCCAGCCGACGAAGCCCTCCGGCGCCTTCTTGCGCACGACCTTGCGGCGCTTCTTCGGGTCGTCGCCCGCCTTGGCGAGCGCCTTCTCGTTCTCGATGACGTGTTCCGGCGCCTGCGCGACGACGAAGCCCGCCGTGTCGAAACCGGCCCGGCCCGCCCGGCCGGCGATCTGGTGGAACTCACGCGCGCGCAGTGTGCGCACCCGGCTGCCGTCGTACTTGGTCAGGGCGGTGAACAGCACCGTGCGGATGGGCACGTTGACGCCGACGCCGAGGGTGTCGGTGCCGCAGATGACCTTCAGCAGGCCGGCCTGCGCGAGCTTCTCCACCAGGCGCCGGTACTTGGGCAGCATGCCGGCGTGGTGCACGCCGATGCCGTGCCGGACGTACCGCGAGAGGTTGCGGCCGAACTTGGTGGTGAAGCGGAAGTTGCCGATCAGCTCGGCGATCCGGTCCTTCTCCTCGCGGGTGCACATGTTGATGCTCATCAGCGCCTGCGCCCGCTCCACCGCCTGCGCCTGCGTGAAGTGCACGATGTACACCGGCGCCTGCTTGGTCTCGAGCAGGTCGGTGAGTGTCTCCGTCAGCGGGGTGTAGCAGTACTCGTAGGAGAGCGGCACGGGTCGGGTCGCCGAGCGGACCACCGCCGTGGGGCGGCCGGTGCGGCGCGTGAGGTCCTTCTCGAAGAAGGACACGTCGCCCAGCGTGGCCGACATCAGGATGAACTGCGCCTGCGGCAGCTCCAGCAGCGGGATCTGCCAGGCCCAGCCGCGGTCCGGCTCCGCGTAGAAGTGGAACTCGTCCATGACGACCTGGCCGATGTCCGCGTCCTTGCCGTCGCGCAGCGCGATGGAGGCGAGCACCTCGGCCGTGCAGCAGATGACGGGGGCGTCGGCGTTGACGGAGGCGTCGCCGGTCAGCATGCCGACGTTCTCCGTGCCGAAGAGCTTGCACAGCTCGAAGAACTTCTCCGACACCAGCGCCTTGATCGGAGCGGTGTAGAAGGTGACCTCGTCGCGGGCCAGCGCCGCGAAGTGCGCGCCGGCGGCGATCATGCTCTTGCCGGATCCGGTGGGCGTCGACACGATCACGTTCGCGCCGGAGACCGCCTCGATCAGCGCTTCCTCCTGGTGCGGATAGAGCGTGAGACCGCGCTCCTGGGCCCAGGACTCGAAGGCGTCGTACAGGGCGTCGGGGTCGGCGGTCTTCGGCAGCTGATCGATGAGGGTCACGCCCCCATCTTGCCTGGCCTGCCACCCGATGCGGGAATCGGATGTCCCCGCCAAGATCACGACCGCTACGCTGTGTCGCCGACGGAACGTCATCGCGCCCGGTCAACAGGGCGGCGCGGCACGAGGAATGGGGCGGGCAACGGCCATGATGGGACCAGCACACTCACTGTCGGGCGCCGCGGCCTGGCTCGGCGTCGGTGCGGCGGCCGCCGCTGCCGGGCATCCGATGCCCTGGCCGGTGGTGCTCTCGGGTGCGCTGATCTGCGCCGGCGCCGCGCTCGCCCCGGATCTGGACCACAAGGCGGCCACGATCTCCCGCGCCTTCGGTCCGGTCTCGCGCGGCCTGTGCGAGATCGTCGACAAGCTGTCCTACGCCGTCTACAAGGCGACCCGCAAGCAGGGGGACGCGCGCCGCTCGGGCGGCCACCGCACCCTCACCCACACCTGGCTGTGGGCGGTCCTTATCGGCGCGGGCACCTCGGCGCTGGCGATCACCGGTGGCCGCTGGGCGGTGCTGGCGATCCTCTTCGTCCACATGGTGCTGGCGATCGAGGGGCTGCTGTGGCGGGCGGCCCGCGGATCCAGCAGCGACGTGCTGGTGTGGCTGCTGGCCGCCGCCAGCGCCTGGATCATCGCCGGGTGGCTGGACAAGCCGGGCAACGGCTCCGACTGGCTGTTCACGGCGCCGGGCCAGCAGTACCTGTGGCTGGGCCTGCCGATCGTGCTCGGGGCGCTGGTGCACGACATCGGGGACGCGCTGACCGTCTCCGGCTGCCCGATCCTGTGGCCGATCCCGGTGGGCCGCAAGCGCTGGTACCCGATCGGGCCGCCCAGGATGATGCGGTTCCGGGCCGGCAGCTGGGTCGAGCTGAAGGTGCTCATGCCGGCGTTCATGCTGCTCGGGGGAGTGGGCGGGGCGGCGGCCCTCAACTTCATCTGAGCGGCCCCGACCGATCGGGCTCGCGCCGTCGACCGCGCGGCCCTGCCCTTCCGCGGCCCGGCGGCACGTCGCTACGACGCCTCGCCGCCGCCGTAGCGCCGTTCGAAGCGGGCGATGCGGCCCTCGGTGTCCACGGTGCGGGCCTTGCCGGTGTAGAAGGGGTGGCTCTCGGAGGAGATCTCCACGTCGACCACCGGGTAGCTCTGCCCGTCGTCCCACTCGATGGTCTCGTCGCTGGTCGCGGTGGACCGGGTCAGGAAGGCGTAGCCGGCGGCGCGGTCGCGGAAGACGACCGGGTGGTAGTCGGGGTGCTTGTCCTGCTGCATGGCGGCTCCTCGGATGGGACGTGCGGGGGTCGGGAACGGCGCGGCACGGCGGCGAAGGGGTCAGCCGGAGAGGGCGTCCTCGTCGACGATGTGCATCGCGGCCTCCTCGGCGGAGGCGGCGGCGCCGTCGATCCCGACGTCCGAGGCGACCAGGGCGGCCTCCTCGTCCTCGTGCGCGCCCTCGTCCGGGGCTACGAGCCGGCCGGAGCGGACGGCACCGACCTCGTTGTCCAGCAGCTCGCCGTCGGTGCCGTCGGTGTCGCCGATGCCGTCGCCGTCGGGCACGGGCGGATCCGGCAGCTCCTCCGCCAGACGCTGGTCGAGGCTCTCGCCCGTACGGCGCTCCGCGGCCGTCACACCGGTGTGCTCCACCGCCCAGGGCCGCTCCGGAGGGGACCAGCCGCGGTCCAGCGGATCGTCGACGCCGTCGTACTCCAGGGTGTCCTCGGAGTCGAGCACGCCCGTGTCCTCCCGCTGGTCGGACGCATCGGGCTGGTAGACGTCGTCTCCCCAGCCATCCTCGCTGTTCACGGGTACCTCCTGGGGGTGGGGACGGGCCCGCTGTCACGGCGGCCGGTCGTGGCCGACCGAGGTGCGGGGCACAGGCCGCGCACGGCACGAACCGGACGGTCCCCGGGCCTTTCCCGAGCCGGTGCCGCTATCCAGCGTTCCACCCCCGCTTGCCACCGCGCAACGGCAGACGCCCTCACGACAGGCTGCGCGGGCGACCCCGACCGGGTGCCGACCGGGGCCCGCCACGGCCCTCGGTCCGCTGGGGCAACAGGGCGACCCGTGGGTCGGTCACCTGACGTCCGCCCGCGCCGGCCGGCCGTGCCAGGCCCGCGCCGGCCGGCCGGACCGCGACTGAGGCGGTCAGCGGTGCCCCTACCGCCTCGGTCAGCCGTGCCACGACCGCCACAGTGCCGCGTATGCGCCGTCGGCGGCGACGAGGGCGTCGTGGCTGCCCAGCTCGCTGATACGGCCGTTGTCGACGACGGCGATGACATCGGCGTCGTGCGCGGTGTGCAGCCGGTGCGCGATGGCGACCACGGTGCGCCCGTCCAGGACCCGGGCCAGGGACCGCTCCAGATGGCGGGCCGCACGCGGGTCGAGCAGGGACGTCGCCTCGTCCAGGACCAGCGTGTGCGGGTCGGCCAGCACCAGCCGGGCGAGCGCGATCTGCTGGGCCTGTGCCGGGGTGAGCGTGAGCCCGCCGGAGCGGACCTCGGTGTCCAGACCGTCGTCCAGGGCGCGCGCCCACTCGTCGGCGTCAACCGCGGCCAGGGCGGCCCACAGCTCGGCATCGTCGGCGTCGGTGCGGGCCAGCAGCAGGTTGTCGCGCAGCGAGCCGACGAACACATGGTGCTCCTGGTTGACCAGGGCGACGTGGGAGCGGACCTGCTCTGCGGGCATCCGGGAGAGTTCGGCGCCGCCGAGGGTGATCCGGCCGGCGCGGGGTCCGTAGATGCCGGCCAGCAACCGGCCCAGGGTGGACTTGCCCGCGCCCGAGGGACCGACCAGGGCCAACCGGGTACCGGGCGCCACCCGCAGCGACACCTTGCGCAGCACGTCCACGCCCTCCAGGTAGCCGAAGTGCACTTGTTCGGCGTGCACGTCGCGGCCGTCCGGGAGCAGCGACGCGTCGCCGGCGTCCGGTTCGATGTCGCGGACGCCGACCAGCCGGGCCAGCGACACCTGGGCGACCTGCAGCTCGTCGTACCAGCGCAGGATCAGGTTGACCGGGTCGACGAGCATCTGGGCGAGCAGCGCGGCGGTCGTCAGCTGACCCACCCCGATCCAGCCCCGCAGCACGAACACGCCGCCGATCATCAGGACCGACCCCAGCACGGTGACGTGCACGGCGTTGATCACGGGGAACAGGATCGAGCGCAGCCAGAGGGTGTAGCGCTCCCAGGCCGTCCACTCCTTGATCCGCTGCTCCGACAGCGCGGTGCGGCGCTCGCCCAGCCGGTGCGCCTCGACGGTGTGCCCGGCGTCCACCGTCTCCGCCAGGGCGGCCGCGACGGCGGCGTACCCGGCGGCCTCCGAGCGGTAGGCCGACGGTGCCCGGCGGAAGTACCAGCGGCAGCCGACGATCAGCAGCGGCAGGGCCAGCAGCACGGCCGGTGCCAGCGGCGGCGCGGTGGCGACGAGGCCGCCGAGCAGCAGCACGGTCCACATCACGCCGATCGCCAGCTGGGGTACGGCCTCGCGCATGGCGTTGGCCAGCCGGTCGACGTCGGTGGTGATGCGGGAGAGCAGGTCGCCGGTGCCGGCGCGTTCCAGCACGCCGGGCGGCAGGGCGACCGAACGGACGAGGAAGTCCTCGCGCAGGTCGGCCAGCATCCGCTCGCCCAGCATCGCGCCCCGCAGCCGTACCTGCCGGACGAAGACGGCCTGCACGGCCAGGGCCAGTATGAACAGGGCCGCGACACGGGTGAGAGGGAGGTCCGCCGCCTTCTGCGAGACGCGTTCGACGAGGTCGCCCAGCAGCCACGGGCCCACCATGGAGGCGACGACCGCGACCGTGTTGACCCCGATGAGCAGCAGGAAGGCGCGGCGGTGCCGGCGGAACAGTTCGGCCACGTAGGCGCGGACGGTGGCGGGGGCGCCGACGGGCAGGGTGGTCGCCGTAGTCGGGGCCGCCGGGTCGTACGCCGGTGGCGCCACGCCGATCATGCGGTCTCCTCGATCTCTCGCAGTTCTTCCAGCACGTCCAGATCACATTCGAGCGTGGTGCCGAGGGCACCGACCCTCTCCGCCTCGTCCTCGGTCTCCCGCGTCACCACCGCCTGGTACCGCGGCTCGGAACGCACCAGCTCCCGGTGCCTTCCGACCGCCGCGACCCGGCCCTCGTGCACCAGCACGACCTGGTCGGCACGGTCCAGCAACAGGGGAGAGGAGGTGAACACCACCGTGGTGCGGCCGGCGCGCAACCGGCCCACGCCCTCGGCGATCCGTGCCTCGGTGTGCGAGTCGACGGCCGAGGTCGGCTCGTCCAGGACGAGCACGTCGGGATCGGTGATCAGGGACCGGGCGAGGGCGAGGCGCTGGCGCTGGCCGCCGGACAGGGACCGGCCGCGTTCGGTGATGCGGGCGTCCATCGGGTCCGCCGCGTCGAACGACCCCTGCGCCAGCGCCTGCAGCACGTCGTCGCACTGCGCGGCCGCCAGCGCCGCCCGCGCCGCGACGGCACCGGAGGACGGCACGTCAAGCAGCTCGCGCAGGGTACCGGACAGCAGCACCGGGTCCTTGTCCTGCACCAGGACGGCCGTACGGGCGGCGGCGAGCGGAAGTTCGTCCAGCGGGACGCCGCCCAGCCGTACCGACGGGCCCTCCACGGTGGCGTGCCCGCCGAGCCGTTCGGCGAGCCGGCCCGCCGCGTCCGGGTCGCCGCACACCACGGCGGTGAGCCGGCCCGCGGGGACGGTCAGACCGGTGGCCGGGTCGTGCAGATCACCGGCCGGCAGGTCGGGCGCGCGCGATCCGCCGGCGCCGACGGCCCGCTCCAGGGACAGCACACGGGCGGCGCGTTTCGCCGACGGCTTGGAGAAGGAGTACGCCATGGCGATCTCCTCGAAGTGCCGCAGTGGGTAGGCGAGGACCATGACCGAGCTGTAGACGGTGACGAGTTCGCCGACGCTGATCCGGCCCTGACGGGCGAGGTGGACGCCGTAGGTGACGACGCCGACGAGCAGCAGGCCGGGCAGCAGCACCTGCAGGGCCGCGATCAGCGACCACATGCGGGCGCTGCGCACGGCGGCGCGGCGCACCTCCTGCGAGGCGCTGCGGTAGCGGCGCAGGAAGAGCTCCTCGCCGCCGATGCCGCGCAGCACGCGCAGTCCGGCCACGGTGTCCGAGGCCAGCTCGGTGGCGCGCCCGGCCTTCTCACGTTGCTCGTCCGCGCGCCGTGTGGCCGAGGGCAGCAAGGGAAGCACGGCCAGCGCGAGCACCGGCAGGCCGACCGCGACGACCACGCCGAGGGTGGGCTGGTAGACGGCCAGGCCGACGCAGACCGCGACCACGGTGAGCGCCGCCGCGGTGAACCGGGAGACGGCCTCCACGAACCAGCCGATCTTCTCCACGTCCCCGGTGGACACGGTGACGACCTCGCCGGCGGCGACACGCCGGGTCAGGGCCGCGCCCAGTTCGGCGGCCTTGCGGGCCAGGAGCTGCTGGACGCGGGCGGCGGCCGTGATCCAGTTGGTGACGGCGGACCGGTGCAGGAAGGTGTCGCCGAGCGCGGTGGCCGCACCGCACAGGGCGAGCACCCCACCGGCCAGCGCCAGCCGCGCACCGGAGCGGTCGACGACGGCCTGGACGGTGAACCCGACGCAGAAGGGCAGCGCGGAGACGGCCAGGAAATGCAGCAGCCCCCAGGCCAGCGACGTCAGCTGACCGCCCAGCTGATTCCGGCCGAGCCACCACAGGAAGCGGGGCCCGGAGCGTACGTCGGGTACGCCCGGGTCGGAATACGGAAGGTCGTGAATCTGCATGACGTCCCAGTGGCTCGTGTCGGAGACGGATGGTCACGGACGGACGGTGACGAGGCGGTGCGGCAGGCCGCGCGGGCGGTCGGTGGGCGGTCGGCGTGCGGCGCAGCAAACCGTGACAGGTTGACGCCGGAGCGTGGTCGGAATCAAACGGTTTTCCACGCGGGCGAACACTCCCGGCCGAGGGGCCCGCGGCACGGCGGTGCCATCATGGACCGATGCGTGACAGCGCCCATGGAGTGATACGGCGTACGACGACGGCGGCCGCCGCGGTGTGCGCCCTGACCCTCGCAACGCTGACCGCGTGCGGCGGTTCGGGAGCAGGTGGCGGCCATGACGCGAAGTCAGGCGCACCGGCCGCCCGGCCGAGCGCGGACCCGACCCGCATCCCCGGAGTCGGCGACCGCCTGCAGCGCCGCATTCCGGCCGCATCCCGCCAGGTGGTTGCGGTGTACGGTGACGGAAAGGACGCGCCCGGCGCCACGGTCGTCCTCTATGACCGGCGTGGTTCCGTCTGGGAGCGGGTGCGCAGTTGGCCGGCGCACAACGGCAAGAGCGGCTGGACGCTCGACCACCACGAGGGCGACAACCGCACCCCGGTGGGTGTGTTCACGCTGAGCGACGCCGGAGGGGTGCTGCCCGACCCCGGGGCGAAGCTGCCCTACAGCCGCTCGGCCTCCTTCGCCGCGCCGCACACCTGGGGCAAGAGCGCCTGGCACGACTTCGACTACGTCATCGCCATCGACTACAACCGCGTCAAGGGCACCTCGCCGAACGACCCGACCCGGCCGCAGGGGGAGAAGAAGGGCGGCAGCATCTGGCTGCACATGGACCACGGCAGCGGTACGTCGGCGTGCGTCACGCTGTCCCGGCCGGCCATGGAGTACCTGCTGCGCACGATCGACCCGGCCCGTCATCCCGTGGTGGTGATGGGGGACAAGGCGGACCTGCTGGCCTGAGGATCCGCCAAAGGAACCGAGGCCCCATTGCGGGGTGGCCCCGCAACCCCGTAGAAAGACCGGCCATGAGAAGCCGGATCATCATGTCCATGCTCGCCGGAGCGACCCTTCTGGCGAGCACCCTCCTCTCGGCGGCCACTCCCGCAGACGCCGCGCAACCCGCAGGCGCCGCGCAACCCGCCGGCACGGCAACCCCGGCCCGCGCCGCGCAGAATTCCGGGCTGCCCGCGCGGACCGCCGGTACCGCGCAGAACTCCGGGCCCGCGCAGACCGCCGACGTGCCCGCCGAGTTCGGCAACGACTGGCACGACCCGGTGACCGCAGCCCCGCCCGTCACCCGGCCGCACTCCCGGTCCTGCCAGGTCACCCTCGCCGAGGCGCAGTTCCGCGACTTCACCCCGTACCGGGGCCGGTACGCCCCGCCCGCCGGGTGCGGGCAGCGCTGGAGCAAGGTCGTGCTGCGGCTCGACGGCAAGGTGAAGGGGCGGCAGTTCGACCGGCTGGGGTATCTGCACCTCGGCGGGGTGGAGATCCTGCGCACCTCGACGCCGGAGCCGTCGCCCGAGGGCATCTCCTGGTCGGTCGAGAAGGACGTCACGCGCTACAGCGACACCTTCCGCAGCGCGCAGGACGTCGAGATGCTCGTCGGGAACGTCGTCGACGACACCTACACCGGCGTCATCGACGTCAAGGTGACCCTCACCTTCTTCACCGGCGCTCCCGCGGAGCGCGCCCCCGACCGCGTCCTGACCCTCACCGACGGCACCACGCTCACCACCCCGCGCAACAGCGAGCGGGTCCTCGCCGAGGTGTACGCCACCGGCTCGGGCGGCGGCTGCGAGGAGTTCTGGTATCTGACGGTGCCGGACACGGCGCCGTACTCCTGCAAGGCGGGTGAGGGGCCGTACCGCGAGGTGCAGATCTCCGTGGACGGACAACTGGCCGGGATCGCCGCCCCGTTCCCGACGGTGTGGACCGGTGGCTGGTCCAACCCGTTCCTCTGGTACGTCGTCCCCGGCCCGCGCGCCTTCGACGTCAAGCCGATCACGTACGACCTGACACCGTTCGCCGGTCTGCTCGACGACGGGCGGCCGCACCGCGTGGAGGTGTCCGTCGCCGGGGTGCCCGCGGGGCAGGCCGGCTGGAGCACGCCGGTGAACGTCCTCGTCTGGCAGGACGCCGGGAAAGCGCGGCTCAGCGGCGGGCTCACCGTGCACCGGGTGGGTGAGCTCGCCAACTCCTCGGCGTACACGCCCGGTTCCGAGCACCGTGTGGACACCCGGGGCGGTCACCGCCTCACCGTCGCCGGGTATCTGGACACCTCGCACGGCCGGGTGACGACCACCGTCGACCGCGTCCTTGCGAACACCTCCGCGCACCGCTGGAACGACGGCGAGACCGTGGACGGCCTGGACGCGACCTGGACGGACGACGAAACGGCGACCGTGGACGGACGCGGCCCCTCCCGGACCACGCACACCCGGCGGACGTACACGATGAACGGCACCATCACGATCGGCGCGGACGACCGGCTGCGCACCGTGCTCACGATGGGCGACCGTGCCGCCGTCGACGAGACGCGCGGCGGACGGCGGACGGCGTGGTCCCGGTTCGACGACACCTGGGCCGGTGACGCCGCGTACACGATGAACGTGCCGCGCGACCAGCGCCACGCGGTCGGGACGAGCCGCGAACGCTACCGGCTGTACGGCTCGGACGGCTGCTACGACCGGACCCTCACGACCCGTCAGGGGGTGCTCGTCGAGGACGGCGACGGCTGCTGAGCCGGGACCCGGTCGTCAGCAGCGCTCTGCCGGTCCCCCGTCGATCAGCAGGTCCAGCAGCTCCCCGAACACCTCCCGCTGCTCCTTCGTCAGCGGGGCCAGGATCTCCTGGGCCGCCGAGCGGCGGGCCGTGTGGAGTTCGCGGAGCGTCGCGCGGCCCGCATCCGTCAGTTCGATACGGGTCACCCGGCGATTGACGGGATCCGGCACCCGGCGCACCTTGCCGCTGCCCTCCAGACCGTCCACCAGTGTCGTCACCGCGCGGGGCACGACCTCCAGCCGTTCGGCGAGGTCGGCCATGCGCGGGGGCGCGCTGTAGTGCGCGAGGGTGCGCAGCAGGCGGGACTGGGCCGGGGTGATCCCCAGATCGCGCGTGTGGAGATGCCGCTTCTGGATGCGGTGCACCCGGCGGGTGAGCCGCAGCAACTGCTCGGCGAGCAGGCCGTCGGGGTCGGGCGAGGTCATGCGGGAACAATAACAGGACGTAGTTCATTGTGAGTCTAGGTAACAATGAGCTATGGTCCCTTCCGGTCGGCGCCGCACGTCGCGCCGGCCCGCCCGCCCCACACTCCGTAGGAGCCCATGCATCCCGACCACACCCCCTCCTGGACCCCACCCGCCGACGCGGCCTCGCAGCCCCGGCAGGTCCGCCGGATCCTGCGTCTGTTCCGCCCCTACCGTGGCAGGCTCGCCGTCGTCGGCCTCCTCGTGGGCGCCGCCTCGCTCGTCTCGGTCGCCACGCCGTTCCTGCTGAAGGAGACCCTGGACGTCGCGATCCCCCAGGGGCGCACCGGGCTGCTCAGCCTGCTCGCCCTCGGCATGATCCTCAGCGCCGTCCTCACCAGCGTCTTCGGTGTGCTGCAGACCCTGATCTCCACCACCGTCGGCCAGCGCGTCATGCACGATCTGCGCACCGCCGTCTACGGCCGCCTGCAGCGCATGTCGCTCGCCTTCTTCACCCGCACTCGCACCGGCGAGGTGCAGTCCCGCATCGCCAACGACATCGGCGGCATGCAGGCCACCGTCACCTCCACCGCCACCTCCCTGGTCTCCAACTTCACCAGCGTCGTCGCCACCGTCGTCGCGATGATCGCCCTCGACTGGCGGCTCACCGCCGTCTCCCTGCTCCTGCTGCCGGTGTTCGTCTGGATCAGCCGCCGGGTCGGCAGGGAGCGCCGGAAGATCACCACGCAGCGTCAGAAGCAGATGGCCGCCATGGCCGCCACGGTCACCGAGTCCCTGTCGGTCAGCGGCATCCTGCTCGGCCGCACCATGGGCCGCTCCGACTCGCTGACCGCGTCCTTCGCCGAGGAGTCCGAGGCTCTCGTCGGTCTCGAGGTGCGGTCCAACATGGCCGGCCGCTGGCGCATGGCCGTCATCACGATCGTCATGGCCGCGATGCCCGCCGTCATCTACTGGACCGCCGGTCTCGCCCTCCAGGCGGGCGGCCCCGACGTCTCCATCGGCACCATCGTCGCCTTCGTCTCCCTCCAGCAGGGGCTGTTCCGGCCGACCGTCAGCCTGCTGTCCACGGGCGTGCAGATCCAGACCTCCCTCGCGCTCTTCCAGCGCATCTTCGAGTACCTGGACCTGCCCATCGACATCACCGAGCGGGACAATCCCGTCCACCTCGACCAGGTCAAGGGCGAGGTCCGCTTCGAGGACGTCACCTTCCGCTACGACGGCAAGGGCGACACGGCCCGCCCCGTCCTCGACGGCGTCGACCTCACCGTCCCGGCCGGCGGCAGCCTCGCCGTCGTCGGACCGACCGGCGCCGGCAAGTCCACCCTCGGCTACCTGGTGCCCCGGCTGTACGACGTGACCGGCGGCCGGGTCACCCTCGACGGCGTGGACGTGCGCGACCTCGACTTCGACACCCTCGCCCGCGCGGTCGGCGTCGTCTCCCAGGAGACGTACCTCTTCCACGCCTCCGTCGCCGAGAACCTGCGTTTCGCCAAGCCGGACGCCACCGACGACGAGCTGTACGCCGCCGCGCGCGCGGCCCAGATCCACGACCACATCATGTCCCTGCCCGACAGCTACGACACGGTCGTCGGCGAGCGCGGCCACCGTTTCTCCGGCGGCGAGAAGCAGCGCCTGGCCATCGCCCGCACCATCCTGCGCGATCCTCCGGTGCTCATCCTCGACGAGGCGACGAGCGCCCTGGACACCCGTACCGAGGCCGCCGTGCAGCAGGCCATCGACGCCCTGTCCGCCGACCGCACCACGCTCACCATCGCCCACCGGCTCTCCACGGTCCGCGGCGCCGACCAGATCGTGGTGCTGGACTCCGGCCGGGTCGCCGAACGCGGCACGCACGACGAACTGCTGTCACTGGAGGGCCGGTACGCGGCCCTCGTCCGCCGGGACGCCCGTCTGGAGCCGACGAGCTGACGTCCGGCAAGGCTCCTCGGGAGGGTTTGCCGGATTTGTGGTGATATGCGGGTTACCGTGCCCGCATGCAGATGAACACTCGGCGACGCAGGACGGGGAGCGCGAGGGCGGCGAAGGGCACCGGGACCGCCGGGGGCAGGTGGCGCGCGGCGAGGGCAAGCGGGGGGAACACCGGCGGAGCGATCCGGCTGACCCGCCGCGGCCGTCTCGTCCTCATCGCCGCCGGAGCCGTCGTCGCCGGGACGGTCGTGGCGGTGCCGCTGCTGATCCTGGGCGACGGAGCGGACCGGACCCCGGCCCTGGTCGTCCCCGAGGGCTGGCGCGCCGCCCAGGTCTACGACGCCGTCGACAAGGCGCTTGCCCTGCCGCCGGGCACCACCCGCAAGTCCCTGGCCAAGGCCCATCTGAAACTGCCGAGCGATGCCGGCGGCAACCCGGAGGGTTACCTCTACCCGGCGACGTACCCACTGGGCGGCAAGGGGACGACAACGCCCGAACAACTGCTCGCGACGATGGTCGACACGGCGAATCGGAAGTTCAACGGCGCCCCCGTCGCCGCCGGCGCCCAGCGCAACGCGATGAACGCCTACCAGGCGGTCACCATCGCCAGCATCGTGCAGGCAGAGGCCGCGACGAAGGCGGACATGGGCAAGGTGGCCCGGGTCGTCTTCAACCGGCTGGAGCGGGGCATGCCGCTGCAGATGGACTCCACCCTCAACTACGGGCTGGGCCGCTCCACCCTGCGCACGACGACCGCCGACACCCGCGTGGACAGCCCCTACAACTCCTATCAGCGCATGGGTCTGCCGCCCACGCCGATCGACAACCCCGGTGCGGACGCGATGCAGGCGGCGATCAACCCGCCTCCGGGCGACTGGCTGTACTTCGTCACGGTCAAGCCCGGCGACACCCGTTTCACCGCGGACTACGCCGAACACCAGCGCAATGTCGCCGAGTTCAACCGCGGTCAGCGGACCGGCGGCCACTGAACGACCCGGCCCGCACCCGAGGTCTCAGGCCGCCACCGGCTGAGCGTCCCGCTCCGCCAGCAGCCGCCGGATGTCCCGTACGGCAGCGCGCCCGGCCCGGTTCGCGCCGATCGTGCTGGCCGAAGGGCCGTAGCCGACGAGATGGATCCGTGGATCGACGACGGCGCGGGTGCCCTCGACGCGGATCCCGCCGCCCGGCTCGCGCAGCCGCAGCGGTGTCAGATGGTCGATCGCCGGCCGGAAACCGGTCGCCCACAGGATGACGTCCGCCTCCACCCGCCGTCCGTCCCGCCACTCCACCCCCTCCGGGGTGATCCGGTCGAACATCGGCTGCCGGTCCAGCACTCCGTCGGCGATGCCCTGCCGTATCGCGTCGTTCAGCGGCAGGCCCGTGACCGACACGACGCTGCGCGGCGGCAGGCCCTCCCGCACCCGCTCCTCCACCAGCGCGACCGCCGCACGGCCCGCGCTCTCGTCGAAGGGACCGTCGCGGAAGACCGGCGGCCGCCGGGTGACCCAGGTTGTGGCCGCCGCGTAGGGGGCCAGCTCCAGCAGGTGCTGGGTGCCGGAGGCGCCCCCGCCCACCACCACGACGCGTCGCCCCGCGAACCACTGAGGCCCCGGGTACTGCGCCGTGTGCAGCTGCTGCCCCCGGAAGGTCTCCTGGCCGGGGTAGCGCGGCCAGAAAGGCCGGTCCCAGGTGCCGGTGGCGTTGATCAGCGCGCGGGTCGCCCACACGCCGTCGGAGGTCTCGACGAGCAGCCGCCCGTCCGCCCCCTCCCGCACGGCCGTCACCTCGACGGGGCGCCGAACGCGCAGGTCAAAGGCGCGCTCGTACGCTGTGAAGTACTCGCCGATCACCTGCGACGACGGCCGCGCCGGATCGGCGCCGGTCAGTTCCATGCCCGGCAGCGCATGCATTCCGTGCACTTTCCCGTACGTCAGCGACGGCCACCGGAACTGCCACGCGCCGCCCGGGGCGGGGGAGTGGTCCAGCACCACGAAGTCCCGCTCCGGTGTGAAACCGGTGCGGCGCAGGTGGTAGGCGCTGGACAGACCCGCCTGCCCGGCGCCCACGACGACGACCTCGACCTCGCGCAGTTCGTTCACGTTTCTACTAACGGTCGCGCGGCCGTGGATCTTCCCCGCACCCGGTGCGTGGATCCCACCGGCACCTGGTTCGGAGGAGATCCACGCACCCGGTGCGCTACCGCCCGCTCGCGGCGGCCAGCGGCACCCGCGCGTCAGCCGCGCGCCCGCCCGCCAGCAGCCCCCGCGCCGCCAGCTCGGGAATCACCCCCTCCCCGAACCAGTACGCCTCCTCCAGATGCGGATAGCCGGAGAGCACGAAGTGCTCCATGCCCAGCGCGTGGTACTCCTCGATCCGGTCCGCGACCTCCGCATGACTGCCGACCAGCGCGGTCCCCGCACCGCCGCGCACCAGCCCGACGCCCGCCCACAGATTGGGATGGATCTCCAGCTTGTCCCGCGAACCGCCGTGCAGCGCCAGCATCCGCTGCTGCCCGACCGACTCGCTGCGCCCCAGCGCGGCCTGCGCTGCCGCGACGGTGTCCGCGTCGAGATCGTCGAGCAGCCGGTTCGCCGTCGCCCACGCCTCCGCTGCGGAGTCCCGGGAGATCGTGTGCAGCCGGATGCCGAAGCGGACCGTGCGCTCCTGCCGCTCGGCCAGACCGCGGATCCAGTCGATCTTCTCCTTCACCAGCGCCGGCGGCTCGCCCCACGTCAGGTAGACGTCCGCATGCCGGGCGGCGACCGGCCCCGCGGCCGGCGAGGACCCGCCGAAGAACAGCTGCGGCACCGGGTCGGGCGGCAGTGCGGTGACAGCGCCGTCGACCTGGTAGTGCTCGCCATGGAAGTCGTACGGCCCACCGCCCCACACCCCGCGCACCACGGACAGGAACTCGTCGGTGCGTGCGTAGCGCCGGTCGTGGTCGAGCCGGTCGCCGAAGCGCCGCTGCTCGGCCGAGTCACCACCGGTGACCACGTTGAGCAGCAGCCGGCCGCCGGTGAGGCGCTGGTAGGTGGACGCCATCTGCGCGGCCAGCGTCGGCGACAGCAGTCCCGGCCGGAACGCCACCAGGAACTTCAGCCGTTCGGTGTGCTGCGCGAGCGCCACGGTGGTCAGCCAGGCGTCCTCGCACCAGGTGCCGGTCGGCGTCAGCACCGCCTCGAAGCCGAGGCGCTCGGCCGCCTTGGCGATCTGGACGAGGTAGTCCAGGTCGGGCGCGCGCACCCCGCTGATCTTGCCGGTCGTGTCCGGGCCGTAGGCGTGCCGGTCCACGAGGGTCCGGCCGTCCCCGCCCGTCGGCAGGAACCAGTGCAGTCGGACCGTCATCTCAGGACTCCTTCGAGGGCCGGGGCGCCGACGTCGACGCCGGCAGGGTGCCGTTGAACCGGGTGTCGGTGAAGTCGCCGAAGTCCACCTTGCGCGGGATCAGCTTCAGGCCGGCGAAGGTGTCCACGATCTGCTGCTCGGAGGCGATCAGCGGCTGGTCGACGGCGACCGGGACCCGGGTGCCGTAGGTGCGTTTCACGGCGGCCAGCGCCACCTCGTAGGGCAGTTTGGTGTCCTTCGCCCACACCTTGGCCCACTCCTCGGGATGCGCGTACACCCAGTCCTGGGCGCGCCGCAGCCGCTCGAGGTAGTCCTTGATCGCGGCGGCCTTCTTCGCGTCCTTCAGCGCGCCGGGCGCCGCCACCTGGAAGGTCAGCCCGTTGGTGATGCCGTCCCCGGTGGTCAGCACGCGCCCCTGCTTCTCTTGCAGCACCTGCGAGGAGTACGGGTCCCACACCGCCCACGCGTCCACCTTGCCGGAGGTGAACGCGGCCAGCGCGTCGGCGGGCTGGAGGTACTTGACCTCGATGTCGCGGAGCGTGAGCCCGGCCTTCCGCAGGGACGCGACCAGCTGGTAATGCGCCGAGGAGCCCTGCGCCACGGCGACGGAGTGCCCCTTGAGCTGCCGTGGGCTGCTCAGCCTCGAGTCGTTCGGTACGAGGATGGTGTCGCCCTTGGACGTGCCGTGCCAGGCTGCCACCACCGTGATCTTCGAGCCCGCGCCGGCCGCGAAGACCGGTGGGGTGTTGCCGACCCCGCCGATGTCGACGGCCCGGGCGTTGACGGCCTCCAGCAGGGGCGGACCGGAGGTGAAGGTGGACCACTTGATCTTGTAGTGGAGGTCCTTGAGTTCGCCGGCGGCACGCAGGACGGCCTCGGAACCGCCCTTCTGGTCACCGACGTTCAGGGTGAGGGAGCCCGTGCCGTCGGTGCCGCCGCCGCCCGTCTGCGCGGCGGAGTTGCCACCGCAGGCGGAGAGCAGGAGTGCGAGGGGGAGGAGCAGCGCGGCGGGGACGAGACGTCGTCGCATCAGGGTTCCGTTCTTCAGAAAAGAGGGGCTTGGTTCAGATCGCTTCGGCGGGCGGAGTCGACGCCGAGGCGCTCCAGGAGGGCGGCGCGCAGCGCGGCGAAGCGCGGGTCGGTGATGTCGCGCGGACGGTCGAGGTCGACGCGGTGCTCGTGCGCGATGACACCGTCGTCCATGACCAGGACACGGTCGGCGAGCAGGACGGCCTCCTCGACATCGTGCGTGACGAGCAGCACCGCGCAGCCGCGCCGCTGCCACAACTCGCCGACCAGGCGCTGCGCCTTGATGCGGGTGAGTGCGTCGAGCGCGCCGAACGGCTCGTCCAGCAGCAGCAGATCAGGCTCGCGCACCAGGGCACGGGCGAGTGAGGCGCGCTGGGCCTCGCCGCCGGAGAGGGTCTTGGGCCAGGCGTCGGAACGGTGGCCGAGGCCGACCTCTTCCAATGCCTGCCGCGCGACGGAGCGTTCGGGCTTGCCGGGCAGCCCGAGCAGGACGTTGCGCCACACCTTCTTCCACGGCATCAGCCGGGGCGACTGGAAGGCGACCGCCTTGCGGCGCGGTACCAGCACCGTCCCCTCGATGTCGCGGTCGAGTCCGGCGAGGATGCGCAACAGGGTGGATTTGCCGCAGCCGCTGCGCCCGAGCAGAGCGACGAACTCGCCCGGCACCACGTCGAGATGGAGGTCGTCGATGACCTTGCGCCCGTCGAAGGAGCGGGTGAGCCCCTCGACGCGGATCGCCGAGCGCGAGGTCAGCGGCCCGTGAACGTCGGTCGCCATTGCAGCAGCAGCCTTTCGAGGGTACGGACGACGAAATCGGCGAGCAGGCCGAGGAAGGCGTAGACGATGAGGCAGACCACGATCACGTCGGTGCGCAGGAAGTCGCGCGCCTGCACCATCAGGAACCCGATGCCGGAGTCGGCGTTGACCTGCTCGGCGAAGACCAGGGCGAGCCAGGCGATGCCGAGGGAGTAGCGCAGTCCGGTCATGGCCCCGGGCAGCGCGCCCGGCAGCACGACGTGCCGCACGAGCCCCCACCGCGAGAGACCGAGCGACTCGCCGGCCTCGATCAACTGGGCGTCCACCCCGCGGATTCCGGCGTACACGTTGATGTAGAGCGGGAACGTCACGCCGAGCGTGACGATGGCGATCTTCGGGGCCTCGCCGATGCCGAACCAGATGATGAACAGCGGGATGAGACCGACGAACGGCACCGTCCGCAGCATCTGCACCGGCGCGTCCACCAGGTCCTCGCCGATCCGGAACAGCCCGGAGACCAGGGCGAGTCCGGTACCGGCGATCGCGCCGAGCAGCAGTCCGGCGGCGACGCGCTGCAGGGAGGTGCCCATCGCCGAGGACAGCGAGCCGTCGGCGATCAGTTCCCGGCCGACCTGCGCGATGCGCCCCGGTGAGGCGAGCACATCGGCGGGCAACGCGCCGGTCGCGCTGAGGAGTTGCCACAGCGCCAGCAGCAGGAGTGGTCCGGCGGTGCGGCGCAGCCGGCGCGGGACGCGGGTGCGGCGGGAGGAGGAGGGGACGAGAGGGACGAGGTCGGGTGATGACTTGGCGACGGATATACCGGAAATAGCCGTCCGCGAGGAGCTGGGTGGGGCATGGCTGATGCTCATGGGTGCTCCAGAGAAGAGCGGTGAGAGGAGAGGGAGGTGCGCGCATGCGCGCCTGATGCGGCGAACGCGGGTTCAGCCGTGCGTCAGGCGTGGATCAGGAAGTGAGAAGGCGTCAGCAGCCGCGGTGACACGCGGCGGAGGCCACCCGCAGCAGGTCGATGTGACCGCGCGTGGTGAGCAGGGCTGTACGCAACATGCGCTCGAAACTAGCCAGCAGGCGTTGCCGAGGTCAACGGGCGTCTCGCCGGCTGGACGGCGGTTTCGTCGGACGGGCGGTTTCGTTCGGCATGAAAGCGTACCGATGGGTGAGGATGGGTCCATGTCCGATGCCTTCACCACCCGAGTGCTGAACCTGTCCTCCGGCTCCCGGGAGGCCGTCGTCGACCTCACCGGCGACTGCGAGGCCTTCCTGCGCGAGGCGGCCGCCGGCCGCGACGGCCTGCTCAATGTCTTCGTCCCGCACGCGACGGCCGGGATCGCCGTGATCGAGACGGGCGCCGGCAGCGACGACGACCTCCTCGCCGCGCTGCACACGCTCCTGCCCGCCGACGACCGCTGGCAGCACCGCCACGGCAGCCCCGGCCACGGCCGCGACCACGTCCTGCCGGCCCTCGTCCCGCCCCACGCCACGTTCCCCGTCGTCGCCGGCCGTCTGGAGCTGGGCACCTGGCAGTCGGTGTGCCTGGTCGACACGAACAAGGACAACCCGAACCGGCAGGTGCGGCTGTCGTTCCTCGGGTAGTTCCCCCGTCCCCACACCCGCCGGGGAGCGGACACATGCCCCGCAGCGTACGGTGTGACGGAGGCAGCAAGCCGGGCTCGCCGTGAGGGAAGCGGCTGCGCAGCACGCGGCCGAAGGCGGCCCCGGGCCAGTCCAGGCCGGGAGACGACACATGACACTACGCGTCCGGCAGCGGCCCACGGGCCGCCGTGGCACAGCCCTGCGTACCGGGGTTTCGCTGGTCACCCTGGCGCTCGCCGTCACGGGCTGTGGGGCATCGTCCACGCCCGGGGCAAAGGCCGACTCCCCCCGGTCCGTTGCCGCCGGCCAGACCACACACGACCCGACCGGCGTCAGCGCACGGCCCGGCACCGCCACCCGCACCGGCACCGCGCCGGCCACCGCGAGGGCCGCCCCGTCGCCGTCTGCCACCACCTGCACCGACCGCTACATGTCCGGGATGACCCCTGCCCAGCGAGTCGGACAGCTTCTCATGGGGGGCGTCTCCGCCGCCCACCCCGACCAGGCCCAGCTGGCCACGCTGCGGGCCCACCATGTGGGGTCCGTCATGCTGACCGGCCGGAGCACCGCCGGTACCACGGCGACCCGGCAGGTCGTCGACGGTTTCCGGGGGCAGGCCGACCAGGTCGCCGGCCGGCGGGTCGGCCTCCTGGTCTCGACCGACCAGGAGGGCGGCAAGGTGCAGGTCCTCAGGGGTCCCGGCTTCTCGGTCATGCCCAGCGGCCTGACGCAGGGCAGCTGGTCGACCGGGACGCTGCGTACCCGGGCCGCCGAATGGGCCCAGCAGCTGAAGGCCGCCGGAGTCGATCTGAATCTGGCACCGGTCGCCGACGTGGTCCCGGCCGCCCTGGGCACCCGGAACATCCCCATCGGCTCCTTCCAGCGGGAGTACGGCCACACCGCGGACACCGTGACGTCCCACACCGGTGCCTTCGCCGCCGGCTTCGCGCAGTCGGGCGTCTTGACCACGCTCAAGCACTTCCCCGGGCTGGGCCGGGTGATCGGGAACACCGACACCACAGCGAACGTCGTGGACTCCGTGACGACCCCCACCAGTTCCAGCCTCACGCCCTTCCGGACCGGGATCCAGGCCGGGGCACCCTTCGTGATGATCTCGTCCGCCATCTACAGCAAGATCGACCCCCAGCACCTGGCGGCCTTCTCACCGACGGTCATCGATCACCTGCTCCGCGGCCAACTGGGATTCAGGGGCGTGGTCATCTCGGACGACCTCGGCAACGCGGTCGCGGTCCGGGCCTTCACCCCCGCTCAGCGGGCCGTGAACTTCATCGCGGCGGGGGGAGACATGATCCTGACGGTCCGGCCGAGCACCATACCGCCGATGGCGGAGGCCATCCAGACCCGTATGGGGCAGGACGCCTCGTTCCGGGCCAAGGTCGACGCCGGTGTGCGCCGGATACTCGACGCCAAGCGCAAGGCGGGCTTGCTCGACTGCCGCTGAGGCATTGGGGCGCGGAGGGCGGAAGGTGGCCGAGGGCACCTTCCGCCCCTGCCTGCCGTCAGGAGTTGATCAGGTCCCGGGTCTGGGCGTAGACGGTGGCGTCCGAGAGCAGGCCGGTGTGGCTCAGACAGGCCGTCTTGGTGTTGGCCGCTCCGCTGAGGGCGACGGAGCTGTCGGGGTTGATCACGGTGTCGCAGGGCGACCACCAGGTCGCGTACCGGGCCGAGCCCGGTGTCTCGTCGCCGGAGTTCAGGGCGGCCAGGAAGTCGGAGCCGATACGCATCTCGGTGCAGGACGGGTCGAGGCAGGTGTTCGCGGAGTCGGTCCCGTGGTTGGGGCCGCCCAGGGACACCCAGGCGTCGACCTTGGCGGTCCCGCCGAGGTTCTTCAGGTAGGAGCGGGAGGACAGTCCGCCCATGGAGTGGCTGACGATGTCCACCTTGGTGGCGCCGGTGGCCGCGAGCAGGCGGTCGACCTCGGCGGAGAGCTGCTGGGCGGTCGTGGTGTTGGACTGGTGCCAGTCGTAGGTCCACTGGTCGAGGTAGGAGGACGGCCAGCCGTCGTTGCGGAAGCGGTCGGCCATGGTGTTCCAGTTGCTGCCGTCCCCGGTGTAGCCGTGCACGAAGAGGACGGGGTTGCTTGCGGAGGTGAAGGCGGAGGTGCTCGACGCCTGGGCCGGGACGGCTGTCATGGCGGCGAGCAGGGCGACGGCGGCAGCCAGGGCAGCGGTCATGAAGGATCTGTTCACGGGGGGGGCCTCACAGGAGCGGTATGGGGAGGAACACCGGTGTGAGGGGGTGGCGGCGTGAGCGTACTGGCGGGTAACCGCTCGGGGTCAAGGGGCGTGCACCAAGTTTCGTGCGGGTACGCCGAAGGGCCCGCACCCGGAGTGGGTGCGGGCCCTTCAAAGGCGTGGGCGTCAGGCCGGGAGGATGTTCTCCGCCTGCGGGCCCTTCTGGCCCTGCGTGACCTCGAAGGTCACGCGCTGGCCTTCCTGGAGCTCACGGAAGCCCTGGGTGGCGATGTTCGAGTAGTGCGCGAACACGTCCGGGCCGCCGCCGTCCTGCTGGATGAAGCCGAAGCCCTTTTCCGAGTTGAACCACTTCACGGTGCCGCTGGCCATGTTTTTCTCCTCTGTATGGGGTAGTGACGGGCGCTCCACACCGTGCGGAGGGCCCGGTCGCCGCAATGACCCCATCCGGAGAAACCCGGACACCGGAGAAACCCCCGGCAACACAACGCGCCTGATGGTCACAGACCGTCAGGCGCGCACAAAGTCATGGGTACCAAAACTGCAACGTGATCAGCCTAGCACAGGTCTGCCGGGCGCCCCGGAGCGCAGTCCGTCCATGACGAGGTCCAGCAGGCGGGTGGCTCGGGCGTGGCCCTCCTCGTGGGGGCCGACCTGCCACAGGCCGGCGATGGCGAGCAGGAAGTCGTCCGCGCTCACGCCGGGGCGGATGGTCCCGGCCTGCTCGTTGGCGCGCAGCAGGCGTCCGGCCGCCTCGGCCACGGGCGTGGGTGCCGGTTTCTCCGGGGCGCCCGGTGCGCTGGTGGCCTGGCGCAGGGCGTCCGCGAGGCCCGCCTTGGTCATCGCGAACCGCGCCAGACGGTCCATCCAGGCGCGCAGTGCCCGCTCCGGGTCGTACGCGCGCAGCAGTTCGTCCGCACCGTCGGCGACCTGCTGCATCTCGTGCCGGTAGACCTCCAGTACGAGCGCCTCCCGGCTCGGGAAGTTGCGGTAGAAGGTGCCCTGTCCGACGCCCGCCTTCTTGGCGATCCGGCTCAGTGGGGCGTCGGCGTCGCGGGTGAGTTCGGCCAGGGCGACCTCCAGGATGCGCTCGCGATTGCGCTGGGCGTCCGAGCGGCGGGGTGCGCCGGACGCGTCCCTCTTCGGCTGCACTGGTCCTCCTCACGGGTCCGTGGCGCGAACTCGGCCTTGCTAAGCGGACAGCTGTCCGTTAGGTTTCGTGGTCTAGTGGACAGCTGTCCGGTTAGCGCCACCGTCACCATAGCGCCTGCCTGCACCGACGTCTCCTCGAAGGACTCCGCCCCCTCCCCGGGAAGCCCCGGCCTGCTCTTCGTGAAAGAAGGCTGACCATGGCCACAGCCCCGTCGCCCACCCACAGCGGCGTGACCCTGCACATCAACGGCGAGAAGCACACACTGACCGTCGACCACCGCACCACCCTGCTCGACGCCCTGCGCGAGCGCCTCGATCTCACCGGCACGAAGAAGGGCTGCGACCAGGGACAGTGCGGCGCCTGCACCGTCCTCGTCGACGGGCGGCGCACCGTGGCCTGCCTCCAGCTCGCGGTGGCGGCCGAAGGCCGGGAGATCACCACGATCGAGGGGCTGGCCGACGGCGAGCACCTGCACCCGGTGCAGCAGGCCTTCCTCGACCTCGACGGCTACCAGTGCGGCTACTGCACCCCCGGCCAGATCTGCTCCGCCGTCGCGATGATCGACGAACACGCCCGCGGCTGGCCCAGCGCCGCCACCGACGACGTGCGGCCCGAGGCGGGGCCGCCACCGCTCACCCCCGAGGAGATCCGAGAGCGGATGAGCGGCAACCTGTGCCGCTGCGCCGCCTACGTCTCGATCGTCCAGGCGATCACCCGCGCCGCGCAGGAGCAGTCCGCCGGCGACGAGGAGGCGGCGGCATGAAGGAGTTCGGCTACCAGCGCGCCGCGGACGTCTCCGGTGCCGTCGCCCTGCTCGGCGCCGACCCGGACGCCCGCTACCTCGGCGGCGGCACCAACCTCGTCGACCTGATGAAGACCGGCGTCGAACGGCCCGCCCGTCTCATCGACGTGCGCGAACTCCCCCTGGACCGGGTCGAGTCGACTCCCGACGGCGGGCTGCGCATCGGCGCCACGGTCACCAACAGCGACCTCGCCGCCCACCCCGAGGTCCGCCGCCGCTACCCTGCCCTCGCCCAGGCCGTGCTGGCCGGCGCCTCCGGCCAGCTGCGCAACATGGCGACGGTCGGCGGGAACCTGCTCCAGCGCACCCGCTGCGCCTACTTCACCGACGTCACCCAGCCCTGCAACAAGCGCCTTCCGGGCAGTGGCTGTCCCGCCCGCACCGGAGAGCACCACAACCACGCCGTCCTCGGCGCCTCCGAGCACTGCGTCGCCGTCCACCCCTCGGACATGGCCGTGGCCCTGGCCGCCTTCGACGCCGTCGTGTCCTACGAGACCGCCGACGGGGCCGGCGAGGTGCCGCTCGCCGACTTCTATCTCCCCGTCGGCGACACCCCGCACCGCGAGACCGCCCTGCCGCCCGGCGCGCTGATCACCGCCGTCACCCTGCCGCCCGCGCAGATCACCGCCCACTCCCGCTACCGCAAGGTGCGCGAGCGGGCCTCATACGCCTTCGCGATCGGCTCGATCGCCGCCGCGCTCGACGTCCAGGGCGGCGTCGTGCACGACGTACGGATCGCCCTCGGCGCCGTCGCCTCCCGGCCCTGGCGGGCCCGCACCGCCGAACGCGCGCTGACCGGCGCACCGGCCGGGCCGGATGCCTTCGCCGCGGCCGCCGACGCCGAACTGGCGGCGGCCACCCCGCTGCCCGACAACGGATACAAGGTGACCCTCATGCGCAACCTCGTCGTGGCGGTGCTCACCGAACTCGCCGAGGAGGCGGCCCGATGACCACGACCACCACCGCCGGCACCGCGCGCTCCGTCGGCCGGGCCCACCCCCGCGTCGAGGGCCGTGCCAAGGTCACCGGCGCCGCCCGCTACGCCGGCGAGATCCCCTTCGCCGACCTCGCGCACGGCTGGCTCGTCACGTCGTCCGTCGCGCGCGGCCGTATCGCCGGCATCGACACCGAGCCCGTCCTGGCGATGCCCGGCGTGCTCGCCGTCCTGCACCACGGCAACGCCCCGCGCCTGGAGACCGACTACGCCGGACTGCTCGGCGCACCGGATCCGACGCACGCCCTGTTCCAGCACGACCGGGTGCCGCACCTGGGCTGGCCGGTGGCACTCGTCGTCGCCGAGACCTCCGAGCAGGCCAGGGAGGCCGCCGACGCCCTCGTCGTGCACTACGAACAGCAGCCTCACGACGTCGACTTCGCGAGCGCGGGCCAGGACGCCTACACCGCGGAGCGGCACGCACCCGCCGAGAAGGGCGACCTGACGGCGGAACTCGCCGCCTCCGCCACGGTCGTGGACGCCGAGTACACCACGCCCGAGGAACACCACGCGATGATGGAACCGCACGCGGCCACGGCGCGCTGGGACGACGGCCGGCTGGAGGTCGTCGACTCCAACCAGAGCACCATGTGGGTCGCGCAGGAGCTGGCGCGTCTGTTCTCGCTCGACCCCGCCTCCGTGCACGTGCGCTCCGAGCACGTCGGCGGCGGCTTCGGCAGCAAGGGACCGCGTGCCCACCAGGTGGCCGCCGCGCTCGCCGCCACCACGTTGCACCGGCCCGTCCGGGTCGTCCTGACCAGGCGTCAGATGTTCTCGCTGGCCGGCTACCGCAGCCCGACCCGGCAGCGCGTCCGGCTCGGCGCGGACGCCGACGGGCGGCTGCGCGCGCTGGAGCACAGCTGCCTCAGCGTCACCTCGACGGTGCACGAGTTCGTCGAGCCGGGCGCCGGACCGTCCCAGGTGATGTACGACGCCGACGCCCACCACACGGCCAACCGGATCGTACGGCTCGACGTGCCGACCCCGACCTGGATGCGCGCACCCGGCGAGGCGCCCGGGTCGTTCGCGCTGGAGTCGGCGTTCGACGAACTCGCCGAGCAACTGGGCCTGGACCCCATCGAACTGCGGATACGCAACGAACCCGAGGCCGGTCCGGTGTCCGGGCTGCCGTTCGCCAGCCGCCATCTGATCGACTGCTTCCGCGAAGGCGCCCGCCGGTTCGGCTGGGACGACCGCGACCCGCGACCCGGCCTGCGCCGCGAGGGACGCTGGCTGCTCGGCACCGGAACCGCGGCCGCCTCCTTCCCGGCCGGGTCCGCCCCCTCCACGGCTGCCGTGACCGCCGAGGCCGACGGCACCTTCACCGTGCGGGTCAACGCCGCGGACATCGGCACCGGAGCCCGTACCGCGCTGACCCTGGTCGCCGCCGACGCGCTCCAGGTGGCGCCGGAGCGCGTCCGGGTGCTCATCGCCGACAGCGACTTCGGACGCGCGTGGATCGCCGGAGGGTCCATGGGCACCCGCTCCTGGTCGTGGGCGGTCACCGCCGCGGCCGCCGAACTGCGCGAACGGCTCGCCCTCGGCACCGGCGTCCCGCCGGAGGGCATCACCGTGCGCTCCGACATCACCGATGCCGTCGGCGCCCTGCCCCCGCGTGAACGGCACTCCTTCGGCGCCCAGTTCGCAGAGGTGGCCGTGGACGTCGCCACGGGCGAGGTGCGCGTGCGGCGCATGCTCGGGATCTTCTCGGCGGGCCGGATCGTCAACCCGCTCACCGCGCGCAACCAGCTCGTCGGCGGCATGATCTGGGGCCTGTCCATGGCCCTGCACGAGGAGGCCGCCCGTGACCGGGCCTCCGGCGGGGTCGTCGGCGCGGACCTCGCCGGCTACCACGTCGCCACCCATGCCGACGTTCCCCAGGTCGAGGCCGACTGGATCGAGGACGTCGACCCCGACGATCCGATCGGCATCCGGGGCGTCGGCGAGATCGGCATCGTCGGAGCCGCGGCCGCGGTCGCCAACGCGGTCTGGCACGCAACCGGCGTGCGCCACCGCCGGCTGCCGATCCGGCCCGACCGTGTCATCCGCGCGGAGTCGCCGCATGCTTGACATCGCCGCCGACCTGCAGCGCTGGGCCGAGGAGGGCCGCGACTTCGCCGTCGCCACGGTCGTCGCCGTCGGCGGCAGCGCCCCGCGCGGACCCGGCGCCGCGCTCGCGGTCGACGGCGAGGGCACGGTGATCGGCTCGGTCTCCGGCGGCTGCGTCGAGAGCGCGGTGTACGAGCTGTGCGTGCAGGCACTCGCAGACGGCGCCGACGGCGCCGACGGCGAAAGCGTCCTCGAACGCTTCGGATACAGCGACGAGGACGCCTTCGCGGCTGGGCTGACCTGCGGTGGGGTGATCGACATCCTGGTCACCCCGGTCCGTGCGCACGACGCGCAGCGAGCGGTGCTGGGGGCCGCCCTCGCCGCCGCCGGCCGTGGCGAGCCGGTCGCCCTGGCCCGGGTCGCGCGCGGCCCGGCCGCGCTGCTCGGCCACGCCCTGCTGGTCCGCAGCGACGGCACGGCCCGCGGCACCCTCGGCGGTCACCCGGAACTGGACCGTACGGCCGCCGCCCAGGCCCACGCCCTGCTGGAGGCCGGCCGCACCGGCACCGTCGAGCTCGCCGAGGACGGCACCCACTGCCCGGGCGGGCTCACCCTGCTCGTCGAGTCGACCGTGCCGCCGCCCCGGATGATCGTCTTCGGCGCCATCGACTTCGCCGCCGCCCTGGTCCGGGCCGGGAAGTTCCTCGGCTACCACGTCACCGTGTGCGACGCGCGCCCGGTCTTCGCCACCGCTGCCCGGTTCCCCGGCGCGGACGAGGTCGTCGTCGACTGGCCGCACCGCTATCTGCAGTCCACCCGCACCGACGCGCGCACGGTGCTGTGCGTGCTCACCCACGATCCCCGTTTCGACGTACCGCTGCTGACCGTGGCGCTGCGGATGCCGGTTGCCTTCGTCGGAGCGATGGGCTCGCGCCGCACCCACGACGACCGCGACAAGCGGCTGCGCGAGGCCGGGCTGAGCGAGCGGGAGCTGGCCCGGCTGCGCTCTCCGATCGGCCTCGACCTCGGCGCCCGTACGCCCGAGGAGACCGCGCTGTCCATCGCGGCGGAGATCGTCGCCGAGCGCCGCGGCGGCACGGGGCTGCCGCTGACGGCGACCGACACGCCGATCCACCGGGCGAGCGCATCGGACGGCCGTACGGCGGCGGCCTGAGCGCCCCGCCGCCGTACGGCCGTGCTCTTCGGGCGGACCGTCGCCGGATGCCGGCAGCTGCCTCGCCCGAACGGTCAGGCCCCGGCGATCCGTTCCGCCGCCGCGATCGCGCACACCCGGGCCGCGCCGTGCGTGGCGAGGTGCAGGGCGCCACGCGGGGTGGCCTGGGCGACGCCCATCTCCACCACCACCGTGTCGGGACGGGCGGTGAGCAGGGTGTCCAGGGCGGACCCCATCCACGGGTGCCGGTGCTCGTCGCGCACCACGGCGACCAGTCGCCGGCCGCGCGCCGCGGCGAGCGCCGCCTCGCCCGCCCCGTCGCCGGTGAACACGCCGGTCGCGGTGCCCGGCAGAAGGCGGGCCAGTTCGGCGCCCACGCCCCACGGCGTCTCGTCGCCGACGGCGATGTTGGGCGTCGGGCTGAACGTGGCCACGTACACGGGCTCGGTCACCGCACCCGCCTCGGCCGTACACCGGGTCACGGTCACCGCGCGACGGGCGGCGGTGAGGCCGACCTCCGGGTCGGACGCCGCACCCGGGTCCGCCCCGCGGGCCGCCCTCGCGGTCCACGCGGCCAGCTCCCGCACCCGGGCGGCCGCGTCGGCCAGCCGCTCCTCGGGCAGTTCGCCGGAGCGGACGGCGGCGACGAGCGCGTCCCGCAGCCGCAGCACGATGTCCTCGTCGCACAGCCCGCCGCCGACACAGATCGCGTCCGCGCCCGCCGCGAGGGCCAGCACGGTGCCCCGCTCGATGCCGTACGTACCGGAGATGGCGCGCATCTCCATGCCGTCCGTGACGATCAGGCCCTGGTAGCCGAGTTCACCGCGCAGCAGGTCGGTCAGGATGGGGCGGGACAGGGTGGCCGGGTGCTCCGGATCAAGCGCGGGCACCAGGATGTGCGCGCTCATCACCGCGCGCGTGCCGGCCGCGATCGCCGCCCGGAAGGGCGCCAGTTCCCGTGCGTGCAGCGTGGCCGTGCCGACGTCGATGCGCGGCAGGGCGAGGTGGGAGTCGACACCGGTGTCGCCGTGGCCGGGGAAGTGCTTGGTGCACGCGGCGATCCCCACCGACTGCAGGCCCTCGACGTAGGCCGCGGTGTGCCGGGCCACCAGAGCGGGATCGGCGCCGAAGGAGCGCACGCCGATCACCGGGTTGTCGGGGTTGGCGTTGACGTCGGCGGACGGCGCCCAGTTGAAGGTGACGCCGCACGCGGCGAGCCGGCGGCCCAGCTCCCGGGCCACGCGCCGGGTCAGCTCGGTGTCGTCGACCGTGCCGAGGGCGTTGTTGCCGGGGAAGGAGGAACCGGTGTGCACCTCCAGGCGGGTGACGTCGCCGCTCTCCTCGTCGATCGCGACCAGCACGTCGTCCCGCTCCGCCCGCAGCTGCGCGGTCAGCTCCGCGACCTGCTCGGCGCTTGCGACGTTGCGGCCGAACAGGCCGACGGAGACCAGGCCCTCGCCGAGCCGGCGGCGCACCCAGTCCGGCGCGGTCGTGCCGGCGAAGCCCGGTTGCAGCACGGCGAGCGCGTCACGGGTGACGGCGTCACCCGCGGCGGAGCCGCTGCCGGACGCGGTGCTGGTGAATGTCGTCATCGGGCGTTATCCCTTCACGGCGCCGTCGGTGAGGCCGCTGACGGCCTTGCGCTGCAGGAAGACGAAGAGGACCAGGATCGGGAGGGCGAACAGCGTCGAGGCGGCCATGGTGGCGCCCCAGTCGTCACCGAAGGCGGTACGGAACTGGGAGATCCACAGCGGGAGCGTCTGCTTCTCGATGCTCTTGTTGAGGATCAGCACCAGCGGGAACTCGTTCCAGGCGGTGATGAAGCCGAACAGCGAGGTGGCCATCAGACCGGGCGCGAGCAACGGGAAGATCACCTTGACGAAGGCCTGGGCGCGGGTGCAGCCGTCAACCATCGCGGACTCCTCCAGCTCCCTCGGCACGGCGGCCACATAGCCGCGCAGCGTCAGGATCGTGAACGGCAGCACCATCATCATGTAGAAGACGGTCAGCGGCACGAGGCTGTCGAGCATGTCGCTGTCGCGGACCAGCATGTAGTTGGCGATGATCATGACTTCCCAGGGCGCCATCTGCGCCAGCATGAAGGTCACCACGAACACCCCGCGCCCCTTGAACCGCATCCGCGCCAGGGCGAACGACGCGAACAGGGCGATGGCCAGCGACATCAGCACCGCAAGCACCGTCACGGTGACGGAGTTGCGCACCAGCGTCCAGAAGTGGTCGGCGTGCACCGCCTTGTCGAAGTGCGCGAAGGTGACGTCGGTGGGGAACCACACCGGGTCCTCGGCGATGATGTCGCCCGTCGGCTTCAGGGCCGTGGCGAACATCCAGTAGACGGGGAACGCGAAGGCCACGAAGAGGATGACGGCGGTCGCGTTGGGCCAGATGCGGCCGAAGATCGAGCGCTTCACAGCTCGTCCTCCTCTTGCTTGAGCACCATGCGCAGGTAGTACGAGGTGAGGGCGAGCAGGACCAGGACGGTCAGGAACGAGATGGCGGCGCCCATGCCGAAGTGCTGGTTGCCCACACCCTCGACGAACGCGTACACCGGAAGGGTCTCGGTGAGCCGGTCAGGGCCGCCCTCGTTCATCGCGAAGACCTGCGGGAAGGCCTTGAAGACCCAGATGACCTCGAGGAACGTCGTGGAGTACAGGAACGGCCGCAGGAACGGGAACGTCACCGAGGTGAAGCTCTGCCAGGTGCCGGCGCCGTCCAGGGAGGCCGCCTCGTACAGCTCGCGCGGGATGGTGGTCGTGGCGGCGTAGAGGTTGATCGCCACGAACGGGATGGACTGCCACACGATCAGCAGCGTGATCACGGAGAACGTCGAGAACTGGGTGCCGAGCCAGTTGTAGTCGGCCATCGAGTGCCAGCCGAGCTTGTCCAGCACCCAGTTGACGACACCGAAGCGCTGGGCGAACAACCACTGGTAGACGGTGGTCGCGGCGATGACGGGCATCGCCCACGCGAGCACCAGACCCAGCAGGAGCAGCAGCCGCATCCTCTTGCCGAGCCGGGCCAGCAGCAGCCCGGTCAGGGTGCCCAGCAGCATGATCAGCACGACGTTGGCGAGCGTGAACAGCACCGAGCGCTTGACGACGCGCCAGAAGTCCGAACCGGTGAGAACGTCACGGTAGTTGTCGATGCCGTTCCACTCGGTCAGGTGGAGGATGAGCTGGCGCGGGTTGAGGTTCTGGAACGACAGCATGCCGTTCTTCACCAGGGGCACGCCGAGCAGGACCAGGGTGGCGAGCAGCGCGGGCAGCAGGAGCAGGTAGGGGGCGGCCTTGCGTCGGCCGCGTGCGGGCGCGCTGGTGGTGCGTGTCCCGTCACGCGGGGGCGAGGGAGCCTGGGCCTTGCGGACACCGGGCCCCCCGGCCGTGTCCGTGCCTTCGGTCTGCACTGGCATGGCTTGCCGTCTCTTCCGTGGCCGTACGAGCAACACAAGTGGGAAAGGGGGCGGGGCGTGCGCCCCCGGCGAGGGGAGGCCGGGGCCGTCCCGGCGCGGGTGGGGCCGAGGCGGTCCTCCGGCGTGCGGGGCCCCGAGACCCCGCACGTGCGGGCGGGGAGCCATCGGCTCCGCGCGGGACGGCGTGGCCCCCGCCCCCTCCACCGCCCGTCAGTTCTTCTGCGACAGGCGCTTGTTGATCTCGGGCTCGACGTCCTTGGCCGCTTCCGCGGGCGTCTTGCCGTTCAGGACCGCCGTCATGTAGCTCTTGATCGGGTTCGGGGTGTTCTCCACCGCGGCCCACTCCGGGATCAGCGGCGTGGTGCCACCGGCCGCGGCGGCCGGTGCGGCGGCCTCGGCGACGGCGTTGCCCTGGAGGTTGCTCTGCAGGGACTGCTTGTTCGGCACGATGCCGTTGAGCTTGGCCAGCTCACCCTCGAACTTGTCCGACAGGGCGATCTTCAGGAACTCCTTGGCCAGCGACTGCTTCTTGCTGCCTGCGGCGACGGCGAAGTTGGAGCCGCCGAGGAAGACGCTCTCGGGCTTGCCGGCGGTGGCGCCGGGGATGGTGAAGTAACCGAGGTCCTTCTCGATGGCCTTGTTGGCCGTGACCGCGGTGCCGGCCTCCCAGCCCATGCCGATGAACGCGCCGGTCTTGCCCTTGGCGAACACCTCGGCCTGCTGCGGGGTGGCCTCGTCCTTGTCCTTGGGGGCCTTGGAGTAGGAGGCGTACTTCTTGTAGATCTCCATGGCCGCGGAGACCTTCGGGTCGCCGAGGTTGGAGACGTACTTGTCGCCGTCCTTCTTCACCAGGTCGGCGCCCTGGCCGATGATCAGGCCGTCGAGGAAGTACCAGTTCTGGCCGGGCATGTAGATCGGCTCGGCGTCGGTCTTCTTACCGATGGTCTCCAGGTCCTTGAAGAACTCGTCCCGCGTCTTGGGCGTGTCCTTGATCCCGGCCTGGGCCCAGATCTTCTTGTTGTAGACGACGATGCGGTTGGCGAAGTACCAGGGGGCGGCGTACTGCTTGCCCTCGTAGACGGAGGAGGCGGACACGGCCGGGGTCCAGTCGGCGCCGATCTCCTGCTTCAGGTCGCCGAGTTCGGCGAGTCCACCGGTGGCGGCGTAGGCCGGGGTCTGGGTGTTGCCGACCTCGATGACGTCCGGCGGGGTGGACTCCGACAGGGCGGTGGTGATCTTCTGCTGGATCCCGTCCCACTTCTGGATCTCGAACTTGACCTTGGCGCCGGTCTTGGCCTCGAACGCCGTCTGCACGTCCTTGGTCCACTGGGCCGGGGCCGAGCCGTCCATCGTCCACACGACCAGCGTCTGGCCCTTGGAGCTGTCCTGCCCGGCGTCCTTGCCGTTGTCGTCGCTGTCGCCCCCACACGCCGCGATGGACATCATCATGCCCGCGATACCGATCGCGGCAACCAGCTTGCGCTTCACGCCACCCCTCCTAAGGAATACCTCTCACCCACGCCCTCGGCGGTGACCTGCGCTCCTGCACGGTGGGCTGGGGAACCTGGCCCCAATGGTGTAGACCAGCACCGCGAGCTTGGCCTAGACCTATGGGGCTGTCAAGGGGTGTTCCAGGAGGTGATGTCCGTCGTGACCGGAACGTCACCGGCCGCGGCGCCGTGCGCCCTGACGGGGTTGGACTAGACCAAGTGTCGGTTCCGTCGCTATAACGGAGAACCGCCGAGCGGCCCGCTGCCGTCGGCCGTATCGGGCCAACGGAGCCGGGAAGGCGGGTCATGAGCACCGACGTCAGCAATGCCCAGAGGGAGCGACGGGGTGAACCCGGGCGCGTCGCACGGGTGCCCAAGTACTACCGGATCAAGAAGCGGTTGCTGGAGATGACCGAGGCGCGCCAGCCCGGCGCGCCCATGCCGGCGGAACGGCTGCTCGCCCTGGATTTCCGCACCTCCCGCACCACCGTCCGCAAGGCCCTGCAGGAACTGGTCGGCGAGGGCAGGCTGGACCGCGTCCAGGGCAAGGGCACGTTCGTCGCCCGCCCCAAGGTGTCGCGCACGCTGGACCTGACCTCCTACACGGAGGACATGGAGGCCCAGGGCATGCGCCCCGCCTCCCGGGTGCTGGACATCGGCTATGTCAGCGCCGACGCCGTGCTGGCCGGACTGCTCGACGTGACGGCCGGTGAGCGTGTGCTGCGGGTGGAGCGGCTGCGCCTGGCGAGCGGCGAGCCGATGGCGATCGAGGCGACCCACCTGCCGGACCGCCGCTTTCCGGGGCTGCGCCGCAACCTGGCGAAGTACACCTCCCTCTACACGGCCCTCGCCGAGCAGTACGGCGTACGGCTCGTGGAGGCCGACGAGACGATCGAGACCTCGCTCGCGACCCCGCGCGAGGCCGGGCTGCTCGGCACGGACGTCGGCCTGCCGATGCTGCTGCTTTCCCGCCACTCCCGCGACGCGCAGGGCAGGCCGGTGGAGTGGGTGCGCTCGGTCTACCGCGGCTCCCGCTACAAGTTCACGGCCACACTGACGCGCCCCGCGCACTGAAGCCCGCCCGGCACAGCGTTCCGGTGCCTGGGAACACCCTGCGTGCGGTGCGCGTCACCGCCTGACGCGACGCGCCTGATCGAGTGGTGGCCCCGCACCGGCGGGCGTAGCGTCGACGACGGACCCGGCACCCTGGGGCAGACATGAGCACCAGTCCGCAACCGATCTCCACGACGCAGCCCGCCACCGGCCGGCGAAGCGGTGGCGGGAACGCGATGGCCCTGCTGGTCATCGCCTCCTGCCAGCTGATGGTGGTCCTCGACATCACCATCGTGAACATCGCCCTGCCGCACATCCAGAGCGCGCTGGACTTCTCCACCACCAGCCTCGCCTGGGTGGTCAACGCCTACACCCTCACCTTCGGCGGTCTGCTGCTGCTCGGCGGGCGCACCGGTGACATCCTCGGCAGACGGCGCGTCTTCATGTTCGGCGTCGCCCTCTTCGCCGTCGCCTCCCTGCTTGGCGGCCTCGCCCAGAACCCCGGCGAGCTGCTCGCCGCCCGCGCCCTGCAGGGCGTCGGCGGAGCCATCGCCTCCCCCACCGCGCTTTCGCTGGTCAGCACCACCTTCAAGGAGGGGCCCGAGCGCAACCGGGCCTTCGGCGTGTTCGCCGCGGTCTCCGCCGGCGGCGGCGCCATCGGCCTGCTCATGGGCGGCATCCTCGTGGAGTGGCTGAACTGGCGCTGGGTGCTGTTCGTCAACGTGCCCATCGGCGTGCTCATCATCCTCGCCACCCCCCGCTTCATCCGCGAGTCCGAACGCCATCCCGGCCACTTCGACATCGCCGGCGCGCTGACCTCCACCGTCGGCATGGTGCTGCTGGTGTACGGGTTCATCCGGGCCGCACAGGAGGGCTGGCGGGACGCGCTGACACTGGCCTCGTTCGCCGCCGCGGTCGTGGTGCTCGTGACATTCGTGCTGATCGAGCGGCGTTCCAAGCAACCGATCACGCCGCTGCACATGTTCGCCGACCGCAACCGGGCCGGCACCTACGGGATCATGCTGTGCCTGGCCGCGGCGATCTTCGGGATGTTCTTCTTCCTGACCCTGTTCGTGCAGGACGTCCTGGACTTCAGCCCGCTGCAGGCGGGACTCGCCTTCCTGCCGGTCAGCGCGGTCATCGCGATCGGCGCCGGGCTCGCCTCGCGGTTCCTGCCCCGTTTCGGACCCAAGCCGTTCATGGTGACCGGCGCGATCCTCGCGGCCGCGGGTCTCGCCTGGCTCACCCTGACCGATGTGCACTCCACGTACGCGGGCAGCATCCTCGGCCCGATGCTCGTCTTCAGCCTCGGCATGGGCATGGAGTTCGTGTCGCTGACCCTGATGGCCCTGTCCAACGTGTCCCCCCGGGAGACCGGCGCGGCCTCCGGACTGCTCAACGCCACCCAGCAGGTCGGCGGCTCCCTCGGGCTGTCGATCCTGGTCACGATGTTCGGCACGGCCAGCACCGACGAGGCGCGCAAGCAGATCCCGCGCTTCCTGTCCCAGGCCACGCCCCTGGAGCGGCTGCGCTTCCAGCACACCGGGCAGCTGCCCAAGCCCTTCGCCGACGAGGTCCTCACCGCGGGAGTGTCGGCCGCGTTCGTCGTCGCCGCCGTCTTCACGGTGCTCGCCGCGCTGATCGCCCTCATCGCGATCCAGGTCCGCCCCGCCGACCTGGAACGGCTGCAGGGCCAGACGGGGCTGCCGCCGGGATGAGTGACCCGCGTCTCATGGCCAGCCGGGGAGGTTGCCGCGACCATGGTGGGAATCACCCGCAGGCCGAAGGGATCGGGGATGCTCCGCAAGGTACTGGTCGCCAACCGTGGCGAGATCGCGATTCGCGCCTTCCGAGCCGGATATGAGCTCGGCGCGCGTACCGTGGCCGTCTTCCCGCACGAGGACCGCAACTCGCTGCACCGGCTCAAGGCCGACGAAGCCTATGAGATCGGTGAACCCGGGCATCCGGTGCGCGCCTATCTCTCCGTCGACGAGATCATCCGCGCCGCCCGGCTGGCCGGCGCCGACGCCGTCTACCCCGGCTACGGCTTTCTGTCCGAGAATCCCGAGCTGGCCCGCGCGTGCGAGGAAGCGGGCATCACCTTCGTCGGTCCGAGCGCGCAGATCCTCGAACTGACCGGCAACAAGGCCCGCGCCGTGGCCGCCGCCCGCGAGGCGGGCGTGCCCGTGCTGGGCTCCTCGCAGCCCTCCAACGACGTCGACGACCTCGTGCGCGCCGCCGAGGGCATCGGCTTCCCCGTCTTCGTCAAGGCCGTCGCGGGCGGCGGCGGGCGAGGCATGCGCCGGGTCGAGGACCCCGCCCAGCTGCGCGAGGCCATCGAGGCCGCCTCCCGCGAGGCCGCCTCCGCGTTCGGCGACCCGACGGTCTTCCTGGAGCAGGCGGTCGTCGAGCCCCGCCACATCGAGGTGCAGATCCTCGCCGACGGCGAGGGCAACGTCATCCACCTCTTCGAACGCGACTGCTCGGTGCAGCGCCGCCACCAGAAGGTCATCGAGCTGGCGCCCGCGCCCAACCTGGACCCGGCGCTGCGCGAGCGGATCTGCGAAGACGCCGTGAAGTTCGCCCGGCACATCGGCTACCGCAACGCCGGCACCGTGGAGTTCCTCCTCGACCGCCAGGGCAGGCACGTCTTCATCGAGATGAACCCGCGCATCCAGGTCGAGCACACGGTCACCGAGGAGGTCACCGACGTCGACCTCGTCCAGTCCCAGCTGCGCATCGCCGCCGGGCAGACCCTCGCCGACCTCGGCCTGTCCCAGGACACGGTCACCCTGCGCGGCGCGGCGCTGCAGTGCCGTATCACCACCGAGGACCCCGCCAACGGCTTCCGCCCCGACACCGGCCGGATCAGCGCCTACCGCTCGCCCGGCGGCTCCGGCATCCGTCTCGACGGCGGCACCACCCACGCCGGTACGGACATCAGCGCCCACTTCGACTCCATGCTGGTCAAGCTGACCTGCCGGGGCCGCGACTTCACCACCGCCGTCAACCGGGCCCGGCGCGCGGTCGCCGAGTTCCGCATCCGCGGTGTGGCCACCAACATCCCCTTCCTGCAGGCCGTCCTCGACGACCCGGACTTCCAGAACGGCAACGTCACCACGTCGTTCATCGAGCAGCGCCCGCACCTGCTCACCTCGCGCCACTCCGCGGACCGCGGCACCAAGCTGCTCACCTACCTCGCCGACGTCACCGTCAACAAGCCGCACGGCGAGCGCCCCGAGCTGATCGACCCGGTGAGCAAGCTGCCCGCGCTGCCCGCCGGGGAGCCGCCCGCCGGCTCCAAGCAGAAGCTCACCGAACTGGGTCCGGAGGGCTTCGCCCGCTGGCTGCGCGAGTCGCCGACCATCGGCGTCACCGACACCACCTTCCGCGACGCCCACCAGTCGCTGCTCGCCACCCGCGTGCGCACCAAGGACCTCCTCGCCGTCGCCCCGGTCGTCGCCCGAACCCTGCCCGAGCTGCTGTCGCTCGAGTGCTGGGGCGGCGCCACCTACGACGTCGCGCTGCGCTTCCTCGCCGAGGACCCCTGGGAGCGGCTGGCCGCTCTGCGCGAGGCCGTGCCCAACCTCTGTCTGCAGATGCTGTTGCGCGGCCGCAACACCGTCGGCTACACCCCGTACCCGACCGAGGTCACCGACGCCTTCGTGCAGGAGGCCGCGGCCACCGGCATCGACATCTTCCGCATCTTCGACGCCCTCAACGACGTCGGCCAGATGCGCCCGGCCATCGAGGCCGTCCGCGAGACGGGCACCGCGATCGCCGAGGTCGCCCTCTGCTACACCGGCGACCTCAGCGACCCGGGCGAGCGCCTCTACACCCTCGACTACTACCTGCGCCTCGCCGAGCAGATCGTCGACGCCGGCGCGCACGTCCTGGCCGTCAAGGACATGGCGGGCCTGCTGCGCGCCCCGGCCGCCGGGCAGCTCGTCTCCGCGCTGCGCCGCGAGTTCGACCTGCCGGTCCATCTGCACACCCACGACACCGCGGGCGGCCAGCTCGCCACCTACCTCGCCGCGATCCAGGCGGGCGCGGACGCGGTCGACGGGGCGGTGGCGTCCATGGCGGGCACCACCTCGCAGCCGTCGCTGTCGGCGATCGTCGCCGCCACCGACCACTCCGAGCGGCCCACCGGGCTCGACCTGAAGGCGGTCGGCGACCTGGAGCCGTACTGGGAGAGCGTCCGCAAGATCTACGCCCCCTTCGAGGCGGGCCTCGCCTCCCCGACCGGGCGCGTCTACGACCACGAGATCCCCGGCGGTCAGCTGTCCAACCTGCGCACCCAGGCCGTGGCCCTCGGCCTCGGCGACCGCTTCGAGGACATCGAAGCGATGTACGCCGCCGCCGACCGCATCCTGGGCCGCCTGGTCAAGGTCACCCCGTCGTCCAAGGTGGTCGGCGACCTCGCCCTGCACCTGGTCGGCGCCGGTGTGGACCCGAAGGACTTCGAGGAGAACCCGGACCGCTTCGACATCCCGGACTCGGTGATCGGCTTCCTGCGCGGCGAGCTGGGCACCCCGCCCGGCGGCTGGCCGGAGCCGTTCCGCACCAAGGCCCTCAAGGGCCGCGCGGAGGCCAAGCCGGCGCCGGAACTGGGCGGCGAGGACCGCGAGGGCCTGGAGAAGGACCGCCGCGCCACCCTCAACCGGCTCCTCTTCCCCGCCCCGACCCGCGAGTTCGAAACGCACCGCCAGTCCTACGGCGACACCAGCATCCTCGACAGCAAGGCCTTCTTCTACGGCCTGCGCCCGGGCAAGGAGTACGCCGTCGACCTGGAGCCCGGTGTGCGGCTGCTCATCGGCCTGGAGGCGATCGGCGAGGCCGACGAGCGTGGCCTGCGCACCGTGATGTCGACGCTCAACGGCCAGCTGCGGCCGATCCAGGTCCGCGACGCGGCCGCGTCCGCCGACATCCCGGCCACGGAGAAGGCGGACCGCGCCAACCCCGGCCATGTCGCGGCACCCTTCGCCGGTGTGGTCACGCTCTCCGTCGCCGAGGGCGACCAGGTGGAGGCGGGCGCCACGGTCGCCACCATCGAGGCGATGAAGATGGAGGCCTCGATCACCGCGGCGAAGGCGGGCACCGTGTCCCGGCTGGCGATCAACCGGGTTCAGCAGGTGGAGGGCGGCGACCTGCTCGTCGTGATCGGCTGACCCGGCAATGACCACGGCCCCCCGGCACCGGACAGGTGTCAGGGGGCCGACGTCGAGGGCGAGGGAAGCGAAAGGGCTTATTCGAGGAGGTTCGCAGAAGGAAGCCCCTTCACCCTGCGAGCCGCCGCACCGGGTTCCGGGGCTGTCGCCCCGGGGGTCACTTCGCCTGCTGCGCCCGCTCCGCGTCGCGCTCCTTCAGCCGGGCCGCCTCCTTGCGCACCTCGGCCTGGGTGGCGCGCTCCTTCACCAGCCACTCCGGCATCTCCTGCCTGAGCGCCTCGATCTCCTCGGTGGTGAGGGCGCCGGTGATCCCGGCACGGAGGAGACCCGCGTTGGACACGCCGAGCTTCGCCGCGATCACGGGACGCGGGTGCGGGCCGGTGCGTCGCAGCTCGCGCAGCCACTCCGGCGGGCTGGCCTGGAGCTCGTCGAGCTCGGCACGCGAGACGACACCCTCCTGGAACTCCTTGGGGGTGGCGGGGAGGTACACACCCAGCTTCTTCGCCGCCGTGGCCGGCTTCATCGTCTGGGTGTTCTGCTGCGACTTCATGCAGTCCAGACTATCCGCCCGGGCGGAGAGCTCCGACCACAGCCGGTAGCCTTGCGGGCGTGACAGGCTCCGAAGACTCCCCGTCGTTCCGGCTCGCCTACGTCCCCGGGGTGACGCCCGCGAAGTGGGCGCGGGTCTGGAACGAGCGCCTGCCCGACGTCCCCCTCACCCTGCGGCAGGTCCCGGCCGCCGAGGCTCCGGGCGTGCTGCGCGAGCAGGGCGCCGACATCGGTCTGCTGCGGCTGCCGGTGGACCGGACGTTCTTCAGCGCGATCCCCCTCTACACCGAGACGACGGTCGTCGTGGTCCCCAAGGACCACGTGGTGACCGCGGCCGACGAGGTCACCCTCGGCGATCTCGCCGACGAGGTCGTCCTGCACCCCCTCGACGACGTCCTCGGCTGGGACGACGCCCCGCCCGGGGAGCCCGCTTTCCAGCGCCCGGAGACCACCGAGGACGCGATCGAGCTGGTGGCGGCCGGGATCGGCGTCCTGCTCGTGCCGCAGTCGCTGGCCCGGCTGTACCACCGGCGGGACCTCACCTACCGGCCGGTCACCGACGCGCCGCAGTCCAGCGTCGTCCTGTCCTGGCCGGAGGAGACCACGACCGACCTGGTCGAGGAGTTCATCGGCATCGTGCGTGGCCGCACGGTCAACAGCACCCGGGGGCGCGGCCGGACCCAGCAGGCCGAGCAGCAGACGCCGGCCAAGGGGGAGCGACGCAAGACCTCCGGGGGCGGTGAGCGAAAGAGCGGGGGTGCAGCCCGTGGCGGCGGCTCGCGCGCGGCCGGCTCCCGCGGCGCCGGCGCCAAGACCGGCGGCCGGCGCGGCAGCGGAGGCAAGCCCCGCCGCCGCTCCTAGACCCGGCCGACGGGATCATCCCCGCATTGCGGACACGGCCTGTTCAGCGTGCGTACGACGCCGACCGCGCCGTACGCACCACGGCCTCGCCGTCGGCCCGCCCGAGCAGTCCGTCGGCGACCCAGGCGTCCACCACCGACCGCACCCGCGCGACCAGTGCCTCCTTCCCGGCGAAGGGTGCCCCGGCCCACACCGCGTCGAGCAGGGTGGTGCCGTCCGCCCGCGCCGGGTTGGCCACGCCCGAGTCGACGCCGCCGAACACCACTCGCGGCTCGACGCGCCGCAGGTAGGCGTGCGTCGGGTCCTCGGTGCCCTCGAAGAACGGCGCGAACCGTGTGCCGTCGAGGGTGAAGTGCAGCGGCTCGCCGGGCACGGGCGTGAGCGTGGGCAGCAGATCGCCGGAGAGTGCGGCGTTGCGGTACAGCCCGAACTCCAGGGTGGACGTGGCCGGGTTGCGTGCGACGAGGTTGACCGGGCCGTGGAACAGCGCTTGCAGGGACGGGTCATCGGGGGCCTTCTCCACCCGCAGCCGGAACGGCATCGCCACGCGGACGACGTCCCCGTCCCTCCAGGTCCGCTCCACGGTGAGGTGGCTGCCCGGGGCCGCAGCGCCGCCCACCGGGCGGCCGTTGACCGTCACCCGGAAACCGGCCGTCGCCCACGCCGGCACCCGCAGCCGCAGCGCGAAGGCGGCGGTGCGGCCCCGCACGGTCAGTGTGCTGCCCTGCTCCCGCGGGAAGCCGGTGACCTGCGTGACGGTCACACCGTGCGCCGCCCAGGTCAGGGTGGAGGGGCTGTAGAGGTTCACGTACAGGGCGCTGCCGTCGGCCCGCGCGAAGTACACCGTGTCCTGGTACTTGGTGGCGCTCTCCATGCCGGTGCCCTCGCAGCAGGTGGTGCCCTGCTTCGGGGTGTAGTCCCGGACATGGCCGGGTGTCAGCCCGATGAAGTAGGTGACGAGCGGCTTCTCGGCGTCCGGCCGGTCCTGCTTGGAGCCGAGTACCTGGTTGTACAGGGCGCGCTCGTAGTAGTCCAGGTAGGCCGGGTCCTGCTCGTGCAGGAACAGGGCCCGGCTGAGCTTCAGCATGTTGTACGCGCAGCACGTCTCGGCGGTGGTGGCGCCGATCGAGCCCGCGATGACGTCCCGGCCCCTGAAGAACTCGCCCGTGCTGGTGCCGCCGATCGCGTACATGCGGTGCGGTACGACCATCCGCCAGAAGTTGCGCGCGGCCTTCAGGTAGCGCTCCTCGCCGGTCGCGTCGTACAGCCGGAGGTAACCGGTGAAGATCGGGATGTGCTGGTTGGCGTGCAGTCCGTCGAGGACGTCGGTGTCCGCCGCGCACGCGTCGATGAGCCGGTCCAGGTCGAACAGCCGGGCCAGCGCGAGGTGTTCGGGCCGTCCGGTGAGGTCGTGCAGATCGCAGATCGCCTCGACGATGCCGCCGAACTCGCCGCTGGAGAAGATGCCCCACATGCGCTGGAGCGTGGCGGCGGGCAGCTTCGACAGACGGCTGTGCATCCAGTCGCCCATTCCGGCGGCGAGGTCGAGCGCGCGGGCGTCGCCGGTGGCGAGATGCGCGTCGAGCAGCCCGCGCAGGATCTTGTGCGCGGTGTAGTAGGGCGCCCACACCGTGGTGTAGTCGCTTCTGGTCATCGACTCCAGCTGGATGAACTGCGTCTCGGGGTAGGCCGCGAGGAACCCGGGGTGGCTGGGACCGCCCCAGGTGCGCCGCAGGGTGGCGGTGAGTCCGCGTCCGGAGGCGTCGGCGAAGGTCCCGCGCGTCTGCTCGTCGAAGGCGTACGAGGCGAGGTCGCCGGAGCCGCGGCGGTGCTGCAGGGCGGCGATCTCGTCCGGGCGGAGCGCCCGCGACCACACGTCGAAGCCGCCGAGGGCGCCGGCGAACACGGGGTCGGCGGCGAAGGCGGAGCGCCCGAGCCAGTGGTGGGCGAGCGCGCCGAGGGCGGCGGGGGTGAGGGGCATGGCCGTGTTCCGGGCCACGGCGGTGCCGTCGACGTACAGCGTTCCCGTGCCCGCGCCGAGAGTGACCGCCACATGGCTCCACTGGTTCAGCGGCAAGGGCGCCGTGCCGTTCAGCGCCTGCTCACCGCCCGGCCCCGCGGTGGTGATCGCGAACCGGGGCACACCGTCGGCGTTGCGGGCGGCCAGATACAGATAGCGGGTGGTGTCGTCGCCGCAGTCCAGGACGCGGGCCCAGGCGGCGTCGTGGGTGGGCTTCACCCAGGCGGCCAGGGTGAGTTCGGCGGCGCCGCCGAGGACTTGCGGCGGCAGGTCGACGTACCGGCAGGACCCGCGGACGTTCTCCGCGGCGGGCCCGAAGCGGCCCTCCACGCTCAGCACCGCGGGATCGTGCCGCAGCGCCTCGCGCGCCTCGCCCAGCGCGCCGACCATGGTGCGGATCTTCTCCGCGAACACCTGCTCGCCCGTGCTCGCGTACGCCTGCGCCAGCATGGTCAGGAAGTGCCCGGTGTAGTGCCCGCGCAGATTCCCGTTGGCCTCCCCGTCCAGGCCCTCCCACCCGCCGGGGGCGACCGCGCCGCGCGTGGACAGCCCGGCGTTCGCGCGGAAGACCTGCAGCAGCCGGTCCACGTCGTAACCGCGGGCGTGCCGCAGCATCAACTCCCTTTTCTCGGCGAAGAGTCCGGGGCCGAGGGCGACCTCGTCGAGCGCGAAGGGATGCAGCGCCCAGGTGCCGGGCGTGGGCAGCGGGGCCGCCCGCGCCTCACCGGTCGTCCCGGCCGCCAGCCCGGACGCGGAGGCGGCGAGGACGGCAGAGCGCAGAAGGGTCCTTCGGGTGAGGGGCGGGGTCATGTGCTCCTCCACGAATGTTCGATATGACGAACGACGTACGGCACGTCGACCAGACGGTAGAGGCGCTGAAGCAGGGCGTCAACGGTACCGACGAGTTCGCGCCCGACGGCTCGGTCCGCCGCGCCGTCTCACCAGGTGTCGACGAACGTCCGTCGCTCCTCGGCCGGTTCGGTCCAGTCCGCCAGGGCCGCGCAGATCCACGCCCGGGACCGAGCCGGATCGATCACCGCGTCGATCTCCAGCGCCGCCGCCGCGTTCACCGCCTTGCCGCGCTCGTACAGTTCGGCGACCCGCGCCTCGAACGCGGCCTGCCGCTGTGCCGGGTCGGCGATGGCCTCAAGTTCCCTGCGGTAGCCGAGGCGGACCGCGCCTTCCAGGCCCATGCCGCCGAACTCACCGCTGGGCCAGGCCGCGGTGGCCAGCGGGGCGCGGGTCGAACCGCCCATCATCGCCATCGCCCCGAGACCGTACGCCTTGCGCAGCACCAGACTCACCAGCGGCACGCGCAGGTTGGCGCCGATGACGAAGAGCCGGGCGAAGTGCCGTACCGTCGCAGTGCGTTCGGCGTCCGGGCCGACCATGAAACCCGGCGTGTCGCACAGGGAGACCACCGGCAGGCCGAACGCGTCGCACAACTGCAGGAAACGGGCCGCCTTGTCGGCGGCGTCCCGGTCGACGGCCCCGCCGAGATGCGCCGGGTTGCTGGCGATCAGACCGAGCGGCCGGCCCTCGATGCGCACCAGGAAGGCCAGTACGCCCACCCCGAAGGCGGGGCGCAGCTCCAGCACCGAGCCGACATCGGCCAAGGCGCGCACGGCCGCCCGCATGTCGTAGGCCCGCCGCCGGTTCTCGGGCACGACGTGCCGCAGCAGCCGCGCGTCCGGCTCCTGCCAGTCGCCCTGCGGCCCGCGGAAGTACGACAGATAGCGTCTGGCGACGCGTACCGCCTCCGCCTCGTCGGCCACCGCCAGGTCCACCACGCCGTTCGGGAGCTGCACCGACAGCGGGCCGACCTCCTCCGGCCGGTACACGCCGAGCCCGCCGCCCTCGATCATCGCCGGCCCGCCCATGCCGATGCTCGCCTCCGGTGTGGCGATCACGACGTCGCAGCAGCCCAGCAGTGCGGCGTTCCCGGCGAAGCAACGGCCGGAGGCGATGCCGACCAGCGGCACCCGGCCGCTGAGCCGCCCCATGCGATGGAAGGTGGTGACGTCCAGGCCCGCGACCGACGTGGTGTCCGTGTCCCCGGGACGGCCCCCGCCGCCCTCCGCGAACAGCACCACCGGCAGCCGCCGCTGCTCCGCGAGCTCCAGCATCCGGTCGGTCTTGCGGTGGTTGTTGAGCCCCTGCGTGCCCGCCAGGACCGTGTAGTCGTACGACATCACCACGCACGCCCTGCCGTCGATCCGCCCGGTGCCGGTGACCATGCCGTCGGCCGGGGTCGAGCGGATCAGCTCGTCCAGGGGCCGGCGCGCCGCCGCTGCGCGGCGATCGCGAGCGCGCCGAACTCGGTGAACGAGTCCTTGTCGCACAGGTCGTCGATGTTCTCCCGGGCGGTACGACGGCCCAGGGCGTGCCGCTTGGCCACGGCCTCGGGCCGGTTCGCGTCCAGCGTGAAACCGTGCCGGCGCTCGGTCTCGGCCAGGTCGGCACGGACGGCGTCCAGGTCGGCCCGCGCGTCCTCGGGTTCGGACGGATCCGCGCCGGCGACCTCGTCCAGCTCCGCGAGCAGCGCTCCAGCGGTGACCGTCCCGCCCACGCGCGCGTGCAGCCGCCGTACGACACCGGAGGCGGGCGCGCGCACCACGTGCTCCATCTTCATCGCCTCGATCACCAGCACCTGCTGCCCGGCGCGGACCGGTTCGCCGAGTGCCACGTCCACGGAGACGACCGTGCCGCTCATCGGCGCGGTGACCGATCCGTCCTGCCACGTGGGGGCCCCGGGCTCCGTCGCGCGGACGTGTTCGGCGACCACGCCGGTGTGCGCCCAGAACCGGGGGCGGTCCAGGACCTCGCGCAGCAGGGGGATGCCGGTGCGCACGCCGTCCACGGCGAACTCCGCCAGCGCCCGCCGGGCCCGGGCGCAGGCCGCCTCCACCCCGCCGTGCGGGGCGTGCGCGATCACCTTCGCCAGCAGGGCGTCGTAGCGGGTGCCGACCTCCCTCCCGGCGCGCAGGGCCGTGTCGACCCGGATGCCCGGACCCGTGGGCACGTCGAACCGAGTGATCCGGCCCGACTGCGGCAGCACGCTGCCGTCGCCCGCCGTCACCTCCGCGTTGACACGGGCCTGCACCGCCACCCCGCGCGGCGCCGGGGGCGGGCCCGCGAGCCCCACGTCGGCCAGCGTGTCCCCGGCCGCGAGCCGCAACTGGACGGCGACCAGGTCGACGCCGGTCACCTCCTCGGTGACCGTGTGCTCCACCTGGAGCCGGGGATTGGCCTCGATGAAGCGGAACTCCCCGCCATGCAGCAGGAATTCGACCGTGGTGAGACTGGTGACGCCCGCGGCGCGCGCCAGTCGCAGCGCGCTGTCGAGGACCTTCTCCCTGAGAGAATCGGGAAGTTCGGGTGCGGGTGCGATCTCGATCAGCTTCTGGTGGCGGCGCTGGGCGCTGCAGTCGCGGTCCCACAGATGCGTCACCGCGCCGGTGGTGTCGCCGACGATCTGCACCTCGATGTGCCGGGCACCCTCCAGCAGCCGCTCCGCGTACACCTCGTCCCGTGCGAAGGCCTGCCGTGCCTCCGAACGGCACCGCTCCCAGGCCTCCGCCAGCTCCCCGGCCGAGCGCACCACACGCATCCCGCGGCCGCCGCCCCCGCCGACCGCCTTCACCATCAGCGGCCCGCCGGCCAGCAGCGCGCGAGCCTCGGCGAGGCCCGAGGCGCCGTCGAGCACCGGCACCCCCGCCCGCGCGGCCAGTTCACGGGCGCGCACCTTGTCGCCGAGCAGGCGCAGGGTCTTCGCCGAAGGGCCCACGAACCGGACACCGGCCTCGGCGCAGCGGCCGGCGAAGTCCGCGTCCTCGCTCAGGAAGCCGTACCCCGGGTGCAGACAGCCGCAGCCGGTGCGGAGGGCCGCCTCGATCAGCGCGCCGGCGTCCAGGTAGCCGCCGGCGAGCGGCACGGCCTCGTCCGCGAGCCCCACATGGGCGTCGTCGCCGTCGGCGTACACCGCGACCGTGCGCAGCCCCGCCTCCTGCGCGGCCCGCAGCACGCGGACGGCGATCTCCCCACGGTTGGCGACGAGGACGGCGGCAGAACCCATGGCAGCTCCCTGAGCGCGCGGACGACCGGCCGTGCCATGCTCATTGATGTTGACATTGACGTCAACATCAACGTCCATACGCCGGCGGCGTGGCGCGCACTCAGAAGACCTGGGCGGTCCGCACCGCCCGTGACCGCACCGAGGCCCCTTTCGGGCCCGGCTGCTCGACGCCGCAGAGGCGGCCTCCGCCCCGCTCGGCTACGGCCCCGCCACCGTCGCCGACCTCACCGCCGAGGCCGAGGTCTCCCGGGCCGGCTTCTACGTGTGCGTCGCGTCCGAGGAGGACGTCTTCCGTGTCCTCGCGGCCCCAGTACGGGACGCCTTCCTCTCCTCTCAGGAGGTGCCCGGCGTGGACACCGGCGACGTGCGCGCCGTCGCCCGGGAATCCGTCGCCGCGTTCGGCAAGAGGCCGGCGAGCATGAACTTCGAGGCGCCCATGGCGAAGACGGCCATGGAAAGCAGGTGCAGCGGGAAAGGCATCGAGTGGCTCCGAGGTGAGGAGAAGCACGAGAAGGACATCTCGTCACCGCGGCCAGCCCCAGCGCACACTCGTCCCACCGCGGAATGCGGCGCGACGACAGGGCTACGGGTTCAGTGACTCAGTTCAGTGACTCAGGGGGCTGACGGCGTGACCGAAAGCCCCCGCCTTGTCCGACTCAGGACTCGACATGGCCCGCACGCTACCCGACCGATGCCCGTCGAGGCATCCCGGTTTCACCCGTATCGGCCTGTATCACCGACGTCATGGAACGGGGCTGAGCGTACGGGCCGGTCGCAGGCTGCCGTGACCGTCAGGGCGCGCTCTGGCGCCCGATCGACTCCACCAGGGGCAGCAGGCGGTGCGGGACGCGTTCGCGCAGGGCGACCTCGGTGCGGGTGCGCACCACGCCGGGCAGGCTGATCACCTTCTGGATCACGTCCTCCAGGTGGGCGTTGTCGCGCGCCACGACCCGGGTCAGCATGTCCCCGCCGCCGGTGATCGAGAACGCCTCGACGATCTCCGGTACGGCCGCCAGGGCGTCGCCCACGTCGTCGAGGTGCCCCTGGGTGACCTCGATGTGCACGAACGCCAGGACCGGGTGGCCCAGCGCGGCGGGGGAGAGGGCGGGGCCGGTGCCGGTGATGACGCCGTCCCGCTCGAGGCGGTCCAGCCGCGCCTGGAGCGTGCCGCGGGCCACGCCGAGGATCCGGGCGTACTCGCGCACGCTCGTGCGCGGCTGCTCGAGCAGCAACCGCAGGATGCGGGTGTCGAGCTCGTCCACGGTCATGGTGCCACCGGTCTTCCAGGTCGTGCGTTGATCGACATCGACTGTACCAATGGCTCAGCTGCCTGGCGGCGGGGCGTACCACGGAGGCTGGTCCGTTGGTCCGGCATCGGCCGATGACTGCCCCCTTTTTCTGAGCCAATGGCTCAGGTGGATCGGGCTGACTTGAGCCAGGGGTGGCGTTGATGCTCTCATGGTCGGGTCGATGGCGCTGCGGAACCCCGCGGCGCCTTTTTCGTGCGAGTGAGCCAAGGGGGCGGTAGGCAGTGCTGAAGAGGGTGTTCGTGGCACCGGACCCGGGACGGGTGCGGCTGCGCTTCGCGACGCGGGCGGTGCTCGGTATCGGGCTGGCCGTCCTCGTGTGCGGCCTGGCCGGACACTCCCTCCCCGGCGCCGTCACCGGCGGACTCGCCGCGCTGCTCGCCCTGTTCACCGTCGCCGACGCCACCGTGCCCCGGCAGGCCGTCACCACGGCCCTGCTGCCCGTCGTCGGACTGCCGGTGCTCGCGGCCGCGGCCGCGCTGCACGACCTGCCCGTCCTGCGCGACGTCACCTTCCTCGCCGTCGTCGGTGCTGGCGTGTACGCGCGCCGGTGGGGGCCGCGCGGGCACAGCCTCGGCGTGTTCGCGTTCATGATGTTCTTCATCGCACAGTTCCTGCACGCCGGCCCCGAGCAGCTGCCCGAGCTGTTCGTGGCGCTGCTGCTGTCCGTGGCGTCCGCGGCCGCCGTCCGCTTCGGCCTGTGGTGCTATGAGCGCCGCCTGCCCCCGGCGGCCGCGCCCGCCCCGCCCGGCGGCAGCGGGCTGGCCCGGGTGACCACCCGGCAGGCCGTCCAGGCGTTCACCGGCGCCGGCTTCGCCCTGGTCGTCGGCCAGCTGGTCAGCGGACAGCGCTGGTACTGGGCCGTCGGCGCCACCTGGTGGGTCTTCGTCAACACCGCCTCCCGCGGCGAGACTCTGGTGCGCGGCTTCCGCCGGGTGCTGGGCACCGTCATCGGCATCGGGCTCGGCCTGCTCGTAGCCGTACCCGTGCACGGGGCGCCCGTCCCCACGGCCTTGCTCGTCGCGGCGTGCGTCTTCGGCATCTTCTACTCGGCGGCCGTCTCCTACACCTGGATGATGCTGTGCGTGACGCTGCTGGCCGAGCTGCTCTACGGCCTTCTCGGCGTCCTCACCCCCGGGCTGCTGGCGCTGCGGCTGACGGAGACCGCCGTGGGGGCGCTCGGCGCCGTGCTCGCGGTGCTGTTCGTGCTGCCGGTGACCACCCACGCCGTCACCGACGCGTGGATCCAGCGCGCCCTGCGCTGCGTCCACGCGTGCACCGCCGAGGCCGCGGCGCGCCTCGCCGGCACGCCCGACGCCGACCCGGCGCCGCGGGTGGCCGAGCTGGAGCAGCTGCTCGGCCGGGTCCGGCTGTCCATCGCGCCGCTTGTGCACCCGCTGAACCCCATGCGCGGCCGTAAGCAGCGGGCCCGGACCGTGCTCGCCCTGCTCGACGACTGCGCCCGCGAGGTCCGCGGCCTGGTCGCCGTCGCCGCCGATCCCGAGGCCTCCCACGACGCCCGCCTGGCCGCCGCGTGCTGGCGGGTGCAGGCCGCGGTGGAGGCGCTGACCGAGGGCGAGGCCCGCGAACTCACGGTCTTCGCCCACCCGCCGGCCACCGAACCGGCCGCCCTCGCCCACCTGCACGGCCTGGAGCGCGCCCTCGCCGAACTGGCCACCCCGCTGCGGACCCCGTCGGGCTCACCGCTGGTCGGCGCGTGAGGGTGGCCGACGGGAGCGCGGGGGCGCTCCCGCACGGAGGCGGAGCCCCGGGGACCCGGCAGGGCCGGTTGTCCGCGTCCGCCCGCAACCTTCCCTTCCTCCTCCACGGCGGGTCCGGTCGCCCTTGGTCTAGACCGGTCCCGTCGGCTGCTAGCGTCGGGCCCCGTACTGGGTGACGAGAGGGGACAGCGGTGGCAGACAGCGTGCGGCGGGCGTTCATCGGGTCGTTCACGGCGGCCGGCGGCCCCGGCATCCTCACGGCGGCCGTAGCGGCCGACAGCGGCGCGCTGACGCTTCTGGGCAGCGTCGACGGCCTGTCCGACCCCTCCTACCTGGCCCTGTCGCCCGACGGCCGCACGCTCTACGCGGTCAGCGAGACCTCACAGGGCGGGGTCGCAGCGTTCCGGGTGGACGGCGACAAGCCCGAGCCGGCCGGCCACCGCGTCGCGGTCGGCGGCGGCCCCACACACCTCAGCCTGTACGACGGCCACGTCCTGACCGCCGACTACGGCTCCGGCAGCGTCACCGCCGTCCCCGTCCGCTCCGACGGCACCCTCGCGCCCGCCGCCTCCGGTGTGCTGCGGCACACCGGCTCCGGTCCGCACAGCAAGCGCCAGCGGGCCCCGCACGCCCACCAGGTGCAGCCCGACCCGAGCGGCCGCTGGGCGGTCAGCGTCGACCTCGGCACGGACTCGGTGCGGGTGTGCACCCTCGTCGACGGCGGCCCCCGCGTGCACGGGGAGTTCGCGCTGCGGCCCGGCTCCGGCCCGCGCCACCTGGCGTTCCACCCGTCCGGCGGGTACGCCTACGTCGTCAACGAACTGACGCCCACGGTCACCGTCTGCCGCTGGGACGCCACCGGGGGCGCCCTCACCCCGCTCGCCGAGACGCCCGTGCTGCCGCACGCCCCGGCCGGCGACGCCTACCCGTCCGGGATCGTCGCCTCGCCCGACGGCCGCTTCCTGTGGATCGCGACCCGCGGCGAGGACGTGCTGTCCGTGTTCGCGGTGGAGGCCGGCGGCGAGGTCCTGCGGCTCGTCGGGACGGTGCCGTGCGGCGGCCGCTGGCCGCGGGCGCTCACCGAGGCCGGCGGCGTTCTGTACGTCGCCAACGAGCGCTCCGGCGACGTCACCTGGTTCACGGTGGAGCCGGCCACCGGCCTGCCCCGGCGCGGCGGCTCCCTCGCGGTCACGGCGGCGTCCTGCGTGGTCCTCGCCTGACCGCCCCGCCCGGCCGTCGGACGCCATACCGAAGGGCCCGCTCCCTCGTGGGAAGCGGGCCCTTGGCTTCGATCCGGGTGTCTGCGGGGTGGTGCGGTGCGGGTCAGCGGACCGGGGCGCCCTGGGCCTGCTGCGGGGCGATGCCCAGCGCCGTCGTGTACTTGGCCAGGGCCAGCTTGCCGATCGCCGGGTAGGCGCCGAGCGCCTCGGCCGCCGGGCAGCCCGCCTCCTTGGCCGCCCCCTCGACCAGCGAGGCGTCGATCTCCGGACCGATCAGGTACGGCGCGAGGGCCAGCTGCTGGGAGCCGGAGGACCGCAGCTGCTCGGCGACGTTCGCGATCGAACCCTCCTGGTCGAGCGCGGCCGCCATCACCGGCACGGCGAGGCGCGCGGCGAGCAGCATGCCCGTGATCCCGGCCGCCTGCACGGCCTCCTCGCCGCCCACGGCCGCGAGGATGATGCCGTCCGCGGCCGTCGCCACGGTGAACAGGCGGGCACGGTCGGCGCGGGCCAGACCGGCCTCCGACAGGCGCACGTGCAGCGCCTCGGCGAGCAGCGGGTGCGGGCCGAGGACGTCGGTCAGCTCGGCGGCGACCCGGCTGTCCATCAGGGCCTGACGGATGCGGCGCAGCAGCGCGTTGTCCGGACCGGCCAGCAGCGGCACGACGACCGCGACGGGACCCTCGGGCTCCTGGACCTCGACACCCGCGGCGAGCGCCTGCTCGTAGCGGGCGGTGCGCTCCTCTGCGGCGTGCACGAGCACCGACTGCACCGTCGGGAACTCCGCGTCGTCCCCGTCCACGTACCCGATCCGCGCGTCCAGGCCGGGCAGCTCGGAGCGAGCGATGCTCACGACCTCCTCGGCGAGGCTGCGTGTGGCGGCGCCGGTCGTGCCCGGAACCGCGAGGACGAGCGCGGGCGCGCCCTCGGGAGCCGCCAGGGGCTCGGGTCGGCGGTGCCGCCCGGGCTGGCGGGGGCGCGGCATTCGTACTGGCAGGCCGGACGCGGGCCCAGTGGGGGAGCTCATGGCGCCGCATGTTACTGGCTTCCGGGGCTCCCCTGTTCGGGGAGGGTGCAGGTGAGCGGTATCCGTCCGGTTTTGTCTGATGAGTTACGTACGCTTTGGAAGTGATCGGCTTCTGTTCCGGGCGACTTGCCCCGTGCGGGCGGGAATGCCGCCTCATGTCCCCGCCGTGTCCACCACCTGCAGCATCGTGCCGTCGGTGGGCAGGAGCAGGGTGCCCGTGGCGAGGGCGGTGGCGACACGGACCGCGCCGTGCAGCGGGTCGCCCTCGGCGGGCACCCGGCGTGCGTGCGGCAGCCGTGCGGCCAGTTCCTCCTCCAGGGGGACGAGCAGGGGCTCGCCCACCTTGAACAGACCACCGGTGAGGGCCACCCACGGTTCCCCCGAAGGGGGGCACACGGCGGCCGCGGAGTCGGCGATGTGCCGGGCCGCCTCGCGCAGGACCGCCACGGCCACCGGGTCGCCGTCGGCCGCGCACGCCCCCACCTGCGGTGCGAAGGAGGCGAGGACGGCCGGGCGGTCGGGGCGCGGGTACAGCGCGCCGGGCAGCCCGGCGACCGGACCGAACGCCTTCTCGGCGCAGGCCAGCAGCGCCGCCGACCCGCCGGGCCGGCCGTCGTGGGCGCGCAGCGCGGCCTCCAGGCCGGCCCGCCCGATCCACGCGCCCGAACCGCAGTCGCCGAGCAGATGACCCCAGCCGTCGGCCCGTCGCCAGCCGGTCAGATCCGTGCCGATGGCGATCAGACCCGTACCGGCCGCGATCACCGCGCCGGGGCGCGGGCCCAGCGCGCCGGTGTACGCCGTGACGGCGTCCGCGGCCAGCGCCAGCCGCCCCGTCCCCAGCTCCCGCCGCAGCGCGCCGGGCAGTTCGGCGCGCAACGCGTCCCCCAGGGTGGCGAGCCCCGCCGCCCCGACCGTCGCCGCGACCGGCGCCGGCAGCCCGGTCTCGGCGAGCAACGCCCTGGTGAGCGGCAGCAGTTGCGCCAGCAGATGGTCCGCGTCGATGCCCCGGTCACCGGTGCGCACCGGTTCCCGCGAGGCCCGCTGCCCCAGCACCCCGCGCGCCACCGTGCCGACGGCCACGCGCAGCCCGGAACCACCGGAGTCGACGGCCAGGACGACGGGATCGGCGCCGCCCCGGTCCGTTGTGACACCGCCCACCCGGTGGTGTCCCACCGCGTCGACGGCTCCGTGCGGGGCCTCGCGCGCGCCGGGGCCGGCGGGGTCGGCGGTGCCGGCACCAGGCGCACCGTGCGGCACCGCCGCGCCGGTGGCCCCGGCCGGCTGCGGGGCACGTCCCGCGGGCCCGGTGGCCCGCTCCGGGCTCCCGCCGATCCCGGCTCGCCGCCGGTCCCCGGCGGGAGCTTCCGGCACCGCCGCGCCGCGGGCGCCGGGCGCCGCGTCGGCCGTGGTCACGGCAGGCGCCAGTCCACCGGCTGGCCGCCCTGGCGCATCAGCAGGTCGTTGGCCCGGCTGAAGGGACGGGAGCCGAAGAAGCCGCGGTCCGCGGACATGGGGGAGGGGTGCGCAGACTCCACGCTCGGCAGGTCCCCGAGCAGCGGACGCAGATTGCGCGCGTCCCGGCCCCACAGGATCGACACCAGGGGCTTGCCCCGGGCCGCCAGCGCCCGGATCGCCTGCTCGGTGACCTCCTCCCAGCCCTTGCCGCGATGCGCGGCCGGCTTGCGCGGGGCCGTGGTGAGCGCCCTGTTCAGCAGCAGCACCCCCTGCCGCGTCCACGGCGTCAGGTCGCCGTTGGACGGGGCAGGCAGCCCCAGGTCGGCCTGCAGTTCGCGGTAGATGTTGATGAGGCTGCCGGGCAGCGGCCGCACGTCCGGCGCGACCGAGAACGACAGCCCCACCGCATGCCCCGGGGTCGGATAGGGGTCCTGCCCGACGATCAGGACGCGGACCTCGTCGAACGGCTGCTGGAAGGCCCGCAGGACGTTCGCGCCCGCGGGGAGGTAGGTGCGCCCCGCGGCGATCTCCCCCCGGAGGAAGTCACCCATCGCGGCGATGCGCCCGGCCACGGGTTCCAGGGCCTTCGCCCAGCCTGCTTCGACGATTTCATGCAACGGTCGTGGTGCCACGGGCGTCACCCTACTGCCGTACACAAGGTGACGATCAACCGGTGGCCAACACCCGCCTGCCACACCGTGTTCACTGTCCTGTCCCCCCCGTTCCCCCGTCCCCCGTGGGCCTCATCCGATCACGGCCGCCCGAACGCACAGCACGTCCGGCAGATGCGACGCCAACTGGCGCCAGCTGTCGCCGTCGTCGGCCGAGGCGAACACCTCGCCGTTGCGGTTGCCGAAGTAGACGCCCGCCGGATCGGCGTCGTCGGTGCACAGCGCGTCCCGCAACACCGTGCCGTAGTGGTCCTCCTGCGGCAGGCCCGCCGTGAGCGGCTCCCAGCTCTTGCCCGCGTCCGCCGTGCGGTAGACCCGGCAGCGCCGGCCGGCCGGGACCCGGTCGGAGTCGGCGTTGATCGGAAACACGTACGCCGTGTCACCGCGGTGCGGATGGGCGGCCACGGCGAATCCGAACGTCGACGGCAGGCCCTCACCGATGTCCGTCCAGTGGGCGCCCGCGTCGTCGCTGCGGTACACCCCCCAGTGGTTCTGCAGGTACAGCCGGTCCGGATTGCCCGCGTCCCGCGTCACCTTGTGCACGCACTGGCCGAACTCGGGGTTCGGATCCGGCAGGAACACCGCGGAGACACCGGAGTTGGACGGGACCCAGCTGGCGCCGCCGTCGGTGGTGCGGAACACGCCGGCCGTCGACACGGCCACCGTCACCGCCCGTGCGTCCCGCCGGTCGGTGAGCACCGTGTGCAGCCCCTCCCCGCCGCCGCCGGGCACCCACTTCGACCGCGTGGGGTGCTCCCACAGCGGGCGTACCAGTTCGAAGGTCTCCCCGCGGTCCTCCGAGCGGTACAGCGCCGCCGGTTCCGTGCCCGCGTACACCACGGCGTCCTCGGCCGCCGCCGGATGCAGCTGCCACACCCGCTCCAGTGAAGCGCCCGTGTCCTTGGGGAACTTGACCGCCGGCTTGGACGGCTCCTTCCAGGTGCGACCCAGGTCGTCGGAGTGGAACACCGACGGCCCCCAGTGCGCGCTGTCGCCCCCGGCCAGCAGCCGCGGAGTGCCGCCGCGCGTGTCGATCGCGACCGAGTACACGGCCTGTGCGTTGAAGTACGGGCTCTCGTCGAATTGCCAGCCGCCGTTCCGCCCGCGCCCGATGAACAGGCCCTTGCGGGTCCCCACGGCCAGTAGTACCTCGGTCATGCCGAACACCTCCGCGACGTCTTTGTCCCAGACATCGGCCAGTGTGCACCCCACCACTGACAGCGGCCTCTCCGGACTGTGTCGCCGCAGGTCAGAGCGGCGATTGTGGCAGATGCGGGCGATGCGCGGGGTGTTTCCCGGCAACGCGTGCGGGGCGTGGACGGCCGTGGGACCGTCGAAGCGCAGGGCTCGTCCTGAGCATCGGGCGATCGTCCGCCGTACTGGTGGGCGCCGGGGATGCTCGCGCTGATGAGGAGGGTGCCGTCGATGGCGGTCCGTGGTCCCGAGGTCTGGTTGTGGCGCTGGCGGCGCAATCCGCTCAGGCGCCGCGCCGACAAGGTGGAGGCCTGGGTGGTGCTCGTGGTGTGGATGTGCACCGTCGTGGCCGGGGTGCTCGCCGGGCTGGGCGCCTCCCGGTCGGTCGAACAGGGACTGGCCCGCGAGCGCGACGAGTGGCGTCCCGTCGTCGCCCGCCTGACCCAGCGGGCGCCCACGGCCGGCACCGGCAGCGACCGCGTGTGGGCGGAGGTGTCCTGGCGTGCGGCGGACGGCTCCGCGCACACCGGTCAGGTCCGGGTGCGGCCGGGCAGCGCGACGGGCGGTCAGGTCACGGTGTGGACCGACCAACGGGGCCGCCTCGTCTCCCGGCCCGCAACCGCCGGACAGGCCCACCTGCGCGCCGTGCTGCTCGGCGCCCTGGCGGGGCTGAGCACCGCGATCGTCCCCTTCGTCGCCGGCCGCGCCCTGCGCATCCGCCTGGAGCAGCGCCGACTGGATCAGTGGGAGGCGGAGTGGGCCCGCTTCGGCCCGCTGTGGGGGAGGGGCAGGACGGGCTGACGACAGCGGAACCGGCCCGCGTCCGACCGTCCGGGACCGGCTGCGTCCGTCCGACCGCCGGTGACCGATCCACCCCCGCCGTCACACCCCGACGGATCTGCACCGCCGTGACGCCCGGACCGATCCACACGCCCCGCTCCCGACGCGGCACGCCGACCTCACGCGTCGCCCGGCAGCCCCCGGCGCAGGATCCCGTCGAGGTCCGCCGTGTCCGGCAGGGTGCCGAAGGCGTGCCCCCAGTCGCCGCCCAGGCGGGTCGCGCAGAAGGCGTCGGCCACCGCGGGCGGGGCGTGTCGGACCAGGAGGGACGCCTGGAGGGTGAGCGCCATCCGCTCCACCAGGCGGCGGGCCCGGACCGGTGACGCGTCCCGCAGGTCGTCCCGCAGCCGTGTCACGGCCGCGTCCAGACGGGCGTCCGCGCCCCGGGCCAGGGCGAACTCGGCGAACAGGGCCTCCGCGGTCTCCGGTTCGCGGACCAGGGCGCGCAGCACGTCGAGCGCGTTGACGTTTCCGGACCCCTCCCAGATCGACAGCAGCGGCGCCTCACGGTAGTGCCGCGGCATGCCCGAGTCCTCCACGTAGCCGTTGCCGCCGAGGCACTCCAGCGCCTCCGCGGTGAAGGCCGGACCCCGCTTGGTCACCCAGTACTTGCCGACGGCCGTGGCGATCCGGCGGAACGCCCGCTCGCCCTCGGCACCGCGCACCGCCCGGTCGGCCGCCCCGGCCAGCCGCAGTGTCAGTGTCGTCGCCGCCTCGGACTCCAGCGCCAGGTCGGCCAGCACGTTGCGCATCAGCGGCTGGTCCAGCAGCCGCGCCCCGAAGGCGCTCCGGTGCCGGACATGGTGACCGGCCTCCACCAGGGTCTTGCGCATCAGTGTCGCGGAGGCCATCACACAGTCGAGCCGCGTGCAGTTGACCATCTCGATGATCGTCTTCACGCCCTGGCCCTCCGGCCCGACCAGCCAGGCCACGGTCCCGTCGAACTCCGGTTCCGAGGACGCGTTGGACCGGTTCCCGAGCTTGTCCTTCAGCCGCTGCACCCGGAACGGGTTGCGGCTGCCGTCGGGCAGGATCCGGGGCACCAGGAAGCACGACAGCCCCTCCGGAGCCTGGGCCAGCACCAGGAACACGTCGCACATCGGCGCCGAGGTGAACCACTTGTGCCCAAGCAGCGTGTACACGCCCGGCTCGGCGGTCGGCGTGGCCGTCGTCGTGTTCGTCCGGACGTCGGAGCCGCCCTGCTTCTCCGTCATGCCCATGCCCGCGAGCAGCCCGCGCTTCTCGGTCGGCACCTGCAGCCCGGGCTCGTACACGCGGCTGGTCAGCAGCGGTTCGTACACCTTGGCCAGCTCCGGCTCGCGGCGCAGCGCGGGCACGGCGGCGTAGGTCATCGACGTCGGGCAGCCGTGACCGGCCTCGCTGTGCCCCCACACCAGGCCGCCCGCGCTCCGCGCCACGTGCGCGCCGGGACGCCCGTCCGCCCACGGCGCCCCGGCCAGACCCTCGGCGACCGCGACCCGCATCAGTTCGTGCCACGCCGGATGGAACTCGACCTCGTCGATCCGGTCGCCGTACCGGTCGTGCGTGCGCAGCTCGGGCTCGTGCCGGTTGGCCAGCTCGCCCCACTCCTGGGCCTGCACACCGCCCGCCCGCTCGCCGAGCCGTCTGATGTCCGCCTCGGCCCAGCCGGCGCCCTCCCGGCGCAGGCCCTCGAGCAGTGCGGCGTCGTCGGAGGCGTCGTACGGCGCGAGCGGCGGCGGCTGGTTGGTGACGTCGTGCGTGCGGTACGGCTGCGGCCATGCGGAGCCCGGGAGCGAAGTCATACGCGTCATGTTGCACTTACTCTGCGATCGCAGCAATAGTGCAACACCCTAGGGCGCGGTTACAGTACGTTCCCATGCGCAGCAGGCACGTCTCGCAAGATCCGCCCGGCGGTGGCCTCGGCCTGCGTCCGCTGTCCGCGCGTTCGGTCGTCCTGAGCCTGCTGCTCGGCGCGCATCCGCCGGAGCTGCCCGTCAGGGAGCTGACCCGCGCGCTCGAGCCGTTCGGTGTCGGCGGCTCCACGCTGCGGGCCGCGCTCAGCCGGATGACGTCCGCCGGCGATCTGCGGCGCACCGGCACCGGCTACCGGATCGGCGACCGCCTCCTGCAACGCCAGCGCCGCCAGGACGAGGCGGTCCGGCCCCGCACGCGCGCGTGGCACGGCGACTGGGAGATGTTCGTGATCACCGCGACCGGCCGCGGCCCCGCCGAACGAGCCGACCTGCGTACCCGGCTGACCGCCCTGCGCCTGGCCGAGCTGCGCGAGGGCGTCTGGCTGCGCCCGGCCAATCTGGACCGACCGCTGCCCGCAGGACTCGCCGAGGTCGCCCAGACCTACACCGCCCGCCCGGACCGGCCCGCACCCGAACTGGCCGCCGACCTCTGGCCGTTGGACGCCTGGTCCACCACCGCACGGGCCCTGCTCGCGCACGCGGACGAGGCCGAGTGCCCGGCCGACCGGCTCACCGCCTTCGCCGCGCTCGTACGGCACCTGCTCGCCGACCCGGTACTGCCGCCCGAGCTGCTCCCCGCGGACTGGCCGGCCCTCGCCCTGCGCACCGCGTACGCCGCGTACCAGGAGGAGCTGGCCGCCTCGGTGGGCCACGGCCGCACCGGGTGACGGCACCGACGGCCGTACGGGGAGGTCGGACACCTCCCCGTACGGCCGCCGTTCACCCCGCATCGCTCACTTGTACGTGATGTCGGACGCGGAGTACTTGCAGTAGGTGCCGTCGGGGTCGGAGCCGTTGGTGGTCGGTTCCTTGCCCGTGTTGTTGCCGATGTACTTCTGGCACGGGACGATCTTCTTGCTGGTGTCGCCGACGATGGTGATGTTCCGCAGTGTCGCGCTGTCGCCGTAGTTGGTGTTGATGCCGACGAGCGCGGTGCCCTTGTAGGTCGCCTCGATGGTGTTGAGGTTGATCGTCCGCTTGTGCTGCGTCTTGCAGTTGCCGCAGCTGCGCACGAGCTTGCCGAAGTTCTTCACGGCGAAGTCCGAGACGTTGAGCGTCCCGGCGCCGTTGAACTGGAAGACCTTGTCACTGGCCTCCTTCGCCCCGCCGCCCGAGACGGTGTAGACGTTGGACGACGACGAGCCGAGGAAGGTCGCCGCGTCCTCGCCCACGTCCTCCCACCAGACGTTCTGCAGCGTGCAGCTGCCCAGGCAGTGGATGCCGTCCGCGGCGGGGGAGCCGATGATGACGTTCTTCAGGACGGTGCCGGGGGAGAGTTCCAGGATGGGGCCCTGGTCCTCGTCCTGGCTGCTGGAGCCCAGGTCCCCGGTGCCGTACAGGCGCTTCATCCCGTAGTCCTTGGTGCCGGACAGCTGGATGGTGGAGGAGACGGCCTGGCTGCCGTTGGCGGTGGGCCAGGTGGCCGCGCTCGCCGGGGAGAGCACGCCGCTAGCCATGAGCATGCCAATCGCGAGGCCGGTGGCGGCCAGGGCGCCGGTCGCCGGGCGCCGGCGGGCGCGTGGACGGGTCGCTGAGGTCATGTCCCGAATGCCTTCCTTTCGGTGGGAGGTGTCCTGTTGCGGGAGCGGGTCAGAGCTTTCCGGCGCCCGCCCCGGACGTCACCGAGGCGACGACGGAGGAGGCCGGCTCGGCGGTGTAGCCGTAGGGCGCAGTGGCGAACGTGCCGACCTGCGAGACCTCGGTCGCGGCTCCGCCGAGGTCGTTGCCGCGCAGATTGGCGTATCCGTCGACGTCGCTGTCCCGGGTGGTGGTGACGGCGACCTTCGTCGAGCGGAAGACGTTGTTCTCGACGAGCATCTGCGCGCCCATCCGCGAGTGCACGGCGGTCTCGGCGCCGACGACGTAATTGTCGTAGAAGTGCCCGGTGCCGAAGCGCAGGCTGGGGATACGCGAGTTGACGTTGTTGAACCAGTTGTGGTGGTACGTCACCCGCAGGTGCCCGGTGTCCTCGTCGGCGTTGTTGTCGCTGTGCCCGACCAGGGAGCCCTTGAAGTGGTCCTTGAAGGTGTTCCAGGACACGCTGACGAAGTCGGAGGCGTGGGTGATGTCGAGCAGGCCGTCGTAGTAGTCCTTGTCGTGGCCGCGGTCGGACGAGAAGGAGTTGTGGTCGATCCAGACCTTCGTCGACGCCTGCACGGTGATGCCGTCGGCGGGGGCGACGGGCTTGCTGATGTTCAGGTTGCGGATGACGACGTTCGTCACCTTCTTCAGCCGCAGCCCGCCGCCCGTGAACCCGGACGACGGGCCCACGCCGAGGACCGTGGTGTTGGAGCCGACATCGACCTGGCCGCTGAGCGAGATCAGGCCCTTGACCTTCACGACCTTCGCGGTGCTGCCGCTCACGGCCGCCTTGAAGGCGTCGAGCGAGGAGACGGTGACCGCCGTGGCACTGCCGCCGCCGGTCGTGCCGGCACCGAAGCCGACGGGGGAGGCGTCCGCGGCCCCGGCGGGCTGGGACAGGGCGAGCAGGGCGGCCGTGGTGAGGGCGACCGCCGCGGCAGCCGCCGGAGCCGATCGTCGCGGCAAACGTGGGGGGAGAGTGCGCATGCGGGTGTCCCTTCAGGGGGATGGCGGTTCGACTATGTGAATGTCGTTCATCCTTGTGGATGTAGTGCTGGGTTCTCCGCCTCTTGAGGCGTCGATCGGTCGCATCGCTGAACGGACCGTAGAGGGCAAGCGCTTTCTGGTCAACGCCTCGCGGGGGCGGGATTCGGCCACTCGGCGAGCGTCGCTGGTCAGGCGATGGGAGCGCTTCCACAGGAGTCTGCGGCTTCCGCGGACGGGCATGCTCCTTGCGCCCGGATGTCCCCGTCCCGACTCGTCCGGGGACCACGTGATGACTAGGCATTTTGCGGGAACCCGGCAGTCCGGAAGGCGAGGTCACGGCGAGGTGAGGACAGTCATGGCAACGCAGCAGTCGCCCACGGCGACGCCCCCGCAACCGCTGCGCGCCGCTGCGTCGGCGCTGCGGAGGGTGCCCGGCGCGGGGCTTGTGGGCCGGGCGGCCGGCGGGGCGCTGGACAGAATCGGGGCCGTGTCGCCGCGTGGCCGACGGCTGGCGGTGTACACCGGCGCCGGGGTGCTCGGCGTCACGGGGGTGGTGGAGTGGCCCGTCGCCCTCACCGGAGCGGCGGTGGCCTGGCTGACCCAGCCATGGTCCGGGGAACAGCAAGGCGCCGCGGCGACCTCCGGCGCGCCGCGACCCGAGGCGGCGGGCCGGGCCGCACCGAAGGCGGACGACGCAGACAAGGCTGACGGGGCGGACGAGGCGGACGGTACGTCGGTCCACGCCACGGGCGGCATGTCGGCGCCCGCCACGGGCAGTCAGCCGGGGCAGGTCCCGGGCGGTGCGGGGCACGCGGCGGGCGGTGGGGCCACGTATGCGACGGGTGGTACGCCGGCGCCCGAGGGCGCCGCCGCCTCGCCCCGGCACGCGCCGCCGGAGTCGTCCGGACCCCCGCGTACCGGCCCTCCCGGACCCGGTCCCACCGCCTCGCGGCACGAGGCGGCGGTGGCCAAGAGCGCCGCCAAGCAGGTGGCGAAGAACGCGGCGCTCAGCGCGTCCAGGGCATCGACCGCGCACCACTCCGGCACCCGGGCGCGGCGCACCACGGCGTCACCCACGAGGACCAGGACGGGTACGTCCACCCAGGACGTCCGGCCGCGACACGGCGAAGAGTGAGGATTCCATGGCGTTGGGCTTGCTGAAGCTCCCCGCGGCGGCCGCCGCCGTCCTGGCCGGACCCCGGCTGCTCGCCCGCGGTGTCGCACCGGCTGCCGACCTGGCCGCCGGCGCCGTCGGCCTGGCCGCGGGCGCGGTCGCCGGGGCGGCCCGGGCAGGGGTGCGCAGCGCGGACACCGCGGTCCGGGTCGGCCGTGTCACCCGCGCCGCGCTGCCGGGCGCGGGCAGCCACTGGCGGTCCGGCCGCCGGGCGCACCTCGCGTTGCGGCCGGCCGCCGAGGACCACGTACGTCGTGCGGGCGGGCTGGAGGAAGCGGCACGACGCGTGGCGCGCACCCTCGCCGAACGGCCCGACGTCGCCTTCGCGTACTGGGACGGCGGACTGGCCCGGCTGGTGGTGACGGCGACCGAGGACGCCCTGACCGACCGGGTCGTCGAGCACGCCACCGCCCTGGCCGAACGCCATGGCCTGGGCACCGCGGACGCCTCCGACGTGGACATCGAGGAGTTCCCGCACCCGGGTGACCCGGCCGGCGTGCGCACCGCCATGGCGGCGCTGCTGACCGACGCGGCCGGAACCGGAGCCGCGCTGGCCGCGTACGCGCTGCACCTTCCTCCCTCGCCGCGCCTGGTGACGGCGGGCGTGACCCTGCTGCGCGAGAACCCACGCGTCCGAGCCTGGCTGCACCGCCGCTTCGGCCGCTCCCGGATGGACCTGCTGCTGGCCGCCGCCAACGCGGCCGCGCACGGCGCCGGGCAGACGCCGACCGCGCTGCTGCTCGACGGCACGCTGCGCTCCTGCCAGCTGGCGGAGACGGTGGCGCGTTCGGCGGCGTTCGACACGGTCCACGACCGCCTGTGCACGCCCGACCGCACCGGTGTGCACGCGAGCGCCCGGCCGCGCCCCCCGCTGCGCGGCACCCCGGCCCAGGACTACGCCGCACACGCGGGCACCGGCAGTGTGCTGGGCGCCGTGGCGACCCTGCTCGTCAAACACGATGTGAACGAGGCGGCCGAGGCGGTCCTCGCCGGCTCCCCCAAGGCCGCCCGTTACGGCCCCGCCGCCTTCAACGCCGTCCTGGGCCTGGCCCTCGCCCGCACCGGTGTCCTCGTACGGGACAGCGAGCGGCTGCGGCAGCTGGAGACGGTCGAGTCGGTGCTGCTGCACCCGAGCGCGCTGCGCACCCGGGGCGCAGGAGCCGACCCGTGGGCCGAGGCCGTGCTGGACGCCGCGCGCGCCGCCGGCCTGCGGGTGGTGATGGTCGACGACCCCGCGCTCGCGGACTTCACCGGACTCGCCGACCACCTGGTGCCCGCCGACCGGCCGCTCGGGGAGGCCGTGGACCGGTTGCGGGAACGCGGCGCGGTGCTCACCGTGGCCCGCGCGGCCGCGGCCGAGGACCACGATGTGCTGACCGGGCTGCTCGCCGGCGATGTGGCCGTGGCGCTGGCCGACGGCGACGCCGCGGTGGTGTGGGGCGCGGACCTGGTGGCCCCGGGCGGCCTGCCCGACCTGTGGCGGCTGCTGCGGGCCGTGCCCGTGGCGCGGGACGTGGGCCGCAGGTCGCAGACGCTGGCCCGGTCCGGTGCCGCCCTGTCGGGTCTGATGGTGGCGGTGGGCGAGGCCCAGCGTGGCCGGCGCCACCCGCTGATGCCCGGACTGCGGCACGCCCCGGTGGACGTGAGCGCGGCCGCCGCGCTTCTCAGCGGTGCCCGGGCCGCGCTCGGTGTGGCAGTGGCCCGCTCCCCGCGCCCCCGCGAACGCGTCGCCTGGCACGCCCTGGACACCGACGCCGTACGGGAGCGGCTGGCCAGGCGCGAGGAGGACCGGCCCACTCTCAGGGACCAGACGTCCGGCCGGGTGCGCCAGATCGCCAAGCGCGCCGGGAAGGTCCCCGCTCTCGCGCCGGTGCGCTGGACCGTGCAACTGGCCCGTGCGGTGCGGGGCGAACTCCAGGACCCGCTCACCCCCGTCCTCACCGTCGGCTCGGCTGCCGAGGCGATCCTCGGCTCGGCCGCCGACGCGCTGCTGGTGGTCGGTGCGCTCGATCTGAACGCCCTCGTCGGCGGCATCCAGCGGTTGCGCGCCGAACGCGCCCTGTCCGGGTTGCTCGCCGAGCACAAGCGCAAGGCACGGCTCACGTCGGAGGAGTGGCGCGAACCGCGGACGGTCGACGCGGCCAAGCTGCACCCCGGCGACGTCATCGACCTCAAGGCGGACGATGTCGTCCCCGCCGACGCCCGGCTGCTGTGGGCGGACGGACTGGAGGTCGACGAGTCCGCGCTGACCGGCGAGTCGCTGCCGGTCGACAAGGTCACCGACGCGTGCCCGGCCGCCGCGGTCGCCGAGCGGCGCTGCATGGTCTTCGAGGGGACGACCGTGGTGGCCGGGCACGCCCGCGCGGTCGTCGTCGAGACCGGTGAGCGCACCGAGGCGTCCCGGGCGGTCCACCTGGCCGCCAAGAAGCCGCCCTCCGCGGGCGTCCAGGCCCGGCTGCAGGAACTCACCCGCAAGGCCCTGCCGCTGACCCTGGCCGGCGGTGCCGCCGTGACCGGCCTGTCGCTGCTGCGCGGCACGCCGATCCGCGAGGCGGTCAGCGGGGGAGTGGCGGTCGCCGTGGCCGCCGTACCCGAGGGGCTGCCGCTGGTGGCGACCGTGGCGCAGCTCGCGGCGGCCCGCCGGCTCAGCCGGCGTGGAGTGCTGGTGCGGGCGCCGCGCACGCTGGAGGCCCTCGGCCGGATGGACACGATCTGCTTCGACAAGACGGGCACCCTCACGGAGAACCGGCTGCGCCTGGTGCGGGTCACCGACACCGACGGCGCCGTCCGCAAGCGCGACGAGGCCCCGGACAGCCGCACCCTCATCCAGGCGGCGCGTGCCTGCCCGCAGCTGAACGGCGGGTCCGACCGGCCGGTGCACGCCACCGACGAGGCCGTACTGGAGGCCGCAGCGGAGGATCCCGAGTGGACGCAGGAGGAGGCGCTCCCGTTCGAGGCCGCCCGCGGGTACGCCGCCGCGGTGGGGCACGCCGCGGACGGCGGACGTGTCCTGGTGGTCAAGGGCGCCCCGGAGAACGTCCTGCCCGCCTGCGGCGACCGGGCCGAGGAAGCGTCCGACACCGCCCACGCGCTGGCCGCCGACGGACTGCGCGTGCTGGCGGTCGCCGAACGCCGCCTGGACGACGTCGAGTCGGCCGCGGGCGCCCTCGAAGAGGCGCTGCAGGAGCTGGAGTTCACCGGCCTGGTCGCACTCGCCGACGTGGCCCGAGACACGTCCAACGCGCTGGTGCACGGGCTGCGCGAGGCGGGCGTACGACCCGTCATGCTGACCGGCGACCACCCGCAGACCGCACGGGCGATCGCCGTCGAACTGGGCTGGCCTGAGGACACCGGCGTGGTCACGGGCGAAGAACTGGCCGCCGCCGACCGGGCCGAACGCGCCCGCATGCTGGGTGACTGCGGTGTCGTGGCCCGGGTCGCGCCGGAGCAGAAACTCCAGGTCGTGGAGGCGTTGCGGGACGCGGGCCGGGTGGTCGGTATGGTCGGCGACGGCGCCAACGACGCCGCCGCGATCCGCGCCGCCGACATCGGGGTCGGCATCAACGCGCGCGGCTCGGCGGCCGCCCGCAACGCCGCCGACCTGGTGCTGACCGACGACGACCTCGGGGTGCTGGTCGAGGCGGTCGGCGAGGGCCGCGCCCTGTGGCACAGCGTCGCCGACGCCATCGCCATCCTGATCGGCGGCAACGCCGGCGAGGTGGGCTTCGGCATCGTCGGCACCCTGCTCGGAGGCCGGGCACCGCTGTCGACGCGGCAGATGCTGCTGGTGAACCTGTTCACGGACCTGTTCCCGGCGATGGCCGTCGCGGTCACCCCGGAGAAGGACCCGACGGAGGAGGCGAGCGGGCCGCTGGGCTCGTCGATGCTGGGCGAGCCGCTGATCGAGCAGATCCGGCACCGGGCCCTGACGACGTGTCTGGGTGCGGTGGTGGCCTGGCTGTTCGGCCGGTTCACCCCGGGTACGACGCGCCGGTCCACGACGATGGCGCTGTGCGCGGTCGTCGGTACGCAGCTGGCGCAGACGCTGGCCGACCGCCGGGGCAGCCCGCTGGTGCGCGTCACCGTGCTCGGCTCGGCGGCGGCGCTGGTCCTCCTGGTCCAGACGCCGGGCGCCAGCCAGGTCTTCGGATGCACCCCCCTCGGCCCGCTCGCCTGGGCCGGCGTGGCCGCGGCGATCGCCCTGGCCCTCGCGGGCCAGCGAGCACTGCCGCGCCTGGAGGAGACGGTGATGAGGCTGACGCGGTGAGGACCGGCGTCATCGGCGTGACACGGTGAGGGGCGGGGCGGTCCGGGGCGCTCGGTGCGACGTCGGCCACCCCGTCACGGCGCCCGCGGGCCGGCCGGCCGCGGGAGCGTGACCGGTGGGTCACGCCGCACCGGTGCGCGACCGTCCGATCGACCGGACGGTCGCACCCGCCACGCGGATGGGGCGGCCGGACCGGTGGGACCGGCCGCCCCCGCCGGCTACGCCACCGTCGGCCGTCCCACAGCCCGCGCTCACACCGCCCGGCGAGGCGACCGGCCAGGTCTCCCGCCCCCCGTCACACCGACCGGTGCTGCCGGGCGCCTCACCGCCCGGGGTCACCCCACCCGGTGCTACGGGCCGGCCAAGTCCCCCGTCCCCCGTCACACCGACCGGTGGTACTGGTCCGGTACGTGGACCTCGCCGCCCAGTCGGCGTGCCGCGTGCCGGGCCCAGGACGGGTTGCGGAGCAGTTCGCGGCCGAGGAGGACGGCGTCGGCCTCACCGTTGGCGAGGATCTTCGCCGCCTGCTCCGGCTCGGTGATCAGGCCGACGGCGGCCACCGGCAGCGGCGTCTGCGCCTTGACCCGCGCGGCGAACGGCACCTGGTAACCGGGCTCGGTCGGGATGCGCACGCCTGAGGCGTTGCCGCCGGTGGAGACGTCGAGGAGGTCGACGCCGTGTGCGTGCAGCTCGCGCGCGAAGCGCACGGTGTCGTCGCCGGTCCAGCCACCCTCCTCCAGCCAGTCGGTCGCGGAGATGCGGAAGAACAGCGGCTTGTCCTGCGGCCACACGGCCCGTACGGCGTCGACGACCTCGAGCGGGAAACGGGTGCGGTTCTCGAAGGAGCCGCCGTAGGCGTCGGTACGGCGGTTGGAGTGCGGGGAGAGGAACTCGCTGATCAGGTATCCGTGGGCGCCGTGGATCTCGACGATCTCGAAGCCCGCGGCCAGGGCACGCCGCGCGGCGAACGCGAACTGGCCCACGATCTCCTGGATCTGATCGATCGTCAGCTCGGTGGGTACCGGGTGCCGTTCGTCGAAGGCGACGGCGCTCGGCGCCACCGGCTGCCAGCCGTGCGCGTCCGGCCCGACGGGCGCCCCGCCCTTCCACGGCTGGTCGGTGGAGGCCTTGCGCCCGCCGTGCCCGAGCTGGATCGCCGGCACCGTGCCCTGGCCGACGAGGAAGCGGGTGATGCGGCGGAAGGCCTCGACCTGCGTGTCGTTCCACAGGCCGAGGTCGTACGGCGAGATCCGGCCCTCCGGCGAGACGGCGGTGGCCTCGACGATGATCAGGCCCGTGCCGCCGGCCGCGCGGGCCGCGTAGTGCGCGAAGTGCCAGTCGTGCGGCACCCCGGCCTCCGGCCCCTCGGGCGCGGCCGAGTACTGGCACATCGGCGGCATCCACACACGGTTGGGGATGGTCACTTCGCGCAGGGTGTAGGGCTCGAAGAGCGCACTCACGGCGGACTCCATTCGTCACGGGACCGGTGGTCGACTCGTACGATAGACGTCGTAGTACGGTGGATGTCAAACTACGAGAGCCTTCGTACAATGAGAGGCATCCGACGAACTGGAGCCCGCCGTGACCCCCGCCCCCGCCACCCCCGCCGTCAGCAGCCGCGAGCTCCCGCACCCGGCGCGGGAGGAGATCCGGCTGGAGACCGTGCTGCACGCCCTGTCCGACCCCATGCGACTGCGCATCGTGCGCGAACTGACCGTCGCGACCGACGCGTTGTCCTGTTCGCACTTCGACCTGCCGGTTACCAAGTCGACCACCACGCACCACTTCCGGGTGCTGCGCGAGGCCGGGGTGATCCAGCAGACCTACCAGGGCACCGCCAAGATGAACGGACTGCGCCGCGAGGACCTGGAGGACCTCTTCCCCGGTCTGCTCGACGCCCTCATGGACGCCGCCGCCCACCAGGCCGCCCGGCTCGGCTGAACCGGCCCGCCCGGCTCAGCCCGCCCGGCCCGGCTGAACCCGCCCGCCCTCCGAGGCGACTCGGCTCACGGGGTCGCGGCGCGCGCCGCGGCCATGAGGGACCGCCAGTCGGGCAGCTTGACCACCGAGCGCCCGAGCGACGCCCCGAGCCGCGCCTCCGCCCGCTCGATCGCCAGCCAGCCCGGCCACTCGACCGGTTCGGCCCCCGCCGCCCGCAGCGCCTCCAGCGGATCGCCGGGCAACTCGGCACGGCCGAGCGCGGGGGCGTCCTCGAGCAGCGAGTCCGCCGTCTCCCGGGCGCACGGACGGTTGGTGCCGATGACACCCGTCGGGCCCCGCTTGATCCAGCCCGCCACGTACGCGCCCGGTACGACGGCCCCCTCGCACAGGACGCGCCCGGCCAGGTTCGGCACCGTGCCGCGCTCCGCGTCGAACGGCAGCCCCTCCAGCGGCACCCCGCGGTAGCCCACCGACCGCAGCACCAGCTGGGCATCCACCTGCTCGAACCGACCGGTTCCCCGCACCCCGCCGTGCCCGTCCGGCGCCGTCCGCTCGAAACGCACCGCGCCGACCCGGCCCCCGTCCGCGAGCAGCTCGACCGGCCGCAGGAAGAACCGCAGTCCGATCCGGCGCCGGGCGCCCGTGCCCGCACGCCCCGCCCACGCACCCAGCACCTCCACGTTGCGACGCTGCGCCGCCGGCAGCATCGAGGGATCGGCGCACCCCGGGTCCAGGGCGAGCTCCGCCGGGTCCACGCGTACGTCGGTGTCCGGGAGCGCGCCCAGCTCGCGCAACTCCTTGGTGGTGAACCGGGCCTGTGACGGGCCGCGCCGGGCCGCCATCTGGATACGGGTGACCCGGCTCGCGGTCAGCGCGGCCAGCGCTGCCTGCGGTACGTCGGTCGGGCTCAGCTCCGCCGGGCCGCGGGCGAGCATCCGGGTCACGTCCACGGCCACGTTCCCCGCGCCGATGACGACGGCCGACCGGGCGCCGCTCAGATACCCGTCGTCGGCGGCGTCCGGGTGAGCGCTGTACCAGGCGACGAACTGCGTCGCCGACCAGCTGCCCGGCAGGTCCTCGCCGGGGATGCCCAGGCGCCGGTCGGCGGCGGCGCCCACGCAGTACACCACCGCGTGGTACAGCTCCCGCAGCCGTGCGGCCGGCACGCCGCCCGGTCCGCCGATCCGGACCCCGCCCAGGAAGCGGACCCGGGGCTCCTCCAGGATCGGGCGGAGGGTGTTCTGCAGCGACTTGATCTTCTCGTGGTCGGGTGCGACGCCGTAGCGGACCAGGCCGAACGGGCACGGCAGGCGGTCCAGGACGTCCACGCGCACGTCGGGGTTTCGCTCGAGAAGGCTCTGCGTGGTGTAGACCCCGCTCGGGCCCGAACCGACGACGGCGACACGGAGCACGGCGGAACTCCTCTGTCAGGGTCCCCTGGGAAGGGGAGGGCTTCCCCGGCCCCAGCATCGCACCGTGCGGGCTGCGCTGACAGGGTGCTGTCCGGGCGGACGGACGCGTGTCCGTTCGTATGGAATGTGATCATGAGGTTACGTTGCGTGTGTGCTTGAAGCATCCTTTCTTAATCTTTCCGATCGATCGGAGGCGGACGGCGCGGTGACCGTGTCGCCCGCGTGGGAAGTGCAGGAGGACGCCGGCGCGACGAGGTGGTTCCACGTCCGCCTCGCGTTCCCCGACGGCGCCGGTGTACAGGCGCTCGCCGTGATGTTCGGGGGGTGCGTGTCCATCGAGGACGTCCGGGCCGAACCCGCGCTGTCCCTGGATGACCTGTCGGTGCTCGCGGACTGGATCGAGGGCCCGCTGTTCGAGGCGTGCGGTGTGGACGCCGACGACATCGACGACGAGGGCGGGGAGGCCGGCGAGGACGAGCGCTCCGGCGGGCGCCGGGCCCGTCCCACCTGGCCGCGCGGCATCGAGGGGCGATGGCAGGTCGCCCAGGAGTACCGCGCGGCGCAGGAGGAGGGCGCCGACCCGGTCCTCGCGGTGATGTGCGCGACCGGCCACAGCCGGCGCAAGTCCCTGCGCCTGATCGCCCAGGCCCGTGACGCCGGCTTCCTGACCCCCCGCCACGCCCGCCCCAAGGCGGACTAGCGAGTGTCTCTTTGACGGCCCGGCCGATCCGGTCGGCGGACGGCGTTGTCCATCTGGCCGCAGACGGGTCGCGCACGGTCCCTCGCCGTCACTGTCGCCGCAGGCCAGGCAGGTGATGCACCAGCTTTCGAAACACAGCCACCTGGGGCGCCGGGCATCCATCCGGACCCGACGCTGACCCAAGGAGGCAGAACCTAGCCGATCCGTTCGGCCAGAGCGACGATGATTCCCGAGGGGCCGCGGAGGTTGCACAGCCGGTAGGCGTTCTCGTACCGCGCCACCTCGCCGAGGAGTTCGGCGCCATGGCGGCGCAGGCGGGTGATCGTGTCGTCGATGTCGTCGACGGCGAACATGACACGGTGCAGGCCCAGCGTGTTGGCCGGCGGGTCGAGCGGTCCGGCGGTGATCGCCGCGGGGGAGTGGAACTTCGTCAGCTCCAGCTTGCCGTGGCCGTCCGGGGTGCGCATCATCGCGATGGCGCTGCGAACCCCGTCGAGGCCGACCATCCGGTCTGCACAGATTCCCTCGATCTGCGCTTCGCCTTCCAGTTCCATGCCGAGCTCGGTGAAGAAGGCGACGGCAGCCTCCAGGTCGTCGACGACGATGCCTACGTTGTCCATCCGCTGAATCGCCACGGGATGCTCCTTCTTCGTCGCGCAGTGCGTTCCGGCTACTGATACCCCTGGGACGCAGCCGGTGCCGCATTCTCGACACCCGGAAGGGTCGATGTTCTGTGGCCGCACTCCATCTCGCGAGCATCCTCGTCCGGACCGACGCCGGCCAAGGAGACAACCTGGGCCGTCACCGCATCTGGCGCATCCGCGTGATCTCGCTCGTCTGCTGCGCCACCACGTCGTCGGCCATCTCCTCGATGCGGACGTTGTTGCCCTGCGCCTTGACGTCCGTCGCCATGGTGATGGCGCCCTGGTGATGGGTGATCATCAGGGACAGGAAGAGCGCGTCGAACGCCGCGCCGCGCGCCGCTCCGAGCTGCTTCAGCTGCGCCTCGGTCGCCATGCCGGGCATGCCGCCGTGCGTATGCCCGCCGCCTGCCTCGTCCTTGCCGTACTCCTTCAGCCAGGCCCGCATGGTGGCGATCTCCGGGCCCTGAGCGGCCGCGATCCGGGCCGCGAGGCGCTTGACCTCCTCCGACCGGGCGTGATCCGCGGCGAGTTCGGACAACCGCAGCGCCTGTTCGTGATGGGCGATCATCATGCGCGCGTACGACACGTCCGCCGCGTTGGGCGTGTCGTCGTCCTCCCGCTCCTGTGCCGCGTCCTCGGCCGAGAGGGTGCGGTTGGCTTCGCCCGGCTTGCCCGGCACCAGTACCGAAGGCCCGCCCGATGCCGGGGACTTGGCGTCCGTGCCGGAGTCACAGCCCCCGAGGGTGAGCAGGGCGAAGGCGGTCAGCGAGACCGTGGCGAGGGCCGGACGCGATCCACGACGCAGGAGCAAGGCGACCTCCCGGGGTCATCATGACGATCCCATTGCCATCTGTTGATCTGGGCATGATGAAGACGATACTGCGGGGAAGCGTGAACCGTTCCGACCGGAACGGTGCCGAGGGAGGACACAGTGACCCTGCACGATCCCCGAACACGACGCAGACACCTGGGCGTTGCCGCCGCGGCGGCCGGACTGCTGGCCGCGCTGCTCACCGCCGCACCCGCCGGCGCCACCCCTGACCCGGGCGACCACCCGGCCGCGCCGAAGGAGGTCTCCCGCAGCGCCCAGGCGCAGGCGGCCGAGGCGATCGCGGCGGGCGAGATACCCGGCCAGGACCAGATCGTCCACTCCGCCAACGTCCAGCACCTCATCAACATCCCCAAGGACGCGCTGCCCGGCACCAATTCGGACCTCGCCTTCCAGGGCCGCTACGCCTTCGCCGGCAACTACGACGGCTTCCGCATCTTCGACATCAGCAACCCCGCGTCGCCGAAGACGGTCGCCCAGGTGCTCTGCCCCGGCTCGCAGAACGACGTCTCCGTCTCCGGCGACCTGCTCTTCCTGTCCACCGACTCCTCGCGCAGCGACAGCAGTTGCCACAGCACCACACAGCCGGCGACCGAGAAGTCCTCCTGGGAGGGCATGAAGGTCTTCGACATCAGCGACAAGAGCAACCCCCGGTACGTCGCCGCCGTCGAGACCGCCTGCGGCTCGCACACCCACACGCTGGTGCCGAAGCGCGACAACGTCTACGTCTACGTCTCCTCCTACTCGCCGAGCGCGAGTTACCCGGACTGCCAGCCGCCGCACGACGGCATCTCGGTCATCAAGGTGCCGCGCGACGTCCCCGAGCAGGCGGCCGTGGTGAACTTCCCGGTGCTCTTCCCCGGCGACGGCCCGGACGGCGGCGGCAACCCCGGCGCCCCCACCAACCCCGGCGTGTCCAAGACCACCGGCTGCCACGACCTCACCGTCCTGCCCTCCGAGGACCTGGCGGCCGGCGCCTGCATGGGTGACGGCATCCTGTTCTCCATCAAGGACCCCGAGCACCCCAAGGTCATCGACCAGGTCCAGGACAACGTCAACTTCGCCTTCTGGCACTCGGCGACCTTCAACCAGAAGGCGGACAAGGTCGTCTTCACCGACGAGCTCGGCGGCGGCGGAGCGGCCACCTGCAACGCGGCGACCGGCCCGAACCGGGGCGCCGACGGCATCTACGACATCACCGGCAAGGGCGAGAAGCGCAAGCTCGTCTTCCGCGGCTACTACAAGATCCCGCGCCACCAGGCCGACACCGAGAACTGCGTGGCCCACAACGGCTCGCTGATCCCGGTCAAGGGGCGCGACATCATGGTCCAGGCCTGGTACCAGGGCGGCGTCTCCGTCTGGGAGTTCACCGACTCCGCGCACCCGAAGGAGATCGCCTACTTCGAGCGCGGTCCCCTGACCACCGACACGCTCACCGTCGGCGGGGCGTGGTCGGCGTACTACTACAACGGCTACATCTACTCCAACGACATCGCCAAGGGCTTCGACGTCCTCAAGCTCAGCGACCGCCGCACCGACCCGGCGCGCCGGGTCCACCTGCGGGAACTCAACGTCCAGACCCAGCCCGACTACTTCGTCTGACCTTCCGGCCGCGCGCCGGTCGCGAAGAAGCGGGACAGATCCTGCTCGCATCGCCCGCCGGGCGCCTCGGCGTCCGGCGGGTTCCCCGCGTCCCGGGCCAGCCCGTAACGGTGGAACAGCTCGGCGCGCATCGCCGTGATCGACATCGGCACGTTCGGGAGCACCATCGCGTACACGGCGCCCATGAGCACCGAGCGCAGCATCGGGTAGTCGCGCTCGATGTCGGGCGAACCGTACCCGGCGACGACGGAACGCAGCAGCTCCGCGAGCCGCTGCTGCTCCGGGCACTGCACGAAGCCCTCCGCCTGCAGCAGACCCGCCATGTGCTGGCGCATCAGCACCGGTTCGTCCCGGGCCAGCCCCAGGATCGCGTCGATCGCCCGCGCCATCCGCTCACGGCCGTCGTCGGTGCGCGGCTCGCGCTCCAGGGCCTCCTCCAGCGTGCGGTGCATCAGCCGGTGCACGGCGGACTGCACCAACTGGCGCTTGCCGGGGAAGTAGTACGACACCAGTCCGCGGGCCGAGCCCGCGCGGTCGGCGATGTCGCCGAGCGTCGTCGCCTCGTAGCCGCGCTCCCTGACCAGCTCGAGTGCCGCCTGCAGCAGTCGCTCCCGGGAGCGCCGCCGCAATTCCTCATTGACCGAGGCGCTGCGCGGGGACATGCTGTAACTCCTGCGTTGACTGGCTGCCAGCCAACTATACTCAACGCATGTCGGCCCAGCCCCTGTCCGGGGCCCGGTCGGCGTTGCCGTCCGCTCTGGACGACGCGGGGGATCGTCCAGAGCGGACCGTTTCCGCCCGGATGGTCGCCTGAGGCAATCGGCCGGTGGTGTCTGAGCGGTCTCGGTCGCAGGCGCGCCCAGGGCTCCTTAGAGTGAGGCGGAGAGAGCCGGCCGAGGAGGCGTGGGCGGATGGAACAGGACCGGAAGATCCTGGCCAGGATCACGGAAATGGTGGAGCACGAGCACCGGTTGCGTGCGGACCTGGCGTCCGGGCGGATCGACGGCGTCACCGAGCGGCAGCGCCTGAGCGAGGTGGAGCAGGAACTGGACCGGTGCTGGGACCTGCTGCGCCAGCGGCGCGCGAAGGCGGAGTTCGGGGAGAACCCGGACGAGGCCGAAGTCCGTCCGCCGTCGCAGGTCGAGGGCTATCTGGAGTGACCCTCCGGCCCGCGGGCCCGGCGGTCACCCCACCAGGGCCATGACGGGCCGCAGCGCGTCGGGGCGCTCGCCGGCCGGCAGGTGGTCCACGAAGTGCACCCGGCAACCCAGGGCCGCCGCGCCACCGTCCGCGTGCCGGCTGTCGCCGACCATGAGTGCCTCGGCCGGTTCGACGTCCAGCGCGGCACAGGCCCGGGCGAACAGCCGCGGGTCCGGCTTGCGGATGCCGTGCTCGTACGACAGCACATAGGCGTCGACGAACCGGTCCAGGCCGTGGGCGCGGAAGACGGGACGCAGATCCCAGCCGATGTTGCTCACCACGCCGATCCGCACCCCCCGCTCCCGCAGGGCGCCCAGCACCTCGGCCGCGTCCGGGTACGGCGTCCAGGCGGCCGGGGTGCGATGCCGCTCGTACAGCGCGTCGTACAGCCCCGGATCGGGCAGCGGCACTTGGCGCGTCAGACCGGTGTACGCGGCCCGGTGGCCGGCGCTGCTCTCGTCGCGGGTCTCCCACAACTCGGCGAGATGGCCGGGGACCCGCTGCGGCTCCGGGCCGCCGGGCAGCGCACCGGCCGCCTCCAACGCCCGGGCGGTCTCGTCCAGTTCATCCTCGGGGAGCGTGATCCCCGCTTCCGTGAGGACGGCGCGCAGCCACGCGTCGACGGATTCGATCCGAAAGAGCGTGCCGGAGAAGTCGAAGAGAACGGCGGTCATGCGGGCGATCCTAGTGACCGCCCTCCGGCCCGTTCACGGCCGCCACCGCTGATGCGCCGCCACCGCGCCCGCGACCAGCACCGCGCCCAGCAGCCAGCCGCCGAGCACGTCCGACGGCCAGTGCACGCCGAGCCACACCCGGGTCACGCCCACCCCGGCAACGGAGACCACGGCGACACCGAGAGCCGTACGCCGCAGGGCCGGCCCGGCGCCGTACACGCGCACCAGCCACACCAGCAGGCCGCACACCACCGTGGCGGTCATGGCGTGGCCGGACGGAAAGGCCGCGTAGTGCGCGGAGTCGACCGGGTCGAGCCACACGGGCCGGGGCCGGTCGACCGCGGCCTTGAGCGCCTGCTGCACCACCGTGGCCAGCGCCGTGACCGTCACCAGCCAGACCGCCGTCCACCACGCGGCGCGGCGCCACAGCAGCCACACGGCGACGGCCACGCACAGCACGCGCATCGTCGTGGGGTCCCACACCCAGTCGGACAGGACGCGGAAGGCGTGGGTGAGACCGGGGTCACCGACCGCCCAGCGGTGGGTGGTCCGCGCGATGTCGCCGTCGGTGCCGGTGAGCGGGCGCCATCTGATCGCGACCAGCGCGGTCAGCACTCCCGAGCACAGCGCGAGCAGAAGGGCGCAGCGCTGTGCCGAGCGGGGAGCGCGGGAGCGGGACGGGGCGGCGGCGGACGGAGCGTGCATGATGCGATCCTCGCCGACGTGCGGTCCCCGAGGCCAACCCCGGCCCGCGTCAGCCCAGCGCCCGCAGCCCCGGACCGAACGCCACCAGCACCGGGATCACCGGCACCAGCGCGGCCGCGGCCGTCAGCCCCAGCCGGCGGGCCGCGGTGAGCCGGGCCGGCGCGGTGAGCAGCCGGTCCACCCGCTGCGGAACCTGCCCGTCCCCGCCGGGACAGGGGCCGAACACGCCGCGGCCCTCGTTGAGTTCGACGAGCGCGAGCGCGGTGGTGAGCCGGCCGAAACGGCGCGAGGCCGTGTCGTCGGCGGCCAGTTCGACCAGCCGGTGCACCTCGTCGCGGAACGCGGCGAAGACCGGCACCTGCGGGAATCCGCCGGCCAGCGCCGAGGAGCAGTGCAGCAGCCAGTCGTGCCGGGCGCGCGCGTGCCCCTGCTCGTGCGCGACAACGGCGTCCAGCCGGCGTCCCCCGAGTCGGCGCAGCGCGGCCGTGGTGACCACCAGCCGGGGCGGCGTGCCGGGCAGCCACCAGGCGTCCGGCCGCTCTCCTTCCAGGATGAGCAGCTGCCCGAGCCCCGCGCCCTCACCGGGCAGTCGCGGGGCGCGGACGAGGACCTCCATCCGGCGCAGCCGGCGCCGCGCCCGCGCCCGGGTCACCTCACGGACCAGCATCGCCGCCGTCCACACCCCGCCCAGCGCCAGCGCCACGGCGGTGGTCGCCGCCCAAGGAGCGCCCACACCCAGGGCGTACGCCTCCACCACGGCCCGCGGCGCCGACGCGAACACATGGCCGCGCACCGCCTGCCAGGCCGCCGCGGCGCTGAGCGGCATCGACAGCGCGCAGCACAGCAGTACGGCCGCCACCACGCACTGCCACACCCACAGGGCGACCACCGGTTCACGGTCCGGCCAGTCGGCCCGGGCGAGCAACCGCGGTGCGACGATCGCGGTCAGGGCGCCGAGCAGCAGCAGAGTCGCGGGCACCACCATGGGCAGCAGCCTATGAGGCGGAGGCTACTGGGCGGTACGTACGGTGCGGGCAAAGTGACACACCCCACGCGTCACAGCGTGAGCAGCATCGCCACCATCGCGATGCCCATCGACAGCCGGCACGCCCGCGCCAGCTCCGGCCGGTGGCCCCAGCCCGCCACCGGCGGAGCACCGGCCACCGCGGTGACCGGCACCAGCCGCGCCCCGGACAGCAGCACATACCCCGCGAAGTAGAGCAGCAGGGCCCCCGTCACGAGGGGGACGCCACCGCCCGTGTGATGGTGGGCCGGCGCTCCCGCCATCACCACGGCCATGTAGACCATGGCCGAGGCCCCCACCAGATGGTGCAGATGATGCGCGCGGCGACGCGCCGCCCACAGGGCACGCACGGCGGCCAGCCCGAACACCACCGCATAGCCCGGCCAGGCCCACCCGGGCGGCGTGAACACCGCCGCAGGCACCGCCATCGCGGCCATCCCGAAACCCATCAGTGCCTCACTGCCCGCGATCCGGCGCTGCTCCCGCGTCCCGCTGCGCATGCGCAGCAGGCAGTAGCCGCCGGTCGCCGCGCACAGCGCGACCAGGAGCCAGCCGGACGAAGCCGGTCCGTGCACAGGCACCTCCCCCCTCGACGGTCGGTCCAGGGAGAGCGATGCCCGGACCACCCGGAGCTCACGCAAGCGCAGAGGGGTACACGGGGCGCGCAAGCGGGGAGCGCGCCCGAAACGCTTCACGAGTAAAACACCCGCTAAGCTAAATGCCATGCACATCCGTCCTCTCCCCCTCGCCGGAGCCCTGAGGCTCGGCCGACCCTCTCCGATCTGGTTCAAGCCCGCGCTGAGCGTCGTCGTCTCGGTGGCGCCGCCGAACCTGATCCTGCTGGCGCTCGGTCGCCTCGACCTGGCGATGTACACGATGGCCGGATCCCTGTGCGCCCTGTACGCCCACAACCGCCCCTACGCCGCCCGGGCCCGCACGCTGGCCTGGGTCGTCCTCGGCATGACCGGCGGCCTCGCCGTCGCGCTGATCGCGGCGTCGCTCACCACGAGCGCGCTCGTCCTGGTCACCGTCGGGGCGCTGCTCGCCGCCGTACAGAAGGCCGTGTGCGACGCCACCCGCCTCGGCCCGCCCGGCAACGTCGTCCTCACCTTCATCACCTCCGCCTCCCTCTTCGTCCCCCAGACCCTCGCGCAGATCCCCGCTCACCTCGGTATGACCCTCGCGGCGGGCGCCTGGGCGTGGCTGGTCGGCATGGCGCCGGGCCTGGTCCGCCCGCACGGCCCGGAGCGGCGCGCCACCGCGCAGGCCCTGACCGCCGCCGCCCACGCCGCCACCGGCGACGCGCACACCCGCGGCGCCGCGGCCGCCGCCGTCCAGGCCGCCTGGCAGACCCTGCTCACCGCGGGGCTGCGCTCCGACCGCACCCGACGCGGCCTGGAACGCCTCCTCGTCCGCGCCGAGGTCGCCCTGGCGGCCCCCGCCGACAGCGACCGGGGGCGGCTGCGCGCCTGGGCCCGCGACCTGCGCGGCAACGGCCCCCTGCCACGCGTGGACGACCTGCCGGGCGAGGCGGAGGAACTCCTCGGCGTGGAAGCGGAGAGGACCACCCGCACCCCGCGCCACCACCACCTGGCCCCCCTCGCCGTGCGCACCTTCGTCGGCTGCGCCCTGGCCGGCTACGCCTCCCTCGCGCTCGGCGTCGGCCGCCCCTACTGGGCCCTGGTCACCGCGGCCAGCCTCTACCAGGCCAACCTCACGCTCACCTGGAGCCGGGCCGTACAGCGCGTGGTCGGCAACGTCATCGGCGTCCTCGTCTTCGCGGCGGTCGTCCCGCTGGCCCACCTCCACCAGGCGGCGCTCGTCCTGCTCTGCCTGGCCTTCAACTTCGGCGCGGAGGCGCTGATCGGCCGCAACTACTGGCTCGGCACCATCTGTGTGACCCCGATGGCACTGCTGATCACCGAGTTCACCCGCTTCCAGGACTCCGCCGAACTGATCACCGAGCGCACGGTCGACACGCTGGTCGGCGCCCTGGTCGGCTTCGTGGCCGCCGTGGCCGTCACCAACCGCCGCTCCGGCGACCGCCTGGAACACGCCCTCACCACCGCCGAGCGGGCCCGCGAACGCACCGCTCGCCTCCTCACCGAACCCCACACCACCCCTGCCGCCCTGGAAGCGGCCCGCCGCGCACTCGCCGTCGCGCTGGTCGACCTGCGCGCCACCGCCGAGGCCGCCTCCGGCGAGTGGTGGCAGCGCGCCCTGCCGCACGACCGGGTCGTGCTCGCCGAACAGGCGGGACACCGTACGCTCGCGGCGACGGTACGACGCCAGGGACTGACCCTGGACCGGGACGACAACGCGAGAGCGGAGGACGTACGGCCATGACGGGGACCAAGGGAACGGGCGCAGCCGGTGGGAGGGGCGACACCGTCGCAGCCGTCGTCCGGCAGTGGCAGGCGGTCCACCCCGACCTCGACACCGGTCCGATGGAGATCATCGGCCGGGTCAACCGCTGCGCCGCGCTCCTGCAGCAGGCGGAGGACGCGCCGCTGCGCCGGGCCGGGCTGAGCCGCGCCGAGTTCGACCTGCTCGGTGCGCTGCGCCGTACCGGGCACGAGCTGACGCCGAGCGAGGTGGCTCGCGAGACCTTCTCCTCCGGCGCGGCCGTCACCAAGCGGCTGAAGCAGCTCACCGAGCGCGGCCTGGTCGACCGCCGCACCGACACCCGCGACCGCCGCGTCTCCCACGTCCGCCTCACGGCCGCCGGCCGTGACCTGGTCGACACGATCCTGCCGGAGCAGCTGGCGTACGAGACGGCGGTGCTGTCCGCACTGGACGACACCCACCAGAGCGAACTGGCGTCCCTCCTGGGCGACTTGCTCGGCCGCCTGGAGGGCCGCCTGGAGTCCCTCCGAACATGACCCGGTGCTGGGGCCGGCCGGCTCAGCCAGATGACGGCCGGCACCCATGTACGGCGGGAAGGGGACGGGATGGGGGGTGTCCGCCCGCAGCGGCCGGCACCGGCACAGGGTGCCGTCGTCGGGGACGGGCGGCCGGACCGAGGACGGGCACCCCCCCGCCCCGGCCCCGACTCACAACGAACCGCAGGCGCTACCGCAACCGGCCACCGGACAGCCACGGGCCGCCGCAGGCACAAGAGGGGCGCGGGGAACGGCGCGAGCAACCACAACGCACCCGCACCCGAACACCAACCCCCTCACGCGCAGCGAAACGCGGCCCCGGCCCAGTCCCCATGGTCCCCGGACTTCGACCCATCCGTGTCCGTCACCACCAGATGCACATGCCGCGCCCCACTCACCGGCACACGCACCTCCACCGGATCCGACTTTCCGGACACGGTCGGCGACGACCACAGCGTCTTCCCGTCCGCGACGACGGAGAACGACACCCCGCCGTACCCGTTGATCTCGTCATCCACGCCCACCGTCGCCGTGAACGCGGAGCACGCGCCGCCCAGCCAGAACTCGATGTCGGAGTCGGCATGGGCACCGATGCCCTTGGCATAGCTGCTGCCGTTCAGGGTGAGCGTATGCCCGTCGGCCGCCCCCGACTCGCCGTTGCTCCGGTCGCGTTCGGCCGGGCCCCAGCCATTGGAGGCGCTCAGCCAGGACAGATCGCTCGCCCACGCATCCCCGGCCGGCGGCCTCGGCATGGTGCGCACCGCGGCCCGCTGCACGGTCACCCGCTGCTCCCCGGCGGCCCGGTACCGCGCCGTCGCGCCGAGCACGGCCTCGCCCACGGCGGCATCGGCCGGCGGCGTCACCGTGAACTCGGCGCGCGCCCGCTCACCGGCGTCGAGGCTGCCCGGCGCCCGCGCGGGCGACACGGTCCAGCCCTCCGGCGCGCTCAGGGTCACCGCGGCGTCCTCCGCGCCCGCCCGCCCGGCGGTGAAGTCCACCGTGACTTTCCCGGGCACACCCGCGCTCATCTCCGCGTCGGCCACCACGTCCAGCGTGCCCACGGCACCGGGCACGCGCCCGCCCACCGCGCTGGCCGCATCCAGGTCCACCCGGAACGCCCGCGCCGTACTGACCGCCCGGGTCTTCACCTGGACCACGCCGCTCCGGTCCCCGGCGTCGTACCACCACCCCTCCGCAGCGGCCTCGAACGCGGCCCTGGACGCCTGCCGGGGCAGTGCACGCCCGTCCAGCCGCACCTGCGCCGGTGCGGACCCGGTGTGCACGGTGAACCGGTACGGCCGCGCGCTCTGCTTGCCCGCGAAGGAACCCGCGCTCGCGCCGACGTCGACACGCACCGCACCGGCGCCGCTGTCGGGGGCGGTCACGACCACCTTCTGCTCGGCGTACCGTCCTGCCCGGTGCTGCCGGGTCACCCCGTCGTCCTCGTACAGGGTGAACGAGGACCGGCCCTGCGGATACACGTCCCAGGCCAGCGGCGAAGACGCCGTCCGGTCCTGGTACGACCTGATCCCGGGCCACATCGGCACAGCAGCTCCCGCCTTGACGAACAACGGCAGCGTGTCGAGCGGCGCCTGATACCCGTTCACGGTCGTCGGGCCCTGGTAGACCCGCCCCGACCAGTAGTCGACCCACCTGCCCTTCGGCAGGTAGATGCCGTCCCGCACCGCCGCGTCCCGGTACACGGGCGCGACCAGGAAGTCCTCACCGCTGAGGAACTCGTACTTCGCCGCGTCGGACGCGGCCACCGGGTCGTCCGGGTACTCCAGCGCCAGCGGCCGCACGGCCCCGACCCCGGTCCGGTTCGCCTGTGCCGCGTAGGTGTACATGTACGGCAGCAGTGACTCCTTCAGCTTCAGATACTTCCGGTTGATGCTCGTGTACGGCTCCCCGTACCGGAACGGCTGCTTGTCCGAGGACGCCCACCCGTCCATCGTCATCACGGCCGGCAGGAACGCCTTCCACTGCAGGTCCCGGGCGTACGTCTTGGCGCTGCCCCCGAAGATCCCGTCCACGTCACCGGTGGTGTACGCGAGCCCGGACATCGTGGCGCCCGCGTACGTCGGGATCTGCCAGCGGATGTAGTCCCAGCTCCCGGACTGGTCCCCGCTCCACTGCACGCCGCACCGCTGCGCACCGGACCAGCTCTCCGGCGCCCAGGTGAACCCGCGGGCGTCGCTGTTGTCCTCGATCCCGCGGTACGCGGCCTTGCAGCCGTCCAGCGCGAACTTGTAGCCGTCGCCGACCCAGGCCACGTCCAGTTTGGCGACCCGCTGCCCGGCCTTGACCTGGTCGGCGAGCTTGTCCAGCCCGTCCTCGGTCCACAACCCCATCCGCATGCTGCGGTCGCCCAGTCCCTTCGCCGTCTCGGCGAGGTCCTCGTACCCGCAGCCGTAGCCGTCGTTGACCAGCATCCAGCCCAGCGGCATGTCGTTCTCGACGTAGCCGTCGGCGACCTTCAGCGCGTCGAGGGTGTGCCGTTCGCCGCGGTTGGCGTTGTGCAGGTAGCAGTCGGAGTCGCCGATCTCCAGCCCGTAGATCGGCGGGAGCATCGGACGCCCGGTGAGCTCGGTGTACTTGCCGATGACGTCCTTGGCGCTCGCCCCGGCGACGTAGTACGCGTCGAACCGCTTCTCCTGCTCGGTGGTGGTCACCGGATCGGTGAAGGCGTAGGTCCCGGGCGCGTATGTGTTGCGGTAGACGCCGTAGCCCGCCGACGACAGGTAGAACGGCACCGAGTTGGGGTGCCCGCCCTCGTTCCAGTTGTAGTCGACGCCGACCTTGAGGGTCTTGCCGCGGTGCGAGGTGTTCCCGCTGCCGTTCTGCTCACCGGTGCCGTAGAACTGCTCGTCCGCGCCCCGCGCCAGCGTCTGCGTGGTGGAGGTGCCGTCCCAGCTGATGCCGCGGGTCTCCTCCCACAGCCGGGTGCCGTCGGCGCGGTACAGGGCGAACCGCAACGGAGCCTTGTACACCCGCAACGTGACCTGGTCGGTGGACAGTTCGTAGCGGTCCCCGCGATCGGCCCACCGGGTGGCCGGCGCGGCCCCCTGCGGCAGCACGATGTCGGACCCGACCGGATCGGTGAACGTGCCGTCGGGTGCGGCCTCGATGCGGAAGGTGTCACCGGACACGAAGCTCACCCGGGCCTTGGCCGCCCCCGCGGTGAACGTGTACACGGCCCCGGACGCCGAAAAGCCGGTGACGTCCCCGAGGCCGCCCGACGCGGCGGCCTCGGCGGCCGGGACGGAGGCGGCCGCGGGCGGGGCGGGCGCGCCGGCGACGGCGAGCGCCGCGCACAGAGCCGCGGCGGCCAGACCGGCCGCGCCGCGCCTGCGGCGCCGCGATCGGGATCTGCTGGATGGAGCGGTCATATCGGTCCCTTCACATCCTGCGCGACCCGGCATCGACAGCCGTCGAATGACGTAATCTGCTTGATATCGGGCCGCATCGAGCAGAATCAATCAAGCGCAGCAGGTATAGCGCACCGCACGCCCCCTTGAACAGAGGGCGTGCGGTGGTGAAGAAACCGTTGAGGTGTGGCGGCGTCAGCCTTCCCGGGCCGCCAGATACACGCCGAACATGGCCCCTTGGGGATCGCGCAGGACGGCGATGCGCGGGCCGTCGGGCACCGAGGTGGGTTCCATCAGGACGGTGCCGCCCGCCCCGGCCGCGTCGGCCGCCGTGATGTCGACGTCCGTCACCGCGAAGTAGGGCAGCCAGTGCGGCGGCACCTCGGGCGGGAACTTGTCGTCCATCACCGTCATGCCGCCGAAGTCGTCCCCGGCGACGCCCCACTGCGTGTAGCGCTCCAAGGCGTTGACCGTCCAGCCGAACACGGTGGTGTAGAAGGCCTCTGCCTGCTTCGGCTCACGGGTCATCAGCTCCACCCACCCGAGCGACCCCGGGGCGTTGAACAGCCCGGCACCGGGGAAGGCGCGTGCCTGCCACAGCTGGAAGAGCGCGCCGGTCGGATCGGTGGCCACCGTGAAACGGCCGGCGTCGAGCACGTCCATCGGCCCGAGCAGCACCGTGCCGCCGGCCGCCCGCACCTGTTGTGCCGCCGCGTCGGCGTCCTCCACCGCGAACGACACGTTCCAGGCCACCGGCTGCGATTCCTGGTACAGGGGCGACAGCGCGGCCACGGCCGCGTCGCCGAGGTGCGCGACCGTGTAGCCACCGGCCTCGGAGCGCGGATCCGTCTCGGGCCGCCAGTTGAACACGGCGGCGTAGAAGCGCTTGGCCGCCTCCAGGTCAGGGGTTCCGAGCTCGGTCCAGCAGGGCCCGCCGGTCACCGGTCGGTCGAGCTTCATGGCGTTCCTTCCCAGCACGAGCTCCCCCGCAGCACGCTAGCCGGGCCCGGGTACGGCGGCCACCGCACGCGGAGGGAGGCGCCACGGTGCCGAACGACTCCGCGTCCGGGGCTCAGATCCCGGGCCGGTAGCGCAGCGGATGGTCCGCCGGGACCTCGACCAGCACGATCGGGACGCCGTCGGGGTCCTCGATCCACATCTCGATCAGCCCCCATGGCTCCCGTACCGGTGGCCGCACGATCGGCACGCCCTTGCCCCGCAACTCCTCGTGCGCCGCCGCCGCGTCGGGGACCTGGAGCCAGAGGCGTACGGCGGGGGAGGACGGGGTGTCGGAGCGGCCGGAGAGTTCGAGGAAGCCGCCGCCGAGGAAGTAGACGGTGCCGCGGTCCGGGCCCGTGCCGAACTCACGGTAGACGGCGAGGCCCAGCCGGTCGCCGTAGAAGGCGCGGGAGCGCTCGGGGTCGGTGGGGCGCAGAAGCGTCCGGCTGCTGAGAACGTGCACCATACATCCGCAGCCTAGTGGCAGGGTTACCCTCGACCCGGCCGACCCGCCAGACCGGCCGGACCCGTCGCAGACGGCCCCGCCACAGCCCCGAGACAGAGGGAGAAGCGTCCCATGGAGTCCCCCGCCACCGCCCTGACGTTCCGCGACGCCACCGACGCGGACGTCGACGCCCTGGTCGAGCTGATCGAGTCGGCCTACCGCGGAGACGCCAGCCGGGCCGGGTGGACCACGGAGGCGGACATCCTCGAGGGGCAGCGCACCGACCCCGAGGGCGTGCTGGAGGTCATCAAGTCGCCCGACAGCCGGCTGCTCACCGTGGAACAGGACGGCGCGATGGTCGCCTGCTGCCAGCTGGAGCACCGGGGTGAGTACGCCTACTTCGGTATGTTCGCGGTCCGCCCGACCCTCCAGGGCGGGGGCGTCGGCAAGGCCGTCATAGCCGAGGCGGAGCGCCAGGCCCGCGCGATCTGGGGCGTGACGGAGATGCACATGACCGTGATCTCCGTACGCGACGACCTGATCGCCTGGTACGAGCGCCGCGGCTACCGCCGCACCGGCCGGATGACTCCTTTCCCGTACGGCGACGAGCGCTTCGGTCTCCCGCAGCGCGACGACCTCCAGTTCGAACTGCTGGTCAAGCCACTCACCTGACCCGCAGCGACCCCCGGAACCCGGGCCGCTCGACCGCCCCCGCGCCCACCGGACCGGCCCGAGCGGTCAGCGTTCCCATGCCCGACGGCCCGGCCCGGCCGCTCGGCCGACCCGGCAACACCGGATGGGCCCGCCCCTGGCCGAGCCGCTCGGCGGCCTTGGAGTCAGCGGTTGCGTCTCCCCGGCACCCACCGGCGCGGCAGCCCCGGCCCCGAGCCGCCCGGCCGACCCGGAGCCAGTGGCTGCATCACCCTGGCACTGGCCAGTTCGGCCACCACGGCACCCATCGGCCTGACGCTACCGGCCCGTTCGGCCGACCTGGCCGTATTCGCCGAGCCGACCCCGGGGAGCGCACCGACACCACCACGACGTCCGGCTCACCGGCCGCTCGGCCACCCCGTACCCACCGGGGGTGTCCCCGGCGCTCACCGGCTCCGCCGACCCCCAGGGGCGGCTTCGGCCCGGCCGGCCCCCGGTCGCTTCGCCGCCGGGGGCGACCCGTGCCGCCGTCTACGCCGTGAAGCGGCCGGCGCGCTTGATCTCCGGTTGGTCGGTGGTCACGCCGTCCAGTTCCAGCGCGCGGGCCAGCCGCAGGTGCTGCGGCGTGTTCACCACCCAGCTGAAGACCCTGAGCCCGGCCCCGCGGGCCCGCTCGACGACCTCCAGAGTGAGCCGCTGGATGTCCAGGCAGACGGTCGCGGCGCCGGCCGCCACCGCCCGCTCGACGACCTCGGGGCCGTAGTGCTCGGCGACCAGCGCCGTGCGCACGCCCGGGACCAGCCGGGCCACCTCCTGAATCGCCTCGTCGTGGAAGGAGATCACCTCGACCCGCTCCACCAGGTCCCGCACCCGCAGCACCTCGGCCAGCACCCGCGCCGCACGCACGTCCTTGATCTCGGCCTGCACCGGCGCCTTCACCGCGTCCAGAACCTCCGCGAAGACCGGCACCCGCTCGCCGAGACCGGCGTCCAGGGAGCGCAGTTCCTCCAGCGTCTTGTCGGCGATCGGCCCGCTGCCGTCGGTCGTCCTGTCCACCCGCTCGTCGTGCATGACGACGAGCGCACCGTCCTTGCTCAGGTGCAGGTCGAGCTCGATCGCGTCGAGACCGGCACGCTCCGCGGCCATGAAGGAGCGCAGCGTGTTCTCCGGCTCGACGCCCATGACGCCGCGGTGTCCAATGGTGATGAAGTTCAAGGTCCGCTCACTTCCGTCGGCGACGGAGCCATCCGTACCCCGCAAAAAGGGAAGAAACCCCTCCTCTGCCAGCGGACGGGAAAAACTTCGGTGACCATAGGGGTCGCGCAGGATAATTTCCCGAGCCGCCCCTTGCTGAGAGAAACCGTGTATGTATACGGTCTTCTTACGCGAGGTCTTGCAGTGGAGGATGGGACATGACGGAAATTCTTGTGCAGGCGGGTGCGGAGGAGCAGATTCCTCCGGCGAGCAGGGTGGTGGAGCACCCGGCCTGGCCCCGGCTCAAGGACGCCGTGGAGCGCATCCGGCCCTGGCAGTCCACGGACGGCTCGATCGACTTCACGGCCGAGGGCGCCCCGCAGCGCGCCGAGGCCGAGGGTGCGGTCCACGAGGTCGTCGAGGCCGTGCGTGAGCTGACCCCGCTGCTCCCGCACGACGCCGCCTACCACGAGGCGCTGGTCAAGGATCTGCAGCGGTGGTCCGAGGGCGGCTTCGAGGTGCCGGACTTCCTGGACGCGCTGCTGGCCTTCCAGCCCGCGGCCGACCGCCGGGACGGCCTGCAGCACCTGGTCGTCTTCCCGATGTACACGCAGAACGGCAACCCCGACCGCAACCTCGAGGCGGTCGTGCTGCGCATGGTGTGGCCCGACTGGCTGGCCGAGCTGGAGCGTACCCGCTACGACAACCCGCTGTTCTGCGGCATCACCTTCGAGGACTTCACCTCGGGCTACGACACCAACTCCGCGGTGCTCTTCCCGGAGACCATCGCCGTGCGCCAGGCGCCGGAACGATTCTCCTGGGGTGGCATCTTCTGCGACCGCGAGGCCGCCCGCTTCCGCCGGGTGACCGAGGCCGCCGTCGACCTGCTCGGCCTGCAGCTGCCCGAGGACATCGCCGCGATGGTCCACGACCAGAAGCGCTGCGAGGAGGCCTTCGTGCTGTGGGACATGGTCCACGACCGCACCCACAGCCACGGCGACCTGCCCTTCGACCCGTTCATGATCAAGCAGCGCCAGCCGTTCTGGATGTACGGCCTGGAGGAGCTGCGCTGCGACCTCACCGCCTTCAAGGAGGCCGTGAAGCTCCAGGCGGACGGCGTCCCTCAGGCCCGTGACGTGCAGTACGCCGTGCTCTTCGACCGGATGTTCCGCTTCCCGGTCACCGGCGACCGCAACCGCAACTACGACGGCCTCGGCGGCCAGCTGCTCTTCGCCTACCTGCACAAGCACGACGTCGTGCGGTGGACGGACAACAAGCTCTCCATCGACTGGGAGCGCGCCCCGCAGGTCACCAACCAGCTGTGCGCCGAGATAGAGAAGCTGTACCGCGACGGCATCGACCGCCCGAAGCTCGTGCACTGGTTCGCCGGCTACGAGCTGGTCTCCACCTACCTCGCCCCGCACCCCGGCTCCAAGTGGGCCAAGGGCCCCGACGCCCTGGACCTGACCCAGCCGCCGCGCAAGCTCGTCGATGACGTGCTTCCGGACGAGTTTCCGCTGAGCATGTTCTATGAGGCGCTGTCCAAGAAACTGAAGAACGTGATTGCCTCGACCAAGGGCATCACGGCGAACGGCGCCGAGCGGATCGCCGCGTGAGCGACCGCGTCCAGAACACTGCTACGGAGGCGAAGAAGATGGCGAACGGGGCTCTCAGCGGTGCGGTGATCGCGGTTGCCGGCGCGGGCGGACCGGCCGGCCGGGCGGCGCTGCTGCGACTCGCCGAGGCCGGTGCGACGGTCGTCGGCGCCGACAACGACCCGGAGCGGCTGTCCGAGGCCGTGGACGCGGCCCGCTACGCGCAGGGCGGCGCGACCGTCACCGGCGAGACCGTCGACCTGCTGAACCTGGAGGCCACCCGGGACTGGGCCACGCGCACCGAGAAGGAGTTCGGTCGCGTCGACGGCGTGGTCCACCTGGTGGGCGGCTGGCGCGGCAGCGAGACCTTCATCAAGACCAGCCTGGACGACTGGGACTTCCTGGAGCTGCTGCTCATCCGTACGGTCCAGCACACCTCCCTCGCCTTCTCGGAGGCGCTGCAGCGCAGCAACCGCGGCCGCTACGTCCTGATCAGCGCCTCCGGTGCCACCAAGCCGACCGCGGGCAACGCGGCGTACGCCGCCGCGAAGGCCGCCTCCGAGGCGTGGACGCTGGCCATGGCGGACTACTTCCGCAAGGCCGGGATCGCCGAGGGCGCCGACGGGCCCACCTCGGCGGCTGTCATCCTGGTGGTGAAGGCGTTGGTGCACGACGCGATGCGCGCCGACCGCCCCAATGCGAAGTTCGCGGGCTTCACGGACGTCAAGGACCTCGCCGAGGCGATCGTGAGCGTCTGGGACAAGCCCGCCGCGGAAGTGAACGGAAACCGTCTGTGGCTGACCGAGAAGCCGTGAACCCACCCAAGACCGACGCGCGTCGCCATCACGACCCCGAGGTCCGCGGTTTCGCCAGTGACAACTACGCCGGCGCCCACCCCGAGGTGCTCGCCGCCCTGGCCCTGGCCAACGGCGGGCACCAGGTGGCCTACGGCGAGGACGACTACACCGGCAACCTCCAGCGGATCGTGCGCAGCCACTTCGGCGCCACGGCCGAGGCGTTCCCGGTGTTCAACGGCACCGGCGCCAACGTCGTGGCGCTCCAGGCGGTCACCGACCGCTGGGGCGCGGTGATCTGCGCCGAGAGTGCGCACATCAACGTTGACGAGGGCGGCGCGCCGGAGCGGATGGGCGGCCTGAAGCTGCTCACCGTCTCCACTCCGGACGGCAAGCTCACGCCCGAGCTGATCGACCGGCAGGCGTGGGGCTTCGAGGACGAGCACCGCGCGATGCCGCAGGTCGTCTCGATCACCCAGTCCACCGAGCTGGGCACCCTCTACACGCCCGAAGAGATCCGTGCGATCTGCGAGCACGCCCACGCCCACGGCATGCGGGTGCACCTGGACGGCTCCCGGATATCGAACGCGGCGGCGTCGCTGAACGTGCCTCTGCGCACCTTCACCAACGCCGTCGGCGTGGACATCCTCTCCCTGGGCGGGACGAAGAACGGCGCGCTGTTCGGCGAGGCGGTCGTCGTCATCAACCAGGACGCGGTGCGGCAGATGAAGCACCTGCGGAAGATGTCGATGCAGCTGGCCTCCAAGATGCGCTTCGTCTCGGTCCAGCTGGAGGCGCTGTTCGCCAAGGACCTGTGGCTGCGCAACGCGCGGCACGCCAACGAGATGGCCCAGCGGCTGGCCGAGGGCGTGCGGTCCGTGCACGGAGTGGAGATTCTCCACCCCGTCCAGGCCAACGGCGTCTTCGCCCGGCTGCCGCACGATGTGAGCGAGCGGCTGCAGAAGCGCTTCCGCTTCTACTTCTGGGACGAGGCCGACGGCGTGGTGCGCTGGATGTGCTCCTTCGACACCACGGAGGACGACGTGGACGCGTTCCTCGCCGCACTGAAGGAAGAGATGGCGCGGTAGTCGCCACTGCCGCACAAGGATGCGGTCACCTGAAAGGTCATTGTCTCTCGGGTGATCGCATTCCTGTGCCCTGCGGGCATGGAGCTGATCCAGAACACCCCGGACCTTTCCGCGTACTTGGCGGCCGACGAGGCCATCGACCACCATCACCCGGTGGTGCGGCAGACGGCTTCGCGACTGGCCGACGGCGCTACCCACTCGTATGACTATGCGCGCCTGGCCTTCGAGTTCGTGCGCGACGAGATTCCGCACTCGCTGGACACCGGTGACCCGCGCCAGACCTGGCGCGCCTCCGACGTGATCGAGCGGCGCACCGGCATCTGCTGCGCCAAGGCCCACGCCCTGGCCGCGCTGCTGCGCGCCGAGGGCATCCCGACGGCGCTGTGCCGTCAGAAGTTCGAGGTGGTGCACGGCCTGGTCGCGGTCCGCTTCGACGGCGCCTGGCACCGTCAGGACCCGCGCGGCGGCGAACCCGGCGAGAGGGCGGCGTTCCGCCTGGACGGGGAGCAGCCGGCCTTCGTACCCGACACCGGGGCGGGTGAGCGGGACTGCCCGGAGCTGTACGCCACCCCGCACCCGGCGATCCTCGCGGCGCTGCGGGGCGCACCGGACGTCCCGTCCCTGTGGCGGAGCTGTCCGGCCGCTCTGTGAGGGAGGGCCGGAGTGTGAGCGGTCAGTGCGCCTCCGCCGCCCGGACCTGCTCCGGCGTCGGCGCCGTACCGCCGAGGTGCGCCGGCATCCACCAGGTGTCGCTCGCGTCCTTGGGGCGGACCGGGTAGGCGCGCTGGGCGGCCTCCAGCAGCTCCTGCACGCGCTCGCGCAGGCGGCGGGTGATCGCGCCCGCGTACTGGTCGCGCGGCGCCTCGAGGGCCTCGCCCACCCGGATGGTGATCGGGGTGTGGCTGCGCTTGAAGTTGCGCGGGTGGCCCTTGGTCCACAGCCGCTGCGTCCCCCACACCGCCATCGGGATCAGGGGCACACCGGCCTCCTGGGCGAGGCGGGCGGCACCCGACTTGAAGCTCTTCAGGGTGAACGACGGCGAGATGGTGGCCTCCGGGAACACCCCGATCACCTCGCCGGAGCGCAGCGCGTCCAGCGCGTGCGCGTAGGCGGCCTCGCCCTGCTTGCGGTCCACCGGGATGTGCTTCATCCCGCGCATCAGCGGACCCGAGATCCGGTGCCGGAACACCGCCTCCTTCGCCATGAAGCGCACCAGCCGCTTCTGCGGGAGCGCCGCGAGGCCGTTGAAGATGAAGTCCAGGTAGCTGATGTGATTGCTCACCAGCACCGCGCCGCCCGTGCGCGGAATGTTCTCCGACCCCCGGCAGTCGATCTTGAGGTCCCACGCCCTGAACAGGGTTTTGGCGAGACCGATGACGGGGCGGTAAACGAGTTCTGCCATGGGCGGGACGGACCCTTCCTGCTTCATCCGGTGCCAGGGAATGTCAGAGAAAGAGGTTCCCGGCGAAAGTCAAGTTACGCAGCCGTAGGTTCACGGCTTGTCGCAGATCGTGCCCCAAACAACGGGCGGGGAGCCAGTCCTGGTGCCCGTCCGCCGCGAGATCCTCGTCACGTCACCCCATGATCCACCTGCATCTTTATGCTGCCTTTACTATGCGCGAACCGCCGCACGCCGTACCAGAAGGTACATCTCGCACCCGAGGCAGTACGCGAACACCGCATTCAGGAAGGCCGCCGCCAGGGCCGCCGCCGTCGCGGCCATGCCCAGCCAGTGCGGCCCGAGGGTGTAGCCGGCCAGGCCGAGACCGGCGAACACCAGCCCCACCGCCTGCGCGAACCGCGGCGGCTGCGGAGCCTCGAACGCCCTCGGCGGCCCGAGCCGCGGCCGCACCGCCGTCCGGAACGCCCAGCCGTACGGCGAGCGCTGCATCCCGCCCGCGGCGCCCAGCGCGAACGCCAGCGTCTGCCAGGCCAGCAGCCAGACGTTGCCGGTGATCAGTACGACGGCCAGCACCACGGTCGTCACGGCCGCGCCGAACCGCGGCCCTCTCGCGTCGATGTCCATGGAGCCTAGGATTCCGCAACCGGTGGACTTCCGGGGGCGGGGAATCTTTGCAGTCTGATGAACGCTGGTGCAGAGGATGACCGGACTGGTGGTGTGCGTCGTGGTGCTCGCGCTGGCGAGCGCCTACGGCCTGATGCGGCGACGGCGGGGCGGGAGAGTACGGGTGCGGGTGCGCGATCAGGACAAGCGGCTCACGGCGACCGAACTCGGCGGCGAGCTGGGCGAGCGGGCCACGCTGGTGCAGTTCTCCAGCGCCTTCTGTGCCCCCTGCCGGGCCACCCGGAGGATCCTCGGCGAGGTCGCCGGTCTGGTCCCGGGCGTCACGCACCTGGAGATCGACGCCGAGGCCCGCCTGGAGCTGGTGCGCGCGCTCGGCATCCTGAAGACCCCGACGGTGCTGGTCCTCGACGCCGACGGCCGTGTGGTGCGCCGGGCCACCGGCCAGCCCCGCAAGGCCGACGTCATCGCGGCCCTCGGTGAGGCGGTGTGACGCCCGAGTCGGTCACGGTGAGCTGTCTCCCACTCCACGGGACGTACTTGACTGCGCTCGCCACCTGTCGTCAGCCTGACCTCATGCCTTCGGAACTCCTTCTTCATGGACGGGTGCACGTCGACCTCGTCCGCACCGCGAGCGCGCGCTGTCCCGGCCACTAGCCGCCCCGCGCCCTCGCCCCTCACTCCTGAAGGACAACTCCATGACGGCCTCGCCCGACCTGCGCACCCCCCGACTCGCCTCGCCCGACCTCCTCCGCTCCGTCTTCCGGCGGCACGCGGCGGGGGTCGCCGTGATCACCGCACGCGGCGCGTCGGGGCCGGTCGGTTTCACCGCCACCTCCCTCACCTCCGTCTCCGCCGAGCCCCCGCTGCTGTCCTTCGGGATCGGCACCGGTGCCTCCAGCTGGCCGGCGATATCCGAGGCCGACCACGTCGGCGTGCACATCCTCGGCGAGCACCAGCAGGAGCTGGCCGCCACCTTCGCCCGCAGCGGCGCCGACCGCTTCGGCGCCCCCACCGCCTGGCGCGAGGGCCCCGAAGGCGTTCCCGTGCTGGACGACGTCCTGGCCTGGCTGGTGTGCCGGGTGATCGCCCGGGTGCCGGCCGGCGACCACCGCATCGTCCTCGCCGAGGTCGTCCTCGGTGACCCCGCGGGGTCCGGCCGCCCGCTCCTTTATCACCAGGGCCGCTTCACTGCTCTGCGCGATTAGTCACGCTCCGGCTCCTCTGCGAAGCGGTCGAGTTCCGGTTACGCTGCGTTGCAAAGGTCACAGTTCAAAGCGCTTGCTTAGCGGGCAGGAACTGGATGTACTGACGAGTAATATTTCGGTCGGAGCGGGGACCGCCCCGTACCGGAATCGGCCGCTTGGGGCGCCTATGCTGCCTCTCAAGTAGGCAGCCGAGAAATGACGAGGCAGTAGGAGAGCCGGCGTGAGCTTGAGGATCGTTGTCACTGTGAAGTACGTGCCCGACGCCACTGGCGACCGGCACTTCGCCGATGACCTGACCGTCGACCGGGACGACGTGGACGGTCTGCTCTCCGAGCTGGACGAGTACGCCGTCGAGCAGGCGCTGCAGATCGCCGAGAACTCCGACGACGACGTCGAGGTCACCGTTCTCACCATCGGCCCCGAGGACGCCAAGGACGCGCTGCGCAAGGCGCTGTCCATGGGCGCCGACAAGGCGATCCACGTCGAGGACGACGACCTGCACGGCACCGACGCCATCGGCACCTCCCTGGTGCTCGCCAAGGCGATCGAGAAGGCCGGCTACGACCTGGTGATCTCCGGCATGGCCTCGACCGACGGCACCATGGGCGTCGTCCCGGCGCTGGTCGCCGAGCGCCTCGGCGTCCCGCAGGTGACCCTGCTGTCCGAGGTCTCGGTCGAGGACGGCACGGTCAAGGGCCGCCGCGACGGCGACGCCGCCTCCGAGAACCTGGAGGCCTCCCTGCCGGCCGTCGTGTCGGTCACCGACCAGTCCGGCGAGGCCCGTTACCCCTCCTTCAAGGGCATCATGGCGGCCAAGAAGAAGCCGGTGGAGTCCTGGGACCTGTCCGACCTCGACATCGAGGCCGAAGAGGTCGGCCTGGAGGGTGCGTTCACCAAGGTCGAGGCCGCGAACGAGCGCCCCGCGCGCACCGCGGGCACGATCGTCAAGGACGAGGGCGAGGGCGGCAAGCAGCTCGCTGAGTACCTCGCGAGCCAGAAGTTCATCTAAGGGACCCGTTTCGTCCCTGGAGCAGGGACCGCCTCCCTGACCGCCCCTCAGACTTCGCAATCCCCGCAGGAGATGCATTCCCATGGCTGAAGTTCTCGTCTACGTCGACCACGTGGACGGCGCCGTCCGCAAGCCCACCCTGGAGCTGCTGACGCTGGCCCGCCGTATCGGCGAGCCGGTCGCCGTCGCGCTGGGCAACGGCGCCGGTGACACCGCCGCCGCGCTCGCCGAGCACGGCGCGGTGAAGGTCCTCACCCACGACGCCTCCGAGTACGCCGAGTACCTGGTGGTGCCGAAGGTGGACGCGCTGCAGGCCGCCGTCGAGGCCGTCTCCCCGGCAGCCGTGCTGGTGCCGTCCTCCGCCGAGGGCAAGGAGATCGCCGCGCGTCTGGCGCTGCGCATCGGCTCCGGCATCATCACCGACGCCGTCGACCTCGAGGCCGGCGACGAGGGCCCGGTGGCCACCCAGTCGGTGTTCGCCGCGTCCTTCACCACCAAGTCCCGTGTCATCAAGGGCACCCCGGTGATCACGGTCAAGCCGAACTCGGCCGCCGTGGAGGCCGCCCCGGCCGCCGGCGGCGTCGAGGCGCTGAACGTGTCCTTCTCCGAGAAGGCGACCGGCACCAAGATCACCGGCCGTACGCCGCGTGAGTCGACGGGCCGCCCGGAGCTCACCGAGGCCGCGATCGTGGTCTCCGGTGGCCGCGGTGTGAACGGCGCGGAGAACTTCTCCCTCATCGAGGGTCTCGCCGACCAGCTCGGTGCGGCCGTCGGCGCCTCGCGTGCCGCCGTCGACGCCGGCTGGTACCCGCACACCAACCAGGTCGGCCAGACCGGCAAGAGCGTGTCCCCGCAGCTGTACGTCGCCTGCGGCATCTCCGGCGCGATCCAGCACCGCGCCGGTATGCAGACCTCGAAGACCATCGTGGCCGTCAACAAGGACCCCGAGGCCCCGATCTTCGAGCTGGTCGACTACGGCATCGTCGGCGACCTCTTCGACGTCGTCCCGCAGCTGACCGACGAGGTCAAGTCCCGCAAGGGCTGATCCCCGCCCGGCTCGTCGAGGCCCCCGCGACCTGCGTGGTCGCGGGGGCCTCGCCGTGTCGCGGCCGACGGCTCATGCTGTGGACAGGGTGTTGACCAGGAGGAAGATCGACGGATAACTTCGCTCTACGGATTATTGATTCCATAGAGCGGAAAACAGGAGGGTGCGGGATGGGTCAGGGCCAGCAGGAGAAGGTGGCGACGAGCCTCGCGGGCGCCGTCAGCGAGGAGATCAGCGCCTCCCTCGCGCCGGTCGACGCCGAACTGGAGCGCCGCTACCCGGGCGACCCCGGCACCCGCCAGCCCGTGCACACCGTTTACGTACCCGGTGACGTCTTCGCCGCCGACACCATCCGCTCCTGGGGTGACAAGGCCCTCGCCGCGCTCGACGAGCACGCCCCGGACGCCGCCTCCTTCGCCCGCGTCCTCGGCCTCGCGGACGACCTCGCCGAGCCCGTCCACGCGCGCGTACGCGCCAAGCTGGAGCGCGAGCCCATCGAGGACCTGCGCGTCGACTTCGAGGACGGCTACCACGGCAAGGACGAGGACGAGGACGCCGCCCGCGCCGCCCGTCTCATCGCCGAGGCGTACGCGACCGGCACGGCCGCGCCGTACATGGGCATCCGGATGAAGTGCATGGAGGCCGCCGTCCGCGACCGGGGCATCCGCACCCTGGACATCTTCCTCACCGGCCTGCTGGAGCACGGCGGGCTGCCGGACGGCCTGGTGCTCACCCTGCCCAAGGTGACCTACCCCGAGCAGGTCACCGCCATGGTCCGGCTCCTGGAGGCGTTCGAGAAGGCCCGCGGCCTCGAGCCCGGCCGTATCGGCTTCGAGATCCAGATCGAGACCAGCCAGTCCATCCTCGCCACCGACGGCACCGCGACCGTCGCGCGCATGATCCAGGCCGCCGAGGGCCGCGCCACCGGACTGCACTACGGCACCTTCGACTACAGCGCCTGCCTCGGCGTCTCCGCCGCCTACCAGGCCAGTGACCACCCGGCCGCCGACCACGCCAAGGCCGTCATGCAGGTCGCGGCCGCCGGCACCGGCGTACGCGTCTCGGACGGCTCCACCAACGTCCTGCCGGTCGGCCCCACCGAGAAGGTCCACGACGCCTGGCGGCTGCACTACGGCCTGACCCGCCGCGCGCTCTCCCGTGCCTACTACCAGGGCTGGGACATGCACCCAGGGCACATCCCCACCCGCTACGCCGCCGTCTTCGCCTTCTACCGCGAGGGCTTCGAGCAGGCCGCCGCCCGCCTCGCCCGCTACGCCGGCCATGTCGACGGTGACGTCATGGACGAGCCGGCCACCGCCAAGGCGCTCAGCGGGTACCTGCTGCGCGGCCTGGACTGCGGCGCCCTCGACGTCGCCGAGGTCGCCCGGGCCACCGGTCTGACCCGGGCCGACCTGGAGGGCTTCGCGGCGCCGCGGCGCGGGGATCTTACGGCGTCGGCGCAGTAGCCTGCCGGCGGCTGTTCGGGGTGCGGGCGCCTGCGGCGCGGGGCCGTGTTTCGGGTGCGGGTGCGTTGTGGCTGGTCGCCGACTGCCTGCGGCGGCCTGCGCGGGTTGCGTTGTGGCTGGTCGCGCCCTTCCCCGCGCCCCGTTTTGTGCCTGCGGCGGCCCGTTGCTGTCCGGTGGCCGGTTGCTGTTGCGCCTGCGGTGCGTTGTGGGTCGGGGCCGGGGTGGGGGTGTCCGTCCTCGGTCCGACCGCCCGTTCCCGACGAGGGGTGCCCTGTGCCGGTGCCGGCCGCTGCGGGCGCCCACCCCCACCCCCACCCCCACCCCGTCCCCTTCCCGCCGTCGGCGGCTACCCGAGCGGCGGGAACAGTGACGAGCCTGTGCCCGGATGATTGTCTACGTACCGCTCCAGGCCGGAGGCGGTGACCAGCCTGGCCTCGGCCAGCAGCCGCGTCCCCCGCGCGCACAGCCCCACGTCGGCCCGGGCCCGGGCGCAGAACTCCTCCGGAGTCACCCCGAACAGCTCCCGCCACCGCTCGGACGCCAGCAGCTCGGTGAGCAGGGCCCGCTGCCCGGGGTGGCGGCGGGGTGCCCGGTCGCCGTTGTGCAGGACACCGCGGCGGTTGACGTAGGAGTACACCCCCGGCAGGATCCGCCCGTCCGCGAGTTCGACGCGTACGTCCGGCGCGGGCAGCCAGGCCCGGCGGAAGTTGCCGTCCGGCAGTGGCACGCCCTCGCTCGCGTCGATGACGGTGAGCTGTTCGGTGTCGAACCAGACGACGAACAGGTCCCGTACGCAGGAAGGGGAGCGGACCGGCGAGGCCGACACATAGCCCAGGCGGCTGACGTGTGCCGAGACCCCGATGTCGACACCGGTCACCCGGGCCCGCACCATCGGCACCGGCGAGGAGATCCCGAACTCGTCCATCTTGTGCCGCAGCTGGCCGGGGCAGGCGTTGGAGCCGACGGCCAGGACGGGGGCGCGGTCGTCGTACACCAGTCGGTCGAGTGGCAGCAGGCGGTCCCCGTCGAGCAGCCCTGAATCCCGCGGCCAGACCCCGGGGTACAGCAGCGGGTTCTCGCGCGGCACCTCGGCCAGGCCGAGCGCCGCCAGGGTGAAGTCCACCATCGGTGCCCAGACTAGGCGGTCGTCGGCCGTGCCTACTGCGCCGGAGGCAGCTCGCCGGACCCGCGGGTGATCAGCCGGGTCGGCAGTTCGACGCGTTCGGGGGTGACGAGTTCGCCGTCCAGCTGGCGGAAGAGCCGCTCGGCGGCGGTGCGGCCGAGGGCCGCCGCGTCCTGGGCGACGACCGTGAGCCCCGGCTGGAGCAGGTCGGCGAGTTCGACGTCGTCGAAGCCGACCAGGGCGACCGGGCGGTCGTGGGCCGCCAGGACACGGATCACGGTCACCGAGACCCGGTTGTTGCCCGTGAAGATCGCGGTGACCGGCTCGGGTCCGGACAGCATGTCCTCGGCGGCCCGGCGTACCCGCTCGGGGTCGGTGACCCCCAGCGACATCCACGAGTCCGCCACGGGTATGCCCGCGTCCTCCATCGCGGCCCGGTAGCCGCGCAGCCGCTCGGCGGCCGTGTGGATACGGGGCATGTCGCCGATGAAGCCGACCCGGCGGTGCCCGTGCGCGATCAGATGGGCCACGCCGTCACGGGCGCCGCCGTAGTTGTCCGACAGGACGCAGTCCGCGTCGATGCGGCCCGCCGGCCGGTCCACGAAGACGGTCGCCACACCGGCCCGGATCTCCGGCTCGAGATAGCGGTGGTCGTCCCCGGCGGGGATCACCACCAGGCCGTCCACCCGCCGTGCGCACAGCGCGAGGGCCAGCTCCTGCTCGCGGTCCGGGTCCTCGGCGCTGGAGCCGTTGATCAGCAGCGCGCCGTGCGCCCGGGCCACCTCCTCCACCGCGCGGCTGAGCGGGCCGTAGAACGGGTCGGCGAGGTCCTCCAGCACCAGTCCGATGCTGGCGGTACGGCCCTTGCGCAGCACGCGCGCGCTGTCGTTGCGGCGGAAGCCCAGTGCCTCGATGGCCTCCTGCACGCGCCGCTCGGTGTCCGGGGTGACACCGGGTTCGCCGTTGACGACCCGCGAGACGGTCTTGAGGCCTACTCCGGCGCGGGCCGCGACGTCCTTCATGGTGGGACGGTTGCCGTACCGGCTGCCGGGCAGGCGGTCGGTGAGGCGGGCGGTGCTGCGGGCGGTCTCGGGCACGGTGCGCTGTCCTGTCCTGTGGTCCACGGGGGGCGACGGGTCCGTCGGCCCCATCCAACCGCCGAGCGGATGCGGAGGTCCATGGCTTGTATGAGGATGTGGCGTCGAGCATAGAGCCTGGACAACGTTGTCACGCACGGGAGAGACTGTCCACCGCCCACTCCGGCCCGCGCCCCCACCGCAGGCCGGCCAGGAGCTTTCCGCATGTTTTCTGGTTCCGCTCGATTCCCATCGCCGAACGGGGAGATCCGACACTGATGACCACCGACCTCGTGGCCGCGCTCGACATAGGCGGCACCAAGATCGCCGGCGCGCTGGTCGACGACCGCGGCACGATCCTGGTGCGGGCCCAGCGCCCGACGCCCGCCCGAAAGGACGGCGACACCGTGATGCGGGCCGTCGAGGAGGTGCTCGGCGAGCTGACGGCGTCGCCGCTGTGGGGGCGCGCGCGGGCGCTCGGCATCGGCAGCGCGGGTCCCGTGGACGCCTCGACGGGCACGGTGAGCCCGGTGAACATCCCCGGCTGGCGGGACTTTCCCCTCGTGGAGCGGGCCCGCGCGGCGACCGGCGGTCTCCCCGTGGAGCTGATCGGCGACGGAGTGGCGATCACCGCGGCCGAACACTGGCAGGGCGCGGCCCGCGGGTACGCCAACGCCCTGTGCATGGTGGTGTCCACCGGAGTGGGTGGCGGCCTGGTGCTGAACGGCCGGCTGCACCCCGGCCCCACCGGCAACGCCGGTCACATCGGGCACATCAGCGTGGACCTCGACGGCGACCTGTGTCCGTGCGGTTCGCGCGGCTGCGTCGAGCGCATCGCCAGCGGTCCGAACATCGCCCGCCGCGCCCTGGAGGACGGCTGGCGGCCCGGCCCCGACGGCGACACGTCCGCCGTCGCGGTGGCCGCCGCCGCGCGGGCCGGGGACCCGGTGGCCGTCGCCTCCTTCGAGCGGGCCGCACAGGCGCTGGCCGCCGGCATCGCGGCCACCGCGACCCTGGTGGAGATCGACATCGCGGTCATCGGCGGGGGCGTCGGCAAGGCCGGCGAGGTCCTCTTCGCCCCCCTGCGCCGCTCCCTGGCCGACTACGCGACCCTGTCCTTCGTCCACCGGCTGACGGTCGCCCCGGCGCAGATGGGCACCGACGCCGGCCTGGTGGGAGCGGCCGCGGCCGCGCTCACGGAGGTGGCGGGGGCCGCGGCGGCGGGGGTCTGAGCGCATCCGCCGCCGCGGGCGCGGGCCGCACGGCCGGACGCCCACCCCGGCCGGTTCGGCTCGGGGTGGGCGCCGGGGGAGGTGCGGTCAGCAGGTCAGCCGGGCGTCCGCCCAGTCGGCGTGGTCGGAGTCGACTCCGTCGCCGCCGTCGGTGACCACCAGTTCCACCACCTGCGCGCCGGAGACGTCCGCGGTGAGGGACTGCGCGGGCATGGCATTGGTCAGCACCCCGGTCGAGGCGACCGTCCTGCCGTCCGCGCGCACCTCGAAGGCGACCGTGCCCTTCGTGCCCTTCTCGTCGTCGACGCCGACGGACGCGCTGACCGTCTCGCAGGAGCGCCCCGTGTAGTAGGCCACGGTGCTGGGTGCGTGGACGCCGAGCCCCTTGCCGTACACCACGCCGCCGATGGTGATCGGGCGACCGTCACCGGCCGCGCTCTCGCCGTTGCTGGTGTTGCGCTCCACCGGCCCCCAGCCGCTGTCGGCCGACAGCCACGGCAGGTCGCCGAGCGAGGACACCCCAGTGGGCGGCGGGACGACCACGGACGCCGTCACGGTCAGAGTGTTCGAGGCCCGCACACCGGTCGGCGAGCGGTAACTCGTCGTCAGGGTCAGGCCGTACGACCCGGTCGGCGTCCCCGGGGGAGCGGTGACCGTCCAGCCGGTGCGCAGCGAGCGTCCCGTCGGCACGGAGTCCGCCGTGGTCGGCGAGGCGGCCTGCACCGTCCAGCCGGCGGGGCCGGTCAGGGCGACGGAGACGGCGCGGGCCGGGGTGCGGCCGAGGTCGGTGACCGTGGACGTCACGGTGACGGGCTTGCCCGCCTCCACGTACGCGCCGCCGTCCAGACCGGCCTCGACGGCCGGCGGCTGCGCGGCCCAGCCGCCGTCGGCGGCGACGCGGACCAGCACCGTGCCGTGCGCGGGAACCGTGGCCGAGATGGTCCCCGCGGTGTTGTACGACGTGTGCCGCCACAGGTCGCGCAGGGTGTAACCGTCGGCGGCCGGCAGGCCGACGGCCTGGGCGGTGGTGGCGATGCGCTGCGCGGTGGACGACTCGTTGAACAGGGCGACGGCCCGGCTGCCGTCCCGCATCTGCTTGGCGATCACCCAGCGCCCGCCGGCCGAGGAGATCACGGTTCCCTGCCTGCCCAGCGGGTCCTGGTCGACGGCGATGACCTCCTTGTTGCCGAGGATCTCGTACGTCGCGTCCGAGGCCTTGCGCAGGTCGGTGCCGATGAGCAGGGGCGCCGCCATGACCGACCACATGGAGAAGTGCGAGCGGTACTCGGTGTCCGTCATGCCGCCGTTGCCGACCTCCAGCATGTCGGGGTCGTTCCAGTGGCCGGGACCGGCGTACGGCGCGAGCGGCAGGTTCTGCTTGGCGATGGACAGCATCGAGCCCCAGCTGTCGGAGATGTCGCCCGTGGTGCGCCACAGGTGCCCGACGTCGGCGGCCCACTCCCAGGGCTTGTTCTGGCCCCACTCGCAGATGCTGAAGACGATGGGCCGCCCGGTGGCCTTGAGCGCGTCGCGCATGGTGGTGTAGCGCTGCTTGGCGTCGACGCCCTGGTTGTTGCAGTTGTCGTACTTGAGGTAGTCCACGCCCCAGTCGGCGAACTGCCGGGCGTCGCTGTACTCGTGGCCCAGTCCGCCGGGGAAGCCGATGTCGCTGCACGTCTTGGTGCCGGCGCTGGTGTAGATGCCGAGCTTGAGGCCCTTGGCGTGGACGTAGTCGGCGACCGCCTCGATGCCGCCCGGGAAGCGGGCCGGGTCGGGTACCAGCTTGCCGTCGGCGTCGCGCTGGGGGAGTGCCCAGCAGTCGTCGAGGTTGACGTACTGGTACCCGGCGGCCTTGAGGCCCTTGGCGACGAAGAGGTCGGCGATGCCCTTGACCATCGCCTCGTTGAACTCGGCCCGGCAGTGGGTGGAGTTCCAGTTGTTGAAGCCCATCGGCGGGGTGAGCGCGAGCCCGTCGGCCAGAGTGGGCGTGTCCGGCGCAGGGGCGCCGGACACGGCGACGGCCGGGACGGTGAGTCCGGCCGTACACAGGAGCCCCGCGGTGAGGGCTCCGACGATTCTGTGACGCGGTGTGCGGGTGTGACGCATGGGGACGTGCCTCCGACCAGCAAGAGGGAACATGACGTCATGTGCTCGTCATCGCTGCGCGCTCACGGTAGAACGTGTCGGACTCTGTTGGAAGATGGCGGGTCGTGATGAGAACTGCGGATCCGGTTTGTCAGGGGCAGCTCTCGCCGAACTTCACCGCGGTGAAGGCGACCGGGTGGCCGTTCAGGGCGCTGCCGGCGGCGGGGGACTGGGTGCACACCTGCCAGTTGCTCTCCACCAGCACCCAACGCTCCTGCGGCGAGGCGTCCTTGACGGTGATCGACGTGCCCGAGTCGAGGGCGGCCCGGGCCGCCTTCACCGACTTGCCCGTGAAGTCCGGCATCTTTCCCGCGGCCGCCGAGGGGGCCGACTGCTCCTTGGCCGGGCAGGTCTCCTCGAGTTTCACCGCGCCGAAGTCGAGGGTGGTGTCGGTCGGCACCGTCGTGCTGGCGGCGACGTTCTGGCTGCACACCTTCCAGTTGCGGTCGAGCACCTGCATCCGGTCGCGGCCCAGCGCGTCGTGCGAGGTGAGCGCGTAGAAGCCCTGCGCCTGGGCGGTGTCCTGGGCGGACTGGAGCCCCATGCCGACGAACGAGGGCACCTTCTTGCGCTCGGCGGCGGACGGCTTGTCGTCCGGCGTGCGGCCGGCTGTGGGAACGGCCGGGACGGAGGGCGGGGTGAAGCTCGGGGCGGGCGGCTTGGCGGTGTCGTTCGGCTGGCAGCCGAGCAGCGAGCCGGTGGCGCAACACAGCAGAACGGCACTGAGAACGCGGATACGCATGTTTCCCCCCGAATGAGCAGACGGCGCCGGCGAGGCGCGGTGTGAAAACGGTAAGCGTGGAACCGGAACACGGTAAGTCACTCGTGAAGGTGAGGTGAAATCAGTCGGCGCGTGACTTCCGGCCGTCCGCGCAGTTGAGCCGGGCATGAAGAAGCGCAGCATGCTCGCCATCGCCTCCCTCGCCACCGGGTTCGTCGTCGCCGCGATCACCCCCTCGCACGGTCTGGACGCCGAGGACCTGACGAACCCGAACGTGGGCGACACCCTCAGCACCCTGGACCACACCGTCGCCCAGGACGGTTTCCAGGTCGACGAGGGCTCGCTCGGCGGACTCGACTGACGAGAAGCAGGCCGGTCTCAGGCGGTGCCGCCCTTCCCGCGCGTGAATGTGCGAGAGGGGCGGCACCGCCGCGTCATGCGCCCTCAACTGGCGCTGGTTTCCGTGGCAGGGTGGAGCGGGCAAGCCACAGGGGGCCAACAGAAGAGGGGGAACCGTGACCGTCGTCTGGATCAACGGTGCGTTCGGAGCGGGGAAGTCCACCACCGCGCGCGAACTGATCGACGTGATCCCGAACAGCACGCTCTTCGACCCCGAGCTCATCGGCGGAGCACTCCAGCACCTGCTGCCGCCCAAACGCCTCGCCGAGGTCGGCGACTTCCAGGACCTGCCCATCTGGCGCCGCCTCGTCATCGACACCGCCGCCGCGATGCTCGCCGAACTGGGCGGCACCCTCGTGGTCCCCATGACCCTGCTGCGCCAGGAGTACCGGGACGAGATCTTCGGCGGTCTCGCCGCCCGCCGGATTGCGGTCCGGCACATTCTCCTGGCTCCGGCTGAAACGATCCTGCGCGAGCGGATAGCCCACCGCCCGGTCCCCCCGGACCTCCCGGACGGCGAGATACGCGTCCGGCAGTGGGCCTACGACCACATCGAGCCCTACCGCGCGGCCCTCGCCTCCTGGCTCACCGCCGACGCGCACCTGGTCGACACCGGTGCCCTCACGCCGTACGAGACCGCCGTGCGGATCGCCGAGGCGGTCGGCAGTGACACCGCGCCGGTCTGCGACATCGTGCAGACACCGGAACCCACCGCCGAGACCCTGGCCGCCGGGGTGCTCCTCTTCGACGAACAGGACCGGGTGCTGCTCGTCGACCCCACCTACAAGGCCGGCTGGGAGTTCCCCGGCGGTGTGGTCGAGCCCGGCGAGGCGCCGGCCCGCGCGGGCATGCGGGAGGTCGCCGAGGAGACCGGGATACGGCTCGACGAGGTGCCCCGGCTCCTCGTCGTCGACTGGGAGCGGCCCGCGCCCCCCGGCTACGGCGGTCTGCGCCTGCTCTTCGACGGCGGCCGCCTCGACTCCGCCGCGGCCCGTCAGGTGCTGCTGCCGGGGCCCGAACTGCGCGGCTGGCGCTTCGTCACCGAACACGAGGCCGCCGGCCTGCTCCCGCCGGTCCGCTACGAGCGACTGCGCTGGGCCCTGCGGGCCCGCGAACGCGGCGCCGCGCTGTATCTGGAGGCGGGCCGGCCGGTGGGGTGAGGCAGCCGCGTGGGCCGGGCATGTCCGTCCGCCGCCGCCCGCAGCACCTCACCCGGCCCCGAGGTCACCGCCTCCCGGTGGCTGAAGCAGGCCACCTCCGTCGTGAGGCCGGCGCCGCAGCAGCGACACCGGCGCCCGTTCCCGGTCGAGGGTGAACGCACCGGCATCACCGTGCCGTCCACCGGGGACGCGGCGATCGTGTGCCCGGTGAACAGCACCCTGCGGGCCGGCAGCCGCAGCGCGATGCCGCCGTCCGCATGCCCGGGGGCGTGCACCAGGCGCGTGCTGTCCCCGACGTCCAGGACGCCGTCGCCGGACGCCCAGTGGGCCACCGGCGGCGGGGACGGCTCGCTCGGCGGGGGAGCAGCGCGATGACGTCCATGGGCGAACGCAAGGGCCCCGCGCGGGCTCGCTTTGCCCGCGGGCGGAGCCGGTCAGCCGGCCGCGTAGTTGCGCAGGAACAGCGCCTCGGCGACGGACAGCCGCTCCAGCTCCTCGGGTGACACGCTCTCGTTGACTGCGTGGATCTGCGCCTCGGGCTCGCTCAGTCCGATCAGCAGGATCTCCGCCTGCGGATAGAGCGCGGCGAGGGTGTTGCACAGCGGGATGGAGCCGCCCTGACCGGCGTGACTCATCTCCTGGCCCGGGTAGGCCACCGCCATCGCGTCGGCCATCGCCCGGTAGGCGGGGCCGGCGGTGTCGGCGCGGAAGGCCTGGCCCTGGCCGACCTGCTCGAGGGCGACCCGGGCGCCCCACGGGGTGTGCGCCTCGACGTGGGCCTGGAGCAGCTTGGTCGCCTCGGTGGTGTCCACGCCCGGCGGCACCCGCAGGTTGATCAGGGCGCGGGCGCTCGACTGCACGGACGGCGTGGCGCCGACCACCGGCGGGCAGTCGATGCCGAGCACGGTGACGGCGGGGCGGGCCCAGATGCGGTCGGCGACCGTGCCCGAGCCGATCAGCTCGACGCCGTCGAGCACCTTGGCGTCCTTGCGGAACTGCTCTTCCTCGTACTCCAGGCCCTCCCAGACGGCGTCGCCGGCCAGCCCGTCGACCGTGGTGGAGCCGTCCTCGGCACGCAGCGAGTCCAGGACCCGGATCAGCGCGGCCAGCGCGTCCGGGGCGGCGCCGCCGAACTGGCCGGAGTGCAGATTGCCCGCCAGCGTGTCGACCTGGACGCGAAGCAGGATCATGCCGCGCAGGGTGGTGGTGACCGTCGGCAGGCCGACGCGGAAGTTGCCGGCGTCGCCGATGACGACCGAGTCCGCCCGCAGCAGCTCCGGGTGCTGCTCGGCGTAGCGCTCCAGGCCGCCCGTGCCCTGCTCCTCGGAGCCCTCGGCGATCACCTTGATGTGGACGGGTATGCCGCCGTTCGCCTTCAGCGCGCGCAGCGCCAGCAGATGCATGATGACGCCGCCCTTGCAGTCGGCGGTGCCGCGGCCGTACCAGCGGCCGTCGCGCTCGGACAGCTCGAAGGGCGGGGTGGCCCAGCCGGCCTCGTCCAGCGGGGGCTGCACGTCGTAGTGCGCGTACAGCAGCACGGTCTTCGCGCCCTCGGGGCCGGGCAGGTAGCCGTACACCGACTGCGTGCCGTCCGGGGTGTCCAGCAGCGCCACGTCCGTGAAGCCCTCGGCGGTGAGCGCGTCGGCGACCCAGCGGGCGGCCTGCTCGCTCTCGCTCTTCGGGAACTGCGCGAAGTCCGCCACCGACTTGAAGGCCACCAGCTCGGCGAGTTCCGCCTTGGCCCGGGGCATCAGCGCGGCGACGGTCTCGGCGACCGGATGCGACGACATGGGCACGCTCCTCGTGGGTGCGACGTTGTACAGGTGAGTGCTGCCGATCCTCCCACAGCGGGCCCTGCCGATCTCCGCCGTAGGATGCCTGTGGCAGCAGCGGCAGCGGCGTGATCGGGAGCGGTAGACCATCGTGAGCAGCGAGAACTCTTCGGCGGACGACGGGCGGCAGGTGTGGGACGTCGTCGTGGTGGGCGCGGGACCCGCGGGGGCCTCGGCCGCCTACGCCGCCGCGGTCGCGGGGCGGCGGGTGCTCCTGCTGGAGAAGGCGGAACTGCCGCGTTACAAGACCTGCGGCGGTGGCATCATCGGCCCCTCGCGCGACGCGCTGCCGCCCGGTTTCGAGCTGCCGCTGAAGGACCGTGTGCACGCGGTGACGTTCTCGCTGGGGGGTCGTTTCACCCGCACCCGGCGCTCCCGGCAGATGCTGTTCGGGCTGATCAACCGGCCCGAGTTCGACCAGCAGCTCGTCGAGCACGCGCAGAAGGCGGGCGCCGAGCTGCGCACCGGTGCCACCGTGCAGCGGGTCGAGCAGCACGGCGCGGCCGTCCCCGACCGGCGCACGGTCGCCGTCGTTCTCCAGGGCGGCGAGACGCTGCTGGCGCGCGCGGTGGTCGGCGCCGACGGCAGCGCCGGCCGGATAGGGGCACATGTGGGCGTCAAGGTCGACCAGGTCGACCTGGGCCTGGAGGCGGAGATCCCGGTGCCGGACACCGTCGCCGAGGACTGGAAGGGCCGGGTGCTGATCGACTGGGGTCCGCTGCCCGGCAGTTACGGCTGGGTGTTCCCGAAGGGCGACACGCTGACGGTCGGGGTGATCTCGGCGCGCGGCGAGGGCGCCGCGACCAAGCGCTATCTGGAGGACTTCATCGGGCGGCTGGGCCTCGCCGGTTTCGAGCCGAGCATCTCCTCCGGGCATCTCACCCGCTGCCGCGCCGCCGACTCGCCGCTCTCGCGCGGGCGGGTGCTGGTGTGCGGGGACGCGGCCGGACTGCTGGAGCCGTGGACCCGTGAGGGCATCTCGTTCGCGCTGCGCTCGGGCCGGCTCGCGGGGGAGTGGGCGGTGCGGATCGCCGAGGCGCACGACGCGGTGGACACCCGGCGTCAGGCCCTGAACTACGCGTTCGCCGTCAAGGCCGGGCTGGGCGTCGAGATGGCCGTGGGCAAGCGGCTTCTGTCCGCCTTCGAGCGGCGCCCCGGCCTCTTCCACGCGGCCCTGACCGGCCTGCGCCCGGCCTGGCGGGCGTTCACGGACATCACCCGCGGCTCGACGTCCCTGGGCGAGATGGTCCGCACTCGCCCGGCCGCCCAGCGTGCGCTGAGCGCACTGGACCGACGCCGGGCCGCGCAGGGCGAGGCCGGCGCCTGACGGGGGTGGCGGTCAGTTCCTGACGGTGACGGCGGTCGTCCTGACGATGATGGCCGTCACTTCCTGACGGTCACGCGGAAGACGGGGTGGTCGGGGGCGATCCGGCGCAGCTCGGACTCGGGGGAGTCCGGGCCCACCCCGTTGAAGAAGACGCCGACCTCGGCCTTCCAGCGCTTGAGGTAGGCGCGCAGGATCGGTGCCTTGTCGTCGTCGGCGACCTCGGTCGCGGTGAACTCGTCCACCTGCTTGCCGAGCCGCAGTTCGCCCCCGCCGGCCGCACGCATGTTGTGCGTCCACTGCACGTGCCCGCGTGGGGCGACGAGGTACTGCGCGCCGGCGATGGTCAGCAGATTGACCGGGGTGGTGCGCCACTGCCCGCTCTTGCGGCCGCGGACGGCGAGCACCCGCGAGCCCCAGACGCTGACGCCGCGGCGCGTCAGCCACGCGACGGCGCGGTTGAGGACGTTGACGGTGAACCAGCCGGGCTTGCGGACGTGTGCGGACATGGCTGCCTCCAGGGGCCAAAACCGAGAGCGGTGCTCTCGCTCGCCGTCAGTCTCGCGTGTTCGGCGATCCAAAGCAAGAGCGGCGCTCACATTCGTGTGCGCTGCTCTCTCCTCATGGCAGACTGGTTGCCATGAGCAGGGACATCGCGCGGGGCGCCCGGGCCCGGGCCAGGATCGAGATCACCGCCGCCATCAAGGACGAGGCGCGCAGACAGCTGGCCGAGGAGGGGGCCGCCAAGCTCTCGCTGCGAGCGGTCGCCCGGGCCCTCGGCATGGTCTCCTCCGCCCTCTACCGCTACTTCCCCAGCCGCGACGACCTGCTGACCGCGCTCATCATCGACGCCTACGACTCCCTCGGCGAGGCCGCGGAGTCCGCCGCCGCGGCGGTCGCCGACGCCCCGCCCGCCCGGCGCTGGACGGAGGTCTGCGAGGCCGTACGCCACTGGGCGCTGGCGCATCCGCACGAGTACGCCCTCATCTACGGCTCACCCGTGCCGGGCTACAGCGCGCCGATGACGACCGTGCCGCCCGCCGCCCGCGTCGGCCGCCTGTGCTTCGCAATCGTCGGCGACGCCCACCGCGCGGGCGTGCTGACCGAGCCCCCTGTGCCGGCAGCCCTGCGGGACGAGGCCGCCCGGATGGCCGCCGACCTCGCCCCCGACCTCCCCCCGGAGACGGTGACCGCCCTGGTGGCGGCCTGGGCGCAGCTGTTCGGACTGGTGAACTTCGAGCTGTTCGGCCAGTTCAACCGGGTGGTGGAGGGCCGCGAGGAGTTCTTCCGGCACGCGGCGCTCCGGCTGGCGGAGGGCGTCGGCCTGCCGCTTACCTGAGAGGTCATCGACCCCGGGGCGGGCTGCTGCCACGATCGTGGGTGTCAGCAGCCCGAGGAGATCGGAGGACCCCATGACCGCCTACGTGATCGGCCATCTACGGGAGGCCGCGCCGCACCTGGAGATCGCCGAGTACATCGAGCGCATCGGCGCCACGTTCGCGCCGTACGGCGGGCGCTTCCTCGTCCACGCGGCACAGCACGAGGTGAAGGAAGGCAGCTGGCCGGGGCACGTGGTGGTGATCGCCTTCCCCGGCCTGGACGAGGCCCGGTCCTGGTGGGACTCGCCCGCCTACCGGGAGATCGCCCCCCTGCGCTCCCGCCACATCGAGGGCGACATCATCTTCGTCCCGGGCGTCCCCGAGGCCTACGACCCAACGGCGACGGCTCGGGCGATGCGGGAGGCGATGGCGGCGGGGTAGTGCCGGCCGGACCGCTCCCGCCTGCCCGTCGGCGAAGCCCTCACTTCGGCGGCAGGCCCGCCGCGAAGATGCGCCCCTCGGTGACCCACATGGTGAGCGCGTCGTCCTCGGCCACGGAGGGGCCGGCCACCACCACCCAGCCGCGCATGGGACGGCCGGACATGTCGAAAACGCGCGCCCCCGGCCGGGCCAGCGCGGCCTCGGTGCCGTCCGGCGCCACCCGCACCAGCAGGTCGTCCCCGGTCACCGCGACCGCCATGTTGCCGCCCAGCAGGAAGGCGAGCCCGCCGAACATGCGCTTCTCGGCGAGCTCCGGCGCACCGTGCAGCAGAGCCCGGACCCGCTCGGCGAGCCCTTCGTCGTACGCCATCACACGCCTCCGTCCCGCTCGGTCAGCCGCCGTTCGAGGTCCCGCAGGTCCCTGGTGAGGGAGGAGCGGACCTGCCGGGCCAGCAGGGGCGCCGCCGGACGGAAGAGACCGCCCGGACCGCCGCGCACGCGGATGGCAGCCAGCGTGCCGCGCGGGTCGGGCGCGAAGGTGTACGTCACGTGCATCGGCATGGGCCCGGCCACGGAGACCATGTCCAGCAACCGGGGCGGCTCGTACGCGGCCACGCGCAGCACATAGTCGATGCGCCGCCTCAGGAAGTACGCCGTGCGCGTGACCTCGGCGCCCGTTCCGAAGCCGCCCGTGTCCGCCGGCCGGGTCAGCTCGGCCCGCCGGATGCCCTGAGTCCAGCGGCTGTCGTTGCGCCAGTCCATGGCGTACGCGGCCACCTCCTCGGCCGGCACAGGGATCGTGCGCCGCACCGTCACGTCGATCGTCATCCTGCACCCGCCTCACCGCGCGCCGGCCCCGCTACCAGGATGACCGCCCCGCACCTCGCGCGCTGTCCGGCGGCGTACTTCCCGGGGAGTACGTGTGATCACCTCGCCCGGCTGACGCCTCGCGGCGCGCGGGGCGTCTAGCGTGACGGCATGGAGCGAGAGCGTGTGCGCGGCGGCCCGCCGCAGTGGTGGCGCCAGGGGCCGCCGTGGGCGGGCCGGAGGGACGAGACGGACCACCGCGCGCACTGGCCCTGGCCGTCGACTCTGATCGTCACGGCCGTCGTGCTGGCCGGCTCGCACTTCGCCGCGCACCAGCAGCACGGCGCACGGGCCCCGCTCGACACGTTCGCGCGCGTCCTGCTCGTCGTCGCAGCCGGGCTGCTGCTGTGGCGCAAGCGGTACCCGGCGGCGGTCGTCTTCGGCACGTCCGCGGCCACCATGGTCTACCTGGGGGCCGGTTATCCGTACGGCCCGGTGTTCCTCACCGTCGCCGTGGCCTGCTTCAACGCGATCCTGGCCGGGCGCCGGTGGGCCGCCTGGTCGGCCGTCGGGATGCTGTGGGCCGGTCATGTGGTGATCGCGCACTGGCTCTACCGCTGGCTGCCGCCGTCCGGGGACACGGCCGCACCCTGGGGGCAGGAACTCGTCGTCGCCACCTGGGTGGTGGCGATCGCCGCCGTCGCCGAGCTGGCCCGGGCCCGACGCGAGCAGTGGGCGCGCGAGCGCGCCGAGCGGGCGCAGGCCGCGAAGCGGCGCGCCGACGAGGAGCGGCTGCGCATAGCCCGCGAACTGCACGACGTCCTCGCGCACAGCGTCTCCGTGATCAATGTGCAGGCCGGTGTCGGCCTGGCCCTGCTGGACTCCGACCCGGAGCAGGCCCGCCAGGCCCTCACCACCATCAAGGCCAAGAGCAAGGAGGCGCTCGGCGAGGTGCGCCAGGTCCTCGACACCCTGCGCGCACCCGGCGCCGCGCCGCGATCTCCCTCGCCGGGCCTGGACCGGCTGCCGGAACTGGTGGAGCAGGCGGCGAGCGCCGGCCTCGCCGTCGACGTCGAGGGCACGGCCCCGCCGCTCGCCCCGGGCGCCGATCTCGCCGCGTTCCGCATCGTCCAGGAGGCCCTCACCAACGTCGTACGGCACTCGCAGTCGCGGCACGCGCGCGTGCGGCTGGACCACAGCGGACGTGCGCTGCGGCTGCGGATCGACGACGACGGACCGGCGTCCGGCGCGGACGCGGGCGGCAGCGGCAACGGGCTGGCCGGAATGCGGGAGCGGGCGGCCGCGCTGGGTGGCACGATCGAGGCGGGTCCGCGCCCCGACGGCGGCTGGCGGGTGCTGGCCGAACTGCCCTTGAACAGCAAGGAGGACCGGTGATCCGGGTACTGCTCGCCGACGACCAGTCGCTGGTCCGCGCGGGGTTCCGGGCGTTGCTCGACGCCCAGCCGGACATCGAGGTGGCCGGGGAGGCCGCCGACGGCGAGCAGGCGGTGCGCGCGGTCGCCGAACTGCGGCCGGATGTCGTACTGATGGACATCCGCATGCCCCTGCTGGACGGCCTGGCCGCCACCCGCCGCATCACGGACGACGAGCGGCTTGCGGAGGTGAAGGTGGTCATGCTGACCACCTTCGAACTCGACGAGTACGTCTTCGAGGCGTTGCGCGCGGGCGCCTCCGGCTTCCTGGTCAAGGACACCGAGCCGGAGGAACTCCTGCGCGCGGTACGGGCGGTGGTGGCCGGTGACGCGCTGTTGTCACCGGGGGTGACGCGGCGGCTGATCGCCGAGTTCGCCGCCCGGTCCAAGGCACCGGCGGCCGTGAAGACACTGTCCCGGCTCACCGAGCGGGAGCGGGAGGTGCTCGCCCTGGTCGGGCTCGGCCTGTCCAACGAGGAGATCGCCCGGCGCCTGGTGGTCAGCCCGCTCACCGCGAAGACCCATGTCAGCCGCACGATGGTGAAGCTGGGCGCCCGCGACCGGGCCCAACTCGTCGTGCAGGCCTATGAGTCGGGGTTGGTCCGGCCGGGCTGGCTGGGCTGAGACCGGCCGCCGGGATGCCGGAACCGCAGCAGCACGCTGACGACGCGCGCGAAGAACAGCACCGGCGCGACGATCTCCCCGGCCTTGACCAGCAGCAGCTCGGCCGTCCTCGGCAGGTCGAACAGCAGCGCCGGACCGGCGATCGCCCCGAAAACGACGGCCGCCGCGAACGCCGCGCTGCACAGCGCGTACCCGATCTCCACCGTCGCCGCGTCCTGCTCGGCCCTGGTACGCCGTCCCCCGTAGTACTCCACACGGCGAGTCAAACAGCCGGGTGCCCGGCGGGCAAGCAACCCGCCGGGCACCCTTGGAGGCGAAGTCCCCTCAGTCACGGACCGGGACGCGGTCCGTCTTCGCCTCCGTCACGGTGGACCGTGCGACCACGACCGAGTGCTGCGGGCGCCGCTTACCCACGCCGGTCAGGCTGATCAGGAGTCCGGCGAGGGCGATGCCCGTCGCCACCACGAACCCGGGCCGGTAGCTGTCCAGGACGGCCTGCGGGGTGGCGTGGGCCGGGGCGTTCGCGGTGACCACGGCCGTCACCACGGCCAGGAAGATCGCCCCGCCCACCTGCACCGAGGTGTTCAGCAGCCCGGAGACCATGCCCTGCTCGTGGTCCTCGACGCCGTTGGTGGCCTGGATGTTGAGCGAGGGGAAGACCAGCGCGCACGCGGCGCCGATCAGCAGCATCGACGGCAGGATCGCCGCCGCGTACACCGGGTCCAGGTCGACGTTCAGGAACAGGGCGTAGCCGGCGGCCATCAGCGCGAAGCCCGCCGGGATGAGCCGCCGCGTGCCGAACCGGTCGACGATCGAGCCGACCTTGGTCGAGGACACCGCCACCAGCGCGCCGGCCGGCAGGAAGGCCAGCGCGGTGTGCAGCGCGGACCAGCCGAGCAGGGACTGCATGTAGAGCGTGGTCAGGAACTGGAAGCCGACGTAGGAGCCGAAGAAGGCCACCGCGCCGAGCTGGGCGCGCACCTGGTTGCCGGAGCGCAGCACCCCGAGCCGCACCAGCGGACCCGCCGAGCGCCGCTCGACCAGGACGAACGCGGTCAGCAGGACCGCCACGGCGAGGAACGACAGCAGGGTGCGCGCCGACGCCCAGCCGGCCTGGGGGGCCTGGACGACGGTGAAGACCAGCAGCAGCATCGAGGCGGTGCCGAGGACGGCGCCGGGGATGTCGTAGCCGTTGTGGTTCTCCTCGCGGGCGCTGCGCGGCAGCAGCTTCAGGCCGGCCAGCAGGGCGATCAGGGCGATGGGTGCGGGCAGCAGCATGGTCAGGCGCCAGCTGGCCTCGGTGAGCAGCCCGGACAGCACCAGGCCCATGGAGAAGCCGGTGGCCGCGCACGTGGTGTAGATGGACAGGGCGCGGTTGCGCAGCGGACCCTCGGGGAACGTGGTCGTGATGATCGACAGGCCGGCGGGTGCGGTGAAGGCGGCGCTCAGGCCCTTGATGAAGCGGCTGGCGATCAGCAGCGGACCGGAGTCGACGAGGCCGCCCAGCAGTGAGGCGAGCGCGAACACGCCGAGCGCGACCAGGAACACCTGACGCCGGCCCAGCAGGTCGGCGGTGCGTCCGCCGAGCAGGAGCAGACCGCCGTAGCCGAGGATGTAGCCGCTGACGATCCACTGCAGGGTCGAAGTGGACAGGTGCAGGTCGGCGCCGATGGACGGCAGGGCCACACCGACCATCGACACGTCGAGCGCGTCGAGGAACATCGCGGCGCAGAGCACCAGCAGGGTGCCCCACAGCCGGGGGGTCCAGCGCACCGTCGCGGACGCGGACGCCGAGGGGATGAGCGGAGAGGTCATGGCCCGGACTCTTCCATGCGTGTGCATTCAATGCAAGCGCATTTAATGATGGTGCAATGAAATCGCTTCTCTGCTACGGTGCCGACATGGCGGCGAAGAAGGCCGAACAGGCGCTCGTGGACCAGTGGCGGGACATCCTCGCGCTGCACGCCCGCACCCAGTGCGAACTGGACCGGGCACTCGGCGGGCACGGCCTGTGCGCAAGCGACTTCGAGGTGCTCGACGTCCTCGCGGAGGGCACGCCCGCGGACGGTTCCCCGGCCTGGCGCGTCCAGGAGATCGCCGACCGGGTCCACCTCAGCCAGAGCGCACTGTCCCGGCTCATCGCCCGGCTGGAGAAGGATGGCCTGGTGGACCGCGCACTGTGCGCGGAGGACCGGCGGGGCGTGCGCGTCGCCCTCACCGACCAGGGCCGCGCGCTGCACGGCGAGGTGCGGCCGGTGCAGCGCGCGGTGCTGACGAGGATGCTGGCGGACGGCTGAGAAGACCCCGGCCGACCGCCGGCCCCGGGATCAGATGATCGCCGACTTCTCCCGCCACAGGTTCGCCAGTGCGGGGTCACCCGTCACGGACGGCACCGGGACGCGGTTCCACAGCGCCAGGTACAACTGCTCGGCCCCACCGGCCAGTTCGGTCTCCGCCTCGCCGGAGTCACCGCGCACGGCCACGGGCGGCTCCGCCGACAGCCGTACGGTCCACACCGCGTCGTCCGTGTCCGTCGCGCGCACGCGCAGGACCCGCGGCTCCTCGGTCCGCACGCGGCTCTTCGGCCGGGCGTGGAAGCCGCGCAGCAGCTCGTCGATGCCGTCCGCCGCGAAGCGGGTGCCGATCGGGGTGGGCGTGCCGCCGCGCGCGGACTCGGCGTCATAGCGGTGGATCGCCGTCTCGTGCGCCTGCCGGCGGGCCCAGAAGGTCAGCGCGGAGGCGACGGGCACGGGAAGGAACGTCCAGGCCGGCGCGTCCGCCGGGGCGGCCGCCAGGGTGTCGACCAGGTTGCGGTGGCTGTCCCGGTACCAGCGCAGCAGCTCCCCGCCGTCCAGCTCCGGCTCGGTGTCGATGGGCCGCGGCTCGGTGATGCCCTCGGCGACGAAGCGGGCCGCCCAGCGGTGTACGGCGCCGGTGTGCCGCAGCAGGTCCCGCACCTGCCAGTCGGGGCAGGTCGGCACCTTCGCCTCCGGCCCCGCCTCCTCGGCGGACGCGGCCAGCAGGGCGCCCTCACGGCGCAGGATGTCAACGAACTCGGCTGTCTGCATGGGAGTGAGTGTGCCGGATGGAGCGGGCTCGAGGGCAGGGCCGGCCGAACGGCGGACGCTTCACCGGTGTGCTGCCGGCGCCCTGCCGGCCGTGGTGGGGCGGGTCAGTGCGGTTCGCCGGGATACGTGCCGAAGTTCCACAGGTTGCCCTCGGGGTCGCGGGCGGCGAAGTCGCGGGAGCCGTAGTCGGTGACGTGCGGCTCGGAGACGATTTCGGCGCCGGCCGCCGTGGCGCGCGCGTACACCGCGTCCGGGTCGGCCGTGACGACGTACGCGCCGAACGAGCCCGGCTGGAAACGCCACGCGTCCTGCTTCGCGTCCGGACGCAGCGAGCCCAGCATGACGCCGCCGCCCTCCGGCCAGGCCAGCTCCGCGTGCTGCACCAGGTCGTCGTCCCCGTCGCTGTCGTACACGACGGTCTCCCGGAAGCCGAAGGCGTCCACCAGGAAGCGGATGAGGGCGCGCGCGTCCCGGGCGCGCAGGGTCGGCCAGACCTGCGGCGCGGGCGGGCGCGGTGAGGTACCGGCCGGGGCGGTCGTGGTCTGCGGGTTCGTGCTCATGGCGGTGGTTCCCTTCGGTGAGGATCGGGTGACACCGTCAGGATCAGGCGGGCGGGCTGTGCCCGGCTTGGATGTTTCGGAACTCCCTGGCGAGCCACACGCTCGGGGCGCAGGACGCCAGCGCGGTGAACTCGCGGTCCAGGTGCGACTGGTCCGCATAGCCCAGGTCGGCGGCCAGGCCGGCGAGGCCGGGCCGGTGCCCTCGGGCGGCGAGCCGGCGCCTGGCCCGGTCGAAGCGGACGACGCGGGCCGCCGCCTTCGGCGTCAGGCCGATCTCCTGGCGGAAACGGGTGCGCAGATGCCGGTCGCTCCAGCCGACCTCGGCGGCGAGCGCGTCGATCCGTACCCGGCCGCCGTCCGCGAGCAGCCGCCGCCACGCCTGGACGACCTCGGGCGCGACCTCGGCCGCCGGGGCCGTGTGCCGGGCCAGACGGCGCAGCAGCCAGCCGTCGACGGCGGCGAAGCGGGCCGGCCAGTCGGCGGCCGAGCGCAGCCGTTCGTGCACCTCGGCCACCTCGGCGCCCAGCACGTCGCCGGCGGGCACGTCCGTACCGGCCAGCTCGCCCGCCGGCAGCCCCAGCAGCAGCCGGGCCCCGAGAGGGCTGAGCGCCACCTGGACGCCGGACTGGCGGCCGGGCACGGCGATGTGCGCGGGCGCCAGGTGCAGTCCGCCCAGCAGCGTCGGGTAGTCACCGCCGGGCGCCCGCGGGTCGGGGTGCGCGGCGATGCTGAGCGGCTCGTCGAGGGTGAGGATCAGGGTCAGCCACGGCGACGGCAGCCCGAGGTGCCGGCCGTGCGGGACGCCGCGCTGACGGTAGCCCGAGTACCAGCCCACCAGGCCGCGCAGCGGGGCTGCGGGGGCCGTGTGCAGGGCCTCGTCCACGGGGCCGCTCGTCTCGGGCGCCATGGGGACATTGTCCCGCGCACTGCGCACTGCGCACTGTGGCTCGCGGACCGTGGACCGCGGTCAGCGCGATATCGGTGTGACGGTGAAGACGTTCGAGCAGACGCGGAGCGACGCGGGAACCAGGAGGGCCTGGCGCGAGCCGGGCGGATAGACCCGCAGATACGTGCCGGTGGGCCGGCACGGGCCGCCGATCGGGCCGTTGGTCGTGTGGATCACGGCGCTGACCGTCTGCGCCGGGCGCAGCGTCACCGTGGCGACCGACTGCCCGGTGCGTGTGGCCGCCGGACCGGTCTGCCGGTGGGCGACGTCCAGCACGCTCACGCCGGGGTACCCGCGCAGCGCGCAGGAGCCGGTGCCGGTGTTGGTGAACCGTAGGGGCCAGTACAGCTGGCCGGCGCCGTGGTCCTGGCGCCCCATGGAGAGGTACAGGTTGCTCGCGGCGCACGTGGGCACCGCGGCGCTCGCCGGCTGCGCGGCCACGGCAGCGGCGGCGGCTCCGCCGGCGACGACCGCGGCCGCGAGGCCGGCGGCGGCCAGCTTGCGGGGGAGGGAGAGGGAGAGTGGCATGGCACGACACCTCCGTGGGATGTGTGTCGACGGCCCGGTGAAGGATGCGGGCCGATGGCCGTGAAAGCCGCAAATCGCGTCTCTGTTCCTTGAGACACCTATAAGCCGGTGAAGGTTGCATCCGATGTGTCACGACCGCCCGTGCTCTCCCGCACGATGAGCCGGTGCCCCACCACCTCGTCCCGTGCGGTCACCGTGTCCGGTGCGTCGATGCGCTCCACGAGCAGGGACACCGCGGCCCGGGCGATGCCCTGTTTGTCGGGGGCCACCGTGGTCAGACTCGGCACGCTGAAACGGGAGGCCTCGATGTCGTCGAAGCCGACCACGTCCACCTCGTCCGGCACGCTCCGTCCCCGCTCGTGCAGCGCGCGCAACGCGCCGAGGGCGAGGTGGTCGTTGAGGCAGAGCAGGGCGTCGGGCCGCGGATCGCGGTCCATCAGCGCGGCCGCCGCCCGCGCGCCGTCCTGCCAGAGGGAGGCGTCCACCGGCACCACCAGGTCCGCGTCGAACCGCACCCCCGCAGCCCGCAGCGCCTGGCGGTAGCAGTCGGTGCGCAACCGGCCGGTGCCCTGCGGGCCGCGCACGGTCCCGCCGACGACGGCGATCCGGCGCCGGCCCCGCGCGAGCAGATGGGCGGCGGCCTCCCGCGCCGCCCGTACGTTGTCGATGCCGACGTGGTCGCCGCCGCCCTCGGCGGACCGCTCACCGAGCAGCACCACCGGAAGCCGCGGGTCCCGGGTGGCGAGGTCGCGGGGGAGCAGGGAGAGCGGGCTGAGGATCACACCGTCGGAGAACTGCGCGTCGAAGCCGTGCAGCGCCGCCAGCTCCCGCTCCCGCACACCGCCGGTCTGGTGCAGCAGCAGTGCGCCCGCGCCGCTCCGCCTCCGCCATCACCTGCTTGGCCAGCTCGGCGAAGTACGCCACGTCCAGCTCGGGCACCGCGAGGGTGATCATGCCCGTACGGCCCTGGCGCAGCCGGCGTCCGGCGAGGTTGACGCGGTAGCCCAGTGCCCGGATCGCCTTCTGGACGGCGGCGCGGGTGTGCGCGGAGACGTGCTCGAAGTCGTTGATCACGTTGGACACCGTCTTGGGGGAGACGCCCGCGTACTCCGCCACGTCTTTGATCCTCGGTCTGGCCGCCACGTCGTCCCACCCCCTTGTGCTGCCGCGATCGTAGCGACCGGAGGCCCCCGGGAGACCGCTTCCGTCGCGGGACCGCTCAGCCGGCCGGGCGGTCCGCCGTGACCAGCCAGGACGTGCTGCGCAGCCGGACCGTGCCGTCCGCCGCCTCGTGGTGGCGCAGATGGGCGGTGAGCGTGCTGTGGGCGCGGGCCCGGGCGGTCGCGTCGGCCTGCTCCAGCAGGTGGCGGCCGGGGCCGGTACCCAGCAGGAAAGCCGCCGCGTCCTCGGCGTCGGCCCCCCACGTTCCGTCGGCCTGCACCTGCTGGACGCCGACATCGGTGAAGCCGGCCGTGGTGAGGACGGCGCGGATGCGGTCCGGTGCGGCCAGCGAGAACATGCCGGGAAGCCCCGGCGCCCCGAAGTCCCCGACGGGCAGGAGGCCGCGCAGTGACGCGATCGCCATCACCCAGTCGTTGAGCGAGGCCTCGGCCGGGCAGACGAACGCGAGCCGCCCGCCGGGGCGCAGGGCACGGCCCACGTTGCCGAAGGCGGCGGTGGGGTCGGCGAAGAACATCACCCCGTAGCGGCTGATCGCCGCGTCGTACGAGTCCGCCTCGAAGGGGTGCACCTGCGCGTCGCCCTGGACGAAGGAGAGGTTGGCGATGCCCTCCCGTTCCGCCCGGTCCCGTGCGGCGGCCAGCATCGGGCCGGACAGGTCGAGGCCCACCGCGTGCCCGCGCGGTGCCCGGAGTGCGGCGAGCCGCGTGGTCTGCCCGGAGCCGCAGCCGAGGTCGAGGACCCGGTGGGCACCGGTGATCCCGGCGGCGTCGAGGAGCGGCTCGTTGAAGTCCTGGTTCACGGCGTTCCAGCGGTCCTGGTGGCGGGCCCAGTGGTCGCCTTCCGGGCCGTTCCACGCCTGCGCCTGCTCGGTGTTGACGACGTCCGGCATGGTGCCTCCTGTGCTCGAGGGCGGAGAATGGGCGTACGCCCAAAGAATATGGGCAACCGCCCAAACTGGCAATGCCGGTTACGATCCGAGGCGTTGCGCCCGGGAGGGCGCAGCGGCGCGACGGAAGAGGGGTTCATGTCACCGCGTGGAGTGGCGACGCCGGACGTGCGCGAGCGGCTGTTCGCAGCGGCGGAGCGGGTCGTGGAGAGGGACGGGCCGGGCGCGCTCACCAGCCGGGCCGTCACCACCGAGGCGGGCTGCGCCAAGGGCCTGCTGCACGCGCACTTCGCCGGCCTGGACGAGTTCGTGGCCGAGCTGTGCCTCGACCGCTTCGCGCGTACGGCGGCGCGGGCCGAGGCCCTGTCCGGGCGCGTCGGGCAGCGCACGGTGGCGGAGAACCTCGACGCCGTCGCCCTCGCCCTGTTCGACTCCGGCGGCCCGGCCATCTCCGGCCTTGCCATGACCCGCCCCGCCGCCGCGCTGCGCATCCGCCAGGCGCTGGAGGGCGGGGCGCCCGGCTTCACGGCGATCCAGCAGGCCATCACCGGTTACCTGGAGGCCGAGCAGCGGCTCGGCAGGGTGGCGGACACCGTCGACCCGGCCACGGCGGCCCTCGCCGTCGTCGGCACCGCCCACCACCTGCTGATGACCAGCTGGCCGGGCGCCCCGGACCCACGGGCGCCGATGGAGCGCCTGGTGGCCGCGTTGGTGGGCGGCTAGGCGGGCCGGGGCGGCGCTGCCACCCGACCAGGGGAGCGCCGCCCCGCTTTGTCGGCCCGCCGGGTCAGCGGTCCGCTGTCTCGCGCGTCGCGAAGCCGACCGCCCCCACGGGCCCGCCGCCCCGCCGTCGTGTGACCCCGCCGCCCCATCGACCCCTCCGGGTCAGCGGACCGCCGATCCGCGCGTCGCGAAGCCGACCGCCGCCGCGATCGCCGCCAGGACCGCCACGCTCGTCAGGGCCACGGGCAGGGAGAACCAGTCGGCCATGAAACCGATCGCGGGCGGGCCGAGCAGCATGCCGCCGTACCCGAGGGTGGAGGCGACGGCGACGCCGCTCGGGCCGGCGAGCGCGCCCGCCCGTTCCACCGCGACCGGGAAGAGGTTGGCGAGGCCGAGCCCCGTCACGGCGAAGCCCAGCAGGGCGGCCCAGGCGGACGGCGCGAGCGAGGCGAGGAACATCCCGGCGGAGGCGATCGCGCCGCCCGCGACGACGGTGCGGGTGCGGCCGAGCCGTTCCAGCAGGGTCGTCCCGGTGAGCCGGCCGAGCGTCATCGCCAGCGCGAAGCAGGAGTAGCCGGCCGCGGCCAAGGCGGCCGAGGTGCCGAGGTCCTGCTCGAGGTGCAGGGCGCCCCAGTCCGCCATCGCGCCCTCGCCGTAGGCGGTGCACAGCGCGATCAGCCCGAAGACGACGACCAGCCCCCGGGTGCGCCGGTCAGGACGCCGCCCCGGCGCCTGCCCCGCCGTCTCACCGGGCGCCGCGGCCTCCCCGTCCGCCATTGCCTGCGGCACCAGGCCGCACCGGAGCAACGGCCGGCCCGCCACGGCCGTCATGACCAGCCCGATGACCGTCAGGCCGAGGAGGTGCTGGGTCGGCGTGAACCGTCCCGCCACCAGGCCGCCCAGCCCGGCGCCGACCATGCCGCCCAGGCTGAAGGCCGCGTGGAAGCTCGGCATGATCGGCCGCCGCATCACCGCGATCAGGTCGACCGCCGCACTGTTGAAGGCCACGTTGATGCCGCCGTAGGCCGCGCCGAAGACGAGGAGGACCGCCCCCAGCGTCGGCGCAGAGTGGGTGAGCGGGGGCAGGGCCACGCTGAGGGAGAGCAGGACGGCGCAGATGATGGTCACCCGGTGGCTGCCGTAACGGCGGCACAGCCGGCCGGTGAGCGTCATGGTGATCACCGCCCCGGCGGAGACACCGAGGAGCGCGAGGCCGAGGCCGCTCGCGGAGGCGCCGGTCTGGTGCTTGATGGCGGGGATGCGCACCACCCAGCCGGCGAAGACGAAGCCGTCGAGGGCGAAGAAGGCGGTCAGGACGGCACGGAGTCGGCCGAGTGGGGGCTGGTGACCCGGCACGGCGTTGTGCGAACGGGTTTTGTTTATTTGCGGCACAAAGTCAGGCTAGAAGCCCGTGCCGGACGGAGCAAGGGGATTGGCGGGGCGGAGCGTCCCCGCGACGCGGAGACGCCCGGTACCGGCGCGAGGCGTCACCGGCCCGCCCGTTCCACTGGGCTGACCAGCGCGGGAGGCCCGGCCCAGGACCGCGCCGGGCGCGCGCCGTGACGTATCGTCTGAGCGATGTCCGCAGGTACGGTGGAGGTGACGGCATGCCCGGTGAGCGACCGCAGCTGTACGAGATACTCGACGAGCGGTTCCGTACGGGCCGGTGTAACGCGGGCGACTCGCGGCTGGAGAAGCTCTACGACGGCTGCCGCTGGGCCGAGGGCCCGCTCTACGTGCCGGCCGGCCGGTACGTGCTGTGGAGCGACATCCCCAACGACCGCCTGCTGCGCTGGGACGAGACCACCGGCGCGGTCGGCGTCTTCCGAACGCCCGCCGGCCACCCCAACGGCAACACCCTGGACCGCGAGGGCCGCCTGATCACCTGCGAGCAGGGCAACCGCCGCGTCACCCGCACCGAACATGACGGTTCCCTCACGGTGCTCGCCGAGCGGTTCCGGGGCAAGCGGCTCAACAGCCCGAACGACGCCGCCGTGAAGTCCGACGGTTCGATCTGGTTCTCCGACCCCGACTTCGGGATCACCACCGACTACGAGGGGCACCGCGCCGACAGCGAGATCGGCGCCTGCAACGTCTACCGCGTGGACCCCGGCACCGGCGAGGTCCGGCTCGTCGCCGACGGCTTCAGCGGACCCAACGGGCTCGTCTTCTCCCGCGACGAGCGCCGGCTGTACGTCTCCGACAGCCGCGCCAACCACATCCGCGTCTTCGACGTCCGCGAGGACGGCACCCTCGGCGAGGGCGAGGTCTTCGCCGAGTGCAAGGCCGGCAGCTTCGACAACATCCGCTTCGACGACGCCGGCCGCCTGTGGGCCGCCGCCCTCGACGGCGGCGTGCACTGCTACGACCCCGACGGCACCCTCCTCGGCCGCATCCTGGTCCCTGACGTCGTCGCCAACATCCGCTTCGGCGGCGCCAAGCGCAACCGCCTGTTCATCGCCGCCGACACCGCCCTGTACTCCCTGGTCATGTCCGTCACGGGTGCCCCGCCGTTGCCGGGTACCCGTCCCTGAAGACCCAGCAGACCCGTACCGAAGGAGCAACCGTGACCGACCCGGCGTCCATGGCCGTGCAGCAGGAGATCGCCCGCGAGCTGGAGGTGAGCGCCGACTTCGACGCACAGCGCGAGATCGAGCGCCGGGTGGCGTTCCTCGCCGACCGGCTGACCTCCACCGGACTGCGCGCCCTGGTGCTGGGCATCAGCGGCGGCGTGGACTCCTCCACCGCGGGCCGGCTGTGCCAGCTCGCCGTGGAGCGGGCCCGGGCGGCCGGGCACGACGCGATGTTCTTCGCGATGCGGCTGCCCTACGGCGTCCAGGCCGACGAGCACGACGCGCAGCGCGCGCTGGAGTTCATCCGGCCCGACCGCGTGCTGACCGTCGACATCCGGCCCGCGAGCGACGCGGCCCTGGCGGCACTGCTGGCCGGTGACACGGTCTTCCGCGACGACCACCACCAGGACTTCGTGCACGGCAACGTCAAGGCCAGGCAGCGCATGATCGCCCAGTACGCGGTGGCCGGCGCGCACGACGGCCTGGTCGTCGGCACCGACCACGCGGCCGAGGCGGTCTCCGGCTTCTTTACCAAGTACGGCGACGGCGCCGCCGACGTGGTGCCGCTCACCGGCCTCACCAAGCGGCGCGTGCGGGCGCTGGCGGACGCCCTCGGCGCACCCGCCGAGCTGGTGTGGAAGACGCCGACCGCCGACCTGGAGACGCTGAACCCGGGCCGGCCCGACGAGGACGCCCTCGGCGTCACCTACGACGACATCGACGACTTCCTCGAGGGCAAGCCGGTCGGCGAGGAGGCCTTCGCCGCCATCGTCCACCGCTACCGGATCACGGAGCACAAGCGCCGCCTGCCGATCGCCCCGTGAGCCGGCCGGGCCCGGACGCCGGCTGATCGCCGTCCGAGCCGGGCCCGGGCAGGGAAGCCGTCCGCTCCCTGCCCGGCCCCGGCGTGCGCCGCCGTCCTTGTCAGTCGAAGGTCTCGACGTACTCCTCGGGCGGACCGAGGTCCGGCCGGTCCTCCAGGGCGATGCGCTCACCGAGGTGTTCGAGTTCCAGGACCGTCAGGGTGTTCTCACCCGGCCGCAGCATCGGCCCCGGGACGTAGTAGGTGGTCTGCGGGCCGACGTCCCAATAACGCCCGAGCAGCGTCTCGTTGACCCAGACGAACCCCTTGCCGAAACCGGGCAGACGCAGAAAGGTGTCGGCGGGCTCGCCGACGGTGAGGGTCGCGGTGGCGAGTCCCGCCCGTCCGTCGGCCGGCGCCGCCGCCGTGGCAACCGCCAGGTCCCGCGCGGTCCACTCGTCCAGCGGCAGCCGGTACATGGTCCAGCCGTGCACCAGCCGGCGCTCCACCCGCACCCCGCCGAGGATTCCCTTGCCCTGGCCGAGCAGCGGCCCGTAGTTGATCCGGCCCTGGTTCTCCACGAGCAGCGCCAGCCGGACCCGCCCCCCGGCCCCGTCCACTGTGAACGAGGCGGACTCCGTCTCGAGTACGGCCACGGGTGCGCCGTCGACGAACACCTGGGCCCGGTCGTGCAGTCCGGTCACCGTCACCTCGTGGCGGCCCTCGGGCAGCAGCGGTTCTGCCTCGTACAGCACCAGACCGGCCGACTGACCGAGCTGCTCGAAACCGAGCGGCGCCGGGGCGCGCACCGGTTCGCCCGTCGCGCGCAACGCGTCCAGCAGGGCGGCGCCGTGCGTCACAGGAAGGGAGCGGGGCGCAAGCACCGGCGGATCGGCGGGCACCGGGGGCAGACCGGAGCCGCGCACGGCGGCCAGCCGCTCCCGCAGTGCGAAGAACTTCTCGGTGAGCGCTCCGTGTTCGGCGATCGGCGCGTCCGAGTCGTAGCTGGTGACGGTCGGTCGGAGCCGGCCGCCGTCATGGTTGGCGCCCGCCCACAGACCGAAGTTGGTGCCGCCGTGCGCCATGTAGAGGCTGACCGAGCCGCCCGCGTCGAGGATGGCGCCGACTTCCTCGGCGGCGCTGCGGGCCGAGCGCACGTGGTGCTTCTCGCCCCAGTGGTCGAACCAGCCGTTCCAGAACTCCGCGCACAGGAACGGCTCGCCGGGCCGGCGCGCCCGCAGCAGCGCCGCCGCCTCCTCGGGCCGCGAACCGAACGTGGCCGCCGCCAGCTCCCCTGGCACGCTGCCCCCGTCCTGCATCAGCGCGGTCGGGCCGTCGGCGGTGTAGAGCAGCTCGGTGATCCCCCGCTCGACCAAGGCGTCGCGCACCCAGCGCACATAGGCCGCGTCGTCGCCGTAACTGCCGTACTCGTTCTCGATCTGCACCGCGACGACGGGCCCACCACGGCCGGCCTGCAACTCCGCGATGCGCGGCAGGACGTGGTCGAACCAGCGGCCCACCGCGTCCAGGAACGACGGGTCGGAGGTCCGCAGCTGCACGCCGGGCCTGCCGGTCAGCCAGGCGGGCAGCCCGCCGTTGTCCCACTCGGCACAGATGTACGGTCCGGGCCGCACGATCGCGTCCAGCCCCCGCTCCTGCGCCAGCCGCAGGAAGCGGGCGACATCGCGCCGGCCGTCGAAGCGGACGTCCCCCGGCGTGCCCTCGTGGAAGTTCCACGGCACATACGTGTCCACGGTGTTCAGCCCGAGCGCGGCGAGCCGGTCCAGCCGGTCGGCCCACTGCCCGGGGTGCACCCGGAAGTAGTGCAAGGAGCCGGCAAGCACACGGTGCGGCCGCCCGGCGCGCAGCAGCGCTCCGCCGGCGTACGTCAGAAGGGGAGCCGTCGCGCCGTGACCGCGACGTGTTATCGATATCCCGCCCGGGGAGGACGCTCCTCGACGGACAACGGACCGCTCCATATGTCTCCCCTTACAGCTGCCGACGGCCGCAACTATGGCAGACGATGTTATCGATGCCAACAGGGGCGAACACTGGCCGTCCACGCCCGCACCGGCCCCGCCATGTGGGCGATATCATCGAGCCCACCGACCCGGGGGAGGGGCACATGGCACATCGGACTGCCGCAGTGGACAGACCACCCGCCATGGCGGACGTGGCCCGGCTCGCGGGGGTCTCGGCACAGACCGTCTCCCGCGTGCTCTCCGGGCACCCGAACGTGCAGGACAAGACCCGCACCAAGGTCCTGGCCGCCGTCGAACAGCTCGGCTACCGCCGCAACAGCGCCGCCCGCGCACTGTCCTCCGGACGCAGCCGCACGATCGGCGTGGTGACCCTGCAGACCACGTTCTACTCGCGCGCCGCCGTCACCTCCGGCATCGAGAACGCGGCCCGCGAGGCCGGCTACACGGTCAGCACGGCGACGACGGCTTCGCTCGACACCTCCGCCATCGAGGACGCCCTCTCCCGCCTGGCCGACCAGGACGTCGAGGGCGTGATCCTGTCCGTGCCGCTCACCCACACCAGCCCGCGGATCGAACAGCTCACCCGCTCCGTCCCCACCGTCACCATCGACGGCTCCCGCACCGCCGCCACCGAGGTGGTCGCCGTCGACCAGACCCTGGCCGCCCGCCTCGCCACCCGCCACCTGCTCGACCTCGGCCACGACACGGTCTGGCACATCGCGGGCCCCGAGGAGTGGCTGGAAGCGGCGGCCCGCCGGGACGGCTGGCGCACGACCCTTCAGGAGGCCGGCCGCCCGGTCCCGCCCCCGCTGGAGGGCGACTGGTCACCCGCGTCCGGTTACCGCAACGGCCTGATCCTCGGCCGCATCCCCGACGCGACGGCGGTCTTCGTCGCCAGCGACGAGATGGCCTTCGGCGTGATCCGGGCCCTGCACGAACTGGGCCGCCGTGTGCCCGACGACATCTCCGTCGTCGGCGTCGACGACATCGAACTCGCCGAGTACTGCTCGCCCTCGCTGACCACGGTGGCCCAGCCGTTCACCCAGATGGGCGCCCTGGCGGTGGCCCACCTGCTGCGCCACATCGAGGACCCCGACGCCCGCGCGGAACCGGCGCTGGTGGAACCCCGCCTGAAGGTCCGCGCCAGCACCACCCGCAGCCGCGCACGGCGCGAAGGGGACGCCGCAGGCGCCCAAGAGGCGCGGGGAGCGGCGTGGGCAACCACCCCACCCCCGCCGGGGCCGCCGCAGGCATGAAGGGGTGCCGGGAACTGCGCGAGCAACCACACACAACGAAGCCCGCGGGGCCGCCGCAGGCGAAGGCACGCAATCCCAACGCCCCCGCAGGGACCGCCGCAGGAGCGACCCCAGCGCACCCCACGACGGTCCCCGGTGGAGCGTCAGCGTCCCAGCCCCACCGTCCGTTCGAAGCCCCGGAACGCGGCCTCCTGACGCCACTCGACGGCAGCCTTGGGGCTGTCGGCGAGAAGCCGACGACACGCACCCCCCGGCATGACCCGCCCGGGTTCGACGCCCCGGCAGGCCGCCACCGTCACATACCCGCCCCGCGTCGGATTGCCCCGCCACAGACTCTGCCCCGGCAGGAACGCGTACTCGAGCGAGGCCCGGGCGAGATCCTTCAGCTCCGGATACGACAGCCCGTACGTCTGCGCGGCGTACTGGTACTCGTGCGTGATGTCGATCCGGCTCACCCCGGGATCATCGGTGGCCAGCACCACCGGCACGCCGAAGGCACGGTACGTGGCGAAGGGATGATCGTCCCCCCGTACCCCGAGGATCTGCGCGTTGCTGCTGAACGGCACCTCGACGGCGACCTCCCGGTCCGCCATGGTCCGCGCCGTACGCTGCCAGTCGTCCTCGTGGACCAGGTCCACCCCGTGCCCGATCCGCTCGGCCCCGGCGACGTTCACCGCCTGGGCGATGTGGAACTTCAGATCGGCCGGCTTGACGAGCCCGGGCCACAACTCCCCGGCGTGCAGCGTGACATGGACCTTCGGGTAGACACCCCGCAGATACTGCACCATTCGCATCTGCAGGCTGTAGTCGCGCAGTGAGCTGTCCCAGTCCTCCGGCTGCACGAGGTTGACCGCGACGAACCGCTGGTCGCGCTCCGCGAGCCGCATCCCGAGGGCCAGCTGCGTGAACACCCGCTCCGGTGCGCTGCCCCGCGAAACCTGCGAGATCCACCGCACCTGAAGCCCGCACCCCGGCCGGGCCTGCCGCGTGCCGCAACGCGACGTCGCACGGAACTCGGCGTCGGAGTCGTCGGCCTCCTTGCGGGCCTCGGTCACCAGCGCGTCGAGCTTCCCGCCGGCCGTCAGCTTGCCGTGCAGGCGGGCCAGATCGGCATCCCACCCGACCTCACCGGCGAGCTTCTTCGCGCCGTCGGACGCGGGCGAGACCATGGTCTCCAGATAGAACTGGTTATTGCGTACGACGGTGTCGGCGACCTCGGAGAGCAGCTTGCCGCGATGCCGCCAGGTCACCTCGCCGAACTTGCCGAAGGTGTCGAAGAAGTGGTCGTGGCCGTTGCCGTCCGGCGGGAAGTCCTGCATGGACCACTCCCGCACCAGCGCGTCGTGGAAGGCGAGGTCGGTGCGCGCGTCGCCGGCCGGCCGGGTGCCGGGCCCGCAGGGCGGGGCCACCGCGGTCATCGTCGTGGTGTCGATGCACAGCCCGTCCTCGGCGGCCAGCTCGATCAGGTACTCGGTCGTCACCGCACCGGAGAGGTGGTTGTGCAGCTCGCCACCCTTGGGCATGGCCTCGAAGAAGCGGCGCAGCAGCCGTGGGTCGTCGCGAACGACGCGCAGGTAGGCGTCGGTGGTCCGCTCGGAGGGCGTGGCCGGCCGGGGCGCGGACGCGGCGGCGTGCACGGGCGGCACGGGCAGGAGACTCAGCACGCCGAGCGCGGCGGTGACCAGCAGGCCGCGACGGCGGGGGAGTGGGGAGTTGTACGTCACCGCCCCATGATCATCACGCGCGCACCGGGTGCCCCGGCAGCGCACCGGGCGATCACTCGCGGAGGCGACAGCGGTCAACCGCCGATGACGCGAGGCGGAGGGAAGCAACCACTCACGACGCGGGCCTGAGCACCGGATCTCACGGCCAGGCCGCACTCACTCCCGTGGCACCACGGCAGAGCGGGCGGTCGGCACGACGGGGGGCTTCGCGGCCGCCCGCGACGGCGCCGAACTCGTCCTGCCGGCCGCGACGTTGCGTGCCGCGGCCGGTCCCGGTCGAGGTGTGAAGGTCGTGGCTCAGGTGTCGGAGTAGCGGACGTCCCCGATGGTCCAGGCGGTGACGTCCCCGATGGCGACGCGGTACATGCCGCCGCTCTCGGGGATGCCCGTGGTGCCCTGGATGATCCGCGCCAGGTGGAAATGCAGGTGTGTGGGCGGCCTGGGGGGATCGGAGGGGTCCGGCTCCTCGTGGCCCGCGGTGAAGATCCCGGCGAACGGGCTGAGTCGCTCGGAGTCGCGCAGTACTTCGGCGACCCGCTGACGCCAGACCGTCTCGGGCGCGAGCCGCCCGGTGATCACGGCTCCGTCCACGACCACGGTCAGCGACATCTGTGTGCTGTGACCGGATTCCACGTGCGCGGCGATGTCGACCAGCAGCTTGTCAGGGTGTGACATGGGCCGACTCTATCCAAGCCGCTCCGCGCCCCGTCGCAGGCCCTCTGTTCTTCGGCCGCCGGCCCTTTGGTCCCACCTCACCAGGGCAGCACACCCGCGGCGTTCTGGAAGGTGCCCGTCGGGCCGTCCGCGCCCACGCGGGCCAGGCGCACGATGACCTCCGCACCCTCTTCGACTGTCTGGGTGCCGGTGTGGTGGTTGAGGTCCGTGGCGGTGAACCCGGGGTCGGCGGCGTTGATCCGGATGCCGGGGAACGCCTTGGCGTACTGCACGGTGAGCATGTTGACCGCGGCCTTGGACGACGGATACGCGATGTCGGGGTAGAAGTGGGCCGGTGACCCCGGGTCGGCGAGGGCCGCGGTGGCGGCCAGGCCGCTGCTGACGTTGACCACGACCGGGTGGGCCGAGCGCCGCAGCAGCGGCAGGAAGGCGTGCAGGACCCGGACCATGCCGAAGACGTTCGTCTCGAACACGGCCCGCATCGCGTCCGCGGTGGTCTGCGCCGGGTCCACGAAGGAGCCGTCGGGCCGGCGCGGCTCGATGCCGGCGTTGTTGACCAGGACGTCCAGGCCGCCTTCCGACTCCATGGTCTTGACCGCGGCGGCGACGGAGGCGTCGTCCGTGACGTCCAGCTGGACGAAGCGTGCCCCGAGCCGGTCCGCCGCGCGCCGGCCGCGCTCGGGGTCGCGGGCGCCGAGGTGGACGGTGTGGCCCGCCGCGAGCAGACGGCGGGCGGTCTCGAAGCCGAGACCCTTGTTGGCCCCGGTGATCAGTGTGTTCGTCATACGTCCAGCGTTCGCCTGCGGCGGGAGCGCAGCCAGACGACGGGTTGTCCTAGGAACGCCGGTACCAGGTAAGAGCCCGCTCCGCACGGCACACTGGGGATCATGCCTCCTGAGGAACTGGGTGCGGCGATCCACCGCTGGCGCGACCGGCTCGCTCCGGCGGACGCCGGTCTGCCGGCCGGCGGCCGGCGGCGAGCCGCCGGACTGCGGCGCGAGGAACTGGCGCAGCTGGCCGGGATCTCCGCCGACTATGTGATGCGGCTCGAGCAGGGCCGCGCCACCAACCCCTCCTCGCAGGTCGTCGAGGCACTGGCCCGGGCGCTGCGGCTGTCGGCGGCCGAACGCGGCCATCTGTACCGGCTGGCCGGGCTGGCCCCGCCGGGCCCGGCGACGGTGCCCGCCTTCGTTCCGCCCAGCGTGCAGCGGCTGCTGGACCGTCTGTCGGGCACCCCGGTCGCGGTCTACGACGCCACCTGGACGCTGCTGGTCGCCAACCCGCCGTACGCCGCGCTGATGGACGACTCCTCGCGCTGGCGCGGCTGGGAGCTCAACGGTGTGTGGCGGCACTTCCTCGGCTCCAGCGGGCCCGTCGTGTACACCCCCGAGGAGGAACGCGCCTTCGAGGCCGCGCTCGTCGCCGATCTGCGCGGCGCCGCCGCGCGCTATCCCGCCGACCGCCGGCTGCGCGCCCTGCTCGCGGAGCTGCGCCGGCACAGCGCCCGCTTCGCCGAGCTGTGGGACGGCGGTGCGGTCGGCGTCCACGCGGCGGCGCGCAAGACCATCCGGCATCCGCGGGTCGGTGCGGTGACGCTCGACTGCGATGTGCTCTCCGTGGCCGGCAGCGACCTGCGGATCATGGTCTTCACCGCCGAGCCGGGCAGCGAGGACGCCGAGCGGCTGGCCCTGCTGACGGTGCTCGGTACCCAGGAGGGCTTTACAGCGCCGTCGGTACGGGGCTAACGTACAACCAAATGGTTGTAGATGAGCTGGGTGACGAGGCCGTTGACCGGCTGTTCCACGCGCTGGCCGACGCGACCCGGCGCGACATCCTCCGGCGGTGCCTCAGCTCCGGGGTGTCCGTGTCGCGGCTGGCCGACGCCTATCCGATGAGCTTCGCCGCCGTACAGAAACACGTCACGGTGCTGCAGCGGGCCGGCCTGGTCAGCAAGCAGCGCAGCGGACGGGAGCAGCTCGTGCGCACGGACCCCGACGCGGTCGGCCGGGCCCGGCAGGTGCTCGACGAACTGGAGTCCGCCTGGCGCGGGCGCGTGGACCGCATGTCCCGGCTGCTCGCGCAGGACTCCGGCGCGGCGGCGGAGAACAGGGCACTCGACACGAAAGGACGAGACCGATGAGTGTCACCAGCGTGGACAAGGACCTGGACAACCTGACCCTCACCCTGATCGCCGACTTCGCCGCGAGCGTCGAGCGGGTCTGGCAGCTGTGGGCCGACCCGCGGCAGCTGGAGCGGTGGTGGGGGCCGCCCACATACCCGGCGACCGTGGAGGAGTACGACCTGACGCCGGGCGGGGGCGTCACGTACTTCATGACCGGGCCCGAGGGCGACACGCATCGCGGCTGGTGGCGCGTCACCACCGTCACGCCGCCGGACCTGCTGGAGTTCACGGACGGCTTCGCCGACCAGGAGGGCAACCCGGCCGCCGACATGCCGACCATGTCGGTACGGGTACGGCTCACCGCGCACGGAGACGGCACGCGTATGGAGATGCGCTCCACGTTCGACTCGCGTGAGCAGATGGAGCAGCTGCTGAAGATGGGCATGGACGAGGGCCTGCGGCAGGCGGTGTCGCAGATCGACGCCCTCCTCACCAGCTGAACCCCCGACTGCGCCAGCGTCACCCACCGGCCCGGCTGTGGCCGCTGCGCTCTGGCCTCCGGCCCGTACCGTGGCCTTCGGCCCGGCCGCGGACCAGTGGCCTTCGGCCCTGGCTCGGGTCTCCGGCCCCCCGGCTCCGGCCTCCGACTCGGGCCTTCAGCCCTCGGCTCGGGTCTCCGGCCTCCGGCTCGGGGCCTTCGGCCTCCGGCCCCACCACGGGTCCGTGATCCGGCCCGGGGCCCTGGTGTGGCCTCCGCCCCGGCCCCGGGCCTCCGGCACAACGGCCGGCGTCGTGCTGCGGCCTTCGGCCCGGCCGCAGGCTTCTGGTCTCCGGTCCGGCTCGGCTTTACCCGGCCGCGGCGGCACTTGGCCCCAGCCCAGCGGCCGGTAGCCCATAGCCGTAGCCCCGGTCTGCGGTATCGACTCCGCCCTGGGCCACCCTGGCCCTTGGCCACCCCGGCCCTTGGCCACTCTGGCCTGCGGCCTCAGTTCCGGCCCCGCAGTCCCAGCCCTTGGCTGCCGTCCCCGGCCTGCGGCCTCAGTGCCAGCCTTCGGCCACCCCCGGGCCCTTGGCCGCCCCTGTCCGTGGCCGCAATTCCGGCCTGCGCCTCAGTTCTTGCTTTTGGCGCCCCGGCTCTTGGCCGCCCTGGCCTGCGGCCTCTGTCCGGCCCGCGGTCCCAGTTCCGGCCCTTCGCCGCCGCCCCCGGTCCGCGGCCTCTGCTCCGGCCCGCGGCCTCAGTTCCGGCCTTTGGCCGCCCCCGGGCCTTTGGCCGCCCGGCTCGCCGCCCCAGCTCCACCCCTAGGCCGCCCCCGCCCCTCCGCCTCAACCCACCCCCACCCCACCCCCGACCCGAGTGCCGTCGCCCGCCCCCCACCCCCGATCCCCCGTGCCGTCGTCCGCCCCCTCACCGCCGGCGTGGTGGGCCGGGGTCCGGGCCCGGTGGTTGGGGGGTCGGGGGGCTGAGCTCGGCGTCCGGGGGGTGGTTCCACAGGTGGTGTGCGTACAGCCAGTGGCCGAACATCGAGCCGCCGTAGACGACGAAGCCCACTCCGATCAGCCAGGACTCGACGACCAGGACGATGCCGACCGTGCCGTAGCTGACCGCGTTGTCGACGATGAGGGGCGTGAAGACCACGTAGGAGAAGCCTCTGAGCCCGACCAGGCCCACCATCGTGGCGACCGAACCCGGCAGCAGGTGCAGCCAGCGCACCTGACCCCCGAGCAGGAAGTACTGGCCCCACCAGAAGAACACGATGCCCGTCGCCGAGGACAGGGCGATACGCTCCGGCCCGCTCAGGGCCACCCGGGTCTGCGCCTCCTGGTACAGATACACCGTGAGGGCCGCCAGCCAGGCCGCCTGCCGCCAGATCTTGTGCCAGGGCCCGGGTGGCAGGTTCCAGATCCGTTCGTAGCCGTTCTGCACGCTGCCCGCGAAGGACACACCGAACACGGCCAGTGCGATACCGCCCCACACGCTGGTGGTGTTGACCACGTTGCTCGGCGGACTGCTGATGTCGGTGAGGATCTTCGCGGAGCGGCCGGACAGCCCCATGCCGTCCGCGAGCCACGAGGAGAAGCCCCCACGCTGCAGCGGATCCGCCGCGGCCACCACGATCAGCAGCGGGGCCAGCGTCACCAGGGCCAGGGTGGCGAACCCCATGGCCCGGTGCATCAGCTCCAGTTCCCTGCCGCGCCGCAGCAGGTGGTGGTCTTTGACCCAGCTCACTCCCTGGTGGAGCACGCGCAGACTTCTGTTCACGGGGTGCTCTTCCGTCGGCTCGCGACGCACACACAGCGTTCACTTCAGCCTACTTGCCCTGCCCGGCCGGGCCAGTCGCCGAAGAAAGGCCGATCGGATGATCCCGGTGCCCGCGCGTCCCGGCCCCTGCCTCACCCCTCGGACGCCGCCCCCGCCGGCGCCCGCCCGCCCGGACGCGGTCCGAGGACGGCGCCCAGATGCGCCCGCACATACGGCACCGCCACCGTCGGCAGTTCCCCGTCGACGAAGGCCGGCTGGACGTTGACCTCGAAGACGACCCCGCCCTGCTCCACGGCCAGGTCCACCCCGGCGAACGGCAGCCCGACCGACGCGGTCGCCGCGACGGCCAGCTCCGCCAGCCGCGGCGGCAGGTCCGCCGGCGCGATCGGCACGGGCGTGGCGCCCTGACACGTGTTGCACGGCGTGTCGAGCGCCGGCTGCAGATGCTCCCGGGCGTGCACGACACGGCCGTGCAGCACGAAGACCCGGAACTGATGGCGCCGCCCGTCGGCCGTGAAGTTCCCCGCGTCCCGCGAGAGCAGCCAGTCCGTGCCCCGCTCGGCGTAGAAATCCGCCGCCCGCTCCAGCTGCCCGGGGCGGGTGACGTGGAAGGTGTCGTTGCCGCCGGTGCCGACCACCGGCCGGGCCCACACGTCCCGCCCCAGCTTGTCGAAGGCGGCCGCGGCCTCCTGCGGGGACGGCCGGGACAGCACCAAGCTTTCCATGTGGGCCACCCCCTCCCGCGCGAAACACGCGATCGTGCGGTCCTTCTGCGTCGCCGCCCGCCACGCCTCCGGGGTGCCCACCAGCGGCGCCACCCCGGACCGTGCCAACTCCCGCTGGAACGCGTCGAGTTCATGCCGCCGGTGGGGAGGGATCTCGTACAGCACGACCACGTCCGGCACCACGTTCACGCCCTCGTCCGGCACCCGCAGCCGTAACCGCCCGTCCTCCGGTACGGCGCGGCCGGCGCCGCCCACCGTGAAGTACCGGGAGTCCAGCCGCAGTGGGGGAGCGCCGGTCAGCAGCTCGACGGCCCGGGCGAGGTACTCCCGGCAGCCCTCGGGCGACGTGGGGTCGGCGATCAGGGCGACACAGGGTCGGGACACAGCGGCCTCCAGCGGCATACGACGGGCCCAGGGCAGCCGTCGTGCCCGCACGGCGGCGCGGCCCGGGGCGGGCTACGGGATGGTGTGCCGTTCACATGGGCGATCGCCGGTGCCCCTCGCGCCGCGTCCGCCCACGTCACGACGGCGGATGCGGACGGCGACCGGGGCGGGAGCCGGTGACCGGGGGCGTCACACTGTAGGCGCCCCGTCGCGGCCCCTGCCAGGGCGCAGACCCGGCGGTCCCGCTGCCGCCACTGCACCGTCCGCGCCGCCGTCCGCCCGGCAGCCTCCTTGACAGCCGCCCGGCCCGCGCCCTCACCCAGCCCACGCGCCAGGACCGGCGTGCGGAAGGCCCGCGGGAGGGGCCGGATGCCGCCGTAGGGGTGGGGTCGTAACCCGTGTGAGCGCCCTGAATGGTGCGCCGGCCGGTCTTGACTGACGGTGGATCACGCCAGGGCCGGGTCTCTCCAGCTGACAAGGCGTCGGCTGCCCGGCTGTGACGGAAGGACTGTCGAATGCGTTCTGCCCGCATCCTGCTCGCCACCGCGACGGCCACCGCGGCTCTCGCCATCGCCGCACCCGCCTATGCCGAGGGGTCCGGTGGCTGGGACCACGGCGACTCCTCCCACAGCAAGGAGCACGACAATTCCTATGGCAAGGAGCACGACAAGGACAGCAGCCACGGCAAGCCGCAGGGCGGAATGCACACGGGTGGCGGAGCGCTGACCCTGCTCTCCAACGACGACTGGGGCAGCAGCCCCCGCGACCCCAAGCAGGACCCGGAGACGTACAAGAAGGACAACGGCGGCTCCGACTGGGGCGGCAAGACTCCCGGCAACGACACCTGGGGCGGCGGCCAGGACAGCGGTTCCTGGAGCGGCGGTGAGGAGAAGAAGCCGCACGGCGGTATGCACACCGGCGGCGGCGCGCTCGCCACGCAGGGCGTCACGGCCGGCGGGCTCGCCGCGGTCGCGGTGGCCGGCACCGGCCTGTACCTGCTGCGCCGCAAGAAGGTCGCCGGAAGCGTGGCCTGACCATGCCCGACGACATAGCCGACATAGCTCCACGGGCCGCCGCACGCGCATCCAGCCGGCGGCGGCCCCGCCGCTCGATCTCCCGGTCCTCGCCGCTGCCGTGCCCGAATGAGGTGGTGTTCCGATGGCAGCAACCTGCCCGTCCTCCCCCGAGACAGATCCGCAGCCGCCCAAACGCGGACCGCGCACCCTCGCGACACTCTTCTGGGCGGCCGTGGCCCTCGTCGCCGCCGTCGGTCTCGCCGGCAACCACGACACCTCCGCCCCCGGCGCCGGCCCCCGGCCGCACGCCGCGCCGGCCGTCGCCGCCACGGCGCCGTCTGCCCAGGCCGACACGGACCGCCATCTGCCGCGCTCCCGGCCCACCCGCCTGCTGATCCCCGCGATCGCCGTCGACGCGCCCTTCACCGACCTCGCCCTCGACACGAGCGGCCGGCTCCAGCCGCCCCCGGCCGACGACACCAACCTCGTCGGCTGGTACGCCAAGGGGCCCTCGCCCGGTGAGCCGGGCACGTCGGTCATCGCCGGGCACGTCGACACCAAGACCTCCGCGGCCGTCTTCGCCCGCCTGTACGAACTGCAGAAGGGCGACCTGATCTACGTCGACCGCGCCGACGGACGCCGGGCGGCCTTCGTCGTCGACAGCGCCGAGACCTTCGACAAGGACGACTTCCCGAGCGACCGCGTCTACGCCGACACACCGCAGGCCGAGGTCCGTCTGATCACCTGCGCCGGCAGCTACGACCGATCCGCCCGGGACTACACCCAGAACCTCGTCGTTTTCGGCCACCTGACCTGACCCGGCGGGGCTCACCACCACCCAGTAACCTGTGGCCATGACTGATGCGCCGACCCTCTCCGCCCGCGAGGCGTTCGACCTGCTCCTCGACGGCAACCAGCGATTCGTCTCCGGTGCCCCCCAGCACCCCAACCAGGACGCCGCGCGCCGCACCGAGATCGCGCCGTCCCAGAAGCCGTTCGCCGTCCTCTTCGGCTGCTCGGACTCCCGTCTGGCCGCGGAGATCATCTTCGACCGTGGACTCGGCGACCTGTTCGTGGTCCGCACCGCGGGCCACGTGGTGGGTCCGGAGGTGCTCGGCTCCATCGAGTTCGGCGTGAGCGTCCTCGACGCCCCGCTGGTCATCGTCCTCGGCCACGACTCCTGCGGCGCCGTCAGCGCGGCCTGCTCCGCACTGGAGAACGGGCAGACGCCCGGCGGCTACGTCCGCGACATCGTCGAGCGCGTCACGCCCAGCGTGTTCGCCGCGCGCGCGGCCGGGGACTCCAGCGTGGAGGCGGCCCTGGACGAGCACATAAAGCGCACCGTGGACCTGCTGCTCGAGCGGTCCCGCGACCTCGCCGAGCGCGTCGAGGCGGGCAAGGCCGCCGTGGTCGGCCTGTGCTACCGGCTGGTCGACGGCAGCGCCCGGATCGTCGCCTCGCGCGGCATCGACGTCACGGAACCCGTCCGCTCCTGAACAGAGGTAGACCCGGCCGGTCCCGCTGGAGCGGGGCCGGCCGTTCGTTCGAGGGCTCAGCGGTACCGGCGGCCACGGGTGCCTATACCGCTGCGGATGCGGTGCGTCAGGGCGGTAGCCGCCGCCGTGAGGAACACGAAGTTGTAGAGGATCTGCAGCAAGGTCACCACCCGTGCCGCCTGCCCGATCGGGGTGATGTCCCCGTAGCCCACCGTGGCGAGGGTCACCAGCGTGAAGTACAGGGCGTCGACGCGGGTGGCCAGACCGGTGATCTCGCCGGGGTAGTGCGCCAGGACGAAGTAGGCCGCGGAGAAGACCAGCACCGACGAACACATCAGCAGCGGGATGACGAGACCGGGGTGCGCCCCGGGCCGTTCCAGCAGCACGGCGTGGATCTGCCGGAGTATCAGCAGGGCGAGCACGCCCAGGGCGCCGACCAGCAGCACCACGGCGAGGGCGGAGTGCTGCGGGCCCAGGCGGTGCAACGGCAGCAGGAAGTAGCCCAGCAGCAGGGCGATCTCACAGGCGCCCGCGCCCAGCCACAGGCGCGCCGACGGGAACGGGGGCGCGGACGGGTCACCGCTCACCGGCCGCCACCCCCGGTCTCCCGGGCCTCTCGGCACCCCTCGTTTCCTCGGCCTCCCCGGCACCGTCGGCGGCGGGGAGCGGCTCGCCGAGAATGGGGGAGACTGCCGCCGTGGAGCCGGCGGTGGCCACCGCCGCCGTCGTCGGCCGGTCCGCAGTGCGGCGTACGGCGCGCAGGGTGAGCAGGGCGAGCGCGGAACCCACCGCCATGAGCGGCGCCTCGGAGCCGAGGACCACGCCGAGCGGGAGGTGCGCGGCGAGCGCCACGCCCGGCAGTTTGCGCAGGTTGGTCGGCGTACCGCGCAGACCCTGCGCGGGGTGGTGCCCGCTGCCCCCGGGCATCCGGGTCACGATCGGGGCGAGGATCAGCCCGGCGAGCGCGAGGGTGGGCAGCGGCCACCACCAGGGGGCCGGTGCGTGTCCGAGGGAGCGGGGGAGTTCCTCCCACACCTCCCGCTGCAGCCAGTGCTGCAGGCTGCCGAAGCAGAACGCGGCGAGTGCGATGGGCACCCCGAGCAGCACCGGCAGCAACAGGAGCCGTAGGCAGGGACGGCCGAGCAGCACGGGGCGCGGCGGAGCGCCGCCGTCCGGGGCCGGAGGGCCGGTGCCGTCCCGGGGCGGGCGGTCGTGGGAAGTCCATCGGGTGGGCACGCGGGCGCCTCCGTCGGGTGGGCCGGGCTGCGACGCGTCGGGTGGGCTTCAGTAGACGATCGCCCCGCCTCCCGCGCACGCCGGGACGGCGGCGGATGAGCCGCCCGCGTCCGAAAGTCACCCTCCCGGCCTGACCAGGTGTTTTAAAGTGAGAGCACCAGTCACGGCCACCGAAGGTGACCGAAGCCAAAGCCATCAGTGAGGTAATCGCGAACCATGGCGACCGAAACGTTTGAGTTCCAAGTCGAGGCCCGTCAGCTGCTCCAGCTGATGATCCACTCGGTCTACTCGAACAAGGACGTCTTCCTCCGGGAGCTCGTCTCCAACGCCTCCGACGCGCTGGACAAGCTGCGCCTCGCCAAGCTGCGGGACGACACGCTCGACGCGGATGTGTCCGACCCGCACATCGAGCTGGAGGTGGACAAGGACGCCCGTACGCTCACCGTGCGGGACAACGGCATCGGCATGTCCTACGACGAGGTCGGGCGGCTCATCGGCACGATCGCCAACTCCGGCACCGCCCAGTTCCTCAAGGAGCTGAAGGAGGCCGAGGAGGAGGGCGGCGCGGAAGGCCTCATCGGCCAGTTCGGCGTCGGCTTCTACTCCGGCTTCATGGTGGCCGACGAGATGACCCTGCTCACCCGGCGGGCCGGCGAGAGCCACGGCACCCGCTGGTCGTCGCGCGGCGAGGGCACGTACACCCTGGAGCGCGTCGACGACGCCCCGCAGGGCACCGCCGTCACCCTGCACCTGAAGCCCGCCGACCCCGAGAACCAGCTGCACGACTACACGTCCGAGTGGAAGATCCGGGAGATCGTCAAGCGGTACTCGGACTTCATCACCTGGCCCGTCAAGCTCGTCCAGCCCCAGGGCGACGGCGGCGACACGCCCGAGCACGAGACGCTGAACTCGATGAAGGCGCTGTGGGCGCGTTCGCGCGAGGAGGTGTCCGACGACGAGTACCACGAGCTGTACAAGCACATCAGCCACGACTGGCGCGATCCGCTGGAGACGATCCGGCTCCAGGCCGAGGGCACCTTCGAGTACCAGGCGCTGCTGTTCGTCCCCGCCCACGCCCCGCACGACCTGTTCACCCAGAACCACCGGCGCGGCCTGCAGCTGTACGTCAAGCGGGTGTTCATCATGGACGACTGCGAGGAGCTGCTGCCGCCCTACCTGCGCTTCGTCAAGGGCGTCGTCGACGCGCAGGACCTCTCCCTCAACGTCTCCCGCGAGATCCTCCAGCAGGACCGGCACATCCGCGCGATGCGCAACCGGCTGACGAAGAAGGTCCTCGCCACCGTCAAGGAGATGCGCGAGAAGAACGCCGAGCGCTACGCCGACTTCTGGCGGGAGTTCGGCGCCGTGCTGAAGGAGGGTCTGGTCACCGACGCGGAGAACCGCGACGCGATCCTCGCCGTCGCCTCGTTCTCCTCGACCCACAGCGCCGAGGAGCCGACGACCCTCGCGGCGTACGTGGAGCGGATGAAGGACGGTCAGGAGGACATCTGGTACCTCACCGGCGAGAACCGGCAGGCCGTGGAGAACTCCCCGCACATGGAGGCCTTCCGAGCCAAGGGCATCGAGGTGCTGCTGCTCACCGATCCGGTCGACGAGGTGTGGGCCGACACTGTGGGCACCTTCGAGGGCAAGCGGCTGCGCTCGGTCGCCAAGGGCGAGATCGACCTCGACGGCGAGGAGGAGAAGCAGACCGACGGCGAGAAGGAGAAGCAGGCCGAGAGCTACGCCGGTCTGCTCGGCTGGATGAAGGAGCAGCTGGCCGAGGAGGTCAAGGACGTCCGCCTGTCCTCCCGGCTCACCGTCTCCCCGGCGTGTGTGGTCTCCGACGCCGACGATCTGACCCCGGCGCTGGAGAACATGTACCGGGCGATGGGCCAGGAGGTGCCCCGCAGCAAGCGGATCCTGGAACTCAACCCCGGCCACCCGCTGGTCCAGGGCCTGAACCGGGCCTTCCAGGAGGAGCCGGCGGACCGCACCCCGCTCACCGAGACCACCGAGCTGCTGCACAGCCTGGCGGTCCTGGCCGAGGGCGGCCAGCCGAAGGACCCGGCCCGCTTCGTGAAGCTGGTCGCGGAGCGGCTGGAGCGGTCGCTGTAGCGCACGGTGTTCCGGTCCCGCCACGCGGGGCGTTCCCCTTCCGCCCGCCCGGTGTAATCATGTAATCAACACCGGGCGAGCGGAAGGGGCGCCCCGTGGACGGGACTCTCTTCGAGCCCGGCCGTTCCGGCGAGGAGCAGGCCGCGCTCGACGCGTATTCGCGGATCGTCACCTCGGTGGCCGCCGAGCTGACGCCGAAGGTGGCGGCGGTGACCGTCGCGCACCGGTGGACCCGTGGCCGGTTCGTGCGGGGCACCGGCTCCGCCGTGGTCTTCACCGACGACGGGTTCCTGCTGACCAACGCACATGTCGTGGGCCGCTCCGACGCCGGTACGGCCTCCTTCGCCGACGGCACGACCGTGCCGTTCCACGTCATCGGTGCCGACCCGCTGTCCGACCTCGCCGTGGTCCGGGCCGACGGGCCGACGCCGCCGCCGGTGCGGCTCGGCGAGGCCGACACGCTGCGGGTCGGGCAGCTCGTCGTCGCCGTCGGCAACCCGCTCGGGCTGGCCGGCAGCGTCACCGCCGGCGTGGTGAGCGGCCTCGGCCGGTCCCTGCCGACCAGCGCGGGCGTCGCCACCCGGGTCGTCGACGATGTCGTCCAGACCGACGCCGCCCTCCATCCCGGCAGCTCCGGCGGCGCGCTCGCCGCGGCGGACGGGGCGGTCGTCGGCATCAACACCGCGATCGCCGACATCGGCCTCGGCCTCGCCATCCCGGTCAACGGCACCAGCCGGAAGATCATCGCCGCGCTGCTCTCCGCGGGCCGCGTGCGCCGCGCCTACCTGGGCATCGCCGGGACCCCGGCCCCGCTGCCCCCGCCGCTGCGCGAGCGGACCGGACGGCGCACCGGGCTGCGCATCGCGGAGGTCGTGCCCGCCTCCCCGGCTGCCCGCGCCGGACTGCGCAGCGGCGACCTGCTGCTCACCGCCGACGGTGATCCGGTGGACAGCGCCCAGGCCCTGCAACGCCGGATGCTGGAGGACGCCATCGGCCGCCCCCTCGCCCTGACGGCGCTGCGCGGCGACGCCCTGGTCGACGTGATCGCCACGCCCGCCGAACTGGTCGCGGAGGACTGAGCCGGTCCGTCGGGCGGGGAATGCCGCTGAGCCGGACCGTCGGGCGGGTGCGCCGCCGAGCTGGTCCGTCGGGCGGGTGGTGCCGCTGTCGGTGCCGTCTGGTACCTCTGACGGGATGCGAGACGATCACGCGACCACACAGGACATCGCCGAGTTGCGTGCGGCGTTCGGGGCCGATGACGACGGGGCGTCCGCGCTCGGCTGGGACGCAATGCGGGCCTTCGAGGCGCGGCACGGCATCGTACTGCCCGAGCCGTATCGCACCTTCGTGGCCGACGTGACCGACGGCTCGTACCTCGGCCCGCCCGACTGCGGTCTGACGGCGCTGGGGGAGTTGCCCCGCGACTGGGGCGACGACGCGGGCGCGCGCGACCTCGGCGAGCCCTTCCCGCTGACCGAGCCGTGGCTGTGGGAGGACGATCCGGATGCGTCCGAGGAGGCCGAGGCGCGCATTGCGGCGGTGTACCGCCACGGGTCGGTCGTGCTCGGGACCGACGGGTGCGGGATGTACTGGCACCTCGTTGTCACCGGCCCCCACCGGGGACACATCTGGCACGTCACCGATGTCGGGGCCGTGCCGTTCGGCGCGGAGTTCGGCCACACGACGGCCGAGCCGGGGTTCGCCGGCTGGGTGCGGCACTGGGCCGCCGGGAGACCGTGGTTCGACGCGGGGTGAGCGGCCGGAGCGTTCATGGCCCGGTGTCGGCCACCCGCCCCACCAGCACCCCGTCGTCGCCGAGCCCGATCCGCACCCCCTCGCTGATCCGGTCCAGTACCGCCCGCAGCCACTCCCGGTCCTCCCGCGGCGCCCGCTCCAGCCGCATCCGCCGGGAACGCAGCGGCAGCATGCGCAGCCGGGCCAAGGCCCCCGTGTCCCGCTCGACGGTGGCCAGGAACGCCAGGCGCAGGTCGTCGCGGTACCGCTCGTAGCCGGTGATGTCCTCGTAGTCGTCGATGAAGTCGCCGCAGCCGTGCAGGATCAGCCGCCCCCGGTACACCTCGATCGGCCGGGGGTGGTGCGAGGAGTGGCCGTGGACCACGTCCACGCCGCCGTCGACCAGGGCGTGCGCGAAGCGGACCTGGGAAGCCGGCACGCGGTAGCCCCAGTTGGAACCCCAGTGCACCGACACCACCGCGAGATCGCCGGGGCGCTTCACCCGCCGTACCCGGTCCACGACGGCGTCGGCCGTGGCGGGGGTCAGGGCGGGCAGGCAGGCGACGCCGGAGCGGTCCGGTCCGGCCGCCCAGTCGGCCGGGACGCCGCTGCACCTCGTCGCGATCGCGAACACCAGGACCCGTCCGCCGTCGGCCGGCACCGCGGCGGGAGCCTGGGCCGCATCGGCGTCCGGACCGGCGCCCGCGCTGCGCAGACCGGCCCCGGCCAGTGCGGCGAGGGTCTCGGCGAGGCCGGGGCGGCCGAAGTCCAGCACATGGTTGTTGGCCAGCACGCACACGTCGGGGCGGATCATCAGCAGGGCGGGCAGGTTGGCCGGGTGCATCCGGTAGTGCACCGCCTTGCCGGGCGCGAAGGCGCCGCCGCGGGTCACCGACGTCTCCAGGTTCACGATCCGCACGTCCGGGGCCTCGGCGTCCAGCGCGGCCAGGGTGTCGCCCCACGGCCAGGACGGCGGAACCGGGACCGGCACCGGACCGCCCGCCGACTCCGCCAGCCGGACGTAGACGCGCGCGTCTTCGACGTACTCCTCCCGCAGCGCCGGATCGCCCGGGTGCGCCAGGATCTGGTCGACGCCGCGCCCGAGCATCACATCGCCGCACAGGAACAGCGTCAGCGTGCCGCCGCCCATGCCTCCACCGTACGGCCGACAGCCGTTGCGTACGCGAATGTCGACGTGCGGGGTTGTCGTCCCCACCCCGGGACCCTAAGGTCTCCGCTCGGGGAGTAAGCGCTTTCTAAACTCCCTCGGACACTGTCCGACACCTGGTCGCCGAGCCTCCGAGGAGCGCTGCATGCCCCTGCCACCCGCCCGCCGCCGCGTCGCCGTCATCGGCACCGGGGCCATCGTCACCGGCGGTCATCTGCCCGCGCTGGCGGCCCACGCCGACCGGGTCGAGCTGGTCGCCGCCGTCGACGTGGACCAGGGCCGGCTGGACGCCTTCCGGGAACTCGCGGGCGAGCAGGTCGCCGGGTACACCTCGACCGGCGCCATGCTGGACGCCGTACGCCCCGACCTGGTGCTCGTCGGGACGCCGCCGGCGCTGCACCGCGAGCAGACGACCGCCGCGCTCAAGGCGGGCGCCTGGGTGCTGTGCGAGAAGCCGCTGTGCCTGTCGCTCGCGGAGTACGACGACATCGCCGCCGCCGAACAGGCGTCCGGCGCATACGCCTCCGTCGTCTTCCAGCACCGTTACGGCTCCGGCGCGGTGCACGCCCGCGAGCTGATCGCGAGCGGCGAGCTGGGTGCTCCGCGCGTCGCGCACTGCCAGACGACCTGGTACCGGGACGCCGCCTACTACGCGGTGCCCTGGCGCGGGCGCTGGTCCGGCGAGGGCGGCGGGCCGACCATGGGGCACGGCATCCACCAGTACGACCTGCTGCTGCACCTGCTCGGACCGTGGGAGGAGGTGCGGGCGATGGCCGCCCGGCTGGCGCACGACACCGAGAGCGAGGACGTCTCCACCGCCCTGGTCCGCTTCCGCTCCGGCGCCCTCGCCACCGTCGTCAACAGCGTCCTGTCGCCCGACGAGACGAGCCGCATCCGGATCGACTGCGCCGACGCGACCGTGGAGCTGACCCACCTCTACGGCCACGGCAATGACGACTGGTCCTACAGCCCCGCCCCGCATGTCACCCCCGAGCGTGCCGCCGCCTGGCGCGGCCCGGCCGCCGACGTGCCCAGCTCGCACACCGCGCAGCTCGGCACCTTCCTCGACGCCTACGACCGGGGCGTACGGCCGCCCGGCAGCGGCCCGGAGGCGCGCGCCACGCTGGAGTTCGCCGCCGCCCTGTACAAGGCGGCGTTCACGGGCCGGCCGGTGCGGGCCGGAGAGATCGGCCCCGGCGACCGGTACTACGCGGCCATGCACGGCGACCACCCCGACTGGGCCCCGAAGGAGACCGCGTGAGCATCCGCGTCCACCATGTCCACGGCGAGCACCTCACGGTCGAGGCCGCAGACGGCGTCGAGATCCTGCGCTACGTCTACCGGCCCGACCCGGAGCCCTTCGAGTCCCGCAAGCCGTACGCCCACCCGCTGCGCACCCTGGCCGGCCGCACCGTGACCGGGTATCGGCCGAGCGACCACCGCTGGCACAAGGGCGTGCAGATGACGGCCAGTCACCTGTCCGGACAGAACTTCTGGGGCGGCAACTCCTACGTCCACGGCCGGGGATACCTCGCACTGCCCGAGCGGGTCGGCGTCATGCGCCACGACGGTTTCCCCTCCTTCACTGCCGAGGACGAACGCCTCGCCTTCACCGAGGCGTTGACCTGGGTGACCCATGGCGGCGAGGAGTGGGCACGCGAGGAGCGCGGCATCACCGTGCACGCCGTGGACGAGGCGGCCGGCGCCTGGGCGCTGGACTGGTCGATCCGGCTCACCAACGTGCGCGGCCGGCCGCTGGTGTTCGGCTCCCCGACCACCGCGGGGCGCGAGATGGCGGGCTACACCGGCCTGCAGTGGCGCGGGCCCCGCGACTTCACCGGCGGCCAGGTCTTCGCCCCGGACGGGGAGGGCGCCGACGAGCTGATGGGCAGTCAGAGCCCGTGGCTGGCCTTCACCGCCGAGCACGACGAGGTGGACGGACACTCCACGCTCGTCTTCGCGCACGCCCCGGAGAACCTCGACGAGGCGTGCGCGATCCACGCCTCCCACTGGTTCGTGCGCAGCGACCCCATCCCGACGGTCGCGTTCTCCTGGGCTTTCTTCGAGGAGTTCGCGCTCGCGCCGGGGGAGACCTTCGGCTACCGCTACCGGATGGTGATCGCCGACGGCGCCTGGGACCGCGAACGGGTCGCCGCGCATCTGAAGGGCCTGGCGTGGTGACGCCCTCGGGCGCGCACCCGCTGCCGGGCGCCGTCGGACTGTCCCATCTGAGCCCCTACGACTGGCAGGCCGCCGACGGTGTCCGCGGCGGCAGCCCTCATCTGCACCTCGTGTGCACGGAGGCGTATGTGGTCACGGGCGGCCGGGGCGCGGTGCAGACCCTCGGTCCGGACGGCTGCCGGGACATCCCCCTCGAGGCGGGCTCCCTCGCCTGGTTCACGCCGGGCACCGTCCACCGCATGGTGCAGGGCGACGATCTGCGCGTCACCGTGCTCATGCAGAACAGCGCTCTGCCGGAGGCCGGGGACGCGGTGTTCACCTTCCCGCCCGAGGTGCTCGCCGACCAGGAGGCGTACGCGGCCGCGGCCACGCTCCCGCCCGGCGCCGGCCCCGAGGCGGAGGTCGCCGCCCGGCGCCGCCGCGATCTCGCCGTGGAGGGCTACCTGCCGCTGCGCGCGGCCCTGCTCGCCGGGGACGACGGCCCGTTCCGCGCCTTCCAGCGTGCCGCCGCCCGCCTGGTACGCGCGCGGGTGCCCGCCTGGCGTGACCTGTGGCGCGTGGGCGCTCTGGCCGCCGCCGAGCGCACCGGTGCACAGCTCGACGCGCTGGAGGCGGGGGACATCGCCCACCTCGGCGAGGCGGCCGCGTACGACAGCACGCCCACCCGGCGCGCCGGCTTCGGGATGTGCGGCCGCCGCGACGAGTACGCGCCGCCACAGATGAACAATCAGTGAATTCGACATGAGGGCAAGGGAAATGTCGCATTGCCGTTCATCTGCCGCACCTCAGCCTGGCTCCGATTGGACGGTCCGAGGGATGTGGTCTCGCCGTCATCGCGACGGTGACGTCCCCCGCAGAGCCACCCGTATGGCCTGAAGCCGCCGCCTCCGCTGGGAATTTGAGGTCTTGCTACGAGTCTTTTCGGCCAAAGTGATCTGTGACGCCCCGTGTTCGTGTCGACGCACATAGTGTGTGGGCGCCGCGTCGCCACACCCAGGGCACAGGGCCCTGCCGGGACTTGCGCGCGGCGGAGGATCACCCCTTGACCACAGCATCCGTGCTGATGGCCGACGTCTTCCAGGTCCAGCCCTACACCTCGCACTGCCGGGTCATCCACGACGAGGGCGCGCACGCCGTCATCGGTGTGTCCCCCGGCAACAGCTACTTCTCAGCCGGGCGGCTGCACGATCTCGCCCGCTGGGGGCTGAACCGGTTCGAACGCGTCGACTTCGTCTACACCGACCTCTACGTCGCCGACATGTACGAGGCGTCCGGCTACACCCCCGACGACGCCCGCCGCAAGGCCGTCAAGAACCTCAGGGGCGTACGCGCCAAGGTGCGGGACGCGGTCACGGCGGCCGACCCGGACGGCAAGCGGCTGCGCTGGCAGCCCATGTCGGCCTTCCGGGCCAACGACGCCTACCGCGACCTGCACCAGCACCTCACCCGCCGGCTTGGCACCGACGACGACTTCCGTGCCGTGTGCACGGCGCTCGTCAGCCGCTTCCTCACCGCCCGTGGAGAGCCGGCCGGCGAGCGGCAGCGCGCGGTGTGCCTGGAGTACGTCTGCGCGGAGGCCCCGCTCTTCCTCGACACCCCGGCCATCCTCGGCGTGCCGTCCTCGCTCAACTGCTACCACCAACTGCTCCCCATGGCCGAGCTGCTGTACGCGCGTGGCGCCGGACTGCGCGCCTCCCGCAATCAGGGCCACGCCATCGTGACCCCGGCCGACGCCGACCCGGCCGGATCCGCCCCCGTCCCCGCGCCCGCCGCCGTCGAAGGAGCCGCCGCATGACCCTCAGCACCGTCCACACCCCGCCCCTGCTCGACTTCCCCTTCTCCTGGGAGGGCACCCAGGTGCCCGACGAGGTGGCCGCGCTGCGGGAGGCGGCTCCGGTGACCCGGGTGCGCACCATCGCCGGCGACGAGGCGTGGCTGGTCTCGTCGTACCGGCTGTGCCGGCAGGTCCTCACCGACGGCCGGTTCTCCCTGAAGGACACCTCCGCCCCGGGCATGCCCCGCCAGTACGCCCTGACGATCCCGCCCGAGGTCGTGAACAACATGGGCAACATCACCGGCGCGGGCCTGCGCCGGGCGGTGATGAGGGCGCTCAACCCGAAGGCCGAGGGGCTGGAGGAGTGGATACGGCGCGAGGCGCACCGCCTCGTCGACACGCTCGTCGCCGAGGGGCCGACCGCCGATCTGCGCGGCGCGTTCTGCGAGCCGTACTCCGCCGGGATGCACTGCCACATCCTCGGCATCCCCACCAGCGAGGCACCCGCCTTCCTGCGCAGCCTCGACATCGCCTTCATGAACTCGCCGTGCCCGATCACCGGCGCGAAGGTCAACTGGGACCGGGACATCGCCCGGATGACCGGCCTGCTCAACGACCCCGCGACCGGTGGGCTGATGGGGGAACTGTCCACCCTGCGGGACGACCCGGACTACGCCCACCTCACCGACGAGATGCTCGCCACCGTCGGCGTCACGCTGTTCGGCGCCGGCGTCATCTCCACCTCCGGCTTCCTCACCATGGCCCTCGTCCATCTGCTCACCCACCCCGAGCTGTGGGCCCTGCTGCGGGAGCGGCCCGAGGTGACCGGAGCGGCCGTGGAGGAGCTGCTGCGGGTCAACCTCTCCATCGGGGATGCGCTCCCCCGGATCGCGCTGGAGGACGTCACCCTGGGCGACGTGCGGGTACGCGCGGGCGAACTCGTGCTGGTGCTCGTCGAGGGCGCCAACTTCGACGAGGAGCGCTTCCCCGACCCGCACCGCTTCGACGTCGAGCGCCCCAACGCCGCCGACCACCTCTCCTTCGGCGGAGGTTCGCACTACTGCCCCGCCACCGGCCTCGGCCGCCGCCACGCCGAGGTCGCCCTCGAGGTGCTCACCGAACGCCTGCCGCAGCTCGCGCTCGCCGTGCCCGCGGAGCAACTGGTCTGGCGTACCGGGTTCATGAAGCGCATCCCGGAGCGGCTGCCGGTCATCTGGTAACCGCAACCCCGGGAGACGTCCGGCCGGCGGCAGCCGCCGCCGGCCGCGCCGAGCCGGCCTGCCCGGGCGCGCGTGCTCGGCGCCCGCAGGCCATCCCCGCTGAGCGGCCGCCTGCGGATCAGGCGTGCCGGTGCGGCCTGCGCATCATGTCGTCCAGTGTCGTACTCTCCTCCGTCTCGACGACGCGCGGCTCCCCGCGACGGCGGTGATGCGCACCGCTCCTCATCATGGCCAGCGCCAGACAGAAGATCAGCGCCAGCGCCAGACCCGAGCAGAACAGGGCCAGCCCGTTCAGCGTGGCGATGTGGTGGTCGAGCACGGACACCGCGTAGCGGGGTCCGCCGCCCAGATTGCCGGCGATCGCGAGGACGGTGAAGGCCACCGTGGCCGCGAGCAGAAGGAGTCCGAGCAACAGCATGCGAGTCATCTCCCCGAAGAGCCCGGAAGAGTGGTGCCACCTTCGCGGGTACCCCCTGCCGCCGCCGCGTACCGCACCTACCCTGGAGGTGTGGCTCGTTCCAACGACGAGATCGCCGCGCTGTTCCAGGAGTACGCGGACCTGATCTCGATCACCGGGGGAGACGCGTTCCGGGCACGTGTCTACGAGAAGGCTGCCCGCGCGATCGGCGGCCACCACGCGGACGTGGCCCGCCTCGACGTCAAGGGCCTCCAGGAGATCCCGGGCGTCGGCAAGTCGATCGCCGAGAAGATCACCGAGTACTTCCGCACCGGAACCGTCCTCGCCGTCGAGGAACTGCGCGCCCGTATCCCCGCCGGTGTCCGGCGGCTGACCGCGATCCCCACCCTCGGCCCCAAGAAGGCCCTGGTGCTGTACGAGGAACTCGGCGTCTCCTCCGTCGAGGAGCTGACCGACGCCATCCACGGCGAACGGCTGCGCGACCTGAAGGGCTTCGGCCCGAAGACCGAGCAGAACATCCTGCACGGCATCGAACTGCTGCGGTCCGCCGGCGACCGCGTCCTGCTCGACGTCGCCCTCGACCTCGCCGACGACGTGGTCGCCGCCCTGTCCCACGTGACCGGCTGCTGCCGCTGCGCCTACGCCGGCTCCCTGCGCCGCGTGAAGGAGACCGTCGGCGACCTCGACGTCCTCGCCGCGGCCGACGACTCCGGCCCGCTGATGACGGCGTTCACCGAGCTGCCGTACGTCAGCGAGGTCATCGCGCACGGCACCACCAAGACCTCGGTGCGCACCACCAAGGGCCTCGCCGTCGACCTGCGCGTCGTACCCCCCGACTCCTGGGGTGCTGCCCTGCAGTACTTCACCGGCTCCAAGGCGCACAACATCCGCACCCGCGAACGCGCGGTGCACCACAAGCTGAAGCTGTCCGAGTACGGCCTGTTCGACACCGAGAGCGGCGAGAAGATCGTCTCCGAGACCGAGGAGGAGGTCTACGCCCGGCTCGGCCTGCCCTGGATCCCGCCGACCCTGCGCGAGGACCGCGGCGAGATCGAGGCCGGGCTGCGCGGCGAACTGCCCGACCTGGTCACCGAGGCCGACCTGCGCGGTGACCTGCACACCCACACCGACCTCACCGACGGGCTCGCGCCGCTTCAGGAGATGGCCGCGGCGGCCGCCGAACGCGGCTACGCCTACTACGCGATCACCGACCACGGCCCGGACATGGCCATGCAGCGCATGACCGACGAGCGGATGCTCGCCCAGCGCGAGCGCGTCCGCGCCCTCGACGGCGCGTTCGGCAGGGGGCGGGGCATGCGGCTGCTGCACGGCGCCGAGCTGAACATCGGCCCTGACGGGGACGTGGACTGGCCGGCATCGTTCCTGGCCGGTTTCGACCTGTGCGTGGCCTCGGTGCACTCCCACTTCACGCAGGACCGCGCCACGATGACCCGGCGACTCGTGCGCGCCTGCGAGAACCCGTACGTCGACATCATCGGCCACCCCACCACCCGCCTCATCGGCAAGCGCCCCGGCATCGACGCCGACCTCGACGCGGTCTTCGCCGCCTGCGCCCGCACCGGCACCGCCCTGGAGATCAACGCCCACCCCGACCGGCTGGACCTGCGCGACGAGGACATCCTGCGGGCCAAGCGGCACGGCGTGAAGTTCGCCGTGAACAGCGACGCCCACGCCACCCTGCACCTGGCCAACATGCGCTACGGCATCGGCACGGCCCAGCGCGGCTGGCTCACCGAGGACGACGTGATCAACACCTGGCCGCTCACCCGGCTGCGCAGCTTCCTGCGGCAGGGCCGCCCGGCCCACTAGCGCCGCGTGTGCCCGGGCTGCGTGCCGGGTACCCGGCACGCAGCCGTACGGCGGCCGGCGCCGGAAGGAGACGCGAGGCGCATGGAGTTTCGTGACCGCACCCAGGCCGGTCGGGAACTGGCCGAGCAGCTGCGCATCCGGCACGACAAGGGCACCCTCCCGCACCCCTTGGTCCTCGCGCTGCCCCGCGGCGGTGTGCCCGTGGCCCGCGAGGTCGCCCGTGCCCTGGGCGCCCCCCTCGACGTGCTCGTCGCCCGCAAGATCGGCGCGCCCTTCCAGCAGGAGCTGGGCGTCGGGGCACTCGCCGGCGACGATCCGCCCCTGTTCGACGAGTGGGCGCTGAACCGGCTCGGCCTCACCCACGAGGCGCTGGCGGACACGGTGGAGCGTGAGCGCGCCGAACTGCACCGCCGCGAACGCCTCTACCGCCGCGACCGCCCGCCGCTGGACCTCGCCGGGCGCACCGTGATCGTCGTCGACGACGGGCTCGCCACCGGAGCGACCGCGCGCGCCGCCGTCCGCTGGGCCCGCCGGCAGGGGCCCGAACGCGTCGTCCTGGCCGTGCCCGTGGCCGCCCCCGAGTCCGCCGATCTGCTTTCCCGGGAGGCCGACGACGTGGTGTGCCTGTACCGGCCGGCCGACTTCCGCGCCGTCGGCCTGTGGTATGACGACTTCGAGCAGCTCAGCGACGCCGACGTGCTCGACGCGCTGCGAGAGGGATGAGCAGGGTGACCGAAGCAGCGCAGCGCGCTGTGCTCGTCGGCGTCGATGACACCGCCGACGCCTGGCTCGCCGCCGACTGGGCGGCCACCGAGGCCGGCCTGCGCGGCACCGGCCTGCGCGTCCTGCACGCCGTCGGCCCGGGCAGCCCGGCCGGCGAGGGCGCCGAGGCGCGTGTCCTGGACGCGGCCGCCTCCGTCCTCGACGACGCCGTGGCCCGGATCGCCGCCGGCCACCCCGGGGTGCCCCTGGACACCGCGCTCGCCCACGAACAGCCCGCCGAGGCCCTCATAGACGCGGCGCAGGACGCCGACCTGATCGTCGTCGGCACCCGCGGCCGCGGCGGCTTCTCCGGACTGCTGCTGGGCTCGGTGAGCCTGCGCACCGTCGCGCACGCGGACCGGCCGGTCGTCGTCGCACGCGGGCACACCGAGAAGACCGAGTACGGCAGCATCGTCGTCGGCGTACGCGACGAACGGGACGCGGACGCCGTACGGTTCGCGCTCGCCGAGGCACGGCTGCGCGGGGTCGGGGTGCGGGTGCTGCACGCCTGGGCGCCGCTCGCGCGGGCCGGGCTTGTAGTGCCCCAGGCGAGCCAGGTGGACGACGAACAGCACGTCCACACGCGTCTGCTCGCACACGCGGCCCGGCCGATCGCCGAGTTCCCGCAGGTCCGGGCCGACACCGACCTCGTCATCGGCACCCCGGCGGCCGCCCTGGTGGAGGCCTCCGCGCGGGCCGGTCTGGTCGTCGTCTCCCGGCATCCGCCCGTCGGCCGCTTCGCACTGCGCCTGGGCAGCGTGGTGCACGCGGTGCTGCACCACGCCGAGTGCCCGGTCGCCGTCGTCCCCACCACCAGGGCGGCGGAGGAGACCTGAGGTGCCCGCGATGGACGAGGACGAGGCCCGCCGGCGGTTCGCCGGCGCCCGCGTCGCCAGGCTCGCCACCGTCGACGCCGGCGGCCACCCGCACCTGGTGCCCGTCGTGTTCGCCGCCGACGGCGACCGGATCGTCACGGCCGTCGACCGCAAACCGAAGGCCACCCAGCGGCTGCGGCGGCTGCGCAACATCGCCGTCCACCCGGCGGTGAGCCTGCTCGCCGACGCCTACGACGAGGACTGGGACCGGCTGTGGTGGGTGCGGGCCGACGGCGGAGCCCGCTGCGTGCCGTCCGACGCCGCCGACCCCGCGGCACGCGAGCAGCACGCCGGGGCCATCTCCCTGCTGCGGCGCAAGTACCCCCAGTACGCCACCCACCCGCCGGACGGCCCGGTCGTCGTGGTCACCGTCACGCGCTGGACCGGATGGCGCGCCACGCAATAACGGCACGGCGAGCGACCTGGCCCCGGCGAAGCGCTACGCGTCGATGGTCAGCGAGCACGACCAGCCGTACGGTCCCTGCCCCAGGTGCAACTCGTGCCAGGACACCCCCTGCGGGAGCGCGCCGGTGATCTCCACGTCCGCCAGCTCGGCCACCGCGAGGCGCACGTCCAGCGCGTCGTCCTCCGCGTCCGCCTCCACGTCCACCGGCACCGTGCCGTACACCTCCAGCCGGTAGACGATCTCCTCCAGCAGCGCGGCCAGCAGGTCGTCGTCGCCCGTCCCGGCCACCCGTAGCCGCTCCACCGCCGTCGGCCGCACCCGGGACACGTCGGCGAAGCACTCCACGACCGCGAGGACCGCCTCCGCCAGACAGTCCTCCCGGCTCGCGCCCCACGCGTCGATCCGGACATCGGCGCTGTGCGGCACCGCGCGGTGACCGCTCGCGCCCGGTCCGCGCGCCAGACTGTCGTCACCCGTGTCACCGTTGACCATGCCCCCCGTGTGCCCGCTCGTCCGCGGGGCACACGGATCGTCCGGCCGTTGGGCCACAGCCGCGGCACGTTTCGTCAGAGGACGCTCGCCCGCGGGCCGTCGGGGCTCTCGCCGCGGCGCCGGACGACCTCCCGCGCGATCTCGGCGACCTCCTCCGGCGGCAGCCACCGGAAGCCGTCCGCCGTGACCAGCGCGACCAGCGGGAACAGCCGCCGGGTCAGATCCGGGCCGCCGGTCGCCGAGTCGTCGTCGGCGGCGTCGTACAGCGCCTGCACCGCCGCCGTGACGATGTCCGTCTCCGCCAGCCCCTCGCGGTACAGCTTCTTCAGCGCGCCCCGCGCGTACACGGAGCCGGAGCCGGTCGCGGTGAAGCCCCGCTCCTCGGTACGGCCGCCGGTGACGTCGTAGCCGAAGATCCGGCCCGCGCCCCGCTCCAGGTCGTAGCCCGCGAAGAGGGGCACCACGGCCAGGCCCTGCATGGCCATCCCGAGGTTGCCGCGCACCATCGTGGTCAGCCGGTTGGCCTTGCCGTCGAGGGAGAGCGCGGTGCCCTCGATCTTCTCGTAGTGCTCCAGCTCCAGCTGGAACAGCCGGACCAGCTCCACCGCGATCCCGACCGTACCGGCGATGGCGACCGCGGAGTGCTCGTCCGCCGGGAACACCTTCTCGTACTCGCGGTGGGCGATGACGTTGCCCATGGTCACGCGCCGATCGCCCGCGACGAGCACCCCGTCGGCGTAGGTCGCCGCGACGATGGTCGTACCGTGCGGTGCCTCGAAACCCGGGGAGGCGGGCGGCAGTTCGCGGTGGCCCGGCAGCAGGTCGGGTGCCTGCGCGGCGAGGAAGTCCACGAAGGACGACGTCTCGGCGGCCATGAAGGAGGGCGGCAGTGCGCCGTCGGTGCTCGGGTGGGCGCTCATGGCGTTCCTTCCTGCCGCGGGAGGGGCGGACGAACCGGGGGTCGGCCCCGTGTGCGTCGCACCCTACCCGCGGCGGGGCGCCCGCATGCGCCGCCGCTCAGGGGCGCAGCGCCAGACAGTGATAGCCGTCCAGGTCCTCGGTGTCGACGCGCGACCAGTCGGCGGTGAGGAGTTCGGTTTCACCCGGCGTGAGCTGCCACGGGTGGGGCTCGCCGTGCGACGGATCGTGGATCGACGTGCCGACCCAGAAGACACCGCCCGGGGCGAGGAGGGCGCGGACGCGGGCGAGGAAGGCCGGCTTGTCAGGCATCCAGCGGAAGACCAGGCGGCAGGTGATCAGCGCGTAGGCGTGGTGGGGCAGCAGCCCGGCCGGGTCGCCGGCGCTGAAGTCCAGCTGCCGCACGTCCAGTTCGGGGTGGCGCAGGCGGGCACCCGCGACCGCCGTCGGCGCGCAGTCGACGGCGGTGACCCGGTAGCCGAGCCGGTGCACCCGGGCCGCCAGCTCGCCCAGACCGCAGCCGATGTCCAGCGCGGGCCGTCCCGCGCCTTGCCCGACCTGCCGGCGCAGCACCGCCGCCTCTTGGTCGTCGATGGTGCGGTAGCGGCGGCCCGACCGCCACACGGGCTCCCAGTACTGCGCCGCCGTCGACGTGTTCCCGTCGCTCATGTGAAGGTCCCCCTTGGCTAGCCGAGTGCCCGGTCCAGGTTGAACGCCGCGCTGATCAGGGCGAGATGGGTGAACGCCTGCGGGAAGTTTCCCTGCTGCTCGCCCGTGTGGCCGATCTCCTCCGCGTACAGCCCCAGATGGTTGGCGTAGGTCAGCATCTTCTCGAAGGCGAGGCGCGCCTCGTCGAGCCGGCCGGCGTGCACCAGGGCCTCGACGTACCAGAAGGAGCAGATCGAGAAGGTGCCCTCGTCGCCGCGCACGCCGTCGGGGCTGCTCAGCGGGTCGTAGCGGTAGACCAGCGAGTCGGAGACCAGGTCCCGGGTGAGGGCGTCCAGCGTGGACAGCCACTTCGGGTCGGTCGGTGCGATGAACTTGCACAACGGCATCATCAGCACCGCCGCGTCCAGCACGTCACCGTCCTCGTACTGGACGAACGCCCCGCGTGCCGCCGACCAGCCGCGGTCCATGATCCGGCGGTAGATCGTGTCGCGGCACGTGCGCCAGCGGTTGAGGTCGGCGGGCAGTCCGCGCCGGTTGGCCATGCGGATGGCCCGTTCGATCGCCACCCAGCACATCAGCCGTGAGTAGAGGAAGTTCTTGCGGCCGCCCCGCGTCTCCCAGATGCCCTCGTCCGGCTGGTCCCAGTGCGCGCACACCCAGTCGACCAGCGCGCACACGTCGTCCCACTGGTCGCTGGAGATCGGCTTCGCCCACTTGTCGTAGAGGTAGATCGAGTCGACGAGCGCGCCGTAGATGTCGAGCTGGAGCTGATCGGCGGCGGCGTTGCCGACGCGTACCGGAGCTGAGCCGAAGTGGCCTGCCAGACGGGGGAGTTCGCGTTCCGTCAGATCGGTGCGGCCGTCGATGCCGTACATGATCTGCAAAGGCCCGGCGCCGTGGCAGTCGCCGGGGCTGATGTGCCGGGTGACGAAGTCCATGAACGCCTCGGCCTCCTCGCTGAAGCCGAGCCGCAGCAGCGCGTACACGCAGAACGCGGCGTCGCGCACCCACACGTACCGGTAGTCCCAGTTGCGTTCGCCGCCGAGCTGCTCGGGCAGGCTGGTGGTCGGCGCGGCGACGATCGCGCCGGTCGGCGCGTAGGTGAGGAGCTTCAGGGTGAGGGCCGAGCGGTGCACCATCTCCCGCCAGCGGCCGCGGTAGCGGGAGGCGGACAGCCAGCGGCGCCAGTACGTCACGGTGGCGGCGAACTGCTCCTCGGCCTCCCGGCTCGCGCACCGGCGGGGCGCCACCTCGTCGCCGAGCTCGTCCAGGGCGAACACCGCCGACTCGCCCTCGGCGAGTTTGAACTCCGCCCGCACGTCCTGCCCGTCCAGCGCCAGCGGGACTGTCGAGGTGAGGGCCAGGGAGAGCTGGTCGGTGGCGAAGACCGCGATCTCGCCGTCCAGCCGCAGGGTGTGGGTGCGGGAGGCGTAGTCGAAGCGCGGGGCGACCCGGGCCCGGAACGGCACCGTGCCGCGCACGCACAGCACACGGCGGATCAGCCGGTGCCGCGCGCTCTCCGCCGGGCCGCCGCCGAGCGGCATGAAGTCCTGCACCTCGCCCACGCCGTCCTCGGTGAAGAAGCGGGTGATCAGGACGTTGGTGTCGGGGAAGTAGAACTGCTTGGTACGGGCCGCCCCGCTCGCCGCGAGCTCGAAGCAGCCGCCGCGCTCGGCGTCCAGGATCGCGGCGAAGACGCTCGGCGCGTCGAACGAGGGACAGCAGTACCAGTCGATGGTGCCGTTCGTCCCGACCAGCGCGACGGTCTGCAGATCACCGATCAGCCCATGGTCGGCTACCGGCAGACACCCGGCGCACCCACTCACACCCTCGTCCGCTGCCTGGGCCATCACAGCCTCCCTGGACCTCGCCCGCGGGGGCGGCTTCAAGCTTAGGCGCGGCACGCCTCCGGCGGCTTGCCGAAGGAGGCGGAGGCCGAGCGGGAGGCGTCGAGCGGGGGTGTTCCCGGTGAGCTGTCCGTCGGCATCGGCGCCCGTCAGACCGTGACCACCTCGATGCCGGCCTCCGTCAGCCGCCGTACCTCTTCCGCGTCCGCCGAAGAATCCGTGACCAGGGTGTTCACCGTTTCGGCCGCGCAGATACGGGCGAAGGCGCGGCGGCCCAGTTTGCTGGAGTCGGCGGCCACGATCACACGCTCGGCGCGCTCGCACAGCAGCCGGTTGATCGCCGCCTCCGCCTCGTCGTGCGCGGCTGCCCCGTGGACCACGTCGAAGGAGACGACCCCCAGTACGGCGACATCGAGGGTGATCTGTCCGAGCACCCCGTCCGCGAGCGGCCCGATCAGCTCGTACGACTGGGCGCGCGCCACCCCGCCCGTCACCACGATCTTGAACTGCGGCCGCACGGCCAGCTCGTTCGCGATGTTGAGGGCGTTGGTGACGATGGTGAGCGCGGGGGAGCCGGAGGCGAGGTCGCCGCGTACGGCGAGCGCGCGGGCCACTTCGGTGGTGGTCGTGCCGCCGGTCAGCCCGACGGCCTCGCCGGGCGCGATCAGCTCGGCCACCGCCTTGGCGATGCGCTGCTTCTCCGAGGCGCGCCGGGCCGTCTTGTAGCGCAGCGGCAGCTCGTACGACACGCCGTGCACGACCGCGCCGCCCCGGGTGCGCACCAGCATCTGCTGCTCGGCCAGCTGGTCGAAGTCGCGGCGGATCGTCGCGGCCGACACCTGCAGCTCGGCGGCGGCCTCCTCGACGTCCAGCCGGCCGCGTTCGACGAGCAGCTCCAGCAGCGCCTTCCAGCGGGCGTCGCGCGACATCCGCACCTCCCTCTTCCCACATGTCGGCTCACCGGTGACCCTAGCGCACCCCACTTGGCGTCGAATGCTTGAAGTTGCTCGAAAGCTCGCTATATCTTGCACAAACAAACAGATATTTGGAGGCGCAGTCGCATGACCCACGTCGAGGACGAGCTGAACAGCCAGCCGGAGTGCTGGACCCGCGCCGCGGCGGAGGCGGCCGCGCACGCCGCGGCACTGCCCGCACCGGGGGAGCGGGTCGCCGTCGTCGGCTGCGGCACCTCCTACTTCATGGCCCAGGCGGTCGCCGGCCTGCGCGAGGACGCGGGCCAGGGCGAGACCGACGCCTTCGCCGCCTCCGAATTCCCCCACGGCCGCTCCTACGACCGGGTCGTCGCGCTGACCCGCTCCGGCACCACCACCGAGGTGCTCGACCTCCTCGGCCGGCTGCACGGCCGTACCCGCACCACCGCCGTGACCGCCGACCCCGAGACGCCGGTCATGGCAGCCGCCGACGACGTCGTGGTGCTCACCTACGCCGACGAGCGCTCCGTCGTGCAGACCCGCTTCGCCACCACGGCGCTCACCCTGCTGCGCGCCCACCTCGGGCTGCACGACGACGCCGCAGTCGCCGACGCCCGCACCGCGCTGGCCGCCGAGCTGCCCGCAGAACTCGTCGGCTGCCGCCAGTTCACCTTTCTCGGCCGCGGCTGGACGGTCGGCCTGGCCAACGAGGCCGGGCTGAAGATGCGCGAGGCGTCCCTGTCCTGGACCGAGGCCTATCCGGCGATGGAGTACCGGCACGGCCCGATCAGCATCACCACCGAGGGCACCGCCACCTGGATGTTCGGCGAGGCGCCCGATGGTCTCGCCGACCAGGTGCGGGCCACCGGCGGTCTGTGGGTGGACGGCGGCCTCGACCCGCTCGCCGAACTCGTCCGCGCCCAGCGCCTCGCGGTCGCCGTCGCCGCGGCCCGGGGCCTCGATCCCGACCGACCGCGCCACCTCACCCGCTCGGTGATCCTCGCCCCCTGAGCCCCGCGACACCCCGGAAAGGACAGGCCGTGCCCCTCGCGACCACCGGCAAGCTCGTCACCCGTGCCGCCGTCGACCGCTCAGCCGTCGCCGCCTTCAACATCATCACGCTGGAGCACGTCGAGGCCGTCATCGCCGGCGCCGAACAGGCCGGCGCGCCCGTCGTCCTCCAGGTCAGCGAGAACGCCGTGAAGTTCCGCTACGGCCGGCTGCTGCCGCTCGCCCGCGCCGCCGTCGCCGCCGCCGAGGCCGCCGAGGTGCCCATCGCCCTGCATCTCGACCATGTGCAGAGCGACGCCCTGCTGCGGCAGGCGCCGGCGGCGGGCTTCAGCTCGGTGATGTACGACGCCTCCGCGCTGCCGTACGCCGAGAACCTGGCCGCCACCCGCGCCGCCGCCGACTGGGCGCACGCTCAAGGGCTCTGGATCGAAGCCGAGTTGGGGCAGGTCGGCGGGAAGAACGGCCGCCGCCCGCTGGACGCGCACGCCCCCGGCGCCCGCACCGACCCCACCGAGGCACGCGGCTTCGTCGCCGACTCGGGCGTCGACGCGCTCGCCGTCGCGATCGGCAGCGTGCACGCCATGACCACCCGCACCGCCGCCCTCGACCACGAACTCCTCAAACGCCTCGCCAAGACCCTGGAACTGCCGCTCGTCCTGCACGGCTCCTCCGGCGTCCCCGACGACGAACTGCGCACGGCCGTCGCGGGCGGCATCACCAAGGTGAACGTCGGCACCGCCCTCAACCAGGCGATGACCGCAGCGATCCGGGACTTCCTCGCCGCCCACCCCGAGGCAGTGGACTCCCGCAAGTACCTCAGCGTGGGCCGCGAGGCGATGATCCGGGAGGTGACGCGGATCATCGGCCTGATCAGCGGGCGGCCGTGACCACCGGCTGGTAGAACCCGCTGTCACCAGCCAAGATCCAGTCGGCGCCCGCGAAACCGGCCGCCTCCACGCACGCGGACAGCTCTCCACGGGTCAGCGCCCAGTACGTGGTCCGGCGGACCCGGACCTCCCAGCCGGACCCGGCGGGCACCAGCTGGAAGTGCTCCAAGTCGTTGTGGGCGCCGTCGTCGTGCCAGTGCCACAGCTGAAAGGTGAAGGCCCGGCCGACCGGCGTCTCGGCGACCTGCGGGGGCGTCGACACCGGCAGCTGGGCCCGCACCGGGTCGTAGTCCCGCACGGTCAGCAGGAGCAGCCCAGCCGGACGCAGCACACGACGCATCTCACGCAGGGCGGCGGTGACCTCCTCGGCCGTCTGCAAGTGCGGCAGAGCGTTGTCGGCGCAGACCACGACGTCGTAGGAACTGTCGCGGAACGGCAGCCGCCGCATGTCCGCGGCGACCCCGGGGAGGCGCGCGCCGCGGGCCTCGGCCTCGGCCACCGCACGCGCTGTGGCCACCGGACTCAGATCGGTGCCGGTCACCCGGTGGCCGCGCAACGCCGGCCCGATCGACTGCGTGCCGATGCCGCACGCGTAGTCCAGGACGTGATGCGGCCCCGGTCCGAGCCGTGCGCGCATGAGCGCGTCGAGCACGTCCGCCTGCCGGGCCATGCTCGTGTCCCAGTCGGGGAAGAGCAGGTGGTAGTCGGGTGCGAGCCGGTCGTAGAAGTCCCGCACGGAGTCGTACGACATGCGCCGGAGGGTAGCGCTGCTACCGCATTCGCGGCCCTGTCGCACTACATCTGCCCGGGGGCGGTGTCACCGCTTCACCGCCCGCAACACCACGAACTTCGGATCACTGGCCACCACCGCACTGTTGCCGAACAACCGCCGCAACTTGAGGTGGTACCCCAGATGCCGGTTGCCGATCACCCACAGCTCACCCCCGGGCCGCAGCACCCGCCGCGCGCCTTGGAACATCCGCCAGGCCGTGGCGTCCGTGGTGGCCTGGTGGGAGTGGAACGGCGGATTGTTCAGGACCAGGTCCACACTGCCGGACGCCACCCCGGCCAGCCCGTCCCCGACCCGGAACTCCCCGTGCCCCGGCACTCCGTTCGCCTTGTACGTCGCCTCCGCCGAGGCCACGGCCTGGAACGACTCGTCCACGAACAGCACCTCGGCCTCGGGGTTGGCCAGCGCCACCGACGTGCCGACGACACCGTTGCCGCAGCCCAGGTCGACGATGCGGCGCGGGCCGTCGGTCGCCGGCAGGTGCTGGAGGAAGAACCGGGTGCCGATGTCCAGCCGGTCCGCGCAGAACACCCCGGCGTGGTTCACGACGGGCCGCCCCGAGACGGGCCCGATGCCGTCCTCCAGCCGGTAGGTGTACGGCCACGGATTGGCGGGCCGTTCCCGCCCGGGCTGCGGTGTGCACAGGATCAGCCGCGCCTTCTGCCGGGCCAGCGAGGTACGGGTGGGGCCCAGGATGTCCTCGAACAGGGTCAGCGTCGAGGTGTGGATCTCCTTCACCATGCCGGTGCCGATCACCACGGACCCCTCGTGCAGGGCGGGAGCCAGCCGCAGCAGCTGGTCCTCCAGCAGCGCCAGACTCTTGGGTACCCGCACCAGCAGCACGTCGATCCGCTCCGGCGGCGCGTCCTGCGTGGTCAGCAGCGGCACCACCCCCGGAGTCACCCCATTGCGGGCGAGGTTCGCGCGGGTCGCCTCCTGCGCCAGGTGCGAGTCGGTGATCTGCGTCGGCGCGTGCGCCGCGAGCGCCGTGACCAGCGCGCCCCAGCGGTCACCGACCACCACGACCGTGCCGGACAGATCGACCCGTTCCTCGGCCAGGTGGCGCAGCAGATACGCGTCGGAAGCGTCCCAGGCACGCAGCCTGTCGCGCGGGTCCTCGGGGAAACGGGTCAGCGCGAGCTCGCCCCAGGGCGTCGTCATACGGTCGTTCATGGTGCGTCCAGGCTAGCGGAGCCGCAGTTCAGGCCCGGTGGGGCAGGATGGTGCCATGGACACCGAGCTGTTCCCGCGCCGCAGGGCCGAGCCGGCACCCGGCGCGGTGCACGTGCCGGACTGGCTGGACGCCGGGCAGCAGCGCACGCTGCTCGACGCCTGCCGCACCTGGGCCCGCCCCCCGGCGGGCCTGCGCACCGTGCGCACACCCGGCGGCGGCACGATGACCGCCCGCCAGGTCTGCCTCGGCTGGCACTGGTACCCGTACGCCTACACCCGCACGGTCGTCGACGGCGACGGCGCGCCGGTCAAGCCGTTCCCGGCCTGGCTCGGCGAACTGGGCCGTCAGGCGGTGACCGCGGCGCTGGGCCCGCAGGCGGAGCCGGTGGCGGCGTACGACATCGCGCTGATCAACTTCTACGACGGGGACGCCCGTATGGGCATGCACCGCGACGCGGACGAGAAGGCCGATGCGCCGGTGGTGTCGTTCAGCCTCGGTGACACATGCGTCTTCCGCTTCGGCAACACCGCCACCCGTAGCCGGCCGTACAGAGACGTCGAGCTGCGCAGCGGTGACCTCTTCGTCTTCGGCGGGCCGTCCCGGTTCGCCTACCACGGGGTGCCGCGCGTGCTGCCGGGCAGCGCACCGCCGTGGCTCGGGCTGACCGGGCGGCTGAACATCACGCTGCGGGTCAGTGGGCTGCCGGCGGACGCCACCTGAGCAGCGGATCATGACAGACTCCCCCTCATGAGCGGCAAGGCGGACCCCCGGCAGGCGGGGGAAGGGACCACCTCGAGGGCGCGGCTGGACCGGGGGCGCGGTGCGCTCGGGCCCGCGTTGGAGCTCGTGCACACCGGCCGGGCCCCGACCCGTGCCGTGCTCACCGCCGAACTCGGCGTCACCCGCGCGACCGCCGGCGCGGTGGCCGCCGAGCTGGAGGCGCTCGGCCTGATCCGTGTCGACGCCCGGCCCAGCGCCCCCGCCGGCGCCCAGGGCCGCCCCTCGCACCGGCTGAATCTCGCCGAGGACGGACCCGTCGCGCTGGCCGCGCAGATCCACGCCGACGGTTTCCGCGCCGCCCTGGTCGGCCTCGGCGGACGGATCGTCGCGACCGCGCCCGGCTGCGAGACCGTGGACGCCGACCCGGCGAAGGTGCTCGGGTCCGTGGTCGAAGCGGGCGCGCAACTGCTGCACGAGACCGGCCGGCGCTGCGTCGGCGCCGGGCTCGCCGTGCCCTCCGCGGTCGCCGAACCGGAGGGCCTCGCGCTCAACCCGCTGCACCTGGCCTGGCCGGTGGGCGCGCCCGTGCGGGAGATCTTCGCCTCCTGTGTGCGCGACGCCGGGATCACCGGTCCGGCCTTCGCCGCCAACGACGTCAACCTCGCCGCGCTCGCCGAGCACCGGCACGGCGCCGGCCGGGGCTCGCGCGACCTGTTGTGCGTGGCCACCGGGCACCGTGGCGTGGGTGGTGCGCTGGTGCTCGACGGGCGGCTGCACACGGGCAGTTCGGGCCTCGCCCTGGAGGTCGGCCACCTCACCGTGAACCCTGAGGGCGGCCGCCCCTGCCACTGCGGCAGCCGCGGCTGCCTCGACGTCGAGGCGGACCCGCTCGCCCTGCTCACCGCCGCGGGCCGCGACCCCGGCCCCGAGGTGTCACTGCTCCAGCAGGCCAACGACCTGATCCGGCAGGAGTACGACGACCCGGACGTCCGGCGTGCCGTCGAGGCGCTCATCGACCGCCTGGGCCTGGGCCTGGCCGGCCTGGTGAACATCCTCAACCCCGACCGGATCATCCTCGGCGGGCTGCACCGCACGCTGCTGGACGCCGACCCCGAGCGGCTGCGCGCCGTCGTCGCCGACCGCAGCCTGTGGGGCCGCAGCGGCGGCGTGCCCATCCTCGCCTGCTCCCTTGACCACAACAGCCTGGTCGGCGCGGCCGAGTTGGCCTGGCAGCCGGTGCTGGACGACCCGCTCGCGGCGCTGAGCGGGGGCTGACCTCCGACTACAGCGCGGCGCCCCCGTCGATCACCAGGTCGGTGCCGACCAAGGCCGCCGCCGCGTCGGAGGCCAGATACAGCACCGCCTGGGCGACCTCCTCGGTGGACGACACCCGGCCCAGCGGTGACCGGTCCTTCATGCGGACGGCGCGCTGCGCCTCGCTCTCCCCGGGGCGCAGCGACATCGTCGTGTCGGAGGAGCCGGGGCTGACGGCGTTGATGCGCACGCCGTCCGCGATGTACTCCAGCGCGGCCCCGCGGGTCAGGGAGGCCACGGCCGCCTTGGTCGCGGCGTACGCGACGGTGTTCGGCACCTGCTTGTGCCGGCCCAGGTTGGAGGCGAGGTTGACGATCGCGCCGCCGCCGGGCTGTGTGCGCATCTGCCGGATCTCCGCCTGCAGGGCCAGGAAGACGCCGGTCACGTTGATGTCGAGCAGGGAGTGCCACTCGTCCTCGGTGAGGTCGGCGAGCGGCGCGCCACGGAAGACGCCCGCGTTGTTCACAGCCACGTCGAGCGCGCCGAACCGGTCGACTGCCGCGCGCACCAGCGCCCGCACATCGGCGGCCCGGGCGACGTCGGCGACCTCGGCCACGGCGGTGCCGCCGGCCTGCGCGACCAGCGCCACGGTCTCGTCGAGCGGGGCCCCGGAGCGGCCGGCCACGACGACCCGGGCGCCCTCGGCGGCGAAGGCGAGCGCGACGGCCCGGCCGATTCCGGTTCCGGCGCCGGTGACGAGGGCGGTGCGGCCGGAGAAACGATTGCCGGACATGAAGTTCCCTTCGAGAAAGCCACAAGAACGAGGTGGTGGAACGGGGGGCCCTCAGCGCGTTGCCGAACGGTGGGCGAGAAGGAACGGGAGAGCCGCGGCCGCGCACCGGGCCGCGGCCGCGGCGAGGCTCGCGGCGTCGTCGCCGACGGCGAGCAGCCGGCGAGCAGGACGGCGAGCCCGGCCGTGGGGCCGGTCTCCATATTGACCGTTCGGTCAAATATCAGAGCAGTGAAATACGTACCCGCCGGAGCGTGTGCGCAAGGGTGGACGTCAGTCCAGCAGCGCCAGTGCCTGTTCCGCTGCTGCGAGCACCCGGGCCGGGTCCGTGGAGGCCTTGCCGACCACCCGGAATCCCTGCATCAGGACCAGCAGCATGCGGGCCAGTGCGCGCGGGTCGCGCGCCTCGGGCAGCTCGCCCTGGGCCTGGGCGCGCAACAGAGCCGAGTGCAGCAGGGTCTCCACTTGGCCCCAGCTGCGCTCCACGCGGCGCGCGGCGGCGTCGTCGTGCGGGGCCAGTTCCGCCGCCGTGTTGGTGACGAAGCAGCCGCGCTCGCGGCGGGAGTCGTCCGCGGACTCGGTGGCGAAGCGGCGCACCACCGCCCGTACGGCGGGCAGCGCCGGCCCCGGCTGGGACAGCTCCAGCGCGAGCAATGGGTCGTGCGCCTCGCCGTAGCGGTCCAGGGCCTTCAGATACAGGTCGTGCTTGTTGCCGAAGGTGGCGTAGATGCTGGCGCGCCCGATCCCGAGGTGCTCGACCAGGTCGGCCATCGACGTCGCCTCGTAGCCCTTGCGCCAGAAGAGGTCGAGGGCTGACAGGAGGACGGCGTCCGGATCGAATTCCTTGGTCCTGGCCATGAGCTGACGCTAGCTCATTCCAGAACGGTCGGTCAATCAACGTCCGGGGGTGCGGCCACCGAGTCCCGGGCGATGAACGTCGTGTCGAGTGTGATGTGCTGCGGCTCCCCGCCGCTGCCCTCGATGCGGGCCGTCAGGGCCCGCAGCGCGCGTGCCCCCAACTCCTGTACGGGCTGGGCCACCACGCTCATCCGCGGGCGCACCGCTGCCGCCCAGTCCGGGTCGTCGAAGGTGACCACCGACAGGTCGTCCGGCACGGTGAGGCCGCCGGCCCGCGCGGCCGTCAGCACTCCGAGGGCGATCACGCTGTCGGTGGCGAAGACGGCCGTGGGGCGGTCCGGCAGCGCCAGCAGGTCGGCCGCCAGTGCCGCCGGGTCCTGGCGGTGGAAGGTGCCGCGGCGCAGATACCGCTCGGTGTCCCCGATACCGGCCTCGTACAGCGCCGCCCGGTAACCCTCGATGCGCTCCAGGCCCGTCGTGATCGGGCCCGACGGGTCCTCGTCCCCGGTGCCGACCAGGCTCACCAGACCGATCCGGCGATGGCCGGCCGTGATCAGACGGCGCACCGCGTCCTTCGCCGCGCCCCGGTTGTCGACGGTGACCGAGTCGCAGGGCAGGCCGGGCGCGCGGCGGTCCAGCAGCACGACGGGGCATCCGGAGGTGTGCGCGGCCTTCAGGTGGGCGGCGTCGGCCGTGGAGGCGGGGGCGACGATCAGACCGTCGACGTGCTTGTCCAGCAGCGTCTTCACCGCCGCGCGCTCGGCCGTGACGTCCTCGTCGGTGTTGGCGAGCAGCACCTGGTAGCCGGCGGCGCGGGCCGCGTCGGTGATGCCGCGGGTGACGCCCGCGAAGAACGGGTTCTGGATGTCGGCCACGACCACGCCGAGCGTGTGCGTGCGCCCCGTGATCATCGAGCGGGCCAGCTGGTTGGGGCGGTAGCCCAGCTTCTCGGCCGCCGCGCGCACCTTCTCCCGGGCCTGCGGCGAGACGGCCCCGTAGTCCGCCAGGGCGCGGGAGGCGGTGGAGCGCGAGACCCCGGCCTCGCGGGCGACGTCGGGGATGGTGGCGGGGCGGGCACGGCCGCTGCTGCGTCGGTTCGTCGTCATGGCAGGGGTCAGATTATCGGGCGCGACGGGGGTCTTGACGCTCCGGATCGGGCGGTGGGAAGGTTCTCACCACCGCCGGTGAGAACGTTCCCAATCCGCTCTCCGCCCGCTGTGGCATGTGATTGGGAACGTTCTCCATCCCTATCTCGGAAGGAACCGCGTGAGCACCGCAACCCTGCCCCTCAAGCCCATCACCGAGGACTTCAAGGAGGCCGTGGCCTTCGCACTCAGCCAGAACGACACCGCACGCGCTTTCGTCGACGAGGTCGTCGGAGCCGGTCTGCGCAACGTCTTCCTGGTGGGCTGCGGCGGCTCGCTCACCGCCGCCTACCCCGTGCAGTACCTGCTGGAGACCCGGGCGCAGTTCCCCGTCTTCCACATGAACAGCGACGAGTTCAACCACCGCAGGCCCGCCCTGCTCGGCGAGGGCTCCCTGGTCCTCGTCTCCTCGCACACCGGCACCACCAAGGAGACCGTCGCCGCCGCTCACTACGCCCGCGAGGCCGGCGCCAAGGTCGCCGCGCTCACCCGCAGCGCCGACAGCCCCCTCGCCAGGGCCGCCCACGTGGCGTTCACCTACCGCAGCGAGGACACCGTCGTCGCCCCCAAGGGCGTGCTGTTCGGGCAGCTCGGGTACGCGCTGCTGGAGAAGACCGGCGTCCAGGGCGACTACGCCGCGCTGCGGCGGGCCTACGAGGCCCTGCCCGACGCGCTGTACACCGCGCAGGAGGAGGGCGAGGAGCTGGCCGCGTCGATCGCGACCGCGCTCGCCGACGAGCCGGTGACCTACGTGCTCTCGGCCGGCCCCAACTACGGCGCCGGCTACGGCTTCACCATGTGCTACCTGATGGAGATGCAGTGGAAGCACGGCGGCAGCTACAACGCCGGTGAGTTCTTCCACGGCGCCTTCGAGGTGGTCACCGAGGACCAGCCGGTGATCCTCTTCCTCGGCGAGGACGCCACCCGCCCCATGGCCGAGCGGGCCAGGACGTTCCTCGACACGTACACGAAGAAGGCCCACCACGTGGACTCGACGATGTTCTCCCTGCCGGGCGTCCCCGCCCACCTGCGCGGCGACATCACCCCCATCGCCCTGGACGTCTTCGGCACCCGTCTCGCCCGCCACTACGAGTCCGTGCGCGGCCACGACCTCGACAAGCGGCGCTACATGTTCCAGGTCGAGTACTGAGTCCCGCCCCCTGATCCCTGCTCCACCCCCGGCCCGGTGCGGAGCCGCACCGGGCCGGCCCGTACCCGCACACCACCCGCACCGCACCGACTCGTACCCGCACCCCACCGACTCCCTGCCGAGGAACCCCCATGCGCATCTGCGGAGTCGGCGACAACGTCGTCGACCGCTACCCCCAGCGCGGCCTGATGTACCCGGGCGGCAACGCCCTCAACGTCGCCGTGCACGCCGCCCGGCTCGGCGCCGGGGCCGCCTATCTCGGCGTCACCGGCGACGACACCGCCGGCGCCCACATCCGCGCCGCCCTCGCCGCCGAAGGCCTGTGCCTCGACCGCGTGCGCACCGCCGACGGCCCCAACGCCTACGCCACTGTGTACGTCGAGGACGACGGCAACCGCACCTTCGGCGAGTGCGACGCCACCGTCTCCCGCTTCACCCCCGATGCCGCCGACCTCGCCTGGCTGCGCGGCTTCGACCTCCTGCACACCGGCGACTGCAGCCACCTGGAGGAGGAACTGCCGCGCCTGGCCGCCGCCTGCCCGGTCAGCTTCGACTTCTCCGACCGCCCCTGGGCGTACGCCGCGCCCCTCCTGCCGTACGTACACACCGCCGTCTTCTCCCGCCCGGACACCGACGACAACGAGGCCCTCGACCTGACGGGGCGCGCCGAAAAGGCCGGTGTGCGCCTGGCCGTGGTGACACGGGGCGCCCGCGGGGCGCTGATCCGCTACGAGGGCACCGCGCACCACCAGGACGTCGTGCCCGTCGAGGCCACCGACACCCTGGGGGCCGGCGACTCCTTTCTCGCGGCCCTGCTCGTCGCCCTGCACCACGAGGGGCGCCCCCTCGCCGACGCCGCCGCCCGCGCCGCCGCCTACGCCGCCGAGGTCTGCACCCAGCCCGGCGCGTTCGGCCACCCGCTCGCGTTCGAGGCCGCCGGCACGCCCTGACCCCCGCCGACCCCTTCGATCCCGACCGCCAGGAGCCACCGATGCGCCGAACTCCCGCCCCCGTGGTCGGCTGCCTGCTCACCACCCTGCTGATGCTGCTGGTCAGCGGCTGCGGGCAACGGCCGGTCACCGTCACCCCGAACGACTTCACCCTCCACGGCCGGCCCCAGGGCCACCTCACCGTCCTGGAGAAGTGGGCCGACCCCGAGTACGCGCCCTACTTCCAGCAGGCCGTACGCGCCTACGAGCAGCAGAACCCGGGCGTCACCATCGAGCTCCAGGCGGTCGGCGACCAGCCCTACAAGGACCGCATCGCCGTCCTCGCCGCCTCCCGGGAGCTGCCGGACGTCTTCTTCGCCTGGCCGGGCCAGTACGCCCGCAAGTTCGCCGACGGCCGGCTCGCCGCCGACCTCAGCGGCGCGCTCAAGGGCACGGCCTGGGGTGACGGTTTCGAACGCAACGCCCTCGACGCCTTCACCTTCGACGGCCACGTCTACGGCGTCCCCCTCGACGTCGACGCCAAGGTGTTCGCGTACAACACCACCCTGTTCGCCAAGGCCGGCGTCACCGTGCCGCCGCGCACCTTCCCGGAGCTGCTCACCGCCTGCGACCGCATACGGAAGGCCGGTTACACCCCGCTCGCCTTCGGCAACCAGTACGGCTGGCCCGCCGGCCACCTCCTCACCCAGTTCAACGCGTCCGAGGTCCCGGCCGCCGTGCTGGCCCGCGACTACGACGGCCGGGGCGACTTCACCCACCCCGGATACGCCCGCGCCCTGAACGACCTCGCCCAGCTGAAGCAGCGCTGCATGGCCCCCGGCGGCACCAGCATGAGCCACGAGTCCGCGCAGGCCCGGATGCTGTACGGCAAGGCCGCGATGCAGTACCTCGAGACGCTGGAGTTCTCCTACCTCACCGAACAGGGCGGCGCACCCAAGGAGTTCGCGGACCACTGGGACTTCTTCCCCATGCCGGGCATCCCCGGGGCGCAGGGCGACCCCAGGGCCATCGCGGGCGGCGCGGACGGACTGCTCGTCTCCAACGCCTCACCCCACAAGGCCCTCGCGCTCGACTTCCTGAAGTTCCTCACCAGCCGCTCCCAGGCCCGCACCCTGGTCCGCGACCTGGGCTGGCTCAGCGCCGTCAAGGGCACCGCCGACGCGGCCGAACTGCCCGGCCTGGCCAAAGCCCAGCGCACCATCGCCGGGCACGACATGGCCGTATGGCTGGACACCCGGGCCGGGGAGAAGATCGTCAACCCCTATCTGTCCGCGGCCGAGGCCGTCCTCGCCGGGCGAGCCTCCCCGCAAACGGCCCTGCGCGAGGTGCGGCGCGGCGCCGAGCAGGCCCGGCGCTACGGGGTCACCCCGTGACCTGCCCGCACATCCCCGAACCCGCCCCGAAGGAGGTGCCCCCATGGGACACGCCGGCACACCCCACGGCAGCATGCGGCACCGGCTGCGCCACTCCCTGTACGTCGCGCCCGCCCTCGCCCTGGTCGCGCTGTTCGTCTACTACCCGATCGTCGAGAACGTCCGGCTCAGCCTGTTCAAGTTCAGCGTCTTCAAGCCCGGCATGCGCTACGTCGGACTGGACAACTACCGGCAGGCGGTCGCGGACCCGGTGTTCTGGCAGGCCCTGCTCAACAACGTCTTCTACGCGGTGACGTCGGTGGTCTTCCAGGTAGGCGCCGCCCTGGTGCTGGCCGCCGTACTGGAGGAGGCCGTCGGGCGCCGGCTGCGCGGGCTGCTGCGCACCGTGTACTTCGTCCCGGCGGCGGTGTCGATGACGGTGGCCGGCCTGCTCTTCCAGTTCCTCTACCAGCCGGACGCGGGCCTGGTGAACAGCGCCCTGAAGGCCGTCGGCCTCGGCTCCCTCCAGCACGACTGGCTCGGCGACGCCGCCACCTCCATCTGGGGCGTGATCAACATGAGCCAGTGGCAGTCCTTCGGCTACACCACGATGCTGCTCACCGTCGCCATGCAGCGCATCCCGCGCGAGCTGTACGAGGCGGCCACCGTCGACGGCGCCGGACGCGTCCGCACCTTCTTCACCGTCACCGTGCCCATGGTCCGCGAGATGACCACCCTGCTCGTCATCCTCACGATCTCCGGCGCGTTCCTGGTCTTCAACGAGGTGATGGTGATGACCGGCGGCGGCCCGTCCAACTCCAGCCAGGTCCTCGGCACCTGGCTGTACGCCTCCGCCTTCACCGGCGACGACATGGGCTACGCCGCCGCCATCGGCACCGTGATGTTCCTGATCACCTTCGCCGCAGGGGCCGTCCAGCTCCTGCACTCCCGCAGGAAGGCGGCCACGGCATGACCTTCACCCTCGACCGGTCCCAAACCCCGGCCACCGCCGCCGCGCCGCCCGCCCGGCGCGCCCGCACGGCCGGCACGGCGGCGCTGCGCGTCCTCGCCCACGCCACGCTCGCGGGCCTCGCGATCGCCGTGCTCTACCCGTTGTTGTGGATGGCCGTCTCCGGCCTGAAGTCCAACGGGGAGATCTTCTCCGACCCCTGGGGCCTGCCCGCCCACCCCCACTGGGGCACCTACGCCGACGCCTGGCACCAGGGCGTGCTCGGCTACCTCCTGAACTCCCTGCTGGTCACCTCCGCGAGCGTCCTCGCCGTCGTCCTGGTCAGCGCGTGGGCGGCGTACGGCCTGACCCGCCTGGACATCCCCTGCTCACAGCCCGCGCTGCTGCTGGTCCTCGGCGCGATGATGCTCTCGCCGACCGTCGCGATCGTGCCGCTGTCCCAACTGCTCCAGGCCCTGCACATCTACGACACCTACTGGGCGCTGATCGTCCTGTACACGGCGTTCAAGGTGCCCTTCACCACCTTCCTCATACGCGCCTACCTGCTCGGCCAGCCGGTGGAGGTGGAGGAGGCCGCGTTCATCGACGGCGCAGGACGCTGGCAGACGTTCTGGCGGGTGGTCGTGCCGATGGCCCGGCCGATCCTGGTCTCCGCGGCGGTCCTGCAGTCCCTGTTCGCCTGGAACGAGTACGCCTTCGCGCTGGTCTTCATCACCGACGACCGGCTCAAGACGCTCCCGGTCGGTCTCGCCGACATGGCCGGGCGGCTCAACTCCGACTGGCCGGTGCTGTTCGCGGGCCTGACCATCGCCGCCCTGCCGATGATCGCGGTCTTCCTGATCGGCCAGCGGCACTTCGTGCGCGGCCTGTCGGCGGGCATCGGCAAGTGAGTTCCGCGGACCCGTGGCCCGAACGGCGCTCACCCGAACGCGGGGCAGCGGGCCCGCTCACGGCGTGCTTGCCGGGGCCGTCTCCGGGAAGGCTGGAGCCTGAGGTCCGCACCGCCCACCACGAGTAGGAACTCCCGCCTCATGACCGACAAGCTCACCGTCAGCGTCCTCGGCACCGGCATCATGGGCGCCGCGATGGCCCGCAACCTCGCCCGCGCCGGCCACACCGTCCACGCCTGGAACCGCACCCGCGCCAAGGCCGAACCGCTCACCGCCGACGGCGTGCGCGTCGCCGACGACCCGGCCGGGGCGGTGCGGGACGCCGACGTGGTCCTGACCATGCTGTACGACGGCGCCGCCGTCCGGGACGTCATGCGCGAGGCCGCCCCGGCCCTGCGCCGGGGAGCCGCCTGGGTCCAGTCCACCACCGCCGGCCTGGACTCCGTACCCGAACTGGCGGCCTTCGCCCACGAGCACGGCCTGATCTTCTACGACGCGCCCGTGCTCGGCACCCGGCAGCCCGCCGAGGCCGGGCAGCTCACCGTCCTGGCGGCCGGCCCCACCGAGGGCCGCGACACGGTGACGCCCGTCTTCGACGCCGTCGGCGCCCGCACGGTGTGGACCGGCGAGGACGGCTCCGCGGCCAGTGCCACCCGGCTGAAGCTGGTCGCCAACAGCTGGGTGATCGCGGCCACCGCGGCGGCGGGGGAGACGCTGGCGCTCGCCAAGGCGCTCGGCGTCGACCCGGGCGGCTTCTTCGACCTCATCGCCGGCGGACCCCTCGACATGGGGTACCTGCACGCCAAGGCGGCCCTCGTCCTCGACGACAAGCTGACGCCGCCCCAGTTCGCGGTGGTGACCGCGGAGAAGGACGCCCGCCTGATCGTGGCGGCCGGCGAGCGGCACGGCGTGCGCCTCGACGTGGCCGCCGCGAGCGCCGAGCGCCTGGCCCGGGCCGCCGCGCAGGGCCACGCCGACGAGGACATGGTCGCCGCCTACTTCGCCAGCTTCCCCGACGAGCCGGCGTCCTGAGCCATCCATCGACACCCGACACGACGGAGGAACCCCATGTCCAAGCCGCCGCTGCCGCCGCAGGCCGTGGAGCTGCTGCGCCGCCCCAACCCGTGCGTCATGGCCACCGTGCGCTCCGACGGCGCGCCCGTGTCCACCCCCACCTGGTACCTGTGGGACGACGGCCGCGTCCTGGTCAACCTCGACGAGGGCCGCGTCCGCCTGAAGCACCTGCGCCACGATCCGCGGGTGACCTTGACCGTGCTCTCCTCGGACGACTGGTACACCCACGTCACGCTCATCGGCCGCGTCGCCGAGATGTACGACGACAAGGGCCTGACCGACATCGATCGGCTCGCCGCGCACTACATGGGCGGGCCGTACCCGCGCCGGGAACGTGCCCGGGTCAGCGCCTGGATCGACGTCGAACGCTGGCACGGCTGGGGCGAGATGAAGGACAGCGACCAGCCGGGCTGAGCCACCCTCGGCCGCGCCGCAGCGGCCGGACCGGCCATCTCACCGCGGGGCGGGCGGAACCCGACGCGATCGGGTCATCGCGGGCTCACCGCCAGTCGACCGCGAAGGCGTGCGCCGGGTTGTCGGTGAGAACGCGTGTCACCACTTCCTCGCCCAACACCGCCGCGAGCCGCGGCCGCACCCGTCGCAGGAGGTACGGCATCCCCGGGCCGCCGTCGACGGAGCGGGCGGCGGCGGTCGTGGTGTCGCCGCCGAGCAGCAGCCGGTCGCCGAAGCCGGCCTCGGCGAGGGCCGTCACGGCGTCCGGCATGCGCCAGTCGGTCGCGTGGTGGGCGCGGGACGGCCCGTCGAAGGCGAGCCAGCAGCCGGACCGCGCCGCCTGGAGGTGCGCCACCGGGTCCGGGAAGCGGTTGAGATGACCGAGGATCACCCGGTGCGGCGGCACGCCCAGCTCCCCGCACAACAGGTCGAGCACGTCCGCCGCGCCCGTGCCCAGCTCCAGGTGGACGGCGATCGGCGCACCCGTCGCGTGGTGCGCCTCGGCGGCCGCGGTCATCGTCCAGCGCGCGTGCTGGTCCAGGGCGTGGAAGCCGCCGGCCACCTTGATCAGTCCGGCCCGCACCCCCGAGGTGCCGATGCCGTCGGTGAGCTCGGCGACGAACACCTCGTCGAGCCGCCCGCGCAGCTCCTCGAGCACGTTCTCGGCGTAGTGGACGTCCTGGTGCAGTCCCGTGGCGGCGACCACGTGCACCCCGGTGTCCCGGGACAGCGCCGGCAGGTCGGCGGCCCGCCGCCCCAGCCCGTACGGCGTCCACTGCACCACACCGCCGCCGCCCTGGTCCCGGAACGCGGTCAACTCCGCCCGCGCGGCGGACACACTGTTCAGCTCCTGGCCCGGCAGGCGGGGGCTGGCGAAGAACAGGTGGTCGTGGGCGTCGCACACACCCAGCCACTCCGGCTCGACGTCCCCGAGCACCGTACGGATACGGCTCACCACTGCCGACCCCGCGGCAGCCGACCGAGCTCCGGCGCGGACAGGTGGAGCACCTGGAACACCTCGCCCTCGGCCTTCGGTTCCGGATGCGACCACAGCGAGAAGTGGACGATCTCCCAGCGGCTGGAGTCGACCACCGCCGCGGCGAGCACGGCCCCGTCCTCGGCGGCCGTCCGTGCCGCCGCGTCGGCCGCGTCCGCCATCACCTCCGACAGCACCACACCATCGGGCACGGACTGCGTGCGCAACACGGCGACGACGGCCGGGGAGCCGGCGGCCGCACCCTCCTCGTAGGCCAGTCCCGTCCATTGCCGCACGACCGGCCGGCCGAAGTCGTCGACGGGCCCCTGGAACGGACCGCCCCACAGGAAGCGGTTCATCCCCTCCACGGTGCGCCACAGGTAGAACGGCGCGTACTGGTTCACCGGCGAGCCGTCCACGCCGCGCTCGCGGATCAGGTACGCCTTGAGCCCGAGCCCCTCCCAGTCGTCCAGTGTGTGTCCGAGGCGGGACACGCGCGCGCGGACGACGCCCATGTCGTAGTCGGCGGGGAGCGTCATCGCGTACTGCATGGCGTGCACGGGGCGGTCCTTCCTCGGGCGTGCGGGGATCAGGGCGCGAGCAGGGCGAGCAGCCCGCGCACACCGGCGTCGAAGGCGGCGGGGGAGCCGGAGGCGCGGGCCAGGACGTAACCGCCCTGAACGGTCGCGACGATCGCGGAGGCGATGTCCTCGCTGTCGAGGCCGGACGCGAACCGGCCCTGCTCCTTGCCCTCCTCGACCAGCGCGGCGAGCCGGGCCCGCAGCCACGCGAGCGTCTCGTCGACGGGGGCGCGCAGCTCGGGGCTCGCGATGACGTCCGGGTCCATGGTCAGCCGGCCCACCGGGCAGCCGCGCAGCACATCGCGCTCCCGTGTGAGATACGCGGCGATGCGCTCGTACGGGGTGCCCGGGCCGTCCAGTACCCGCCCGGCGGCGGCCCGCATCTCCGCTGCCGTGCGCTGGATGGCGGCCAGCGCGAGATCGGGCTTGCCCTTGAAGTGGTGGTACATGCTGCCCTGGCCGGCGCCCGCGCGCTCCAGGATCGCCTTCGGGCTGGTGCCCACGTAGCCGCGCTCCCACAGCAGCTCGCGGGTGGACTCGATCAGTCGCTCCGACGTGCTCATGCGCCCACTGTACATACCGGTAGGTACAGAATCCAGGCGAGTACCGGACGCAGTATCGGTGCAACCAACACGGCTTCCGATATGTCTCCTTCGGCAAAGGGAGGCCGCTATGTCTCCCTCGGCAAGGGAGCCCGCCATGACCGCACTCACCGCGTCCCGCCCGCCGCGCCGCCGGACCGTCGCCCTGTCCGCCGCCGCTCTCACCCTCGGTGTCCTGGCCACCGCCACGGCCGCCACCGCCTCGCCCGCCGAGCACGCCGCACGGTCCACCCGCACCAAGGAGATCGCGTCCTCCGTACTCGGCTCGGACTACAAGGTCACGCTCACCGCCCTGCGCTCGGGCACCGACCCGTACGCCGCCTCGGTGCGTCTGCGGGTCTTCGTCCACAAGGGCGGTGCCTGGAAGGAGTCCGACCGCGTCCAGGTGGGCAGGGCGAACGGCTGGTTCTGGTATCCGCTGACCGGCAGGCACGCCGTGGGAACCTTCTCCACCGCGAGCACCGAACCGGCCCCGGTCCAGGTCCGCCTGCTGATCACCCCGTCCATCGGCTACTCCGGGACGTACTCCTACGTCATCCGCCACGGGGACGTCACTGCCCGCTGACCACCCCCGCGTACTCCCGGAGAGGTACGCGCAACTGCCGCCGGCCGTACGACGACCGGGGAGGGGTGCCGGGGCGACGCTCGGAAGCACACCGCAAGGACACGTACTTCCGAGGAGATGACCGACCATGCAGACCCTGGCGCACTTCGGCGACGGCGGGCCCGGCCCGTGGATCCTGCTCTTCCCGGTGATCTGGGCGCTGGTCATCGGCGGCGGCATCGCGCTGCTGCGCCGCACCGCCTGGCGCGGCGGTCGGCGCGGCCCCTGGCGGCCGCCCGCCGCCGACGACCCCTCGCCCCTGACCCTGCTCGGCCGCCGCTTCGCCGCCGGCGAGATCGACGAGGACGAGTACTGGCGCCGGCTGTCCGTCCTGGACGAGCAGTTCGGCCGCAAGGGCGGTGCGGCATGACGACCACCACCGCCGTGCGGACGGCCGCCCGGGTCGTCGACGCCGTCAAGGTGTACGGCAGCGGCGACACCGCCGTCAGGGCCCTGGACGGGGTGAGCGTGGCCTTCCCGGCCGGACGCTTCACCGCGATCATGGGGCCCTCCGGCTCCGGCAAGTCCACCCTGATGCACTGCGCGGCCGGCCTCGACACCCTCACCTCCGGCTCCGCCCACATCGGCGACACCGACCTCGCCGGCCTCGACGACCGCCGGCTGACCCTGCTGCGCCGCGACCGGGTCGGCTTCGTCTTCCAGGCGTTCAACCTGGTGCCGACCCTGACCGTCGCCGAGAACATCACCCTGCCGCTCGACCTCGCCGGCACCCGCGGCGAGACGGAGTGGATCGACGCGCTGATCGACGTCGTCGGGCTGCGCGACCGGCTCCACCACCGCCCGGCCGAGCTCTCCGGCGGCCAGCAGCAACGCGTCGCCGTGGCACGGGCGTTCGCAGGCCGGCCCGAGGTCGTCTTCGCCGACGAGCCGACCGGCAACCTCGACTCCCGCTCCGGCGGCGAGGTGCTCGGCCTGCTCGGCCGGGCCGTGCGCACCATGGACCGCACCGTCGTGATGGTCACCCACGACCCGGTGGCCGCCGCCCACGCCGACGAGGTCGTCTTCCTCGCCGACGGCCGCCTGGTCGACCGGATGCAAAACCCGACCGCCGACCATGTGCTGGACCGCATGAAAGCCTTCGAGGTCCCCTCGTGAACGCCGCCGCACGCCTGAGCGTGTCCTCCCTGCGCGCCCACAAGCGCCGCTTCGCCGGCACCTTCCTCGCCGTCTTCCTCGGCGTGGCGTTCCTCGCCGGGACCCTGGTCATGGGCGACACACTGCGCGCCAGCTTCGACTCCATGTTCGGCAGCGCCACCGCCGGCACCGACGCCGTGGTCCGCAGCGCCGACGCCATCACCACGCCCGGCGAGAGCCAGGGCGTACGGCAACCCGTCCGAACCGACCTGGTGAAGCGGATCGAGGGCGTGCCAGGGGTGGCCGCGGCCGCGCCGAACATCCAGGGCGCCGGCCAGCTCGTCGGCAGCGACGGCAAGCCCGTCGGCGGCCAGGGCCCGCCCACCCTGGCGGGCAACTGGATCAGCGACCCGCAGCTCAACCCCTACCGGCTCGCCGAGGGCCGTGTCCCGCACCACTCCGGCGAGGTCGTCGTCAACCGGGGCGCCGCCGAGAAGGGCGGCCTGCACCTCGGCGACACCACCGTGCTGCGCACCCCCGACCCCGTGCGGGTGCGGATCGTGGGCCTCGCGACGTTCGGCGGCGCGGACGGCATGGCGCAGGTGACGTTCACCGGGATGACGCAGTCCGATGCGGAGAAGTACCTCACCGCTCGGCCCGGCCGGGCCGCGAGCATCCAGGTGCGGGCCGAGGCCGGGGTGAGCGAGCGTCAGCTCGTCGAGCGGCTGACGCCCGTGCTGCCGCGTGGCGTCGAAGCCATCACCGGGCAGGAATCGGCACAGGAGAACACGGACATGATCTCCAGCCAGTTCCTGACCGTCTTCACCACTTTCCTCCTGGTCTTCTCCGGTGTCGCCCTGCTGGTCGCGACCTTCTCCATCCACAACACCTTCGCGATCGTCGTCGCCCAGCGCACCCGCGAGAACGCCCTGCTGCGCGCGCTCGGCGCCTCACGCCGTCAGGTCACCGCCACGACCCTCGCCGAGGCGAGCGCCGTCGCCGTGACCGCCTCGCTCGCCGGACTCGCGGGCGGCGTCGGCATCGCCGCCGGGCTGCAGGCGCTGTTCCCGGCCATCGGGTTCCCTTTCCCGGACGGCGGCCTGGTGATCCGTACGCTGTCGATGGCGCTGCCACTGGTGGCCGGTGTCCTGGTGTGCCTCGGCTCCGCGCTGCTGCCCGCCGTGCGCGCCGGGCGCACCGCGCCGCTGGCCGCCCTGCGGGAGACGGCCGTCGACACCTCCGGCGCCTCCCGGCCGCGTGCCCTCGCCGGCGCCGGACTGATCGTCCTGGCTGCCGCCGCGACGCTCACCGGAGTGCTGCTCGCGCCGTCGGTGTGGCTCGCGGGCGCGGGCGCCGTCCTGGCCCTGGCCGCGTTCGTCGTCCTCGGACCGGTCGCCGCCGGCATCGCCGTACGCCTCCTCGGCAGCCCGCTCGACCGGCTGCGCGGGGTGACCGGCGCCCTGGCCCGGCGCAACGCGCTGCGCAGCCCGAAGCGGACCGCGGCCACCGCGGGGGCGCTGATGATCGGCGTGGCGGTGGTGTCCCTGTTCACCGTCTTCGGCGCCTCGCTGAAAGCCACCATGGACCAGACGGTCTCCCGCTCCTTCGCCGGTGACGTCGCCGTCAGCACCCCGTCCTTCGGGGCGGGTGGCAGCGGGCTCAGCCCGAAGCTGGCGCCCGCGATCGCCCGGCTGCCCGAGGTGGACACGGCCGTCGGGCTCGGCAGGGGAGTGGCCCAGGTCGACGGCGAGGGACGGGCGCTGACCGTGACCGATCCGGTCGCCCTCGCCCGCACCTTCGACCTCGGCACCGTGCGCGGCGACCTGCGCGACCTGGGCGGCGACGGCATCGCCGTCACCCGCGCGGAGGCCGACCGGCAGGGACTGAAGCCCGGTGACACCGCCGAACTCGCCTTCACCGACGGCCGGAAGCAGCCCTTCATCGTCCGCGCGGTCTACGGGCAGTCCGAACTCGCCGGCGACTACGTCATCACCCGCGCCGCCTGGGCCCCGCATCGCACCCAGGACTCCGACACCCTGGTCGCCGTCTCCTTCAGGGACGGCGTGAGCGCGGGCACGGGCAAGGCCGCCGTGCAGAAGGTCGCCGCACAGTACGGCGACCCCGAGGTGCAGACCCGCGACGAGTACGCCCAGTCCTCGGCGGGCGGGATCGACATGATGCTCACCCTGGTCTACGCGCTGCTCGCGCTCGCGGTGCTGATCGCCCTGCTGGGCATCGCCAACACGCTGACGCTGGCGATCCACGAGCGCACCCGCGAACTGGGGCTGCTGCGGGCCGTCGGTCAGACCCGCGGCCGGCTGCGGGCCATGGTGCGCTGGGAGTCGGTGCTGGTCGCCGCCTTCGGCACGGTCGGCGGGCTCGGCCTCGGCGCCTTCCTCGGCTGGGTGCTGGTCCAGGCCTCCGACGGCGCGTCGGACAGCGCGTTCGCCTTCGCCCTGCCGCCCGCCCAGCTCGCCGTGGTCGCGCTGGTCGGCCTCGCGGCCGGAGCCCTGGCGGGACTCAGGCCGGCCCGCCGAGCCGCCCGGCTGGACGTCCTGCGGGCGATCGCCACCGAGTGAGACGGGGACGCGAGCGATCGGGGCGGCGCCGTCGCCGGGTGACGGAGAGCGCCCTCCCGGGAGGTGGCGGCGTCGTCGGGTGACGCGGCGGCGCTGTCGAGCGATACGGCGGCGCCACGCGGAACACGGGTCCGCGCGGCGCCGCGCCCCTCACCGCCCGGTCAGCCGACAACGGCCGACCGGGCGGGAGCGTGCGCGTGCGCCGGCGCGGGCTCGTCGACCACCGGCGCCACGGATGCCACAGGGGCAACAGGGGTCACCGGGCCCACGGATTCGACGGCGACCTCGACGAACCGGGGCGCAGTCGCGGCCGTCGGCTGCGGGGTGCGCTCCGGCCGGCTGCGGGCCGAGGGCGCGGGCAGGGTGAACCAGACGACCTTGCCGTCCTCGCCCTCGGGGCGCGCCCCCCAGCTCTCGCTGACGGCGGCGACCATGGAGAGGCCCCGCCCGCAGGTGGCGTCCGTGTCCGCCGAATGGGTGGCGTCCACGACCGGGAGGCGCGGGTCGCGGTCGCGGACGGAGACGACGAGCCGGTCCAGCATCAGCTCTATCTCCACGGTGCATGTCTTGTCGGGCTCGGCGTGCTGGTGGACGTTGGTGAGCAACTCCGTCACACCGAGCGTCGCCCGGTCGATGAGGGGATCCAGATGCCAGTAACGCAACTGCGCAGATACGATTCTGCGGACTTGGCCGATCCGCGACGGCAGGGCTTGGAGCTCCACCGTGCAGTGCCTGCTCGGGTAACTGATCACGGCTGCGACTCCCCGACGTGAGGTCCGGAAGAACACGGAGTACGGATCTTCAGCAGGACGCCTGCGTGACACTGTCGCCTGCTGTCGTGGCCGGCGGGCTGGTTCGCAGCGTTATCGCCGGTAAACCCTAAGTGACGTGTGAACAGCGTGGCGCAAGGGGTGTCGTCCCGCAACTCGCGGCGACCGGTCGACTGCGCCACGTGCTCACCCACCATGCCCGGCGGCTTCGGCCGACGCGTGTACGTGCGTCGTGCCACAGCTGACCGGGCGCACCGGGGGACGGGCGAACCGGCTGCTCCGACGGATGAGCAACTCCGGCCGGGCGCCGCTGATCCGGACCCGTGCGGCCCGGATGAGCGACCGCGGTCTCCTGCCGATCCGCACGTCCGTGGCCGTGAACTCCGGCTCCGCCATGCCGACCTGCCCCCCTTGCGCGTGTGGTGATCCGGGCGCGCCCCGCCGGGCACACGTGGCCCCTGTCCCGTACGACCCGGGACTGTGGGCCTCGTCACGTCCGGCAGTCTGCCCGCGCGCCGCGCCGAACACCAGGGTGCGACAGCGCGTCCCGGCGCACTGACCGAATGCGCCCCCCACGTCACAGCGCGCTCACCCGGCCTGTGCCTCGGTGGCCTCGCACACACGTGCCCCAGCGCTGCTTTGAGCCGCCCAAAGAGGTGTTTATGCAGGTGAGAAGTGGTGCGAGCGGTGCCTATCATCGGGGTGTCGGCCGCGCGACGCGCCGTCGGCGCGAAGTGTGAGGAGCACCGTCGTGAGCACCATCGAGCACACCCCGGCCGGCGCGACCCTGGACGTCGACCGCAGCGACACCACCTACCGCGACTGGCTGAAAGAAGCCGTCCGCAAGGTCCAGGCCGACCACAACCGCTCGGCCGACACCCACCTGCTGCGCTTCCCGCTGCCCGAGCACTGGGGCATCGACCTCTACCTCAAGGACGAGTCGACCCACCCCACCGGCAGCCTCAAGCACCGCCTCGCCCGCTCGCTCTTCCTCTACGGCCTGTGCAACGGCTGGATCCGCCCGGACCGCCCGGTGATCGAGGCGTCCAGTGGGTCCACCGCCGTGTCCGAGGCGTATTTCGCCAAGCTGATCGGCGTGCCGTTCGTCGCGGTGATGCCGCGTACGACGAGCGCCGAGAAGATCCGCCTGATCGAATTCCACGGCGGCCGGTGCCATTTCGTGGACGACCCGCGCACCATGTACGAGGAGTCCGCCCGTCTCGCGGCGGAGACCGGCGGCCACTACATGGACCAGTTCACCTACGCCGAACGGGCCACGGACTGGCGCGGCAACAACAACATCGCCGAGTCCATCTTCCGCCAGCTGGAGTTGGAGCGGTTCCCGGAGCCGGCGTGGATCGTCGCCACCGCCGGCACGGGCGGCACGTCCGCGACCATCGCACGTTACGTCCACTACATGCAGTTCGACACCCGGATCTGCGTCGCCGACCCGGAGAACTCCTGCTTCTTCGAGGGCTGGACCACCGGTGATCCGGACGTCACCTGCGACTGCGGGTCACGGATCGAGGGCATCGGCAGGCCGCGCATGGAGCCGAGCTTCGTGCCCGGCGCGGTCGACCGCATGATGAAGGTCCCCGACGCGGCCTCCGTCGCCGCCGTACGCGCCCTGGAGCGGGCCATCGGCCGCAAGGCGGGCGGCTCGACGGGCACCGGCCTGTGGAGCGCCCTGAAGATCGTCGCCGAGATGGTCGCCCAGGGCCGCCACGGCAGCGTCGTCACCCTGCTGTGCGACCCCGGCGACCGCTACCTCGACAAGTACTACTCCGACACCTGGCTCGCGGAACAGGGCCTGGACATCGTCCCGTACACCACCGCCATCGACTCCCTGCTGGCGACGGGGGTGTGGCCGGGCTGAGCGGCCGTTCCCGACGGGGGTCAAAGATCGCCGAGTTCCGCGATCAGGCCCTCGTCCCGCATGCCCGGCAGGGCATAGCCCTCCTCCTCGTCCCACGGCACGTCGACATCGTCGAGGTGCACGCCCCAGGCGGCGTCCGGCACCGCCCGACGCAGCTCGGTCAGCGAGCCCAGCACATGCTCGATCACCGGTAGCAGCCGGCTGGGATCGCTCGGCATCTTGGTCGACCCGGCGAGTATCTCGTCGGGCTCGCTGCGCACGTCGGTGTACAGATACAAACTCTCCTCGTCGTCGTACGGGAACGACGCCAGGTGGGCCTGCACCGTGCGCTCGATCCCGGCTCTCTCGGCCTCGGTCAAAGGCCCCTCACGGCAGGCGCGATAGTAAAGGGACACGCTCATGCGGCGAGCCTAGAGGGTGGGTACGACATCGCTCTCCGCTTACGGCGACGTCAGCCCGTCAGCCGGCGGCGCAGCGCCTCGACCGCGTCCCGGAAACCCGTGCCGGACCAGGGCGGGCCGCTGGGGCGGGAGCGGACCCACCCCGCAGCCGCACCTCCGGTCGCTCGCCGTCGTCGAACGGCCGGGCCGGCGCTCGGTAGACCGTGCGGCCGTGACCTCCCGCGCGAAGACACGCCGCGCCTCGGCGGTGTACGGGAAGCCGGAGCCCACCCCGCGCAGAAGGCGAGCCCCATGGGTGCGACTCCCCTTGCACCTCCCGCTTCGGGTCAACGGCAAGCGGCGGGCCGTCAGTTGTCAGTGGCCTGCTCGGGCTCGCCGTCCTGGTCCGGGGCCCGATCACGGTCGGGCTCGCCCGCGACGACCAGCCCCACATGCTCCGCGATCTCCGCGCGCGCCTCGCGCGGCAGCCCGGCATCGGTCACCCAGGTGTCGACCTGCTCCAGCTTCGCGAACGAACTCAGGCCCACCGTGCCCCACTTGGTGTGGTCGGCGACCACGACGACCCGCCGCGCCGACTGCACCAGGCGCCGGTTGGTCTCCGCCTCCGCGAGGTTCGGCGTCGACAGCCCGGCCTCCACCGATATCCCGTGCACCCCGAGGAACAGCACGTCGAAATGGAGCGCGGCGATCGCCTGGTCGGCGACCGGCCCCACGAGCGAGTCGGACGGGGTGCGTACGCCACCGGTGAGCACCACCGTGGCCGCCCCCTGGCGCGGGCCGGAGGTGCGCTGCGCCGCGTGGAAGACGTCCGCCACCCGCACCGAGTTGGTCACCACGGTCAGATCCGGCACGTCCAGCAGCCGGTGCGCCAGCGCATACGTCGTCGTACCGCCCGACAGGGCGATCGCGCTGCCCGGCGCGACCAGTTCGGCCGCCGCCCGCGCGATGTCCTCCTTCGCCGTCAGCTCCAGGCCCGACTTGGCCTCGAACCCCGGCTCGTGCGTGCTCGCCTCGACCACCGGCACCGCGCCGCCGTGCACCTTCTCCAGCACACCCTGCCGGGCCAGCGCGTCCAGGTCGCGGCGGACCGTCATGTCCGACACGCCGAGCTTGCGGGTCAGCTCGTTCACCCGGACCCCGCCCCGGCGCCGGACCTCGTCCACGATCAGGGCGCGCCGCTGCTCCGCGAGGAGGTTCTGATTCTCACTCACGTGACGCTCCGGTCCTTTCGCCTCACACCGCCGTCTGCTCCGACCCGCCCGGCGCACCCGCCGCGGCGAGGAACCGGCCCCCGCCCGGGTGTGCGGACGTCCCATCCTCGCACGTCGCCCTGTACGGCGCGCCACCCCACCCGGCCCGTCGCGCACATGCGACCCGGGCCACGGCACGGTCCGCCAGAACACGGATCGCGGAGATTCCGTGACGGAGGGTGTACGGTCCGCCGCGAACGGAGATCCTTGTGCCGGCACGACACAGCCGACGACGGCACAGCGGGGGAAGTGCGGACAGTGGAACGCGCGCAGACGACAGCCCTGGAACTCCTCGTCCACGGAGTCGGGGGCGCCACACCCGAGAAGATGCTGGGCGATCCGCGCACGGTACGGATCACCGGCGACGACACGGCCGCCGTCTTCCGGCGCGCCGACGACGTGGACGCCGAGCAACGCCCGGCCGACCAGCGCGGCAAACCGGTGCCCGAGGCGTACGTGTGGTGCAACCTCACCTCCGGCAACGGCACCCGCGCCCTGTGGCTGCTGCTCCTGCCGTTCATGGTGGTCAACCTCGCCCACTGGATGCGCCCCACCGCCCACGGCCGCCGCCGCGCCGTGCGCCTGTACGGCCTGCTCGTGCGACTCGCCGGACTGACCCTGACCGTCCTGCTGGTGGCGGCCGCCTGCGAGGTGGCCCTGGACCTCGCCGCCTGGCAGTGCGCGGGCACGCACGCGTGCGCACGACGACACTCCTGGCTCGGCTTCCTGTCACCCACCGAGTCCGCCGGCGGCTGGTGGAGCCGCCCGGGACGACGGCTCGCGCTCGCCGCCCTCGTCCCCACCGCGCTGACCGGACTGCTGTGGTACCTCTCCCTGCGCACCTGGAACGCCTACGAGTCCACCGAACCGATGGACCGCCCCGTCGAGCCCGACGAGGCGGTCGGCCGCACCGCCCTGAGCCGGCCCGGCTTCTGGTACGGCCGCCGCCTCGTCGCCCGGCTGCGCGCCGCGCACACCGCCGCCGGACTGCTCACCGTCGCCGCCGCCCTGACCGCGGCGGCGGCACGCTTCGACCGGCGGCCGGGCGGACCCGCCGTCCTGGACCTGCTCGGGCGGCTGCTGGAGGGCGCTGTCGTGGCCGGAGCGGTCACCGTCGTATGGGTGGTGTGCCGCCGCGGCCGCAGCGAACGCCGCCCGGACCGGGCCCTGGATGCCCCTCTCGTACGGTGGCTGCCGCTGGCCGCACTGCTGCTCCTGCTCGCCGCCGCGGTGTACACCGGCTGGGAACGGCCGGGCTGGCAGTCCGCCGGGCGGCTGCCGGGCAACGCCACGTTCGGCGGCATCACCCTCGTCCAGAGTCTGCTCGTCGTCGTCCTCGGCGTGGTCGCCCATCTGCTGCACCGCACCCGGCCCGACCGGCGCGCCGCGATGCGCGGCCTCGGCGGACCCGCCGTGGCGATGCTCGCCTGCGCCCTGGGCGGCGTGATGTCCGGCGGCGTCTCCCAGCGGGTCGCCGACTGGCTGGACGGCACCGGCGCCTCGATCCCCGGCCCGCCCGTACTGCTCACCTGGCAGGCCTCCGTCATCCCGCCCATGGTCCTGGTGGTGCTCGCGCTGTGCGGCTGGCTCGCCCACCGCGCCTGGCAGTTGCGCCGCGCCGAGATGCCCGCCGTCCAGCGCGATTACCCCGGCGCGGCCGGCGACACGGCCCTCACCCGCCGTATCGCCACCGTGCGCGCGCTGGCCTCGCTCACCGACCGCGGACCGCGGATCGTCGCGATCACCTCCGTCACCACGCTGCTGCTCGGCGCCGCGGCCCTCGTGGGCGCGCTGGGCAGCGGGAGGACCCCGGCGGGTGCCGCGCGGGACGCGCACCCGTTCGTGCAGGGCGCCGCAGAGACCGTGCAGGCGCTCGGCTCCTGGCTGATAGGGCTCGGCTTCCTGCTGTTCGTCACCTGGGGCCGGCGCGCCTACAAGGACCCCTCCGCCCGGCGCACCATCGGCATCCTGTGGGACGTCGGCACCTTCTGGCCGCGCGCAGCGCACCCCTTCGCGCCGCCCTGCTACGCCGAGCGCGCGGTGCCCGACCTCACCTGGCGGATGGCCACCTGGACCCGTGCCACCGGCGGCCGGCTGGTGATCTCCGGGCACTCCCAGGGCAGCGTGCTCGCCGCGGCCGCGGCCTGGCAGCTGCCGCCGTCCGCCCGCCGCCGCGTGGCGCTGCTGACCTACGGCTCCCCGATCGAGCGCCTCTACGGCCGCTGGTTCCCCGCCCACTTCGGGCCGGCCGCTCTCAGCTCGCTCCACCAGGACATCGACCGCTGGCGCAACCTGTACCGGCTCACCGACCCCATCGGCGGCCCGGTGCGGCTCACCGACGACTGCGGGCCCGAGGTCGACCGGGCGCCCCTGAAGGACCCCCTGTCCTACGGCCGGACCGCCCTGCATCCGCTGCCCGCACCGATCCTCGGCCACTCCGACTACCAGGCCGACCCGGCCTTCGCCGAGGAACGACGGCGGCTGCTGGCCCGGTTGCAGCCGTCGGAGCCCACCGCGGCGGACAGCGCGGGGGACCCCGAGACATCCGGCGCGCCCGGGGTGCCATCCCAGCGGCCGCAGGACGGCGAACGAACCGCGGAGAGCACCTGAGCGGCGGCGGAGTCAGGGCAGGTCCGGCAGGTCCTCCGGGTACAACAGCGTCAGGTCGTCGGTGTCGGGCTCGGCCAGGTGCGCCACCCGGCCGGCGTGCCGCTCCACCATCGCCTCGAACGTCTGCCGCGCCGTGCGCCCGTTGCCGAACGCCGCACCCTTGGGGATCGCCGTGAAGTACTTCAGCAGCGCCTCGGCCGTGCCCGGCGCCAGCCGGTACTCGTGCTCCTCCGCCTGCTGCTCCACGATCCGCAGCAACTCGTCGGAGCCGTAGTCGCTGAAGGTGATGGTCCGTGAGAAACGGGACGCGACCCCTGGGTTGACCGACAGGAAGCGTTCCATCTCCGCGGTGTAGCCGGCGACGATCACGACCACCGCGTCACGGTGGTCCTCCATCAGTTTCACCAGCGTGTCGATGGCCTCTTTGCCGAAGTCCCGCCCACCGTCCTCGGGGGAGAGCGCGTACGCCTCGTCGATGAACAGCACCCCGCCGCGCGCCCGTTCGAACGCCTCCTGGGTACGGATCGCCGTGGAGCCGATGTGCTCACCCACCAGGTCGACGCGGGACACCTCGACCAGATGGCCCTTGTCCAGCACGCCGAGGGAGGCGAGGATCTCGCCGTACAGGCGGGCGACCGTCGTCTTGCCCGTGCCGGGGGAGCCGGTGAAGACCAGATGCCGTTTGACGGAGGCCGCCTTCAGCCCGGCCTCCCGGCGGCGCCGGCCCACCTCGATCATGTCGGTGAGCGCACGGACCTCCCGCTTGACGCTCTCCAGGCCCACCAGCGCGTCGAGTTCACCGAGCACGTCCTTGCTGGTGCGCACCGGCTGCGCGGGGTGCTCGGCGGCGGGCGGCTCGGGGGCTGCGGCGCGCTGGTCCGGGACCGCGCCGAGCAGCCCGGTCGAGCCGTTCACCGACTGCACGGCCGCCTCCCGCACCACCGGCGGCCGCAGGCTCGCGCTCTCGTCGCTGGTGCAGTCCTCGACCAGCGGCCCCGTCCCCGAACCGGCGTCCGGGCCGCCGTCGGCGAACTCGTAGCCCCCGCGCGCGCAGCGCTCCGTCCGGCACTTCTTCAGCGTCGTACGGCAGCCGTCGATCACATGGAAGCCGTAGCCGTCGCTGCCCGACACACGGCAGCCGAGGAAGCTGCCGCGGCCGCCCGCCGAGACGTAGAAACCGGCCTCGGCGGGGGAGTCGACCGTGCACCGCTCGATGGTCGGGTCCGCGCCCTTGGTGACGATCACACCGGTCTGGGTGCCCCCCACCGTGCAGGAGTTGAGCGTGCCACCGCTGCCGTGGTCGCGGAACCACGCCCCGGTCGCCGCGTCCCGGATCCGGCAGTCGTCGAGCTGCGCGGTGGCGCCGTCGCTGACCGACACGGCGGTGTTGCGCACCTGGAACAGGTCGCTGTCGACGACGTCCACGCGCGAACCCCGGTCGAGGACGAACAGCGCGTCGGGGACGTCGTGCACCCGGCAGGAGTCCAGCACGGCGGTCGCGCCGTCGCTGACCCACACGGCCGGGTAGTCGCCGGTGCTGTCGAAGATCTCGCACTGGTTGGCGTCCACCCGGGTGCCCGGGTCCCACACTGACAGGCCGTTGCGGCCGAACTGCCGCACCGACGTGCGGGTGAGCGTGAGCACCGAACGCGAGCGCAGATCGACCGCGTTCTCCGGGATGTCGTGCAGCCGGCAGTCGGCCAGGGTGACCACCGCGTCGGTGTCCAGCGTGACCCCGTCGGAGGTGGTGCGGTGCACGTCGCAGTCGGTGAGATGGGCGGTGGCCCGGCCGGTGATCTGCACCCCGGTGCCGCGCACCTCGTACACCTCGCACCCCACGGCCTCCAGGGCGGAGCCGTCGCCGGTGGCGGACAGCCCGGCGCCGGAGGCGTGGTGCACACGGCAGCGTTCCAGACGCGGATGGGCGCCACCGCGCACCGCGACGCCCGCCTGCCCGGCGGCGACCACCTCGCAGTCCTCGAACACCCCGCCGCCACCGTCGACGACGGCGATTCCGACACCGGCCGGGTTGTCCACGGTCAGCCGCCGCACCGTGGGCCGCGCGCCGCCGCGGACCTCCAGTCCGGCCGCCGAACGCGTCACGATCCGGATGTCCTTGAGCTCCGGCGTGCCCTCCTCCACCAGCAGGGCGGGCGCCGCCGAGTCCTGGCCCTCCACATGCAGGTCCTGCACCACGGCCGAGGCCCGCACCGTCAACGGCACTCCGTCCACGGGCGCGATGCGCACGCTGCCCGGGGAGCCCTCCGGACCGCGCAACGTCACCGCCCGCTGTACGACGAGGTTCTCCCGGTAGGTGCCGGGGGCGATGGTGAGGACGTCCCCGTCGGCCGCGGCCTCCAGGGCGGCGGCGAGCGACGCGTACTCACCCGTGCGGCGCCGCCACCGCGATGTGCCGGTGTGCGTCACCTGGACCGTGCCCTGTGCCATGGCGTTGCTGTGCCCCCACCTCGTCGTACCTGTGGCTCGTTCGCCGTCGGGGCGCACCCCTGCGGCTCCCTCACACGCGGGATGTTGCCGAAGAGCTCGGCCGGTCCACCGTAGCGTGCGCGGGGCCGGTGAGTTGACCGGAGGCGGAACGCGGTCAGCTGCCGGCGCCCGTCCGGCCCCAGTCGGGGCCGGCCCGCAGCCAGGCCCGGTCCCAGTGGGCGTAGCGGCGGCGGACCATGCGCCAGACGATCAGCCGTCTGACCGCCGCGATGAGGCAGCCCACCGCCAGGGCCGTGCCGATGCCGGCGAGCACGGCGTGCGTGGTCGCGGTGGTGGAGTCCAGGGGACGGGCCGCGAGGTCGCCGTGCCGGTCCGTCCATATCGTGAAGTGGTCACCGTGTTCCGGGGACTTCAGCGTCGTCATGATCGGGCCGTGGTGGTCGCTGCCGTCCGGGCCCCGCCATTCGGCGAGGACCCGGCTGCGGGTGTCGCGCCCGGCGGCCAGATCCGGGTTCGCCTCCAGCGGGGAGCGCTCCACCTCGTGGTCCACGGTGGCCGCCACCTCGTAGCGCGTGTGCCGCTGGTCGCGGACCGACCGCTGCAGGGCGCCGTCGGCGGCTCTGCCTGCGAGGGTGCCGGCCACCGGCGCGGCCACAAGGATCAGCAGCAGGGCCGTCAGGGCCACCCAGCCCTCCGCCAGATCCGTCCCGCGGCGCAACGGATTGCGCCGCCAGCGCCACAGCCCGCGGATCGCTCGCACCATCGTCCCGCACCCCCTTCCCGCTCCGTGATAACTCCGTCCGGAGCCGTTCACCGGAGAACCCGGTGGAAGAGAGAGGGAAATCACCTCCCACCGGCGGTTCTCAGGAACCTCTCGTCCTCCCAACGAGCGGTCCCCGGCGAAGGGTTCCCCCGCGGCGTGCCGGATCCGGCCGGACTCGACCGGGAGCAGGGGAGCTGGAAGGCGAAGCGGGGAGATCCGGGTCAGGAGAGCGGATCGTCGAGCACGCGGACCGGGTCGCCCACACGGATGGTGCCGGGGGAGAGGGGCACCAGGTTCTGGCCGAAGACCAGCTGCTTGCCGAAGCGGCGGTGCCGGCCGAGGGTGCGCAGGGGCTCCTTGCCGCGTACGGCGGTGTCCTGGTCGGTGGTGGTGACGACGCACCGTCCGCTCGGCTTGGCCACCCGCAGGACGACCTCGCCGATCGCGATGCGGGACCAGCCGTCCTCGGCCCATGGCTCCGTGCCCGTCACGACCACGTTGGGCCGGAAGCGGTTCATGGGCAGCGGGCCCTCGTGGGCGTGCGCGCCCTGCGCCAGCAGGGAGTTGAGGGCGTCCAGCGAGGCGGTGGTGGTGAGCAGCAGCGGGAAGCCGTCGGCGAACGAGACGGTCTCACCGGGCACCGCGTACTCGGGGTCGACCGGGCGGCGCACGGCCGGGTCGTCCATGTACATCAGCCGCACGTCGGCGCCGACGTAGGAAGTGCACCAGGTGTGGGCGGCGGCGCCGGCGGGCACGGCCTCCACCTCGGTGCCGAAGATGTCCACGGTCACCGTGTCGACGGCGGCCGGGACGGCGACCGTCAGCGGGTCGAGGCCGGGCGCGGACAGCCGAAGGCCGCCGCCGGGCACGGGCTCGGCGGCGGCCAGGGCGAGGCGCGGCTGCTCGCGCTGGGTGACGACCTTTCCCCCGTCGTCGATCAGCACCCAGCGCCGGTCTCCGGCCAGCCCCCAGGGCTCCACGACGGCTTCCCGCAGCGCCAGGCCACGGAACGCCTTGACCGGATGGACGTGTATCGACTGCAGTTCCGCGTTCCCCATGGGGACATCCTGCCAGCAGGCGCCGACATCCCCCGGCGGGATCAGTAACCGCGGTACTGCTGGTTGTTGTACGGATCCTGGTAGGGCGCCGGGGCGGGCCGGGGAGCCGCGGGGCGCATCGCCTCGTAGCCCATGTTCTGGGGCACCGACGGGCGGGGCTGCTGCGGCTGCGGACCGGGGTAGCCGCGCGGCGCGGTGGCCTGCTGCGGGATGTAGGCCGTGGGCGCCTGCTGCATCGGGACGGGCTGCTGCATGTGCGGGTAGCCGTAGGAGGGCTGGGACGGCGCCGCCGGGAGGGCGGGCAGGGCGGACGGCAGCGCGGGCAGCTGGCTGCCGGGCATGTCGTACGCGGCGGGGACCCGGATCGGAGCGATCTGCGGAGTGCCCCGCTCGGCCACGAGCGAGTCGTAGATCGGGGTGTCCGGGAAAGAGGCGGAGTAGTAGCCGCCACCATAAGTGGAGCGGGGGGAGGTCATGGCACATAAGTTAAGCCCACGATGTGCTGGTTGGGGAGACCGATAAGAGGGTTGTTTTGCGTGCCCTGAGTGACCGTGGATCCCCAATCCGAGCGAACACGGGGAAAAGGGACAGCAAGGGATGGCCTTTTTCCTGTAAAGCGCGAGTTCCCAAGGGGTTACCGGCGGTTGGCGGCTGTGCCGGACGGCCGGGGGTGCGACCCTGAGGGTGCTGTGGCAGCGGCCGGAATACGGCGATTGGATGACGCACCGTGGTCGCCGGTGAGCGGCGCGGAGCGGTGACACACGTGATGGGGGCGGACATGCCAATGGCCAAGGGATCGAACACGCCGGTGCACACGACGGCGCTGCGCGTCGAACTGGGCTGGAGTCCGGGCCCCGGCGTGCCCGACGCGGACGCCTCCGCACTGCTCCTGGCCGGCGCGAAGGTGCGCTCCGACGGCGACTTCGTCTTCTACAACCAGCCCGCCCATGCCTCCGGCGCCGTCCGCCACGAGGGCAAGCGGCAGGCAGGCGACCGGGTGACCGACACGCTCCTGGTCGACCTCGCACGCGTGGAGGGCGCGATCGAGCGGGTGGTCCTCGCGGCGTCCGCCGACGGCGGCACCTTCGGTCAGGTTTCCGGCCTGTACATCGAGGTACGCGACGCCGCGCAGGGCGAGCTGGTCGCGCGCTTCGACAGCACGGGCGCGAGCGTCGAGACGGCCTTCGTGCTCGGCGAGTTCTACCGCCGCCAGGGCGCCTGGAAGTTCCGCGCCGTCGGGCAGGGCTACAGCAGCGGACTCGAGGGCCTCGCCACGGACTTCGGCATCACGGTGGACGAACCCCAGCACACCCCGGCCCCGCCGGCCACTCGGCCCGCGCCCCCGGCACCCCCGGTGACCATGCCGCCGCCGGGCACGGCACCCGCGCCCACCTACGGCACGCCTCCACCGCCGTCCACCTACGGCACCCCGCCGACCCCGCCCGCCTACGGCACGCCCCCGCCGTCCTACGGCACCCCGCCGCCCCCTGCGCCTGCCGCGCCCGCGCAGCCCGTCCGGCTGAGCAAGGTGACGCTGACCAAGGCGGCGCCCGCCGTCTCGCTGGCGAAGCAGGGCGGTACCTCGGGGGCTCTGCGCGTCAACCTCAACTGGCAGATGCGCAAACAGTTCTCGGGGTGGGGCAGCAAGCGCGGCCGGGCCGTCGCCCTGCACAACGACCTCGACCTCGACCTGTGCGCCCTGTACGAACTCGCCGACGGCAGCAAGGGCGTCGTCCAGGCCCTCGGCAACGCCTTCGGCGACCTCCGCCGGCCGCCGTACATCCACCTCGACGGCGACGACCGCACCGGAGCCGTGGAGAGCGGTGAGAACCTCACCGTCAATCTCGACCACATCCGGGACTTCCGGCGCATCCTCGTCTTCGTCACCATCTACGAGGGCGCCCGCTCCTTCGCCGACCTGCACGCCACGGTCACGCTCCAGCCGCAGTACGGCGCACCGATCGAGTTCTTCCTCGACGAGTGCACCGTCCCCTCGCCCGTGTGCGCCCTCGCCCTGATCACCAACACCGGCGGTGATCTGGTCGTCCAGCGCGAGGCCCGCTACCTGGTGCCCGACCGGGGGGTGAGCCCGCAGCGGACCGTCGACCGCATCTACGGCTGGGGCATGAACTGGACTCCGGGACGCAAGTAGGACGCCGGCAGGGCGTCAGCTCTCGTCGGGCACGGTGTCCGGGCGCGCGTAGGTGCGGCCCTTCCAGGCCGCACCGCGCCCGCGGTAGTGCTGCACCGCCGAACCGACCGTCATCAGCAGGTACAGGAACGCGGTGAACGGCAGCACCGGAGCGAGCCACAGCGGCTGCCGGTAGTACCGCAGCATCGGCACGTACGTCCCCGTCATCACCAGCCACCCGCCGGCGCCGAGCAGCATGAGCGCACCGTCGCCCGACCCCAGGCCCGCGATCAGCGCCACGGGCGGCACCAGGTAGACAAGGGCGAGCCCGGCGACCGTGCCGAGCAGCAGCAGCGGGTTGTGGCGCAGTTGCGCGTACGCGCTGCGCGACACCATCCGCCACAGATCGTGCAGGCGCGGATAGGGGCGCACGCTGTCCACGGACTCCGCCAGACCGAGCCAGATGTGCCCGCCGGTCTTCTTCACCGCGCGCGCGAGGGCCACGTCGTCGATGACGGCGTGCCGGATGGCGTCCGGGATCCGGGCCCGCACGGCCGTCTCGGTGCGCAGCAGCACACAGCCGCCCGCCGCTGCCGCCGTACGCCCGCCCCGGCGGCCGATCCACCGGAACGGATACAGCTGGGCGAAGAAGTAGACGAAGGCGGGCACCACCAGCCGCTCCCACAGGCTCTCCACGCGCAGTCGCGCCATCTGTGACACGACGTCGAAGCCCCCGCTCAGCGCGGCGGAGACCAGACCGCGCAGGCTGTCCGGGGCGTGCGCGATGTCCGCGTCCGTCAGCAGCAGGTACTCGGGCTCACGCGCGCGTGCCAGTGCGATCCCGTGCCGCACCGCCCACAGCTTGCCCGTCCAGCCGGCGGGCGGCTCACCCGGTGAGCCGACGGTCAGCGGCAGCCCGCCGCAGCGCTCGGCCAGCTCCCGTGCCAGCTCCCCGGTGCCGTCCGAGCTGCCGTCGTCCACCAAGAAGACCTCCGCGCGCCCCGGATAGTCCTGCGCCAGCAGCGACGGCAGACTGCGCGGCAGCACCTCCGCCTCGTCACGCGCCGGTACGACGACGCAGACCGACGGCCACGCGCGTGGCTCCCGGCGCGGCGGCAGACGTACGTCCGTGCGCCAGAACATGCCCTGCGCCAGCAGCAGCCACAGCCAGGCGGCGAGAGAGACGGCGGCGATCCACACGAAGGCGCTCACCTGCGCAGTGTGCCCCACCACGACGGCCCGACGGAGGCCATCGTCTATCGTGGCCGGGTGAAGATCGCGCTCATGGACTCCGGAATCGGGCTGCTGGCGGCCACCGCCGCGGTGCGGCGCCTGCGCCCCGACGCCGATCTCGTGCTCTCCCTCGACCCGGACGGCATGCCCTGGGGGCCGCGTACCCCGCAGGACCTCACCGCGCGCGCCGTCGCCGTCGCCGAGGCCGCGGCGGCCCACCGGCCCGACGCCCTCATCGTCGGCTGCAACACGGCGACCGTGCACGCCCTGCCCACGCTGCGGGCCCTCCTGGAGCCCGGGATCCCGGTCATCGGCACGGTACCGGCGATCAAGCCGGCCGCGGCCGGTGGCGGCCACGTCGCGATCTGGGCGACGCCCGCCACCACCGGCAGCGACTACCAGCGCGGACTCATCCGCGACTTCGCCGACGGCGTCCCGGTGGCGGAGGTGCCCTGCTGGGGTCTGGCCGAGGCCGTCGAGCAGGCGGACGAGACGGCCATCGACGCCGCCGTCGCCGCGGCGGCGGCCCTCACTCCGGAAGACGTCACGACCGTCGTCCTGGGCTGCACCCACTACGAACTCGTCGCCGACCGCATCCGCACCGCCGTCCAGCGGCCCGGCCGCCCGAAGCCGGCGCTGCGCGGCTCCGCCGAGGCGGTGGCCGCGCAGGCGCTGCGCCGGATGGGGCAGCTCCCGGCGCCCGAGGCACCCGCCGTCGGCACGCTCACCGTGCTGCTCAGCGGCCGCGAGGGCACCCTGCCACAGGCCGCGCTGGCCTACGCGGAGGGCAGGCTGCTGCCGGAGGTCAGCCCGGCGTCGTAGGGAAAGCCTCCGACACCGGAAAGCGGACAGCCGACAGGGGACAGGGGCAGCGCACTCCGCCGGAGCAGTCACTGTGTGCGACCCGGTACCCGCACAGCGAAACGTGAGTACCCTCAAGGCATGAGGGACGACCGCCTCCGCGACGCCGACGCCGACGCCCCGCCGCCCGTGGTCTGGCACGGACGAGCCACGAATCGCATCCAGTGGCTCCTGGCGCTGGTGGGTCTCGCCTGTGTGGCCCTCGGCATCGAGCTCGCCGTCGATTCGGCCTGGACCTCCGGGATCGCCGCGCTCGTCATGGCCGTCGTGGGCTGCATCGCCGCCGGGCTCCTCGTCGTCTTCGGCACTCTCGCCTTCGTGCACGTCGACCTCAAGCTCGACCGGGAATGCCTCGAAGTGCGTTGCGGCCACATCGGTCTGCCGCGCCGGCGCATCCCACTGGACCTCATCGCCGGCGCCGAGGTCGCCCCGCACGTCACCCCGCGCCACTGGGGCGGCTGGGGCTACCGCTGGCTACCGGAGAAGGGCACGGCCGTGGTCGTGCGCCGGGGCGAGGGCGTGGTGCTGCGGCTGTGGGACGGGCACACGTTCACCATCACCGTGGACAACGCGGAGGCCGCGGTCCGGATGATCCGCGACCGGCTGCGGCCGAAAGCGTCCCCGGGGACGCTGTCGTGACGCTCCGCTGAGGCGGGGGCCGCTCGGGCGCCGGGCTCTTGCCAACCGCGCTCCACGCGCGCGTGGGTCCGGCTGTCGCTGCACGGGCTCCACGCGCGTGCCCTTGGGGTCGTCGCCGCTGCCGTCGCCGGGTGTCCGTGATGCTCACCGGATCAGCCGGTCGCCCCGCGCGGGTACGGCGGGAGGGGTCCGCGCCGTGCCCTCCGCCAGGGGACGTGCCGTCGCCACTCCGGCGACCAGGCCCGCACCGACGGACACCGCCGTGAAGCTGAGCGCGTTGCTCACCGAGGCGATCGCGGCGAGTGCGGTCAGGGTCGCGCCCGCGGTCAGGACAACGGCGGTGGACCTGCGCGAGCGCCACAACGCGAACAGCACCCAGCCGAACACCGCCGCCAGCAGCGCCACCCCGACCACGCCCTGCTCGGCCGCCTGCTGCAGCGAGGCCGAGTGCGGCTTTCCGTCCGGCGGCAGCGTCTGAGCCGCCGCCTGGCTGAGGTCCCCGAACCGGCCGGGGCCGACCCCCAGCAGCGCGTCGTCCCCCGCCAGCCCGAGGGCGTCCCGCCACAGCAGCACCCGGTGCCGGGTGAGCGGGCCCTCCAGGGCGGCGGCCGGTCCCGTCGGCAGCGCTCCCGCGGCGATCGCCCACACGGTGCCGGTCACCCCGGCGCCGGCCACGGCCAGACCGGCGACGCCCGGCCCACGGTGCCGCATCCGGCCGGCGGCCAGCGAGGAGAGCAGCACGGCCGCACAGCCGAGCACGCCCGGGATGGAACCGACCGCCGCCGCGGTCACCGCCGTCCCGGCCGCCAGCAGCCACAGCGCCAGCCGAACGGTCGGCGCGCCGGCCGCCCAGGCGGCGCAGCACGCGGCGCCCGCGGACAGTGTCAGCACCGCGGACGTCGCACCCGTGTGCCCGAGCGGCGCGCTGATCTGCGGGCTCGCCGCCAGGCCCGGCGTGGTCGCCACCAGGGCGAGACCGGCCACCGCCGCGGCACCGGGCGCGGCGACCGGCAGCAGGGCACCGCAGATCCGCCCGGCGGCACACCCCGCCGCCACGGCCAGCACCGCGAGCAGGACGCCCTCGGGACGTCCCTCGTGTGCGCCCGCCGTGATCAGCGACCACGCGGAGCAGGCACCGAGAAGAACCATCCCCGCCGCGTCAGAAACGTTTCGTCTGTCCTCGTCCGGTGCCGGACCGCCAACGACGCTTTCGACGTGGACCCCACCCCGTCCCCCTGTACCGGTCGCCTCCGACCCGCGCCCGGCGGCGTCGCCGGGACCCGGGCACACCGTAACGGCTGGTGGCCGGTTTGTGGATGAGTTGTGCGCAGATACGTGGATACGCAGAGGAGCCGACGGGGAGAGGGACAGATAAGGAGGGAGGGAGGCGGGAGATGCGGAGAGGAGGCAGATGCGGAGAGGGGCAGATACTCGGGAACGATGCCTCCCGGGTGCCGGTACGAGCCCGGGGCCGGCCCCCGTCGGCCGCCCACCGGCCGGCCGTAGCTGTCAACGCCGAGGTCACCCGCCGTACACTCCCCGAGTGACCGTCACCGCAACATCCGTGGGCCAGGCGGACGAGCTGGAGCCCGACAGCTCGTCCCCCGCTCGCGGTGCCCGCCTGAAACGCCTCGTTCCGGCCGTCGCGGCGGTGCTCTGCGGAGTACTGCTGTACGTCAGCTTCCCGCCCCGCACCCTGTCGTGGCTGGCCCTGCCGGCCTTCGCGGGCCTCGGCTGGGTGCTGCGCGGCCGCAGCTGGAAGGCGGGGCTCGGCCTCGGCTATCTCTTCGGCCTCGGCTTCCTGCTCCCGCTGCTGGTGTGGACCGGCGTCGAGGTCGGCTCGCTGCCGTGGGTGGCCCTGTGCGCGGTGGAGGCCCTGCTCGTCGCCCTGGTCGGCGCGGGCATCGCCGTGGTGTCGCGGCTGCCGGCCTGGCCCGTGTGGGCGGCGGCTGTGTGGATCGCGGGCGAGGCGGCACGCGCACGCGTGCCATTCGGTGGTTTCCCCTGGGGCAAGATCGCCTTCGGGCAGGCGGACGGCGTGTTCCTGCCGCTGGCGGCCGTGGGCGGCACACCGGTCCTCGGCTTCGCGGTCGTACTGTGCGGCTTCGGCTTGTACGAGACCGTACGGCTCGTCCTGGACGGGCGACGCACGCGTGTGCTGCGGCGCGGCGCCGCGTCGGCGGCCCTGCTGAGCATGGCCGTCCCCGTCGCCGGGGCGCTGGCCGCGCGCACCCTGGTCAGCGACCGGGCCGAGGACGGCACGGCGACCGTGGCCGTCATCCAGGGCAACGTCCCGCGCCTCGGCCTGGACTTCAACTCCCAGCGGCGGGCCGTGCTCGACTACCACGCGCGCGAGACCGAGCGGCTCGCGGCCGAGATCAAGGCGGGCAAGCAGCCAAGGCCCGACTTCGTGCTGTGGCCGGAGAACTCCTCCGACCTCGACCCGTTCGCCAACGCCGACGCGGCCTATGTCATCGACCAGGCCGCCAAGGACATCGGCGTGCCCATCTCCGTCGGCGGCGTCGTCGAGCGGGACGGCAAGCTGTACAACGAGCAGATCCTGTGGGACCCCGCCAAGGGCCCGACGCAGACGTACGACAAGCGCCGTACCCAGCCGTTCGGCGAGTTCCTGCCCCTGCGGTCGCTGGTCGGCGCCATCAACAGCGACTGGACCGAGATGGCCCGGCAGGACTTCACCCCCGGCACCAGGCCGGGCGTCTTCACCCTGCACGGCACCAAGGTCGGACTCGCCACCTGCTACGAGGCCGCCTTCGACTGGGCGGTGCGCGACACCGTCACGCACGGCGCGCAGATGATCTCCGTGCCGAGCAACAACGCCACCTTCGACCGCAGCGAGATGACCTACCAGCAGCTCGCCATGTCCCGGGTGCGGGCCGTCGAGCACAGCCGCACCGTCACCGTCCCGGTGACCAGCGGCGTCAGCGCGATCATCATGCCGGACGGCAGGATCACCCAGAGGACCGGCATGTTCGTCGCCGACTCGCTGGTGCAGAAGGTCCCGCTGCGCTCCTCCACGACGCCCGCGACCGACCTCGGGGTGCTGCCCGAGATCGCCCTGGTGCTCGTCGCGGCCGGTGGGCTCGGCTGGGCGATCGGCGCCGGTGTGCGCGGGAGGCGCGCCGGTGAGGTGTCGCCGTACGCCCGCCGTACGTCCCTCGATTCCGGCCGGTGACGGGTGGGCCGACCCGTTAGGGTCGGCCCCATGGCTACACCCGACTTCATCCGCACGCTCCGGGCCTCGGCCGGAACCCAGCTGCTGTGGCTGCCCGGCGTCACCGCCATCCCGTTCGACGACGACGGCAGAGTGCTGCTGGGCCGGCGTGCCGACACCGGCACGTGGTCGGTGATCGGCGGTATCCCGGACCCGGGGGAGCAGCCCGCGGCCTGCGCGGTGCGCGAGGTGTACGAGGAGACCGCCGTGCGCTGCGTCGCCGAACGGGTGGTGCTCGTCCAGGCACTCGACCCGTTCACCTACCCCAACGGTGACATGTGCCAGTACATGGACATCACCTTCCGCTGCCGGGCCGTCGGCGGCGAGGCGCGGGTCAACGACGACGAGTCGCTGGAGGTCGGCTGGTTCGAGGTGGACGCCCTGCCGGAGCTGCACGAGTTCGCCCGCTTCCGGATCAAGCAGGCCATGTTCGACGCACCCACATGGTTCGACCCCAGCAACGCGCTGTGAAGTATGTGGGCTGACCACATGGGGTGGGGCGAGGGCGCCGCCTAGGGTCGTGCCATGACCGCGCCCAGCCCGCTCCCGGGTCCCCACGCCCCCTCGCTCGACCTCGGCGGTCGTACCGCCCTCGTCACCGGTGCCGCCGGCGGCATCGGCCGCGCCTGCGTGCTGCGGCTGGCCGCCGCCGGGGCCAAGGTCCGGGCGGTCGACCGGGACGCGGCCGGCCTGGCCGCGCTCGCCGAACCGGCCGCCGGTCTGCCCGGCACCGTCGAGCCGCACGTCCTGGACCTCACCGACCTGGACGCCGCCGAGCACGCCGCCGCCGGTACCGACATCCTGGTCAACAACGCCGGTATCCAGCTCGTCCGCCCGATCGAGGAGTTCCCGCCCGACGTCTTCCACACGGTTCTCACCGTGATGCTGGAGGCTCCGTTCCGGCTCATCCGGGGCGCGCTGCCGCACATGTACGGGCAGGGCTGGGGCCGGATCGTCAACATCTCCTCCGTCCACGGGCTGCGGGCCTCCGCCTACAAGTCGGCCTACGTCGCCGCCAAGCACGGCCTGGAGGGGCTGTCCAAGACCGCCGCCCTGGAAGGCGCGGCCCACGGGGTCACCTCCAACTGCGTCAACCCCGGGTATGTGCGCACCCCACTGGTCGAGCAGCAGCTCGCCGACCAGGCGGCCGCGCACGGGATCCCGGAGGAGCGGGTGCTGAGCGAGGTGCTGCTGCAGGACAGCGCGGTCAAGCGGCTGATCGAGACGGAGGAGGTGGCCGAAGCCGTGGCGTACCTGTGCGGCCCGCACGCCTCCTTCGTCACCGGCACCTCGCTCGTCCTCGACGGCGGGTGGACCGCGCACTGAGCTGAGCGTCGTCGGGGGATCGCGTGCCGGCCCGGGCGCCGGCGGAGGATCGATGCCGGCCCGGGCGTCGTCGGGGGGACCGAGCGCTGACCTGGTCGTCGTCGGGTTTTCCACAGGCCTGACGCGACGGCCGGGCGATGAGGAATCCTGTGACCATGTCCCGCGATCACGTCCCGTCGGACCGACACTCCGGACGGGCCGACACGCCGCCCCCGCAACCCGGACGGCAGGCCGACGACGGCCCCCGACCGGGAGGCGAGGCCGGCGACGGCCTCCGCCTCTCGGGAGGTGAGGTCGGCGCCGCGCCCCCGCACGCGGAGGATGCCCTCCGGCCTGACGGAGGCGAGGGTGGCGCCGCCTCCGGGCGCCCCGGGGGCGGGATCGCCGCCGCGCCCGCGCCGACGGGTGAGCGGGCCGATGCGACGCCCCCGGAACTCGACGTCGAGGCGCCCTTCCTCTCACTCTTGGCCCGGGGCGCGGCCGCCGACGCCTACGAGCAGCCGGTGCTGCGGGCGCGCGCCGAGGGGTGGCCCGCGGAGCGGATCGCCGCGCTGGAGCACGCCAAGCTGCTCGCGCTGCGGGTGCGTGCCGAACTGGACGGCCGGCGCCGCCGCGAGGCGGAGCTGTCCGCGCTCTTCGAGACCGCCCACGACCTCGCGGGCCTGAGGGACCTGGACGCCGTCCTCCAGGCGATCGTGCAGCGCGCCCGCTCCCTGCTCGGCACCGACGTCGCCTACCTCAGCCTCAACGACCCCGAGCGCGGTGACACCTACATGCGGGTCACCGAGGGCTCGGTCGCGGCCCGCTTCCAGCAGTTGCGCCTGGGCATGGGCGAGGGCCTCGGCGGCCTCGTCGCCCAGACCGCCCGCCCCTACGTCACCGACGACTACTTCAAGGACGCGCGCTTCCAGCACACCACGACCATCGACACCGGCGTGCGCGACGAGGGACTGGTCGCCATCCTCGGCGTGCCCCTGATGCTCGGCCCGCACGTCATCGGCGTGCTCTTCGCCGCCGACCGGCGGGCCCGTGTCTTCGAGCGCGAGCAGATCGCTCTGCTCGGTTCCTTCGCCGCCCTCGCCGCGGCGGCCATCGACACCGCCAACCTGCTCACCGAGACCCGTTCGGCCCTGGCCGGCCTGGAGCGGGCCAACGAGATCATCAGGGACCGCAGCGCCGTCATCGAACGCGCCTCGGACGTGCACGACCGGCTCGCCGAGCTCGTCCTGCGCGGCGGGGGCGTGCACGACGTGGCCGCCGCGGTCTCCCAAGTGCTCTCCGGCACCGTCGAGTTCGCGGAGGCCGACGCGGCGCCCGCCCGGGCCCTGGAGGCCTCCCGCGCGGACGGACACGCCGTACGGCACGGGGACGACTGGATCGCCGCAGTCGCCGCGGGCGGTGAACTGCTCGGGGCGATCGTCCTGCGCGGCCAGCGGGGACTCGACCCGGTCGACCAGCGCACCCTGGAGCGGGCCGCCATGGTCACCTCCCTGCTGCTGCTGGCCAGACGCTCCGCCGCCGAGGCCGAACAGCGCGTGCGCGGCGAACTGCTGGACGATCTGCTCGACGCCCGCGACCGCGACCCGCGCCTGCTGCGCGAGCGTGCCGCACGGCTGCGTGCCGACCTCGACGCCACGCACGTGGTGCTCGCCGCCCGCCTGGACGGGCCGGCGGCCGACGCCGACCGGGAGGCCGAGGCCCGCCGCCGGCTGTGGGCCGCCGCCTCCCACCTGGCCGCGACCCGGCAGGGACTGGCCGCCGCACGAGACGGCGGCACGGTCCTGCTTCTTCCGGTGCCACCCGCCGAGACGGCCACCGCCCTGGCCCGCTCCACCGCCCGCCATCTGGGCACCGCCGTCCACGAAGCGGTCACCGTCGGCGCCTCCGCGCCCGTCGACGACCTGGCCGCCCGCCCCGAGGCCGTGACCGCCGCCTACGGCGAGGCCCGCCGCTGCCTCGACGCGCTGCGCCTGCTGGGCCGTACGGGAGACGGCGCGGCCGCCGAGGACTTCGGCTTCCTCGGCCTGCTGCTGGCCGGCGACCGGGACATCGCCGGATTCGTCGAGCGCACGATCGGCCGGGTCGTGGACTACGACGCCCGCCGCGGTACGGACCTGCTGCACACCCTGGAGGCCTACTTCGCCTGCGGCATGAGCCCGGCCCGCACCAAGGACGCACTGCACGTCCACGTCAACACGGTCGCGCAACGCCTGGACCGGGTCGCCCGCCTCCTCGGCAACGACTGGCAGGCCCCCAGCCGCACCCTGGAGATCCAACTGGCCCTGCGCCTGCACCGGTTGTCTGCGGGAGCGGACGGGGCCTGAGGGGGGAGCGGGGGCCCATCCTCGTCCGGGAGATGTTGCCGACCGGGTCCACCGCACCATCAAGGAAACCGGCCGGCAAGACCCGCAGCGGAGGCCAGCATGGTGGCAACACGCATAACCACCCCTAGAACTATGGTGCCCCACCACATGTCCGCCTGACCTGCGCGTTTCTACGGTGTGCCAGCACGTACCCGTCCCCACCGCACACGAGGAAGTGGCGCACATGGCCTCCGGAACGACCGCATCCCCGCCCCCGGCGAACCTCAAGCGCATCGTCGCCGCCAGCCTGATCGGGACCACCATCGAGTGGTACGACTTCTTCCTCTACGCGTCGGCCGCGGCGCTGGTGTTCAACAAGCTGTTCTTCCCCGGCTCCGACCCGCTCGTCGGCACGCTGCTGTCCTTCCTGACCTACGCCGTCGGGTTCGCGGCGCGGCCCCTGGGCGCGCTGGTGTTCGGACACTACGGCGACCGGCTCGGCCGTAAGAAGCTGCTCGTGCTGAGCCTGCTGATGATGGGCGGGGCCACCTTCGCCATCGGACTGCTGCCCACCCACGCGACCGTCGGCACCGCGGCGCCCGTGCTGCTGACCGTTCTGCGGCTGGTCCAGGGCTTCGCGCTCGGCGGCGAGTGGGGCGGCGCCGTCCTGCTCGTGTCGGAGCACGGGGACGCGCGGCGGCGCGGGTTCTGGGCCTCGTGGCCGCAGACCGGGGCGCCCGCCGGGCAGTTGCTGGCGACCGGCGTGCTCTCCCTGCTGACCGCAGTGCTGTCGGACGACGCGTTCGGCAGCTGGGGATGGCGGATCCCGTTCCTGCTGTCGGGTCTGCTGGTGATGGTCGGTCTGTGGGTCCGGCTGTCGGTCGACGAGTCGCCGGTCTTCAAGGCCGCGCTGGCAGCGGCCGAGCAGCGCACGGCGGCGACCGGCGCCGTCGAGAAGATGCCGCTGCTGGCTGTGTTGCGCGACCACTGGAAGGACATCCTCGTCGCCATGGGCGCGCGGATGGCGGAGAACATCAGCTACTACGTCATCACCGCCTTCATCCTCGTGTACGCCACCACCTCCGCCGGACTGAGCAAGCAGACCGCGCTCAACGCGGTGCTGATCGGCTCGGCCGTGCACTTCGCGGTCATCCCCGCCTGGGGCGCGCTGTCGGACCGCATCGGCCGGCGGCCCGTCTACCTCATCGGCGCGGTGGGCGTCGGGCTGTGGATGTTCCCGTTCTTCGCGCTCATCGACAGCAAGAGCTTCGGCAGTCTGCTGCTGGCCGTGACCGTCGGGCTGATCCTGCACGGTGCCATGTACGCACCCCAGGCCGCCTTCTTCTCCGAGATGTTCGCGACCCGGATGCGCTACTCAGGCGCGTCGATCGGCGCCCAGTTCTCGTCCGTGGCCGCCGGCGCCCCGGCGCCCCTGATCGCCACCGCGCTGCTGTCCGACTACGGCAGCTCCACCCCGATCGCGCTGTACGTCATCGCCGCCGCCCTGCTCACGATCGTCGCGATCGCCTGCGCCAAGGAGACCCGCAGCCGGGACCTCGCCGACGTGGTCCCGGAGACACCGGCCCCGGTGCGCGCGGACGCCTGACCGGCGCCTGTCTGCCCACAACGCCCCCTTCGCCGCCGCGGAGGGGGCCGTGCCGCGTCAGCCGACCTGGATGTGCTTGTCCATGCCGAGCGCCTTGTGCCCGGGCACGGGGCAGTACAGGTCGTACGAGCCCTTCTTGAGGGTCACGGTCAGCGGGGCCATCTCACCGCCCTGGATGTTCTTGGTCCGGGCGTCCTCCACGCCGGGGCCGTCGACGGACAGGGCGTGCGTGACATGGCCGGCGTTGTCGGCGACGAAGGTGTAGGTGCCGGGTGTGAAGGACGCCCGGGACAGCTTCAGCCCGTACTCGGTCTCGGTGACGGTCACCCGGGTCCCCGAGCCGGTGGGCTGCGCGGCCGAACTGCCCGAGCTCTTCGACTGGCCGCCGCCGCCGCTGGAGCAGGCCGCCAGGATCAGCGCCGCCGTGAAGGCCGCCGCCGCGGTGCCGGCTGCCCGGCGGGTCGTGTGTGCCGAGATCGCCATGTGGTTCATCCCCTTAAGGTCGACCCCTTTGTGAGATACGTGGCGGAATGCCGGGCTGTTCAGGAGAGAGCCGGGCCGGGAGCGTACGTTCGTACACTCGCGAGTGTACGATCGTACGCATGACGCTGGACCACTTCGCGGGCGACCCGCGGACAAACCTGGAACGCATGCTCGCGGGCGACCTGTACATCGCCGACGACCCCGAGATCGTCCTGCGGCAGCAGCAGGCCGTGCGCCTGGCCGCCCGCTACCAGGCCGCCTACGTCGAGAACGCCGACGCCGCCCGGCCGGTCCTCGCGCAGCTCCTCGGCTTCCTCGGCGACGACGCGCACGTGCGGCCGCCGCTGTACGTCGACTACGGCAGCAACATCACGATCGGCGCCCGCACCTTCGTCAACTACAACCTGACCGCCCTCGACGTCGCCGCCGTCACCATCGGCGAGGACTGCCAGATCGGCCCCAACGTCCAACTGCTCACCCCCACCCACCCCTTGGAGCCGCAGCCCCGCCGCGACAAGCTGGAGGCCGCCCTGCCGATCACCATCGGGGACAACGTGTGGCTCGGCGGCGGCGCCATCGTCCTGCCGGGCGTGACCATCGGGGACAACTCCGTCATCGGCGCGGGAGCCGTCGTCACCAAGGACGTTGCCGCGAACACCGTCGCCGTCGGCAACCCCGCCCGCCCCGTCCGGAGCCTGTGAGCACGCCGCCATGGCCACCGGACACACGGACCCGCAGCGCCGCGCACGCATCCTCGACGCGACCCTCGACGTCATCGCCGACGAGGGCATCGCCCACGTCTCCCACCGCAGGATCGCCGCGCGCGCCGGTGTTCCGCTGGGGTCGATGACGTACCACTTCAAGGGCATCGACCAGCTGCTGCGCGAGGCCTTCGGTCGCTTCACCGACCGCATGGCCGAGGTGTTCGACGACCGCCTCGGCGCCGCGGCGGACCGCGACCAGGCCCGGGAGGCCGTCGCCGACCTGGTGCACGCCCTGTCCGAGGGCAGCCGGCGCGACCTCGTGCTCGCCCAGGAGCTGTACACGCTCGCCGCCCGCGACCCGGCCTACAGGTCCCTCACCCAGGCCTGGATGCGGCGCAGCCGCGACCACCTGGAGAAGCACTTCGACCCGGACACCGCCCGCCAACTGGACGCCCTCATCGAAGGGCTGACCCTGCACCGGGCGCTGGCCGTCGAACCCCACGGGCGTGCCCTGACCGCCGAGGCGATCTCCCGCATCACGGCACCCGCCCCGGGCGGCCGCGCCCGGCCCTGACGTCCCGCTACGGCAGGACCTTCACCTCCACGGCCCCGATCCGGCCCACGGCGTCGAAGCGGACCTCGGCCGCGCTGCCGCCGGGCAGGCCGGCCACGATCCGGTCGTCCTCGGCGCGCTGGGGGACGTCGTGGTGGTCGAAGTACCCGCCGACCACGTGCCGGGCCGAACGACCGATCAGGCCCGCGCCCGTGAGCAGGGTCCGCGGCAGCGTCACCGGGTCGAGACCGGCGCGCGGCACCCGCGGATCGTCGGGAAGGAAGTAGACACGCGTCGCCGGTCCCGCCGCGACGCCGATGTACCCGAGGGCCTCGGCCACCCCCATGCCGGCGAAGGCGAGCATCTCCGCCGCGTGCCGCGGGTCCGGGAAGCCGGACAACTGCAATACGGATTCGGTCAGTTCGGGGATGCCGTGGGCGCGCCCGTAACGCTCCACCGCGCCGGTGAGCGCGACCGCCTCGGTGCCTTCCAGCCCCGGGTTCGCCCAGCCCCACATCCAGGACTGTTCGTCCGTGTCATAGGTGCCGAGCACGGCCACGCGCAGCTCGACATCCCCCTGCCGATAGCGGCAGGCCTCGAGATCGGCGGTCCACGGGGCCTCGGGCAGGAACGCGTTCAGGGCCTCGAGCTGGGCCGCGCCCCAGGCGGCGTGCCGTTCGGCCTCCAGGAGGAAGGCGTCGCTGAATTCACTCACCATGCCCCGAGCGTAGGCGCCGGGCGTGACGCACCCTCGTGGAGGTCCCCGGTCACGCGGGCGGAAGGGGACAGACGGTACGAGTCGGCCAGGTCCCGTACCTCGACGGAGCAGACCACCTGCTCGGGGCACGGAAGATGCCGTCCGAGGATCGCCAGGACGGTCTCGGCGAGCCGTGCCTTCAGCGCCTCGGAGCGGCCGGGCAGCAGACCCACCTCCGCGTGGACGAAGAGCGACTCCCCGGGCGCCCGGTTGCCGACGTATGTCTGCGCCGGGCGCAGGAACGTCTTGCAGACCCCCGTCGAGCCGGAGTCGGCGATCACGGTCGTGTGCAGTTCCTTCACGAGGGTCTCCCGGTCGAAGGAGCCGTCCAGCTGCGAGGAGTAGTCGATGGTGATGTGCGGCACTGCGAGCCCTTCGCGCGACTGCTGGTTACTTAAGGCAACTATTTTCGCGCACATCGTCCGGCCGAAGGCACAGGCCCTCGGGGAAACCCGGTTTCGTGCCCGCGCCGGCTCGTGAACACTGCCGCCATGGAATTCTTCGTCCACCACCGCGACCGGCCGGGCTCCCTTCCACTGCGCCTCGAACTGGGGGAGGAGCACTGGTCCTACATGGACGGGTACGAAAAGGAACTGATCGCGCGCGGTCCCACCTTCTGTGGCGACGTGCCCAGTGGGAGCGTGCACATCGTCGACCTGCCCGATGTGGCCGCCGCCCGCGCGTTCGCCTTCGACGAGCCCAACCAGCGGGCGGGCGTCTACCGGGACGTGCTGCTGCGCCGGTGGCGCAACATGCTCGCGCGCACGATGTGGGAGTTCCCCGGCGGTCCGGTGGACGAAGACGGCCACCTGGTGCTCGGGTTCGGCTCCGGCCGGGCGGCCGAAGAGGACGTACCACCGCCCGACCGGGACCACCTCGTCGCCTACGGCCCGCTGCTGTCCGACGACGGCACCCTCTGGCTGGGCACGGCGGCACTGGTCCGCGCGCCGGACGCCGACACGGCCCGCACCGTCCTCACCGCCGACCGGTACACCGCCATCGAGGTCCACCCCTGGGAGCCGGGCGGCCGCAGGTAGGCCGGTCGCGACGCGCGGCGCGGTCGGCGGGGGATGCGCCGAGGGCGGGAAGGCGGGCGGCCCGTCCTCGGTCGGGCGCCGGCCGTGGGTGTCGTACAACTGCCCTCGCACGAGCCGAAACCGTCCCTGTACCCGCGCCACAAAATTGAATCGTTCGTTTTTCTGTACCTCTCGTGTTTGGCGGAGTAGGTTGCCGCCATGAGCGCATCCCGGTCTCCGACCGTCGCCGAGGAGCTGCGCGGTGCCGGCCTGCGCGTCACGGCCGCCCGTGTGGCCCTCCTCGAAACCGTCCGTGCAGGCGACCACCTCGATGTCGAGGGGATCGCCGGCGGCGTGCGCGCCCGCGTGGGCCACATCTCCGTCCAGGCCGTCTACGAGGCCCTGCACGCGCTCACCGCGGCCGGGCTCATACGCCGTATCGAACCGGCCGGCAGTCCGGCCCGGTTCGAGGGGAGGGTGGGGGACAACCACCACCACGTCGTGTGCCGCTCCTGCGGGACCGTCGCCGACGTGGACTGCGGGGTCGGTGAGGCGCCCTGTCTGACCGCCTCCGACGACCACGGGTTCGTCATCGACGAGGCCGAGGTCATCTACTGGGGCCTGTGCCCCGACTGCTCCACCGCACGCAGTTAGCACCACGATCCGCTTAGTTCGGAAGGACCCGAATGTCCGAGAACCCTGACGCAATCGTCACCGACCCCAAGACCGAGGGCACGGGTGGCTGCCCCGTCGCGCACGGACGCGCCCCGCATCCCACGCAGGGCGGTGGCAACCGCCAGTGGTGGCCTGAGCGGCTCAATCTGAAGATCCTTGCCAAGAACCCCGCCGTGGCCAACCCGCTCGGTGAGGACTTCGACTACGCCGAGGCGTTCCAGAGCCTGGACCTGGCCGCGGTGAAGCGGGACATCGCCGAGGTGCTCACCACCTCGCAGGACTGGTGGCCGGCCGACTTCGGTCACTACGGCCCGCTCATGGTCCGTATGGCCTGGCACAGCGCCGGCACCTACCGCATCAGCGACGGCCGCGGTGGCGCCGGTGCCGGTCAGCAGCGCTTCGCCCCGCTCAACAGCTGGCCGGACAACGCCAACCTGGACAAGGCCCGCCGTCTGCTGTGGCCGGTGAAGAAGAAGTACGGCAAGAGCCTGTCCTGGGCCGACCTGCTCGTCCTCACCGGCAACGTCGCGCTGGAGACGATGGGCTTCGAGACCTTCGGCTTCGGTGGCGGCCGCGCGGACGTCTGGGAGGCCGAGGAGGACGTCTACTGGGGTCCCGAGACCACCTGGCTGGGCGACGAGCGCTACAGGGGTGACCGCGAGCTGGAGAACCCGCTCGGCGCGGTGCAGATGGGCCTGATCTACGTCAACCCCGAGGGCCCCAACGGCAACCCGGACCCGCTCGCCGCGGCCCGCGACATCCGTGAGACGTTCCGCCGCATGGCGATGAACGACGAGGAGACCGTCGCGCTGATCGCCGGCGGTCACACCTTCGGCAAGACCCACGGCGCCGGCCCGGCCGACCACGTGGGCAACGACCCCGAGGCCGCGTCCATCGAGGAGCAGGGCCTCGGCTGGAAGTCGACGTACGGCACCGGCAAGGGCGGCGACACCATCACCTCGGGTCTGGAGGTCACCTGGACCACCACCCCGACGCAGTGGAGCAACGGGTTCTTCAAGAACCTCTTCGAGTACGAGTACGAGCTGACCGAGTCCCCGGCCGGTGCCAAGCAGTGGGTGGCCAAGGACGCCCCCGAGATCGTCCCGGACGCGCACGACCCGTCGAAGAAGCACCGCCCGACGATGCTCACCACCGACCTGTCGCTGCGCTTCGACCCGATCTACGGACCGATCTCCCGCCGGTTCTACGAGAACCCGCAGGAGTTCGCGGACGCCTTCGCCCGCGCCTGGTACAAGCTGACCCACCGCGACATGGGCCCGAAGTCGCTGTACCTCGGTCCGGAGGTCCCGGCGGAGACCCTGCTGTGGCAGGACCCGCTGCCTCAGGCCGAGGGCGAGCCCATCGGCGCCGCCGACGTCGCGGCCCTGAAGGCCAAGCTCCTCGACTCGGGTCTGACCGTGTCGCAGCTGGTCACCACCGCGTGGGCGTCGGCCTCGACGTTCCGCGGCAGCGACAAGCGCGGCGGCGCCAACGGTGCCCGCATCCGCCTCGCGCCGCAGCGCGGCTGGGAGGCCAACGACCCCGACCAGCTCGCGCTGGTGCTGCGCACCCTCGAGGGCGTCCAGCAGGAGTTCAACTCCGGCTCCGCCCGCAAGGTCTCCCTGGCCGACCTGATCGTGCTCGGTGGCTGCGCCGCCGTGGAGAAGGCCGCCAAGGACGCCGGGTTCGACATCGAGGTGCCTTTCGCCCCGGGCCGCGTCGACGCGACCGAGGAGCACACCGACGTCGAGTCGTTCGAGGCGCTGGAGCCGACCGCGGACGGCTTCCGCAACTACCTCGGCAAGGGCAACCGGCTGCCGGCCGAGTACCTGCTGCTCGACCGCGCCAACCTGCTCACCCTGAGCGCCCCCGAGATGACGGTCCTCGTCGGCGGCCTGCGCGTGCTGGGCGCCAACCACCAGCAGTCGCAGCTCGGTGTCTTCACCAAGACGCCGGGGGCCCTGACGAACGACTTCTTCGTCAACCTGCTCGACCTGGGTACGACGTGGAAGTCGACCAGCGAGGACCAGACCACGTTCGAGGGCCGTGACGCGGCCACGGGCGAGCTGAAGTGGGCCGGCAGCCGCGCCGACCTCGTCTTCGGCTCGAACTCCGAGCTGCGCGCGCTGGCGGAGGTCTACGCGAGCGACGACGCGAAGGAGAAGTTCGTCCAGGACTTCGTCGCGGCGTGGGACAAGGTCATGAACCTGGACCGGTTCGACCTGATCTGATCCGCCCCTGAGCACGCACAGTCCGGGCCGGCCCTCGTGGGCCGGCCCGGACTGCTGTACGGCCGGCGGCGGGGCCCGTCCGGTGCTTGCGGTGCCTGGTCCCGTCCGGGGTGCCGGCGCCTCGCCCGCCCCCTCCGTGTGGCGGGAAACCGCCTCCCGCGCGCCGGAGTTGACCGAGGTTGGCGGGAAGTGGCGCCTTCATGGCATTCGGTGCAGCGCGTCGGCCGTAGTAAGTTCCCTTTGGAAACTCACTCCATCGAGTTGCAAGGGAGCCCGCCGTGTCCCAGGAAACCTGGACCGCCGTCGACGCCTACTTCAACGACCTGCTCGTGGAGGAGGACGCCGTCCTGCGCGCGGCCGTGGCCGATGCCGACGCGGCGCAGCTGCCCGCCATCCAAGTGGCGCCCAATCAGGGCAAGTTGCTGCACCTGCTCGCGCGGATCCGCTGTGCCCGCAAGGTCCTGGAGATCGGCACGCTCGCCGGCTACAGCACGATCTGGCTCGCCCGCGCCCTGCCCGCGGACGGACGCCTGGTGACCCTGGAGGCCGACGAGCAGTGCGCCGCTGTCGCCGCCGCCAACGTGGCCCGCGCCGGGCTCGACCACATCGTCGACATCCGTCTCGGCGTCGCCCTGGACACGCTGCCGCGACTCGTGGAGGAGGGGGAGGGCCCCTTCGACCTCGTCTTCATCGACGCCGACAAGCCCTCCAACCCCGCCTACCTGGAGTGGGCCCTGCGACTCACCCGCCCGGGCAGCGTCATCGTCGGCGACAACGTCGTACGGGAGGGAGCCGTCACCGAACCCGACAGCTCCGACCCGCGCGTCCAGGGCGTGCGGCGCTTCACCGAACTGATCGCCGCCCACCCCCGGCTGACCGCCGCGACCCTGCAGACCGTCGGCGAGAAGGGCTACGACGGGTTCACGCTGGCGGTCGTGACCGAGTGACCGGCAGGTCCTGGGCGGCCGGCCAGCCGCCGTAGGGGACCGTGATCAGTTCCAGGGCGTGACCCGCGGGGTCCAGGAAGTACACCCCGCGGCCGCCGTCGTTGCGGTTGACCGTGCCCCGCTGCTGCTGGTGCGGATCGGCCCAGTGCTCGATGCCGCGCTCCGTGATCTTCGTGTACGCCTCGTCGAACTCCTTCTCGGAGACCAGGAAGGCGTAGTGCTGTGGCGTGATCCGCTCCGCGGGAGCGGTGGCGAAGTCCAGCGTCACGCCGTTGGCGAGGTGCACCGCGACGAACGGGCCCCACTCCCCGGCGATCTCGAGCCCCAGCAGCTCGGCGAAGAACTCGGCGGACTCCCGCTTGTCCCGTGCGTGGACGATGGTGTGATTCAACTCGATGGACAAGGAATGCCTCCAGCAGGCATCTCCCGGCACCTCCATGCCTCACCCGGCCGGTGACCGGCACGCGATGCCGTCGGCGATGCTAGCCGACCGCATTCGAACGCGCGTGTCCATGCGCGTGTCCACGCGGCTGTTTCAGTCACTCCATGGACGTCCGGGCCGTCCGTCACGTCCCGAGGGGGCCCGGAGACGGTCGCGGATCTCGGCCCGCGCGGGCTCGGCCTCCTGCTCCACGCCCGGCATGCCGAGGGGACGTGTGCCGGGCGCCCGGGTATTCGGTGAGCCTCACGGAGGTCCCGGCCTCCTTCAGCCGCTCGGCGTAGCGGCACCCGTGATCGGCCACCGCGTCGGGCAGCGCCGGGGCCGGCCCGCTCAGGTCGCCGGCGTACGGCGGCGAGACTGCGCGCGCGCCGGTTCCCGCCGGCGCGGCGAGCCGCCGGCGTGGCGGCCGTCGCGGTCACCCGCACGGCAGGCAGACGCTCACGGCGCCGCTGGACGTGCCGGCCGCCCCGCCCCACCACGCCGCGGCGCGGATCGATCGCCGACAGGGGGAATGACCGCGTCCGGCTCGGGTACGCGTGGCCAGACCGTGCCCGGGAGCCGTCACCGAAAACGGCCCGTACGACCGCCGCTACCAGGGAAGACACCATGGACACACCCGAGAACGACAACACCGCCACGCCCGCGCAGCGCGCATTGGACGCGCTCGCCCAGAACACCGAGGACACCGCGGCGCTGGACACCCTGGCGCACAGCGACGTGCTCGTGCCCGTGCCCGACGACGTCGCCGAAGAGGACGCCACGAACCCCTCCGCCGTGGCCCTGCCGGTGCTGGAGCAGCCGGGCGGGAACCCGGTGGTCCCGGTCTTCACCTCGGAGCCGGCGATGGCCGACCTCCTGCCCTACATATCGCGCTACCGTCTGGTGCCGCTCGGCGCGCTGGCCGCCCAGTGGCCTGCGGACGACCTGTCGCTCACCATCGACGCGGGCTCGTCGCATCCGCTGACGCTCACCTCGGAAGGCGTACGCACCCTGCTGGCCCGGCCGTAGGAGCAGGACCAGAGCCTCAAGCGGGCCGACCACCGAGCATCCGCTCCAGCACCTCCCGCTGGAGCGGTTGCACCTGCGTGTGCAGTCGGCGGCCTTTGTCGGTGAGGGCGACCCACACGCCTCGCCGGTCCTCGGCGCACACCGAGCGCTCGATCAGGCCGTCCTTCTCCAGGCGGCCGATGAGACGGGACAGCGCGCTCTGGCTGAGATGCACCTGCCCGACCAGGTTCTGCACCCGGCACTGGTCGCCCGGGCCGGCCGAGGCGTTCGCCAGGATGTCGAGCACCTCGAAATCGCTGGCGCCCAGCCCGTGCGGGTGCAGGGCCCGGTCGATCTCGCACATCGTGCGGGCGTGCACGGACAGGATGTCCCGCCACCGCTCCTCGAGCCGGGCCTCGGCCGTCTTCGCTGCCATACCCGCACGGTACACCGAATCGGCCATTCGTTGATTATGCAACTAGTGCAGGCGCATCGGTCGTACGCCCCTCAGGACACCGGGTCCTGGAGCAGCCCCACGAGGTTGCCGTCGGGGTCCTTCACGGAGACGATCAGCCGGCCGTTCCCGACGTCGCGCACGTCCTGGACCACCTCCGCGCCCGCCGCCAGCAGAGCCGCGAGCCGCTCCCGCAGGTCGGTGACGTGCCAGAACGGCACCGGTCCGGTCAGGCCCTGGGCGTGGCCGTTCGGGTCGAGTCCCACGTCCTGGCCCTCGGCCTTGAAACCGACGTAGTAGGGCTCGTCGACGTACGGCTCGACGCCGAGCAGGGCCGTGAACACGGCCTTGGCCCGGTCCTTGTCCTTGACGGGGTAGATGATCGTCTGCACACCGGCGGTCATGGCACTCACTCCTCGAAAGGGCGGGACCCGACGGTTTTCCGTCGGTGCACCCACGCTAGGACGGCACGGCGGGTTGTGGCTTCTTCGATCCTGACCGGTCGCGGCTCACCAGGGCCGCCGCGCACGGTGTGCGGGGCCTCCGCGACCGCGGTGTACGGCGGCGGGGTGACGTCGACGCGGACGGCCGTACGGGCGAACGACCGCCGTGGCGCGTCATCCGAGCACCGCCCCGCCCCGCCCCCTCACGCAGAGGCGCGCTTGACCAGTTCCGTCGGCAGGATCACCGCAGCCGGGTCCTCGCCGCCGATCTGGGCGAGCAGGACCCGGACCATCTCGGCGCTGATCCGGTCCCACGGCTGCCGTATGGTCGTCAGCTCCGGGCTGGCGGACAGCGCGGCGGGCGAGTCGTCGAAGCCGCCCACCGCCACGTCCTCGGGCACCCGGCGCCCGGCCCGGTGCAGGGCGGTCAGCACGCCCTGCGCCATCAGATCGGACGCGACGAAGACGGCGTCCACATCGGGCGCCCGCTCCAGCAGCCGCTCGGCGGCGTCCTCACCGCTGGCCCGGCTGTAGTCGCCGGAGACGATCAGCCGCTCGTCGATCGCGATACCCGCCTCGGTGAGCACCTCCCGGTATCCGGCGAGCCGTTCGACACCGCCCGGGGTGTCCAGCGGACCGGTGACCGTGCCGATCCGGCGCCGCCCGAGGGAGAGCAGGTGCCGCACCATGTCCCGGGCGCCGTCCCGGTCGTCGGCGGCCACGTAGCTCACCTTCGACACCAGGCCGATCGGCTTGCCGCACGCCACGAGCGGCACGCCCGCCTCGCGCAGCTCCTGGGCGACCGGGTCGCCGGAGTGGCTGGAGACCAGCAGCACTCCGTCGACGTGCCCGGCGGTGATGTACCGCGTGATGCGCCGCCGCTCGTCCTCGTTGCCCGCCAGCATCAGCAGCAGCGGGACGTCGTGCGCGGCCAGCGCCTGGGTGCAACCGCGCAGCAGGACGTTGAAGTTGGGGTCCTCGAAGAACCGCTCCTGCGGCTCGGTGAGCAGGAAGCCGACGGAGTCCGACCGTCCGGTGATCAGTGAGCGCGCGTGCCGGTTCACCACGTAACCGGTCTTGCGGATGGCCGCGTTGACCGCTTCCTGCGCGGCGGGACTGACGTAGTGGCCGCCGTTGAGCACGCGCGAGACGGTGCCGCGCGAGACTCCCGCCTCGCGCGCCACGTCGTGGATCGTCGGCGGCCTGCGTCGGCCCCCCGATGTACTCATGGTCATGACTTTACGGCCCCGGAGAGCAGGTCCAGGCTCCAGAACCGCTGGATGACCAGGAACAGGGCGACCAGCGGCAGCACCGCGAGGAACGCGCCGGTGATCACCAGCGTGTACAGCGCGGGCTGGTTGGAGCCCTGCTCCAGCAGCGTGTACAGACCGAGCGTGATCGGGAACCTCTCGTCGTCGCTGAGCATGATGTACGGCAGCAGGAAGTTGTTCCACACCGCCACGAACTGGAACAGGAACACCGTCACCATGCCGGGGATCATCATCGGCAGCGCGATCCGGGTGAAGATCCGCCACTCGCTCGCCCCGTCCATCCGGCCGGCCTCGACCACGTCCGCCGGGACCGCGGCGGCCGCGTAGATGCGCGCCAGGTAGACGCCGTACGGCGAGAGGATCTGCGGCAGCAGCACCGACAGGTAGGAGTCGGTCAGGTTCGCCTTCGCCAGCAGCAGGTACTGCGGCACGGCGAGGATCACCGGCGGCATCAGCACACCCGCGAGCAGGATGTTGAACACCGTCTCGCGGCCGCGGAAGCGGTAGGTCGCCAGCGCGTAGCCGCTGAACGCGGACACGACCGTCGACAGCAGGGCGCCGACGCCCGCGTAGAGGGCGGAGTTGCCCATCCACTCCCAGTACACGCCGTCGCGGTAAGCGTTCAGATCATGCAGGTTGCCGGCGAAACCGCTGCCCGGCAGGAAGGTGAACGTGGAGAACAGCTCCTTGCCCGACTTGGTCGCGGCGATCACCACCCATGCGACGGGCAGCAGGCAGTACAGCGCGCCCAGCAGCAGCGTCGCCGTCGGCACCAGGGCGATCCGGCGGCGCAGCGGGGGCCCTTGGGCGGTCCCAGGCGTCGTACCGGCGGCCGGGGCGGCCTTGCGGAGGGCCACGGAACTCATCGGGTCGCCTCCTGCTTGTTGCGGCGGTTCGCGGTCCGCAGGAAGCCGAACGACAGCACCAGCGTCGCCAGAGCGATGATCACGGCTTCGGCGGCGGCCGCGTAGATGTCACCGGAGCCGAAGGCGTCCCGGTAGACCTTCATCAGCGGACTCCAGGTCGTGGAGACGGAGTTGGTGAGCGGCTTGAGCGTGGTCGGTTCGTTGAACACCTGCAGCGTCGCGATGATCGAGAAGAAGAAGGTGAGCACCAGCGACGGCGCCACCATCGGGATCTTGATCCGCAGCGCGATCTGCAGCGGCGTGGCGCCGTCCAGCTTCGCCGCCTCGTACACCTCGGCCGGGATGGCCCGCAGCGAGGTGTAGATGACGATCATGTTGAAGCCGGTGCCGCCCCAGACCGCGATGTTGGACAGGGCGAGATAGAGCGGACCGCCGTCCAGCAGGTTCGGCTGCGGCAGGCCGAGCCTTTGCAGCACGTAGTAGAACGGGCTGACGTCCGGAAGGTAGAGAAAGCCCCACAGCAGCGCCGCGACGACACCGGGGATGGCGTACGGCAGGAAGATCGCGAGCCGGGTGAAGGGCGCGAGGCGCACCTTCTCGGAGTCGAGCATCAGCGCGAACAGCAGGGCGAGACCGAGCATGACCGGGACGACGACGCAGCCGTAGCCCAGCACGCGGAGCGCGCCGTGCAGCAGCTCGCTGTCGGTGAGCGCGTCCGTGTAGTTCTCCAGGCCGGCCCAGACCTCCCGCCGCGCATGCGCCCCCAGACCGAGCCCGGAGACGTGCACCTTGCGGAAGCTGAGAAAGACCGCGTAGCCGATGGGCAGCGCGAAGAACAGCAGGAACAGGATCGTCGCGGGGAGAAGGAAGCCGTACGGGGCCGACCTGACCCCGTACGACCTCCGGTGTGCCGTGCTGCTCACCGGCCGGCCTCGAAGCCCTGCTTCTTCAGGTCGGCGACCGTGTCCGACTGCATCTTCTTCAGCGCGGCGACGAAGTCCGACTTGTTCTTGGCGGCGGCGCCGAAGGCGTCCTTGAAGGAGGTGTAGGCGACGTTGACGTTCGGGCCCCAGGCGGAGGGCGCGGTGGTCTCGGCGATGTCGGCGGCCTTGGTGTAGAAGTCGACCTGGTTCGAGAAGAACTCCGGCGGATTCTGGAAGGCGCCGCTGAGCTGGGCGGACGTGGACGCCGGGTAGATGCCGCTCTCCTTGGCCAGCGCGTTGAGCGCCTCGGCGTCGGTGTTCAGCCAGGCGGCGAACGCGGCGGCGGCGTCCTTGTGCCTGGAGTCCGTGGTGACGGCGGTGGAGGAGCCGCCCCAGCTGCCGGTGCGGTTCTCGCTCTTGGACCACTGGGGGAGCGGGGCCATGGCCCACTTGCCCTTGGTGTCCGGCGCGGCCGTGGTCAGCGTGCCCGGCGCCCATACCGCGCTGACCCACGCGATCTGCTTGCCGGTGTTCAGCGCCTTGTTCCAGGCCGGGGTGTACATCGGCTGGTTGTCGACGGCGCCCTCCTTGACGAGGCCGCCCCAGAACCTGGCCACCTTCTGTGTCGCCGCGTCGTCGATGCCGACCTTCCACTGGTCACCGGACGTCGTCCACCACTTGGCGCCGGCCTGCTGGGCGAGGCCCGCGAAGAGTCCGGAGTCGTTGGCGGAGAAGGTGGTCAGGGCCTTGTCGGGGGCCTTCTTCTTGAGCGCGCGGGCCGTCTGCGCGAACTCGTCCCAGGTGGTCGGGACCGTCAGGCCGTACTGCTTGAACAGGTCGGCGCGGTAGTAGAACATCATCGGCCCGATGTCCTGGGGTATCGCGTACACCGCGTCCGTGCCCAGCGTCGTCTGCTGCCAGACCCCGTCGGCGAACTTGCCCTTGACGTCGCCCACGTTCTTCGCGATGTCGGCCAGCGCGTCATTGCTGACGAGCGTCGGCAGCGCCTGGTACTCCGCCTGCACCAGGTCCGGGCCCTTGCCGGCCTTGTGCGAGGTGAGGATCTTGGTGACCAGCGTGTCGCCGGACGCCTGCTTCTTCACCGTGACGGAGATCTGCTGCTTCTTGCCCGGCCCCTTGTTCCACAGGTCCACGACCGTGTCCATACCGGGTGTCCAGGTCCAGTACGTCAGCGAGACGGGCCCGGACTGTGCGTCGCCCTTCGAGTCGTCGGACGAGCCGCAGGCGGCGAGGGCGGTGGCGCCGAGCGCGACGGCGACGGCGGAAGTCACGAGGCGGCGGCGCTTCGTGTACGGCATGGATCTCTCCCCTGACCTGGGTCTCCGCTCGACGCGGAGACCTGCCATGCAGATGTGTGCAGAGGCCGGCTTCCTGGGTTCTCGCCCGTCGCGAGGCCCTGCCATGCTTCTGTGAGCGTTCACAGTAGAGAAACATCCCGGACACTTGTCAATGGTTGAGACTGTGCGGTTATGTTGGGCCCGCACCGCCGTCAATGTGTGTGCACGTTCCCAAATGATCGACCCCACGGGAGACATCCATGCCGGACACCACCCCCAAGGGCCTCACCCGGCTCGCCTTCGGCGGGGACTACAACCCCGAGCAGTGGCCGGAATCCGTCTGGCAGGAGGACGTCCGGCTGATGCGCGAGGCCGGCGTGACCCTGGTGAGCGTCGGCATCTTCTCCTGGGCCCTGCTGGAACCCGCGCCGGGGGAGTACGACTTCGGCTGGCTCGACCGGGTCATCGACCTGCTGCACGCGGGCGGCATCCGCGTCGACCTCGGCACGCCCACCGTGGTCCCGCCCGCCTGGTTCTACCGCGCCCACCCCGAGGCCCTGCCGGTCACCGCCGACGGGGTGCGCCTTGAGTTCGGCTCCCGCGGCGCGATCTGCCACAGCAACGCCGACTACCGGGCCGCCGCCGTGAACATCACCACCCAGCTCGCCGAACGCTACGGCGACCACCCGGCGCTGGTGATGTGGCACGTGCACAACGAGTACGGCGTCCCCGTCTCCGCCTGCTACTGCGACTCCTGCGCCGCCCACTTCCGCCGCTGGCTCACCGGCACCTACGGCACCATCGGCGCCGTCAACGACGCCTGGGGCACCGCCTTCTGGGGCCAGCGCTACGCCGACCTCGACCAGATCAACCCGCCGCGCCGGGCCGCGACCGTCGGCAACCCGGCCCAGGCCCTGGACTACCGGCGCTTCGCCGACGCCACCATGCGGGAGAACTTCCGCGCCGAGCGCGACATCCTGCACCGCCTCTCACCCGGCGTCCCGGTCACCACCAACTTCATGACCGCGCTCAGCCAGTGCGACTCGGTCGACTACTGGGCCTGGGGCCGCGAGGTCGACCTCGTCACCAACGACCACTACCTGATCACCGACGGCCGCCGCACCCACGTCAACCTCGCCATGGCCGCCGACCTGACGCGCTCCGTCGCCGGCGGCGCCCCCTGGCTGCTGCTGGAGCACTCCACCTCCGGCGTCAACTGGCAGCCCCGCAACCCCGCCAAGGCGCCCGGGCAGATGGCCCGCAACTCCCTCGGCCACGTGGCGCGCGGCTCCGACGGCGCGATGTTCTTCCAGTGGCGGCAATCCCGGCGCGGCGCCGAGAAGTTCCACTCCGCCATGGTCCCGCACGGCGGCACGGACACGCGCGTGTGGCGCGAGGTCGTCGAACTGGGCGGATCGCTCGAGTCGTTGAGCGAGATCCGCGGCACCCGAACGCGGGCCGACGTGGCGATGCTGTGGGACTGGCAGTCCTGGTGGGCGCAGAACCTCGACTGGCGCCCCAGCGAGGACCATGACGCGCGCGAGCGGGCCGACACCTTCTACGAGGCGCTCTACGACCGCCACCTCACCGTCGACTTCGCCCACCCCGAAGCCGACCTGACGCGCTACCCGCTGGTCGTCGTGCCCGCCCTGTACCTGATGACCGAGGCCGCCGGGCGCAACCTGAGGGCGTACGTCGAGCAGGGCGGCACCCTGGTCGTGTCGTACTTCTCCGGCATCGTCGACGCGCACGACGCCGTCCACGAGGGCGCCTGCCCCGGCGTGCTGCGCGACACTCTCGGCCTGACCGTCGAAGAGTTCTCGCCGCTGCTCCAGGGCGAGCGGGTACGGATCACCGGCCCCGACGGCTCGGAGCTGAGCGGCGACGTGTGGACGGAGTTCGTCGTGCCGCGCGGCGCCGAGACGGTGTGGACCTACGCCGACGGCCTGACCGCCGGCCGGCCCGCGATCACCCGCCACCGCCTCGGCGCGGGCACCGCCTGGTACATCTCCACCCGCCTGGGCGCCGAGGGGCTGGACGCACTTCTCGGCCGGGCCGCCCACGACGCGGGCGTCGCCGTGCGCGCCGACCTGCCGCGCGACGTGGAGGTCGTCCAGCGCACCGGTGAGCAGGGCAGCTACCTGTTCGCCCTCAACCACACCGCCGCCGACGTCAAGGTGCCGCTGGACGCGCCCGGCACCGAGCTGCTGACCGGCGAGCGAGCCGCGGGCCGCCTGGCCGTGCCCGCGAGAGCCGTACGGGTCGTACGACTCGACGGCTGAACCGACCCCCCTCCGCCCGTGCGAGCCGAAGAGCCACGGGCGGAGGGGCCTCCTCCTCCACCCGTGGCTTCCAGCCCCCGGGCGTGGAGGTCCCCACCCACGTCGAAGGGACGACGGACGACGATGTTCCATCCCGGACGCACCATCAGGGCCGTGCTGCTGCCGCTCGTGGCGGGCCTCGCCCTCACCGCACTGCCCGCCCAGAGCGCGCAGGCGGCCCCGGCCCTCACCAACGGCGGCTTCGAGGCCGACGGCACCGGCGCCGCGACCCCGAGCGGCTGGTCGGAGTACGGCGACGGCGGCGCGAGCTACGTCGAGGCCGGCGGCCGCAGCGGCGGCTACCGGCTCAGCCACTGGTCGTCATCCGCCTACAAGGTGGAGACCTACCAGTACCTGTCAGGCCTGGCCGACGGGTCCTACACCCTCACCGCCTGGGTCCGCTCCAGCGGCGGTCAGAAGACCGCCTACCTGGCCCTGAGGAACTGCGGCGGCACCGAGCAGCGCACCGACCTCCCCGTCTCCTCCAGCGGCTGGATCAGGATCGTCACGCCGGTCAAGGTTACCGGCAGCCAGTGCACGATCAGCATCAACAGTGACGCGAACGCGGGCAACTGGATCAACGTTGACGATCTGACGTTCACGCCGGGCACGACCGGCCTGTCCGTCAAGGGCGCCGACATCTCCTCCCTCGCCAAGAGCGAGGCGTCCGGCGGCGTGTACAGGACCGCTTCAGGCGTGACCTCGGACGCGTTCACCATCCTGAAGAACGCCGGCATGAACTACGCGCGCCTGAAGGTCTGGGTGAACTCCGCCGACGGCTACAACGACAAGACCCGCGTGCTCGCCATGGCCAAGCGCGGCAAGGCCGTCGGCATGAAGCTGCTGGTCGACTTCCACTACTCCGACACCTGGGCCGACCCGGGTGCCCAGACCAAGCCGGTCGCCTGGGCGGGCCACTCCTACGGTCAACTCAAGACGGACGTGTACAACCACACTTACGACGTCTTGAACGCCTTGAAGGCCCAGGGCACCACCGCCGACATGGTCCAGGTGGGCAATGAGATCAATGGCGGCATGCTGTGGAGCGAGGGTTCCACCGACAACTGGACCCAGCTCGCCGGACTGCTCAACAGTGGATACAACGCGGTCAAGGCAGTCAACCCCTCCACCCTCGTGGCCCTGCACCTGGCCAAGGGCGGAGACCTGTCCGGCACCCGCTGGTGGTTCGACAGCGCCGTCGCGAACGGCGTGAAGTTCGACGCGATCGGCCTGTCGTACTACGGCTACTGGCACGGCCCGCTGGCCGACTTCCAGACCACCCTCGACGACGCCGCGTCCCGCTACGGCAAGCCGGTCTTCGTCGCCGAGACGGCCTACCCCTTCCGGCTCGACAGCGACGACGCTCTGACCAACCAGATCGACACCAGCGGCGAGCTGGTGAGCGGCTACCCGGCGAGCGTGGCCGGGCAGACCGCCTGGATGAACACCGTCGCGAACATCGTGGAGGCCGTCCCGAACGGCCGTGGCCTCGGCGTCTTCTACTGGGAGGCGACCTGGACCGCGGTGACCGGAAACGGCTGGGACCCCGGCGACGCCTCCTCCGGCAACGGCTGGGAGAACCAGGCGCTCTTCGGCTACGACGACAAGGCGCTGGCGTCCATGTCGTGGTTCCGCCACCGCTGACCTCCCACGGACGCGGCGCACCGCACAGGGCCCGGCCACCACGACGGCGGCCGGGCCCCGCCCGTGCGTCAACTCCCGCCCCAGCCGAAGACGTCGGCCGACGCATCCCGGACAATGCGCGCCGACTGCGGTGCACGAGCGCTCACACCGGGGAACAGTGGGAAGACGCGGTACGAAGGCCCGGCTCAGCCACCCGAGGGGGACACGATGGTGAGGGCTCCCGTCAGCGAGAGGCGTCTGGAGATCCTGCAGTGGCTCGAGCACGCCCCCGCCCCCTTCCCGTCGGACAGCGACCCTTCGCTCGGCGGCGTCACGGCGGACGCGATCGCCGTCGCCCTGGGCGTGCCACCGAGCCTCCTGCGGTGCGATCTCGCCCTGCTGACCCGCGTCGGCCTGGTGCGCGCCCGCCAGGCCGGACCGCACACCTACTACCGGCGGGACGAGGTACGGATCGCCGAGGTGGCCCGCATGTTCGAGAAGGGCTGGTGACCCGGCCGGCATGGACCGACCCACGACTCTGCGCCCGATCCGCCACGTCCGCCTGCCCGGTCACGGCCCCGAGGACGTGATCGCCGACCCGCGCGGCAGGATCCTCACCGGTGTGGCCGACGGCCGCATCCTGCGCCTCGACGGCCTGGCCGACCCCGGGGCGCCGCCCCGGGTCGAGACCCTCGCCGACACCGGCGGCCGGCCTCTGGGGCTGGAACTGCTCCCCGGCGGCGACCTCCTCGTCTGCGATGCGGAACGGGGACTGCTGCGCGCCGACCTCACCGCCGGCACCGTACGCGTCCTGGCCGACGAGGTGGCGGGGGAGCGGACGCGCTTCGCCAGCAACGTGGTCGCCGGACCCGACGGCAGCCTCTACGTCACCGTCTCCAGCCGCCGCCACCCCCTGCACCACTGGATCGCCGACATCGTCGAGGACACCCGCACCGGCCGCCTGCTCCGCCTCGCGCCCGGGAGCACCGCCTTCGAGGTCGTGCTGGAAGGTCTGCGCTTTGCCAACGGTCTCGCCCTGAGCGCCGACGGCACCTTCCTGGTGCTGGCCGAGACCAGCGCCTGTCGCCTGACCCGCTACTGGCTCACCGGACCGCGGGCCGGTGAGAGCGAACCCTTCGCCGAGAACCTGCCCGGCATGCCCGACAACCTGTGGCGTTCCGGCCCCGACGGCCCGATCTGGGTCGCGCTGGCGGGCCCCCGCGTCCCCGCGCTCGACGTCCTGCACCGTGCAGCCCCGGCGGCACGCCGCGCCGCCGCGCGGGCAGCGGTGCACGCACCCTTCCGCCCTCCCGGCACCGCCGCCGTCCTCGCCGTCGACGACGACGGCCGTGTCGTTCATCACCTCGTCCGCCGCCGCTCCCGCTTCCGCATGGTCACCAGCGTCTGCACGACCGCCGGTCACCTGGTCCTCGGCAGCCTGTGGGAGCCGGGCGTCGCGGTCTGCGCCCCGCCCACCGGCGGGTGAGCGGCGCCGTGTCCCGGCGCTAGGCTGGTGTCGCCCGTGATCACCCGCGCGGCGAGCAGGAGACGTACGACATGACAGCCCCGGAAGCCGAGAGCCTCCGCATCCCCGCCGCCCCACGGCACCGGACCGCCTGGCGCGGTCAGCTGCCCGTCGTCGCGGTGGTCGCCCTCGGTGGCGGCTGCGGAGCGGCCGCCCGCTACGGCGCCGGGCTCGCCTGGCCCGCGGCCGGCGGCGGATTCCCCTGGACCACGCTGTGGATCAACATCACCGGCTGCGCGGTGATGGGCGTGTTCATGGTCCTGATCACCGAGGCCCTCGCCGCGCACAAGCTGGTGCGGCCCTTCTTCGGCACCGGGGTGCTGGGCGGCTTCACCACCTTCTCCACCTACGCCGTCGACGTGCAGCAGCTCATCGACCACGGCCACGCGCGCACCGCGCTGGTCTACCTCGCCGCGACCCCGCTCGCGGCGCTCACCGCGGTGTGGCTCGCCGCCACGGCGACCCGCCGCGTCCTGACCTGGAGGCAGCGATGACCCGGTTGACCGGACGAGCCCTGCGCCTGACCGTCTTCGTCGGCGAGATGGACACCTGGCACCACAAGCCGCTGTACGCCGAGATCGTGCACCGCGCCCACGCGGCCGGTCTCGCCGGGGCCAGCGTCTTCAAGGGCATCGAGGGGTTCGGCGCCTCCTCCCTGATCCACACCTCCCGGCTGCTGTCGCTGAGCGAGGACCTGCCGGTCGTGATCGTGATCGTGGACACCGAGGACCGTGTCCGCGCCTTCCTTCCGCAGCTGGACGAACTGGTCACCGAAGGACTGGTCACCCTCGACGACTGCGAGGTCATCCGATACGTCGGACGCGGCGCCGAATCCGGCGAATCGGGCAGGAAGGGTAAGAAGTCGTTGTGAACTGGCTGCTCGTCGTCGCCGGCGGCGTAGTCGGCGCGCCCCTGCGCTATCTCACCGACCGCGCGGTGCAGTCCCGGCACGACTCGGTCTTCCCCTGGGGCACCCTCGCGGTCAACGTCGTCGGCTGTGTGATCCTCGGACTGCTGACGGGAGCGGCGGCCGCGGGCGCCGTGGACTCCCACGTCCGGCTGCTGCTGGGCACGGGCCTGTGCGGGGCGCTGACGACGTACTCGACCTTCTCCTACGAGACGCTGCGTCTGACGGAGACCGGCGCCCGTCTGTACGCGGCGCTCAACGTCGCCGGGAGCGTGGCCGCCGGGCTGGGCGCGGCCTTCGCCGGGGTGGCGCTGGCCCAGGCTGTCTGGCCGTAGGCGCAGCCTCCAGCCTGCTTGTAGTAAGACTGTCCCGCCCCCCCTGTACCCCCAGCCCCTCCAAGAACGGGAATCCATGAGCGTCATCAGCGTCGGCCAGGCCGTCGTCCTCGGAGCCGTCGAGGGAGTGACCGAGTTCCTCCCCGTCTCCTCCACCGGACATCTCAAGATCACCGAGGGGCTGATGGGCATCCCCGTCGACGACAACGCGGTCGTCGGGTTCTCGGCCGTCATCCAGGTCGGCGCCATAGCCGCCGTGCTCGTGTACTTCTTCAAGGACATCGTGCGGATCGTCTCCGCCTGGGGCCGCGGCCTGGTCGACAAGGAGGAGCGGTACCACCACGACTACAAGTTCGCCTGGTGGGTGATCGCCGCGACCGTCCCCATCGTGATCGTGGGCTTGGCCGCCAAGCCGCTGATCGAGGGCCCGCTCGCCTCCCTGTGGGTGGTGGCCGGGTCGCTGATCGTCGGCAGTGGTGTGATGTGGGCGGCCGACCAGATGGGCCGGCACAAGCGCGGGGAGGACGACACCTCCTTCAAGGACGCGATGCTGGTCGGCTGCTCGCAGATTCTCGCGCTGCTCTTCCCCGGTTTCTCCCGCTCAGGTGCCACCATGTCCACCGCGCTCATCCTCGACTTGGACCGGGTCGCCGCCACCCGCCTGTCCTTCTTCCTCGGCATTCCGGCCCTGACCGGCGCCGGCCTGTACGAGTTGAAGGACGCGCTCGGTACCGGAGTCGGCGCGGCCCCGCTGGCCGTCGGCACGATCGTCTCCTTCGTCGTGGCCTACGCCTCCATCGCCTGGCTGCTGAAGTTCGTGGCCAAGCACTCCTTCAACGCCTTCGTGATCTACCGCGTCGTCATCGGTGTGGCGCTGCTCGGCCTGCTCTCCACGGGAGTGCTCGACGCCTGACCTTGTGACCGCCAGGGGGCGAAAGCCGATTTACAGGCTTCCCGCCCCCTGAATTTTTCTTTCCACCCACCTTGACACCGCCCCTCGGCCACCCGGAGTATCTGTCCCGTGAACCTGTCAGACAGCCGGACAGCCAGTCAGCCTCCTCGGCGCATCAGCGCCATGGAGGCCGTACTCGGCCATCTGCGCGGTGCCATCGAGCGCGGTGAGTACGCCATCGGCGACAAGCTCCCCAGCGAAGCGGAGCTGTGCCGCACCCTGGAGGTCTCCCGGCCCGTCCTGCGCGAGGCGCTGCGCGCCCTGCAGACGATGGGTCTGACGGTCTCCCGGACCGGCAAGGGCACCTTCGTGGTCGCGAACGCCGTCGAGGACCCCACCTTCGGCGACTACGCGGCCAGCGACCTGCTCGAAGTGCGCCGCCACATCGAGATCCCCGTCGCCGGGTACGCCGCCGTGCGCCGCACCCCGGAGAACCTGGACCACCTGGCGTATCTGCTGGACCGCATGGAGCGGGAGACGGACACCACCGCGTGGGTCGCGATGGACAGCCTCTTCCACCTCGCCGTGGCCGAGGCCGCCCAGAACCCGGTCTTCCGCCGGGTCATCGAGGAGATCCGCGACGCACTGGCGCGTCAGTCGGCCTTCCTCAACGAGCTGGGCGGCCGGCGCGAGCAGTCCAACCGCGAGCACCGGGCCATCGTCGAGGCGCTGGTCGACGGTTCCGAGCACGACGCGGTGGAGGCCATGGCCCACCACCTCGACCGCGTCGAGACCACCCTCACCGACATCGTGCGCCCCGCGCGCGCGGCCCAACCCACGGAAGGCGGACCCGAGGCGTGAGCGAACAGCACCTCAAAGACGAGACGCGCCCCTCGACCCGTCACATCGACGCCGGAGACGCGGGCTACAGCAAGTCCCTGAAGTCCCGGCACGTCAACATGATCGCCATCGGCGGTGCCATCGGCACCGGCCTGTTCCTCGGCGCCGGAGGCCGCCTCGCCGACGCCGGCCCCTCCCTCTTCATCGCCTACGCGGTCTGCGGAGTCTTCGCCTTCCTGGTCGTGCGCGCCCTCGGCGAACTCGTCCTGTACCGCCCGTCCTCCGGCGCGTTCGTCTCGTACGCCCGCGAGTTCCTGGGGGAGAAGGGCGCGTACACCGCGGGCTGGATGTACTTCCTCAACTGGGCGACGACCGGCATCGCCGACATCACCGCGGTCGCCACGTACACCCACTACTGGGGCATGTTCTCCGACATCCCGCAATGGTTGATCGCATTGATCGCACTCGCGATCGTCCTCACGGTCAACCTGATCTCCGTCAAGATCTTCGGTGAGCTGGAGTTCTGGTTCGCGATCATCAAGGTGGCCGCGCTGGTCACGTTCATGTGCATCGGCATCTTCCTCCTGGTGACGCGGCACCCGGTCGACGGGGCGACCCCCGGCCCGTCCCTGATCACCGACCACGGCGGCGTCTTCCCCAACGGCCTGCTGCCCATGCTGCTGATCATTCAGGGCGTCGTCTTCGCCTACGCCTCCGTCGAACTGGTCGGCGTCGCCGCCGGCGAGACCGAGAACCCCGAGAAGATCATGCCGAAGGCGATCAACTCGATCATGTGGCGCGTGGGCCTGTTCTACGTGGGCTCGGTCATCCTCCTCTCCATGCTCCTGCCCTGGAACAAGTACACGGCCGGAGAGAGCCCCTTCGTCACGGTCCTGTCGAAGATCGGCATCCCCGCCGCCGGCGGCGTGATGAACCTCGTCGTCCTCACGGCGGCCATGTCGTCCCTCAATTCGGGCCTGTACTCGACGGGCCGCATCCTGCGCTCCATGGCCGTGAGCGGGTCGGCCCCCAAGTTCACCGCGCGGATGAGCCGCACCCAGGTCCCCTACGGCGGCATCCTGCTCACCAGCGGTATGTGCGTCCTTGGCGTGGCCCTCAACTACGTCGTCCCGGCGGACGCCTTCGAGATCGTGCTGAACTTCGCGGCGATCGGCATCCTCGCCACCTGGGGCATGATCATGGTCTGCCATCTGCGCTTCTGGCAGAAGACCCAGAGCAACGAACTGACCCGCCCCGGCTACCGTCTGCCGGGCTCCCCCTGGACCGAACTCGTGACGCTGGCGTTCCTCGCCTCCGTCCTGGTCCTCATGTACGCCGACGGCGGCGCCGGACGCACCACCGTGCAGTGCCTGCCGCTGATCGTCGGCGCCCTGGTCGCAGGCTGGTACGCGCTCCGCGGCCGCCTCGACCGCACCGGGGCCGGCGCGTGAACAGCGCACCCGGCCGCATCCACCCACCACCGAACCAGGCAGAGATGTACAGCAGTTCCCTTGCGGACGCACCCCAGATCCGCGAACCCCTCCACGCCCCCGTGGCCCACCTCATACGCGGCGGCGTCATAGAAGGCATCCACTACGGCTCCGTCGCCGTACTGGGCTCCGACGGCACCCCCGTCTTCCAACTCGGCGACATCGAGGCGGCCTTCTACCCCCGCTCGGCGATCAAGCCGCTCCAGGCGGTGGCCATGGTCCGGGCGGGTCTGCCGCTCGAAGGAGACCTCCTCTCCCTGGCCGCCGCCAGCCACTCCGGCGAAGAGGTCCACCTCGAGGGCACCCGCCGCATTCTCGACCTGGCCGGCCTCACCGAGAACGACCTGCGCAACGTGCCCGACCTCCCCTTCGACCCCGTCGTCCGGGACGCCTGGATCCGCGCGGACCGCGGCCCGTCCCGCCTGGCCCAGAACTGCTCCGGCAAGCACGCGGCCATGCTGTACACCTGCAAGCTCAACGGCTGGTCCCTCGAGGACTACCTCGACCCCGGCCACCCCCTCCAGAAGGCGATCGCCGAGATCGTCGAGGACCTCACCGGCCAGCGGATCGCCCGGACCACGGTGGACGGCTGCGGCGCCCCCCTCTTCTCCGTCTCCCTGCACGGCCTGGCCCGCGCGGCGGCCCGCATCACCACCGCGGCCCCCGGCACCCCGGAGGCCCACGTGGCCGACGCGATGCGCACCCATCCCGAGATGGCCTCCGGCTCCGGCCGCGACGTGGCCGCCCTGATGCGGGCGGTGCCGGGACTGCTGGCGAAGGACGGCTTCGAGGGCGTTCAGGTCGCCGCCCTGTCCGACGGCCGCGCGATCGCCGTCAAGATCGCCGACGGTGCGAACCGGGCGCGCATCCCGGTCGCCGCGGCAGCACTGGCCCGCGCGGGGGTGGACCCTTCACTCCTCACCGACTTCAGGGGCGAGCCACTGCTGGGCGGCGGCGCGCCCGTGGGCGAGGTCCGCCCGGCCCGAGCACTGGACCCCCTACCGCGGTCCTGACGGACCGGCGCCCCCGGCGGCCGACTTTGGGCCACGCGCCCGGCGCCGACTGCTGAACGTCGGCGGTGGCGGCGGTGGGCTTGCCCCGGCGCCGCTGTGCCCACCCGTGCCGCCCTGGGAGTCCCCCTGCTCGAAAAGGGAGGGCACAACTACCCACAGCTGAATCAGCAGTTGCCCGCAAACGAGCGGCGGCCCGCACCCGCGGCGGACCCACGACGGGCCGCAGCCGCCCGCGGCGGTGAGGGGCCGGGGTTGGGGGTTGGGCGGGGGGCCGCCCGCGCCGGGCCGGCACCGAGACACAGCACGCCCGTCGGAAACGGGCGGCAGGACCGAGGACGGACACCCCCCACCCCGGCCCCGACTCACAGACAACCGCAGGCGCGAACACCGGCCACCCACACACCGCAACGGGCCGCCGCAGGCCCAAAAGGGGGCGCGGGGCTGCATTCGACATGCGGCTCCGCCGCGTGGGCGCGACCAGCCACAACGCAACCCGCACGCACCCATAAGGAAGAGACCCATGCGCACCGAACACGACCTCCTCGGCACCCGAGACATCCCCGCGGACTCCTATTGGGGCGTCCACACCCTCCGCGCCACCGAGAACTTCCCCATCACCGGCACCCCTATCTCCACCTACCCCCACCTCGTCAACGCTCTCGCCGCCGTCAAGGAGGCAGCCGCCCGCGCCAACGAGGAACTCGGCCTGCTGAACCCCGAGAAGGCCGCCGCGATCGTCGCCGCCTGCCAGGAGATCCGCGCGGGCAAGCTGCACGACCAGTTCGTCGTCGACGTCATCCAGGGCGGCGCCGGCACCTCGACCAACATGAACGCCAACGAGGTCGTCGCCAACCGCGCGCTCGAACTGCTCGGCCACGCCAAGGGCGAGTACACCCACCTGCACCCCAACGAGGACGTCAACCTCGGCCAGTCCACCAACGACGTCTACCCCACCGCCGTCAAGATCGCGACGGTCTTCGCGGTCCGTGGACTGCTCAAGGCGATGTCGGTCCTCCAGGACGCCTTCGCCCGCAAGGCCGTGGAGTTCCGCGACGTACTCAAGATGGGCCGTACACAGTTGCAGGACGCGGTCCCGATGACGCTCGGTCAAGAGTTCTCGGCGTACGCCGTGATGATCGAGGAGGACCGCAGCCGTCTCGCCGAGGCCGTCGAGCTGGTCCATGAGATCAACCTCGGCGCCACGGCCATCGGCACCGGCCTCAACGCCCCCGCAGGTTACGCCGAGGCCGCCCGCCGCCACCTCGCCGACATCACCGGCCTGCCGCTCGTCACCGCCGCCAACCTCGTGGAGGCCACCCAGGACTGCGGCGCCTTCGTCCAGATGTCCGGCGTCCTGAAGCGCATCGCCGTCAAGCTCTCCAAGAGCTGCAACGACCTGCGCCTGCTCTCCTCCGGCCCGCGCGCCGGCCTGGGCGAGATCAACCTCCCCCCGGTGCAGGCGGGTTCGTCGATCATGCCCGGCAAGGTGAACCCGGTGATCCCCGAGGTCGTCAACCAGGTCGCCTTCGAGGTGATCGGCAACGACGTCGCCATCACCATGGCCGCCGAGGCCGGCCAGCTCCAGCTGAACGCGTTCGAGCCGATCATCCTGCACTCCCTCTCGGAGTCGATCACGCACCTGGAGCGCGCCTGCGTCACCCTCGCCGGCCGCTGCGTCGACGGGATCACCGCGAACACCGAACGCCTGCGCGCGACGGTGGAGAACTCCATCGGCCTGGTCACCGCCCTCAACCCGCACATCGGGTACACGGCGGCCACGGACATCGCCAAGGAGGCCCTCGCCACCGGCCGCGGAGTCGCCGAGCTGGTCCTGGAGAAGGGCCTGCTCCCCGCCGACCGCCTCGCCGCCCTGCTCCGCCCGGAGGTCGTGGCCGGCAACGCGGCGCCCGTGGCCTGACCTGCCGAAGAACGCCGAAGCGCACCGGGGCCGGCCCCGAGGGAGAATAATGATCATGACGTCGTCGAAGACCTTCGCCCCGGTTCTGGAGCGCATCGCCGAGGAGATCGAGCACACCCCCGGACGTGGCCGCCCCGCCGACTACATCCCGGCGCTGGCGGCCCGCGACCCGCGCCGCTTCGGCATGGCCGTGGCGGAGCCGGACGGCACGGTGTACGGCGTGGGGGACTGGCGTGAGCCGTTCTCCACGCAGTCCATCACCAAGGTCTTCACCCTCGCCCTGGACCTCGCCCGCGAAGGCGACGAGCTGTGGGAGCACGTGGGCCGCGAGCCGTCCGGCAACCCGTTCAACTCCCTCGTCCAGCTGGAGTACGAGAACGGCATCCCGCGCAACCCGTTCATCAACGCCGGCGCCCTCGTCGTCACCGACCGCCTGCACACCCGTACCGGCGACGCGGCGGCCGAACTGCTGGCCTTCCTGCGGGCCGAGAGCGGCAAACACGACCTGGCCTTCGACGAGGAGGTCGCCGCCTCGGAGTCCGCGCACGGCGACCGCAACGCCGCTCTCGCCCACTTCATGGCGTCGTACGGCAACATCGACAACCCGGTGCCCGAACTGCTCGACCAGTACTTCCGACAGTGCTCGATCAGCGCCTCGTGCGCCGACCTGGCTCTGGCGACCGGATTCCTCGCCCGCCACGGGGTCCGCGCCGACGGCTCGCGCCTGCTCACCCGCAGCCAGGCCAAGCAGGTCAACGCGATCATGCTGACCTGCGGGACCTACGACGCGGCGGGCGACTTCGCCTACCGCGTCGGCCTGCCGGGCAAGAGCGGCGTCGGCGGTGGCATCATCGCCGTGGTCCCCGGCCGCTGCACGCTGTGCGTGTGGAGCCCTGGCCTGGACGAACGTGGCAACTCCGTCGCGGGCGTGGCGGCGCTGGACCGTTTCACCACGCTCACGGGCCTGTCGGTCTTCTGACAGCACGGCTTGCGGCTTCGGCTCCCGCTGACACCCGCCTGAACGCGCTTGTCATAAAGCAGTTGAGGCGGAAGTGACCGGTCGGTCAAGCTCGACGGCATGTTCTCGCGGAAGAATCGCCGACCGAAGTCCCCGGAAGCGCTGAAGGCCTGGGAGTTCCTGGAGGCCGGCGACATACCCGGCGCCCTGCGCGTGCTGCGGACCGCGGCGGAGACGCTGCCGCTGGGCGAACTCGCCCCCGTGGTGGGCAGGGCCGCGGCGGCGGCCGGCTTCGACGACCTCCGGCAGACCGCCGACGCGCTCGCCGCCCACCCCGAAGGGGCCCAGGAGCAGTACGACTTCGGATACGCCTGTGTCGAACGGGGCGTGTCCTACCTCGCGGTCCCCGCCCTGTGCGAGGCACTGCGCCAGGTGCCGGCCTCGGCCGCGGCGCTGCGCGAACTGGTCTCCGCCTATGAACGCGAGGGCCGCCACCGTGAGGCCGTCGAGGTGCTGAACGCCCGCGAGAGCGACCTCGCCGCCTGGCCGGACCGCTACCTGCTGGCGTACAACGCGCTCATGGCCGGCGATGTGGCCCTCGCCCGTACGCAGCACGACCGGCTCCCCGACCCCGAGGACGCGATCTGGCTCCCCGCCCGCGACCGTCAGCGCGCGATGCTGGAACGCGCCGCGAGCGCCGCGCCGGTGAGCCCCCTGGACGGCACCGACCTGCGGGGATGGCAGTACGTCATGGGCGGATGCGTGCTCGGCACGCTGTCGCCGTACGGCTTCGACGCGGGGATGAACGGCCGGTTCGCCTGGCTCCAGGACACCACCGACCTGTGTCTGCAGGGACTGCTGCGTCTGAAGGCGGTGCTGGCGGCGGCCGAGGTGCGGCCGGGCGCGGTGGCGCTGCTGCCCGACCGCGACAGTCACATCCTCGGCCTGGCCGCCGCCGAGATCCTGGAACTGCCGGCGCGGCCGTACGCGCCCGGCGAGCCCGGCACCGTCGTCGTCGCCTACGACCTGAACGACCTGGCCGACACGGATCAGGGCCCGGACATCCTGGCGCAGCTCCTCGACAGGGCCCCGGGACAGGTGCTGCACGAGCACGCCAGTTGCTGGACGGACCCGCCGGTCGTCGCCGCCGACAGCATCGGTCTGCTGCACCAGCAGGTCACCGCGCCGTGGGCGGAGCAGATGCGGGTCGACGACGACGGCGAGGTGGGCCCATCGCCGGCCGACGACCGGCCGCCGGCCGAGATCGCGGCGGAGATCGTCGGCGCCGATCCCACGCCGGACGAGGGCGACGGCACGAGCCCGGCCGACCCGGTCGAGAAGCTGACGGATTTCGTCACGGCCGTCCACGGCACCTGGCTGCGAGCCCAGCGCTCGGGCCTGCGCTCGTCAGGACCGGTCACCAGCGGACGTTTCCACTGACGCCTGACGCCTGACGCCTGACGCCTGACGCCTGACGCCTGACGCCTGATGCCTGACGGCCGGCCGGCACCGGCCACCCGGCACCCGGTATCGGCGACCCGCCACCCGCCATCAGGCAGCGGTACCCGCCCCCCGCAGCAGGACGACCCTGCGCTCACACCCCGTCCACACCTGCTCCTGCTCGCCCGCCGCCGGCGCGCCGCGGCCGTCGCGACAGCGGTCGCCCTCGCGGCGACGGCCCTGGCGGCGCTCGTCGCGCCCGGCCCGTCCCGCTTCTACCGGACCGAGGCGATGTGGGACACCACGCGCGTGGGCCGTCTCGGCTACGTCTCCCACCAGTCCCTGCAGGGAGTGCTCGCCCGTCTGGGGGAACCGCAGCGCGGGCTGTGGGCGATCGCCGTGGTGGCCGTGCTCGGCGTGTGGGCGTGGCGGACACGCCGGGCGGCCGCCGCGGGGGACCGGCCGGCCGCCTTCGCGCTGACCGGGCTCGCCGCGTGCCTGGTCAGCCCGATCACCTGGGTGCACCACCTGGTGTGGCTGCCGCCGTCCTTCGCGGTCCTGCTGCGTGCCGGGCACGCGCGCGTGGCGGGCGCCCTGTACGCGGTGCTGTGCACCAGCGTGGTCTGGCTGTGGGCCCACGACGCGTCCGGTCTGGCCGCCTTCGCCGGTTCCGACGCCTACACCGGGATCACGCTCGGTCTGCTGTTGTGGCTCCCGTACGGTCACCCGCGAGCGGCGGCGCGTTTCTTGGCGCGCAGCGACAGCGCGACGGTGGCGGCGCCCGCGGCGGCGGCGGAGGCGATCGCGGCAGCGTCCGTCCAGCCGAAGCCGCCCTGCGAGGCGGGAGCGGGAGCGGAGACGGTCGCGGCGACGGGTGAGGCGTGCGGCCCGTGCGGCGGGGGCGGTGCGCCGTGCGCGGCGGCGTCCAGCGAACCGACCGGATCGACCCGGCCCGCCGCGCCGAATCCCCAGTCCAGCAGCGCCCGTGCCTCCTCGTAGACGGCGTGCCCGCCGCCCGCCTGAGGGTTCATCACCGTCACGACGAGCGTGCGGGCGCCCCGCCGGGCGGCGGCGACCAGCGTGTTGCCGGCCTGGCTGGTGTAGCCGTTCTTGATGCCGATCAGCCCCGGGTAGGCCTCCACCCCGTCGGCGCCGGTGAGCAGCCGGTTGGTGTTGCGGATGCCGTACGTCCATCCGCCGCCGCCCGGGAAGCTGGCCTCGGCCGTGCGGCAGTACTGCGCGAAGTCGGGGTCGCGCAGCCCTTCCCGCCCGAACACCGCGAGGTCGTACGCCGAGGAGACCTGGCCGGGCGTGTCGTAGCCGTCGGGGGAGACGACGTGCGTGTCAAGGGCGCCGAGGGCGCGCGCCTTGGCCTGCATCCGGGCCGCCGTCGCCGACCAGCCCCCGTTGAGTGCGGCCAGCACGTGCACGGCGTCGTTGCCGGAGTTGAGGAAGACACCGCGCCACAGGTCGGCGACGGTGTACGTGTGGCCCTCCGCGACCCCCACCCTGCTGCTGCCCGGCCCGATCCCGGCGAGTTCCTCCTCGCTGACCCGGTGTTCCAGGCCGGCCGGCAGGGCGGGCAGCACCGTCAACGCGAACAGCGTCTTCAGGGTGCTGGCCGGCGGCAGCTTGCGGTGTGCGTCGTGCGCGGCGAGCACCTCGCCGGTGTCGGCGTCGGCCACCAGCCATGACAGCGCGGAGACGGCCGGCAGACGCGGGGCGCCCCCGCGCAGCCGTACCTGGGTGCCGTACGCCTGGAGCAGGGACGGCTGTGCCGCCCGTGGGCCGCCGGGCGTGGGCTCCGCTCCGCCCGCGGCGGCCGCCGCGGTGGGGGAGAGGGCGAGGACGCCCGCCACCGTGAGCGCACAGGTCGACAGGGCGACCCGGGAAGGAAATCCGATGGTCATACGATCAACCTAGGAATCTCCGGGAGATTCCCCCCTGCTGCCCGGGCCGAACGGGTCACGCGTGCACTCGTATGCCGCACGCCTTGCTGCGTACGGGCCCGATCGCCCGCCCGGCGTCCTGGTCGTGCAGGGCTGTCAGGCCGACGGCAGGGTGGGCTGGACACGGCGCAGGAACGCCGCGTTGCCGGGGGTCTCGCGCAGCCGCTGCAGCAGCGTCTCCAGCCCCGCGGGCCCGCTCTGCGCCGCGAGGGCCCGGCGCAGTCCGCGCGTGGCGCCCAACTCCGCGGCGGGTAGCAGGAGTTCCTCGCGCCGGGTGCCCGAGGCGGGCAGGTCGATCGCGGGGAAGAGGCGGCGGGAGGCCGCTTCTCGGTCCAGCCGCAGTTCCATGTTGCCGGTGCTCTTGAGTTCCTCGAAGAACAGGTCGTCGGCGCGCGAGCCGGTCTCGACGAGGGCGGTGGCGAGAATCGTGAGCGAACCGCCCTCCTCGGCCAGCCGTGCGGCGCCGAAGAACCGCTTCGGCCCCTGCAGCGCTGCCGCGTCGACACCGCCGCTGAGGGTGCGGCCGCCGGCGGAGGCCGCGTGGTTGTGGGCCCGGCACAGCCGGGTGAGCGAGTCGAGCAGGAGTACGACGTCCTCGCCGTCCTCCACCCGCCGCCTGGCCCGCTCGATCACCAGGTCGGCCAGCGCGATGTGCTGGGCGGGCGAGCGGTCGAACGTCGAGGCGTACACCTCGCCCCGCACCGAGCGGCGCATGTCGGTGACCTCCTCGGGCCGCTCGTCGAGCAGCAGCACCATCAGGCGGCACTCGGGGTGGTTGCCCGCGACGGCGGCAGCGATCTGCTGCAGCAGCACGGTCTTGCCGGTCCTGGGCGGGGCGACGATCAGCCCGCGCTGGCCCTTGCCGACGGGTGCGAACAGGTCGACGACCCGTCCGGCGGCCCCGGCCGCCGGGTGCTCGAGCCGCAGCCGCTCCCGCGGGTGCAGCGGCGTCAGCTCACGGAAGTGACGTCGGTCGCGCGCCGTTTGAGGCGTACGGCCGTTGACGTGCCGTACCTCGGTCAGGCCCTGCCGTCCGCCGCGCACGCCCTCGACGAGGTCGCCCTTGCGCAGGCCGTGCCGGCGGATCAGATCCGGGGCGACGGGCGGGTCGGTGGGCGCGGGCATGCAGTGGGCGCCCCGCAGGTGCCCCTTCCCACTGCCGTCGATGTCCAGGACGCCGCTGACGAGCAGGCCGGACGGGGTCTGCCCGGCCACCGGCGGGCGTTCGAGTGTGGTGGTCATGGGAGTTCGGTCCTTTCGTGGAGGCCGAGATGAGACAAGCGAAGAGAAGGGGAGATGCCGCAGAACGGGGGCGCGGAAGAGCGCGGCCCGGCGGAGGAAACGTCGTGCCTCGGCGGGGAAGATCCGCAGGCATCAGGCGTACGACGGAGAAAGCACCGAAGACGCGGAAAGAGGAGAAGATGCACCGACGCCCTCGACGGGGCGTACACATGTGCTGTTCGCACTGTAGCACCGGATGTCCGCAGTGCAACGGCAAAAGGGCGCCACCACGGCCAACGTGGTGACGCCCCGGGCTATTCCGGAAGGGTGTTGTGCCAGGTCAGACCGACCGGGCCGCGGCCTCGGCGGCGATTTCGTCGAACTTGGCACCCATCGCCTCCGCCAGTGCCTGTGCGCCCGACAGGGGGCGCACCATGACCATGAACTCGTCGATCAGCCCGTTGTCGTCGAGGTGGATGAAGTCGCAGCCGGTCAGCTCGCGTTCGCCCACGCGGGCGGTGAACACCAGTGCATGGTCGCGCTCGTCTGTGCCGGTCAGCTCACGGACGTACCGGAAGTCCTCGAAGACCCGAACGACGCCGCGCAGGATCGCCGCCGTGATGGCCTTGCCAGCGTACGGCTTGAAGACGACCGGGGACGTGAAGACGACGTCGTCGGACAGCAGTGCCTCGACGGCGTCGAGATCGCCCGCCTCGACCGCCTCGCGGAACGCACGCTTCGGGATCACCTCATACTCAATTATTTGAATAGGTGCGGAGGAGAATAGTCACCTGCTGTTAGCGTGTCCATATGTCGCTGAAGTTCGCGGTGCTGGCAGCCTTGCTGGAGGGCGAGGCCTCGGGGTACGAGCTGTCCAAGGTGTTCGACGTCTCGCTCGCCAACTTCTGGCCCGCCACACCGCAGCAGCTCTACCGCGAGCTGGACCGTCTCGCCGCCGACGGGCTGATCGAGGCCCGGCTCGTCCAGCAGGAGCGCCGCCCGAACAAGCGGATGTTCTCCCTCACCGACCAGGGCCGCGCGCAGCTGTGCGCCTTCGCCGTCGCGCCGCCGCGCAGGCCAACCGCCATCCGCGACGAACTGCTGATCAAGATCCAGGCCATGGACGGCACCGACCCCGCCGCGACCCGCGCGCTGATCGAGGAACGACGGTCCTGGGCGCGCGGCAAGCTGGACCGCTACCGACGGGTGCGCGAACGCCTGCTGGACGGCCGCGACGAGGAGGAGTACCTGCGCGAGGCCGACCGGGTCGGCCCGTATCTGACCCTCATGGCGGGCATCTCCTTCGAGGAGGAGAACCTGCGCTGGTGCGATCGCGCACTCGCCGTCCTGGAACGGCGCGTTCCCCTAGGCTGACCCCGTGTTCAGCCCCGAAGGCCCCACCCTGAGCGAACTCGCCGTCCAGGCGCTGTCCTCCGTCGAGCACGGATACGACCTGCTGGCCCCCAAGTTCGACCACACACCGTTCCGCACCCCCCGCTCCGTCCTCGACGCGGTCGCCGAGCAGCTCGCCCCGCTCGGTCCCTACGACGACGGTCTCGACCTGTGCTGCGGCACCGGAGCCGGTCTCGATGTGCTCGCCCCGCTGTGCCGGCGCAGCGTCACCGGCGTCGACTTCAGTGCCGGGATGCTGGACGTCGCGCGGCGGCGCGCCCGGCCCGCCGGGCCGCGCGTGTCCTGGGTGCGCGCCGACGCCCGCGCGCTGCCCTTCGCCGGGGCCTTCGACCTGGTGGTGAGCTTCGGCGCGTTCGGCCACTTTCTGCCCCGCGAACTGCCCGGCCTCTTCGCGCAGGTGTACGCCGCGCTGCGCCCCGGCGGCCGGTTCGCGTTCCCCGTCGTCGCCCCGCCCCGGCCCGCCGAGCCCGCCTACTGGATGCTGCTCGGCTTCGACGCGGTGATGCGGGTGCGCAACACGCTGTGGCGTCCGCCGTTCGTGATGTACTACCGCGCCGTGGGACTCGCGGATATGCGCCGGGAGTTGGAGCGCGCCGGGTTCAGGGTGGAACTGTACGCCCTGCCCGCGTTCGGGCGCCGCCGCGACGGCAGCCCCCGGGTGCGGACGGTCGTCGCCCGGCGCCCCGCCTGACTCGACCTCTCAGCTTCCGGCGCCTCCTCGCACGGACTGTTGGCAGCGATAACAAGCTGTGCCATAGTTCGGGCCGCTACAGCGATTCAGCGCATGTTAGCGATCCCAAGGAGGAGGAGTCGTGCCCACTCCCCCCGCAAGACGAGCCGCAGCCGTCGTCGCCGCCGTCCTGGCCCTGTGCGGCGGCGGGCCGGCGGCGAGCCCCCCGGCCGCCGCCGCCGACTACACCGTGACCGTCGGCGCGACGGCGTCCTGGACCAACCCGGACGACACCCCGGCCGCGCCGTACCTCGACAAGGACGGCACCTTCTACTACCAGCAGGCGCACGCCCTCTACGGCGCGGACGACCCCCGCGAGTGGAGCTTCTACACCGGCAAGGACTTCGACAGCGCCACCCGCTCGAGCGCCCTGAGCGACGCCGTGAACCCGGCCGACCCGAGCGACCGCAACAACGACACCACTTCACGCTGCAACAACAGCCCCACCGGCAAGGAAGCCACCTACGCGCCCACCGGCTCCCACTACGCGCAGAAGAACTACTGCGACCTGGCCGGTGTGTGGGTCGATCCGGACACCGGCGACTGGTACGGCCTGGTGCACAACGAGTTCACCCCGCAGCCCTTCGCCGACGGGCTGCACTACGACGCCATCGACTACGCCGTCTCCCACGACCGGGGCCGCACCTGGACCATCAAGGACCACGTGATCACCTCGCCGTACAGCACGCGGCGTGGCGACACGGCCGCCTTCCCGCAGCAGACGTACCACTACGGCGACGGCGACCCGCGCCTGTACGTGGACACCGCCTCAGGCTACTTCTACGTCTTCTACGGCTCCCGCATCGTCGACAAGGGCGGCAGCTGGCGCACCTTCCACGCGCACGTCGCCCGCGCGCCGATCGCCGGGAAGATGGCGCCGGACAGCTGGCGCAAGTGGTACGACGGCACCTGGTCCGAACCCGGCACCGGCGGCCGGGAGAGCAACATGGTCCCGGTCGACTCCGCCCACCCCACCGGCTACACACCGGCCGGCCAGGAGTACGACCCGGCCACCCCCGGCACCGCCAACCAGCAGGTCGCCGCGGGGAAGATGCCGCCCACGTCCCCGCTGTTCGTCATGGACATCACCTACAACGCCTACCTGGGCCTCTACATCGGCGAACCACAGGCCGCCGACCAGAGCGGCAAGGCGCCCCAGCAGTTCTACGCCACCGACGACCTCGCCTCGCAGAAGTGGCGGCTGATCGGCGACACCGGCAGCCACACCAATGCCTCCTGGTACCGCTGGTTCCTCGACCCCGCGAACCGCACCAGCAACCGGATCGTCGGCAAGTCCTTCCGCTCCTACTGCTCCTTCGGCTGCTCGAACGACTCCTCCGGCGAGTACGTCGACATCACCATCGGTGCCTCGGCCCCGGCCGCACCCGTGCGCAGCGGCACCACCTACCGGATCGCGAACGGTGACGGACGCGTCCTCGCCCAGTCCGCGGGCGCCGGCACGACGTCCCTGGCCGTCCCGAGCGGCTCCCGCCGGGAAGCGTGGACCTTCACGGCGAACGGCGACGGTTCGTACCGGATCGTCAACGCGGCCACGGGCCGGCTGCTGGGCGTCGACTCCGCCGCCACGGCCCAGCGCGCCTGGGGGACGCGTCCGACGGTCACCGCCGCCGGCCCGGGCGGGCCGACCGTCGGGCAGCAGTGGTTCGTCATCCCGGGCCGCACCGCCGGCGGCACGCCCACGGGGGCCTACCGGCTCGTCAACCGCTACAGCGGCCTGGTCATCGCTCTGTCCGCGGCGCGCGGCAGGCCCGCCGAGACCACACCGCTGCGCGGCTGGACGGACACCGGCGGCAGCCCGGTCGGCGCCTCCCGCACCGCCGCCGAGCAGACCCTGACCCTCACCCCGGTCCGCTGACCGCGGCGTGAGAGCGGCCGGGACCCGCCTCCACGGGTCCCGGCCGTGCTGCCTTGTCAGCCGGCGGCCGGCAGCGTGAACTCGTAGACCAGGGCCTCCTGCTGGGCGTCCGCCACCAGGTCGGTGATCTCCAGCGGGCGGGCGTACTGGTCGTGCACATAGCGGGTCACGCGCATCGACGGGCCGTCGTCGGGTCGGACGATGGCGTCACGGTGGTACAGGGTCAGCCCGGCGCGGCGCATCCAGTCGTAGACCCGGCGCAGCTCCGCCGAGGAGGTGCCGTCGGCGCGGTCGCGGTACCGGGCGAGTTCCTCGACCTCGTTCAGCGCCACCGCCGAGAAGGACGTCACGGCCGTACGCCGGCCGCGCCCGTCGGCCGCGGTGGAGTGGTAGCGGTGCACCAGGGTCGGCCGGTGCGGGGCGAGACCGAGCACCTCGGCGTGGTGCGGCGGGGGCGGCTGCCAGGCGACCGTGGCCCGCTGCAGGCCGCCCCGGTCCGTGCCGCGGGCGCCGACCGGGAAGGTCAGCACAGCGGTGAGGTGCGGGGCCGGGCCGGGCAGGGTGGCGTGACTGCCGCGCCGGTCGGTGGCGACCAGGCCGCGGTCGCGCAGCACCTCCAGCGCCTGGCGCACGGTCTCCCGGCTGACGCCGTAGTACGCGGCCAAGTACCGTTCGCTGGGCAGCCGTTCGCCCGGCGGGACGGTCCCGCCGGTCAGTTCGGACACCAGAAGTGCCGCGACGCGCTGGTACAAAGGCTCGTCCGCGTCGGCGGTGTGCAGGTGGTCGAGCGGGGTGGTGCGGGCCATGCCGCGCCCTCCTGTGGGTGACGTACGTGTCGTTCGCGCTCAGTCACCACAGGATTACCATTGGTCTACACCAGCAGGGAAGCGGGGGTCGCCGGTTCGGCCGAAACGAGACCACCCGCACCGCTGGTCACAGCGCGTCGTACAGGGCGCCCACCAGCGCCCTCTTACGCGGATCGTCGGCGATGTGCGGGCCCATGCGGTTCATCACGTAGCCGAGCGAGACGCCCGCGTCCGGGTCCGCGAGGCCGCACGAGCCGCCGAAGCCGTCGTGTCCGAAAGCCTTCGGATCCGGACCGTAGGAGCCGTTCGGACCGCTGAGCCACAGCCCGAGCCCGGCCTCCGTCTCGTGCGCGAAACCCGCACCGAGCACCAGGTCGCGGCAGGCGCCCTGGCCCTCGCGCACCCGCTCGGCCGCCTCGGCCGACAGCAGCCGGCGACCGCCGAACGCGCCTCGCCCGGCGAAGACGCCGTACAGCGAGGCGACCGCCCGCGCGGTGCCGTGTCCGTTCGCGGCCGGGATCTCGGCGGCCCGCCAGTTCGCCGAGTTGGCCTGCGCCGCGCCCACCGCCGGGTTGGTCAGTGCGGCCAGCGCCGCCGGGTCCAACTGGGCGAAGACCGCGGCCCGTTCGCCGTGCGCCGGGGCCGGTGCATGCACCAGTTCGGCCGCCTTGTGCGCCTCGGCTTCCGGCAGGCCGATGGTGAAGTCGATCCCCAGCGGGCCGGTCACCTCCTGCCGCAGGAACGCCCCCGGCAGCAGTCCCGTCACCCGGCGCACGACCTCGCCGACCAGGAAGCCGTACGTCAGCGCGTGGTACCCGGACACCGTCCCCGGCTCCCACCAGGGCTCGGTCGCGGCGAGCCGGCGGGTCGTCAGCTCCCAGTCGCACAGCTCCTCGAAGGAGTGCGGCTCGCGCAGCCCCGCGAGTCCCGCCCGGTGCGACAGCAGGTGCCGCACCAGCACCTTCTCCTTGCCGGCCGCCGCGAACTCGGGCCAGTACGCGGACACCGGCGCGTCCAGGTCCAACAGCCCCCGGTCGGCGAGGATGTGGGCGGCGAGCGCCACCGGGCCCTTCGTCGTCGACCACACGTTCACCACGGTGTCGCGCTCCCAGGCCCGGGTGCGCGCCGCGTCCGCCCAGCCGCCCCACAGGTCCACCACCATCCGGCCCTCGACGGTGACGGCCACCGCGGCGCCGAGTTCCCCGCGCTGCCGGAAGTTCTCCTCGAAGGCCTCGCGCACCGCCGTGAACCGCGGGTCGCAGTGGCCGTGCACCTGCGGCTCGTCGTGGGACATGGGCCCTCCTCAGGTCAGGTACGCCGGGAGCCCGGGCCGCACTGTGCGACGCCGGGCCCCAAGAACGTACCGACTGGTCGGACCGGAAGGAAGGGGGTCAGGCGTAGGAGCGCATCCAGCGCATCCGGGCAGCGTCCTGATAGGGACCGCCGCCCTCGTGGTCGTTGAACTCGTAGACCTCGATGGCCTTGTCGTCGTGGGCCCAGGCGTTGAAGGCGGCGAACACCGTGGACGGCGGGCAGGTCTGGTCCTCCAGCGCCGCCGAGAACAGGGCGGGCGCCCGGCCGCGCGCGGCGAAGTGCACGCCGTCGAAGTACGACAGGGTGCGCAGCGTGTCCTCGGCGCGGCCGCGGTGGGTCTTGAGGTAGAGGCCGATCTCCCGGTAGGGGGGACGGTCGGTGAGGGTCGTCGCGCGCGGGAAGTCGCACAGGAACGGCACGTCCGGGGCTACGGCCACCAGGTCGGGCACCAGGCCGCCCACCGCGATCGCGATGCCGCCGCCCTGGCTGGCGCCGAGCGCCACGGTGCGCGAGGCGTCGGTGCGCGGGTGCGAGCGGGCTGCCTCGACGGCCCGTACGGCGTCGGTGAACACCCGCCGGTAGTAGTAGTTCTCCGGAGCGTCGATGCCGCGGGTCATGAACCCCGGGTAGGCCGGGGCACCGCCCACCGGGTCCGCGGTTCCGCCCCCGCCGCCCCAGGCGCTGCCCTGCCCGCGGGTGTCCATCACGAAGTGCGCCCGGCCGCTGGAGGCCCACAGCAGGTGCTCGTGCGGCAGCCCGCGCCCGCCGCCGTAGCCGACGAACTCCACGACCAGGGGGAGCGGCTCGCCGGCTCCGGCGGGCAGCATCAGCCAGCCCTTGACCGGGTGGCCGCCGTACCCGGCGAAGGTCACGTCGTACACCTCGACGGTGGACAGGCCCGTCTCGACCGGCTCGAAGCGGGCGTCGAGGTCGTGCGCGCGGGCCTCCTGCAGGGTCTTCGACCAGAAGGCGTCGAAGTCCTCGGGTTCGATGGACGCGCTGCGGTGGTCGCGCAGTTCGTCGAGGGGCAGGTCGAACAGGGCCATACGGGACCGCCTCAGGGTATGTGGGCCATGCGGAACGATCACACCGTACGGGGCGGTGACAGCGCTTTCCAAGGGGTGCTCCCACTGCGGACGGCCGCGAAGGGCCAAGTCCTGCGGACAGGCGTCACGCCGGCCGACGCCGGGTCCACAGGGGTTCCGTGAGGGCCCAGTCCCGGTCCCACTCGTCGAGCCGGTGGCGCAGGGCCACCCGGCGCACCACGCCGTGCGCGAGGAGCACCACGGCGACCGTGCCGCCCGTGGCGGCGACCCCCATGGACAGGGTGTGCTGCCAGACGGCGGACTCCGTCGGCGGTGCGGCCAGGTTGTGGCCGTGTGCGTCGAACCAGACGTCGACGCTGTCACCGGTGTGCGTGCCCGCGGGCACCCGGGCCATCGCCGTGTGCGTGGCGCCGCCCGGATCGCTCCAGCGCACAGCCACCGGGGTGGTGTGCCGGCTGCCGCCGTCCACGCTCGGCGGTGTGTCCGGCGTCCTGCCCACGACCTTGGCGTGCACCTCGTGCCGGTCCGCGCGCTGCTGCGTCGCGATCGCCCGTGCCTCGCCGTGCGCCCACCAGCCGGTCAGTATCCCGGCCAGAGGCGCGCCGACGAGCAGGAGCGCCGCGACGACCAGCGCCGTCCACGCCTCCACCACGTCGCACCGGCGCCGCAGCGGATTGCGCCGCCAGCGCCAATTGCGCACCCGGGTTCGCATGTCGATCTCCTCGCCGTCACGCGTGCGAGTGCCCACATGGATCTCCTACCCCGTCCAGCAGACATCCTTCACCGGTTCCGTGCAAACGGGAAGTCCCGGACGCCCCGGACATCCGGCCTCCGGTCAGCCGAAGCGTTCGATCCGGATCCGGTCCACCGGCTGGCCGGCCGCCACCAGCAGCCGCGAGGCGTGCTCGGCGAAAGCGTTCGAACCGCACACATACGCCTCCCAGCCACCCGGCGGCGCCTTCTCCACCAGCGGCGCCACCTGCCCGGCGTGCAGTCGCCCCACCGGCATCCCCGCGGGGGCGCGCCGGGTGAACACCGGGGTGGTCTCGGGGCCGTACTCACGCGCGTAGATCAGGTCCTCGGGGCTGCGCGCCGACACCAGCAGCCGCACCCGCGGGGCCAGTCCGCGCGCCCGCCGGTACCTCACCATCGACATCAGCGGTACGACCCCGGAGCCCGCGCCGATCAGCAGCGCCGGCCGGTCGCCGGGCCAGGCGAAGAAGCCGCTGACCGGGCCGCGCACCTCGACGGTGTCACCGGGCCGGGCCACGGTGTGGAACCAGCCGGACACCTCGCCGCCCTCGACGTGGTCCAGGGTCAGCTCGACGTGCCCGCTGTCGTCCGGCGCGGACGCGATCGAATAGTGCCGCTGGGCGGCGTAGCCGTCGGGTGCGGTGAGCCGCAGCAGCAGGTGCTGGCCGGGCAGATGGCCGGGCCAGCCGGGCACCGCCAGCCGGAACGTGGCGGCGCGCGCGGTCTCCCTGCGGATCGCGGCGATCGTCGCGGTCTGCCACACGGAGGCCGCCTGCTCGCTCACGGCGATCCGGCCGGGCACCGCGAAGCGGGTCGGGGGAGTGAAGATCTCAGTCACCGGAGTACCGCTGCTCCTGCCAGGGGTTGCCGCGCCCGTGGTAGCCGTTGCGCTCCCAGAAGCCCGGCTCGTCGTGGTCGAGCAGACGCAGGCCCGCGATCCACTTGGCGCTCTTCCAGAAGTACAGATGCGGTACCAGCAACCGTGCCGGTCCGCCGTGCTCGGCGGGCAGCGGGCGGCCGTCGTGGGTGAACGCGATCCAGGCCCGGCCGCCGGTCAGGTCCGCCAGCGGCAGGTTCGTGGTGTACCCGGTGTGCGCGTAGGCGACGGCGTGCGTGGCGGAGGCGTTCGGTCGTACCGCGTCGAGGAAGACGTCCAGGGATACACCCGAGAACCGCGTCCCGAACCTCGACCAGCCGGTGACGCAGTGGATGGCGCCCTCGTAGGTGGAGGCGGGCAGTTCCTGGGCCTGCGCCCAGTCCCAGCCGCGGGGCCGCTCGACCAGCCCGTCGATCCGGAAGGTCCACTGCTCCGGAGCGATGTCCGGGGTGACCTCGGCGGACAGCACGGGCCAGTCGTCGCCCGCGTCGTACTGACCCGGCGGCAGGCCCGGGTCCTGGACGCGGGGGCGTCCGGTGAAGCCTCGGGTGACGTTCATGATTCAACCGTAAGGGGTCGCGCCAGGTGCTTCGTCCCCGCCGATCGTTGCGGCCGTATGAACATCCCGCAGGTCGGGGAATACGCCTCCCGATCCCTCGCTTGCCGCCGGTGAACAGCGAGGGAGAGTGAGGAAGCCCATGCCCAAGGCGTACGTCTTCACCCGGTACGGCGGCCCCGAGGCCGAGGCGCTCGTCGACGTGGACCGTCCCCGGCCGGGGCCCGGCCAGGTGCTGATCGCGGTGCGGGCAGCCGGGGTGAACCCGGTGGACTTCAAGCTGCGCACCGGCTACCGGCGCCCCGGCGAGAGCGGCGAGCGGGAGTTCCCCGCGTACTTCGGCAGCGAGGTGGCCGGTGTCGTGGAGGAGACCGGGCCGGGCGTCGACGGCTTCGCGGCCGGCGACGAGGTCTTCGGACGTCCGGTCGTCGGCGGCTGGTCGCAGTGCGCGCTGCTGTCGGTGGACCTGATCGCCCGCAAGCCGGCCGGGGTGACCTTCACCGACGCGGCCACCCTGCCCGTGGCCGCGTCGACCGCCTACGCCGGGGTACGGCAGCTCGGCCTGGCGCCCGGCGCGACCGTGCTGGTCACCGGCGCGGGCGGCGGGGTCGGAGTGGCCGCGGTGCAGATCGCACGGGCCCTCGGGCTGCGGACCGTGGGTGTGGCGAGCGACGGCAAGAAGGACCTCGTCGAGTCGCTCGGCGCCGTCCATGTGTCCTCCGGCCCGGGCTGGACCGAGCGGGCGCGGATCGCGGCGCCCGACGGCATCGACGGGATCTACGATCTGGTCGGCGGCGACGTGCTCGCCGAGGCGGCGACCCTGCGCGCCGCAAGCGCCGGGCTCGTCACGGCCGCGGCACCCCCGGACGACGCCGCACGGCTCGGCGGCTCCCGCGTGGCCAGGGTGCGCGACAACGCCGTACTCGAGGCGGTGGCCGAGCTGGTGGCCAACGGTGATCTGGACCCGCTCGTCACCCGGACGTTCCCGCTGGAGCGGGCCGGTGAGGCGCTGCGCGTCGTCGAGGCGGGCCACGCCCGCGGCAAGACGGTGATCGAGGTGGCCGCATGAGCGCCGCGCACGTCCTCGACAACCCCGCCCTCGCCTCGCTCACCGGCCCGCACGCCCCCTTCGCCGAGCGGCGCGGCGGCGTGCTGCGCTACCCGCTCGACGTGTCGCCCTGGCTGGCCCTGCCCGACGAGCCGGACGCCCAGGACTGGGCCGACCTCGCGGCGCTCGCGGGTCCCGGCGCCGAGGTCCCGCTGCCCGGCTTCAGGGGACAGGTCCCGGACGGCTGGGAGATCACCTTCCACATCGAGGGCGTCCAGCTGGTGGACGACGGCCTGGCCACCGCACCCGACCCGGAGGCGGTCCGGCTCACCCCCGCCGACGTGCCCGAGATGCTCGACCTGGTCGCGCGCACCCGCCCCGGCCCCTTCCTGCCCCGGACCATCGAGCTCGGTACCTATCTGGGCGTCCGGCGCGGCGGCACGCTCGTCGCCATGGCGGGGGAGCGGCTGCACCCGCCGGGCTGGACCGAGATCAGCGCGGTCTGCACCGACCCGGCCTTCCGCGGTCAGGGCCTGGCCACCCGGCTGATCCGCGCCGTCGCGCACGGCATCCGGGCGCGCGGGGAGACGCCGTTCCTGCACACCGGCGCGCAGAACGCGGGCGCCATCCGGCTGTACGAGTCCCTGGGCTTCCGGCTGCGCCGCCGTACGGCGTTCCTCGAGGTGCGGGTGCCGGAGAAGCCTGGGGGAGGGGCGGGCCGTGCCGGTGGCGTAGCCGAGAGGCCCGTCAGGCTTCCTTCTCCTGCGCCGGCGTCCAGGCGTTGTAGCGCACGAGATAGTCGGCGAAGCGGGTCAGGTCCTCCTCGGGCCAGTCCGCGAGACGCTCGCGGAAGGCGGCCCGGCGGCTGACGGTGACCTGGGCGAGGATGCTGCGGCCGGCCTCGGTCAGGTGCAGGACCTGGACGCGGTGGTCCTCCGGGTCCAGCCGCCGCTCGATGAGGCCGGCCCGCTCCAGGGCCGCGACCTGGCGGCTGACCGTGGACTTGTCCAGGGCGTAGTGCGCCGCCAGGTCGGTGGCGCGGCAGCCGCCCCGCTCCTCCAGGTGCCCGAGCAGCGTGTAGGAGACCAGCGACAGCTCCGGATGCATGCGCCCGGCCGACGCACGGGCACGGCGCGCGAAGATCGTCATCTCGCGCTGGATGGCCTCGACGGCCTCGGCTGCGTTCACTTGCCCTCCTTCGGGGTTCTGGTTGTATAGTACAACTGAAGAAAGAGTTGTATAAGCCAACCATTGGAGGAGTGAGCGATGAGGTCGCCCGCCGTGCGCCATGTGCTCACGCACCTGATCACCCCGTTGCTGATGTGCCTGGGCATGGGACTCGCGTACATGGGGGCGTTCGTCACCCCGGAGCCGAACCACCTCCCGGTCGCCGTCGTCGGCTCGGGACCCGAGGCCAAGGTGCTCGCCCAGTCGGTCAAGGACGCCGCCGGCGACAAGCTCGACGTCCGCACGGTCGCCACCCGCGACGCCGCCGTCGACCTGCTGAAGCACCGCGACATCACCGGCGCCTACGTGCCGGGCGCGGGCGGCCCCGAACTGGTCGTCGCCACCGCCTCGTCCGACATGGGCGCCACCGCCGTGGAGAAGGTCTTCACCCCCGTTGCCGAGAAGCAGGGCGCCCCGCTGAAGGTCACCGACGTGGCCCGGCCCGTCTCCGACGACCCCACGGGACAGGGCCTGTTCTTCCTGCTCATCGCCGTCTCCATCGGCTCCTACGCCTCCGTCGCCGCGATCGGCGCCGCCGGCGGCGCGCTGGCGATGCGGGTGCGTGCCCTGCTGGCGCTCGGCGTCTCGGCCGTCGTCGGCGGCATCGGCACGCTGCTCGCCGGACCGGTCTTCCACCTCGCGCACCACGACCTCGCCGGGATCTTCGGCATGGCGTGGCTGTACTCCGCGGGCATCCTGTTCATCGGCGTCGGTCTGCACACCTTCCTCAAGCGGTGGACCACGCTCGCGATGATGGTGCTGTTCGTGATGCTCAACTTCACCAGCTCCGGCGGCCTGTTCCGGCCCGAGCTGCAGAACGGCTTCTTCGGTTCCCTGCACGCCTTCTGGAACGGCGCAGGCTTCGTGGAGGGCACCCGCAGCCTGCTGTACTTCGGCCATGACGGCCTCGGCCGCACGCTGTGGACGCTGGCGGCCTGGCTGCTGGCCGGCCTCGCGGTGACCGGCCTGGCCGCCCTGTACGAGCGCTCCAGGACGCCCGCCCCCGCCCCCGCACCGCAGGCGGAGGAACTGGCGGCGGAGGAAGAGGTCGAGGAGACCGTCGGAGTGTGATCACCAGGGGGCGGCGCTGGGGTAGGGTGGCGGTCCGGCTGCGGACCGCCCCAGCCGTGCGTCACCGAGGGAGGTGGGACCCATCACCGCAAGGACAGATCGGGTGCTCTCCCCTCGCCGCGCGCGGACCGCCGGCGGCAGGTGACCCAAGGGAGTGCCCTTCGGCTACCGAAAGGCCCTCGGCTTCCATGCCCACACCTTCCCCGTCCGTTCCCTTCTCTTCCGTCGTCGCCCGACTGCGCGCCGCCGGCTGTGTCTTCGCCGAGGACGAGGCGCGGCTGATCCTGGACACCGCGCGCGGCGACGACGAGGCCGCCGCCATGGTGGAGCGCCGCGTCGCCGGGCTCCCGCTCGAACTCGTCCTCGGCTGGGCCGAGTTCCACGGCCTGCGCGTCACCGTCGAGCCGGGCGTGTTCGTCCCGCGCCGGCGCACCGAGTTCCTCGTCGACCAGGCCCTCGCCCAACTCCCGCACGCCTCGGTCGTGGTGGACCTGTGCTGCGGCTCCGGCGCGGTCGGCGCGGCCCTGGCCGCCGCGCTGCCCGGCGTCGAACTGCACGCCGCCGACATCGACCCGGCCGCCGTGCGCTGCGCCGGAGGCAACGTCGCCGCGTACGGCGGCCAGGTCCACCGCGGCGACCTGTTCGCGGCGCTGCCGGACCGACTGCGCGGCCGTGTCGACATCCTCGCCGCCAACGTGCCGTACGTCCCCACCGCCGAGGTCGGCCTGCTGCCGGCGGAGGCCCGTGACCACGAGCCGCTGACCGCGCTGGACGGCGGCACGGACGGCCTGGACGTGCTGCGGCGGGTGGCCGCGCAGGCGCCGCACTGGCTGGCCCCCGGCGGCTGCCTGCTGGTGGAGACGAGCGAGCACCAGGCACCCACGGCCGTCGAGGCGTTCACCCGGGCCGGGCTCGTCCCGCGACGGGCGGTGGCGGAGGAGGGCTACGCCCACGTGGTCATCGGGACGCGGGCGCAGGCCTGAGAGTGCGTCCGGGCAGGGGCCGCCGCACGGAACGTGGCGGCCCTGCGATCCAGCGCGAGCTGCTTGTCCCGGGGCGCCGGCGTCAGGTCGTGGCCCCGCCCCCGGACGCGCCCGGCGACGGCTCGCCGTCCCACCGGTGGTCGCGGAAGCCGTCGCGGCGGTGGCCCGGGCCCCGGTCGGAGAAGTCGCCGCCCAGGGAGAGGACGGCCGTGCGCTTGCCGTCGTTGCCCCGGGTGCCGGCCAGGACGACCGAGTCGCCCTTCTTCGGCGTACCGATGCGGACGGAGGCGTCCGGGCCCACGGTCCACGTCCACGACGCACCGTCGGCGCTCTTGACGGTGACCTGGTCGCCGGAGACCGACTCGACGGTGCCGCGCTGCCAGATCCGTACCACCCACTTGCCGGTGTCGGTGTCCTTCACGGTGGCCTCGCCATGCACGGCCTCATCGAAGCCGAACCAGGGGCCGCCCCGCTCGTGCCTCCCGTCCGGCCCGCCCGGAGACGGGGACGACGACGTGGAGGCCCCGGGCGGGGTCGGAGAGCTGTCCGAGGTGGCCGCGTAGGCGACCGTTCCACCCAGGGCGAGCACCGCGACGGCCGTGGCCGCGATCACCGTACGGCCCCGGGCCGGCCGGCGCCGCCACCGCTCCGTCACTGACGCGCGCGTCCCCGAGTGCTCATGGTCCGGCTCGTGCATCATGGATCACTCTCCTCGGCCGCCGTCATGGCACCCCTCCGTGTGATTGTCCGAGGGGGCCGGTAAGGACGGGGTAACGGTTACCTGTGAATCACCCGTCCTGCCGGACCCGGGCGATGAGCAGGGCCACGTCGTCGTGGTTGTCGGGCTGGTGCAGCGTGCGCAGCAGCAGGTCGCAGACCTCCTCCAGCGGGCGTTCCGGGTCGTCCAGCAGGGTGAGCAGCATGGCGAGGCGCTCGTCGAGGGAGTGCCGGCGCGTCTCCACCAGGCCGTCGGTGTAGAAGACCAGCTGGTCGCCGGGGCACACCTCGACGGTCGTGGTGGAGAAGGCGACCCCGCCCACGCCGAGCGGTGCGCCGGTCGGCAGGTCTAGCAGCTCAGGCGGCCGCCCGGCGCGTACCCGGACCGGCGGCAGGTGCCCGGCGTTGGCGATCCGGCACTGGCCGTACCGCGGGTCGTGCACGGCGTACACACAGGTCGCGATGGCCTCGTCGAGGCCGGAGGTGATCTTGTCGAGGTGTTCCAGAAGCAGCGCGGGATCGAGGTCCAGCGAGGCCAGGGTGTTGGTGGCGGTGCGCAGCCGGCCCATCGTCGCGGCGGCGTTGATGCCGCTGCCCATCACATCGCCCACGACCAGCGCCGTCTTGCCGTCCTCCAGCGGGATCACGTCGAACCAGTCGCCGCCGACCTCGCTCGTGGCGCCGGCCGGCTGGTAGCGCGAGGCCACCTCGAGACCACCGGTGAGCCGCGGATGGCTCGGCAGCAGGCTGCGCTGCAGGGTCAGGGCGGTGTTGCGGGCGTTCTGGTACCAGCGGGCGTTGTCGATCTGCACGGCGGCCCGCGCCGCCAGCTCCCGGGCCAGCAGCAGGTCGTCCCGGCTGAAGGGCAGCGGGTTGTTGGTGCGCTTGAGGTCGAGGGCGCCGAGCACCTCGCCGCGCGCGATCAGCGGGACGGCCAGATAGGAGTGCACGCCGGCCGCCTCCAGCAGTTCCGCGGCCTCGGCGGAGCGGGCGATGCGCGGCAGGTTCTCCGGCCGCACATGCGCCATCATGACCGGCCGGCCGGTGCGCACGCACTCGGTGACCAGCCGGTCCGGGCCGTACCGGGCGATCTGTCCCGGCGGGTCGGCCGCCCGCAGCGCCTCCGGGGCGTCACGCGCCTGTACGGCGAGCGCGCGGATCACCGCCGCCTCGGCCGGGCCCAGGCTGCTGCGCCGGCCCTCCACGACCGCCTCCAGCAGGTCGACGGCGGCGATGTCGGCGAGTTCCGGCACGGCCACGTCGGCCAGTTCGTGAGCGGTGCGGTCCAGCTCCAGCGTCGTACCGATCCGGGCGGAGGCGTCGGCGATCACGGCCAGCCTGCGGCGGGCGGCCTCCGCCTCCACGCTCGCCTGGTACTGGTCGGTGATGTCCACGACGGAAGCGGCCACACCGAGCACGTTGCCGACGGCGTCCTCCAGCCGGTACAGGGAGATCGTCCAGGCGTGTTCCTCGTCGAGGTCGGCCGGGGTGCGGCCCACGATGGCCTGGTCGACCACCGGTTGCCCCGTCGCCAGCACCCGGCGCGCCGCCGACTCCAGCGCGTCCGCGTCCAGGTCCGGCAGCACCTCGCGCAGCCGGCGGCCCAGGTGCTCGTCGGCGGGCAGGCCGTTGATGCGCTCCAGGGCCGGGTTGACCGACACGAACCGCAGGTCGATGTCCAGCACGGCCAGGCCGATCGGCGACTGGGTGACCATCCGCGTCGACAGCGCCACGTCCCGCTCCAGGCGGCGCACGGTCGACCGGTCGGCGCACAGCCCGAGTGCGTACACGTCGCCCCGGTCGTCCAGCAGGCGCATGTTGCGGAACTCCACCAGCCGCGCGGTGCCGTCCTTACGCCGGACGGGGAAGGCGCCGGCCCAGCTCCGCCCGGTCTGCATGACGTCCGCGAACAGCTTCACGACGAGGTCGACGTGCTGCTCGTGCACCATGATGTGGGCCGCGTACCGGCCGAGTGCCTCCTGCGCGGAGTACCCGAACAGCTCCTCGGCCTGCGGGCTCCACAGCACCACCCGCCCCTGCGCGTCCAGCACCACGGAGGCGACGTTCAGCACGTCGAGGAGTCCGCTGGGCTGCACCGGTCCGCCCGGCGGCGGGTCGCCGTCGGTCACGGGAGATCTGGCTGACGTCATCCAGGTACCGCCTCCGCCCGTCCGTGCGGCACGCGTTCCCCCGTGCCGACTCCCCATTTTGTACCGCGCACAATCCTTTCTCCTACGCCTTGCGCCCTCACTTCCACCATCCCCCAACACGGCCGGAAACGTCCGGCGGACGCAGCGGGGCGCAGCGTGTCCCCGCGCGGGCGCAGCGTCGCCGGACCGACGGAATGCGTTTCGCGTTCTTGGTCTGTACATGACCAGCAGGCGCCGCCAGACTGTGCGCGACCACCCCCTGACCGAGGAGTCGGCCCATGCCCCCACGCACCGTCCGGCAACGCTGTCGCACCGTCCTGACCGGCCTGGTGGCCCTCACCTTCGTGCTGTGCGGCGCCCCGCATGCCACGGCCGCGGACACCTGGAACGAGGTCGGCTCCGACCGCGCCGACCCGCTCGCCGAGAGCCAGGGCCTGGCCTCGATCGAGGTCCCCGCCGGCAGTCCCAATCGCTACACCGGTCTCGGCACGGTCCCGCTGAGCGTCTCCGGCCGGGGCTGGAACCATGTGGGCGACCCCGATGCCTCCTACGACGGCCACTACGTCGAGCCGTACCAGCGGGACTCGGGCGACGCGAAGATGTTCCGGGTGCAGGCGCCGGGCGGCGGCTGGTCGGAGTACGTCCACACGCTGAGCCCGGGCGAGGCCCTGAACAACTCCTGGGTGGCGATCAGCCCGGACGGCCAGTGGATGCTCACCGGGGAGTGGGGCACGATGACCCGGCTGCTGGTCCTCCCCACGCCCGGCGTCAACCCGTCCACCTCGCCCTCGGCGAACCTGCCGCAGGCCGCGACCGTCCGCCTCGACCACGCCGTCCGTGACGTCCAGGGCTGCGACTTCGTCACCTCCACCCGGCTGCTGTGCGCCTCCGACGACCCCGAGGGAACGCTGTTCGGTGTGACCAAGCCGCTGCTGCAGATCGACCTGTCCGCCGCGCCGAACGGCACCGCCGACGTGAACGGCCAGGTCAGCGCGCTGCGCCAGCTGCCCCTGCGCAGCGCCTGCTCCGGTGGCTTCGAGGCCGAGGGCGTCGACTACGACCGGCGCACCGGCACCCTGCGCGTCATCGTCGTCTCGCCCGGCTTCTGCGTGCTGACCGACAGCAAGACCTACCGCCTGGTGCGCGGCTGAGGCCGCGGGCCCGTTCCGGCCGCCGGTGGCCCTTTGGTGGCCCGCACCGGCGGCCGGTGCTTTTCTTGGGTGTGGGGGAGCGGCACCGCGGGGACCCGTCCTGCCGCAGCGCGGTCATGGAAGGAGCAACGCATGCACCAGCACATGGACAACGAGCAACCGCACCCGCACTCGGTCACGGTGGAGATCAGTGACTGCCCCAAGGAGGACGCCCGGATCGTCTTCGATGCGCTGTGCGGGTACTTCGAGTCCGACCGGTGCAGTGAGGACGTACCGGAGCAGTTCTCGCAGGTCCGTCCGATGGTGTGGCTCGGCACGTTCGACGTCCACGACGCCCACGAGGGGGCCGGCGGGGTCCGCCCCGGACGGCTGAACGGCGCCGTCACCGCCGACGTCCAGGGCGGCTACTGGGCGATCGACCGCTTCCGCGAGACGCTGGGCGACCTGTTCACCGTCCACGACCTGAGCCACGCCTCGGGCGACCAGGAGCGGGAGCTGCACGTCCGGCTGGAGAACAGGTGATACCGGCCACCTCGTTGTGCAACTAGTTGCATAAAGGCTCGCGGGTCCTCTAGAACAGTGCGCAAGACACCGCGCACGGAGGGCCCGATGAGCCGTTACCCGCACCTGCTGAGCCCGCTCGACCTGGGATTCACCACGCTGCCCAACCGCGTCCTGATGGGCTCGATGCACGTAGGCCTTGAGGAGGCCGAGCGGGGCTTCGAACGCATGGCGGCCTTCTACGCCGAGCGTGCCCGCGGCGGCGTGGGCCTGATCGTCACCGGCGGCATCGCCCCCAACGACGAGGGGCGGCCGTACGAGGGCGGCGCCAAGCTGACCACCGACGCAGAGGCCGACCAGCACCGCCAGGTCACCGAGGCAGTGCACCGCGAGGGCGGCAGGATCGCCCTGCAGATCCTGCACTTCGGCCGCTACGCCTACCACCGCGACCTGGTCGCCCCGAGCCCGGTCCAGGCCCCCATCAGCCCGTTCCCGCCGCGCGAGCTGACCGACGCCGACATCGAGCGCACCGTCGACGACTACGCCCGCACGGCTCGTCTGGCGCAGCAGGCCGGCTACGACGGCGTCGAGATCATGGGCTCCGAGGGCTACCTCATCAACGAGTTCATCGCCGCGCAGACCAACCAGCGCACCGACCGCTGGGGCGGCTCCTACGAGAACCGCATGCGCTTCCCGGTCGAGATCGTGCGCCGGGTGCGCGAGGCCGTCGGCGAGGACTTCATCGTCATCTACCGGCTCTCCATGCTCGACCTCGTCCCCGGCGGCTCCACCCTCGACGAGGTGATCACCCTCGCCAAGGCCGTCGAGGCGGCCGGCGCCACGATCATCAACACCGGCATCGGCTGGCACGAGGCCCGCATCCCCACCATCGCCACCTCCGTGCCCCGCGGCGCCTACACCTTCGTCACCAAGAAGCTCATGGGCGAGGTGTCGATCCCGCTCATCACCACCAACCGCATCAACACCCCCGAACTGGCCGAGCAGCTGCTCGCCGACGGCGTCGCCGACATGGTCTCCATGGCCCGCCCGATGCTCGCCGACCCGGAGTTCGTCAAGAAGGCCGCCGAGGATCGCGCCGATGCCATCAACACCTGCATCGGCTGCAACCAGGCCTGCCTCGACCACACCTTCGGCGGGCTGATCACCTCCTGTCTGGTCAACCCGCGCGCCTGCCACGAGACCGAGCTGGTGCTGTCCCCGACCCGGCTGGCCAAGCGCGTCGCGGTCGTCGGCGCCGGCCCCGCGGGCCTGGCCTGCGCGGTCTCCGCCGCCGAACGCGGCCACACCGTCACCCTCTTCGACGCCGCCGAGGAGATCGGCGGCCAGCTCAACGTGGCCCGCAAGGTCCCGGGCAAGCAGGAGTTCGACGAGACCCTGCGCTACTTCCGCCACCAGCTCGACGCCCACGGCGTGGACGTACGCCTGGCCACCTGGGTGGACGCGGACGACCTCGCGGACTACGACGAGGTCGTCGTCGCCACCGGTGTCACCCCGCGGACCCCGGACATCCCCGGCGTGGACCACCCCCGCGTCGTCGGCTACCTCGACGTGCTGCACGGCGGCGCCCCCGTCGGCGACCGCGTCGCGATCCTCGGTGCGGGCGGCATCGGCTTCGACGTCGCCGAGTACCTCACCGACAGCGGCGACCGGGCCAGCGAGGACCCGGCGACGTACTTCCGGCACTGGGGCGTCGACCTGGACTACCGGGCCCCCGGCGGCCTCGCCGCACCGCAGCGGCCCGCCCCGCCGCGCAGTGTGCACCTGCTCCAGCGCAAGACCAGCAAGGTCGGCGCCGGCCTCGGCAAGACCACCGGCTGGATCCACCGCACCGAGCTCAAGCACCGCGGCGTCACCATGGTCCCGGGTGTGGCGTACGACCGGATCGACGACGCCGGGCTGCACCTGACCGTCGACGGCGAGAGCACGGTCCTCGAGGTCGACACCATCGTCCTGTGCACCGGCCAGGACCCGCGCCGGGACCTGTACGACGCGCTGGTGGCGGCGGGCCGCAAGGCGCACCTGATCGGGGGCGCCGACGTGGCCGCCGAACTGGACGCCAAGCGGGCCATCAAGCAGGGCACGGAGGTCGCCGCCGCCCTGTAGGAGCGCGGCGCGTCCCTAGGATGGCCCCATGTCCCTGCCGCACGCGATCCTCACCGCCCTGCTGGAGAAGCCGTCCTCCGGGCTGGAGCTGACCCGCCGCTTCGACAGGTCGATCGGCTACTTCTGGTCCGCGACGCACCAGCAGATCTACCGCGAGCTGGGACGCCTGGAGTCCGAGGGGTACATCCGCGCGCTGCCGAGCGAACAGCCGGCCCGCGGGCAGAAAAAGGCCTACGAGGTCCTGCCCGCGGGCCGCGCCGAGCTGCAGCGCTGGACGGCCGCGGCGCAGGACCCGAGGCCGCTGCGCGACGTCATGCTGCTGCGGCTGCGCGCCGCCGCCGTGGTCGGCACCGCCGGCCTGGAGGACGACCTGCGGCGCCATCTCCAGCTGCACGAGCGTCAGTTGGCGGAGTATCTGGAGATCGAGCAGCGCGACTTCCCGCCCGGTAAGGACGGGCCTGAGGACCGGCTGCGCCACCTCGTGCTGCGGGCCGGGATCGATCTGGAGACCTTCTGGACGCGATGGCTCGCGCACGCGCTGGCGGAGTTCGACGCCCTCGAGAAGGCCTGCGGACCGATCATGGACGACACCTCCGTCACGGACGGTACGTCGACGACCGACGGCGGCGCGTCGGTCACAGACGATGCGGCCTCGAGCGACGGCGCAGGAACCACGCCGCCCCGATGACACCGCCGCCCACCAGGGCCGCGCCCACGCCCATCGTGACCGGGCCGTAGTCCCGGGCCGCGCCGCCGAGGCCGCCCATCACTCCGCGCGACGGCGAGGACGACGGCGTGGAGCGGACGGTGGGCACGACGGGCGTGGAGACGATCACCGACTGGGTGCCGGCGGTGGTGTTGTTGGCGCACATCACGATGACCGTGTAGGTGCCTGGAGAAACGTTGGACCAGGCGGCGGACTGACTGACGCCGGTCCCCGAGAGCGCCACCTGGCGGCCCTGGGCGAAGCTCGCCTGGCTGCTGTTGAGCAGCGCCGCCGTGCCCCAGCTGCCGTTGATCTGGGTGCAGGCGCTGGTCAGCACGGACACGGTGGACCCGGTCGTGCTGACGGAGATCCCCGTGCCCCGGGCGGTGGCCGGTCCCGCGGCGGTCAGGGCGAGCGGCAGGGCGGTGGCGGCCGCCACGGTCAGGCCGTGGCGTCTGAAGAAGTGAGAGTTGCGCATGGGGGTGTCCTCCGGCGGCGGCACGGTTGGCGGTACATCCCTTGCGCCGCCGAGGATCGGGAACGCCCGTGCTGCCTCAAGGGGCAGCCAACGTTCCCCGGCGCGCAGGCGCATGCGGACGGCACCCGGTCAGGTGACGGATTCCCACCGACGGCCCAGGTCCGCCCGCCGGTCACCGGCCGGCGCCCGTCGTCACCACCCGCTCCGCCGACCAGCCGCCCCAGGTGCCGTCGGGCAGCCGGCCCCGCAGTCGCAGCCGGTGGCGTACTCCGGGCTCCACGCCGGCGTAGAAGCTGTAGTCCGCCCTCTTCCGCGGCGCGTCGGCGCCCCACACCAGGGAGGTCGCCGTCCGCCCGTCGAGCTGCAGCTGGTACTCGCCGACCGTCCCGTCCGTCCGCGGCGGAACCCAGGACAGGTCCAGGTAGTACGCGCCGTCCGCCTCATGGCTCGCCACGCGGAAGGCGGCGGGCGCGGTGTCCCGGCCGTCGTCCGTGCCGGGGGCCGTGGTGAGCCGGAGCGGGCCGGCGGCGGGGGAGAGGTTGTCGGCCGCGTCCCGCGCCCGCACGGTGAAGGCGTACCGGGTGCCCGGCCGCAGCCCGGTCACGACCGTCGCCGTCTGCGCCCCGCCCACGCTGTGGATCTTCACACCGCTCTGGTAGACGTCGTACGACACCACCTTCCGGTCGTCGCGGGCGGCCGTCCAGGACAGCTGGACCGCCGTGCTCCCGGCGCTCCGGCCGGTCAGCCGGCCCGGCCGGGCCGGCGGCGAGCGGTCCGCCGCCGAAGCGGCCGGGGTCGTCACCGCGACCTCCCGGCTGGGCGGCCCGAGCCGGCCGGCCCGGTCGCGGGCGCGTACCGAGAAGACGTACGTCGTGGCCGGCCGCAGCCGGACGACGTCCACCATGTGCTCACCGGCCGGCACGTCCGCCACCTTGGCGCGGTCGCGGTACACCTCGTAGACGCGGACGCCATCGGCCGCGAGGACGGCGTTCCACATGACATGCACGCTGGTCGCGCTGCCCGCGGTCGCCGTGACGGCGGCCGGCGCCCCCGGCAGCGCCCCGCTCTCGCCGTCGTCCGTGCCCGCCCACCCGCAGGAGGCGACCAGCAGCAGGATCACCGTGTACAGCACCACGCGTCGCACGACGAGCCTCCCGTGTCGGCCGCAGAGCAGGACGGCAAAGGTCCGGACCAATACGCTCACCATGGCACCGGTGACGCGTACTCATCAAGGGTGTGGTGCCCCTCGGCGTATGCGGTCGGCCGCAGGTTGGGCGCCGGTGTCCTCGCGGCCGTTACCTATGCTGGGCCTCCGCGTGGCCGAACTCTCCTGGAGGGCTCCGGAGTTCATGCCGCGGGCGCGGATCGCTGTCGTCGCTTTCCCGCGCCGGACGGGGGCGGCCGGGAGGCCGGAGCCGACGCAGGCCCGGTCTCCCGGCGCCTGGCGGGCCGTCAGAGGCCGTGCACCGTACGGCCCCGTCCGGTGGCCGCTGTCCGGCACCCGCCCCAGATTGGCTGAGTGACCGTCACCGCCTCCCACGAGAGGGTCCCTCCATGGTGCGTGTCCCGTCGATGACGCTGGCCGCGGCCGCGCTCGTCCTGCTGGCCCCGGCGCTGCCGTCCGCCGCCGCACCGCGGCCGCCCGCCGCGGGTCCCCGCGCCCCCGTGTCCATGCGGCCGCCGGGCGCCGTACGCGCCGCCGAGCTCCTCGCCCGGGCCCGCTCCTGCGTGCCCGTCTCCCGCGGCCGCTACCGCACCGACGACGACACGCCTCCCACCGTCCCCGTGTGCGGCACCCGCGACGCCGTGATGTGGACCGCGGACCTGGACATCGACTGCGACGGGCGGCCCACCCCGCGCTGCAACGGCGACACCGACCCGTTCTTCGCCCAGGCCACCGCCTTCGCCCAGGCCGACGGGCGCTACCCGAGCGCCGAGACGCTGCCCTACATCGTCGTACCCGCGCCGAGCGCCCGCTGGGACCACCGCAGGGACGGGGTGCGCGGCGGCTCGGTCGCCGCCGTCGTCCACCGGGGCCGCGTCCAGTACGCCGTCGTCGGCGACATCGGCCCGAGCGACATCATCGGCGAGGCTTCATACGCCACCGCGCGGGCGCTGGGCATCCGCGCCGACCCGCACGGCGGCGGCACACCCTCCGGGGTCACCTACATCGTCTTCAAGGACTCCGAGGTCAAACCCATCGAGGACCGCGCAGCCGTGACGGCCGTGGGGGAGCGGCTGGCGCGGCAGTTCGTACGGGGTGGACGCGGGGCCGGCTGAGGGGCGTGCCGAGGCTCCCGGGAGCCTGCTTGGCGGCCGCGGGCCGAGAGCGGACCCCGGCGACTCGGAGCCCGCGTATGCCGTCGGGGGCGGGCCGGCCTTGCTCAGCCGTCGCACCGAGGACCACCGAGCCGTGACCGCCCCCGGGGCTCACACCTTCCGGTAGTCGTACGCCTCCTTCGCCGCCGCCTCCACCGCGTCCAGGTCGGCGCCCGTCGCCGCCGTGACGACCGCGGCGACCGCGCCCTCGACGAACGGCGCGTCCACCAGGCGGGAACCCTCGGGGAGTTCGTCGCCCTCCGCGAGGAGCGCCTTCACGGTCAGCACGGCGCTGCCGAGGTCGGTGAGGAGAGCTACCCCGGCGCCGCGGTCCACGGAGGCGGCCGCGGCGGCGATCAGCTCGGCGCTGGTGCCGAGCCCGCCGCCCTCGGTGCCGCCGGCCGGGGCGACCGGCACCGCCGCGCCACCCCCCGACAGCGACTTCGCCAGCTTGGTCACCGACTCCGCCACGTCGGCGCTGTGGGACACGAGGACGATCCCGACCAGCTTGTCGTCACTCACCGTGCGCCTCCACGAGGGCCGCGATCAGCAGGGCCGCCGAGGTCGCCCCCGGATCCTGGTGTCCGATGCTGCGTTCGCCGAGATAGCTGGCCCGGCCCTTGCGGGCCTGCAACGGCGTGGTGGCCTCCGCCCCCTGCTCGGCGGCGGCCCGTGCCGCGGCGAAGCCGTCACCGAGCGCGTCGAGGGCCGGGACCAGCGCGTCGATCATGGTCTTGTCGCCGGGCGCCGCACCGCCCAGCGCCATGACGGCGTCCACCCCGGCGCGCAGCGCCTGCGCGAACTGCTCCTCGCTGACCTCGGTGGCGTCGCCGAGCGTCTTGCCGGTACGGCGCAGCAGGGTGCCGTACAGCGGGCCCGACGCGCCGCCGACCTTCGAGATCAGCTGCTTCGCCGCCAGCATCAGCACCGCACCGGGCGTGTCGGGCGACTCCTCCTGCAGCGCGGCGGTCACGGCGGTGAGGCCGCGCTGCATGTTGATGCCGTGGTCGGCGTCCCCGATGGCCGAGTCGAGTGCGGTGAGGTGTTCGGCCTCGCGGTTCACGGACGCGGCGGCCGCCGTCAGCCAGCGGCGGAAGAAGTCGGCGTCGAGCACGTGATCTCCTTGCGTGGTAGGGGTGTGGCCAAGGGTTTCGCTCACCTGCTGATCACCGTGTCACATGCCCCAGCGCAGTCCCGGCGTGCTCACCGGCGCGTCCCACAGCCGCAGCAGTTCCTCGTCGACCTGGCACAGGCTCACCGAGGCGCCCGCCATGTCGAGCGAGGTCACGTAGTTGCCGACCAGGGTGCGGGCTACGGCGACGCCCCGCGCGGCGAGCACCCGCTGCACCTCGGCGTTGAAGCCGTACAGCTCCAGCAGCGGCGTCGCGCCCATGCCGTTGACCAGGACGAGGACGGGGTTGCGCGGGCTCATGTCCTCGAGGATGGCGTTGACCGCGAAGTCCGCGATCTCCCCGGAGGTCATCATCGCCCGCCGCTCCCGCCCCGGCTCGCCGTGGATGCCGATGCCCAACTCGAGTTCGCCCGGCGGAAGGTCGAAGGTGGGGCTGCCCTTGGCGGGGGTCGTGACGGCGCTCAGGGCCACGCCGAAACTGCGGGAGTTCTCGTTGACCTGCCGTGCGATCGCCTCCACGCGCTCCAGCGGCTGCTCCTCGTCGGCGGCGGCGCCGGCGATCTTCTCCACGAACAGCGTCGCGCCGGTGCCGCGGCGCCCGGCCGTGTAGAGGCTGTCGGTGACCGCCACGTCGTCGTTGACCAGCACCTTCGCGACCTGAATGCCCTCGTCCTCGGCCATTTCGGCCGCCATGTCGAAGTTGAGGACGTCGCCGGTGTAGTTCTTGACGATGAACAGCACCCCGGCGCCGCTGTCCACGGCCGCTGCGGCGCGCAGCATCTGGTCGGGAACCGGCGAGGTGAACACCTCACCCGGACAGGCCGCCGACAGCATGCCCGGGCCGACGAATCCGCCGTGCAGCGGCTCGTGCCCCGAGCCGCCACCGGAGATCAGCGCGACCTTGCCCGGCACGGGGGCGTCCCGCCGTACGATCACCCGGTTCTCGACATCGACGGTCAGCTCCGGATGGGCGGCCGCGATCCCCCGCAGCGCATCGGCGACGACGGTTTCGGGGACGTTGATCAGCATCCTCATGGGTGCCTCCTTGAGGGACTAGCGGGTGGGCCCCTGACCTACATTTTTCCGGGTCAGGTGGGCGATGGCCAGTTATTGATCTCGGCGGTCCACGGCGGCCCCGGTCGGGTCTCGGCGGTACGGTTGCTGACTCCCTGCTGCCTTTGGTGACAGGCCGTCAACGCCTCCCTTCGGCGGTGCGCATCGTGCTGCATGTCCTGATGTCCGCAGTATCGGCCTTGTGCGCGAGAAGGTCACGTGCAACGCCTGACCTCTTGTGCTCTCGGACGGTGACCGTCTCTGCGTCCGGGCGGTCCGATGCAGAAAATCTACAATGCCGAGGTTCCGGGTCGAGCGTTCTGGAATGATCGCAGCGTGAGACCGAACTCGCCGGGGGAGCCCGTTGTCGTGCTTCCCCGGGCAGTCCGCATTCCTGCTCCCGGCGGTGGCCGGCTGTGGGCCGAACGCAGCGGCACCGGCAGCCCGGTGGTGCTGCTGCACGGTGCCGGCATGGACTCCCGCCTGTGGGACGCGATCGTTCCCGAGCTGGCCCGTCACCACGACGTGATCCGTTACGACGCCCGCGGGCTGGGACGCTCCACACCACCGGACAAGCCGTTCAGCGACGTCGCGGATCTGCGGGCCGTCCTTGACCACTTCGGTCTCCGTCGAGCCGCGTTGGCCGGCTTGAGCATGGGCGGGGAGACCGCGCTGGACTTCGCTCTCACCCATCCGGAGCGCGTCACCGCACTGGCCCTGATCGGTGCCTCGGTCAGCGGCCATGCCTGGCCGCGAAGCCCGGAGCTGTCCGCCTATGCCGAGGCCCGGCGCAAGCGCAGGACGGCCGCCCTGGCCGAGCTGGAACTGACGATCTGGGCTGCCATGGGCCGCACGGCCCCTGGAGGGGAGCTCATCGAGGCGATGGTCACCTCGAACGCCGAGCGACGAGTGGTGGGCGAACAGCACTGTGTCGTGTCCGCGGGCCGCGACGCCGAACCACACCTCGGAGAGATCGCCGCCCCGACGCTGGTCGTCCACGGCGGTCGCGACCATCCGGAGATCGCGGTGATCGCCGCACGACTTGTCAGCGACATCCCGGGCGCCCGCGGCGAGAGGATCCCGGACGCCGACCACTACCTGCCGCTCCGTACACCGGGACGTCTGGCGGAGCTGCTCCTGACGCACCTTCCCTGAACGCTCACAGGAGGTGTTCGTCCTCGTCGGTGGTCTTGCGGTTCCGGTTGGCCATCTCCTCCCAGTAGGCATCCAACTCCTTGACGGGGATGCTCACCCACGGCGCCGTGTGCCGGCTGACGGCCGGCAGGTGCCAGCGGAAGCGGCTGTGCAGGAGCGCCTGTTGCTGCCGGCAGAACAGTTCCGCCATCTCCGTCTGCGCCCGTCCGGCCTGCGGGGGATAGGGGCACAGCCGGAACTCGCAGGGAGACAGGCAGGTGGTGCGGGATTCGTCCCTGTCGGCGCGGCCGACACTGCGTTCGGGGTGGAGCCGGGTGCGGTCGTGGGTGAGGCAGTGCGGGAGGTCGTCCCTGTTCGAGAGCATCAGGCGTTCCTCGATGTCGTCCGGGCTCCCGGTGCCCTGCGTGAGGTTGAGCATGACCAGTACGTCGGCGAGAAGGCGTTGCGCCCGTGGGTGCAGGACGCTCCAGCCCACGGACGGGGCGATCCACAGATTGTGCTTGCGGTAGCGCTCCGGATCAGCCGGGGTGGAACCGACGTTGTTCGTGGCCTCGTGCTCGTCGATCCAGATGAACCGCTCGGGGTGTCCGGTCTCCAGGGCCAGGGTCACCAGATCGCCGGCTTCGGCGACGAACGGGTGGAGCACCTTTTCGGCATGGCGTTCGTGGGGGGCGCCGTTGTGGGCGGCCGGGGTCTCGTGTGCACTGCCCGCCATGGTGAGCCACCGGGTGACCGACCTCATGGGTTCCATGGGGCTGCTGGATGCCGCGTCGCCGTCCGCCGTGAGGCCGGTCGTACGTGGTGCGGGATGGTTGCGGTGCCCGTTCGGCACGCCGGAGTTGGTGGCGCGTCCGACGGTGTCGGGAAGCTCCCACAGGCACAGCGCATGGAGCAGACTCAGCTGGGAGTACCAGTAGCGGCTGCAAGTGAGCATCTGCTCCGCCTGCTTCACCAGGTATGCCCGGGTCTCTTCGTAGGCGTCCGGATGCCGTCTCCTGCGGTTCGCCGCGTTCTTGAACCCCTGGGCCAGAGCGTTCTCCAAAGAGAGCGGCATGGGCGGGCCCTGCCGGCCGGTCGTGGTGGTCAGGTTGCGCAGCCAGAGACCCAACCGCTCCTTGGCCTCGTCGCGGTACTTCTCGGAGACGGACCCGACGATCATGGGAACGAGCCAGGCCCGGAGGGAAAAGTGGCGCCACCATGTGGTGCGGCTCTGCTCGTACTCCTGCACGATGCAGTCATGTTTCCGCCGGCTCTTCTCCGCCGCCTCGGGGTCGGCGGCGGGATGCGCGTTCTCTTCCTCGAGCCAAGCGGTGTAGCTGCGGTCGAGCCGCTGCTTGGCTTCACGGATCTTTCTCAGGTACTGGGATATGGGATCGGTTCCGAGGGGGAATTCCGTGCGCAGGTCCTGGAAGGCCGCATCGCCGCCGGCCGCTATCTGATGTGCGATCGCGATCCGGACGGGATACGAGGGCTCCTGCGTGCCGATCTGGAAGAGGTGCTTGTAGGGAAGGGGTGGTTGCAATGGCTCCTGGCCCGCGAGCGGATGACTTCCCTTTCTGCGGCGGTCCCGTTCACGCAGAGCAGCTCCGAAGCGCCGCACCAACCTCAGCTTCGCGTCCTCGATGGTCCGCTGATCGCCTCTGATGTCGAGGTCCGTCCATTGAGCGTCGAGGTCCCCGGCCAGCTTGTCCTGTATCGGAACCGGATCGACACAGTCTATTTCCAGGGCTGCGGCGTAGAGATCGAAGTACTTTGCGTCATGCCGGTCCGCCGCGGCCTTGCTGAGCAGCTCGGCCAGGCTCGCCGGCGTTCCACGACCGCTCCGGGCGCGACGAGTTCTCTGCGGCACGGTGGACGTCCGCGTGAGGGGATCCGCCTGGTGACGCGAGAGCAGCACCAGAGCGATGAGCAGTTCCCGGGACGGACCCGGGCTGTGCAGCGCGGGTTCGACGACCGCGTCGATCTCGTCGTCTTCCAGCTCCCTCAGGAGGCGATAACCCAGATACGCCTGCAGGATGCTGTGCGGGAACCGAACCCTGTTCTGGCAGCCGTACACCAGTCCGAGGAGCTGTCCGTTGGCGGTGTATCTCGCCAACTCGGTACGGCACTCGGCAGGGTAGTCCAGCGTGTTGAGCCAGGGCGTCGACTTGCTGATCTTTCGAGCCAGTACACCCCATATCGCGTCGCGTTGTGCCGGGGAAACGACAAGGCGGGCTCCGTACTGGTGGGCACTGCCCGGTGATTCCCCGTGATCGCCCCGAGACCGCTGACGAAGGTCGTCCACGTGAGCGCTGACGAAGTCGTCGAACGTCACCTCGATGCTGTCCTGCAGCAGACCGAGGCAGGCCAGTGCCGACACGACCCACATGGTCTCCCGGCGTTCCGCGCGGTCCATCACCAGCTTGTCGAATATGCGGCCGTCTTCGATGGCCTGACGGTAGGTGTTCAAAAGCCCGAGCCTGAGAGTGGAGCAGTCGTTGGTGCGGGTGTCCAGGCGACCGCCTTCCTCACGGAGAGACAGGCGCTCCAGCAAGCCGCGCTGCTGCAGCAGACGTGCGATCCGCAGGTAGATCGGCGAATCCGTGACCTGGGCGGTCTCCACCACCCAGTCGAGGCGGCGCTCATCCAGCTCACCGGGTTCCCGGATCAGATATTCCAGGGCCGCTTCCTCGCTCAACGGCTCCAGGTTGGCGATCGCCGCCCGGGTGCCCTCCAGCGGCGCGTGCGGGCGCGAGGCGATGACCAAGGGCAGCTTCTGGCGATCCGCCCGGTCTATCGCCCGCCGGATGATGTTGTCGCGGTCCTCCTGGTACTTGTCGTCGAGGAGGGCCTCTTCCAGGCCGTCGGCGATGACGACGGCCTTGTCGTCGAGTCGGAGCTGCCGCCACGTCTTGGCGATGTTGCTGCCGGCGAGCACTCCTTGGTCCGCTTCCTCCGCGAAGCGGCGCCGAGCCATTTCCTCGAAGTCGAGTTCACCGTCACCCTTCGTGTCGCGCAGACTTATCGGCACGGGAACGGCGGACTGCTGTGCCAGCATCCGGGTGAGCTCGACCAGAACGGCCGTCTTGCCGACGCCCACGCCGCCGACCAGCAGATAGGGTTTTCGGGTCTTCCGGTTGCGGAGTGTCTGGGCCATCACCTGGGACAGCTGGCGGCGCCCGACGATGCGGTTGACGAGGGTTCCGGCCGTGGGGACCAGCTCATGTGGGCGCGTGCGTGCCTTTTCGACGAGCGGCTTCTTGGTCGTGTGGTACCAGTAGAGAAGGAAGAACGACAGGAGCAGGGAGCCTGCGAGAACAGGTCCCAGGATGTGGTTGACGGCGTCGAACCACAGGGACTTGAGCACTTTATGGAGCTTTGACTTCTCACTCTCGTGCAGGGCATAGAAATCGTAAAGGGTCAGTCCCACCCAAGCGAAAAGCAGAACCGTCCCGATGAAGGCGTAGACGCGCAACAGAGGGCCGAGGGAAAACATCGACGGGCGCCAGTTGCGATTGGGGACGATGCTCCGGTGCGCCTCCCTTTCCGTCCTGAACCTACGCCATCTTCTGCCCACTGCCCCTGAGAACCGGGACCACCACCGCCTCGGATACAACGTGTACCAGGGGGCGCTGTGCGGCCGCTCCTTGCCTTCCGGGTGGCGGATGACCTTGGTGGGCATGAGGTTCCCTCCGCGCTGCGCATTATGTGGCGGGACGTCGTACGGTCACCTGCACGTTCCGTGATCAACGCTGCTGCAGCGGATTATGCCGCCCCCGCGACGAGAGCATCTGCCTCGCGATATCCGCTCGCACGTATGCCCTCATTTCCATCAAAGCACCGGCAGGGGAGACCGCAACACGGCCGCCGGCCGCGCGGCGGCGGCCTCCCACCCGGCCTGGTCACATAGGCGGAGATCTCGCCCAGGCACAGGGCTTGAGGCACCTTCCTTATGAATTACCGTCCGCGCCTGACCTCCTGACGAACGCTCACGTCACAACGAAGCGAGATCTGCCGCAACCCCGCGGCGGTCAGGATGCGGCGCCGGGCAGGCCGTACCGACTCGGCCGAGTCGACCCGCTGCTCGTTCGGCGATCTTGACGGTTCCCGCGTATCGTTGTCCGAGCGGGGTTGGTCTGCGCGCCAGGCGTCACCGGCGGCGATACCGACTCGCAGGTTGACTCGATTTCCCTTTGAACAATCCGCGCTCTCCAGCGCCGGCCGTCCGGCTTGCTCGCGCCGGAATCCCACATATCCATGGCGACAGCCCGTGGATGCACCCGGCCCCCACCCTTTCCTTCCGCGTGATCAGGGCGGCGACCGCGAGCGGAGCCGATGGTTCCATTCGAAAGTCAACGGAGTTCACCCATGCCCGAGCCCACCACGCCGGACAGGCGCGCCCGCACCGACAGGGCGACGCACGCTTGCCGAGCGCGGGCGAGCTTCCGGACCTCCCTCGCCCCGGGAGCGGTCGATGTGCCGTCGTTCGTGGCGATCACGCATGCCTTCATATTCCGGAACATCGCGAGCGACGGCTCCGTCCACAGCGACCCTCAGTCACCGGGCGAGCTTTCCCGTGACTCGAGGCCCGGTCGCATGATCGCTGCCCGAATCCAGGCCACCACGCCGGTCCCGGCGGCGCCTGGCAGAGGAGGAGTGACTGCCTCATGTACGCAAAGTTCCCCGAGGGGGCGGCGCACCGCACCGACCCCATGGCTGCGGCCGAGGTCGTCTACGACGCCGTCGTCGTCGGCGGCGGTATTTCCGGCGCCCTGATCGCCTCGCGGCTGAGCGACGCCGGCAAGACAGTGCTGATACTCGAAGCCGGCCCGGCCGAAGACCTCACCCTGAGGGGCTACGAGCGCTACCTCGACCGGTTCTACTCGGCCATAGGCAAGGACAACCAGGCCCCCTACCCGGCCATTGCCAATGCCCCGATGCCCCGCGGCACCGACGCGCGGCGCATCACCCCGGGTGCGCCCGACGCCTCGTCCTACATCGTCCAGAGCGGGCCCTTCGCCACCGACACCACCTATACGCGGGTCCTCGGCGGCACCACCATGCACTGGGAGGGCAAGACCCTGCGGATGCTGCCCGAGGACTTCCGGATGCGGACGCTCTACGGCGAGGGGGCGGACTGGCCGCTCACCTACGAGGACCTCGCCCCGTACTACAGCGAGGCCGAACGCGAGATCGGCGTCTCCGCCGACGTGGAGGACCAGGCCTACCTCGGGATCACCTTCGACGAGGGATACGTCTTCCCCATGAAGGGGCTGCCCCTGTCCTATCTGGACCAGATGGTCGCCAAGGACGTCGACGGGATGCCGGTCGAACTCGACGGGGAGCAGCGGGAGCTGCGCGTCCGGCCGTTCCCCCAGGGCCGGAACGGGATACCGAACCCGGCCTACGACGGCGGTAAGGGCTATGTGCCCCAAGGTGCCGTGAGCGCGTACCAGGTCGAGGTCGGCGAGCGGTGCCAGGGCAACAACAACTGCGTGCCCATCTGCCCGGTGCAGGCCAAGTACAACGCCGGCAAGACCCTCGCCGTCGCTCTCCAGAGCGGCCGGGTCGACCTGGTGGCCCAGGCGGTGGCCCACAAGGTGCACATCGACGAGCACACGGGCCGGGTGACCGAGATCGAGTACCGCCGCTACGACCGGCCCGACAGCCCCGGCTTCACCACGATGAGAGCCCGCGGCCGGCTGTTCGTCCTGGCGACCAACGCGGTGGAGAACCCCCGGCTGATGCTGGCCTCCGGCCTGCGCAGTTCGAGCGATCTGATGGGGCGTAACTTCATGGACCACGCCTACCTGCTGGCGTGGGGCCTGCTGCCGGAGGTGGCCGGCACCTTCCGTGGCACGAACTGCACGGGCGGCATCACCGACCTGCGCGGGGGCCGCTTCCGCAGCCGTCAGGCGGCGTTCACCGTCGACATCCACAACGACGGCTGGGGCTGGGCCCGGGGCGCGCCGATGACCGATCTGATCGACCTGGTGGACGCCGCCGGCCGCTACGGCGAGTCCCTCCGCCAGGGCCTGGTGGACCGGGTGTCCCGCCAGCTTCAGCTGGCGTTCATGGTCGAGGTCCCCGCCAACCCGAGCAACCGGGTCACCGTGAGCCCGGACTTCACCGACCAGCTGGGGAACATGCGGCCCGTCCTCACTTACGACATCCCCGAGTACACGATGCGGGGAGTGGCGTACGCCCGGCAGCTGTCGAGAAGGATCTTCGCCCGCCTGGGAGCCGAGGACCATACCGCGTACAACCCGAACTTCTGGGGCTACGCCGTCCATGACGGCGAGGGGTACGAGATCCGCGGGGGCAACCATCTCGCCGGCACCCATGTGATGGGCCACGACCCGTCGGCCTCGGTGGTCGACGCGGATCAGCGGTGCTGGGACCACGAGAACCTCTACATGGTCGGCGGGGGAAGCATGCCCACCGTGGGCACGTCGAACGTGACGCTCACCGTCGCCGCCCTGTGCCTGCGCAGCGCCCGGGCCATGCTGGCCCAGCTCGACTCCGAGGCCGCACCGATCAACGTTTCCTTCAACCGGCGCCACGCGGCGCCGACCTCAGCGGAGGTGGCCCGGTGACCGCGTCGACCATCGAGAACCGAGACGACCTGATCCGCTACCTGAACGCGGCGATGGCGCTCGAGCACGCGACCATCCCCCCGTACCTGACCGCGTACTACTCCATACGCTCCACCACCAACTCCGACGCCGCCCACATCATCCGGGTGGCCGCGGTGGAGGAGATGCTGCACCTGACCCTCGTCGCCAACGTCCTGAACGCCATCGGTGGGGAGCCCGACCTGACCCGCCCGGGCTTCGTGCCGTCCTATCCGGCGTACCTGCCGGACGGGGAGACCGACTTCACCGTCGACCTGCGGCCCTTCTCCCCCGAGGCGGTGGAGACGTTCTGCAAGATCGAGCGTCCGGGCAAGGCACCCAGTGCCGACGCACGGCTGGTGCAGACATCGGAGGGCGCGACTCCGCTCCTGGTCTCCAGCCCCACGGCCGAGGGGATGCGTTTCTACAGCATCGGCGAGTTCTACGAGGAGATCATCGAGGGGCTCGAAAAGGTGGCGGCCGGCGACCCCACGCTGTTCCGTGGGGATCCGGCCCGGCAGATGGGGGACGAGTACTTCTACTCCGGCGGCGGGGAGGTGATCGTCGTCACCGACCTGGACTCGGCCCAGCGGGCGCTGCGTTTCATCGCCGCGCAGGGCGAGGGCCTCGACTCTGGCATGTACGACGCCGACGGCGAACTGGCCCACTACTACCGGTTCCGGCAGCTCCAGCTCGGGCGCTACTACGAGGTGGGCGACCACCCCGGTGCACCTTCGGGGCCCGAGCTGAGCATCTGCTGGGACGCCGTGTACAAGGTGAAGGTCAGTGCCCGGCTGTCCGATTACCCGGCGGGATCGGAACTCGCCCGTGTCGCCCAGGACTTCAACGCCGACTACGGAGCCTTCCTCGCCCTGCTCACCAAGGCGTTCAACGGGCAGCCGTACCTCTTGCAGGAGGCCGTCTGCGAGATGTTCCGCCTGCGCGACGGATTCAACCGGCTGATCTGCAACCCGCTGCCGGGCAGCGACGGCCTGCACGCCGCCCCCACCTTCGAGATCCCGGACGCGGTCGGGTCGGATCTCCAGGCCTCACCGGGTGCCGGCGAGACAGCCCAGGGGGTGACACCATGACCGCCCCGTCGTTCGAGAGGTTCCTCTTGCTGTCGGTCGACCTCACCGCGTTCGCGGAGACCGATCTGCTGGGCACCGGCATGGCCCACAAGTATCTGGCGAAAGTGCGGGACGCCTGCGGCGACGAGGTCGTCACCGCCCTCCTGGACGCCCACCGGGCAGCCCGGGCCGACGCAGCCGCCGAGGCCGGAAGCCATACCCGAGCCCCGCTGGACCGGGACCTGTTCGACCGGGCCCTGCGCCACCGGATCTTCAGCGACGACCGGCTCGGACCGGTGGCCCGCAACGTGATCAAGCTCTGGTACGCCGGGATGTGGTACGCCCTGCCGCCCGAGTGGATGGACCGCTACGGGGTCGATACGGCGTCAGGAACCTCCACGGTTACCGCCGCCTCCTACCAGGAGGGGCTGCTGTGGCGGGCCATCGCGGCCAATCCTCCAGGTGCCAAGGCGCCCGGATACGGCTCCTGGGCTCGGCCACCCCGCATCGCGCAACGCTACCTGAAAGGGGCGACAAGATGACGGCCTTGGCCGAACGCCTCAGCCCGGACAAGGTGAAGCTCGGCGTCTGCTGCACCTTGTGGTGGAACGACGACTTCCCCACCATCGACGCCGGTATCTCCTTCGGCGAGGCCGTGAGCGAGATGGCTCTCGCCGGCTTCCAGGGCTGCAGTATCGGGCACAAGTACCCCGCGGACGCGGCCGAGCTCAAGGCCGCCCTCGATCTGCGCGGCCTGCGAGTCTCCGAGCCCTGGACGAGCACGTACTTCACGATCGGCAATATGCGGCAGAAGACGATGGCCGCTTTCAGGGAGACGCTGGCCCACGTCAGGGCGCTGGGCGGGACCGAGCTGGTCGTGGCCGAGTTCGGCGCCTCCTCGCACCTGCTCCCCGTGGACGTGTTCGCCAACCGCCCGGTCTTCACCGACGCCCAGTGGGACGCCTTGACGTCGGGCCTGAACGAGCTCGGAGAGATCGCCGGCTCGGCGGGAATGAAGCTCAGCTATCACCACCACATGGGCACGGGCGTCATGACCCGGGCCGACGTCGACCGGCTGATGGAGTCGACCGACCCGGACCTGGTCCATCTGCTGCTGGACACCGGCCACATGGCCTTCGCCGGCGACGATCCGCTGGAGCTGGCCCGGGCCCATGCCGCCCGCATCGGCCACGTCCACTTGAAGAGCATCCGGCCCGAGGTCGTGAAGCGGGTGCGTGAGGAAGGCCTGTCGTTCCAGGACGGCATCGAACTCGGCGTCTTCACCGTGCCCGGAGACGGCGCGATCGACTTCCGGCCCATCCTCGAAGCGCTGGCCGACGCCCATTACCGGGGGTGGCTGGTCGTGGAGGCGGAGCAGGACCCGAACAAGGCCGTCCCGCTCGAATACGCCAAAAAGGCCCGCGCCTACCTCGCCGACGTCTTGGGCTGGTGACGATGAACACGACACTCGGACGAGACGTCTTCTTCAGCTTCTTCATGTTCACGGCCGATCTGCGGCCAGAGGACGGACGGTACACCCGGACCCTGATCGATCACCTGAACGCCCTGACCGAGATGGGGTACGACGGCTTCGACGTGCATATCGCCGCCCAGCCCACGACCGTCGACCACAAACTCGAGGTCGACCGCTACATCGGCCTCAAGAAGGCGTTCGACCAGGCAGGGCTGGGGGAGGTGAAGTTCACCACCAACGTCGGGACCACACGGACCTTCGACCCGACGTCGCCCTACGAGGAGCAGCGCGCGCAGGCCCTGTCCTACCTCAAGTCACGCGTCGACATCACACAGGTCCTGGGCGGCGACTCGATCATGTCCGGGCCGTTCATCTACCCCTACGGGGTCTTTCCGGTCACGGACACCGATGAGCCGATCTGGAGCGACGCCCTGCAGGACTGGATGAAGCCGCGCTACGACGCGGCGCGTTCCGTCTTCGAGGAGTTGCTGGAGTACGCCGCGGCGCGAGAGGTGAGGCTCGCCGTCGAGCCCGTCAAGAGCTGGGAGACGCCGCCACCCAACATGGTCTCGGAGGTACTGGACTTCCTCGAAGGCCTCGAACACCCGCAGGGCGGCGTAACGATCGACACCGCCCAGGTCGTGATGGAGAGCCAGGGCCCTTCGGTCCTGAAGGAGAACGTCGCGCGAGCGACACGGCAGGACCGGCTCTACTACGTCCACATATCCGCACCCGACCGGGGCGCGGTGAAGGACAGCTGGATCCCGTGGCACATCATCTCCAAGGAGATCGAGCCGGTGTACCGCGGCCCGTACCTGGTCGAAGTGTTCAACGCGATCCCGCCGTTCGACAGCTCCATGCGCATGGCGCGCCGGCGCTTCTGGCGCCCCGGCGAGGACGACCCGGTGCCCGGCAGGGACAGCGCCTACGACGTCGCGAGGGCTGCGCTGGAGGAACTGCGCGAGCAGACCACATAAACCCGAAAGAGGCCTCGACATGCCGGCTCAGACGTCGGATCCCATCATCATGGTCGTGAAGCAGACGGGCGATGTCCGTGTGCACACCTTCGTCGCGTCCTTCGCGTACAGCAACATAGCGAACGCCACGCACATCATCGAAACCAGGAACCAGCTGGTCCTCGTCGACGGGCAGTTCCTCGCCCCCTATGCGAGAGCGTTCAGGGACTACGCGGACAGCCTCGGCAAGCCGATCGAGAGGCTGTACCTCTCTCACCGGCACCCCGACCACTGGTTCGGTCTCGGGACCGCGTTCACCGACATTCCGGTCTACGCGCTGTCCGAAACCATGACCTTCGTGCGCGAGCACGGGGAAGACTCGATAAGCGACCACGGGAAACTCGGTGACCTCGCCCCGGACCGCATAGTCGTTCCCAAGCAGGTCGCCAGTCCCGGTGAAGAGACGATCGACGGGGTCAGATATGTCTTCGATCGGGTGACCGATACCGAGATCGATTACATCCTCACCATCAGGCTTCCCGAGACAGGTGTGTACTTCGCCCAGGACCTGATCTACAGCGGCACTCATCTGTACCTGACGACACACATGGACCACTGGACTCGGGTACTGCAGGAAATGCTGGTGTCTGACTACGAGTTGTTCATGCCGGGCCACGGTTTGCCGGCCGACAAGAACGAAGTCGCTCGCAACATCGAGTACCTTGCCGCCGCCCGGCAGGCAATCGGCAACGGGCTGACAGGCGAGGCCTTCAAGAACTTCATGCTGCAGCGGTATCCGGAACGCAAGTGCCCGGGGATCTTCGACATCTACCTGCCCCGGCTGTTCGGCGGCGCGAGCGACTACTGACCACGGAGGTGCGTCGACCATGAACGAGAGCTGCACTGTAGGACAGTATCTGGTGGACCGGCTCCGCCAACTCGGGCTGGAGCACCTGTTCGCCATCGCGGGTGACTACTCCATACAGTGGTTGAACCGGTACGTCACGCCGAACGGCATCCAGATCGTCGAGGAAGTCAACGAGGTGAACGCCGGTTACGCGGCGGACGGATACGCGAGGCTGAAGGGAATCGGCGCCCTCTGTGTCACTTATTCCGCAGGCGCACTGTGTGCCGTGAACGCTGTCGCCGGCGCCTATGTCGAGAAGGTGCCGCTCGTGCTGATCAACGGCACGCCGAGCGTCAAGAAGACCATCACCTTCGAGCAGACCGGCTTCAGCGCGCACCACTTCATCAGCGGACGCGAGACGGACCTTCAGTCCTTCGAGCACCTGACCGTCGCCGCCATACGGATCGACAATCCGGACCTCGCGCCCACGCTGATCGATTATGCGCTCACCCGGTGCATCAGTGAACGGCGCCCGATCTACATCGAGTTGCTCCAGGACATGGTCGACCTGGAGTGCGAGCCGCCGAGGGGTGTTCTGCAGCGAGCCCGGAGCCTGTCGGACCCGACCAGCCTGGAACAGTCGGTCGCACGGATCTGCGCACGGCTCGAAAGCGCCGAGAAACCGCTCATCTGGCTCGGTGTGGAGATCGACCGGCTCGGGCTCCAGGACAAGGCCATGAGCCTGATCCAGCAACTGAACGTCCCGTTCGTCACGGAACTCCTCAGCAAGGCCGTCCTTTCCGAGGACGACGAGCTGTTCGTCGGCGTGCTCGACGGCCAGGCATCCTCGACGGCCGTGACGGACCTGGCCGACTCCGCCGACTTCATACTGGCCCTCGGCGTGTGGCTGACCGACATCAACTCGCTGGGCTGGGACCCGGACTACGACAAGACCGCATTCGCGTCGTTCGACGCGGTCAAGTTCGGAACGTACTTCGGCGGGCAGGTCGCGTTGGAGCACCTGGTGGACGGCATCCTGGCGGAGAAGATCGCGCCCAAGGAGCGGAAACTGCCGGAAATGCCGGCGCACAGCGTGCCGACCGTGGGCGAGGCCGATGTCATCACGTACCAGGGTTTCTACAACTACATCCAGCAGTACATCGACAGGGACACCGTCGTCAGTGCCGATGCGAGCATGAACTACTTCGGGAGCCTGCTCCTCGATGTGCCGGGCCCGGGCGGGTTCATCGTTCAGTCGTCCTACTCGGCGATAGGTTACAGCGGGGCGGCTGCGACGGGTATCTGCCTGGCGAAGGATCCCGACCAGAAGGTATTGGTCTTCTCGGGCGACGGCGGCTTCCAGATGACCGCCCAATGCCTCGCCACGCAGACCCGGTTCGGGCTCGATCCGGTCATCTTCGTCATCGACAACGGCGTCTACGCCGTGGAGCAGTGGCTCGCCGATGCCGGGGTTTTCCACTCCGACGAGCCGTTCTACAAGCCGTGCGAGCTGCACCGGTGGAATTACAGCACGCTGGCGGATGTCTTCGGTTGCCGGGGGTGGGAAGTCGGCACGTACAAAGAGCTGAGGGACGCCGTGACGGGTGCACTGGAGAACTCCGGCGGCCCGTCCCTCATCCAGGTACGCGTGCCTGACAAAACGATCCCGGACAATGCGAACTGGAAGACCGATTAAGAGAACTGGCAAGGAAAAGAACAATTCCGGTCAGTTGAGCGTTGTCCCGGGCGTCCGGGCGAATCTCACACACCGAAAGCACCGAAAGGGGCGCCCCGATGGACGGCTACCCACTGATCGAGAACCACGGTCTCATCGGCGATCTGCAGACCGCGGCGCTGGTGACCACCGAGGGCGCGGTCGACTGGTTCTGCTCCCCGCGGTTCGACTCGCCGAGTGTCTTCGGGGCGCTCCTGGACAAGGAGAAGGGCGGGCACTGCACGGTACGGCCGGCGCACCGGACCGATGCGACCAAGCAGTTGTACCTGCCCGACACGGCGGTCCTGGTGACCCGGTTCATGACCGAGGCGGGCGCCGGTGAGGTGGTCGACTTCATGCCCGTGACCGGGACGACGGTCACCTCGCGCCACCGGCTGGTGCGTCTGGTCCGCTGTGTGCGCGGCAGCATGACGTTCCAGGTGGAGATCGCCCCGCGGTTCGACTACGGGCGCAGCAAGCACGAGTTGCACATCACCGAGCACGGAGCGGTCTTCGCCGCGGAGGACGGCACGGAACTCACCGTGCACCCCATCCGTGAACCGGAGGACGAGCGGCTCATCGACGTTCTCACGGACCAGGGCGCCGACCTGCACCTGTCGCTGACGCTGCAGGCCGGTCAGCAGCGCGGGCTGGTTCTGGAGATGGGCGCCGGGGGGCCACCCGCCGAGGTCCGCCTGGACGCATACCAACAGCTCTTCGAGGAGACCGCTGCGTTCTGGCGTTCCTGGCTGGCGCAGTCGCGCTACACCGGACGCTGGCGCGAGATGGTGGAGCGTTCCGCGATCACGCTGAAGCTGATGACCTTCGCCCCCAGCGGGGCCGTGGTGGCCGCCCCGACGACGGCCCTGCCGGAGCAACTGGGCGGCGAACGCAACTGGGACTACCGCTTCACCTGGATCCGCGACGCCTCCTTCTCCGTGTACGCCCTGCTGGGGCTGGGCTTCACGGAGGAGGCCCGGGCCTTCATCGCCTGGCTGAGCGACCGGGTCAAGGAGCGGGCCGGCAGCGGCGGGACAACCGGCCCGCTCAACATCATGTACAGGGTCGACGGCTCGTCCGACCTGGACGAGCAGATCCTCGGCCACTGGGAGGGCTATGCGGGCTCCAGGCCGGTACGGATCGGCAACGGCGCCGCGACGCAGCTGCAGCTGGACATCTACGGCGAGGCGCTGGACAGCATGTACTTCGCGCACCAGCACGGGTTCCAGGTCGGGTACGAGGGATGGACCTCGATGCGGGAGAACCTGGACTGGCTGGCCAACCACTGGGACCAGACGGAGGAGGGGATCTGGGAGACCCGCAGCGGGCCCCAGGACTTCACCTACGGCCGGGTCATGTCGTGGGTGGCGTTCGACCGGGCGCTGCGCCTCGCCCAGTCGAAGGGCTGGCCGTCGGCGGCCGGGCGATGGCAGACCGAGCGGGACGCCGTCTACGAACAGGTCATGGCCAAGGGGTGGAGCGAGGAACGGCAGGCGTTCGTGCAGCACTACGGCAGTGACGTACTGGACTCCTCGCTGCTGCGCATGGCGACGGTCGGGTTCGTCAGCCCCGAGGATCCGAGATGGGCGTCGACCCTGGACGCCATCGAGCGGGAACTGGTCAGCGACAGCCTCGTCTACCGCTACAACCCTGAGGCCTCGCCCGACGGCCTGCGCGGCGCGGAGGGCACCTTCTCGCTGTGCACGTTCATGTACGTCGACGCCCTGGCCCGTGCGGGACGGACGGACAAGGCACGGCTGGTGTTCGAGAAGATGATGGGGTACGCCAACCATCTGGGCCTGTACTCGGAGGAGATCGACCCGACGGGCCGGCAACTGGGCAATTTCCCGCAGGCGTTCACGCATCTGGCCCTCATCGACGCGACCCTCACCCTCGACAAGGCGCTCGACGGACGATAGCCCGGGTCCGGTTCCACCCGTCCGACGACGGTGACCCGCCCGGTCCTCCCACCCCGCGACCCCTGAGGCGCCGGCGCCCCGCGTCCGGCTCGGCCGCCCGACGTCAGCCGGTGCCCGACCCTCCGCGGTGTCCGCGACCCCCGGGTGCGGGGTGCTGCCTCGGTTGTTCCGCCGGAGCGGTCGGGTCGGTGAGGAACGACGCGGGCAGCAGACGGGCGGCCGCGCACAGGCACAGCCCCAGCCACCCGGCGGTGAACAGCCAGCCGCCGAGGACGTCCGTGAACCAGTGCACGCCGAGGTAGACCCGGGTCAGGCCGACGAGCAGCGCCCAGCCGCACGCGGCGAACCGCAGCACGGTGCCTCCGCGCGGGGCGCGCAGGGTGAGCGCCACCGTGAGCACCCCGGCGGTCAGGGCGGCCGTCGTGGTGTGCCCGGAGGGGAACGCCCAGCCGGTCGCGTGTGCCGCCCAGCCCGCCACGGGTGGGCGGGAGCGATGGACCAGCTCCATCACCCCGTGGCGCGCCAGCTGACCCGCGGCCAGGCAGGCCAGGCCGATGGCGGCGGCGAGCAGCCGGGTCCGCGGTGTGCGTCCCGCCACCACGCCGGCCAGCGCGGTGAGGAGGTACGGAACGACTCCGGTGCCGGTGGCGGTCACACCCCGGGCGAGCGCCACGGCCTCCTGCGGGCGGTGACCGACGGACCATATGTGGAACCTGTCGTCGAGCCAGAGCGGCGCACCGGCCCGGCCGACGACGACCAGCGCCAGGACGGTGAACGCCGCCCACGCGCCGATGCCCGCGCTCCCGGCGAGGTCGGCGACGTCCCGGCGCCGCCCGCTGCGCTCCTTGGCCGTCGGGCCGCCGTCCTCGCCGCTCATGAGGCCGACAGGAGCAGCCGCAGCGGGGCAGCCGCCGTCAGCCGCCGGGCCAGCGCCTCCGACCGGCGCCGCAGCAGCAGGATCGACGCGAGCGCGACGAGCCCGCCGACGACCAGCCCGGCCAGCACGTCGTGCGGATAGTGCACGCCGACCCACACGCGCGACGCGGCCATCGCGACCGCCGCCAGACAGGCGAGCGCTCCCAGCCGCCGTGAGACGAGCCACAGCGCCACGGCGGCCGCGGCGGCGATCGCCGCGTGGTTGCTGGGGAAGGACCAGTCCCCGTGCGCCGGGCACGCCTCCAGGGTGCGCACCTGAAGGGTCTGACAGGGCCGGTCCTCGTGCACGAACATCTTCAGCACGTCGTTCACCCCGTACGCCAGGACCACGACCACCGGCACGGCCAGCGCCGTCACCGCCGTCGCGGCCCCGGCACGCCGGGCCCGCCACCAGACGAGCACCATCAGCACGGCGAACACCACCAGCCCGTACGCCGACCACACCCTGATCGTGGTGTCCAGCCAGCCCGGTGAGTGCTGCGCGAGGTCCACCACCTCCCGGTACGCGGAGCCGTCGATCGACGCTCCACCGAACGCGAGGTTCATCCGCGGACCTCCTCGGCCTTGGCGCGCCTGCGGCCGCGGCGCAGCTCGAGGGCGAGCGGGATTAGCGACACCGCCACGATCAGTGCGACCAGCGGCAGCAGATAGCGGTCCACGTCCGGGACGGAGGAGCCCAGCGCGTATCCCGCGAGGGTCAGGCCGACGCTCCACACCAGGCCACCGGCCATCTGCCAGAGGGTGAACACCCGGGCGGGCACCCCGAGCGCACCCGCGAGCGGATTGAGCACCGTGCGCACCACCGGGACGAATCTCGCCAGCACGATCGCCTTCGCGTGCCCGTAGCGGGTGAGCAACTCCTCGGCTCTGCGCGCGCCCTCGTGCAGCCGCGCCGAGCGGCTGCGGGCGAGCAGGGTGCCACCCGCGCGGCGCCCGATCAGATAGCCGCACTGGGCACCGGCCAGTGCGCCCAGCGCCGCGGCGGCCAGCAGTGGCCCGAGGGACAGCCGGATGCCGTGCTGCTCCGTGCCGGTGCACAGCAGGCCCGCCGTGAACAGCAGGGAGTCGCCCGGCAGGAAGAAGCCGATCAGCAGTCCCGTCTCGGCGAACATCACGACGCCGACGCCGAGGACGCCGAAAGCGGCCAGCAGTGACCGGGCGTCGAGTGGATTCACCGCGAGCTGCGACGATAGAGCCACGGGTGTGGTCATCGCATGAGTCCTTTCTGGGCGGGCCACCGGATGCACGGCACCCGACCGTCTACAATCACGTAGACGGTCTACGACACTGTAGACGATCGCGGGGTGAGGATCGTTCCATGAGCGCCGAAAAGGACGAACGCCGGCCGGCGGGAGAGCTGGAGGCCGCCGTGATGGCCGCCCTGTGGGCGGCGGACACACCGCTGACCCCGGCCGAGGTGCAGGCCGAACTCGCCTCAGGCCTGGCCCGGACGACCGTGACGACGATCCTTTCCCGGCTGCACGAGAAGGGGACCCTGATACGGGAGCGGCAGGGCCGTGGCTACGCCTATCGCCCCGTGCAGGACCCGCACGGCCTGACCGCCCTGCGCATGCACAGCGAACTCGACCGCGGCAGCGACCGGGAGACGGTCCTGGCCCGCTTCGTCGCCCAGCTCAGCCCGGACGACGAGCAGCTCCTGCGCCGGCTGCTGGAGGACAGTCCATGAGGATCGCCCTGCTGCTGATCCCCCTGTTCCTGCCCTGGGCGGCACCCGCGCCGGCTCGCAGGATCCTCGACCGCTGCGCGCCCGTGCCCGCGCTGTGGACCCTGACCGTCTCGGCGCTGCTGCTCGCGGCCGGTACCGTCGCGGCGCTCGGCACCCTCGCGCTGACCGGCCTGCTCGCCATCCCGGCCTTCGCCGCTCTGGGCGAGCTGGTGCACCCGCTGCACACGCCCTCAGCCCGCCTCGTCCTGCCCCTGGCCGCGCTCGCCACCGGCCTGCTCACCCTCGCCGCGCTCGCCCTGGTCCGCACGGTGCTGCGGCAGGCCGCCGGTCTGCGCACCGCGCGGTGCGAAGCCGGACGCCGGCCCCCGGCGGGCGACCTGTGCGTCGTCGACTCCCCGCGCCCCGACGCGTACGCCCTGCCCGGCCGCCCGCACCGCATCGTCGTCACCACCGCGATGCTGCGCAGCCTCGACGCGCGCGAACGCGAGGCCCTCTTCGCGCACGAGCGCGCCCACAACGCCGGTGGCCACCACTACTTCCTGGCGGCGGCCGAGCTGGCCGCCCACTGCCACCCCGCTCTGCGTCCGGTCCGCGAGGCCATCCGGCTGGCGGCCGAGCGGGCCGCCGACGAGGCCGCCGCCACCGCCGTCGGCGACCGCCGCCTCATCGCGCGCGCCATCGCCCGCGCCGCCCTCGCCACGCACACGGCGGACACCTCCCGGCCCGCGATGACCCCCGCGGCCACCTCCGGGCCCGTACCCCGCCGTGTGGCCGCCCTCCTGTCGCCCGCCGCGCGGGCGCCGCGCGGTGCCTCCTGGGTCACCGCCCTCCTGGCCGCCTGCGCGTTGCTGTCCTGCACCACGGCGGCGACCGGCGCGATCAGCGTCCACCAGGACATCGAGATCGCCCAGGGCGACGCGGCCGGCCACTGAATCCCGCCTCGCCGGCGGGCCGGGCAGCGCGCGCCCCGCTGTAGGCTCTGATCCATGCGGATCTCCGTTTCCTCGGACATGGACGAACCCGTGGCACGCGCCCTGGTCGCCGAGCTGGGCCGGCGCGGCCACGAGGTGGCGGCGTACGGGGCGCTGCGGCCCGGCGACGACCCGCAGTGGGCGGCGTGCTCCGAGGCGGCCGTCCGGGAGGTCGCCGAGGGGCGGGCCGAGCAGGCCGTCGTCTGCTGCTGGACCGGCACCGGCGCCTCGATCGCCGCCAACAAGGTGCCCGGCGTCCGGGCAGCCCTGTGCACCGACGCCTACACCGCGGACGGCGCCCGCCGCTGGAACGACGCCAACGTGCTCGCCCTCAGCCTGCGCCTGACGTCCGAACCGCTGCTGAAGGAGATCCTCGACGCCTGGTTCGCGGCCGAGGCCGCCGACGACCCCGAGGACCGCGAGAACGTGGCACGCGTCGGCCGCCTGGACGCCGCGCGGGTCGTGTGACGGACGACGGCAGCGGCGCCGCGCGGGACGCCTGACGGACGACCACAGCCACCCCGTGCCGGCGTATGACCTCAGGCGGTCGTGGCCAGGGCCGTCACACCCAGGGCGACCAGGGCGATCACCTTCAGCAGTTCGAGGGTGATGTAGGCGAAGTGGGCGCGCGAGCGGGGCGCCTCCTCACCGGCGAGGATCCGGTCGCTGCGCCGGTTGAGCACCGGGCGGACCGCCGCCAGCTGCACCACCAGCAGCGCCACCGCGACCGCGGTGAGCGTGACGATCGCCGCGCTGGACGACCCCATGGCGACGGCCACCACGACGGCGACGGCCAGGACGGCCTCGACGAGGTTCAGCGCGCGGAAGACCAGACGGCCGATGGCGAGGCCCAGCGCCACCGTCACGCCCGGCGCGCGGAACTTCAGCGGAGCCTCCAGGAACGAGATGGCCAGCACCATGCCCAGCCAGGTGAAGACAGCGGCGCCCGCCACCGCGGCAGGTACTGCGTTCATATGAGGTCTCCGAAGGGTCGCAACGCACAGGCGCACGCACCTCTCGGTACCCCGGTGGTGCGTACACGCATCTCGGCCTACGAGTGTGACCGATGGGCCCGACGCGCCGTACAGCGGGTCTCGCCAGGCCGGGTCTCGCGAGAGGGGACCAGGGCGAAGGTCGCAGCCGGACGCCGGACCAGGGACCGGTGACGGGAGCGGGGGGTGATCCTTAGGGTGAGGGTATGCCTGAGACCGCCCGGTTCGACCTCGACAGCTACCTCCAGCACATCGGATGGCAAGGGGAGCGCCGCCCCGACGCCGTGACTCTGCGGGGCGTACACCTGGCGCACCTGCGGTCCATCCCGTTCGAGAACCTGGACGCCCTCCGCGGCACCGCGCCCTCCCTCGGCATCGCCGACCTCACCGCCAAGCTGCTGCGCAGCCGGCGCGGCGGCTACTGCTACGAGCACAACACCCTGTTCGCCCACGCCCTGGAGGCGCTCGGTTTCCGGGTGACCCGGCTGGCCGCCCGGGTCGTGGTGGGCGCCGACCGGCTGCACAGCCGCCCCCGCACGCACATGGCGCTGCTCGCCGAGGCCCCGGACGATCCGCAGCCGTACCTCGCAGACGTCGGGTTCGGCGCGCTCGGGGCGCTGCTGGAGGCCGTGCCGCTCACGGCCGGCACCGAGTTCCGCGACGCGGGACGCCGGCACCGACTGGTCCAGGCACCGCATCGCGGGCCGCTGCCGATGTGGGTGCTCGAAGCCCACCGGCCGGGAAAGGCCGACGTCACCGAGCAGGCCGCGGGTCGGCAGCACACCGAGATCGCCGAGCGCACCGAGGCCGCGGACGGAGCCGAGAACGGCTGGGAGGCGCAGTACGCCTTCACCGTCGAGCCCTTCGAGCACCCCGACTTCGAGGTCATCAACTGGCACATCGCGACCAACCCGCGCTCGCCGTTCAGCCGCAGGCTCCACGCGCAGCGGCTCACCGCCGACGGCGGCCATCTGTCCCTCGACGACCGGCTGCTGACCACCACCAGCGCGGACGGCACGGTCACCGAGCGCGAGCTGACGGACGAGCGCGAGGTCCGCCGGGTCCTGGACGAGGAGTTCGGCATCGCGGTCCCCGGCGGCCTGCCCCTGCTCACCCGATCATGATCGCTCCGCCCCGGCGGGCCGTTGTCAGTGCCCGGAACTAGTCTGCGGACACCTGACCATTCGCCCGATTCGGGGAGGTTCTCATGACCTCGCGTCTCAACCCCTACCTCAGCTTCGACGGCGACGCCCGCCAAGCGCTGGAGTTCTACAAGGACGTCTTCGGCGGCACCCTCACAGTGAACACCTTCGGCGAGTTCGGGCACCCGGACGCCGCACAGGCGGACAAGATCATGCACGGCATGCTGGAGACGCCCGCAGGCTTCACGCTGATGGGCGCGGACACCCCGCCCGAGATGCAGCGCACGGCGGGCAACAACTACTCCGTGAGCATCAGCGGCGACGACGAGAGCGAGCTGCGCGGCTACTGGGAGAAGCTGTCCGCCGACGCGTCGGTGTCGGTGCCCCTGGAGAAGCAGATGTGGGGCGATGTGTTCGGCATGTGCACCGACCGGTTCGGCGTGCCCTGGATGGTGAACATCACCCAGCCGCAGGGCTGAGCCGCCGAGCGGCATGCCCGTCAGTCCACGGGCGGCTGCCCGGCCAGATGGTCGTGGGCCACATGGGCGTGCAGCCGGACCCCGGTGACGAGGGTGTCGTCGTCGGCGTAGAAGCGCGGATGGTGGTTCGGCACCAGACCCCGGCCGCCCGGGGTCGGCACGGGGCGCCCGTCCTCGTCGAGTTCGGCGTCCTGGACGCCCAGCATGACGTACAGGCCGCCGAAGCGGTTGACCAGCTCGGAGACGTCGTCGTAGGCGAGGGTGGCGGAGGTCTGCACCACCCGCTCCTCGCCGACGACCCGGCGCAGTGCGGGCAGCGCTGCCTCGATCCACTGCCGGGTGTGGTGTACCGGCGGCACGTCCTGGAGGTATTCCACGGCGGCCGTGCAGCCGTACGCCCGCGCGGTGTGACCGGCCAGTGTGGCCAGCTGCTGCCGCACCTTCTCGAGGTCGCCGGCGACGGCGCAGCGGATCGTGCCCCACAGCGTGACCCGCTCGCCGATGATGTTGAACCGGCCGACGTCCTCCACATGCCCGATGGTCACCGTCACCGGGTGAAAGGCGTCGATCCGGCGGTAGAGCTGGCCGATCCCGGTCAGCACGGCACCGGCGGCCGGCATCGGGTCGATGCCCTGCCACGGCGTGGAGCCGTGCACCTGCTCCCCGTTGACCACGATCCTGACCAGACACGAGGCGCCGTACTGATTTCCCAGCCGGTAGCCCACGAAGCCCTTCGGGTACGGAGTGACATGCATCCCGAACGCCATGGTCGGCACGGGGTCGTCGAACGCACCCCGGGCCACCATCTCCCGCGCCCCGCCCGGTTCCTCGACCGGCGGCCCCTCCTCGGCCGGCTGGAAGACGAACAGCACGGTCCCGGACAGCTGCTCGCGCACTCCGGCGAGCACCGTGGCGGCCCCCATGAGCATGGCGGTGTGGCAGTCGTGCCCGCAGGCGTGCGAGACGGGGAACGGGCCGCCCGGGTAGTCCTCGTCGACCTCTCGCGAGGCGAAGTCGGTGCCGCACCGGTCGGGCACCGGCAGCGCGTCCATGTCCGCGCGCAACGCGATCGTCCGCTCCCCGGGCCGCCCGCCGCGCAGCACGCCGACCACTCCATGGCCGGCGATGCCGGTGCGCACCTCGGCCAGCCGGAGCGAGCGCAGATGACCGGCGACCAGGTCCGCGGTGGCGCGCTCACGGTTGGACAGCTCCGGATGTCGGTGCAGCCGGTGCCGCCACGCGACGACCTCCCCGGCCACCGTGGCAGCCAGCCGGTCGAGCTCCCCGCGCAACCCGCCCCCGCCGGTGATCCCGCCGCCGTTCATGGCGTGCCTCCCGCTCGCTCCCGCCGCCCCTCCCGGCCGCGCGGCGCGGCCCGTCTCCACGGTAGGCCCGTCCCACCCGGACCGACCGCACCTGGACAGACCCCACCCACGCCGGAGGCCGGCGCCCCGGAACAGGGCGCCGGCCTCGTCGCTGCCGTCAGGGCGGGGGTCAGACCGCCGGAGCCGGATACGTCGGGTACTCGACGCCGGAGACGTGCTGCACGACCCGGATGACCTGGCAGGAGTAGCCGAACTCGTTGTCGTACCACAGGTAGAGGATCGCGTTGTCGCCCTCGACCTTGGTGGCGCCGGCGTCCACGATCGACGCGTGCCGCGAGCCGATGAAGTCGCTGGAGACCGCGTCGGGCGCGCTGATGAAGTCGATCTGGCGGCGCAGCGGCGAGGTCAGCGACACGTCCCGCAGGTAGTCGAGGACCTCCTCGCGGGTGGTCTCGCGGGCCAGCTGCAGGTTGAGGATCGCGATCGAGACGTCCGGCACGGGCACCCGGATCGAGCTTCCGGTGATCCGCGCCTTGAGGTCCGGCAGCGCCTTGGCGACGGCCGAGGCGGCACCGGTCTCGGTGATGACCATGTTCAGCGGCGCGGAACGGCCACGGCGCTCGGACTTGTGGTAGTTGTCCAGCAGGTTCTGGTCGTTGGTGAACGAGTGCACGGTCTCCACGTGGCCGCGCTGCACGCCGTACTCGTCGTCCATCGCCTTCAGCGGCGGCACGATGGCGTTGGTGGTGCAGGAGGCGCAGGACAGGATCTGCTCGTCGGGCTTGATCGTGTCGTGGTTCACTCCGTGCACGATGTTCGGCACGTCGCCCTTGCCGGGGGCGGTCAGCACGACCTTGTCGATGCCCGGACGCAGGTGCTGCGAGAGGCCCTCGCGGTCCCGCCACTTGCCGGTGTTGTCGATGAGGATCGCGTTCTTGATGCCGTACGCCGTGTAGTCGAGCTCGCTCGGGTCGTTGGCGTAGATGACCTTGATCTCGTTGCCGTTGGCGAGGATCGTGCTGTTCTCCTCGTCCACGGTGATGGTGCCCTGGAACTGGCCGTGGATGGAGTCGCGGCGCAGCAGCGAGGCACGCTTGACGATGTCCTGGGCGCCGCCGCCGCGCACCACGATCGCGCGCAGCCGCAGGCCGTTGCCGGAGCCGGCCTTCTCGATCAGCAGGCGGGCGACGAGGCGGCCGATGCGGCCGAAGCCGTAGAGGACGACGTCGCGACCCTCGCGGCGCTCGATCTTGTTCGCACCGGCGGCACCGGCCACGGCGTCGGCGGTGAACTGCTCGATGCTCAGGCCCCGGTCGTCGCTCTTGTACGTCGCGGCGAGCATGCCGATGTCGATCTGGGACGGGCCGAGGTCGAGGGTGGTGAGTGCCTGCAGGAAGGGCATCGTCTCGGTGACCGAGAGCTCCTCACCGGCGATCTGACGGGCGAATCGGTGGGTCTTGAGGATGCTGACCACCGACTTGTTCACCAAGGAACGGCTGTGCAGCAGGACCGTCACGTCCCGCTCGCGGTGCAGCTTCCCGATGATCGGGATCATCGACTCCGCGATCTCCTCGCGGTGGTTCCAGTTGGTGAACGAGTCGTCGTTGACAGTCACGGGTCCAACTTTCGAGCTAGGTGGCGCTCATATGCTAACCGCACCGTCCGATGGCTCCGCCAGGTGGTCCCCTGCACCGTCACGTGACCGCGCTCACCGTGCCACCGGGCCCGCCCGCAGCAGCAGGACGGTGATGTCGTCGCTGTAGCGGCCCGTGGGCCACGCACGGTCCACGAGGCCGTCGAGCAGCCCCTGCAGATCACCGTGGTCCGCGTCGGCGAGGTGCGCCACGAGGTCCGCCGTGACCTGCGAGGCGTCCGCGCCGGGGACCTCCACGAGACCGTCGGTGTACAGGGCCAGGACCGCGCCCGGCGGCAGCGGCAGCGAGGTGGTCGGATAGCGGGCCCGGGTGTCCACGCCGAGCAGGGGACCGGGCTCCACCTCGACCGGCCCGGCCTGCCCCGGCCCGGCGCACAGCAGCGGGGCGACATGACCGGCGCTGGCCAGGGTGATGAGGTGCCGGTCCAGGTCGAGATGGACGTAGAGGCAGGAGACGAGCAGCTCGGAGTCCAGGTCGGTGAGCAGCCGGTTGGTGTTGGCCAGTACCTGGTCCGGGGCCGCTCCGGAGGTCGCGTGCGCGTGGATGGCGGTGCGGACCTGGCCCATCAGGGCGGCCGCGGCGACACTGTGGCCCTCGACGTCCCCGATCACCGCTGCCGCCGTACGCGAGTCCAGCCGCAGCACGTCGTAGAAGTCGCCGCCGATCTCCACGCCGTGGCCGGCCGGCAGATACCGGGCGGCCACCGCCAGGCCCGGCAGGGTCGGCAGGGTGCGCGGCAGCAGGGAACGCTGGAGCTCCTGCACGAGGAGCTGCTTGGCGTCGTAGAGGCGGGCCCGCTCCAGGGCCTGCGCGATCAGACCCGCCAGCGAGGTCAGCACGGCCCGCTCGTCGGCGGTGAAGGAGTGCGGCTTGTCGTACGACAGGATGCAGCAGCCGACCGGCCGTCCGGCGACGGTCAGCGGCAGGAAGGCCCACGCCTGCTTCCCGCTGATGCGCGGCGCGCGCGGATAGCCGGCCGCCAGCTCGGAGGGGGAGGAGAGGAACGCCGGCGCGCCGCTCGCGAGGACCTGGCCGGCCGGGGTGAGTTCGGTGTCCACCGGCAGTGCGTCGAGCCGCTCGACGACGTCCGGCGGGTAGCCGTGGTGACCGGTGATCCGCAGCCGGCCCGCGTCGGCCGCCGACAGCACCAGCCCCTGGGCGCCGAAGGCGGGCAGGATCTGCCCGGCGATCAGTGCGACCAGATCCCGCACGCCCACCGTCTCGCCGAGCGCGGCCGCCAGATGGACCAGCTGGTACAGGCGGCCCGTGGGGGCGAGGCCCGGACGCCGGGCCGGTGCCGCGGGTGCCCCGTCCGGCAGCGGCCCGCTCTGCGGGGTGACGCGCACGCTGATGCCGCTGGCGTCCGGGTACAGCTCGAAGGCCAGCGCCTCGCCGGGCGGGCGCACCGCGGTGAAGTACACCGGGGCACGGCTGACGACGGCGGTGCGGTAGTGGTCCTCGTAGACCGGAGCGTCCAGCCAGGGCAGCGACTCCCAGGGCCGGGTGCCCAGCAGCCGGTCGGCACCGCGGCCGATCAGCCGGGCTGCCGTGCGGGAGAGGAAGGTGATACGGCCCTCCAGGTCGAGTGACAGGGCTCCCCACGGCAGCCGCTCCACGTAGTCCGCCGCGGCCAGGCCCGTCTGCCGCGGGTGGTGTGCCGCGTCGACGGGGACACTGCGCGGCCGCTCGGGCAGCGACGGCGCGGTGGGCGCGTCGTCGAGCAGCTGCGCCAGGCGGCGGGCGCCGGAGATGATCCGGGCGCGTTCGCGGGTGGTGGTGCGGCGGGGGTGGTCCGCCGGCCACATCAGCACGATGCCGCCCCAGCAGCGGTCCGCGCCGCGCACGGGCATCGCGGCGAGCGCGAAGGGGTACGGCAGCACGGCGGCGGCCCGCGGGTAGCGGCGGACCATGTCGTCCTGGCTGCCGACCCACATCAGCCGGTCGCCGTGGATCGCGTCCACGACCGGGACGGGAGCGTCCAGCGGCAGGCGCTGCCAGGGGGTGGTGAACTCCTCGGGCAGCCCGCACAGAGCCACCAGGCGCAACATCGGCGGCCGGTGCTCCGGCCGGTTCTCCGGGCGGCTCGCCGCGCGGTCCTCCGCACGACCCTCTGCACCGCCGCCCTCCGCACCGCCCTGCGCACCGCTCTCGTCGCGGCCTTCCGCCGCCTCGCGCCAGGCGCCCGCCGCTTCGGGCATGGCGTCCGTCTGCTCGCGCCGGACGATCAGATAGAGCCCGCCGATGGAAGCGCCGGTGCGGCGCACCGTGTCGGCCAGGGCCGCGTCCAGGGCGTGCTCCGGCGTGCCGGCGCCCGCGGGCAGGGTGCCCCCCGCCGGGGGGCGCGGCCGCTCGTTGCGGCGTACGGAGCGCTTGCCGCCCATAGTCGGACGGTACGCCGGATGGGGCCGCCCGGCCCAGCGCTCGCCGGCGCCGTCGGTCACACCGTCTCCGGCGGGGGCACCCCCGCCGTCTCCGGCGCCGACGGTCACATCGTCGCCTGCACGGCCTCCTGGAAGGTCTTCATGCAGTGGAAGCAGTGCCTGTCGGTGTCGTCGGGGTCCTGGAGTCTCTCCTCGCGTTTCTTCATTCCGCACAGCGTGGAGGTCTTGTCGGTCGTCAGGACGTGCCACACCGGTTCACCCCGGGTGTCTGCGCCGCACCACATCTCGTGCATCTCAGCTACCTCGGTTCGGAATGGGGAGGGACGTCTCCATCCGAGCACGACGGCACAGGGCTGGCTCCCTGTGGCGGCCAGTCGGGTGAGCCGGTCTCGGGGCGCAGCTGAAAATCAGACGACAGTCAGGGCACGGCAGATCCTGAGATGGAAGTGCACTGGCCCGAGCGAGACGGACGCGCACCGCTCCGTCGTCCCGACCTCGCCGGCGATGACGATGGCCGCGCTCATCAGCCATATGCGGTGGGTCGAGCACACCTGGCTGGAGGTGCTGTTCCTCGGCGGCGACAAGACGCAGAACCCGTCCTTTGACGACACGGACGAGGACGCCGACTGGCGCACCGACGGCGTCCCGCTGAAGCAACTGCTCGCGCAGAACGAGGCCCAGTGCGCCCGAAGCAACGAGATCTACCGACGCTTCGCGTCGACTCCCTCCTCCGCCTTGCAGCTGTACGCACCAGGCCCCGCTCGGGTCGACCCAGAGGTGCCGCACCTCATGGCCGGCCTGATCCGAACGACAGGACCTAGCGGCGCTGGGCCGGGACGCCGGGGTGGGCCGTGCAGCGCGGTGGCGGTGTGCCGTGCTGGACCGGGCCCCGCTGATGGGCGCGCAGGGCCAGGCTGACCAGGGTCATCAGCAGGTCGATGTCCGTGTCGACCTCCAGGCGCACCGTCACCCACTGCGCCCCCGGGACCAGCCGCACCGCGGTCGCGCTGCCGAGGTCCTGTTCGAAGCGCCGTATGGCCCAGGTGGTCAGATGCAGGTCCACATCACGGGCGGTGTGGAAGTGGGCGATCTCGGCCTGGGCGGAACGCAGAGCGCGTCCGTTGCCGCAGCTCGGGGCGGTCTCGTCGAGATCCGCCCAGTTCGCCAGCCGGTCCATGGCTCGCAGGGCCAACGTCATGCGCTCATCATGGTGTGCTTACGGCCCGGCCACCAAGGGGTGAGCAATACGTAACCGAACCGCATCCTGAGGAGTGCAACCGTACGGCCGACTGGAATGTCCTTGTTGATGACACTTCCGTCCCCTCACCCAGAAGAAAGCGGGGGGCGTCATGCTTCATCATCCTCGCCGTGCGGCAACTGTCGTGGCCGCACTGATCGGTCTCTCCGTGGCCGGCGCCACGGCCTCCGCCGCTCCGCAGGCCGGGTCGGTGCCCAGCACGGCGCTGGTCACCAACGCCCGCTGGGCCGGTCACTGCACCTACGACCGGCTCGTGATCGACGTCCGGGGCGCCGTACCCAAGGTCACCGTGACGCCGGTCAGGCAACTGCGCTACGACGCGTCGGGCAAGCGGGTACCGCTTGCCGGACGCCACTTCCTCTCCATCAGGTTGTCGCCCGCCGCCGCGCACAACGCGGCCGGGCAGTCCGTGTACCGGGGGCCGCGTCTGACCACCATCCGTCTGTCCCAGCTCCGGGGGCTGGCCCTGACCGGTGACTTCGAAGGAGTGGTCTCCTTCGGCGCCGCCTTCCACAGCGACCCCCACTACCGCACCTACACGCTCCACTCCCCGGGGCGCGTCGTCCTGGACGTCCGGCACGGCAACGTCTGCCGCTGATCAGTCCTGCCGGCACTCCTGAAGCCTGCGCCTGGCGTGGGCCAGGAAGGCCTCCAGGGCCAGTTCGAAGGCGCGGTCGGCCCGGTGCGGGCCGGCCGCGTCCAGGGCCTCGGCCAGCCGCGGGGTGACCGAGGCGTCGCCGAGTTCCCACATCGCCTCGGGTGCGGCGAGGTCCAGCGCGGAGCCCAGGACCACGTTCTCCAGCGCGACCAGCACGGGCATCACCTCCGGCGTCGGGAAGCCCGCGTCGAGCAGCAAGGTGACGGCCCGCTCGTACTGCTCCAGCACCCGCGGTGCCCGCACCGGATTCGTCATCAGCAGCGGGATCGCCCTCGGGTGCGCCGCGAACGCGGCCCGGTAGGAGCGCGCCCAGGCCGCCAGCGCCGCGTCCCAGGGACGGACCTCGAGCGTGGCGATCTCGATGACCTGTGCCACCCGCTCGCGCAGCAGCTCCACGATGCCGTCGCGGCCGTCCACATGGTGGTAGACCGAGCCGGTCTGCACCCCGAGCCGCCGCGCGATCTGCGGGACGCTGAACTCGCCCTGCTCGTCCACGAGTTCCAGCGCCGTGGTGGTGATGCGCTCCCGGTCCAGCAGGGGTGTGCGCGGCCGTCCCATGTCTCGATCTTCCCCCTCAGGGTCTTCCCAGTCGTCTGAAGGGGAGGTTACATTGCGCAAACCGAAAGCCTTTCGGTTTACGGCGCCGGAGATCCCGTAGGCCCGTGTCCCGTCCCCTGCCCGCAGCTCAGAAGGGCTTCGCCGTGCCCGACACCCACGCCTCACCCCCGTCCGCCGCAGCGCTCAGAAGCGGCTCCCTCGGCACCGCCGACATCGCGTTCTTCGTCGTCTCCGCCGCCGCCCCGCTCACCGTCATGGCCGGGGTCGCCCCGCTGGCGATCCTGCTCGGCGGGATCGGCGCACCCGTCGGCTATCTGCTGGCCGGTGTCACCCTCGCCGTCTTCGCGATCGGCTTCACCACCATGAGCCGCCATGTCCACGGCGGCGGAGCCTTCTACGCGTACATCACGCGCGGCCTCGGCCGCAGCGTCGGCGTCGGGGCCGCCCTGCTCGCCCTGATCGGCTACAACGGCATGGAGATCGGCGTCTACGGCCTCCTCGGCACCGCCACCCGCGACACCGTCCACGCGCTGTCCGGCTCGCACGTGCCCTGGCTCCCCGTCTCCCTGGTCGGCCTGCTGGTCATCGGATACGGCGGATTCCGCTCCATCGATTTCGGTGCCAAGCTGCTCGGTGTGCTGCTGGTCGCCGAAACCGGCATCCTCGTCCTGCTCGCGGGCGGCGTCCTGCTCAAGGGCGGCGCGCACGGTCTGTCCCTCGCGTCCTTCACACCCGGCAACGTCCTCGTGCCCGGCACCGCCGCCGTCCTCGCGTTCGCGTTCGCCGCGTTCACCGGCTTCGAGTCGACCGTCATCTACCGCCGCGAGGCCCGCGACCCCGACCGCACGGTGCCGCGCGCCACCTACATCGCCGTCGCGTTCCTCGGTCTCTTCTACGCGTTCGTGGTGTGGACCGCCGTCCAGGCCTTCGGCGACAGCCACGTGGTGGAGGCGGCCGGGAAGGAGCCCGCCGGGCTGTTCTTTTCCGCGATCACGACCTATGTGGGCGGCTGGGCGGCCGACGTCATGCACGTCCTGATCGTCACCAGCGTCCTCGCGTCCCTGCTCTCCTTCCACAACGCCATCAACCGCTACGGCCTCGCCCTGGCCGAGGAGGGCGTCCTGCCCAGGGCGCTGGCCCGCGTCCACTCCCGCCACGGCTCCCCGTACGTCGCCGGGATCGGGCAGACCGTGCTCGGTGCCGCCGTCGTGCTCGCCTTCGCCGCGGCCGGCGCCGACCCGTACAACCAGCTGCTGCTGTGGGTCAACACCCCCGGCATGCTGGGCCTGCTGGCGCTGCAACTGCTGGCCGCGCTCGCCATCCCCTGCTACTTCCGGCGCATCCGGCACAGTGAGGGCGCCCTGCGCACCGTCGTCGCGCCCGTGGTCGCCGCGGTGCTGCTGGCCACCGCCATCGCCCTGGTGGTCACCCACCTCGACCTGTTCACCGGCGCCTCCGCGACCGTGAACACCGTCCTCGTGGCCGTCGTCCCGGCCGTGTTCCTCATCGGGCTCGCCCTCGCCGGCTGGCTGCGCCGCCACCGGCCCGAGGTGTACGCCCACTTCGCCGCCGAACCCGGCAGTGAGACCGCGGCTTCCCCGGCCGAACCGGCCGTCCTCGCCCGCGACTGACCCGCCACCCCGCCGAGCCCCACCGACCCGGCCATCCCCCCGAGCTCCAAGGAGACCCATGCCGACCGCCGACCTCGTCCTCACCGGTGCCCGAGTCCGCACCCTCGATTCGGACCGGCCCGAGGCCCGCGCGGTCGCCGTCCGCGACGGACTGATCGCGTACGTCGGCGACGAGACCGGCGTACGCGACTGGTGCGGGGCCGGAACCGAGGTGGTGGACCTGGCCGGCGCAAGCCTCGTGCCCGGCCTGGTCGACGGGCACAGCCACCCGGTGTGGGGCCTGGACATGACCTCCGGCACCGACCTCTCCCACGTCCGCGACCTCGAAGGGCTGCGCGGCGCGCTCGCCACGGCGCCCCGCACCGACGGCTGGGTCCTCGGCTGGGGCCTGGACCACAACGTCTTCGGCGGCCGACCCGTCGACCGCGCCCTCGTCGAGGACGTCCTGGACGGCGCGCCCGCCTTCCTGCGCCTGTACGACGGCCACTCCGCCCTCGTCACCGGCGCCGCCCTGAAGGCCGCCGGCATCACCGGCCCGCGCACCTTCGCCCAGCGCGCCACCATCACCACCGACGCCGACGGCCGGCTCACCGGACACCTCGTCGAGCACGCCGCGATGGACCTCGTCCACGAGGTCGCGCCCCGCCTGCCGTACGCCGAACGACGGGCGCGGCTGGTCGAGTTGCTGACCGGTATGGCGGCGACCGGGCTGACCGGCGCCCACGTCATGGACGGCGGTGATCCCGATCTGGTCGGCGCCGTCGCCGAGGAGACCGTTCTGCCGGTGCGGCTGCGCTTCGCCCCCTGGTGCATGCCCGGCGCCGACAGGGCCGCGCTGGAGGAACTGGTCGCCCTGCAGCGGCGGGCCGGGCGGCACTGGCAGGTGGGCGGCGTGAAGTTCTTCATGGACGGCACCGTCGAGGGCGGCACCGCCTGGCTGGAGCACCCGGACTGTCACGGCCAGGGCACCGAGGCGTTCTGGCCCGACCCCGAGGCCTACGGCGACGCGGTGCGCTTCCTGCACCGCGCCAAAGTGCGCACCGCCACGCATGCCATCGGCGACGCGGCCGTGCGGCACGTCCTGGACACCGTGGAGGCACTGGGGGAGGACGCCCGCTTCGCGCACCGGATCGAGCACATCGAGTCCGTGCCCGACGAGACCGTCCCGCGCTTCGCGAAGCTCGGCGTGATCGCCTCCATGCAGCCCCCGCACACCGCCTACACCCGGCCCGACCGCACCGACGAGTGGTCCACGCGCCTCGGCGAGACCCGCGCCGGGCGGGCCTGGCGGCTGCGTGACCTGCGCGACGGCGGCGCGGTCCTCGCCCTCGGCTCGGACTGGCCCATCGCCCACTACGACGCCCGCGCCGTCCTCGCCACCGCCCGCGCGCCCCGCGGCGCCGCCTCCGACCGGGCCGGGCTGACGGGCCTCCAGGCACTTCAGGGCTGCACCACCCACGCCGCCCTCGCGGCCGGGGAACAGACCGTCGCCGGCCGTATCGCCGTCGGGCTGCGCGCCGATCTGACCGCGCTCGGCGTCGATCCCGTCACCGCCCCCGCCGACGAGGTCGCCGACGCCCCGGTGCCGCTGACCGTGACCGGCGGCCACATCGTGCACCGAACGGTGGGCTGAGCACGCACAGTTGGCCGACGCGCACCTACTGCCGCCGCGCCGCCCCACCCACACTGCCGGTACGGACGGCAGAGGAGGCGGTGTGGCGGCTGGGCGTGGACGGGGCGGATCCGCTCGCGGGCGCGGGGCGACGGCGTACGGCACGGGCCTGGCCGCCGCCCTGCTGGTGGCCGGTGCGGCGGCCGGCTGGGCGTACGCCCTGGCCGTGGTGCTCGCCGGAGGTCTCACGGCGGTCGGCTGCCGGCTGTGGCGCACCGACCGACGCCTGCGCCGGACCGACCGCCGGTGGCGGCACGAACAGGCCGTCGAAGCCGGCCGGCGCAGCCTCGCCACCGTCGACGCCATGACCGGCGGCGAGTTCGAGGAACTGATCGCCGCACTGTGCCGGCGTGACGGATGCACGCGTGTGCGGCGCGTCGGCGGCGCCTACGACGGCGGGGCCGACGTCATGGGGCGCCTGCCGGACGGCCGCACCATGGTCGTCCAGTGCAAGCGGTACGCGCCCAGCCGCACCGTGGCCAGCCGCGAACTGCGCGATCTGCTCGGCGCCAAGGTGCATTTCGGCGCCGAGGTCGCCGTGTTCGTCACCACCACCCGGTTCAGCCGCCCCGCCGAGGAGTTCGCCCGGCACAACGGCATCCTCGCCGTCCACCGCGACCTGCTCGGCCTGTGGCACAACGGCACCGCCCTGCCGGCGCTCGGCGCGATGAGCGGCCACGGCCAGGGCGACGCCCGCCACCGGGCGCGCTGGAAGCAGGCGTACGGCAAGTGACGGACCACGGGCCGAACCACCCGGGTGCCCAGAACTCCACAAGGGCCGCGCGCCGCGTCAGCGCGGTGCGGGCCCCAGGCCAGGCACACTCTGCGAACGTCGGAGCGCGGTCGTGCGCGGGCCCGGACGCCGGTCCGGGCGGGGAATGCCCGGCGGTGGCACGCGGGTGAGGTGGGCCGTGCCCGAGGTGCGGCGCGGAGTCAGGCGGGCGACCTCGTCCGGCGGCAGGCCCAGCAGCCGGCCCACGTCTCCCGGACCGACGCCCAGCGTCTCGACCAGGATGCGCACGGCTGTCGTGACCGCCTCCCGTTCGGCGGCCACCGCGGCCTCCCGGCGCCTGCGCGCCCCCGCCACGGAGTCCAGCTCGGGCGCCAGCTCCGGGACCACCAGGTGCACGGCGACCTGTTCCGGTCCGGTGCCCAGCGCCCGGGCGAGCAGCTCGCGCGCCAGGTCCTCCGCCTCGTCGAGCGTGCGGCACTGGGTGTGCGCGTCCAGGCCCGGAATGTCGACGGCCCACCAGCGGCCCATACGGTGCAGGCGCACCTCGTGACGGCTCGGCATGGACACTGAGCCCGTCAGCCGAGACACACCACGAGCAGGCAGAGCTGCTGCTGTGACGGCGTCGTGTTCGACGGCGAGGTCGCCGACGGCGCCGGAGCGGGCGCGGTGTCGTTCCCGGAGCCGGCGGGCGTCGACGGCTGCTGCGCCGACGTGGACGTACCGCCGGGGTCGGTGACCGGGGCGCCGGACGGCTGCGGGGCCGAGGTGTGCCCCAGCGGCGCGGTGCGGATCACCGGCTGCACCGGGACCGCGGACTGCGGCCGGGCGGGGGTCGTCGGTACGGCGGCGGGTGTCGCGATGCTGTCCGTGTGCTGCCGCACCGGGGTCGTGGGCTGTGTCACGTGGCTCGGCGCCGAGTGGCCGGCCGGGCGGCGCGGCTCGGGAGCCACCGGAGGCGCGTAGGTCTGCGCCGGCTCCTCGGCGACGTTCATGGTGTGCTCGTCCGGCGTGGTCGCGGCCTGCGCACGGCCCCCGGAGCCGCGGTCCATCGCGGCCACCGTCAGCCCACCGCCGACCAGCGCGACAGCGGTCGCGACCGCCGCCCGGCGCCGGTTCTTCTGCCAGCGGGCCCGCTGCCGGCGCCGCGCGGCCCGCCCCGACGGCGCGGGACCACCCTCGTACGCGATGTCCTGCGCGCCCGCCTCGTCGGCGACGGAACCGGCGGCCGACGGCTCCCAGACCCCGGCGGCGCCCGACGGCTGGTCGATCGGCACGGTGTTCACCGGCTCCCGGCCCGGGGCGGTGCCCCACGGCTCCCGGGCCGGAGCGATGCTCACCGGCTCTCCGGACTGCGCCGTGGCGGTGGGACCGGCGTCGAGGCCCGGGTCTATGTCCGGCGCGTAGGCGCCACACCCCGGGCACACCAGGGCGCCGTTGAGGTGGCGGCGGCACGAGGAGCAGTAATCCATCGGCGTCTTCCTGACGGTGGTACGGACGGCCAGTCACGCTAACGAGACTGTTGAAAGGCTGTGTGCAGTCCGTGTGAGACTCCTGCGCGGATTCTCCGGCGACCCTGCGCTGCCGGGACACAGGGGACGTCAGCCGCCGGTCGACTCCCGCACCACGAGCGTGAACGGACCGACGAACTCCTGCGCCGCGTCCGGGGAGCCGCCCCGCTCCATTCGCCGCACCAGCAGCGCCACCGCCCGCTCGGCCATCGCCTCGTGGTCCGGATCGACGGTGGACAAGGAGGGCACGAGATACGCGCTCTCCGCCACGTTGTCGAACCCGATCACCCTGACTTGCTCCGGCACCCGCAGTCCCGCGTCGGCCAGACCGCGCAGCGCGCCCATGGCGACCGTGTCCGTGACGCAGAACAGTCCGTCGAAGTCGACCCCTGCCTCCACCAGCGCCCGCACCGCCCGCGCGCCCCCGGCCATGGTGAGCTGCGTACTGTCGCGCACCAGCGCCGGATCGACGGGCAGCCCGGCCTCGTCGAGGGCCTGCCGGTAACCGGCGTACCGCAGGCTGGAGACGTCGGCCTCCTCGGTCACCGGCCCGCACAGCACGGCGACGCGCCGACAGCCCCGCTGAAGAAGATGCGCGGTCGCGGCCCGCGCCGCCGCCGCGTTGGGCATGGCCACGTGGTCCACGGGACCGCCGAAGATGCGCTCGCCGAGGATGACCACCGGGTGGTCGGTGCGCAGCCGTTCGGCGTCGGCCGGGCCCATGCCGGCGGTGGCGAGGATCAGCCCGTCGTACAGCCGGTTGCGGGACAGCGCCAGCGCCTCCAGCTCGCCCTCCCGGGAGGCACCGGTCTGCTCGATGCTCACGCGCAGGCCGTACCGGGCGGCCGCGCCGATCAGGGCGTCGGCCAGGATGCCGTAGTAGGGCTGGTTGATTCCCGGCACGGCGAGACCGATCGTGCCGGTGCGGCCCTTGCGCAGATTGCGGGCGGCGACGTTGACGCGGTAGTCGAGCCGGTCCATCGCCGCGAGCACCTTCTCCCGGGTCGCGGGGCGCACATGGGGACGCCCGTTCATCACATTGGAGACGGTCATCGCGGAGACACCGGCCGCCCTCGCCACGTCCTGGATCGTCGCCACGCCGCTCTCACTCCTCGTCCATGTCCCCAGCCCAGACGATAGAGCCTCGCCCCGTGCGCGGACGGTCGGCTCGTACCACTGGAGGTCCACGGCCACCGTGTCCCAGCCGTACGGCAGGAGATGCTCGGCCGAAGGGGGCAGGTCACCGGCTCGCCAGCGGGGCCCGGACCGTGACGAACGAGTGCGGCGGCAGAGTGAGAACGAGCCCTCCGTCTACGGCCTTCAGCGCGTCGAACGGTCTTGGCGCGACCTGACACGGCGCCTGCGGGGTGTTGTGCGCCTGGAGCCGGTCGGCGGTCAGCAACCGGGCGACAGGCTCGCCGATGCCGCCGCCGCGCAGGTCGAGCGTGATCTCTGCGCTCTCCTCGGCGTCCAGGTTGGTCAGCGAGAACAGCACCGTGCCGTCCTTGACGCTGGCCGACGCGGACAGCGTCTCCAGCTCCGCGTCGCCCACGCGGCGGCGGGCACCGGGCGCCCGCAGATGGACGGTGAGCGACGTGGCGTCCTGGTGGCCCTTGTTCATCTCGAAGACGTGGTAGGTCGGGGTCGTCACCAGCGCGTCCCCGTCCGTGAGGAGCATCGCCTGCAGGACGTTCACGGTCTGCGCGATGTTCGCCATGGCCAGCCGGGCCGCGTGCTTGTGGAAGATGTCGAAGTGTGTGCTCGCCACGAGCGCGTCGCGCAGAGTGTTCTGCTGGAACAGAAAGCCGGGGTGGGTGCCCGGCTCCACGTCCCACCAGGTGCCCCACTCGTCCAGCACCAGCCCGACCTTGCGCCCCGGATCGTAGACGTCCATCACCGTGGAGTGGCCGGTGAGGATCCGGTCGATCCGCCGGGCGCTGACCATGGTCCGGTAGTAGTCCTCGGTGCCGAAGCCGGTCGCACTGCCCTTGGCCTCCCACGGTCCGCCGAGGGTGTAGTAGTGCACGGAGACACCCTGGAAGAAGGTGCGCGGCGTGGCCTCGCAGCCGAAGCAGCTGATTTGCTGCATCAGCGTCTCGGTCCATTTGTAGTCGTCGTCGCGGGCGCCCGAGGCGATCCGGTACAGCGTGTTGTCCCCGTGGTCGCGGCAGTACGTCGCGTACTGCCGGGCCAGATCGGCGGAGTACTCGGCGCGCATGTTGCCGCCGCAGCCCCAGGTCTCGTTGCCGATGCCCCAGAAACGCACCCGCCACGGCTCCTCGCGGCCGTTGGCCCTGCGCAGCCGCGCCATGGGGCTGTCGCCGTCGCGGGTGAGGTACTCCACCCACTCGCTCATCTCCCGCACGGTGCCGCTGCCCACGTTGCCGCTGATGTACGGCTCGGCGCCGAGCAGTTCGCACAGCACCATGAACTCATGGGTGCCGAAGTGGTTGTTCTCCTCGACGTCGCCCCAGTGCGTGTTGACCATCCGGGGCCGCTGCTCGCGCGGACCGATGCCGTCCTTCCAGTGGTACTCGTCGGCGAAACAGCCGCCCGGCCAGCGCAGGTTGGGGATGTCCAGGGCGCGCAGGGCCTCGACGACGTCGAGCCGGATGCCGCCCGCGTTCGGGATCGGGGAGTCCTCGCCCACCCAGAAGCCGCCGTAGACGCAGCGGCCGAGGTGCTCGGCGAAATGGCCGTACAAGTGGCGGCTGATGCGCGGGCCTTCGAGGTCGAGGTTGACGACGGCGGTGGCGGTGGGCACGGGGGCTCCCTGGGTTTTGTATCGATAAAAATTCCCGCGTAGACGCTCGCACCGCTCGTGTGCCACCGTCAAGAGGGCGGCATGGCAATGGGACGGCCCCCTCGGAGAGTCTCCGAGGGGGCCGTCGGTGCTTGGTTCACTTACCGCCGTGGCAGCCGAGTTGCGCGTCGATCTGCTCGGCGGTCTTGGTGCCGTCGCTGGTCCAGTACTCGCCGGTTCTCAGCGTGGCCTTGCTGATCGCGGGCAGGTCGAGGACATCGCCGCGGCCGTCACCCGAGGGATCCGTGTAGCCGAGATCCAGGTGCTCGGGGATCGCGGCCGGCGTGCCGGCGTGATGCGCGAACCCCTCTCCCGACCACAGCGTGACGACTCCCCGCTTCGCCGAGGGCGTCACCGGATCGGAGGCCCACCACACGGTCCGCGGCGTCTCGCGCGTGTCGTCGAAGTCGAAGACATCGATCCGCCGCACGGTGTCCGTGGCACAGAGGGGGAGCCTGACGACGATCGTCTCCCCTTCGGCCCGCGCACCGAACAGGGGTGTGTCCGCCGGATCCGACGGCAACAGCCCGCACCCCGACCCGAGCAGGGCGAGCGCCCCGATCAGAACCGCACGGCAGGCTGCCCGGCGGATCAGCACTTGTATCCACCCCACCTCAGGTTGGCCTGGCGCTCGTACCGGTTGTGGCAGGGGTTCCGCCCCGCGCGCATGTACCGGAACATGAACCCGAGCCCGTAGCGCCGCCACTGCCGGACGTGCCGCTTCTCGTGGCGGATCCGGTTGCGCGTGATGTACTTCCGGTTGTTCGAGGTGAAGTACGTGTTGCCGAGGGTCGTCCCGCCGCGCGCGTGCAGCAGGTAACCGCCCCGGCACACCCGCAGGCCGTACCGGTAGGAGCAGCGGTAGCCGAGGTAGTGGCTGCCGACCTTGGACAGGCCCCAGCCCAACGCGTTGGCGGACCAGCGGTTGAACTTGCGCTTCAGCTTCTTGAACCAGCCCCACCTGCCGTCGAGGTCGTAGCGGTTGAGCGGGTCGCCGTTGCAGTACTCGTAGGCGTTGGCGTTGCCACCCGGCTCCGGGTCCACGCTGAGGAAGCGTCCGGTGGTCGGGTCGTAGAGGCGTACTCCCATGAGGGTGGCGCCGGTGACCGTCTCGCTGGAGCGCTGCTTGCCGCCGAGCCAGCCGTAGCGGGCCGCGGTGGCGTCGCCCTCGGGGTTGCCGTACTCGTCGTAGGCGAACGCGGTGGGCGCCTGGGTGGCGTCCAGCGGAAGCTGGACCGTCACATCGCCGTGGATGTCGGTCAGTTCCAGCACCGTGTCACCGGTGGCGCTGGTGACGGCACCGAGGTCGCCGCCGATGCCCTGGACGTTGCGTGAGACGGCTCCGGCGCTCTCCTGGATCCAGTCGGGGCTGTCGCCGTCGGCGCCGTAGTGGTCGGTCTTGGCCCCGGTCTGGGTCCATGTGCCGTCGGTGCCCTGGGTTTCGGTGGTCCAGGTGGCGAGGCGGCCGGCCGCGTCCAGGTTCCAGGTCTGCCGGCTGGTGCCGGAGGTCTGCCGGCGGACGAGGTCGTCGGCGTAGTAGTCGATCACTGCACCTGTGGCCTGGGTGGTGGTGCGACCGAAGGCGTCGTAGACCGTGCCGGCGGTCACCAGTCGGTCCGCGCTGTCGTAGGCGTACGACGTCGTGGCCGCGCCGGTGGAGGTGCAGGCCGCGCCGACGTCGGCGCGGGCGACGGCGAGTGCGGTGCGGTTGGTGTTGTCGTCGAAGGTGTAGTCGCGGCGGGTGCAGGCTCCGTCCGGGTCGGTGTCGTCGGCGCGGGTGAGGCGTCCGGTCGCGTCGTAGACGTAGCTGCGGCTGCGGCTGCGGCCCGCGGTGTTCGCGTCGGCCACGACCTGGCCGTGGATCGTCTCGTCGACGGTGTCGGAGGCGACGGTGGTGCCGTCGCTGTCCTTGGTGTAGGTGCGCGAGGTGGTCGCGCCGGTCTCGTCCTGGCCGATGGCCAGGGTGTATCCGCCGGGCAGGGACTGGGTGGCCAGGTCGCCGTCGGCGTCGTAGGCCGCGGCGAAGGTGCCCGCGACCGAGTCGGTGCGGGAGGTCTCCAGGCCGCGCGGGTCCTTGGCGGTGTCGTAGGTGTAGGTGGTGGTGGACGGGGCGGAGTCGGTGGTCTTCACCGGTCGCCCGAGGGCGTCGTAGCCGGTGGTGGCGGTGTTTCCGGAGCCGTCGGCGTAAGAGATCTCCCGGCCGAGGGCGTCGTGGGTGTGGGTGATGGTCTGGCCGTTCGAGGTGACCGTGGCGACGTCACCGCTGGCGGGGTCGTAGGTGGTGGTGGTGTCCGGCACCGCCGTGCCCACGCCGCCGGTCACGGACGTCGTGGCGAGACGGCCGGCCGCGTCGTAGGTGTTGCTCGACGTCCGGGTGACGGAGTTCGCCGTCTCGGTGATCTTGGCGGTGTTGCCCCAGCGGTCGTACTCGACGGTCCTGGTGGGCAGCTGGGCGGGGTTGGATCCGCCATTGGCGATGGTGCCGGCGGGGCCGGTGGAGCACACCAGGTCGGCCCATTCGGGGCGGCCGTTGCAGGCACCGGTGCCGGTGGCCGACCAGTAGGTGGTGACGGTGGCGCCCGCGTCCGTGCCGGACGACTTCGGCAGGGTCGTCTTGATGACCCGTCCCTGGGCGTCGTACGACGTGGTCGTCCTCAGCGCCAGACCCGACGGATCCGTGACGGTGGCCGTCTGCAGGCCCTTCACCCAGTCGTACTCGTTCTTGGTCGTGCGCACCTCCGCGTCCGAGGCATAGCCGTCGACATGGGCGCCCACACTGGTGGTGGTGGCCTGGTTGGCGATGGTGGCCGTGCCGTCGGTGGGACGGCCCTCGTCGTAGGCGCTCACCGTGTGCTGGCGCGCGGCGACCTGGGTGCCGGCGGGCAGGTCGGTGCCCCCGGTGGGGGCCTTGAGCGTGCCGGCGAGGGTCACCAGATGCAGCGGCGCGAACTCCTCCGTCTGGCGCAGGCCGTCGGCGGAGTACACCGAGCGGGTGGACAGGAGCTCGGCGCGGTCGGCAGAGGTGAGCTGGTCGATGCTCAGCGCCACCTGCTCGGCCTGGCCGGCGCCGCTGGTGGCCAGGGCCAGCTCCCGGTTGGCGGCGGTCAGTTCACGGATCGTGTTGCCGAAGCGGTCGTACTCGGTGGTGGTGAGGTGACCGCCCGGCTCGGCGGAGTCGACCTCACGGCCGGAGGCGTCGGTGTAGGTGACCGTGGCCCGCCTGTAGTCGGTCGCTGCCAGGTTGGAGCCGGTGTTGGACAGCGGGACGGAGTCGGCCGGGAACACCGCGGTGGCGTCCGAGGGGACATCGCTCTGACCCCAGGCGGCGACGTCCGACGTACCCATCGCATACGGCGCCTTGGTGCCGGTCAGCGGGACGTCGTAGACGACGCTGGTGACGGCGTTGGTGCCGTCCGTGGTGTTCTTGGTGCCCTGCGTGAGGTTCGGGCGGGATGCCTTGAGCAGCATGCCGTCACCGGCGGTGGCGGCGTTGCCGGCCTTGCCGTAGGTGAACGTCCAGGCCAGCTCGCCCGGCGGGGTCAGGGTGGCGACACGGCCGGCGGAGTCGTAGGTGTACGCGGTCTTCAGCGCGGGGCTGATCCGCGGGTCCCACTCCTCGCGCAGACGCCCGGAGGAGTCGTAGGCGTACTGCGCCACCACGGTGGCCGTCGCGGCCGCGGCGCCCGGGTCGGTCGCCCACTGCTTGATCTGCTTGACCTGGCCGGTGTAGTCGCCGAGCGCGGTGGACGTGGCGGTGGTGGAGGCCGCGTAGACGAACTCCAGCATCCGGCAGCCCTTGGTCGCCGGTGTGGTCTGGCAGCCGGCCGCGGTCACGGCCGTGGTGGGCGCGATGACGTACTTGGGCCGGGCCAGGGTGTTCGTGCCGACGGTGACCTTCTCCGAGACCACCTTGGTGGTGGAGTTGTCGGTGGGCAGGTAGGTGCTGGAGACCTGCCAGGTCGTGGCCGCCGGGTCCACCTTGGCGAAGGTGGTCGTGGTGCCCTCGTCGTCCTTCAGGGTGAAGCTGCCGGTCAGCGACCCGGTCAGGGTCAGGTCCTCCGAGCCCGGCTCGGGCTTCCAGCCGCCGGACGAGGTCGCGGTGAACCCGGTCCCGTCGCCGTCGACGTCGACCAGCGCCACCGAGGTGGCCGAGGTCTTGCGGACGTAGGCCCAGTCGGAGTCGGTGATCTCGGCAGTCGTGCCGGAGGTCCACTGCGGACCGAAGATCGCGGCCTGGCCCTCCGCGTCCGCACCGGCGGTGGGGCGGCGTGAGGAGGCCGTGCGGGTCACGGACAGGTCGAAGCCGGAGGCGTCCGTGGCCGACAGCGTGTAGTCGCCCGTGAGGCTGTTGACCGAGCCGGGACCGACCTCCTCGCTGGGCGCGGTGCCGGCGTTGCGGTCGACGGTGATGGTGTGCGGCTGCGCGTAGGCGGTGGTGGCACCGTCGGTGAACGCCGCCCGGATGTCGACCGGGCCGTCCTCCGCGAGGGACGTGGTGACGTCCCAGGTCAGCGCGGCGGGGGAGCCGTTGGTCACGGCGAGCGGCCACGCGGAGACGGCGGAACCGTCGGCGGACCTGGTGACATGGGCGACCGGTACGTCGTGCCAGGTGTCGGTCTCGCCGCGCCGGTACTGGTAGGTGACGCCGGTGTAGGTGGGCTTGCCGGTGGCGGTCAGGCTGACGCGGCGGGCCGCGCTGTCGCCGTCGCCCGGGGTGAGCAGCCCGGCCCCGTCACCGACGCCGAAGGCGTAGGCGGTGGCGGAGGTGGAGAGGTTGCCGCCGGAGTCGACGGTCTTGGCGTAGAGCTTGTGCCAGTCCTCGCCCGGCTTGATCGTGATCGTCAGCGGGTCGCCGCCGGTGCCGTCGGTGGTGTCGTACACCCGGTTGGGCACCGAGGAGTCGTCCAGGCCCCAGTAGTAACCCATGCCGTCCGTGGCCGAGGTGTCCAGGGTGCAGGTCGCCCCGCTGTCACTGGTCGCCGTCCACGTGTTCTCGCTGTACGGCGTGCAGGAGAGCGTCGGTGCGGCCGGTAGGGCCGTGTTCAGCACGAAGGTGCTGTAGCCCGACCAGGATCCGAAGTCCGTCCCGTCGTAGGCCCGGACACGGAAGCGCAGGTGCTTGCCCGCGGGGAACGCGTTAGCCGACGGGACCGTCAGCTTCGCGGTCGCCCCCGAGGCCACCGCGGGCGAGGTGCCCGTGTAGGTGTAGGTGGTGTCCGCGTACGCCGGGTCCGCGGTGACCTCGAACTGCGCCGAGGCCGTGGAACCGTCGGGGTCGGTGACCTTCGCCGCCAGCGTCGGCGTCAGCGAGGTCACGTATGTCTTGCCGTTGTAGGGGTTGGGGAAGTTCGGCGAGATCGCCGCCGAGGTGGCGGTGGCGTAGGAGTTGTAGGTCACCGACAGCTTCGGCGCGTACCCGGCGGTGGAGTAGTTCGCCGAGCGGAAGCGGCGCCAGGTGGTGGAGTCCGCCTCGTCGGCGCTGCGCAGCTGGATGCCGTAGTTCGTGGTGCCGTTGGCCCACGACTGCACCATCGCCTGGAGGTTCCAGTTCGACCACGCCGCCGGGCAGGACGACGAATAGCCCCAGTGCCCGGTGTTGGTCGCCATGTCCGTCGTCGTGGTCGACGGCTGCGCGCCCCAGGTGATCGACGACGAGGACCAGGTGGAGGTGATCCGTCTGGCCTGGGTGGCGGCGCCGGAGGTGGAACAGGTCGCCGAGTAGTAGTTGTACAGCGACATCGTTGCCGCCGTGACCTGTTTGCCCGCCAGCTTCGACACATCGAACTTCAGATACGAGCGGGCGGTGTCGGTGCCGCCGTCGTACGTACCGGACTTCAGCTCCTCGGAGGAGACCTGTGAGTCCGGGTAGTCCGGGTTCTGCACCCAGGTGTCGGTCGTGACCGCGAGCGTCGTGGTCGGGTCGACCGTCACCGGGTAGGTGGCCTTGGCGAGAAAGCCCTGGTCCGGGGTGAGGACCAGGGTCTGCCTGCCGTCGGCGCCGGTCTCGATCCGCGTCGTCACGTGCTGCCGGTGCGCGGACTCACCCGAGGCCGGGTCCTTGGACGCGTCCCACATCATGGGCGCCGGCGCCTCGGCGACCAGCTTGCCCGAGCCGTCCTTCAGCAGCAGGTGCCCGGAAGCGGCCTGGGACAGCTTCAGCCCGGCCAGATCCAGCGGAATCCGGTAGGAGACGGTGTCACCGCTCGGCCGCTGGGTGAGCTGGATGTCCTCCGAGAAGCCCTGCGCGAGCGCGGTGACGGACAGGGTCTGCCCGCCGCCGAGCCGGTAGGCGGCCGTGTTGCCCTTCACCACCGGCGCGGGCAGGCTGCTCTGCCAGCCGAGCCCGAAGGACGCCTTGCCCCGACGCACCGACGCCAGCCGCTGATCCCCGCCGTCGGAGACCGCGACATCCGCCGCGGCGGCCCTCGGCGTCAGATCGGCCCCGGTGTCGGCGAGGGCGGTGTCGATGCTCTTCCACACCGAACCCTGCTTCACCCGCACCGGACCGGCGTATATCTCGCTCCGCACCTGCCCGCCGGGCAGGGCGTACGTCGACGAATCCGCCGTGCGCGCCGACAGCACCTCGATCTTCCGGTGTTGCAGGCGCGCCATCAGCATCGCCGACGCCTCGTCCTGCGCCTCGGCGGGACCGAACGCCGCGGTGTGCGGCTGCTGTTCGCTGGTGGCCACCGCGGTGGCGGTGTCCCCGCCGAAGGCGACTCCCGTGTTCTGCGACAGCAGGGCGGTCTCCGCGGCGAGCAGCATGACCACGCTGATCGCTGTCCGGCGCAGCTGAGACGTCCGGAGTCTGTTTCCTCCAGGTCTGCCGTAGCCCCTGGGTCTGTGACGCTTCATCAGCTTCCTCTCTGACACTCCGTTTGTGACGGAGCCAACAGAAACGGGCTGATTCTCACAGGGAGATCACCGCGTCGGCGGGCCGGTGATCACGAACATTCCAGGAACACCCAACAAAGGTTCAAGGGAATGGAAAGTCCCGGCCTCGTCCGGCTTCTGCGCGCGGTCCTCTTGTGCGCATTGCACCCTTGCGTCTGGCGTGCGCGAGGCCATGGCACGGTGTGCGGGTTCCCAGCGGCGTGCCAAGACTTTCCCAAGAAATGACGGAACAACCGGACCAAGGGGAGAGATCGCCTGGACGGCCGTACGAAGCCCCCGGCGCCGGCCGGACACATCGTCAGTTCTCAACCCACCGGCGCAGTTTCTCCGGATTGCGGACCACCCAGATCCGGGTGACGCGTCCGTCGGAGACGTCGAAGGCGGCCACGGTCGCGACGACGCCCGCGCGTCGGGCCACCAGCCCCGGCATGCCGTTGACCGACCGCTCCAGGAGTTCCAGGTCCGGGGCCTTGTCGGCGATGGCGGCCATGTACTGGGCGATGCGCGCGCCGCCCTCGATCGGGCGCAGGACGGTACCGACCATGCCGCCGCCGTCGGCGGTCATCACGGCGCCCGGGTCGAGGAGACCGACGAGGGCCGCGATGTCCTTGCTCTGCCATGCCTCTTTGACGTGCCGCACCACGTCGGCCCGACCGGTGGTCGCCGTCACAGGAGGGCGCGCCGTGCTCACCCGCCGCCGGGCGGACGAGGCCAGCTGCTTGCAGGCCGCCGGGCTCCGGTCGAGTACGCCGGCGATCTCTGCGAACGGGTAGCGGAAGACGTCGTGCAGGACGAACGCCACCCGCTCGGCGGGCGTCATCGACTCCAGGACGACGAGGAAGGCCATGGTCACCGACTCGTCCAGGACGATCTGGTCGGCGGGGTCCGCGGGCCCGGCGGTGCCGGTGCCGCCTGCCGGGCGGTCCCGCTCGGCGCGGTCGGGCAGCGGCTCGGGCAGCCACGCGCCGACATAGCGTTCCCGGCGGGCCCGCGCCGAGCCGAGCACGTCCAGGCAGACGCGGCCGGTCACCGTCGTCAGCCAGGCGCCGGGGGACACGATCTCCTCCCGCCGGCTGCGCGGCAGTCCGTACCAGCGTGCGTAGGCCTCCTGTACGGCGTCCTCGGCCTCGGCCAGTGAACCGAGCAACCGGTAGGCGACGTTGATCAGTTGCCCTCGCTCGCCGGCTGTCTCCTCGGTGCCGTTCCCGACAGTCCCCATCCGTGCGGCCGCCCCCTCGCCTTACCTTCCGCAGGCCCGCGTCGTCGGGCTTGACGAGACCTTATCGATCCACCGCCCGAGGGCGGAGAAGAAGGGGGACCCCGCCATGGCCACCGAGGTGACGGCGAACGCCCGACGCACATCCTCGTTCCTGAGGGCCGCGATCGCCGTGCAGACCCTGACGATCTTCCTTCAGGCCGTCTCCGCCGGGCTGCTGCTGACCGCCTCCTACGGAGAGACGCTGCACAGTGTCGGAGCCCGGGTGATGTACGCGGCGTCGATGCTGTACGTGCTCGCCGCGGTGCTGGCGTGGAAGCCGGGCGGCAACTCGCCCCGGCCCATCTGGCACGCGTCGGGATTCCTCGTGCTGGCCTCGGTCCAGGTCGTGCTCGGCATCGCGCACGTGCCCTCGGTCCACCTTCCGCTGGGCGTGCTGATGTTCGGCCTGAGCGTGCTGGCGCTCTCCCGCCGCTGACCGGATCATCGAGCGGCCCGGGGTGTGAGCGCTGTGCGCGAGGTGCGGGGACTCCCGACCACCGCCGACTGGGGGAGTACCGGGGAAACGACGAAGGGGCGGCAGCCCGTGAGCTGCCGCCCCTTCACCGTGAGGACCGGGAGGTGCGAGGGTGCGAAGCGCCCCGGTGTCAGGCGGCGACGGCCTCGCCCGCGTGGCCGTGCAGACGGGCGACGACCTCGGTCAGCTGCGCGGCGACCTCGGCGTCGTCCACTGGGTGGGTCTCGGCGAAGCGGGTCACCGAACCGGGGATGGACAGCTTGATGTCCTCGATCACCTTGCCGCCCGCGATGCCGACGGCCTTGCGGGTGTCGTCCTGCGCCCACACGCCGCCGTACTGGCCGAAGGCGGTGCCGATGACGGCCACCGGCTTGCCGCCGAAGGCACCGGCGCCGTACGGACGCGACAGCCAGTCGATGGCGTTCTTCAGAACGGCCGGGATGGTGCCGTTGTACTCCGGCGAGAACAGCAGGAAGGCGTCGGCGGCCTGGGCGGCCGCGCGCAGCTCGGCGGCGGGGGCGGGGACGTTGCCCTCCACGTCGATGTCCTCGTTGTAGAACGGGATCTCGGCCAGGCCCTCGAACACCACGACCTCGGCGCCCTCGGGGGCGAGCTTGACGGCGGCCTCGGCGAGCTGACGGTTGTGCGAACCGGCGCGCAGGCTGCCGACGAGAGCGAGGATACGAACGGACATGAGAACTCCAAGGGCTGCTGAAACACTGTTGTCAAGATGCGGACCGGGGTCCGTTTATTTTTATCACCCTAACCGGACCAGGGTCCAGTTTCATTCCCATGCTTTACGCTGAGTTCATGTCCGTGCCCCTGCCACCCGTTCCGCACCCGCAGGAGACCGACGGCGCGCCCGAACTGCTCACCCTCGGAGCCGCCGACGAGCCGTGCCTGCGCGCCGACGCCGCCCGCAACCGAGCCAAGCTCCTCGACGCCGCCGCCCGGCTGATCGCCGAGCACGGCGTGGCCGGGGTCACGATGGAGGCCGTGGCCGCCGCGGCCAACGTCGGCAAGGGCACCGTCTTCCGGCGCTTCGGCGACCGCACCGGACTGCTGACCGCGCTCCTGGACCACTCCGAGCGCAAGTTCCAGGCCGCGTTCCTCACCGGCCCTCCGCCGCTCGGTCCCGGCGCCCCGCCGGTGGAGCGGCTGCGCGCCTTCGGATGCGCGCTGCTGCGCAGGACCGTCGCCGAGCTGGAACTGGAGCTGGCTGCCGAGCCGAGCCCCGACCGCCGCTATGTCGTGCCGCCGCGCCGGGTGCTGCACAGCCACGTCGCCCTGCTGCTGCGCCAGGCGGCCCCGGACGCCGACACCGAGCTGCTGGCGCACGCGCTGATGGGCCAGCTCAGCCCGTCCCTGGTCCACCACCTGACCCGGCAGTGCCGGATGCCCGTCGAGCGGCTGGAGGCGAGCTGGGTGGACCTCGTCGACCGCGTCACCCGCACCGAGCCGCGCGGCTGAGCCGGGTTCGGCCGGACGCCGGGCGCTGATAGGGGGGTCCGGACTCGGCGGCTCGCGTGCCGCTGCAGGGGTGGTCCCGGCTCCTCGCGTACCGCGCCGCCTGGGTCCCGGCTCCCTGCGTCGCCGAGCCCCCGGCCTTCGTGCGGCGCCGAGCCCCCGGCTCCTTAGCCCCCGGCTCAGTCGTGCGCCGTGAACATCTCCACCAGCCCGCGCGGCGCGTCCGGCCGGAAGAGCAGCCGGCCGCTGCGCGCGGAGTCGGCCGCCGCGGCCTCGCTGCGCGGGAACAGCGCCTCCTCGTACGCCGCGAGCGCCGCCTCGACGTCCCCGCGGTGTGCGGCGAGCGCCAGGCCGAGTTCCGCACCGTCGAGCAGCGCCAGGTTGGCGCCCTCGCCCGCGAACGGCGACATCAGATGCGCCGCGTCGCCGAGCAGCGTCACCCCCGCCACCCGCGGCCAGCGGTGGCCGACCGGCAGTGCGTGGATCCGGCGCGGCACCAGCGGTCCCTCCGCGTCGGCGATCAGCGCGCGCAGCGAGGGATCCCAGCCGGCGAACTCCGCCAGGACGTACGCCTTGGCCGCCGCGGAGTCGGTGAAGTCCACCCCGGCCGGCCACTCCTCGCCGGTCTCGACGGCGACGTACACGTGCAGGCTGCCGTCGCTCTCGCGGTGGGCGAGGAAGCCGCGCCCGGCGCCGAGCGCGAACAGCATGCCGCCGCCGACGACCTTGGCGCTCGCCGGATGCCGTACGTCCGCCTCCGGCAGGTCGACCTCCACGAAGGACACGCCGGTGTAGGCCGGCCGGGCGTTCGAGAGCAGCGGCCGTATCCGCGACCAGGCCCCGTCGGCGCCCACCAGGAGGTCGGTGGTGAACGCCGTGCCGTCGGCGAGCGTCACCTCGTGCCGCCCACCGCCCAGGGCCCGCGCACCGGTGACCTTGGCGCCCCAGCGCACCGTGCCCCCGGGAAGGGAGCGCAGCAGCATGTCGCGCAGGTCGCCGCGGTCGATCTCGGGCCGACCGCCGGTGCCGTCGTCCGGCTCCTCCCGGTGGACCACGGCGTCCTTGTCCAGGACCCGCAGGGCCTGCCCACCGGGGTGGACGAGAGCGGAGAACTCCTCGTGCAGCCCCGCGGCGCGCAGCGCGACCTGTCCGGACTCTTCGTGGATGTCGAGCATGCCGCCCTGCGTGCGCGCGGCGGGGGAGTCGTCCAGGTCGAACAGGGCGGCCTCGATGCCGTGCACGTGCAGGACGCGGGCGAGCGCGAGCCCGCCGAGCCCCGCGCCGACGACGGCTATGGGGTGGTGGGGGAGGGTCATCTTCGGTCTCCTCTGCTGGTTCAGCTGGTCTCGTCCGGTACGGCGGTCTGCGCGATGCCGCTGATCAGCGCCTGGAACCCCCAGGACAGGCGGGCCTCGGGCGCTCCCGACAGCAGGGGCCCGGCGAGGGCGGCGAGGTGCGGGTGCGTCTGCGGGGAGGCGCCGCGCAGGGCCTGGGTGAGGGCGGCCCAGGCGGTGGCGGAGCCGTCGTCTTCCGCGTGCTCGGCGGCGGTCGCGGTGGCGTGCTGGAGCAGCAGGTCCACGCCCCAGGCGGCTCGCTCGGGCGGTACACCGCCCTCGTCGAGCAGCGTCAGCAGGGCCTCGATCAGGTTCAGGTAGTGCGGGCCGCTCGGCCGGGCGGTGAGCGCGCTGCGGGCCAGGCCCGGGTGCTCGAACAGCATCGCGGTGTACGCGGTCAGCACCCCCTCCAGCCGCTCCCGCCACGAGCCCTGCGACGGCGCCGGGCCGATGGTGCCGAGGAGTTCGTCGAGGACGGCCGCGTGCAGTTCCGCGGTGTTGCGCACGTAGACGTAGAGCGAGGCCGGGCCGGTGTCGAGTTCCTGGGCGAGCCGCCGCATGGTGACCTTCTGCAGGCCCTCGGCGCGCAGGATCGCCACCGCCGCGGCCACGATGCCGTCGCGGGTGAGGGCGGGCTTGGCCGGGCGCTCGCGGCGGCTCCGGGAGGTGTCGGGACGGTCGGTCATGACTCCACCGTACCGAACATGTTCGTTACGAACAAGTTCGGTACGAACGCGTTCGTGGGGCTGTGGCGCGCTGCCCCGCCCAGGAGGGTCCCGTCCGCTTCTGCCAAGATGCGTACCGTCATGGTGCAGATACCGAACACGCCCCCGCCCGCGTCGCCCGCACCCCGCTCCGCCCCCACGAGCGCCGATGTCGCACGGCTGGCCGGCGTCTCACGCGCGACCGTCTCCTACGTGCTGAACAACACCAGCTCCGTACGGATCAGCGACGCCACCCGCCGCCGGGTGCACGAGGCCGCAAAGGAACTCGGCTACGTCCCGCACGCGGCCGCCCGCAGCCTGCGCGCCGGCCACAGCCGCATCGTCCTGATGCCCGCCCCGGCCATCCCGGCCGGCCCGCTCTACAGCCGCTTCCTCAACGAACTCCAGTGGGCGCTCGGCCGCCTCGACTACACGGTCGTGCAGTACGGCACGGCCGGCGCGCAGGGCGACGACGCCGCCCGCGCCTGGGCGGAACTGCGCCCCGTCGCCGTCCTCGTCCCGGGCACCGGCCTCGGCCCCGACGGCGTCGCCGTCCTCAAGCGGGCCGGCGCACGCGCGGTGCTCACGCTCGGCTCCGAGGCCGTCGAGGGCGCCCACGCCCTGCTGCTCGACCACGAGGGCGTCGGCCATGCCGCGGCCACCCATCTGTACGCCCGCGGCCGGCGCCGGATCGGCGTCGTCGTCCCCGAGGAAGCGGGCCTGGAGTCCTTCTCACGCCCCCGCCTGGAAGGCGCCCGGCGCGCTCTGCGGGGCACCGACGCCACGGTCACCGCACTGCCCCTCGCCTACGAGGAGGAACCCGCCGCGCGGCTCGCGGCGCGCTGGCGCGGGCTCGGCCTGGACTCCGTGTTCGCCTACAACGACGAGTACGCGATGCTGTTGATGCGCGCGCTGCAGGACGAGGGTGTGCGCGTGCCCGAGGAGACGGCGGTCGTCGGCGCCGACGACCTGATGCTCGGCCGGCTGCTGCGGCCGCGGCTGAGCACCGTCCACATCGAACTGCCGTCCGGCCGCGACCTCGCCGAACTGGTCGACCGCGCGGTCCGCGAGCCGGGCGCCGCACCCGGCATCCACAACGTGGTCGGAGCCACGGTGGTGCACCGCGACTCCAGCTGAGGGGCATGCACGGGCGGGAAAGTGAGGCACAGAAAAAGGAGCCTTCGGCCCGGGCGCCCCCGTCCCGGCCGAAGGCTCCTCCCGCGCTGTGGACGAGCCCCGAAGCCCTACTGCTGCTCCGCCTGGCCCTGGCCCTCCTGGGCCGCGATCGACTTGCGCACCTCGTCCATGTCGAGCTTGCGGGCCTGACCGATGACGTCCGTGAGCGCGGCCTCCGGCAGGGCACCCGGCTGGGCGAAGATCGCGACCTGGTCGCGCACGATCATCAGCGTCGGAATCGACTGGATCTGGAAGGCCGCCGCCAGCTCGGGCTGCGCCTCCGTGTCCACCTTGCCGAACACCAGGTCCGGGTTCTCCTCCGCGGCCTTCTCGTACACCGGCGCGAACTGACGGCACGGGCCGCACCAGGACGCCCAGAAGTCGATCAGGACGAAATCGTTGTCCGTGACCATCTGGTCGAAGTTCTCCTTGGTGAGCTCCACGGTGCTGCTCATGGCCTGCATCCCTCATTCCTGGTGTCGGGGGGCGAGCATCGGCACAACACTGCCGACGACGTGCGTATTCCGCGCACGTACCCATGTGGCCAGGGCGCACACCTGTGTCCCGACGGCGCACACCCGCGCCCCGATCGAACGGTTCTGTGGCCCGCACGCCCGCCACCCACCAGACTGACCCCATGACGGAAACGGAAACGATCGCGTACGACGTCGTGGTGCTCGGTGCCGGACCCGTGGGGGAGAACGTCGCGGACCGCACCCGCGCGGCCGGCCTCACCACCGCGGTCGTGGAGAGCGAACTCGTCGGCGGCGAGTGCTCCTACTGGGCGTGCATGCCCAGCAAGGCCCTGCTGCGTCCGGTCATCGCCCACGCCGACGCCCGCCGCACCCCGGGCCTGCGCCGCGCCGTGCAGGGCCCGCTGGACGCGGCAGAGGTGCTCGCCCACCGCACCTACGAGACCTCCGACTGGAACGACGAGGGCCAGGTCGGCTGGCTTGAGGGCATCGGCGCCGCCCTGTACCGCGGACACGGCCGCCTCGCCGGCCCCCGCACCGTCGAGGTGACCGCGCCCGACGGCACGCGCCGCACCCTGACCGCCCGGCACGCGGTCGTCGTGTGCACCGGCAGCAGCGCCCAGCTGCCCGACCTGCCCGGCCTCGCCGACGTCAAGCCGTGGACCAGCCGGGAGGCCACCAGTGCCAAGGCGGTGCCGGGGCGGCTGATCGTGGTCGGCGGGGGAGTGGTCGCCGCCGAGATGGCCACCGCGTGGCAGGGACTCGGCACCCAGGTCACGCTCCTGGTGCGCGGCAAGGGCCTGCTCAACCGGATGGAGCCGTTCGCCGGCGAACTCGTCGCCGAGGCCCTCACCGAGGCGGGCGCCGACGTGCGCACCGGCACCTCCGTGGAGTCCGTCAGCAGGCAGAACGGCACTGTCGTGGCCGTCACCGGCTCCGGCGACCGTATCGAGGCCGACGAGATCCTCTTCGCCACCGGCCGCGCCCCGCGCACCGACGACATCGGCCTGGACACCGTCGGCCTGAAGCCCGGCATCTGGCTGGAGACCGACGACAGCCTGCGGGTCCCCGGCACCGACTGGCTGTACGCGGTCGGCGACGTCAACCACCGTGCCCTCCTCACCCACCAGGGCAAGTACCAGGCCCGGATCGCCGGCGCCGCGATCGCCGCCCGCGCCGCCGGCGACGAACTGCCCGAGGACGAGCCGTGGGGCGCGCACGCCGCCACCGCCGATCATCACGCCGTACCGCAGGTCGTCTTCACCGAGCCGGAGGCCGCCGCCGTCGGCCTGTCCCTCGCCGAGGCGGAACAGGCCGGGTACCGGGTGCGGGCCGTCGACGTCGAGATGGCGTCGGTCGCCGGGGCCGGCCTGTACCGCGACGGCTACAAGGGCCGTGCCCGCATGGTCGTCGACCTCGAGGACGAGATCCTGCGTGGGGTGACCTTCGTCGGCCCCGGCGTCGGCGAGCTGATCCACTCGGCGACCGTCGCCGTCGCCGGTCAGGTCCCCGTCGGCCGGCTGTGGCACGCTGTGCCGTCCTACCCGACCATCAGCGAGGTGTGGCTGCGGCTGCTGGAGGCGTACCGGGGCTGAACACCCCACGGGCGCCGGTCACTTCGGGGAGGGCCGGCGTCCGGGGACAGCACTCAGTGGGGCAGCCGGAAGCCGAGTTCCCTGGCAGCGGTGTCCGGTGTCGGCTGGTTCCACCGTTCGGCCATCGCCTCGTTCGACGACAGCGACCGCGGCTCGGCCCGGTCCAGGTACAGCGTGCCGTCGAGATGATCCGTCTCGTGCTGCACGATGCGCGCCGGCCAGCCCGCGAACACCTCGTCCAGGGCCCGGCCGTGCTCGTCCTCACCGGTCAGCCGCACGCGTGCGTGCCGCGCCACGACCGCCTGCCAGCCGGGCACGCTGAGACAGCCCTCGAAGAAGGCGGCGCGTTCGGGTCCGACGGGCTCGTACGAGGGGTTCACCAGCACCCGGAACGGCTGCGGGACGCGCCCTCGCGCCACCCGTACCTCCTCCGTCACCGGCGCCGGGTCCTCGATCACCGCGATCCGCAGCTCCACCCCCACCTGCGGCGCGGCCAGCCCGACGCCGGGCGCCGCGCGCATGGTGACGCGCAGCGCCTCGACGAAGCGGGCGAGCAGCGCGGGGGCGAGCTGTCCGTCGTACCGCTCGGTGCCGCGGCGCAGCACAGGGTCGCCCGCCGCGACGATGGGCAACGGGCCGCCGGGGGCGAGCAGTTCCTCGATCCGCTCGGCCAGGGGTGCGTGATCACGGGGTGGGGCCATCGCGCCAGCATGCCATGGCCCGGAGAGGCGACGGGCGCCCTCCGGGCCATGGCGACGGACTCACTCCTCCTCGAAGGCTCCGGCGAGGGCGGAGGCGATCCGCAGATGGGTGTCGGCCTCCGCGCCACGGCCCTGGCGTTCGAGGGTGCGGCCCAGCATCAGCCGGGCGTAGTGCTCCACCGGGTCGCGCTCCACGATGAGCCGCAACTCGCTTTCAGCACGCCCCAGTTGAGCGGAGTGGTAGTAGGCGCGGGCCAGCAGCAGACGCGGACCGGTCTGCTCCGGCACCTCCTCGACCAACGGACCCAGCACCCGCGCCGCGGCGGCGTAGTCCTTGGCGTCGAAGAACATCCGGGCACGCTCCCAGCGCTCCGCGGGCGTTCCGTGGGTGTAGTACGCGGACTCCTGCGACTGCTGCGGCTGCTGCGCCGCGTTGAACATCGTCTGCACGGCCGACCTCCTTCGGGGCCGACAACCGACGGGGTTGGTTCAATATTCCACTGGTTGTTTCACTGGTTGCGTCCAAGGGCGTGCAGCTCGGCGTTCGCCCGCTCGGTCACCAGGGCCAGCACCCGGCCGGCCGCGACCAGGTCCGCCTCGGGGATGCCCGCCCAGACGCGCGCCGATGCCTGCGCGGTCTCGGCGGCCCCGGCGTCGTACACTTCCCGCCCTTCCTCCGTCATCCGGACGGTGTCGCTCTCGTCGACGGTGAGGAGCCTCCGCCCGATCAGCTCGTCGACGGTCCGGTCCGCCTCCAGGGCAGTGATCTTGACGGCGTCGACGACGCTCTGGACGAGCCGGTCCCGGGAGAGTGGCTCCCCGGCCGCGGCGAGCGGCCGCAACACGGTGGTCTGCAGGAAGCTCAGGCCGTGCCGGCCCATCACCTGCTCCAGAACCGCGCGTGCGGCGTAGTGGGCCAGCCCGATGGCGCGGCTGTCGGCGAGCGGTGCGGTGGTGGTCATGACTGCTCCTTGTCGGTGTCGCCGTGGACGTTCGACGGGTCGAGCGGTGTGTCGAGCAGGGCTGTCAGCTCGCTCGTGAACTGCCGGGTGCGGGGACTGCCGAGGCCGCCGAGCGGCTGCAGCAACTGGTCGAGCAGGCGCTGGACGACCTCGATCGCCCGCTCGGTGGTCGCCCGCCCCTGCTCGGTCAGCGCGAGCTGCACCGCGCGCGGGTCGCGTGGATCGCGGGCGCGCTCCAGCAGCCCGGCGGCCTCGAGGGAGCGGGCCAGCTTCGACACGTACAGCGGTTCCAGCCCCGTGTGGTCGGCGAGTCGCCGCTGGCTGGGGCGCTCGCCCGTACGCTGCATGCCGTGCAGGGAGGCCACGAGCGAGTACTGCGCGTGGGTCAGCCCCAGCGGGGCGACGGCGCGATCGACGGCGACCCGCCACTTGGTCGACAGGCGCCACACCAGATAACCGGGGGTCGGGCCGGCGAACGCGTTGCTGCTCATGGCAAATACAGTACATGGCAACTATGTCCATGGCTACTATGTTCTCCCGACTGACGGGACAAGTCCGGCAGGACTACGTTGTTCCGTATGAGCAATCTCGATCGCCGTGCGGTGCCCGCCGTGTGCGGCGGGCGTGGATTCGTGGTGGCCGAGCCGGTCCGCGAACTCCTCAGTCCGCGCCGTGTCCCGCTCGGCGAGTCCACCGAGGTCCGCCGGCTGCTGCCCAATCTCGGTCGCCGCATGGTGGGCGCCTGGTGCTTCGTCGACCACTACGGCCCCGACGACATCGCCGACGAGCCCGGCATGCGGGTGCCCCCACACCCGCACATGGGCCTGCAGACGGTGAGCTGGCTGCATGAGGGCGAGGTGCTGCACCGCGACTCCACGGGCAGCCTCCAGCTGATCCGTCCCGGGCAACTGGGACTGATGACCTCCGGCCGGGCGATCAGCCACTCGGAGGAGAGCCCGCGCTCGCACGCCCGTTTCCTGCACGGCGCGCAACTGTGGCTTGCCCTCCCCGGCCCCCACCGGCACACCGACCCGCGCTTCGAGTACCACGCCGACCTGCCGATGGTCACGGCACCGGGCCTCACGGCGACCCTGATTCTCGGCGACCTGGACGGCGCGACGTCCCCCGGAACGACGTACACACCCCTCGTCGGCGCCGACCTCGCCCTCACCCGTGGCGCGGACGTCCGCCTGCCTCTGGAAGCGGACTTCGAGTACGCGGTGCTGTCCATGTCGGGCGAGGCCCACGTGGCCGGCGTACCGCTCCTCCCCGGATCGATGCTCTACCTGGGCTGCGGCCGCACGGAACTCCCTCTGCGGGCCGAGTCGGAGGCGGGCCTGATGCTCCTGGGCGGCGAGCCGTTCGAGGAGGAGCTGATCATGTTCTGGAACTGGATCGGGCGCTCCCAGGAGGAGATCGAGCAGGCCCGCCGGGACTGGACGGAAGGGACACGGTTCGGGGAGGTGAAGGGGTACGACGGGGAGCCGCTGCCGGCCCCAGACCTGCCGGCGACACCGCTCAAGCCGCGGGGGCGGGTCCGCTGACCTGGGTAAAGGGCTGATCGCTCGGTTACGGTAGGCCATTTGCCGTGGTGCGTCTTCTTCCGCTGTTCCATCGCGTGTGCGGGGGTGGCGCGGTGTGCGGCAAGCCCCACGCGCGGTGCTGCGGCATTCCAGGGTGTGTCCGGGGTGAAGCTCTCCGGACCTCCGGCGGCCTCGATGGCCACATCGGCGCCGGGTCCGTCGGCGAGACCGGCGATGAGCCGGCGGGGCACCTCGGCGGAGTCGGCACCCAGCCGGTGGGCGGCCTCCAGCCGGGGGGAGGACATTTCCACCGCGATGATTCTGCGCGGTGAGTAGGTCCGGGCGGTGATGACCGCGGCGAGCCCGACGGGACCGGCTCCCACGACCACGACGGTGTCTCCCGGAAGCACGTGTCCGTTCCGCACCCCCACCTCGTAGGCGGTGGGCAGTACTTCGGCGAGCAGGACGGCGTCCTTGAGCGACGCATGGTCACCCACTCCCTGGCCGGCTCGGCCGCCCCTCTTCACCGTCGCCCTGGAAGAACTCCTGGGCAACCGCGACCTCAGCCTGTGACCGCCGTCGGAGCCGGTCATGGCCGGACGGGTGCAGACGCCGGCGCGCAGACCAGTGACAGCCAGCCGGTCAGGGCGGCCGGATCGGCGGTCCCACTCCGGAAGCCGACGTGTCCGTCCGGGCGGACGGCCAGCAGACCGCGACCGGGGCTGTTCGCCAGCCGGACGACGGTGACCAGGGGGCCGAGCACCGTTTCCGGCGGCGAGTCGGCGTCGCACTGCAGCAGCACGTGCACGCCCGGACGGGCCAGCAACTGGTGCAGCCGCCGGGGAACTCCTTCGACGCTGACGGTCGCGTCCGGCAGACGGTCTCCAGGGCGAGGAGCGCCACGCAGGCGCGATGTGCCCTCCACCGAGAGAGGGCTGTGCCGACAGTTCACCCGCAGCTGGGAGATGAGACGGACGGCTTCGGCGACCGGCCGTTGCCGGCCCAGGAGGGCGGGTATGGCCGGGGCCGCGCGCGGAGCGGCCACCGCGCGCAGCCATGAGGGAATCCGGCCGGTGGATGCCTCTGCCCAGAACGCCGCGTGCGTGAGGATCAGCCGTCGGTATGCAGCCGACCTGCGCTCAATGTCGTAGGAGTCGAGCAGCGTGTCGGCGCCCCTCTTCCCGGCACCCGTCCCGTCGGCGGACTCCCTCCTGGAGCGGCTCACCGCGAAGCCGAGCTTCCATCCGAGGTTCACCGCGTCCTGGATGCCGGAGTTCATGCCCTGGCCGGTGGCCGGCGAGTAGTTGTGCGCCGCGTCCCCCGCGAGGAAGAGCCGTCCCCGCCGGAATCGCCGGGCGAGGCGGCACTGCAGCGGCACCCGCGCGGACCACGCGACACGCTCGATCCGGGCCGGCATCCCCGCGTCGTTCAGGAGGCGCTGAAGCTCGGCTGGCGGGACGGCGGATCCCGGCTCGCCGAAGTTGTGGCCGGCCCCGCCGGCGGAGGGCCGGGTGGCCAGCAGCCGCCAGGTGGCCTGTTCTCCGAGTGGGAAGAGGAACAACAGTCCCTGGCGTCCCGCGAACACCTGAGCACAGGAAACCCCGAAGGGGCCGGACATGCCGTCGAGGTCGAGTTCGAGGTCCGCCAGGACTACCTCTTCGGCGTAGGGCCTGCCGTGCCACCCGATGCCGACACAGCCCCGCACGGTACTGGCCGGGCCGTCGCAGCCGACGACGAAGGGACAGCGGATCTCCTGGATGCCGTCGCGTGATCGCAGCACGGCATGCGTGCTGTCCCCGTCGTCGCGGGCGTTGAGCAGTTCGGTGCCCCGTTCAACCGGAACCCCGCGCTCGGCGAGCGCCCGCGTCAGCACTCTTTCGACGTCCATCTGCCGCAGGAGTGACAGGTGCGGGAAGGCTGTGTCGGGCAGGGCGAGGTCGGCGAGCCGGGCTTCGACGACGTGCGAGCCGAGATGCAGATGTGCCGTCGGGGCGGTGTCCGCCAGCTCCAGCAGCGCGTCCGTGACGCCGAGTGGGCGCAGGACCTCCAGGGTGCGCGGGTGCAGGATGAGCGCGCGGGACGGCCGGAACGGCTCGGTACGCCGCTCGACGACGCGGACCCGCGCTCCATGGGCATGAGCCTGTAGCGCCAGGGTGAGGCCCGTCGTACCGGCGCCGACGACCAGGATGTCCACCGCTGTCGTCACATCCCGGCCTGAACGCGCCACCATGCCGCGGCGTCGGGCGACGCATGGGCCTCGACCGGACCGGGCGCTGTGATCATGTCGTCGCGGCGCACCCCGGGCACAATGGCATAGCTGATCGAACTGGGCGCGCTGACCAGGGCAAGAACCCGCCACAGGGAACGCGCGTAGTGTTCGGCGCGCTGCGGGTCGTCCCACTCGTACACACCGCGGTAGCGGCCCTGCTCGTCGTGGGCCAGCCACAGCTTCGAGGTGAAACCGGGGAACCCGACGAAGAGCGGGGTGTTCAGCAGGCTCTCCCTGCGGAACAGCGCGTGCCCGGGCCCGCGCACCAGGCGCAGCCTGAAGGTGACCACCAGCGTGCACGGGTCCTTCGCCAGGCCGCTGCCCAGGCGAGTCTCCCGGTACACCCGGGCCGAGGTGCCGTCGGCGAAGTGGATCCGCATCCCCACCCGTTCCTTCGGCAGGCGGATCCGGCGTCGGGCGAGCAGCGCAGACGTGGCGAGGAAGCATGAGACAACGGCCCGCCATGCCTCGCCGGGAGCGAGCGGTCTCTGTTCGCCCATGGTGGCCTCCTTGCGAGAAGCCGTAACGGGGCACGGCACCGAGACCACTGCCCCTGCCGGTCAGACGTTCCCCGTACAACCCACCATGAGGGAATCCACCACCTCCCGCGAAAGTGGAGACGCGACGCGGTGCTCATCCCCGGACGCCCGCGGGGATGAGCACTCCTTCAGCCCGGCTCCATGTAAGGGCGGCGGAAGGCCGGGGCCTGGCCAGTGCCCCAGGGGCGTATGACGGCCAATGCCTGGGCGACCGTGGACTCCAACGGGCCGCGGGTGTCGACCGCGACAGCTTCGGGCCACGGCGATTCCCGGGCAGCCATGGCAGTGGCGATGCCGAGGTCGGCGTCGGACGGGCCGGACCCGCGCGTGGACAAGCGGGCCGCTGACACGTCGTGGGGAACGTGGCAGTGCAGGGCCACGAGGTCGGCGCTGGCGCGTTCGGCCATGCGCACGGCCGCTTCGCGCTGCGCCACGTCGGACCAGGAGGCGTCCAGGACGACGGATTCGCCGGAGGACAACAGGGCCGCCGCACGGTCGAGCAGAGTGGCGTAGGTTCTGGCGGTCCACTCGGGCGTATACAGACCCTCGCCGTAATCGGCCGCCGCGGAGTGCTCCGCGGGGATGCCCGCCAGCTCCTTGCGGAGGCGGTCGCTGCTGAGCAGCGTCACCCCCAGCCGGTCGGCCAGGGCCCCGGAGAGGGTGGACTTCCCGCTGCCCGGGAGCCCGCTGACGAGCGTTAGGCAGACGGCGGAGGTGCGCAGGTGGCGCAGCGCCGTCGAGACCAGTCGCCGCGCCGCTGTCTCCGCTCCGGGCGCTCCCTGCCGTGCCTGCATCAGGGAGACCTTGGCGCGGACGAACGCGCGGTAGGCGACGTAGTGGTGCCACAGGGAAGGGGGCGCGGGGTCGCCGGAATACTCGCTGTACCTGGCGAGGAAGTACGCCGCGGCATCCGGTGCGCCGAGCTGTTCCAGGTCCATGGCGAGGAAGGCGGCGTCGTCGAGGCCGTCGACGTAGCGGAGGCGGTCGTCGAACTCCAGACAGTCCAGCACGCGTGGGCCGTCGTCAAGGCAGAAGACGTCCTCGGCAAGCAGGTCGCCGTGACCGTCGACCACCCGGCCCTGCTCGATGCGGGCGTCGAACAGCCGCTCGCGGCCTGCGAGGTAGCGGCGCACGAGCCGCTCGATCTCCGTCACCCCGTCGGGCACGAGGCCGTCCACGGCCAGCGCGTCGACCTGCGCGAAGCTCGCTTCCCAGCGCGAGGACAGCGCGTCGCGCGTGCCTTGTTCCGCCACGTCCCGGCCGCGGGGTGCTTCCGCGTGCCAAGCGGCGAGGTGCCGGGCGACGGCCCGCAGGACATCGTCGACGGCCGCCCCTTGCCGTACCAGCCGGGACAGGCGGCGGTCCGCGGGCATCCGGCGCATCACCACCATCGGTTCGGCTTCCGTGGCATCGGGGCTGCGGATCTCGCCCAGGCCCAGGTAGACGTCGGGGGCGAAGCGGCGGTTGAGAGCGACTTCGCGCTCGCACGCGGCCCGGCGCGCCGTCACCGTGGTGTTGTCCAAGAACCCCAGGTCGACCGGCTTCTTGACCTTGTAGGCGCGGTCGCCGGCGAAGAACACGATCGCGCTGTGGGTCTCGTACACCTCTGCCCGCGGCGGCGGCTGGACGTCGTGCTCAGCACCGGTCCGCGGCGCGGAGGCGCCTGTCCGGGGAAGGCCGTTCTCAGTCATGCGGGACGACTGCGACGGGGCAGTGACCGTGATGAATGGCGGCCTGCGCCACCGGACCCAGGTGCGGCGCCGGGTCCGGACTGCGCTTGCGCCGGCCGACGACCAGCAGCGTGGCTCCTTCGGCGGCCTCTACGACGGCCTTGGCTGGACTTGCCAGACGGATGCTCTTTGCCGCCTCCACCTGCGGGTACTTCTCCTGCCAGGGCCTGAGCGCCTGGCTCAGCTGCTGATGGGCGTCCTGCGTGATCTCTTCGGTGATGCCGTGGTCCACACCCCAGGGCACGCGTGCGTGAAGCGGCACGCTTCGGCCGTGGACGGCGACGAGAGGAACACCTCTGGCCGCTGCGGCATGGAAGGCGAAGTCGAGCAGGTCGTCGGAGGACGTGTGCAGTTTCAAGGCCACGACCACGCGGCTCACGGACGACGGGGGCGGCCCCTCCTCGCGCGCGGCGGTGCGGACCAGCACCACCGGCCGCTCGGCCCGTGCCGCGACGGGCATACTGACGTCACCGAGGAAGTAGCTCTCGACGGACTCCAGCCCTCGCGAACCGAGCACGAGCATGGCGGAGTCCGACGCCGCTTGGAGCAGCGCGTCCTGGGCGTCGTCGGCGACCAGGTTCCCGACGACGCACAGAGCCGGGTGGCGTGCCTGGAGCTCCGCCCGCGCCGTGTGGACGAGACGTTTCGCCCAGTAGTTCTGATCGACTTCCGAGGGAATGCTGATCGGTTCCGGCGCCAGCAGCGGCCACGCGTGCAGCAGACGCAGGGTGAGTCCCTGCTTCTCCGCCTCGTCGGCGGCCCAGTGGGCAGCGGCGAGGCTCTCGGGTGAGCCGTCGAGGCCCACGGTGACGACTGGCTCCATGGCGGCGGCCTCCGTCTCGTAGGGAGCTGGAAACGACGGTGGATGACGGTGAACGAGTCCGATGGCGTGGACGGTCCGGACAGCGCCGACACGCAGAGCGGTGCGTTCTCTCTTTCGAGGAGTACCCCAATCCCCTCCGTGGCGCATGTGGACCTGCGGAGGAGAGGACCTCCGGCGCGGGGTCCGGTACAACCGGATCCGGCACAGGGAGGAGACAGGTGCGGTGACGATGCCCCTGGTGGTCGGTGTCGACGGGTCGGAGGCGAGCCTGGAGGCGGTGGACTGGGCCGCCGACGAGGCGGTCCGACGCGGCGTCCGCCCTGGCCGGACAGGGGCGCAATGCCTACGCGTTGGTGCTCGGCTCCAGAAGGCTCGGAGACCTCGCCGGGATGCTCCTGGGCTCGGTGAGTCTGGCCGTCGCCGCTCACGCCGACTGCCCGGTCGTCGTCGTGCGCGGCGGGGTGGAGCACCGGGGCAGCCGGTTCGGGAACATCGTCGTCGGTGTGGAGGACGGGGAGGGCAGCGGTACGGCCGTGGACTTCGCGTTCCGTGAGGCCCACGTGCGACGGTGCCGGCTGGTGGCGGTGCACGCCTGGAGCGTCCCGGTCGGGAACCCCGCGCCTCCGGGCCTGTCCGGGTATGCCCTTCAGGCTCCGCGTCGCCCGCCGGCGCAGGTGCTCGCCGAGGCGCTGCGCGAGGCGGCGGAGCGGTATCGAGACGTGCCGGTGAGCAGCGAGGTCGTCGAGGGTCCGGTGCGACGGGCGCTCCTGGACGCCGCGGCCGGCGCTGATCTGCTCGTCGTCGGGGCTCGCAGGCGGCATGGGCACATCGGTCTGCAGCTGTTGTGGGCCGGCATGAGGCGCGCCGCCTCGATCACGGTCCACTCGGGACGCGCACAAACGGCGGGAGCAGACATCAGCTCCTCGGCCCGGACACCTTCAGACTTGGCACGCTCCCATTCATCGAGGCGGGGGACCGGTGTCAGGCCGGACAGGTCGGACTGGGCCGAGGACTTGCGCAGCAGGTCGGCTTCGGAAACAACGCCCAGGGGGTGGTCCAGGTCGTCGACCACGGGCACCGCGGTGACGTCGTTCTCTGCGAGCAGCTTGACGATCTCCTTGAACGGCATGTCGCGCCGCGGCCCGCACGACGCTCCGGGTCATGAGCTCTGCAACCGTACGGCGGTGCATGTCGCCTCCCGGCTGTGAGCCGCTCGCGCGTGAAAGGCGCCTGTCGTCCGATGCGGCGGCGTGGCGCGCGTGGCACGTTGGATACAGCACCATCTGAGGAGAGGGCGGCGACCATGCGAGCTCACCTCGGCGACCAACTCGTCATCGAAAGCCCGAAGTCCTGGGCCAGGCGCGACGGCGAGATCGTCGGTCTCCATCATGAGGACGGAACACCTCCGTACGATGTGCGCTGGTCGGACACGGACGAAGTGACGCTGGTCTTCCCCGGGCCCGACGCACACATCCGCCATGTCGAGCACGGACAGCCCGAAACCGGGCACCGAGTTCCCCAACCGGACGCGACTGCGGCGGAGACCGTGTCGGCAGCCGTCGCGCCAACCGGGCAACACAACCCCGGTGACATAGGCCGACGTGTGGCCGCCGAGCGTCACAAGCAGCGGCTCAGCTTGGGGGAGACAGCCCGCCGCGCCCGCATGTCGCCCCACTACCTGCAGTACCTGGAGGAGCAGCCCGCCGACCCGAGTGTGGCGACCCTCATCAGGTTGGCCGATGCGCTGGGCACCACAGCCACCGCGCTGCGCGGGGCAGGCATCGATCTCCCCCCAGGCCAGGGCCAGGCGCTGTTGCACCCTCGGCTGCGGGATCTCGGTCCGGAAGATTGCCGCCACCTGCTCTCGACACACGGTGTGGGGCGCGTCGCGGTGTCGACGCCGGGCGGGCCGGCGGTGGTTCCGGTCAACTACGAGATCGTTGACGGCGCGATCGCGTTCCGGACCGCGCCGGACTCGATCCCGGCGCGGACTGTGGGATCGGAAGTGGCCTTCGAGGTCGACCACGTGGACGAGGCGCTGAGCCAGGGCTGGAGCGTGCTCGTCGTCGGACCCGCGCGGGTGGTCACCGAAGCCGGCGCGGTGAGGCAGCTGGTCGACCGCGCTCACACCACGCCATGGGCGGGGGGCGAACGCGAGATGTGGGTGTCGATCGAGCCCATGCGCCTCACGGGACGCCGTATCACTTCGGACGATAAGTGAGCGGTCACGGCGAGCCCTCCGGGTGGCCCGGAGCGGTGGACTCGAGATGAGGCTCGACGTCCACGACCCCCTCCACAGCGCGCACCAGGCGCACGGCGACCGAGATGAGCGAGGTGTCACGGATGTGCCCGCGCAGGGTGACGACGCCCTCATGCACGTTCACGTGGATGGCGTGGCTGGTGGCCGGGAAGAGGTAGGACACCACGGTGCGGCGGACCTCCTCCTCGATGTCCTCGTCCGACCGCAGGAAAACCTTCAGCAGATCGGCACGGCTGACGATGCCCTGAAGCATGGCCATGTCGTCGACCACCGGCAGCCGCTTGACGCGCCGGAGGGCCATGATCCTGGCCGCATGAGCCAGGGTGACGTCAGGGTGAACGGTGATGGCGGGAGTGCTCATGAGCTCCTCCGCCGTCACCGCGCCGGCCCTGGCCACGTCGGAGAGCCGTCCGCGCTGCTCGTAGAGGCTGGGGTCGGTGTCGCGGAACTCCTCCTTGGGCAGCAGGTCGGCTTCGGAGACGACGCCGATGACGCGCCCTTCGCCTTCCAGGACCGGCAAGGCACTGACTTTCCACTGCTCCATGGTCCGGACAATCTCCTTGAAGGACGCGTCGCGTCCTACGGCCACGACCGTCTGGGTCATCACATCGCTCACGATGTGCGGGGTTTCGGGCATGTCTCCGGACACCTCGTTCTGTCGTGTCAGGGCACCTCGCCCGCACCGTGGGGCGCGTACAGGTCGAGCAGGCGCACCCGGGCGGACCTGAGCCGGCGCGCGATCACGCCGGTGACATAGGTGCACAGCTCGTGATCCAGAGCCGGGTCCTCGACGCACATCTCACGGACCGCCTCCGCATCGAACTCATAGGCGCGCACCGGGCTGGCGGCCTCCGCCCCCATGTGCCAGTGGCAGGGAGGGACCAGCGCGGACCAGCCCAGCAGTCGTCCGGCGCCGAGGGTCTCGATGACCGCTGCCTGCCGGCCGGGCACGTGGACGTCGAGTGCGACCGTGCCCGTGTGGATGATCCAGAAACGGTCGGCCCTTCCTCCCTCGTTGAAGATGCGCTCGCCCGTCTCGAACGACACCTCGCGGGCGAGCGTCATCAGCTGCTCGCGATGTTCCTGGGTCAGGGCGCCGAAAACGCCGGGCCTGGTCACCACGATGGCCTTCCCTTCTCCATGGCCTCGAAGGTGGAGGGCGGGCTTCGCGTCCGGTCGGCTTGGCATCCGATCACGGACCTCTCACCCTGCGGGCCGCGGTCTTCTTCGGCTTGGTGGCCGCGTCGGCGATGGGGCCGCCCCAGCGGTGTGTTCCTTTGGGCCGTAATTCCACGATGGCCGCAAACGGGCGCGGTGCAACCGGGACGGAGGTCTGCTCCCGAAGCCGACCCGACCGCATCGAAGCCGGTTCACGTGTCGCGACGCGCCCAGGGTGGTGCGACGGTATTCACAGGACGTCTCGTGGTTGCCGTGCGGGAAGGCGGTGTCGACGATGGAGCTTCCGCTGGTCGTGGGGGTCGACGGATCGGATTCCAGCCTGCAGGCCGTGGACTGGGCGGCGGACGAGGCCGCACGCCACGGACTACCGCTGCGGCTGGTCCATGCATCCCTGTGGGAGCGGTACGAAGGGGGCCGCCCGTCCTTCACCACCAACCGCCCGTCCGAAGAGATCATGGCGGAGCACATCGCAGCGTCCTGCGCGGAACGCGCGCAACTTCGCCACCCGGAGCTGAAGGTGTCGAGCGAGGTGCTGCCCGACGACCCAGTCTCCGTGTTGCTGCACGCGGGCAGTGAATCCTTCGCCCTGGTCACAGGCTCCCGCGGCCGTGGCGAGCTCACCGGGACTTTGCTCGGGTCGGTCAGCCTCACGGTGGCGGCCCGCGCCGTGTGCCCAGTCATCGTGGTCCGAGGCGGGGAACGGAACCAGCAGAGCTCTTTCGGCCGGCTGGTCCTCGGAGTCGGGGATTCTACCGATGGTTCGGCCGCCGTCCGGTTCGCCTTTCACGAGGCGCAGGTGCGCGGCAGCGCCGTGGACGCCGTGCGGGCCTGGCGCTACCCCGCTCATGAGCACGCGGGTGAACCTCTCACGGACTCCCTCCCGGGAGACGCCCAGCGCGAAGTCGCCCCCCGTGTCCACGAGGAACGTGCCTCCACCCTCCTCACCGACGCACTGCGTGACGCGGCACGGAATCACCCCGACGTCGAAGTACGCCGCCGAGCGGTGGAAGGCCCTGCCCACAAGGTTCTCCTGGACGCAGCGGCCGACGCCGACCTGGTGATCGTCGGCGCCCTGCGGCGGCACGGCCACTTCGGCCTGCAACTCGGCAGGGTCGCCCATGCCCTGCTTCATCACGCCGAGTGCCCGGTGGCTGTCGTCCCGCAGCGGGCCTGAACTCACGCACGAGTGGTGGCGGAAGAGGGTGAGGCCGACGGACGAGTGGATCTGGGAGTACGACGGTTACGACCCTGCCGTCGAGCGGCTGCGTGAGTCGCTGTGCACGCTCGGCAACGGCTACTTCGCCACCCGCGGTGCGGTGCCCGAGTGCAGGGCGGGCCTGGTGCACTATCCGGCCACCTACACGGCAGGGGTGTACAACCGCCTGGAGTCGACCGTGGCGGGGCGCCAGGTGACGAACGAGGATCTGGTGAACCTCCCGAACTGGCTTCTCCTGCGGTTTCGTCCGCGCTCCGCCGACGGAGCGGCGGTCCCGTGGTTCTCTCCCGACCTGCGGCACCCCTACGACCACCGGCACACCTTGGACCTGCACCGCGCCACACTCACCCGCACGTTCTCGTTCCGGGCCGGCGAGGCGGGCGTGCTGAGGGTGAAACAGGTACGTCTGGTGCACATGGCCGATCCCCACCTGGCCGCGCTGCAGACCGTGTTCACCACCGAGGACTGGACGGGGGAGATCGAGGTCGAGTCCGTCCTCGACGGCGACGTGACCAACGGCAATGTCCACCGCTACCGCTCCCTCAACCGAAGCCACCTGGCCCATGTGCGGACCGGGGCGGACGGAGACGACACGACATGGCTGCGGTGCCGGACCAGCGCCTCTTACGTCGGTATCGGTATGGCAGCCCGTACGGTGGCCGTCGGACATCCGCCCACGTCGTCTCAGCAGGGTTCCTCCCGCCGCCGCGCCGTGCACCGGCTGGTGGTACCCGTCGCTCCGGGGCGGCCCGCCGTTGTCGAGAAGACGGTCGCACTGCACACCTCACGCGACGCGGCGATCAGTGACCCGCTTGGTGCGGCGCTGAACCGGCTGGCCGAGGCTCCCGGCTTCTCGGCGCTGCTGGAATCCCACGTCGCCGCGTGGGCGCGGTTGTGGCGGCGAGCGGACATCCAGGTGCCCGGGGAGGCGGGCCGCATTCTGCGCCTCCATCTCTTCCACGTCCTGCAGACGCTGTCGCCGCACACCGCGGAACTCGACGTCGGAGTGCCGGCCCGGGGGCTGCACGGCGAGGCGTACCGGGGCCACGTCTTCTGGGACGAGCTGTTCGTCCTGCCATATCTGAACCTGCACTTCCCCGAGGTCTCGCGGGCGCTGCTGGACTACCGGCACCGGCGCCTGCCGCAGGCGTGCCGCTCGGCCGGTGCGGCAGGACGGGCCGGGGCCATGTACCCATGGCAGTCCGGCAGCGACGGGCGCGAAGAGACCCAGCAGCTGCATCTCAATCCCAGTTCCGGCCGCTGGCTGCCCGACAACTCCCGGCTCCAGCACCACGTCGGCTCGGCCATCGCCTACAACGTGTGGCAGTACTGCGAAGCGACCGGTGACACCGAGTACCTGCACACCAAGGGCGCGGAGATGCTGCTGCAGATCGCCCGCTTCTGGGCGGACGGCGCGCAGCTCGCTGAGGGACTCGGCCGCTACCGCATCCGTGGTGTGGTCGGCCCCGACGAGTACCACGACGGCTACCCGGATGCCGCCCGGCCGGGCCTTGACGACAACGCGTACACCAACGTCACCGCCGCATGGGTCCTCACCCGCGCGCTGGAGCTCGTACGACGCCTGCCCGCATGGCGTCGGCAGGAACTGTTCGAACGCATCGACCTGCACAGCGGCGAACTGTCGACGTGGGAGGACGTCTCCCGGCGCCTTCTCGTGCCGTTCCACGACGGCGTCATCAGCCAGTTCGCCGGCTACGGCGACCTCGCTGAACTGGACTGGGACGCCTACCGGGCGCGATACCACAACATCCGGCGGCTGGACCGGATCCTCGAGGCCGAGGGCGACTCGGTCAACCGCTACAAGGCGTCGAAGCAGGCCGATGTCCTCATGCTCGGCCACCTCTTCTCACCCGCCGAGCTCGTGGATCTGTTCGGACGTCTCGGATACCACCTGGACGACGAGATCTGGCGCAGGACCGTCGATTACTACCTGCGGCGCACCAGCCATGGCTCCACCCTCAGCGGTCTCGTTCACGGCCTGGTCCTCGCAAAGGCCAGACGTTCCGAGGCATGGCAGTACGTTCAGGAGGCCCTGAAGGCCGATATCGCCGACATTCAGGGCGGCACGACCGGTGAAGGTATCCATCTCGGAGCCATGGCTGGAACCCTTGACCTGGTCCAGCGCGGCCTGACGGGGCTCCAGACCCGCGAGGACGCCCTGTGGTTCGACCCGGTGCCTCTGCCGGCGCTCTCCGAGTACGGCTTCTCGCTGCGTTATCGCGGTCACGGTGGCGTCGGCCTGAAGCGCCGGAGCGGACAACTGGAGATCGATGTCCCCGACTCGGAGGAGTCACCTATCCGCGTCGTGCTGGCCGACCGGGCCGTCACCATCGCACCCGGCGAGACCTGCACGCTGGTGCTGCCGGAGAGCTGAGCCGCGCGGCACTACGTCATTGCTGGTCGCCGTGGGAGCGGAACGGCCCTCCCGGGCACCGGGCCCCCGGTGGCGTGAGCCCCTGTCGCCCGGCATGCGTGCGGGATGCGCGGAATCGACACTGGTCTAAAGGACTCTTCCGGAGGGAGAGCCAGGCTCCGGGGCCGCCTCGTCGGCAGATCAGAGAGGCAGACCACGCACCTCACCCGTCCGAGGACCAGGTGGGCCATTTCGCCGAGTGATCCGCGCGGCCCCCTGACCGGCCTGTCGGCCGTCGGGTCGCGGCCCCGGTGACCGATCGGACGAGTCGGCTGCGGCCAGCCCGCTCTCACAGAGCTCCACCGACGCAAGCACCAGGAGGTCATGATGGGACGTCTCGACGAGCGGGTGGCGATCGTCACCGGTGGTGCCAGAGGGATCGGCGCCGCCGTGGCCCGTCTGTTCGCGGCCGAGGGCGCGACCGTTGTGGTCGCCGACATCCTCGACGCCGACGGGGAGAAACTGGCGGCGGAGCTCGGCGGCCCGTCCCGGTACGCGCACCTGGATGTCAGCACCGAGGACGGCTGGCGGACGGTGGTGGAGGAGACGGAGCGGGACCTGGGGCCGGTCTCGGTGCTGGTCAACAACGCCGGGATCCTCGAGTGGGGCACGATCGAGGAACAGAGCCTCGAGTCCTTCCGGCGGGTCATCGACGTCAACCTTCAGGGTGCCTGGCTGGGCATGCGTACGGTGGCACCGTCCCTTCGGCGGGCCGGCGGCGGTGTGATCGTGAACATCTCCTCGATCGCCGGCATCACCGGCTATGCCGGCATCGGGGCGTATGTGGCCGGCAAGTGGGGCCTGCGCGGGCTGACCAAGGCCGCGGCACTGGAAATGGCCCCGGCCGGGATCCGTGTCTGCTCGGTTCACCCGGGTGCGGTACGCACCGCGATGACGGCCGACTTCGACGACTCCTTCACCGCCGGCCAGCCCCTCCCGCGGTTCGGCGAGCCGGAGGAGGTTGCCCGTATGGTGCTCTTCATCGCCGCCGATGCCACCTTCTCGACCGGCGTGGAGTTCGTCCTGGACGGCGGTGTCACCGCCGGTCCTCCGACCGTCCTCACGCCCGCCCAATGACCCGGCCAGGGAAACCGTCCGGGCCGAACAGCAGCCTGCCGCAGGTCCTCGTGATGCGGCGCCCGAGCCGGGCAGGCTGTCCGGTGACCGTGCGGCCGCGCAGCACGCCTGCTCATCGTCCTTCCGCTGATCGGCCCGGCAGTCGAGCGGCAGCGGCGCCTATGGTGCGAGGGAGAAGTAGTTCTCCTCTTCCTGGGTAGTGCAGGCGAAGGACGGTGTTGAGGCCGTAGAGGCAGGAGCGCGGGTGCCCCTGACGGCCGACTGCGACGACCGGGCACGGCGTCGCTCCGAGCGGCGGATGGGGGAGAGCCGGCTTTCCTCGGGGGAAGTCGTTACGGACCTTCGACTTGGACGCCAACTCGGAGATCGACCCTGCCACCGCCCATACTCTCGCCGGCTGCGAGGGCGGTGGCAGCGGAAGGACGCGAGGCTTCAGTGTGCCGGATCTCGCTCCTGCGGGACCACGACGACCGGACAGACAGCATGTTGGGCACAACGCTGACTGACGGATCCGAGCATGGCCCGGGCGAAATTGCCTCGCCCGCGCCGGCCCACGACGAGGATTTCCGCCCCCTCAGAAGCCCTGATCAACACTTCAGAAGGGTCGCCTTCGACGAGCCGCTCCTGCAGAGTCGCGGGCCGCTCATCCGGGAAGACGGCGCGCAGTTCCTCGGCGAAGCGTTGCTGGGCCTGCTCAAGGTCGAACTCCGGGTCAATCGCCGGTCCGCTCCAGCTGATGGCCGAGGGCGTGTCCCAGGCATGAATCACCTCCACGACGGCGTTGACTGTCTGCGCATAGTGTGTCGCCCATCGCAGCGCCTCGTACGACGACGGAGACCCGTCGACCCCCACCACCACCCGACGCTCCGGCTCGGTGGATTGCATGGTGACCTCACCCCGCTCTCGACGGTGCTACCTCTACGCTGCCCGGCCCTTCGGCATAGCGCCAACCGGGCCGGGGCAGGGTCGTGGTTGTCGTCGGCGCCGGCCAGTCGGCGTAGGAGAGCGCGGCTTTGTTGGGCGAGGCGGGAGCGCGGGTGCGGATGCTCATCCGTGGTCGGCGGCTGGTCTTCGGTGCGGCTCCGGCACCGCCCCCGCGCCGGCAGTCGGACACTCCGCTGGGCCGGTCCTGGCCAGTACGGGCTCGTGCACCACGCGGCGGCCTTCCGCTTCCTGTCCGCGGTTGCGCGACTTCGGTTGGTCAGGCGGGTGCTGGGACCGTTTGGATCCTGGTGACTCAGGCTGCGCCTGGAGGGACTCGTCCCGTTCCGCCGCGGGCAGCGCGGTCCGGCGACGGGGGTCGCCCTCACCACGCGGGACATCAAGGGGTGGGTTCACAGAAGGGGGCCGGTCACGTCCTGGCCGCCGCGGGCTACCGGGTCCGGCTCGGCGCGCTGGACTTTCTCGCGCCGGATCTACGGGCCGCACAGAGCCGAACGGGGGAGCTTCCCGCATCCTGGATGCCTAGCTCCGGTCGTCGGTGCCCGGCTTGTACCTCATGGGTCAGGCGGCGGTGACCTTCGGGCCCGGCGGCCCTTCACCTGCGGCACCGAGCCCGCGGCGCCTCGGCTTGCGGCTGCGTCGGCGGCGCAGGGCTGAGCAGCTCGCCGAAAAGCGGTGACCTCGCCATGTGTGCCCTCGCGGTGCACGCTGGGGTCATGACGCGGGCGTTCTATTGCGACTACGCCACGCTGATCGTGGGAGACCGGCGGGTACCGGCAGAAGTGGATCTCGGTCTGCTTCTGGCCGGCGAGGTGAGCAGGTGGGGCGGAATCCTGTATCGGGTTCCGGCCGGACTGGTCGACGATGCGCGCGGGGAGGCGGGCGTGCGACTCCGCCTGTCTTGTGGCCAGGAGCGTCACATCCGTCTCCTCCATGTGGAGCCGGGCTGGGACGAGGACGCGGAATGCCTGTCCGTTCCCTTCCTGGGCGAGGGCACGGCTCCCTTTTGATCATTCCGGCTCGCGCAATCGGGCGCACACGACAGCCCTGTGTACCGTCAAAGGATCGGGGCCTGAGGGACGTCCGCTCCACATCGGTGACCGGGGCACCACCTGCGTTTGCACCGGAACCTCCCCTGATTCGCCCGCCGGTACAGACAGACACGGCGCCGTGAGCCGCTCAGATCGGCCGGCGTGAGCCCTGCGCGTCGCCGCATCCCTGAGGAGCCCACCCGAAGGGCGGAGCCCAGAGACCGGCGAAGGGGGAATGCCGAGGACATGACTTTGCCTGAGGACAGGAATGGAAGCGGTGTCACGAGGGTGGGCGCGAGGCCGTTCGCCGAAGTTGAACGTGCACTTGACGAACTGGTGGTCAACGGCGCGGAGCGCTCGGCGCAGTTCTTCATCGGGGCGACTGCGGCGTACGAGTGGGCGCTCGGGCGTATCGAGAATCCCCCGGTGACCGGCCGAGGCGGCCGTGGCGCCCTTGATCTGCCTCGGCTGACGTCTGAGTTGGACGCGGCTGCTGTCCTGCTCGAAATCCCTGATGATCAGCCCGGCAGCCTTGACTTCGTGCGCGGGGTTCGCACGGCTCTTGCCTGGGTGTGCGGTGATGACCAGGTCTCTGCGGCCGGCAGGGCCCAAAGCCGTGATCTCACGTGACCTCGCAGGCGTCATGATGGTGGCGGCTCCCTGTCATGGCATCTGAACGTGATGCATAGCTCGAGACAACGCCCCCGACCTGCACATCTGCAAGCGGCGCGGCGCTACGCGTGGGTAGGCGTCTGTGTGGTTCTCCCATGGTTTCCCCATCCGATGTGGCGGTCAGGACGCGACGGTGTCAAGGTGCCGAGAGGCCGTCCCGCCGAGTGTTTGCACTGGCCGTGAGGAGGGTCCACAGTCGGGAGTGGAGACAGGAGAATGCCGTGATCGTCCTCGCTACCCTTCTTCTCGTCATCGGGACGATCTTGCTTGTCCTCGGGACGATTTTGATCGCTCTCGGAGCTTTTTTGATTGCTGCCGGGATGCTCTTGATCCTCATGGGGGTGGCCTTGATCGCAGCAGGGGCGTACTTGCTCATTCGTAGAGCGCTGGGGCGGCACTGACCCTTAGCGCGCACCACTGGGTGCCGGCCTTCGGGCGGCGCGCAGCCATATACCCGGGTCGTGCACGCGTTTACGGTTTCTCGCCTGATGCCAGCGCCAACGTCCTCATCGGGCAGTCTTCCGTCGCAGATCACGCACAAGACACGTGCGTGTGCTTGCCACATTCTGGCCAGGCACTGGGTGTAGGTGGCGAGCAGCTCGTGCATGTGGAAGGGCTCGCCTTCCCTTTGGATGGCGGGGCCTCGGACCGGCAGACCTGGCGAGGTTCGAAAGCGTTGCCCTCTTCATCAACCGTGGCAGACCGATCGTCCCCGGACTCCAGCGCACCGCTGAGAACACGGATGCCGTTGCTGACATCGCCAGGCGGCTGGAAGGCCTTCCCCTGGCCATCGAGCTGGCGGCGGCTCGGCTCAGGGTGCTCTCCCCTCAGCAGATCTCGAGCAGGCTGGAGAACCCGTTCCGACCTCTGAAGTCGTCGCGCGCCGTCGATGAACGGCATCAGACGCTGCGGGCGACGATCGAGTGGAGCCACGAACTGTGTTCACCAGCCGAGTGGTTGTGCCGGGCCCGGCACTGCACCGGCGGCTGACCGACGCCGGCCTGGCGGCGGTCCGTCCGGACGTCGCTGTCAGCTCCGTGCCCGCCCCCACGCCGGAGGTGGCGGTGCGTTGGGCCGCCGACTGTCGCGCGCCCGGGTTGGCGGTGGGCTGCTTCCGTCCGCCGTCCGTGCCCGACGGCATCTCGTGATTGCGCCTGACAGCCCGAGCCGACCTGACGGACGAGCAGATCACGGAGGCGGCGGTGACCGTGCGGACGGCTCCGGCCGACTGATCACAAAGAAGCGGTCGCGCGAGCCGCCCGGCGTGAAGCCGGTGGACGAGCCGTCGGGGCAGTGATGTCCACCACCTGTCCCTGCCGGGTGCTCCATCGCACATCCGGTTCCTCGGTTGTGCACCGAGAATCGTCCATGCCCCACCCGTGGCCCGACGCCGCCGCGGGCACGGGTGAGCGCCCCATGCACCACGAAAGGACATACGCACGTGCTCGACCCAGCAGATCCCGCCTTCGCGCGCGACCCCTACCCGTACTACGCGCGGCTTCGCACACAGGGACCGGCTGTCCGGGTGGCGCTGGCCAACGGCACCCACGCCTGGTTCGTCACCGGCTACGAGCACGTTCGCGCGGTGCTCGCGGACTCCCGCTTCTCGAACGTGCCACCCCCGGGCGCGGGCAGACCGAGGCCGGACTCCCCGGCGCAGCGCGCCCGAGCCTGCCTGGCCCGCCACATGCTCAACTCCGACGCCCCCGACCACACCCGGCTACGGCGGCTGACGTCCGCCGCCTTCTCCCCGCGCCGGGTGGACGCGCTGCGGCCGAGGATCGAGCAGCTCGCGTCCGAGCTGATCGCGAAGGCAGCGACCCGGACGCAGAACGGCGCGGTGGTCGACTTGGTCGACGCGTTCGCGTTCCCGCTGCCGGTGCTGGTGATCGGGGAGGTGCTGGGCGTGCCCGAAGCAGACCGGGACGATCTGCGGAAGTGGACCTACCGGGTCGGCTCGCCCGCGGACGCGCTTCCGGCCGGGGCGGTCGACGAGGCGTGGATCCGGCTCCACGCCTACTTCACGGAACTGATCGCAGACAAGCGGCGCCGGCCGGGCGAGGACTTGTTCAGTGCGCTCGTGCACGACGTGACCGAGGGCGGGCTCGACGACGGCGAGCTGCTCGCCATGGCGTTTCTGCTGTTGTTCGCGGGATACGAGACGACGATGAACCTGCTCGCGTCGGCGTCGCTGCTGCTGCTCACCCATCCCGGCGAGCTGGCCGCCGCCCGCCGGGACGCCACGCGCTGGACGGCGGTGGTGGAGGAGGCGCTGCGGCACGCCAGCCCGCTGGAGGCCACGACCTGGCGGCGTACGACGCAGGAGGTGAACCTCGGCGGGAGCGGGCTCATACCGGCCGGCGCCTCCGTCCTGGCCGTCCTCGCCGCGGCGAACCGGGACCCGGCCCACTTCCCGGATCCGGACGCCTTCCGGCCCGACCGGTACCGGCCCGCCGCCGGTGGGACGCGGGCCGCGCCCCACGCGGCGTTCGGGCACGGCCCGCACTTTTGTGTGGGAGCCCGGCTGGCCCGTCTGGAGGCGGCCGTCGCGCTCCCGGTCCTCTTCGACGCCCTGCCCGGCCTCCAGCTCGCCGAGGATCCGGGTGAGATTCCCTACCGTCCGGGCCTCCTGGTCCGTGGTCCCCGCCGCCTCCCGGTCAGGCGTGCCTGAGGACAGGACGACAGGTCCAGCCGCCTGGCCCCCTCCTCGGGCTCGATCGACGAGCACACACCACCGCCGGCGCCCCGCAACGGGCGCCGGCGGTGGTGTTTTCGCGTAGGCCTGGAGCTACGCGCCGACGAGACCCGCCGCCGTGCCCTGCCGGCGTACACCGGCTACCTCGGACACACGCAACTGGCCCACGCCGTGCCGGAGACCCTTCCGGCCGGCGAGGACGGCAGGCGCTCTCTGGACTCGGTGCTCGACACGTCGTTGAGGCCCGCGTCCGGCTTGGGGAAGTAGCCCGGACCGAGATCACCTGCGGGTCCGCAGCGCGGAGCCTCCCCGCCGAGCCGCCCGCCGGGCCTCTCAGGCGGCGGGTGCCGTCAGGTGGATCAGGATGCCGCACACCTCGTCCACGATCTCCCGGGCCTCCGTCTCGTCGCCGCAGTCCCCCAGCTCGCGTGCCGCCCCTCCGATGACGGTGGTCAGCACGCTCACCCGGACCCGGCCGGCGCGATGCCGCTCGTCGACCTCCAGGAGCCGGGCGTTGCGCCGTACCCAGGCGCGGTCCCACTGGCGGCGCAGCGCGTCGAACCCCGCCGGGGCGTCGTCCTCCACCAGGAGCCTGCCGAGCCGCCGGTTGTCCCACACACCGTCCAGGTACGCCCTGGCTCCCGCCACGAACAGGACGACGGGGTCGGCCACACCACGGCCGCGCTCGGCGGCCAGCGTGGCCGCGGTCCTGCGCTCCTGCTCCTCCCGGAACTCCTCCCACAGGGCGAGGTAGAGCCCGCGCTTGCCGCCGTAGTGCTGGAAGAGGCTGCCCAGCGCGATGCCGGAGCGCGTCGCGATCTCGGTGAGAGAGGCATCGGTGTAACCGCGCTCGGTGAACACCTCCAGCGCGGCGTCCAGCAGTGCGCGCCGGAGCGTCGGGTCTTGCACGGCGCTCCCCTCGGACAGGCCCGAGCCGCCCTGGTGGTCCGGCAGTTGACGCGTCGGCTCGGTCCCGGCGGTCTCCACGATGCCGCTCACTGGCTGTCCCCGCCTTCTGTGGCCCCGTCGCGGATGGCGAGGGCGACCAGTAGGTCCAGGAGGTCGGCGATCCGGCGCGGATTGCGGCCGGTGCGTTCCTCGATGCGGCGCAACCGGTAGTGCGCCGTGTTGTGGTGCACCCGCAGCCGTTCGGCGGCCAGCCGCAGATTCAGGTCGGCCTCCGCGAAGGCCCGTATGGTGTCGGCCAGGGTGTCGCCGCGTCGGCGGTCCTCCTCCAGCAGCAACCGGACGCGGGAATCGACGAGTTGGCGGGCGAGGTCGTCGGCGCGCAGGGCCAGGTAGTCGAACGGGGACAGCCGCGGCAGTGCCGCCACCCCGCCCCCGTCGGGCACCAGATCGAGGGCGGCCCGCGCCTCCTGGTAGGCGCGCGGCAGCTCGGACGCGCCGCGGGCGATCGTGCTGATGCCCATGGAGAGCATGGTTCCGTCGCGCGCGAGCCGCCGCTGCACGGCCTCGAAGTGGGCGCAGATGTCCTCCGCGTTCATGCCGGCCCGGACCACCGGCACGGCCACCACCTCGTCGTGGCGCACGACGACCAGCGTCCGGCCGGCCCAGGGCCCGGCCACGCTGATCGACGCGCTGGTGGCGTACCCGTGCTCGGCCGAGGCGGGATCCCCGGTGCGGGTGTCGCCGACGCACACCGCCACGACCGCCATCATCGGCGAGCGAGGTCCGATGCCGTACGCCTGCGCCGCCGCGAACAGCGGACCGCGTGTCGGTGCCCCACCGGACAGGAGCTGGTCCAGCAGATCCCGGCGCTCCCGGTCCGCGTCCGCCACCACATGCTGCTGGTACTCGACGTAGGCCTGCGCCGCATGGGTGCTGGCGTAGTCGACGTACCGCATCAGCGGGGTGACCAGGGCCAGGGCGGCCTGCTGGGCCTCGGCGGACGTGCCCGCGCAGGCCAGCAGCGCGTCCCACAGCACCTGCCGGCCGACCCGGAAGGCACTGATCCAGTCCTCAAGGGCGAACCCCGCGCGTGCTCTGCGCATGGCTGCCGCGCGGCTGAAGACCAGATCCTCGGGGGCGATGTCGCGGTCGCCTGCCAGCGCAGCCAGCTGCATCCGGTAGTGCTCCAGCACCTGCTCCCGCACGTCGTCGAAGAACCGCTCGTCCTGCAGCGCGTACGACGGGATCTCCGTGCGCATCACCTCGACGGCCCTCTCCGCCACCTCCTCGACCCGGTCGTGGACGGCGTGCAGGATCCGCCGCCGCTCCCGGCGGAGGGGTTCGGTGAGTGGGGGAGTGCTCAGGGCGGCACCGCGAGGCATGACGCCGATCGTCGCCGTCCGCCTCGTGGTCCGTCAACAGGCCCGGTGTGAGACATCTGCCGCCCCCTGTGCGCGGCGCACAGTCCGGCGACCGGGAAGTTGGGTGCCCGCACCCAATGTGCGCCCGCAACGCCCCCACCTACTGTGACGCTCGCCCACCCCCCAGCACGTCGGAAGGGGCGTCACTCATGCTCGCGGTCGACGATATCACCGTGCGTTACGGCGGAATCACGGCACTGGACGGTGTCGCATTCACCGTCGAGCCGGGCACCGCCGTAGGACTCATCGGACCGAACGGAGCCGGCAAGACCACCTTGTTCAACTGCCTCACCAGGCGCTGCACCCCCGACGCGGGAACGGTGCGGTTCGAGGGTGAGGACCTGCTCGCCCTTCCGCCGCACGCCGTGGCCGGGCGCGGCATCGCCCGCACCTTCCAGAACCTCGGCCTGTTCCCGCGGCTCACGGTCCGGGAGAACGTCATGGTCGGCGCCCACAGCCGGGGGCGCACCGGACACCTCGCCGCGGCGCTCCGGCTGCCCCGCGTCCGGCGGGAGGAGAGAGAACTACGTGATCACGCGGACGACCTGCTACGGCGGCTCGGCCTGGCGGACGTCGCCGACCGCCCCGCCTCCGGGCTGCCGTTCGGCACGCTCAAACGCGTCGAACTCGCCCGGGCGCTCGCGGTACGGCCGCGTCTGCTGCTGCTCGACGAACCCGTCAACGGGCTCAGCCACGGAGAGGTCGGCCAGTTCGCGGACCTGGTCCACTCGGTGCGCAGGGAGTTCGACCTCACGCTCGTGGTGGTCGAACACCACATGGGGTTCGTGATGGGCCTGTGCGACAAGATCGTGTGTCTGGACTTCGGGCGCACCATCGCCGAGGGCTCGCCGGAGGAGATCCAGCGCGACCCGGCGGTCGTCGAGGCGTACCTGGGGGTGGCCGCGTGAGCGAGCCCACCACCGGTGACGCCACCGGTCCCACCGGGGTCGAAGCGAGTGCCGAGCCCGACTTCCTGAAGGTGTCCGGCCTGCATGCCGGATACGGCCAGGCCCGCGTGCTCCAGGGCCTCGACTTCTCCGTTGCCCGAGGTGAGGTGTGCGCCGTCCTCGGACCCAACGGCGCCGGCAAGACCACGACGCTGCGGGCACTGTGCGGCATGGTCCGCGGTCGCGGCTCGGTCACCCTGAACGGCACACAACTGCTGGGTCGCTCGCCCGAGCAGGCCGCCCGGCTCGGCGTGGCGCACGTTCCCGAGGGCCGCGGCACCTTCAACGACCTGACCGTCGAGGAGAACCTGCGCATCGGTGCCCACCTGCGCTCCGGCCTGCGGCGGGGCCGCGCCGAGCGTGCGGCGGTGGCGGCCGACCTGGAGCGGATCTACGGCTACTTCCCCAAGCTGCGCCAGCGGTCCGGCCAGGCGGCCGGCAGCCTCAGCGGCGGGGAGCAGCAGATGCTCGCCATCGGCAGGGCGCTGATGCTGCGGCCCTCGCTGCTGCTCCTGGACGAGCCGTCCCTGGGACTGGCGCCTCTGGTCACCCGCGAGCTGTTCGAGATCGTCCGTGCCGTCAACGAGGAGGAACGCACCACCGTGGTCGTCGTCGAACAGAACGCCCAGCTCGCGCTGGACATCGCGCACCGGGCGCACGTACTGGAGGCCGGCCGCCTGGTGCTGTCCGGACCGGCGGCGCGGATCCGCGAGGACGGGCAGGTCGCCGAGGTGTACCTCGGTGTCTCCATCCTGACCCGGAAGGACGGGTGAGCGCCGTGACCGATCTTCTCCAGCAAGTGGTGGAGGGGCTGGGCTCCGGGGCGGTGTACGCCAGTCTGGCGCTGGCCCTGGTGCTGATCCACCGGTTCACCGGGATCGTCAACTTCGCGCAGGGCGAGCTGGCCATGCTCTCGACCTACGTCGCCTGGCAGCTGGTGGCGTCCGGGATGCCGTTCTGGCTGGCGCTGCCGGTCACCCTCGCGGTGTCCTTCGCCGGCGGCATGCTGGTCGAGCGGATCGTCATCCGCCCCGTGCAGGGCGCACCCGAGCTGACGGTGGTCATCGTCACGGTCGGCCTGTTCATCTTCGTCAACGCGCTGGCCGGCCTCATCTGGTCGTTCACCGTGAAGGACTTCCCGCAGCCCTTCCCCGACGGCGGGCTCGACCTGGCCGGGGTACGCGTGGACTGGTCGACGCTCGGGATCATCGGCGTGGTGGCCGTCGTCATGGGACTGCTGTACCTGCTGTTCCAGCACACCTCCATCGGCCTGGTGATGCGGGCGGTCGCCTGCAACCCGGCCTCCGCCCGGCTGTCGGGCATCCGCGTGGGCCGGGTGCTGATGCTCGGCTGGGGCCTGGCCGCGATGGTCGGCGCGGTGTCGGGCGTGCTCGTCGCCCCGCTGCTGTTCCTGGAGCCCAACATGATGGGCGGGGTGCTGATCTACGCGTTCGCCGCGGCCACCCTCGGGGGCTTCGACAGCCCGGTCGGCGCCGTCGTCGGCGGCCTGTTCGTGGGCGTCGCCGAGACGCTCACCGGGGCGTACGTCGACGTCATCGGTGCCGATCTGAAGGTGGGCGTCCCCCTGGTGATCATCCTCGCGGTGCTGCTGGTGCGGCCTCAGGGCCTGTTCGGACGGGCGGCGGTGGAGCGCGCATGAGCACGATGATCGCAACCCTAGGCACGGACCGCGGCCGGCGCCTGCGGGCCATGCTCACCCTGTTGCTCGCCGCGGCGGTCGCCGCCGGCGCACCGTTCTACTTCGCCCCCTTCCAGGTCTTCCAGCTGACCATGGTGCTCCTGTACGCCGTGGCGCTGTCCGGCCTGAACCTGCTGGTCGGCTTCGGCGGGCAGATCTCGCTCGGGCACGGCGCCTTCTTCGCGGCGGGCGCCTACACGGCGGCGGTCATGCTCGACCGGTACGACACCGGCCACCTGGCCACGCTGCCGGTCGCGGCCGCCGGATGCTTCCTGCTGGGCCTCGCGTTCGGAGTGCCCGCGCTGCGGCTGCGCGGGCTCTACCTGGCCCTGGTCACCCTCGCGTTCGCGGTGTTCCTGCCACCGCTGCTCAAGCGGCTCGAACCGGTGACGGGCGGCTCCATGGGGCTGACCGTGGACAAGCTGCGGCCGCCCGCCTGGAGCGGCCTGGCCGAGGACCAGTGGACGTACTTCGTCGTCCTCGCCGTCACCGCGGCGGTCCTGCTGCTCGCCCGCAACCTGCTGCGGTCCCGGGTCGGCCGGGCACTGCTCGCCGTGCGGGACAACGAGAGCGCCGCCGAGGTCATGGGCGTACGGCTGTCGCTGCATAAGACCATGGCCTTCGCGTGGAGCGCGATGTTCGCCGGTGTCGCCGGGTGTCTGTACACCTGGGTGATCGGCTTCGTCTCGCCCGACTCCTTCAGCTTCGTCCTGTCCATCACGCTGCTGGCCGGCCTGGTGGTCGGGGGGCTCGGCTCGCTGTACGGGCCCCTGCTGGGCGGGGCGTTCGTGATGTACGTGCCGAGCGTGTCCCAGGACGTGAGCGAGGCGGCACCGGGAGTGGTGTTCGGCCTGTTGATCATCATCGTGATGTTCGTGGCCCCGACGGGACTGGCCGGTCTGCCGGGCCGTGTCCTGGGTGCGGTCACCCATCGCCTGCCCCGCGCCACCACGATCGCCGCCGACCCCACGCCCGAGGCCGGACCCGCACCCGAAGGGGAGCCGAAGCCCTCATCCGCCGCCGCACCCGAAGGGGAGCCGAAGCCCTCATCCGCCGCCGCGGCCCACGAGGAGCCGAAGCCGATGTCCGCCTCCGCGGCCGACACGGAACCCCAGCCCCAAGCCGATTCCGGACCCTCCGCGACTCTCACCCCCGCGGACGCCGCAGTCGTCGATGTCGAACCCGTGGGCGCACCGCCCCGCACGGAAAAGGAATGAAGCACATGCGCAAGACGACCGCTCTGTGTACGGCCGCGGCCGCCACCGCCGCACTGCTCGCCGCGTCCGCCTGCAGCAGCCAGCGAGGCCAGGACGCCCAGGACAGCGCCGCCGGCGGCGCCTGCAAGGGCCAGCAGACCACCGGCATCACCGACAAGACCATCAAGCTGGGCGGGATCTACCCGCTGTCCGGACCGGCCTCCGCGTACGGCACGATCAGCAAGGGCGTGGCCGCCTACTTCAGTTACGTCAACGACAAGGGCGGCATAGACGGCCGCAAGGTCGAGTTCGTCGTCCGCGACGACGGCTACCAGCCGCCCAAGGCGGTCGAGGAGGCCCGCAGACTCGTCGAGCGGGAGAAGGTGTTCGCCGTGTTCCAGAGCCTGGGCACCCCGTCCACGGCAGCCGTGTGGGACTACCTCAACCAGCAGAAGGTGCCGCAGCCCTTCGTCGCCACGGGCGCCTCCGTCTGGGGCACGGACGACAAGCACCCCTGGACCATCGGCTGGCAGCCCAACTACGTGTCCGAGGCCCGGGTGTACGCCAAGTACCTGAAGGACGCCAGGCCCGATGCCAAGGTCGCCGTCCTCTACCAGAACGACGACTTCGGCAAGGACCTGCTCGGCGGGTTCAAGCAGGCCGTCGCCGGCAGCGGCGTCAAGGTGGTCGCCGAGGAGAGCTACGAGGTCACCGACCCTTCCGTCTCGGCGCAGATGACGAGCCTCGCCCGCTCCAAGGCGGACGTGCTGCTCGACATCACCACGCCCAAGTTCGGCAGCCAGGCCCTCGCCGCCGACGCCAGGAACACCCGGTGGAACCCGCTGCACATCGTCAACAACGTGGCGTCGTCCACCGCCGTGCTCAAGCCCGTCGGATTCAAGAACGTGCAGGGTGTCGTCTCGGCGACCTACTTCAAGGACCCCGCCGACCCGCAGTGGGCCGACGACCCGGAGGTGAAGACTTACAAGGAGGCGCTGCACAAGTACGCGCCCGACAGCGACCCGGCCAACCAGTTCAACGCCTACGGCTGGGCCGTCGCCTCCAGCCTGCACAAGGCCCTGGACACGATGAAGTGCCCGACCAGGGAGGGACTGCGGGACGCGGTGCGCAACCTCAGGGACGTCAAGGTGGACATGCTGCTGCCCGGAGTCACCCTCTCCACCGGACCCCACGACGCCTTCCCGCTCGAGACCATGCAGCTGATGCAGTTCAAGGGCGAGCGGTGGCAGCTGTTCGGCAAGCCGGTCGACACCCGTAAGGAGTTCGGACCCGTCGCGAAGTGAGCCACCGGACCGAATGATCACCGCGCCCGCCACGCCCTGCGCCACGGCGGGCGCGGGCACGTCTGCACCGGGTTCACTAGGCTTACGCGTATCACCACGTCACCAGCGGTGGAGAAGCGGATGACGGAGTTCAGCGCACGCCACGACGATCCGCTCACCCCGCGCCTCGCCGCGCTCGCGGTGCTCGACGACCGGGGCGCCGTCGTCGGATGGAGCCGGATGGCCGAGGAACTGCTCGGCCATCCGGGCCCGGCCGTGATCGGTCGCCCGGCATCCGAGATCCTGGCCGAACCGCGTGATCGGGCCGTCCGGGAAGCCGCGGCACGTTGCCGGAGAGCCGGCGACTGGTCCGGGGTGCTCACAGTGCGGCACCACGACGGACGCCGGGTGGAGGCCGGGCTCACGGCTCACGCGTTCTCCCGCGCCGACGGGGTCCGTGAGTGGCTGGTCGCCGGGGCGCTCGCGGCCGACGTCCTGGAGTGGCACAGGGACCGCGCGATCCTCGACGGGTTGTACCGGCAGTCCCCGATCGGCCTGGTCGTCCACGGCACCGACCTGAGGGTTCTGCGCGTCAACCGGGCTGTCGAACGCTTCACGGGCGTCCCGGCACCGGACTTCCGGGGTCTGCCCACCGGCCACATGCTCCTGCCCGACGACGCGCGCAGGGCCGTGGACCGGGTACGCCAGGTGATGGAAACGGGCAGACCGCTGGTCTACTCCGAGCAGTTCGCCCGCCTCGAGCGCGATCCGGCACGAGAGCGGGTCGCGCTGGTCTCGGGCTTCCGGATGGAGGATCCCTCCGGCCGCGTCCTGGGCGTGGCCGAGATGATCGAGGACATCACCGAACGCCATCGGGCCCAGCGCCGGCTCGCGCTCCTGGACCAGGCGGGCAGCCGTATCGGAACCACCCTCGACGTGGCGGAGACCGCCCGGGAACTCGCCGAGGTGATGGTGCCCCACCTCGCCGACCATGCGTCGGTGGACCTGGTGCAGTCGGTGACAAGCGGTGCGGAACCGGTCCAGGCACTGGGAGGACCCGTGGTGCGCGTGGGGACCTGCGGCGTCGGCCCGCAGCAACCCGGCCCGCCCCATCCCCAGGGCGCGCCGGTGGAGTTCCCGCCCGGCACACCCCAGGCGCTGTGCCTGGCCGAAGGACGGCCGGTCCTGGAACCGGTTCTGCCGCCCGACTCCTTCTCGGCCGAAACCCGGCAGGGGGCGCAAGCGCCGGATCTGGGCGCCCATTCGCTGATCGTGGTCCCTCTTGCCGCACGGGGCCTGGTACTGGGCGTGCTGACCCTGTGGCGTTCGCGCCGCCCCGATCCCTTCGAAGCGGACGACCTCACCCTCGCCCAGGAACTCGGCTCGCGCGCCGCCGTCGCCATCGACAACGCCCGGCGCTTCACCCAGCAGCAGCAGACCGCGTTCACCCTGCAGAGCAGCCTTCTGCCCCGGACGGTGCCGGACCAGTCGGCCGTCGAGGTGGCCCTGCGCTACCTGCCGGCCAGTGCGGCCCCGGGCCTGGGCGGCGACTGGTTCGACGTCATTCCGCTGTCCGGGGCCCGGGTCGCCCTCGTCGTCGGCGACGTGGTGGGGCGCGGCATCCATGCCGCTGCCACGATGGGCCGGCTGCGTACCGCCGTCCACACCCTCGCCAGCCTCGATCTGGAGCCGGACGAGGTCCTCTCCCGTCTGGACGACCTGGTCACCCTGCTGGCGGCCGAGCAGGAAGCATTCGGCGAACGGCCGGTGGGCGAGCAGGTCGTGGGCGCCACCTGCCTGTACGCCGTGTACGACCCGGTCTCCGGGCGGTGTTCCGCGGCGCGCGCCGGCCACCCGCCACCGGTGGTGACCGCTCCGGACGGACAGCCGGCCCTGCTCGACCTTCCCGCCGGCCCACCGCTGGGCCTGGGCGGCCTGCCGTTCGAGGCCCAGGAGATCGACCTGCCCGAGGGGAGCCTGCTGAGCCTGTACACCAACGGCGTCATCGGCGAGCGCGACATCGATGCGGACGTCGGCCTTGCGAGGCTGTGCGCGGTGCTCACCCGTCCCGCCGACGCGCTGGAACGGACCTGCCAGGCGGTGGTCGACGCGCTCGTGCCGACGCGCCCCAGCGACGACATCGTGCTGCTGATCGCCCGCACCCGCATGCTGCCTCCGGACGACGTCGCCTCCTGGCAGCTGCGGCTGGAGCCGGCCGACGCCGCCCGGGCCCGGGCACTGGTCTCGGCCAAGCTGTCCGAATGGGGTCTGGACCACTTGGTGTTCAGCACCGAGTTGATCGTCAGCGAACTGGTCGCCAACGCCTACCGGTACGCCAGTGGCCCCGCGACCCTGCGGCTGATCCGCGAACGCTTTCTGGTGTGCGAGGTCAGCGACAGCAGCCACACCGCGCCTCACCTGCGCCGCGCCCGAACCACCGACGAGGGCGGGCGCGGCCTGTTCCTGGTGGCCCAGATGTCCGAACGCTGGGGCACCCGCTACACCCGCGAGGGCAAGACCGTGTGGACCGAACAGCCACTGGCCGGCACGGTCACCTGACCGTCGCCGGGCACAGTGGTGGTCGATCCTCGGTGGTGTTCTCGGTCACTCGGCGGCGGCGAGCAGGCGTGCCTCAGTCTCCTCGTAGAGCTGCCGGCTCTGCCGGCTGTCGGCGGCGCGGCGCCGGTGGTCCAGACGGCTGCCCAGCCATCCCGCCAGGTAACCGAAGGGGATGGAGATCAGGCCGGTGGACTGCATGGGGAACCAGTGGAAGTCGGCGTCCGGGAAGACGGCGGACGGTGTGCCCGAGACGGCCTTGGAGAAGATCATCAGCACCAGCGCGCAGCTCGCACCGCCGTAGAGGGAGGCGAGCAGGCCGGTGCGCGTGAATCCTTTCCAGAACAGGGAGTAGGTCAGCGCGGGGGCCACCGCGGACGCCCCGATGCAGACGGCCAGCGTCGTCAGCACGGCGACGTCCCAGTCCTGGACCAGGGTGGAGAGCGCGATGGCCAGCGTGCCCACCGCCACGCTCGTCCACGCCGCGACGGTCATCTCCGTATGCGGCTCCGCCTGTCCCCGCCGCACCGCGTGGGCGAACAGGTCGTGGGCGAGCGAGGAGGCCGCGGCCAGGGTCATTCCCGCGACCGAGGACAGCAGGGTGATGAACACCATGCCCGCCACGGCCGAGTAGAGCATCGTCACGCCCGCGGAGTCGGGCGCACCGCCGAGCACCTGGGACAGCATGAGCAGCGCCGTCCTGCCGTGCGGGTCGACCGCGGTGATGGACCGCGAACCCACCAGCGCCGCCGCGCCGGTCCCCACGATGATCACGAGCAGACAGAAGGTGGTGACCGTGCCGACCGCCCACGACATGGAGCGGCGCACGGCCGGCACGTCCTGCGCGGAGTACAGACGCATGGTGATGTGGGGCAGACAGGCCACGCCGAGGACCACGGTGATCTGGAGCCCGACGAAGTCCAGCCGGTCCACGGCCGAGGTGCCCAACTGGAGGCCCTGCTGAAGGAAAGCGGGGCCCGTGCCGCTGCCGTGCTGGGCGGCCCTGAGCACTTCTCCGGGGTTCCAGTCGAAGCGGTTGAGGACCAGCGCGGCGATGGCGGCGCTGGTGCCGAGCAGGATGACGATCTTGATCATCTGCAGCAGCGCGGTGCCCCTCATTCCGCCGAGTGCCGCGTAAATGATCATCAGGCTGCCCACGATGACGATGCACGCGGTCCGGGCACCCTCCCCGTGCGGGATGTCCAGGATGAAGGTGAGCAGCGACCCGGCCCCGGAGAGCTGGACGACCAGGAAGGGCAGGGTCGCCGCCAGCGTCACCAGGGAGGCGGCGACACGCACGGCCCGGTCACGCCCGGGCAGGGTGCGGACCAGGACGTCGCCCATGGTGAACCGGCCGGCGTTGCGCAGGGGCTCCGCCATCAGGAACATCAGCAGCACCAGGGACAGGGCGGTGCTGACCGCGAGGACATAGCCGTCGTATCCGGCGAGCGCGATGATGCCGGTGGTGCTCAGCACCGTGGCCGCGGAGATGTAGTCGCCCGCGATGGCCAGGCCGTTCTTGATCGGGGTGAGCGAGCGGTAGCCGGTGTAGAAGTTCGTCAGGTCGTCGCGCTCCGGTCCCGCCATCACGCAGATCAGCAGCGTGACGGTGACCAGGGCGGTGAACAGGACGAGGACGATGGTCTGCGTACCGGAGTCGACGGCGTTCATCTCGCCACCCCCGCGGCCCGGCCGGCCGCCCGCTCCCTGACGGCGCCGGCCAACGGGTCCACCGAGCGTCGTGCGCTGCGCCCGTACCAGAAGACCGCCCAGAAGGTGACGACGAGCTGCAGGACCCCCAGGGTCATTCCCAGGCTCAGCTCCCCGGCGATCTTGGACCCCATCAGGTCCGGTGCGTAGCAGGACAGCACCACGTAGACCACGAACGAGCCGAGTGCGGAGAACGTGGAGACCCGGCGGAGCACACGGTAGGCCGAGCGGAGGGCGACGAGGTCACCGCCGTTCCGAGGGGCCGCGTGCGCGTACGGCTCCTGCCGGGTGGCCGTTCCGTACCTGTCGTACGGAGAGTCGCCGTGCACGTGGCTGCCGCTGCGGAACGGAGAGTTGTCGTATCCGGACGCGGACTCGTGCCACGGGTCCCGGCCGTACGCCTCGTGCCGAGGGGCGCCGCCGGACGGCTCGTTCCGCGGCTGCGTCCAATACGGCGATGCCGGCTGCGTATACCGCCCGTCGTCGGGATATGTCATCGCGTGGCCTTCCGATGCTGCGAGGAACCGTTGGGGCTGGAGAAGAGCGTGGCGGCGCACGATACCGACTGGTTGGGATGCTTGATAAGCCAGTCGAGCGTTACGTTTTGAGCTCGAGATCGCATCTGGACGGCAGCAGCGGCCGACGGCTCGACGGCCTCCGAACCATAGGCGTCCGACGGCCGGACCGGCCTGTGGTGAATATCACTGCGACCGACGTACCTACTGGTCGGTATGTTCGCAGGGGGCCGCGACGACGGGAGGCGCAATGTCTGCGACCAACCGCTAGATCCGTCTGGCAGCCCGCCCGTGGGCGAGGTCCAACCCGGGGACCGGGAGCACGCCGAGGGGCCCGTCGAAGAACCGGGCCCGGGCCAGTTCGCGGGCGGTTCGGTGAGGTGAAGGGGTACGAGGGTGCTCCGCTGCCGGCCCCGGAGCTGCCGGTGGCGCCATGGAAGGCGCAGGGACGGGTGCCGTGACCGGCCTGCGGCAGGTATTGCAGGCTCGGTCGCGGCCGCACGATTGCCGGCTTGGCGGGCAAGGGCCACGTGTAAGTGGACAGCTGGGACGGCCGGCCTCAGCAAGGGCGTTTTGTGCTGCGGGCGTCGAACGCGCAGGCGGTGGGGAGAGCGGCAGCCGGTCGCAGGAGCAGAGCAGGTCGGTCTCTGCGATCGGCTGGCCACTGCCCGGCACGGTCAGCCGGTCTCCGCGTGGGCCTCGACGTCTTCGATACCGGTGGGGCGGCCGGCCCGGTTCCAGCGCAGGTACAGGCCACCGGCAATGAGCAACGTCGCCGCCATCGACAGCACCGGCCAGCCGCGCAGCAGATTGACCACGAGGGTGAAGGCGACGGCCGCGGCGGCGAGGCCGTTGACCCACGCCAGCGCCGGCTTGCGCTCACGGTCGGCGAAGCGGGCCATGGCGATCAGACCCACCAGGAAGCTGACGAAGACCGCGACGGCGTAGAACAGGACCAGTTCCTGTTCCTGGCCGGCCGCGGCGACGATGATCACCGCGGCGGCGGCCAGGTACACCACGACCGACCAGTACGGCGTGTGGTGGCCGTTGGTCCGGCCCAGGACGGGCGGGAGCACACCAGGGCGCCCGGTCGTTCCGGACAGGGCCTTCAGCAGACCCGGTCCGGCCTGGAAGGACGAGCTGGCCGCGGCGAGCAGCAACAAGGAGCTGGTGAGCTGGAAAGCGCCGTAGAGCCGGCCCGGCCCGGCCGCCGCGTGGGCGATGTCGGCGATCTGGGTGGAGTCGGTGCCGGGGATGCCGATGCCCAGGCGTACGGCGAGCGCGGTCAGTGCCAGGGTGAGGCCGCCGACGATGACGACGAGCAGGGCGAGCGTGCCGCGGCCGAAGCGGCGCCGGTGGGTGTCGTCGAGCTGACCGAGCTGCGCGATCGCGGTCGAGGGGGCCTCGACCCCGGTGGCCAGGGCCATGGCGACGGGGAAGGCCAGGACCACCGCGAGGGTGGCGGAGTGACCCGGGTCCGCACTCGCCGCCGCGTGACCGGTGGCGTGCGGGGCGGTGAAACCGAGCACCACCACGGCGACGGAGATCACCACGAAGGCCACGGTCATGAGGGCGAAGAGCAACCGGCCGCCGTGTCCGAACCAGGTCAGACCGGCCACGACGAGCAGGAGCAGCAGGGCCAGCGGGATGCGGACCGGTGCCAGGCCGGGGAACAGGGCGATCACCGCGCTGGCCGCGGCGGAGATGGAGATGCCGATGGTCAGGACGAAGTCGACGACCAGCGCGCCGATCGGCAGGAACGTCCAGCGGGAGCCGAAGGCCCGTGCCGCGGCGGCAGCCGCGCCGCCGCCCTTGGGAAAGCGGCGCACGAGCTGCCAGTAGTTGGCTGTCACCACGACGACGAGCCCGACGACGAGACTCATGGTCGGCAGCAGCAGCCCCAGGTCTCCGTGCAGGGCGCGCAGCGCCGCCTCGATCGCGTAGGCCACGGAGGAGACCGGGTCGGCGATCACCGCGAAGGCGAAGGCGAAGAACAGGACCGAACGCCGTGGCGTACGGCCTCGGATGCTGGGTGCGGCAGCCGTGGGGGCTGCCTTTGCGGGGGAAGCCACGCGAAGACCTTTCGAAGCAGTGGATGAGGGACCTTCGCCGACCAGACTTCCCGGCACACCGTCTTCAAGACTACGTCAGGAACGATCAGCGGCCCGTCAAAGAGGTGTCAAGACGGCCGGGCGGGCCGAACCTTGATGCTCTCCGGCATCGAACGGGCGTCAAGATTGCCGGAACCGGGCAATGTCCGGTGTGACGTGGCCGTGTCACGATGCGGCCGTCGGCGGGGGAGCGGCACGGGGGAAGCGCGAGGAGAGGCGGTGTGGGCGGTGACCTGGTCTCCGGGGCCCGGCACAACGGGGGCCGCCCTCCTCGCGCTCGCGGTCGTCTTCGACGGGTTGCCGGAAGGGGTTGCCGGTATTCACGCCGCCGCAGAACGGCCCCGCGTCGGTGAACCGGCGAGGCGGGAAACGCATCGGCTGCCCGGGCGAAGAGGCGCTGATGCGGACGGCGTGCCCTGGTGCAGCCCCGCTGTGGGGGATGGCCGCGACCGCAGGGCGACGTGAGCTGCACTGGACGGAAAGCGACCCGAGCGAATCGCGGATCAGTGACGCGCGCTGCCCATTTCCGAACTGAAGATCCCCGGGTCGCTGTCGAAGCCCTGAATCATCCGGCGAAACTGCCACGCTCCGCCGGCGTCCCGGGAGAACTCCGCGACGGTAGCCGCCGTCGAGCCGGCGACCTCCGCGAAGTCGTCCGTCATCAACTGCCGGTACTTCTCGACGACGAGGACGCCGACGTTCGAGATGTCATCGAACGTCCGCGGCCCGCCGGTCTGGTGGATGGCCACGCCGACCACCACCCGGCCGTAGGCTTCCGAGAGCCGCTCGAACTCCAGGACCATCACCTCGACGAAACCGAAACCCATACCGGTCTGGCTGTGCCGGGTCATGTTGATGGTGCCGTCCGGTGAGCGGCTGTCGTAGTGCACTGTGTACGCCGGCCGGCCGTAGGGGGCGTCGGCCGGGTAGACGGCCGCGATGATGTCGAGGTGCCGGGGAGCCTCTCCGAACGGGCTCGGGTCCCACTTGAGCCGCACCTCGACCTTGCCCAGCCCTTCGCCCGTACCACTCATCCTGCCGTTCCCCCTCAGGTTCACCGTGAGACCTTCCCGCATGATGAAGTATGCGGTCCTGACAGCTCGTTGATGCATTCCGTGCAGAGCCCTGGCGCTGCGGCGTCGTTCACGCCGGCATCCAGGAGACGGTGGTCAGGCCGGCGGCAGCGGCAAAACCAGGTCGACGTGGATCGGCGGAGTACCCGATCATGCGTTCATGCCCCTGAGAGAGACCCTTGCCCGAGCCGAAGCAGACCTGGCTGCCGGTCGGGTTCCCGTCGCGCGCCAGCGCCTGCGTGGTCTCGTTTCGTCCTTTCCGCACGACCTGACGCTCCGCCGTCGTCTGGCCGAGGTGTACCGGCTCTACGGCGACGCCGCCGAGGCCGGACGCTGGATGTACCTCGAAGAGGACCGGGACGCCGACGAGACGGCAGCTTCGAGGCGCGGTACGGGCCTGCCGGGTGGCGGATGAAGGCCCTCGCCTGGCGTGGTCCGGAGGCGAAGGCCGCCACCGCCTTCGCGCAGGGGCAGCTGATCGCGGTGCGGACCGCTCGGGCCGAGGAGGTGGGGCACCCCGTCGACTGGGACGACCCCGCCTCCTGCCGGGACGACCTGGAAGGGGAGCGCGAGGCGCCGACCGAGCCGCGGACGGTCGGCGGTGTGCTGGCGGGCGCCGGCTGTCTGGTGGCGGCCCTTGTGTTCCTCGCGATCTGGGTGAACGGACTCCTTGCCCTCTTCGACTGACACACGTCACCGGGCCGGTGAGGAGCGCCGCTCATGGTGCGACAACTACGCCTCCTGCCGCGCGGCGTACGCCATCTGCCTGCCGTTCGCGGGCCGACGGCGTTCCTGGGCCCCGAAGCATGCCGGCGCCAGAGCCCTGAGCCGGTCGCGCAGGGCACACCGGCACCTCGAACAGGGCCCACTCGCCTCCTTCTTCCGGGGACTGCGGGTGGTTCCTGCCCGCTGCGCCGTACAACCGATCGCGACGGTCGGTGGTCTGACGCACGTTTCCGCTGTCGAGAGGCAGAACGAGGATGCCGGCTCGTCGAACCGCCCTGGGCGTCGCCGCGGCGCTGCGTCTGACCGTCCTCGCCGCCGCGGGCCCGGTGCGGCTGGCGGAGCAGCCGAGCTGCCGCAGTGTGAAGCAGCAAACGGACAGACATCTGCACATCAGGTGCGACGACAGGGCCGTGCCCGTGACCTTCCGGGTCGGCAAGGCGTTCGTGTCGCACGCCGAGTTCCTCCTCCAGCCCGCGGGCAGCGCCCTGGACGGGGGACTCGTCCAGGGCGACGGCGCCGCCCGGCAGCACGGGGATGGGTCGGTAGCTGACGCGCTGGAACGCCCCGTAGGCGCACGGGGCATGACGTGTGCTGATCCACTGCCGACGTCGACCCCAGTGCATGGCCGCCCTCGCGTGGCCTGGCCTAAACGCCGAACTCAACTCGCTTGCGAGGGCGGGCATCCGGCCGCGCTCAAGTGCGCCCGACTACCGTTGCGGTCACCCCCTCGTTTAACAAGTCAGTCGACCGGTTTTTCGTTGACAAGTCGTTCGACCGGTTTCTATCCTGTGCCGCAGTCGGGAGAGCCGCTCCCGTCTGTCGAGTACCGCGAGGCCGGGGACGGGCCGGCGGTGCAGGCGGTGGGCCTACGGGGACAGGTCCTGCCGCTTCGATGCATGGGGGGACCAACTGATGGCGAAGCAAGAGCGATCGGAACGTACGCTGGAGAAGCTGACCGTCGCGGCCGCCGAGCAGTTCGCACTCCACGGCTTCGTCAAGTCGACGCTCGGCGGTGTGAGCCGGGCCGCCGGTGTCACCAAGGGGGCGCTGTTCTTCCACTTCCCGACCAAGGACGACCTCGCGGACGCCGTGCAGAAACGGGGCCAGGACATCCTGGAGGCGATGCTCACGGACTTGACCTACGCGGAGAAGTCCTGTCTCCAGGTCCTCGTGGACGCCCTGCACGCGCTGAGCGGAATGCTGCGCTCGGATCCCTTCATCAAGGCCGGCGTGCGGATCGCGCGGGAGCGGACGGCCGGGAGCCCGGCCCCCATGGACTTCTACCCGCTGTGGCTGGACCGGCTCGGGCAGTTGCTCGAAACGGCGCGCAAGGACGGCGAGTTGGCCGCCGACGTTCCCGACCTGTCCGCGCGCACCCTCGTCACCGCGGTGGTCTGCGGAGTCGAGACGCTGGCGTGGATGGGCGTGTCCGAGGACGAGAGTCACAAGTGGCTCGGGTGCCTGTGGGAACTGGTGCTTCCCGTCGTCGCCTCCCCGGACGCCCTCCCGCGGGTGAGGACCACGGCGCCCACGGGCGGCGCGTCCTTGGCCCGCGGGCGCGCCGCAAGTCACTGACCGCTGCTACAACTTGCCACGGCTGCGATCCGGGGCAGGTCTCAAGGGGGGTTGGACATGGGCGTGTTAACGGGCAAGACGGCACTGGTGACGGGTGCGAGCAGGGGGATAGGGCGGGGTATCGCGCAGCGGCTGGCGCAGGACGGCGCCCTGGTGGCGGTGCACTTCCGGGAGGACGAGAGCGCGGCCGCCACCACCGTCGGGGCGATCCGGGACGGTGGCGGACGGGCGTTCGCGGTACGAGCGGACCTGGGGGTGTCCGGGGGAGTGGAGAGCCTGTACGCCCAGTTCGACGCCGGAGCCGCACGCCACGGCACGGGTCCCGGACTGGACGTCCTCGTCAACAATGCCGGGGTCAGCGGATCCGCCCGCATCCACGAGGTGACGCCCCAGCTGTTCGACCGCATCTTCGCGGTGAACGCCAAGTCCCTGGTGTTCACGGCCCAGCAGGCGCTCGAGCGGATGCCGGACGGGGGCCGCATCGTCAACATCTCCTCTGCGGCCGCCCGCATCGCCTACCCCGAGTCCCTGGTCTACTCCATGAGCAAGGGGGCGGTCGACACCTTCACCCTGGCGCTGGCCAAGGAGGTGGGGGCGCGCCACATCACGGTCAACTCCGTCCGGCCCGGATTCATCGAGACCGACATGAACGCGCAGAAGCGCCGTACGAGTCGAGCTGCGGCGGAGCTGGCCGCGTGGTCCGTGTTCGAGCGGCTGGGGCAGCCGGCCGATGTGGCCGACATCGTCGCCTTCCTGGCGTCCGACGCGTCGCGGTGGATCACGGGTCAGTGCATCGACGCCTCGGGCGGTTCCCGGCTCTGACGGCTCCCGCGGCGTGACGCGCGGTGCCGTCACCGGGCCGGCCGGTGCCGGGCAGCCTGGCCGGCGCTTCAGTCCGCCCTCGCGCCATCGCCGATCGCGGCCCGCATTTCGCCGGACCCCGCCGGTGCGAACCGGGCGAGGCGGCGGGCCGGGACGACCCCGGGCAGCAGCCACGTCCACATGTCCGTGACCCGGTCGTGCAGGTCCTGCCGGGCGGTGCGCACCTGTGACGTGATCTGCACACCGGCGAACGCCCCCACGATGTAGGTCGACAGGTCGCCGGTGTTCACCTCGGGCTTGACGTCGCCGGCGCCCTGGGCGTTCGCCAGCAGGTCGCGGACGGAGTCGATCCACTGGTTGTAGGGCGTCGGGTCGGGCGCCGCGAACGAGCCGAGCTCTATGACGAGCCGGATGCCCGCCCGCAACCGGGTGCTGGTGCGCAGGCCGTGGGCCATGCTGTGCGTCAGGTCGATGGCTCGCTGCAGCGCGCGGAGGTCGGGATCGGCGCCCTCGGGGAGCAGTTCGAACTGTTCCGCCACCAGTTCCCTGGCCAGGGCCTCCTTCGACTGGAAGTGGAAGTACATAGCGCCCTTGGTGACACCGGAATGCCTGGCGATGTCGCTGAGGCTGGTGCTGCCGAACCCGGCCGCGTCGAACGCGGCCGCCGCACCGTCCAGGATCGCCTGCCGCGTCGCCTCCGCACGCTCCTGCCGAGTTCTCGTTCCCGTCGCCACAGCCGGTTCTCCTCCCCCCGCGGTGCGGATGACGGCATTCCGCCTCTCCGGTGATCACCGCGATCCCTCATGCGCCCGAACTTCCACTTCGCTATAGCCGAAGAATACCATTCGGCTAGTATTCTCGGCGCGGAGCCTCGGATGCTCGCGGAGCCTTCGAGGCTGTATCGGTACTGGTCAGACGGTGTTTCCACATCAGTTTCCAGAACTCGGGGGGCTCAATGAATTCCCTTTTGCAAGCCGACCGTCCGCATTTCGGAGAGAGGCGCGACCCCGGGCTGTTCGAGCAGACCGTCCCGCGGAGCCTCGTCCACCGTGCCGCCGTGTCCGAGGTGCTGCTGACCGGGTGGGAGACCGTTCACGACGATCACCGCCTCGGTGCGCAGTGGTCCCGCACCCACAGCTACTACGGAGCGGTCGACGGCCGCTGGCACGACCCGATGCTGTTTGCGGAAACGATCCGACAGGCCTGCCTGTTGTTAGCCCACGAAGCGCTCGACGTGCCCATGGGCTCGGGCTTCCTCACCGAGTCCACCGGCTTCGAGGTCGACGAGGAGCAGGTGCGCCTCTCCCGTCCGGCCCGTCCCGCCCACGTGGTGCTCGACATGCGCCTGAGCCACATACAGCGGCGCGCCGGGGTGGTCAGCCGCTACGGCTACGACGTCGTCGCCCATCGCGACGGTGAGCGGCTCGGCAGCGGCCGGCTGAAGGGCAAGTGCACCTCGCAGGCCGTCTACCGGCGGCTGCGCGGCGACCGGATCGACGCCCGCCCGCCGCACACCACGACGGCCCCGGTCGACCCGCGGCTCGTGGGCCGCGACCGCGAGTCCGACGTCGTGCTCGGTGCCTGCGCCGACGCCGGCGCCCACCCGCTGCGGATCGTCCCCGAGCATCCGGTGCTCTTCGACCACCCGGTGGACCACGTGCCCGGCATGGTTCTCATGGAGGCGGCCCGGCAGGCCGGCCTGCTGGCCCTGGGCGCGCCCCGGGGTCTCCTGGTGGCGTGCGAGGCGCAGTTCCGGCGCTACGTCGAGTTCGACCTGCCGTGCCTGGTGTCCGCCGACGAGCCGGAGCACGACGGCAGGGGACGCCACACCCTCACCGTCCGCTTCCTCCAGGACGGCTTCGAGGCCGGCACCTGCCGGGTCGCGATCCTCACCGTGGCCGGGGAGTGAGCGGCACATGGCCGAACCCACGACACCCTTGGCGCACGGGACGGGCACCGTCCTGGTGGCCGGAGGCACCGGTTTCGTCGGGAGCGCCGTGGTGCGTGCGCTGCTGTCGGGCGCCGATTCCGGCGCCCCGGACCTGAGGGTCCTGTCGTCCCGCGGCGCACCGGTCGTTCCCCACGCCGACGGGGTGCGGCACATCGGCGCCGATCTCACGCGTCCGGAGACGCTGCGCGGGGTGTGCGAGGACGTGACGACGCTGGTGCACGCCGCCTCCTACGTGGGGCGCGATCCCGACCGTTGCGAGGCGGTCAACCACCTCGGTGTGCGCGCCCTGCTCGACGAGGCCCGGCGCGCCGGGGTCGGGCGCATCATCTACCTGAGCACCGCCTCCGTGTACGGGACCGGCCCGCACCGCGGAGCCGGCGAAGAGGAGATCACGCCGCGCCCCCTGTCCCCGGCGAGCGCGTCGCGGCTGCGCGGGGAGTCCGCCGTCCTGGACGCCGGCGGCATCGTGCTGCGGCCGCACCTGATCTACGGGGAGGGCGACCGCTGGGTGGTCCCGGCCCTGGCCCGGATGCTGACGGCCGTGCCGGACTGGCCGGCGCACACCAGGCCGCTCACCTCGGTGATCTCGCTGGGGGACCTGGCGCGCTGCGTCGCGGCGCTCGTCCGTGACCATGAAGCGGCACGGGGCCCCGCGATCTACCACGCGGCCGATCCGCGTCCGCTGCCGTTCGGCAGGCTGCTGCTCGCGCTGCACCGTGTCCTCGGGCTGCCGCTGCCGCCCGGCGACATCTCCCCGGCCGAACACCGAGCCCGCATCCAACAGGCGGTGCCTGGGCTCTCCGACCATCAGTACGCCCTGGTCACCCAGGACCACTGGTACGACGCGCGCAGGCTGTGGGAGCGGTCCGGGCAGCGGCCCGGGCCCGTGTTCGAAGAGCAGTTCGCCGCGTGCCGGGACTGGTACGCGCGGCAGCCGGCGTGACGCCGTGGCCGGTGCCGGGGGCACCGGCCACGGCGTCACGGCGTCACGGCGCGTCGTGGAAGATCACACCAAGGACGTGGCGCCGGCCGTCGTGAACCGCGCTCACCCCGTGGCGCAGCATGTAGCGGCTCCAGCCCCGCGCCGACCGCACCGGACGGTCGTGTACCGCGAAGATCAGTCCCTGCCCCTGTCCCGGCCGTTTCACCACGGGACGGGACTGGGCGCGTGGACGCTGCTCGACGAAGACGCTCTCACCACCGGTGAAGTCGACATCGGGACGGTCCAGCATCACCGCCACCTGCAGCGGGAACGTCAGCTCGCCGTAGACGTCCTGGTGGAGGCAGTTGTAGTCGCCCGGGCCGTAGCGCAGCAGCAGGGGTGTGGGCCGGAGCTGTCCGGCCGCGGCGCACGCCGCCGTCAGTTCGGCGTGGGTCTGCGGGAAGCGGGGCCGGTCCAGGCGTTCCGCCCACTGGTTGGCGATCCGCGCCAGCGGCGGGTACAGCCGCGTGCGCAGCGCGGTCACCACCGGAGGCAACGGCGCGGCGAAGTAGCGGTAGCGGCCGCTTCCGAAGCGGTGGCGGCCCATGTCGACGGTGCTGCGGAACACGTCGTCCCGGTCGAAGAGCGCGCGGATCTCGCCGCAGGCCTCCGGCGACAGCAGGGGCGGTGTGACGGCGACGCCCTCGGCGTCCAGCTCCGCGCTCAGCGCCGTCCAGTCCAGCGCGTCCACGGCGGGCAGGTCGAGGGTGTCGTCGGCGCCGGCGTCGGGCGCGGTGGGGATGCGGCCGTGTTCCATGCCGGGCAGGTGAGGGGTGTCGTAGCTGGTCAGGGTGTGCTCCGCGGTCGTCGAGGAAGACGGGCGCCGGAGACGGGGGATGTGCTCCGGCGCCCGCCCGTTCAGAGGGAGGGCGCAGCCGTGCGGCCGGACTCCAGGTCGAGCAGGAATCGCTTGGCCGCGACTCCGCCCGCGTAGCCGGTCAACCGGCCGCCCGAGCCGACCACCCGGTGACAGGGCAGCACGACGCACAGCGGGTTCGCGCCCAGCGCGGTGCCCACGGCCCGCGCGGCCCGCGGCCGTCCGAGCGCGGCGGCCAGCTCGGCGTAGGTGCCCGTCGCCCCGTACGGGAGGATGCCGTCCAGCCGCTCCACGGTGGTGCGGCTGAACGGTGTGGCCAGGCGGAGGTCCATCCGTACGGTGAACGCGCGGCTGCGGCCTTCGAGGTACGCGTCGAGCTCGCGGCCCGCCTCCTCGAGAATGCGGAGCTGGGCCGGGGTGGCTGCCTCGGCGTCCACGGCGGTGAGGCCACCGCGGGTGATCCGGTTCACCGCCTGCTCACGGTCGTCGAAGGCGCACAGCACCAGCGCGTCGTCGGTGGCCGCGAGGGTCAGCAGACCCAGCGGGGTGCGGTGCGAGGCGAGTGCGGCGGTGGGTGGGGTGGGCATGGGGACCTCTCTGTGGTGCTCCGTGGTGCGCCGGGTCAGACGGTGATGGGCCGGCAGCTCTTGCAGGCCCGGTAACCCGCCTCGCGGGCGTCCTGCGCGGTGCGGAAGTGCACCCGGTGCCCGGGGGTGATGCGGCGTGCGTGGGCGCAGGTGGGGTGGCAGTAGATGAAGGTGGTGTCGCTGCCGAGGAACACCGCGCCGGCTCGGGACAGTTCCGCCACCCTGCGCATGTCGATGTGTTCGGCCCGGCGCAGGGCCTCACCCGCCTTCGGCAGGTACGCGGCGTCGCACGGCGATCCGTTGTCGTGTGTGACCCGGTGGCACGGTATGAGCACGGCGACGGGATTGGCCGCCAGCGCGCGCAGGATCTCCGAGACCGAGGGCGGGGCCTCGGCGTCGGCCTCGCGGGCGATCCAGCTCAGCGGCCGGAGCTGCCCGGCGGGGATGTTTCGCACGGCCTCCAGCACCGCGCGCTGCTGTGCGGGCAGCCCGGACAGGTCGATCGCCAGCCGGCGGGCCCGGCCGGTGCGCAGCGCGGGGATGAGCCCGGGGAGCGGTCGGCCTCCCGGGATCGCCGAGCGGCCGGTGCGCGCGCGGTGCAGTTCCTCGAAGCCGGTCGAGGTCAGGCCCGCCGAGTCCAGGCAGGCGCCGGTCACGGCTTGTGGACCGGCGGCCACGAACAGACCGCCGGCGGCCGTGTCGAGGCGCACGTACGTGTCGTAGCGCTCCTCGGAGATGCCCGCACGGCGCAGCACGCGCAGCGCGAAGTCCTCCGGTGCCCCGGTCGCGAGATCCGGCAGGCGCCGCGTCACCGCGTCGCCGTTGCTTTCGTTCACATCGTCACCTCCTTCAGGGCCGTCGGCTCCGGTTCGAGCAGTCGCCGCAGGCCGGCCAGACCGCGGGAGACCTGCGCCTTCGCGGTGCCCACCGCGCAGCCCTGTACCTCGGCCACCTCTGTGTAGCTCATCCCGATCACATGGTGAAGCACGACCGGTATGCGATGGTGCTCGGGTAAGGCGGACAGCGCCGTGACCAGGCGGGAGCGGTCCTCCGCGGTCGCCGCGCGTTCCTCCGGGCCCGGGCTGTGGTCAGGCCAGACGTCCATGGTCTCCTCCACGGGCAGTCCGGCTGTGGCCGGGCGCCGTGTCCGAGTGCGGACGTGATTGCGCCACACGTTCGCTGCGATGGTCATCAGCCACGCACGGGGACGCAGCTCACGGCGCCGTGCGGGGCTGTATTCCTGCAGAGCCGTGTAGGCACGCAGAAACGTGTCCTGGCCCAGGTCGTCCGCTTCGGCGAACGAGCCGGAGACCCGGTACAGGAACGCGTGCACCGCCCCGGCGTGCACCCGGACCAGCTCGGTGAAGCCGGATTCGAGGTGCGCCGCCAGGAGATCGGTCAGCTGCTCGGCCTTGTCGTCCATCACTGAGAGAAACACCGTCCAGGGCCAGGGGGTTGCAGACGTCGGGAAGTGGTCGTCCGCCGACGTCGGGAAGCGCTCGTCCGTGGACGACGGAAACGGGTCATCGGTGGACGACCGGAGCGTCCAGCGCCGAGCTGCCGGCCAGGACCGCCTGGTACAGGCGCCGCATCCGGGGGACGGGCTCGATCCCCAGGGTGTCGCCGAGCGCCCGGCGCAGGCCGTGGAAGACGTCCCCGGCGCGTTTGCGGTCACCGGAGCGGTACAGCGCCACCATCAGCTGGGCGTGCACGTTCTCGTGGGTGGGGTGGCGCGCGGTCAGATCACTCAGCTCGTCGACCAGCTCACGGTGCTTGCCGAGGGCCAGATCGGCCTCTATGCGCTGTTCCAGCACGCCTTGCCGGGTCTCCGCCAGCTCCGCCAGGTGCGGTGAGCTCAGGGGGCCGGTGCGGACGTCCGAGAGGGCGGTCCCGCGCCACTGGGCGAGGGCCAGGGTGAACATCTCCGATGCGGTGCGGTGGTCCCCGGCGGCGGCGGACAGGCGCCCGCGCCGCGTCAGGTCCGTGAACCGGAACCGGTCGAAGTCGGTCGTCTCCAGGGCCAGCTGGTAGCCCTGGTTCCTGGTCAGCAGCAGACGGCTGTGGTCGCCGCGGGGGCCGCGCAGAGCCTGCCGTATGTGGAGCACGTAGGTCTGGAGCGTGGACATCGCGCTCTTCGGGGGAGTCGACCCCCACAGCTCGGTGATGCAGTCGCCGGCGCGCACCATCCGCGGTGCGTTCAGCATCAGGAATGCGAGGAGCTGGCGCGGCTTCGGTGCGCTCGGCACCAGATTCGCGTCGGAACCGGACAGTAAGAGAGGGCCGAGAACGCCCGACTTCATAAGGAATTCCTATCCCCGTGGTGTCGTAACACTTCGAACAGGCATCCTGTTTTGCGACTCGAGGATAGGCATGTAACGTTTTCGACGTCAAACGGAATGGTGACTGATAATTAATTCGGTCAGCCGGCCGGTTCTTTTGTTCGGCTGCTATTCAGGACGGTAATCTGGCGGCTATTTGATCCGCGGCGTCCGGGCCGTAGGCGCACCGGAGGCGGGCCGCCAGCCGGTCCCGGACAAGCGGGTAGCCCTGGGCGTCGGGCGACTCGAGAGCGGCCGCCGCCAGGGCGCACCCGAGCTGCGCCGCGCGCTCGGCGCACCAGCCCCAGACGGCACCCGCCAGGAAACCGGCGCGGAACGCCTCGGCGGTCCCCGACGGATCGCCCTCCCGCACCGCGCGCACCGCCTCGACACAGGCCGCGGGGTGCCCGCGCCGCGCGATCGCCACCCCGCGCAGCCCGCGTGTGACGACCCAGGTGCCCACCCGCCCGAGCAGTTCCGCCTCGCCCCACCCGGTGAGTTCACGCAGCAGCGGCACGTCGAACTCGTCCGTGAACGCGTAGCGGGCCCCGTCGACGAGTTGGCGTGCCTGCCGGCCGGTGAGGCGGGACAGCCGGTCACCGGGGTCGGCAGCGAAGGGGATGCCGAGCCGTCTGCACTCCTCGGTGTGCCGCACCATGGCCTCGACGTCCCCCGCCGTCACCACCACCAGACCCAGCCCGCCGATGCGGCGTGCGGCCGGCAGCAGGGTGATGTGCCGGGACTCCGTCTGCGCGCCGTCGTACGACAGCCTGAGCCGGCCGTCGCCCGCGTCCCTGATCTCCACCGCCCGCGCCGTGTCCAGGACCTCGCTGACGCGCACGAGTTCGAGATCCACGCCGTACGACAGCAGGGAGCGGCCGTAGTCGGCGAAGTCCTTGCCGACCGCCCCGGCCAGCAGCGGGCGCAGGGCGAGACGGCCCAGTCCCACGGCGATGTTGGCGCCTGCCCCGCCCCGGCGCACCCGCAGGGTCTCGGCCCGCACCGCGGCGGCGCCGCGGCCCAGCGCCGTGCCGTCGGTGAGCCGGCCTGCGACGGTCAGCACCTGGTCGGTCGCGATGGCACCGGTCACGGCTATACGCATGGTGATCAACTCCTAGGGAGCAAGGCCCGTCAGGAGGCGACGACGCGGCCCCGGACCACGAGGGTCCGGGGCCGCGTTCGGGCGGACGGTTACCGCCGGGCGGCCCGGCGCAGCGCATCGACGCGGTCGGTGCGCTCCCACGTGAAGTCGGGCAGTTCGCGGCCGAAGTGCCCGTAGGCGGCGGTCCGGGCGTAGATGGGGCGCAGCAGGTCGAGGTCGCGGATGATCGCGGCCGGGCGCAGGTCGAAGACCTCCGTCACGGCCTTCTCGATGGCGGCCTGCGGGACGGTGGCGGTCCCGAAGGTCTCGACGAAGAGACCGACGGGTTCGGCCTTGCCGATGGCGTAGGCGACCTGCACCTCGCACCGGGATGCGAGGCCGGCGGCGACGACGTTCTTGGCGACCCAGCGCATCGCGTAGGCGGCGGAACGGTCGACCTTGGAGGGGTCCTTGCCGGAGAAGGCGCCGCCGCCGTGACGGGCCATGCCGCCGTAGGTGTCGATGATGATCTTGCGGCCGGTGAGGCCGGCGTCGCCCATCGGGCCGCCGATCTCGAAGCGGCCGGTGGGGTTGACCAGCAGCCGGTAGTCCTCGGTCTCCAGCTTGAGGCCTTCCTGGGCCAGTTCGTCCAGGACGTGCTCGACGACGTGTTCGCGCACGTCGGGGGTGAGCAGGGAGTCCAGGTCGATGTCACTGGCGTGCTGCGAGGAGACGACGACGGTGTCCAGGCGTTTGGGCTTGTTGCCCAGGTACTCGATGGTGACCTGGGTCTTGCCGTCCGGGCGCAGGTAGGGCACGGTCCCGTCGCGCCGCACCTCCGACAGGCGCCGCGACAGGCGGTGAGCCAGGTGGATGGGCAGCGGCATGAGGCTGGGCGTCTCGTCGCAGGCGTAACCGAACATCAGGCCCTGGTCGCCGGCGCCCTGGAGGGCCAGCCGGTCCTCCTCCGGCGAGGATCCGTCCACCCGCCGCTCGTAGGCGGTGTCGACGCCCTGGGCGATGTCGGGGGACTGGGCCCCGATCGAGACGGACACGCCGCAGGAGGCGCCGTCGAAGCCCTTGGCGGAGGAGTCGTAGCCGATCTCCAGGACGGCTTCGCGCACGAGGGCGGGGATGTCGGCGTACGCGCTGGTGGTGACCTCGCCCGCGACATGGACCTGACCGGTGGTGATCAGGGTCTCCACCGCGACGCGGGCCGTGGGGTCCTGGGCGAGGAGGGCGTCGAGGATCGTGTCGCTGATACGGTCGGCGATCTTGTCGGGATGGCCTTCGGTGACCGATTCCGAGGTGAAGAGCCGGGCAGACATGAGAACTCCTGGGGGTCGGGACGACGGGGCGTGGATCAGGGGTTGCGGTGACGTTCCAGGGCGTGGTCCACCAGGGAGGCGGCCGCGCCCGTGTACGTGGCGGGATCGAGCAGATCCGCCAGTTCCACGGGGCCCAATGCGGGCCCGACAAGCGGGTGTTCGGCAAGGACGTCGGCCAGGGGCCGTCCGGTGCGCGCGGCGGTCTCGGCCGACTCGGACAGCAGCCGCTTCGCCGTGGCCCTGCCGAACTCGGGCGCCAGGACCGCGACGATCCGCTCGGACGACATCAGGGCGCCGGTCGCGGCCGCGTTGGCCCGCATCCGCTCCCCGTGGACGACGAGCCCCTCGCACAGCTCGACGGCGGTGTGCGAGGCGCCGCCCGCCAGCCGCAGACACTCACGCAGCAGCAGCCATTCGGCGTGCCAGACACCGCCCGAGCGCTCGTCCTCGGTCACCAGGCACTGCGTCAGCGCGCCCGAGAGCGCGGGGACCTGGAGCGCGGCCGAGCGGATCAGGGTGGTCAGCACCGGATTGCGTTTGTGCGGCATGGCCGAGGAGGCGCCGCGCCCGGCCACCGCCGGCTCGGCGACCTCACCGACCTCGGTACGGCCCATCGACTGCACGTCCACGGCGATCTTTCCCAGCGCCCCGGTCACGAAGGCCAGGGCCGCGGCCGCGTCGGCGACGGGGGAGCGCAACGCGTGCCAGGGCAGCGGGGCACTGGCCAGCCCGGTCTCGGCCGCGAACGCCTTCGACAGCGCCGCCGCGTCCGCAGCCGGCGCGCCGTCCACCGCCGAGTACTCCAGATAGCCGGCCAGGGTGCCCGCCGCACCGCCGAGCGAGACGGGCAGCCGGCCGTCGAGCAGCCGGGCCACGCGGTCGGCCGCCTCGCGCACCAGCAGCCCCCAGCCGGCGGCCTTCAGCCCGAAGGTGATCGGAACGGCGTGCAGGGTCAGCGTCCGCCCGGCCATCAGGGTGTCCCGATGCCGCGCCGCCAGCCGGTCCAGTGCCGCCGCGGTGCGCAGCAGGTCGGCGTGCACCAGGCGCAGCGCCCGGTCGCAGACCAGCATGGCGCCGGTGTCGAAGATGTCCTGACTGGTCGAACCGCGGTGCACGTGGTCGGCGGCCTCCGGGTTCTCCTCGGCGACGACCGCGGTCAAGGCGCGGACCAGGCCCACCACCGGGTTGGCGCTCTCCCGGGCGGCGACGGCGAGCCGGCGCAGGTCGATCCGCTCGGCGCGGGCGGCCCGGGTGATCGCCGCGGCGGCCCACGCCGGCAGTGTGCCGAGCCCGGCCTGGGCGCGCGCCAGCGCCGCCTCCGCGTCCAGCATCGCCTGGAGCCATGCCTCGTCACCGACCGCCCGCTCCACCGGGGTGCCCGCCCGCACCGGCGAGAGCAGCCCGGAGTCCAGTCCCGCCGGGTGTGCGCTCACGCGGGTGCCTCCGTCAGCGTCTTGCCCGAACGCCCTGGAGAGGCATCCGCGGCGGCGGGGGCGAGGGCCAGTACCGCCCGCGCGATGGCGTCGGAGTCGCCCAGGGTCACCGAGTTCACTCCGGGCCTGATGCCGGCCGCGGTCACCCAGTGCACCGCCTCCGTCGGCACCCCGTACGCGAAGCGCCGTGGATGCCTGCGGCCGTAGGCGTCGACCAGGTGATACGGGCGCTCGGTGACCTCGAGCCCGCCCGTCTCGTAACTCGTGCCGCACGCACCGGGAATACGGAACGGACGGCACTGCCCGGTGGACAGCAGCCCGCGCAGCAGCGGATCGGAGGTCCGGCGCACGTCAGGCTCCGGCAGGCGCGCCTCCACCAGCACCCGGGCGTGCACCGGGGCGCCGCCCCCCACGCCGTCCGACTCGGCGACGAACGCTCCCGCCGTGCCGTCGATGCGCACCCGCATGCCCGGACCGATCAGGTCCAGGACACCCGCCTCGAGCAGCGCGATCAGCTCCTCGACGCGTGAGGAGGGCGGCCCGATCGACAGGAAGGCGTTGAGCGGGGTGTACCAGCCCTCCACCTCGTCCCGGTAGGAGGTGCCGTCCAGGCCGCCGTGGTCGAGGGCGAGCCGTACCTCGTTGCGCAGGTCGCGAAGCACGTCCAGCGCCGCCTTGAGAGGCCCGCTCACGTTGCCCGCCCGAGCCTCGCGCACGTCCTGGCGCAGATGCTCCAGCATCCAGCGGCGGAACTCCGCCCGGTCGGCGAACTCCCCGTCACCGTGCGGCCGGAAGATCCGGTCCCAGTCCCACCGCTCGTCGCGTGGGATGCGGTACGCGTCGAGCAACTCGTCCATGTGGGCGGAGCCCTCGGGCAGCGAGACGAACCGCTCCACGAACTCCTCGCGTTCGGCCTCCCGGCCCCGGGCGCTCAACAGCGTCCCGTAGAAGACGCTCTCCACCTCCCGGGCGATCAGCGGCCACAGGTCGGTGCCGAAGTACACCCGCTCACCGTCCACCGCGCGCTCCCGCAGCGCCGCGACCACCTCCTCGGTCAGCACGCGCGGCTCGTGACGGCCGTGCGCACCCTTCTCGTTGGCGCCGCGGGCGTGGTAGGGGATGCCGCGCCGGGAGCCCGCGACGATGCGAGGCTCGCGGCCGGAGGGGCGGTAGACGAGACGTTCGCCGACGCGGTCGAAGCGGCCGCCGCGCCCCACGGTGAGCAGGGCCATGTGGTCGAAGAAGTTCAGGCCGAGTCCGCGCAGCAGCACGGTCTCACCGGACCGCACGTCCGACAGGTCCAGGTCCGCCGGGTTGGCCGGCAGGACGTGCAGCAGCCCGTGGGCCCGCGCGCGCTGCGAGAGAACGCGCTGGGCGGAGGAGACGCAGGTCGGCACGTGTCCCTGGGAGAGAACGACCGCGTCGAGGCCGTCGAGGACCGCCCCGTCGGACAGCACGACCTGCTGCGCGCCGTCCTCGGGCCGTTCCCGCAGGGCGACGGCCCGGGCCTGGTGCACCCGCACCCGTACGTGCGGCGGGGCGTGGGACACCACCCGGGCGAAGACGTCCTCCAGGTAACGGCCGTAGAAGGCACGGGTCGGGTAGTCGTCCGGGCCGAGCCGGCGCGCCTCGGCGAGCACGGCCTCGTCGTACAGCGGCGCCTCGCAGGGCCCGTCGCCGAGCGTGCGCGCCCACTCGTACAGGCTGGGGCCCGGCTCGACGGGGCCGTCCATCTCCACGCTGGCGTCGGTGAACACGGTCACCTGTGAGGCGACGGTGTTCATCAGCAGCACACGCGCCTGTCCGGTGCGCCACACCCGTCCGGCTCCGGGACGGTAGGGGTCGACGACGTGCACGGTGACCGCCCGGTGAGCGGGCGCGGAGCGTTCGTTGGCGCACAGCCGCTCCAGGACCGACAGACCGCGCGGTCCCGCACCGACGAGGCACAGGTCGAGGTCACCGCTGGGCATAGGGATACTCCATGGGTGTCAGGGGAGGGCCGGGACGCGGGGACTGCTTCATACCGGTGCGGCGATCAGCAGACTCGTCTCGAGGGCGAGGGAGTGCACGCTCTCCAGTCGCAGGCCAGCGGCGCCCAGGACGGAGCGGTATCCGTCGAGGGTGCGCTCGCGGCCGCCCGCGGCCATCAGCAGGTGCAGGTCCCACAGCAGCGGCAGCACGGGCGCCGTGCCGTCGGTGGCGACGATCCTCTCCAGCACCAGCAGCCGCCCCGTGTCCGCCATGGCCTCGCGGATGTTGGCGAGGAGCGTCACGCATCGTTCGTCGTCCCAGTCCTGGAGCACCCGGGACAACAGGTACACGTCGTGGCCCGCGGGGACCTTGTCGAAGACGTCGCCCGCGACCGTCTCGTAGCGGTGGGCGTCGACGGTGGCGCTCAGGTGCCGCTCGGCCACCGGCAGCATGTGCGGCAGGTCGAAGACGGTCCCCGTCAGGTGCGGGTGGGCCTGGAGCACGGCCGACAGCAGCAGGCCGCTGCCGCCCGCCACGTCGACCACGGTGTGCGCCCGCGTGAAGTCGAAGGCCGCCGCGGCCTCGGGGAAGAACACGTTGCCGGCGTTCATGGCGCGCAGGAACCGCGGCCCCGCGTCGGGCTCGTCGCGCAGATGGGCATGCAGCGAGGTGCCGAAGGCGTGCTGGAAGCCGGAGGTCCCGGTGCGGATCGCGGGTACCACCGCACCCCAGGCGCGGTGGAACTCCTCCCCGTACAGCAGCACCATGTCGCGCATGGACTGTTCGCCGTCGGCGACGAGGAGCGCGCCCACGTCGGTGAGCCCGTAGCCACCCTCCTCGTCTCCGCTGAACACGCCGAGCGCCGCGAGCAGCCGCAGCAGCCGTGCGAGGCCGTCCTCGCTGGCGCCCGTGCGCTCGGCCAGCGCCGGGACGGTGCGGTGTCCGGCGGCGATGTGGTCGGGCAGGGACAGCGCGGCCGCCGCGTGCAGGGCCTGGGCCCGCCAGGTGCCGGTGATCAGATCGACCACCTGACGTGCCGCCGTCGTCTCGGTACCGGGCATGATCAGACCTTCCGTACGGGGGAGGACACGGCGAGCGCGGGGTCGCCGGTGCGGGACAGGACGGTGCGCAGACGTTCGCGCAGCAGGCGCTTGAGGACCTTGCCCGTCACCCCCACGGGGAGTTCGGAGCGGTCGGCGGCCAGCAGCAGCCCGCCGAGCGGTGCCAGGCCCTCGCGGGCCAGGGCCGCGTTGCACGATGCGAGCAGCCGGCCCGCGTCGCGCTCCTCACCGTCGGCGAACAGGACGACCGCCAGGGGACGGGAACGCCCCGGTGAGTCGGGATCGTCGACCGCCACGACCGCCGCGTCCAGCGCCTGGGTCGCGAGCAGGACGACCTCCTCCGCGGGGAGGCTGTACACCGGACCGCCGGCGGTGTGGATCACGTCGGGGGTGCGGTCGAGGTGGTACCAGGTGCCGTCGCTGTCGCGGCGCATGATGTCACCGGTGAGGAAGTACCCGTTGACCGTCGATTCCTCGGTCAGGTCGGGATCGTCCAGGTAACCGGCGGTGATGCTGGGTGTCCGCACACCGAGCCGGCCGGCCTGCCCGTCGGGCAGTTCACGGCCCTGCTCGTCGAGTACGGCCGCCTTGCGCACCACCTTGGCGGGCAGGCCGATGTGGCGTGCGTACCGGGTCGTCTCGGGCGTGTAGGCCTGCTTGAACAGCACCATGCCCATCTCCGACGACCCGAGTCCGTCGAGGTAGCGCGAGCCGTTCAGCACCTTGCCGTTCTCGGTGCGCCGGCCCAGCGCGATCAGCGGTCGGATGTGCCGCTCGTGGGAGGCGTCGCCCATGCCGTGCCAAGTGTGGAGGCGCCGGGCGGCCTCGGGGCTGATCTCCCCGGTGGGTATCTCGGCCAGGGTGAGCGGGAAGGCCAGCACGGTGGTGGGGTGGAACAAGTTGACCGCCCGCGCCACGGCCTCGCCGCTCGCGTCGTCCAGGATCAGCGTCGGGATGCCGAGCAGGATCGCCAGGCTGAGGTAGCTGATGCCCGCCGAGTGGCTGTGCGGCAGGGCCGTCAGCAGCCGGTCGGAGCGCAGGGAGGGGAAGGACCACAGCCGTTCCCGCTTGCCCGCGAAGAACGAACCGTGGTGGAACACCGGGGCCTTGGGCCGGCCGGTGGTGCCCGACGAGTGCGAGATCATGACCAGGTCTTCGGCGGTGTGCCGGTGCGGGAAACCGGGCATCGGCCGGGGCGGCAGCGGAGCGGTGACGGCGAGCGAGGCGATGTCCGCGACCTCGGGCGTGGCCTTCCCCGGCGCGTCCGCCTCCCAGGCGTCCGCGAGGCCCTTGAGCAGGTCGCCGTCACCCACCAGCACCGTGGTCCGGGTGCGCAGGAAGTACTCGGCGGCCGTCGCCGGGGCCATCCTGGGGTTGCAGTGGACGGCGGCGGCACCGAGCGACGTGATGGCGATGTGGTGGATCAGGCCGAGCAGCCCGTCGCGGGTGTGCAGGCCCACGTGCGCCCCGGGCCGCACCCCGCGCCCCCGGTACCAGTGGGCGTAACGGATCACGGCCACGCGCACGTCGTCCAGGGACATCGCCCTCGGCGTGCCCGTCGCCCAATGGGGGGAGGACACGTCGGGGTGGAACAGCAGCGGACGGTCCCGGTCGCGGGCGATGCGCCACGCGTGCCAGAAGAAATTCCCCGCCCCCAGATCCCGGTCAGCATGGAGACGCAGGCGTTGCGATACGGACCTGTGGGTGCCGAACAGGAACATAGGAATACCTCACACTCCGCAGTGATGCGCCGAATTCTTCGGTCACCGGTGAGACATCGCGGCCCGTGATACCCCAGCGGTTCGGTAAAGGTTCGTGGCGGAGTCTCCAACCGGCTGCTAAAGGGCCGATGGAAAGCCGTCCCGGCCGCCGATCTTGCTTCGTTCTTCAGAGCGGGTTGCAACGATCGCACCAGTTCGATCGAGAGAAGGCTGGAGGCCGCGTCGGATGGACGACCCGCTGACAACTCCGGTCGCCGTGGTCGGCGGCGGTCCGGTCGGATTGATGCTCGCGCTGTTGCTGGATCGGCAGGGAGTTCCCTGCGTGGTCCTCAACACCCAAGCGGGCGTGCCCGACCAGCCGCGTGGCAGCACCCACAACGCGCGGACGATGGAGCACTACCGCACACTGGGACTGGCCGAGCGGATCCGCGAGCTCGGTCTTCCCGCCGGTCATTCGGCCGGCATCTCCTTCTTCACCCGCTACAACGCGCACGAACTGGCCCTGCTGCCCTGGCCGGGCAGCGGCGAGGTGCTGCGCCGGCGGATGGCCGCCGACCGCACGGACCCGTCCCCGGAACCGATGCACCGGGCCAACCAGATGTACGTGGAGCGGCTGCTGCTCGACCACGCCCGCACCCGGCCGCGCATCACCCTGTGCTACGGCTGGACGGTCACCGCCCTGCGCGAGAGCGCGGAACACGTCGACGTCGTGGCCGAACGCGACGGCGCCCGGCGCCTGTTCCGGGCGGCGTTCGTCGCGGGCTGCGACGGCGGCCACAGCCTGGTCCGACGCCACCTCGGCATCCGCTACGAGGGAGAGGGCACCCTCGACCAGGACATCCTCGGACGCCGCTCCACCGCCGCCCACCTGCGGGTGCCCACGCTGTACCGGGACTTCCTGCGCGATCGCGGCGCATGGAGCAACTGGGTCGTCAACGCGGACCTCGCGCTGAACCTGATCGCGCTCAACGGTGTGGACGAGTTCTTCCTGCTCACCAGCTCCGTCGACCCGGACACGGCGACCGACGCCGAGCTGGTGCGGCTGGTGCAGCGGGCGGCGGGCGAGCCCCTGCCGGTCGAGGTGCTCAGCCACCGGCCCTGGACTGCGGGCGCGGCGCTGGTCGCCGAGTCGTTCGGCACGGGCCGCATCCGCCTCGCCGGTGACGCCGCGCACCTGTTCACACCCAACGGCGGCTTCGGCATGAACACCGGTGTGGACGACGCCGCCAACCTCGCCTGGAAACTCGCGGCGGCCGTGCGGGGCTGGGCGGGCCCGGACCTCCTGGACACCTACGGCGTCGAGCGCCGGCCCATCGCCCTGCGCAACACCTCGGCGGCCCGGACCCTCGGCCAGGGACTCGGCGCCGTCGACCGGCCCGCCTGGCTGGAAGCGGACTCCGCGGCCGGCGAGGCGGCCCGGACCAAGACCGGAGCGGAACTGGCCGAGTACGGGATGCGCACCCTGGACACCCTCGGGGTGCAGCTGGGCGCCCGCTACGACGGCTCCCCGATCGTCGCCGGGGACGGCTCCGGGCCGGTGCCCGACTCCTTCGCCGCGTACACGCCCTCCGCCGTACCGGGCGGCCGTGCACCCCACCTGTGGCTCGACGACCGCCGCACGGCCGGCAGTTCGCTGTTCGACCGGTTCGGCCCCGGCTTCACGTTGCTACGGCTCGGCCCGCGTCCGCCGCGGACGGAACGGATCGAGGCCGCGGCGGGTGCCCGGGGCGTGCCGCTGCGGACCCTGACGCTCGACGATCCGCTCGCGCGGGAAGTGTACGGACGTGATCTGGTGCTGATCCGCCCCGACCAGCACGTCGCCTGGCGGGCCGACCGGGAGCCCGGTGACCCCGGGGCGCTCCTGGCGCAGGTCACCGGGTGGCCGTGCGAGACGGCGGCGAGACCCTCGCCGGCCACGGCCCGCGGGCGGTGGTGATCGAGCGCACAACAGGTCCCGTGACGGGACCGGAAGAGCCTGAGCGACGGTAGAATCCGCGCGGATCGCGACGTTTGACCGGGTATTCCAGCGGGACGATCTTCCGCCGGCCCGCCCGGGCGACGATGGGGGAGTCACATGGAGTTTCGCGTTCTCGGCCCTTTGAATGTGTGCGACGACGAAGGCCGCCACAGAACCCCGACCGCGCCGAAACAACGGCAACTGCTGTCGCTCCTCGCCCTCAACGCGAACCACGTCGTGTCCGTGGCGCAGATAGTCGAGGAGATATGGGAGTACCGTCCGCCGTCGAGCGCGGTCGCCGCGGTGCACACGTACGTCATGCAGTTGCGCCGCTTCCTGGACGGGGCCCGGCGCGGCCCGGGACGCACCCCCGGCCGGCTGCAGACCCGCGACCAGGGGTACCTGCTGAAGCTGAACGCCGGTGAACTGGATCTGGATCGCTACGAGCAGCAGGTGCGTGCCGCGCGCGCCACACTGGACGCCGGCGAGTACGCCGAGGCCGCCGAGCAGTTGCGCGCCGCCGAGATGATGTGGACGGGGCCGATGCTCGTCGACGTGCCCACCGGTCCGCTGCTCAGGGCCGCCATCGAGGTCGTCGAGCGTGACCGGCTCGACGCCGTTCCGCAGCGGCTGGGCGCCGAGCTGCGCCTCGGGAGGCACCATGAGATCCTCGGCGAACTGACCGCGCTGGTGCATCAGTACGGCACGCACGAGGACCTCGTCGCGCACCTCATGCTAGCCCTGTACCGGTCGGGCCGGCAGGCCGACGCGTTGATGGCCTACCACCGGCTGCGGGCCCGGCTGCGGGAGGAACTCGGCACCAAGCCGTCGGCGCGGCTGCAACGCCTGCACACGCGCATGCTCTCCGGGGACCAAGGGCTGGAGCCTCCCTCGAACTCGCGCTCCAGGCAGTCGCTCAACCTGCTGGCCGAGCGCACTGTTTCCGCCCCCCGTGGCCCGGTAGGCGACGACGGGCTGGTCCGGGTCTGATGGCCCTGCGGGGGAACCGGTGGCGCGGGACGCGTTTTCCGGCCCGCCCGTGGCTCCCCGCGGCACGCCCTCCGCCTCCGCATGCGGTGTTCTCGGCAGGGTGATCCCCACGCGGTCAGCGAGCCGGTCAACGGGTGTCGAGGTGACCGGGCCCCCGCGGTGGCCGGACGCGGCAGGACACGAGTGCGGGCAGCTGCCGCGCGAGTCCGCCGCGACGACGTCTCGCGGCCCGCCCGCGGGCACCGGTGGGAAAACCGGTCGGCGGCAACCGTGCAGTACGAGGACGTCTACGGCTCTGTCACTTCCGCGGCCCCGAGGGCACCGTCGGACTGGTCGAGGCGGCCGGCTGACGGCTGCCGCGGAACAGTTCAGCCACCGGTTCGCACACGCCAGGGCTGGGGCCGGACGGGTTCGCGTGCCGGCCGCGTCGCCCAAGTGGACGGCGCGAGACCGGCCGGGGCCTGTCCGTGGCGGCCGGGGCCGTGCGGGCGTCGGCCCGGGCGGTGCGGGCGGCGGTCCCGGCTCCGCGCGCGGCGGCCCGGGCCGGTCGGGCGGCGGCCGGGCAGGCAGACCAGGGCGCCCACCAGGGCCGGCCCCATCAGCAGGGCTGCCGCCCCGAACGCTTGCCCCGCCCCGGCGGCCGCCCCGGTGCCACGACCGCACACCGCCACCGCGAGCACCGTGCCCAGCGCGGTCCCGAACTGTCCCGCGCACTGCACCAGGCCCGCCGCCAGCCCCGCGCCGCTGCCCCGGAACCGGGCCAGCGCCACGACCTCGCACGACATCCAGATCAGCGGAAGCCCCGCGCCGGCCAGGACCAGCCCCGGCAGCATGCCCGAGACGTACCCCGGGGCGTGCGAGCGGGCGGCCAGCGTCCACAGGCCCGCCCCCAGGAGCAGACAGCCGAGCGCGCACGGCAGGCGGGCACCGTACCGGGTGAGCAGTGCGCTGCAGGCCCTGCCCACGACGAAGATGCCCCCGACCATCGGGAGCAGGGCGACTCCGGCGGCCAGCGCACCGAACCCGTAGGTGTCACGCAGCCGCATGCCGCCGAGGAAGGCGACGGGCGCGGCGGCCGTCGACACGAGCAGGACGCCGGCCGCACCGCACACCAGGTTCCGGTCGCGGAGCAGGGACGCGGGCAGCAGCGGGTGGGGACATCTGCGCTGCCGGTGCGCGAAGAGGGCTGCCAGCGCCGACGCGGCGAGCGCGGCGTACGCCGTGTATTGGTCCACGCCGTGAGCAGCCGGCCGGACCAGGGCGTACACGGCCGCGAGCAGAGCGCCGGTCAGCGCGGCGGCCCCGGCCAGGTCGAGGCGGGCTCCACGGGTGCGGGGCGGATCGGGCAGCGGGGTGCGGCGGGACACCAGGAGGGCGCCGACGATCACGGGGACGTTGAGCCAGAAGGCCCAGCGCCAGTCGAGGCCGCTGACCACGAGGCCGCCGCACACCACACCGGCCACCGAGCCGACGCCGCCCGCGCCCGCCCACAGCGCCAGGGCCCGGGCGCGCTGCTGCGGTGCGGCCGCCGTCACCAGGAGCGACATCGCGGCGGGCACGAGCACGGCCGCCGCCAGCGCCTGCCCGGCGCGGGCGGTGACGAGGAGCGGGCCGCTGGGGGCGGCGCCGCACAGGGCCGAGGCCACGGCGAAGGCGCCCATGCCGTGCAGGAAGAGACGCCGGGCCCCGGCCAGGTCCGCCAGCCGGCCGCCCAGCAGCTGGAGCCCGCCCACCAGCAGCACGTATATGTTGGTCACCCATTGCACGGCGTCGAGCGACATCGACAGGTCGCGCCGGATGTCGCTGAGCGCGAGCGTCACGATGCCGGAGTCGGCGTTGGCGAGCAGCGGAGCGAGGACGGCCAGGGCGAGCAGCCGGCGGTCCAGCGGGGGCGCTGCGCGGTCGCGGGTGCGAGCAGGGGCGGCCAAGGCCATGACGACTCCAGGGAGTTGACATCGATGCCGCCGCGCCGGCCCCGGAGCGGGGTGGACGGGAAGAGGCGGCCCGCGGCCTGCCGTTCGGATCGGCGCGGATCAGGCGGCGGGTCCTGGTGCGGGCGGGCACGGCGAAAGGCCACGCGCAGTGGTGGCGGCCGGCGGCGACGCGGCAGGCGGCCGGGGCGTGCGAGCCCGGCGATCCGAACGAGTGGCGGCCCTGGGGCCGCGAGACGTCACGGCGGGCAGGACAGGGAAAGGCGGAGAAGCGGAGAAGCGGGCGGGGCCCGCGGCAGGGCGCCCGCGACGGCTGGGCGCTGCGGCGGCACTCGGGAACGAGCGGGACGCGGCGAGGGCGCGGGAGCAGGCAGGGCGCCGCGGAGTTCCGCCGGAGGACGGCCGGGCCGCCGCGGACGGCCCGGCCGTCCTCCGGCGGTGTCGTCGCGGAGCCGGGTCCGGGAGCGGACGGAACTCCTGCGGTCCTCCGGGGGAGCCGGCGGGTCAGCGGCAGGTCGCTCCAGGAGGCGACAGCAGCGGACAGCACTGCCGGCGGCGCCGGCGGCCCGCGCGGATCAGGTCACCGCACGCCGCCGGCGGCCGTGGTGCGTCGTACGCCCGGCCGCAGTGCGGCGGCCGGGCACGGGCGGAGGGGCCGGGTTCGCCGGCCCTCCCGCACGGTGGTGCTCAGAGCTCCTTGAGGAGCCCGCCGTCCACGACGAACTCGGCACCCGTGGTGCTGCCGGAGCGCGGCGACGCCAGCAGCACGACGGCGTCGGCCACCTCCTGCGGCTCGACGAAGCGGCCCGTGGCCAGGTTCAGCATCTCCGGGACGACGCTGTTGATGACGTTGTCCTTGTCGGTGCCGGCCTGGGAGGCGATCATGTCGGCGACGCCGCCCTCGTCGGTCCACCACGGGGTGCGCACCACACCGGGGGAGACGGTGTTCACGCGGATGCCCTGGGGCGCGAACTCGCCCGAGAGCACCTTGGTGATGTTGCTCAGGGCGGCCTTCGCGGCACCGTAGTCGACGTTGATCGGCGAGGGCTGCCGGGCGTTGCCGGAGGAGATGTTCACGATCGCGCCGCCGCCGCGCTCCAGCAGGTGCGGGATGGCGGCACGGATGGCGCGCACGGCCGAGAACAGGTTGAACTCGAACATGGCACGCCACTCCTCGTCGGAGGCGTGCAGGAACGAGCCGCGCGGCAGGGTCACGCCGGGAGGCGGGCCGCCCGCGTTGTTCACCAGGATGTCGAGCCCGCCGAACTGCTCCACGGCGCGGGCGACGACCTGCGCCGGCGCGTCCTCGTCCATGAAGTCGGCCGAGACGTGCACGAGGTTCGGGCCGGCCAGCGCATCCAGCTCCGGGGTGCTCTTGCGGGACGTGGCCACGACCTTGGCGCCCTCTTCGAGGAGCGTGCGGACGATGGCCAGGCCGATGCCCTTGGAGGCGCCGGTGACGACGGCGACCCGGCCGGAAAGCTGCAGATCCATAAGGTTCCTTCTCGATGGTCGGCCCCGCCCTGAGGTGGGGGAGGAGCGCGGTGCGATGTGCTCTCGTCATGGGAAACACCGCCGTGCCCGAAGGTGTTGCAGGCGATGTTCACCGGGCCGGCGGGATCAGCGGTGCCAGCGCATGACCTCCTCCGGAAGCTCCTCCAGCTCCGCGATCTCGGACGGCTTGCGGTCCATGTACCGCGGGTCGCAGCCCTGGTGCCCCAGCAGTCGGGCGACCGGGGCCAGCACGGTGAACAGGGCTCGCTGCAGCGCCCAGGGTGGCGAGGTGAACCGCACCACGTCACCGAACTCCAGCGTGGTCACCGCCTGCTGCAGCAGCCGGGGCATGCCCTCGGGCGTGGTCTTGCCGTCCTGCGCGAGCCCGAAGAGCTGGCGCAGCACCAACTGCTCGAAGCGGTCGCTGTTCTTGCGCACCTCGCAGATGTGGAAGGCCTGTTCACCGCTGCAGTTCCACCAGCGGTGCCTGATGCCGGGCTGGATGAGCACGCTCTGCCCGGGCTTGTCGAGGGTCACCTGGCGCCCGCCGATCAGGAAGGCGACCTTGCCCCGCACCAGCGTGAAGCGTTCCTCGCTCACGGGGTGCAGGTGCTCTCCCGACACGGCGCCGCCGGGCTCGGAGTACACGTCCATCACGGTGCGCTCCCCGCCCGTGTGTGAGGACGGCGTTCTGATCACGACCCGCTCCCTGCACCGCGGGTTCTCGTACACCTCACCGACGCTGACCGTCACCGGCCCCGCCTCCTTCCACCATGGCGAATTCAGCCTGGACTCCGATGGTGGCGACCGGTGGGCCGTCCGACACTCCCCATCTTGCGGTCGTATCCCGGAATCCCCCGTTCAGGGATTCGACCGCAAGATCCGGAGTGTTTTCCGCGATGGCTGATTCGTACTGTCGCGGCGCAGGTGAACGCGTGAAGCGGTGCGCCGAAAATGGCGAGAACGGGAGACGTAGAGTGCGCGACAACAGTGGGATAGGCCGCAGGCGGTTCTTCACGACCGCCGCGGCGCTGGGCGGCACGGCCGCGGTGGGTGGAGCCTTCGCCGGGCGGGCGGCGGCAGCGGAGCAGGAGGCCGCGACCGTCACGTTCGCCCCGGTGACGGTGACGCCGGCGGACGCCCAGTACGGCGAGCTCGTGCACGGCATGAACAACCGTTACGTCGGCAATCCCGAGGCCGTCCAGATCGTGGACGATGTCTCCCAGGTGGCGGGCGTGGTGCAGGCCGCCGTCACCGCCGGCAAACGTCTGACCGTGCGCTCCGGCGGCCACTGCCTGGAGGACTTCGTCTTCAACCCCGAGGTCCAGGTGGTGCTCGATCTGTCACAGCTCAACAAGGTGTACTACGACTCCGGGCGGCGCGCGTTCGCCGTCGAGACGGGCGCCCAGCTCCTGGACGTCTACACCCTGCTCTACCAGGTGTACGGCGTCACCGTGCCCGGCGGCATCTGCTACTCCGTGGCGGCCGGCGGCCACGTCAGCGGCGGCGGCTGGGGCCTGCTGTGCCGCCAGCTCGGCCTGATCATCGACTACCTGTGCGCCGTCGAGGTGGTCGTGGTCGGCGCCGACGGCAAGGTGCGCACCGTCGTGGCGACCAACGACCCGGGCGATCCCAACCGCGAGCTGTGGTGGGCCCACGCGGGTGGCGGTGGCGGCAACTTCGGCGTCGTCACGCGCTATTGGTTCCGCACACCCGGCGCCACCGGCACCGATCCGAAGAAGCTGCTGCCCAAGCCGCCCCGCGAGGTGTACCTGGTGGCGCAGGCCTGGCCGTGGGAGACCATGACGGAGGCGAAGTTCTCCCGGCTGGCACAGAACTACGCGCGCTGGTTCACCGCGCACAGCGCCCCGGGCGCCCCCGAACTGGCCCTGGCCAGCTTCCTCGTGCTGACCCACAAGTCCGCCGGCCAGATCGCCATGGTCACCCAGGTCGACGCGACCGCTCCCAACGCCCGCCAGCTCCTCGACGATTACCGCGCCGCGATCGGCGACGGCGTCGACGTCCCGACAGTGGCCGTCACCCGCCAGTTCGCCGAGTTCGGCCCGATGGCGAGCTACGCCGAACCCCGAAAGCTGCCTTGGCTGGAGGCCACCCGTTACCTCGGCACCACCAACACCAACCTCACCGACCCGACCTACCGGCAGGAGTACAAGTCCGCGTACATGCGCGCGGCCTTCCCCGACCGCCAGCTCGCGGTGCTGTACAAGCACCTGACGCGCACGGACGTCACCCTGCCCGGCGCCTCCATCACTCTCAGCTCCTACGGCGGCGAGGTCAACCGGCTCGCCCCGTCGGCCACCGGCTATCCGCACCGCGAGTCGTTCTTCAAGATGATGTGGATGTCCCTGTGGAACGACCCCGCCGAGGACGCCGCCTACATCGCCTGGAACCGGCAGTGCTACGCGGAGGTCTACGCCGACACGGGCGGTGTTCCCGTGCCCAACGACGTCACCGACGGCTGCTATGTCAACTACCCGGACAACGACCTTAACGACCCGAAGTACAACACGTCGTCGACGCCCTGGCACGCCCTCTACTACAAGGGCAACTACCCGCGGCTGCAGCAGGTGAAGAAGAAGTACGACCCGACGAACTTCTTCCGCCACGCCCAGTCCGTCCGTCTGCCCTGACCCACGCGTGAAGGCCGCCCCGGTCCTCCCGGGGCGGCCTTCACGCGTGCGTGGCGCGGAACTCAGCGCTTGACGGCGAACGTCAGCCCGTCCGCGTAGGGGATCACGCTCAGCTCCACCCGCTCGTCGTGCAGCAACCGCGGGTTGAAGGCGCGCAGCGCCTGCGTCTCGGAGTCCTGGACGGACTCGTCGAGCAGGGCGCCGTGCCACAGCACGTTGTCGACGACGACGAGACCGCCGGGGCGCAGCAGCTCCAGCGCGAACTCGTAGTACTCCGTGTAGTTCTCCTTGTCCGCGTCGATGAAGACGAAGTCGAACGTGCCGGCGGCGTTCTCCTCCTTCAGCAGCCGCTCGAGGGAGGCCCGGGCGTCGCCGATGCGCAGGTCGACCTTGTCCGCGACGCCGGCCCGCTTGCAGTAGTCGAGCGCCATGGCGCCCCACTCCTCGTTGATGTCCAGCCCCACCACACGGCCGTCGGCGGGCAGCGCGAGCGCCGTCGACAGCAGGCTGTAGCCGGTGAACACGCCGACCTCGAGAGTCCGCCGGGCGCCGGTCGCCTTCAGCAGGGTCCGCATGAACTGACCCTGCTCCGGCGAGATCTGCATCAGGTGCAGGGGAAGCTGCGAGGTCTCCTCGCGCAGCTTCCGCAACAGGTCGGGCTCGCGCAGCGAGACATCGGCGACGTAGTCCTGGAGTGCGTCGGTCAACTCGACCTGGAGTCTCATGATTGGCCACCTCGTGTCGGTTACTCGAATCCGAGAAGGAATTACAGGCGCCCGCACGCACCGGTGTCAATCATCTCCGGCCTCCTGGATATTGCGCAGAAATACCCGCGGTTCCCCTCGATCGATCCTTCAGCGGCCACCGGCACAATGCCCCTCAGAGAGCGCCGAATTCGAGGGCTCATTTCCTTTTCGAGGAGTGTCGATGGGCGACAGTCAACGCCGCTTTCGTGACTGCCTCGGCCGGTTCGCCACGGGCGTCACCGTGGTCACCGTCGAACACGGCGGCGGCGTGCACGGCGCCACGGTGGGCTCGTTCACCTCCGTCTCCCTCGACCCCCCGCTGGTGATGGTGTCCCTGGACCGGCGCAGCCGGATGTGCGACCTGCTCACGGGCGCGTCGTCGTTCGGCGTGAACATCCTCGCCGCACACCAGCAGGACCTGGCCCTGCACTTCGCGGGCCGGCCACTGCCCGCGGACACTCCCGTGGCCTGGGACCCCGACGCGGCGGGGCCGCGTCTGGCCGGCTGTTCCGCCCACCTCGACTGCGTGCCCTGGGCCGCGTACGACGGCGGCGACCACGTGCTGCACATCGGGCAGGTGAGGACCTTCACGACGTGGGACGCGGAGCCGCTGGTCTTCCACGGCGGGGCCTTCCGCCTCCTGGACACCGCGCCCGGGCACCACGCGTGGGCGGGCACCCTCGACGGACCGGCGGACGGCGCATGGCCGTCGGGAACCGCGGCGCTCCACATCCCCCTGGGTCACTGACCGCCACGACCGGACAAGGACACACCATGACGCTGCAGCAGGGCGAGGCCTCCGCCTCCGCACCGGCTCCCCGCACCACCCGCCCCCTGACCGGCGACGAGTACCTGGAGAGCCTGCGCGACGACCGCGAGGTCTACATCTACGGCGAACGCGTCGAGGACGTCACCAAGCACCCGGCGTTCGCCAACCCCGCCCGGATGACGGCCCGTCTGTACGACGCGCTGCACGATCCGGCCCGCCGCGACGTGCTGACCACCCGCACCGACACCGGGAGTGACGGATACACCCACAAGTTCTTCCGCACCCCGCGCAGCGTCCAGGACGTCGTGGAGGACCGTGAGGCGATCGCCGAGTGGGCCCGCCTCACCTACGGCTGGATGGGCCGCAGCCCGGACTACAAGGCGGCCTTCCTCGGCACCCTCGGCGCCAACTCCGACTACTACGCGCCGTTCCAGGACAACGCACGGCGCTGGTACCGCGAGTCCCAGGAGAAGGTGCTGTTCTGGAACCACGCGATCATCCACCCGCCGGTCGACCGCCACCGCCCGTCCGAAGAGGTCAAGGACGTCTTCGTGCACGTGGAGAAGGAGACCGACGCCGGGCTCGTCGTCAGCGGCGCCAAGGTCGTGGCCACCGGCTCGGCCATCACGCACTACAACTTCATCTCGCACTACGGACTGCCGCTCAAGGAGAAGGAGTTCGCGCTCGTCGCGACCATCCCGATGGGCGCGCCCGGCCTGAAGCTGATCTGCCGCCCCTCCTACGCGGCGACGGCCGCCGTCATGGGCAGCCCCTTCGACTATCCGCTCTCCTCGCGCCTGGACGAGAACGACACCATCTTCGTCCTCGACAAGGTCCTCATCCCCTGGGAGAACGTCTTCCTCTACGGCGACGTCGACCAGGTCAACGGCTTCGCCCCGAAGTCCGGCTTCATCCCGCGCCTGACCTTCCACGGCTGCATCCGCCTCGCCGTGAAGATCGACTTCATCGCCGGGCTGCTGGCCAAGGCCGTCGAGATGACCGGCACCAAGGACTTCCGCGGCATCCAGGCCCGGATCGGCGAGGTGCTCGCCTGGCGCAACATGTTCTGGGCCCTGACCGACGCCGCCGCCCGCAACCCCGAGGAGTGGAAGGACGGGGCCCTGCTGCCGCGCCTGGAGTACGGCATGGCCTACCGCTGGTTCATGACCATCGGCTACCCGCGCATCAAGGAGATCATCGAGCAGGACGTCGCCAGCGGCCTGATCTACGTCAACTCCAGCGCCGAGGACTTCAAGAACCCCGAGGTGCGTCCCTACCTCGACAAGTACGTGCGCGGCTCCAACGGCTACGACGCCGTCAGCCGCGTCAAGCTGATGAAGCTGCTGTGGGACGCGGTCGGCACCGAGTTCGGCGGCCGGCACGAGCTGTACGAACGCAACTACTCCGGCAACCACGAGTCGGTGCGCAGCGACATCTTCATGACCCAGATGGAGACCGGTCAGCTCGACGCGTACAAGGGCTTCGCCGAGCAGTGCCTCCAGGAGTACGACCTCGACGGGTGGACGGTCCCGGACCTCGACTCGTTCCAGGGTCTGCGCAGCGCCAGGAAGAACTTCTGGCACTGACATGACCTCCGTTCCCCTCTCCGTGCGGCGGCGGCCGGGCCCGGCCCTCGCCGCCCTCTTCCTGGCCACCTTCGTCATGGGCAGCGCGGAGCTCGTCGTCGTCGGCCTGCTGAAGCTCGTCGCGGGGGACCTCGCCGTGTCCGTGGACACGGCGGGCACCCTCGTCACCGCGTACGCGCTGGGCATCTGTGTCGGCGGTCCGCTGCTGACGGCGCTCACCATCCGGGTCCGGCGCCGCACCCTGGTGTGGGCGTCCCTGGCCGGCTATGTGGCCGGCAATCTGCTGGCCGCCCTGGCCCCGGGCTTCGGCACGCTGTTCGCGGCCCGGGCCGTCACCGGTGCACTGCAGGGCCTCTTCCTCGGGACGGCGTTCACGGTGGCGGCCGCCCTGGTGCCGCCGGAGCGGACCGGGCGCGCGATCTCCGTGGTGTTCGGCGGCATCGCCGTCTCCACGGCGCTCGGCGTCCCGCTCGGCACCCTGGCCGCGCAGCACCTGGGCTGGCGCGCGGCGTTCACGGCCATCGTGGTCCTCGGGACGGTGGCGCTGCTGGCGGCGGCGGTGTGCGTCCCGCCGGTCGACGGCTCGGGCACGGGCGGCCTGTGGGCACAGTCCCGGCATGCGCTGGCGCCCCGGGTGCTGGCCGTGCTCGGCGTCGGATTCCTGTTGCTGGGGGGCCAGTTCGCGGCGTTCACCTACATCACACCGTTCCTGGAGGACGTCACGGGGGTGTCCGGCACCTGGCTGACCGTCTTCCTCTTCGCCTACGGGGCGGCGACGGCCGCCGGCACCTTCGTGGGCGGCTGGGCGGCGGACCGGGACGCGGCGCGCACGCTCGTCGCGGCGAACCTCGCCCTGGTCGTGGCGTTGGCGGTCCTGCACGTCGCCGGCGCCTCCCGCGTCCTGGTGGCTCTCGCCCTCGTGCTGTGGGGGGTGGTCGGGTTCGGCCTGGTCCCCTCGCTGCAGTACCGGGTCGGGCTGCTGGCCGGCCCCGGACGCGACCTCGCCGCGACGCTGCCGGCGTCCGCGGTCAACGCGGGGATCGCGGTCGGGGCGGTGGCCGGTGGCGCGGCCGTCTCGCACGGCGGTGCGACGGACGCGGTGCTCACCGGACTGCTGGTGTGCGCGGCGGCGCTGCCCGCGACCTGGGCATCGGGGCGGTTGCGCCCGGCGGTGGCCGGGCAGCAGGCGGCCGCCGCCGGGGCGGAGTCCCGCTCCCCGGGCTGAGCGGAGCCCCGGCCGGCGGGGCCGGCCCCGGTGTCCGTCAGCACGGGCGGACCACCGGAGTGCCGGCCCCGCCGGCGGCGGAGAGGTTCCGCGCCGCTTGCGGGTTCCCGTGCGGTGCGGCCGGGTGGCTCATGGAGGCGCGCGGCCGCCGGCACACTGCGACCGTCGTACCCGGCGGTGCCCCTGCACGCGGCGCGCCCGAGCCCGGGCCGGCCCGGGCCGGCGGCCGTGTTCCCGGCGGGTTCCGTCAGACGGACGGCGCCGTGCACGGGGCACTCCGGTCCGGTGTGCACCGAGGTTGGCCGGTGGCGCCCCGGCCGGTGGACGTGCCCAGGCCCGGGTCACCTGCTCGGGACGACGGCCGACGCCGGCACCGTGCGCCGTACCCGCACCGCCGCCGCCGTCGGCACCGCCCGTCGCACCCGCACGGCGAGCGCGGACCGCCGTATGCGCAGGGGCAGTTCACGGCCGATCTGCGGCGGCTCCGCCTCGCGCACGGCCGCGGCGACGGCGGCGGCGAAGTCGTCGTCCGCGGGCACGAGCCGGGCCTGCCGAAACATGGTGCGGAGCTGGTTCAGCAGACCCGGCACCTCGTCTCCCGTCAGCACCCCGCACACGCCCTTGTCCGTCGCCGCGACGAGCACCGGTCCCAGCGACGAGCCCGCCACCGAGTACCGGATGTCCGTGCCGTCGCCGCCCGCCCGGTACGCCTTCGGGGTCATGCCCAGGATCTCCGGCGCCGCAGCGTAGAAGTGACCGCCGGAGTTGAACCCCGAGCTGTACATGGCGTCGGCGATCGTCCCGGACAGCGGCAGCGCCTCGCGCACCCGGCGGGCACGCGCCGCCGCCAGATAGGCGTGCGGCGTGATGCCGGTGAACGACTTGAACAGGCGGTGGAAGTGGAAGCGGCTGTAGCCGACCTTGCGGGCCAGCTCGTCCAGACTCGGCGGCAGCGGTGCCTCGTCGATGATCCGGCAGGCCCGGGCCACCGCCTCGGCGGACGCGGCGTGCCGGTCGGAGTCGTCGGGGCAGCAGCGACGGCACGGGCGGTAGCCCTCGGCCCGGGCGGCCTCAGGGGTCGGGAAGAAGCGGACGTTCTCCCGCAGGGCCAGCCTCACCGTGCAGGACGGGCGGCTGTACACGCCGGTCGTGGTGACCACGTAGCAGAAGTGGCCGTCCGCGCGGGTGTCCCGGTCCCGCACGGCCTGCCAGCGTGCCTCGTCACAGGTGTACAGCGTTGCGGCGGTCGTCGTCACCGTCATGCTCCGTGCCTTCCGTTTCCTCTGGGAGGTCGTTACTCATGGCTCTCGCGGCGGATGGCGCCGCCGGGCGGAGGGGAAGCGTCCGGGGGGCGGGGCGGGGAGGATGCCGGCGCCCGGCGGGTGGTCACGAAGCGCCGCCGCGACCGGGATCGCCGCGAGGTGGCCCGCCGTGAGCCGATCCGACCGCAGCCGGACCACGGACAAGGGGCCGCCGGCCCGGCCGCCACTCCCGGGCCCCGCTTCCGCCGACGCACGGGACCGCCCGCTCGGACGGCTCGGTGGCGCGCGCCCTCGTCCTACGCGAGCGAGCGCGGCGGGACCCCGCCCGGGCACCGAGCCGCCCGAGCGGGCCTTCGCCGTCCCCGGCCGCAGCTCTCGGCTGCCGTGCGGCTCACCAGCTGATGCAGCGGCAAGCCCCGGGCGGGTGCGTCCGGTGACGGCGCAGGACGCCACGGTCCCGCACGGCCTTGCCGTTCGCGGTGCGGGGCAGTTCCCGCAGCAGGTGGTACCGGTCCGGCGCCGGCGCCCCGCCGAGGAACCGGCGGCACCAGGAACGCAGGTCCTCGCCGTCCAGTTCCGCACTGCTCGCCACATGCGCCTCGATCGGGCCGACCCCGAGGACCACCGCGTCCGTGATGTGCCGGTGGGCCCGCAGCACCGACTCGATGCGCAGCAGGTCGACCGAGGCGTCCCCGACGCCCTGGACGCGCCCGCGCAGACGCAGAGCACCGGTCCGGGGATCACACGTGACCAGGTCACGGGTGGACATCCAGCCGCCCGTCCAGGGCGTGTCGTCGTACAGATACGGGGACTCGGGGACGTGCACCTCCAGCACCCCGCCGACCACACGGGTACGGGCGCCGGGCACCGGAACGCCGACGACGGCCGGGCCGAAGCGGCCGGTGAGGTCGGCGGCGACGAGGCCCGTCTCGGTCGTGCCGTAGGCCTGGCCGACACGCACCCCGTGGCGGCCGTGGAACATCGCGGGGATCTCGGGCGGCAGGGCGTCGCCGCTCGACACGGCCAGCCGCAGGTGCGGCAGCTCTCCGGGCTCGGCCCGCGCCAGCGGGCGGAAGTGGTGCGGATTGCCCAACACGACGTGCGCGTCGGCAGCCGCCCGCACGGTCGCCGCCGCCGTGCGGGCCACCGGCAGCACCAAAGTCGCGCCCACAGCGAGGGAGTGGAGCACCCCAGCGATCAGCCCGAAGGAGTGCGTGAGCGGCTCCAGCACGGCCACCCGCTCACCGTGGCGCGGCGCACCGTCCACGGCGGCGAGCCGGTCCAGCTCCGCCAGGAGCGACCGCGGACTCCTGCCGACCGCCTTGGGACGCCCGGTGGTTCCCGACGAGAACTGCACGAGGCAGTGGCCGCCCGCCCTCGGACGGCCGTCGGAGTGGCGGCGCACCAGCACCTCGCACTCGTCGACGAAGTCGTCGGGCCGTCTGCGGCTCTCGCCGAGCGACACCGAGAACTGCGCCGGCTGTGCCCCGGGCGGGACATCCCGTGACCACCGGCCGGGCGGTGTCTCCCTCAGCACCACCTGGGCGCCGAGCGACCACAGCGCGAACAGCGTCCACAGGTGCGTGAAACTCGCGTTGGCGTACAGGGCGACCGTGCTGTGCGCCCGGATGCCGTACTGCTCCAGCACATCGGCCAGCCAGGCCGTCTCGCGGCGCATCCTGCCAAACGTGACCTCGCGGTCTGCGGCACGTGCCCACACCATGTCGTCGGCGTGGCGGCCGAGTAGTTCGGCACCCCACCAGGACCGTTGCGTCATCGTCTCCACCGGACTCCTCGCCGCGGCGCCGGGGCCGCGACGAGAGCGGCCCCGGACGCCTGTCGCCTACTTCTCGACGCAGAACTCGCCGACCGGCCAGCCCACGTGGCGCTTGTCGGTGGCCACATGACCCAGCAACTGGTCGCCCTTCTTCAGCTCCGTCACGTTCAGCACCGCCGCACCGGGGCCGAGCACCCGCACGTGCCAGTCGTCCTGCACGATCAGGCTGACCTCCACGCCCTCCGGCGACACGGCCTTGATGCCGAGCAGCGGGCGGGACTCCAGCTTGATGCGGCCCACCACGATGCGGCGGGTGCGGCCGTCGGCGCCGACGGCGAGCACCGGGCTGCCGGCCTTGAGCTCGCTCAGGTAGTTGGTGCGGTTGTCCGCCCCGAACACGTAGCTGTGCAGCGCGCCCGCGTTGATGCGGAACGGCCGGGTCGGCATGTACGGCAGCGGGTGCGTCTCGCTCACGCACAGCACGAAGCCGTGCGCGTAGGAGCCGACCAGCATGCCCTCGTCCTTCTCGAAGTGGGTGCACGTGTCGATGCAGACCCGGTCACCGAGGCCGAGGTGCTCGATCGACTCGACGGTGAGCGTCTGAAGCTGCAGGTCCGGGGTCTTCACCCGCAACATCTCCACCAGCGCGAAGACGTCGTTGGCGGAGCGCGGGGCCACCAGGACGCCCTCGGAGCCCTTCTCCAGGACGTCGACGATGATCTGCGCCTCCTCGATGTCGGAGGCCTGGCAGATCAGCTGTCCCGGCGAGGCGTCCGCGGCGGCGATCACGATCTCCAGCGGGATCTTCGTCGGGTCCTTGAACTCCACCACGGTGAAGGGGAGTTCACGTGCGGCCTCGCAGGCGAGCTTCAGGGTGGGGTCGTCGACGACGTTGACCCAGGCGGCGGTGTCCTTCTCGCCGGCGCGGTGCAGGCTCTCCAGCGCGCCGAGGCTGTCGACGTCGACGACCTCACGCAGCACGATCAGGTCCTCCGGGGCCTCCTCGCCGATGCGCGCGCCCGGCGCGAGGACGCGCTTGACGGTGTTCGGCAGCAGGGCGAGGCGCTCCGGGTCGCTGTCGACGATGCCGTCGACCCGGGCGTGGATCGCGGCGTCGACGACCGCCTCGCGGTGTTCGGCGGGCACGGTCCGGAGGTCGATCCAGGCAAACTTCACAACACACCTGCCATCTCGGTCTGCGGCGCGGGCTCGGACGTGAGCTCGCGGCGGTGAATGATTGAGGCCAGTTCCCGGACCGCCTTCTCGGGCGACGGGCTGGTGAACACCCGTCGTCCGACAGCGAGTCCGGCGCAACCCAGGTCCATGGCGGTGACCGCGAACTCGTACAGGTTGCGTTCGGTGGAGCCGCCGCCCGCCACCACCACCGGCAGCGGCGAGGAGGCGATCACCTCTTCCATGCGCTCCGGCGGGGCGACGAGCACCGTCTTGACGATGTCGACGCCCAGATCCGCGGCGATGTTCACCACATGGGCGACGAGCGTCGGGTCGGTCGGATCGGTCACACGGGGACCACGCGGATAGATCATGGCCATGAGCGGCATGCCGAAGCGGTCGCAGGCCGCGGCCACGGCGCCGAGGTCGGCGAGCTGCTCCGCCTCGGTGTCGGAGCCGATGTTCACGTGCACGCTGACCGCGTCCGCGCCCAGCCTCACCGCCTCCTCCACGTCACCGACCAGCACCTTGGCGTTGACGTCGGGCCCGTGCGCGGTACTCGCGCTCAGATGCACCACGAGGGAGCACCGCGTGAGCAGCGCCGGCGCGATCATGCGCGCCCTGCCCTTGTGGACGACGACGCCGTCGGCGCCGCCGTCCGCGATGGAGCGGACCAGGTCGCCGAAGCCGGCGGCGGTGGCCACGGGCCCGTCGGACACGGAATGGTCCAGCGGCACGAACAGGAACCGGCCGTCTCCCGGCCGGGACAATCGTGCCAGGCGCACCGACTTACCGGTGAGCGGCATGCTCGACATGACACCCCTCCTCGTTCCTGGTCACAGGGTTCGGGTGGGATTCCGCTGCGGGTCCCGGCTGAACTGTCGCAGTGGCCTCTGAAGAATCGAGCCAGGTGTCCCGCGCCGAGCACGCCGCAAGATGCGGAGTGCGGCCACCGCCGCCGGATGCCTAGCGTCGGCGGCATCCGCGTGTGATCCGCACGCGACAGCGGGAGGGGAGGCCCCATGACGCACGGCAGGCGACAGGTGAGCAGACGGGGAGTGCTCGCGGCGAGCGCCGGGATCGGCGGCGGGGTGCTGCTGCCCGCCGGGCAGGCGGTGGCCCAGCCGGAGGAACTGGTGACCGTCACCCCTGGCGACGCGCGCTACCCGGACCTCGTCCGGGGCTGGAACCAGCGCTACATCGGCCGACCCGAGACGGTCTACGTTCCGCGCTCGACCGCCCAGGTCGCCACCGCCGTCCGGCAGGCGGTCCGGGCCGGCAAGCGGCTCACGGTGCGCAGCGGCGGACACTGCTGGGAGGACTTCGTCTTCAGCCCCGACGTGCAAGCGGTCATCGACATGTCGGCGATGCGGGACGTGGACTTCGACCCGTCCATGAACGCCTTCATGGTGCAGCCTGGCGCCCAGCTCCTCGACGTCTACGAGCGCCTGTACCGCACCTGGGGCGTCATCGTGCCGGCGGGCATGTGCTTCCAGGTCGGGGCGGGCGGCCACGTCAGCGGCGGGGGCTGGGGACTGCTGTGCCGCCGGCTGGGCCTGGTGGTGGACCACCTGTACGCGGTCGAGGTCGTCGTGGTGAACGCCGACGGCACCGTGCGCACCGTCGTCGCCACCCGCGAGGACGACGACCCGAACCGGGACCTGTGGTGGGCGCACACCGGCGGGGGCGGCGGCAACTTCGGCGTCGTGACCCGCTACTGGTTCCGCAGCCCCGGCGCGAGCGGCACGGACCCGGCCCGGCTGCTGCCGGCCCCGCCGCCGGAGGTCCTGGTCAGCGCCGTCTCGTGGAAGTGGGCCGACCTGGACGAGCGGTCCTTCACGCGGCTGGTCCGCAACTACGCGGACTGGCACGTGCGCCACGCCGCCCCAGGCGACCCGGCGACCGCCGTGTGCAGCCTGCTCTCCCTCAACCACGTCTCCAACGGAGCCGTCGGCCTGATCACGCACGTCGACGCGAGCGTGCCCGGCGCGGCCCGGCTGCACGACGAGTTCCTCGCGGCGGTCACCGAGGGCGTCACCGTCGCGCACGGCCCGGTCACCACGCGGATGGGTGAACTGGCCGCGCTGCCGGACCTGGCCGCCCCGCGCCGCCTTCCCTGGCTGCAGGCGGCCCGCTACCTCGGCACGGCCAACCCCACCACCAACGACCCGACCCAGAAGAGCGACTTCAAGTCGGCGTACATGAAGGCCGGTTTCCCACAGCGCCAACTGGCCGCGCTCCACCGCCACCTGACCCGCACGGACATCGGCAACCCGACGGGCTCGGTCATGCTCAGCTCCTTCGCCGGCCAGGTCTCGGCCGTCGCCCAGGACGCCACGGCGAGCGCCCACCGGGACGCCGCGTACAAGCTGGCCTGGATGATCTGGTGGGACGATCCGGCCGACGAGAAGGACTGCGTACGCTGGCTGCGCGAGTTCTACGCCGACATGTACGCCGACACCGGCGGCGTCCCGGTCCCCGGCGCGGTCACCGACGGCTGCTACGTCAACTACCCCGACGCCGACCTCGGTTCGCCGGAGTTCAACCGCTCGGGCACGCCCTGGCACGACCTGTACTACAAGGGCAACTACCGTCGCCTGCAGCGCGTCAAGCAGGCGTACGACCCAGGCAACGTCTTCCGGCACCGGCAGTCCGTGCGGCTGCCGGGCAACTGAACTGGCACCGTCGTGCAACCCGTCGGCGCGGGCCGGTGTTCCTCCTGACGTACAGCATCCGAACGGATGCCCAGAGTGTCGTCTACCACCGCAGGAGCGCCGATGCCGAACAGCCCAGCCGTGGACACCCAGGTCGCCGTCGTCGGCGGCGGGCCCGTCGGCATGCTGCTCGCCCGGGAACTGGCCCTGCTGGGCGTGCGCGTCACCGTCCTGGAGAAGCTGCCCGCGCCGACCGGCGAGTCGAAGGCGGGGACACTGCACGCCCGCACCGCGCAGACCCTGCACCGGCGCGGACTCCTCAAGGCCGTGCAGCCCGGCCCGCCTGCCCCGCCGGTGGGCCGTGGCCCCGTGCCGTTCCACTTCTCCGGCATGTTCGACCTCGACCTGAGCCGTGTCGTCACCGAGGGTCCCGTCATGGTGGGCAGCCCGCAGGCCTGGGCCCAGGAGGTGTTCGCGGCCGAAGCCGAACGGCTCGGCGCGCTCATCCGGCGCGACCGCGAACTCGTCGGCCTCGACGAGGAAGCGGACGCGATACGCCTGACCGTACGCGATGCCCGGGGCGTCACGGACACACTGCGTGCGTCCTGGGTGGTCGGGGCCGACGGCGCCCGCAGCGCCGTGCGCAGACTGACCGGCATCCCGTTCACCGGCACGCCCGCCCGCGTCGGCGCCCTGATCGGCGAAGTCCGCCTGCTGGACCCGGCGCGGGCTCCGCAGGGCTGGCAGCGCAACCCGCGGGGCTGGACCCTGGTGTGGCTCAACCTGTTCGGACGCAGCCGGGTGTGCACCTACGACTTCCGCGGCCCGCACCCGGACCGGCAGGCGCCCGTGACCCTGGACGAGTTCCGGGCGGAGGTGGAGCGGATCGCGGGCCACCCGGTACCGATGGACTCACCCAGCTGGCTCACCCGGTTCAGTGACGCCGCCCTGCAGGCCGAGCACTACCGCGTCGGCAGGGTCCTGCTGGCCGGCGACGCCGCGCACGTCCACTTCCCGGCCGGTGGCCAAGGCGTCAACCTCGGCCTTCAGGACGCCGTCAACCTGGGCTGGAAACTCGCCGCCGAGGTGCACGGCTGGGCGCCGGCCGGACTGCTCGACACGTACGAGACCGAGCGCGCGCCCATCGCCGAGGCGGTCCTGGAGAACGTGCGCGCCCAGGTGGCCCTGATGGACCCCGACCCCCGCATGGACTCGCTGCGCACCCTGTTCGCCCGGATGATGCACTTCGACGACGTCAACCAGTACCTCGGCGGCATGATCAGCGGAGTCGACGTCCACTACGACACCGGCCGCGCCGGCGACCCGCTGGCCGGCCGCTTCGCGCCCGACGTGCTGCTGAAGACCGGTGACTCGGTCACCGGCCTTTCCGAACTCCTGCACAGCGCACGGCCGTTGTTGCTGCTGCTGGCCGACTCGGAGGACTTGCTCAAAGCCGCCGAGCCGTGGCGCTTCCGGGTGAACGTGGTGGCGGCGACCGCGACCGAGCAGATGGGCACGGACGCCCTGCTGGTGCGGCCCGACGGATACATCGCCTGGTCGGCCCGCGGCGACGCCGGGGACGCGGAGACCCTGGCCGGGGCGCTGGGCTGCTGGTTCGGGGACCCCGAGTAGGCAGCGGGGCCCGTACGGTGCCGTAGCGGCGCCGTACGGGCCCCGCCATCCGGCAGGACGCTCGTTCAGTAGCGGTAGTGGTCGGCCTTGTACGGGCCGTCCACTTCGACGCCGATGTACGCCGCCTGCTCCGGGCGCAGCGTGGTGAGCTTCACGCCGAGGGCGTCCAGGTGGAGCCGGGCGACCTTCTCGTCGAGGTGCTTGGGCAGCACGTAGACGCCGGTCGGGTACTCCGACTGCTTCGTGAACAGCTCGATCTGCGCGATCGTCTGGTTCGCGAAGGAGTTGGACATCACGAACGAGGGGTGGCCGGTGGCGTTGCCCAGGTTCAGCAGACGGCCCTCGGACAGCACGATGATCTTCCTGCCGTCCGGGAAGGTCCAGGTGTGGACCTGCGGCTTGACCTCGTCCTTCACGATGCCGGGGATCCTGGCGAGGCCGGCCATGTCGATCTCGTTGTCGAAGTGACCGATGTTGCCGACGATCGCCTGGTGCTTCATCTTGGCCATGTCGGAGGCCATGATGATGTCCTTGTTGCCGGTCGTGGTGATGAAGATGTCGGCCGTCTCGACGACCTCGTCGAGGGTGGTGACCTGGTAGCCGTCCATCGCCGCCTGCAGCGCGCAGATCGGGTCGATCTCGGTGACGATCACCCGGGCGCCCTGGCCGCGCAGGGACTCGGCGCAGCCCTTGCCCACGTCGCCGTAGCCGCAGACGACGGCCGTCTTGCCGCCGATCAGCACATCGGTGGCGCGGTTGATGCCGTCGATGAGGGAGTGGCGGCAGCCGTACTTGTTGTCGAACTTCGACTTCGTCACCGAGTCGTTGACGTTGATCGCCGGGAACAGCAGCGTCCCGTCGCGCATCATCTCGTACAGGCGGTGGACACCCGTCGTCGTCTCCTCCGTGACACCGCGGATCTCGGAGGCGAGGGACGTCCAGTCCAGGGGGCTCGCCTGGAGCAGGGCGCGGATGACGGCGAGTTCCTCGTTGTCGGCGGCGGGCAGTGCGCCGCTCTTGCGGTATTCGACGCCCTGGTGGATGAGGAGGGTGGCGTCGCCGCCGTCGTCGAGGATCATGTTCGGGCCGGGGTGAGCGGGCCAGGTCAGGGCCTGCTCGGTGCACCACCAGTACTCCTGGAGGGTTTCGCCCTTCCAGGCGAAGACGGGGATGCCGGCGGCCGCGACGGCGGCGGCGGCGTGGTCCTGGGTGGAGTAGATGTTGCAGGAGGCCCAGCGGACCTGGGCGCCGAGGGCGACCAGGGTCTCGATGAGGACGGCGGTCTGCACCGTCATGTGCAGCGAGCCGGTGATGCGGGCGCCCTTGAGGGGCTGTGCCTCGGCGTACTCCTCGCGGATCGCCATCAGGCCCGGCATCTCGTGCTCGGCGAGGCTGATCTCCTTGCGGCCGAACTCGGCCAGGGACAGGTCGGCGACCTTGAAATCGGTGAACTCAGCGGACACGAGCGCTCCTTGTGATCTGTGTCGACAGCACGTTCCGATGGATGTCGAGGGCTGCGGTGGACTTGTTGAGCGTGATGTAGTGCAAGCCGGGCGCCCCCTCGGCGAGGAGACGTCCGGCCATGGCGGTGGCGTGCTCCACGCCGATCCGGTGGCCCGCTGCGGCGTCGTCCCGGGCGCTTTCGAGCCGATGGGCGAGGTCTTCGGGGAAGGCCGCGTGGGACAGTTCGGCGAAACGGCGGATCTGACGGACGTCGGTGGCCGGCATGATCTCGGGGATGATCGGGATGTCACAGCCCGCGGCCGTGACCCGGTCGCGCAGCCGCAGGTAGTCCTCGACGTGGAAGAACATCTGCGTGATGGCGTAGTCGGCGCCCGCCCGGCACTTGGCGACGAAGTGCCGGACATCGCTGTCCCAGTCCGGGGAGCGCGGGTGCATCTCGGGGAAGGCCGCCACACCGATGGTGAACTCACCCAGCGAGCGCACCAGTTCCACCAGTTCACGGGCGTAGGTGAAACCGTCCGGGTGCGCCGTCCAGGGGCCGTTCGGATCGCCGGGCGGATCACCGCGCAGCACCAGGACGTCCCTGATCCCCGCGTCGGCGTACTGGCCGATGATGTGCCGCAGTTCGGCCACCGAGTGCCCGACGGCGGTCAGGTGGGCGGCGGGCCGCAGGGTGGTCTCGGCGGCGATGCGCCGGGTGACCTCGACGGTCCGTTCGCGCGATGAGCCGCCGGCGCCGTAGGTGACGGACACGAAGGTGGGGGAGAGGGATTCGACGCGGCGGACGGAGTTCCACAGGGCGCGCTCACCCTGGCCGGTCTTCGGCGGGAAGAACTCGAAGGAGAACGAGGGAACGCCGTTTGCCAGCGCCTCGCGCACGGAGCTCATGAACGGCCTCCCGCGTTGAAGTAGCTCGCCTGGGGGTGGTGGACGACGATGGCGTCCGTGGACTGCTCGGGGTGGAGCTGGAACTCCTCCGACAGGTGCACGCCGATGCGCTCCGGCCGGAGCAGGTCCGTGATCTTGGCGCGGTCCTTGAGGTTCGGGCACGCCGGGTAGCCCAGGGAGTAGCGGCACCCCTGGTACTCGGTACGGAACATCCCGTCCAGGGCGGCCGGGTCGTCCCCGGCGATGCCGAGTTCGGCGCGTACGCGCGCGTGCCAGTACTCGGCGAGGGCCTCGGCCAGCTGGACGGACAGGCCGTGCAGCTCCAGGTAGTCGCGGTAGGCGTCGGCCTCGAACAGGCGCGCTGTCTCCTCGCCGATGCGCGAGCCGACCGTCACCACCTGGAGACCGACGACGTCCCGCTCCCCGGACTCCTCCGGGCGGAAGAAGTCGGCCAGGCACAGCCGGCGGCCGTGTCCCTGACGGGGGAAGGTGAAGCGCGTGCGCTCCTCGCCCTGCTCGTCCAGGACGATCAGGTCGTCGTTCTTCGACACGCACGGGAAGTAGCCGTGCACGACGGCCGCCTCCAGCAGGTTCCCGGTCCGCAGCCGATCCAGCCACATCCGCAGCCTGGGCCGGCCCTCGGCCTCGATCGTGTCGCCCTTGAGACCCCATTGGCCCTTGAACAGGGCGCCTTCGTCGAGCCAGGAGGCGTACTCCTTGAGCTGGATGCCCTTGATCACGCGGGTGCCCCAGAACGGCGG
>NZ_JBICAJ010000004.1:579128-617033 GCF_043088925.1 Streptomyces sp. NPDC014006 | reverse complement strand
GGTACGAATCTTGTAGACCATCCCGTTGATGACCTGCCGGTCCTCCACCCGCGGCCGGCCCGTGACGGCCCGCGGTATCAGCGGAGCGAGCAACTCCCACTCCTGATCGGTGAGTTCATGACGACGTATCACCCCACCATGATCCACCACCCATTGATCTTTGAAGACGGACCCTAGAACACCTCTGCCACCGGGCGCCGGGACAGGGGGCGTACGCGTTATGGGCCGGGGACGTCTTCCCCGGCCCACCGCAGCGCTGTCCGCCAGACACGTCAGCAGTGCACCGACGGGCGATGGTCCTCGCGAACCGGCCGGTTCGGTACCTGCGGCGGCGTCCGGTGTGATCGACGTCCCAGCAGCCGGACCGCGAGACCGTCGAAGACCGCGGCAAGGACTACACACGTCATGCCCGCCGCCAGCACGAGCAACACCGCGAACCTCTCCCAGAACTCCGGTGTGAGACTGGTACCCACTGTCCTCGCCCTCCCTGGTCGGCGTCGTTCTCCTTGCCTTCAGCCAACTCCGGCGCAGATCTGGGCGCATGAGCCGAGGGGGCCGGACTGGAGTCCGGTAGGGCCCTTGTAGGCGGGGCCGCACGGGCCGATCAGCCGGGGGACGGCCCGAGAGCACCCGCCGTCGGGACGGTGGCCTCCATGGTCCGGCCGCCCGTCCCGGAGAAACCTGGTGCCCGCGGTGCCGGACAGAGCAGCTCGAGGGCGGACGTCCGTGCAGCGGGCAGCGGTCAGGAAGCGCGCATACACAGGGACGAGTGACCCCGTACTCCGCAGCAAGCGCCGCCCGGTCTCCAGACGCCTTCCGAGCGGTCTCTGCCCTATTGAGCCCGGCTGAGACGTCGCGTCGAGCCCTGACCGGTCGTGCCCTCAGCGGAGGAGCACGTGCTCCCCAGAGCGGTGCGCCACCGCGGTCCAGCCCGGGAGTCCGGTCGATCCGGTCGCGCAGCGCGGCTACGCGTCCGGTTCACCCGGGCCAGGTAGGCAGTGCGAGACGGGCCAGCGGTCACGACGCGCGTCTCCTCCTCTCCGATCTCCTCCGGGGCAGGGGCCGGTCGGCCCTGGTGGCCGGGTGGTCTCCGTGGTGTGCTGGAAGTGGCGGGAAGGACCCGACAAAGACGCGGGGAAGCGGCTGGAACCGGTCGCGCACCGCGCAATGAGGATCCGCGAGAAGCGGATGGTGTCCTTCCCGCCCTGTCCTGCCTAGCCCTCCGGGCGTCGCGCCGTATGCCACTTCCGAATCCCGGTACGGGACCCAGTCGGCCTCTGGCCGCATGCCACCCGTTCCCCTCCGCCGGGGTCCCTCCACGGACACGACACCGATGACACGGCACTCGCCAGTCCAAGGACCTTTGCTCACCGCGTCGCAGGGCCGGCACTCCAGGACCGGGCTGGGCACTCGATGGGTACGCTCCAACGTGCCTACAGCTTCCGCGCAGGCACCCGCCACACCAGCGCGGTGCCGCCGCCCCCGCCCTCGGGTTCGCCCAGCTCCACCCGGCCGCCCAGTTGCTCGGCCCGTTCCGCCATATTGCGCAGTCCGCTGCGGCGGCCGTCGGCCGTGATGCCCACGCCGTTGTCGGTGACCGACAGCCGTATCTCCCGTCCGTCCGTGGCCAGGACCACGTCGGTCCGGTCCGCACGGGCATGCCGGGCGAAATTGGTCAGGGCCTCGGAGAGCACCGCCACCACGTGGTCGGCGATCTCCTTCGGGACGTCGGTGTCCAGCAGGCCCTCCATCCGCACGCTGGGGGCGAAGCCCAGAACCGGAGCCGCCTCACCGACCACCCGTACGGCGCGAGCACGCAGACCGGCCTCACCGGAGCCGTCGCGGGTGCGCAGGCCGAAGATCGTCGATCTGATGATCTTGATGGTCTCGTCGAGGTCGCCCACCGCGCGCATCACGCGTTCGGAGGCTTCCGGGTGCTCGATGAAGCGGCCCGCACTCTGCAAGGTCATGCCGGTGGCGAACAGCCGTTGGATCGTCAGGTCGTGGAGATCGCGGGCGATCCGGTCGCGCTCCTCGAGCACCGCGATCCGCTCGGCGTCCTGGCGGCGTTCCGCCAGATCCATCGCGACGGCGGCCTGCGCGGCGAAGTGTTTCAGGCTCTCGGTCTCCGTAGGCAGGAACACCGGCCTGCCGGCTTCCCGGACCAGCAGCACCACGCCTCGTGGGCCCGCCTCGCCCGTGCCGATGGGCACGGCCACGGCGGGGCCGAGTCCGCCGAAGCGCGGAGGCTCCAGGGAGATCCGGTCGTCGTGGCCGACGTCCGCGCTGGTGACCGGAACCGCGCCGGAGAAGGCCAGTCCCATCAGGCTGCCGTCCATGGACAGGACGAGCCCCTGGTGCGCCTCGGCGTCCATTCCGACGGCGATCTCCACGGCGAGCGCCCCGGTGTCCTCCATGGGCACTGCGACCGCTGCCAGGGCCGACTGGGTGATCTCGCCGGCCCGCTCGGCGATCAGCCCGAGGACCTCGCCGCGCGTACCGCCGGACATCAGGCTGTGAGTGATCTCCGCGTTCGCCCGCAGCCAGCGCTCGCGAAGCCGGGACTCGGCGTAGAGCCGGGCGTTGTCGATCGCGACTCCGGCCGCCACGGCCGGCGTGAGTGTGACCGAGACGTCGTCCTCGTCGAACTGGGCGCCGCCACGCTTCTCGGTCGGATACAGGTTTCCGAAGACCTGGTCGCGGACCCGGATCGGGACACCGAGGAAGGTGTTCATCGGCGGGTGGTGGGGCGGGAAGCCGTAGGAGGACGGGTGCTCGGAGATCTTCGTCAGGCGCAGCGGCTCGGGGTGGTGGATCAGCTCTCCGAGGATGCCGTGGCCCTCCGGGTATGGGCCGATCTGGGCGATCTGCTCCTCGGTGACGCCGACCGTGTGGAAGGCGGACAGGCCCTTGCCGTCCGGGCCGATCACGCCGAGCGCCGCGTACTCCGCGTCGACCAGTACGGCCGCGGCCTCCACGATGCGACGCAGGGCCTGCTCCAGATCCAGCTCCCGGCCGACCGACAGCACCGCCTCCAGCAGGCTGTGCACCCGGTCGCGGGTCCCGCGGGCCTCGTCCAGCCGCGCCTGCAGCTCTTCCAGCAGCTCGTCCTGCGGCAGGTGAGGCAGCCGTACGCGGGCCTCCTCGGGGCTTCCCACCGGTGCTCCTCCAGGTCGCGCGGACACCCACCGGTCCGATCATGTTGCACGAGTGGTCGCTCGTAGGGCGCGACAGCGAATCAGGCCGAGTTGTTCGAGTTCCCTGCCAGGGCCGGTCGGCCCAGTGACGGGGACGGACGGCACCTGCCCCACCGGTGCCGGCGGTCGGACGCTGGAACTGTGTCCGGCCCGAAGACCGACGGAGGAGAGCGGCGTCATGGTCCGTTACGTGTATGACTTCGCAGAGGGTGGCCGTGACCTGGCCGACCTGCTCGGCGGCAAGGGCGCGAATTTGGCCGAGATGACCCGGCTGGGGCTGCCGGTCCCGCCGGGTTTCACCGTGACCACCGAGGCCTGTCGGGCCTTCCTCGCCACCGGAGCCGAGCCGGACGGTCTGACCGGCGAGATCGCCGGACGCCTGGCCGCCCTGGAGCGGGCTGCTGGCCGGCGGTTGGGTCAGCCCGACGAACCGCTGCTGCTGTCCGTCCGCTCCGGGGCGCGGTTCTCCATGCCCGGCATGATGGAGACGGTCCTCGACATAGGCCTCAACGACGACTCCGTCCTCGGCCTGGCGAAGGTCTCGGGGAACGAGCGGTTCGCCTGGGACTCCTATCGTCGACTCGTGCAGATGTTCGGAAGTACGGTCATGGGTGTCGACGGCGCCCTCTTCGAGCACGCCATGGCCAGCCTCAAGCAGGACCGGGGCGCGGCGAACGACCTCGGCCTGAGCGCGGCGGACCTGGCCGGCCTCGTCGGGACGTACAAGGAGCTCATACGCCGGGAGACCGGCGAGGACTTCCCTCAGTCCCCGGACGAGCAGCTGCGCCGGGCCGTCCTCGCCGTCTTCGAGTCCTGGAACGGCGAGCGTGCCCGGGTGTACCGCCGACGCGAGCACATCGCCGACGACCTGGGTACCGCGGTCAACGTGCAGACCATGGTCTTCGGCAACCTCGGTTCCGACTCCGGCAGCGGTGTCGCCTTCACCCGCGACCCGGCCACGGGACGACCCGGCCTGTACGGCGACTACCTGGCGAACGCGCAGGGCGAAGACGTCGTCGCCGGCATCCGTAACACCGTCCCGCTGACCGCCTTGGAGGAGCTGGACCCGGCCTCGTACGGTCAACTGTGCGGCCATCTGCGGACGTTGGAGACGCACTACCGGGATCTGTGCGACATCGAGTTCACCATCGAGCGCGGTCGGCTGTGGATGCTCCAGACGCGGGTGGGCAAGCGCACCGCCGAGGCAGCGTTCGCCATCGCCGCCGAACTGGCCGACGAGGACCTGATCACCTCTGACGAAGGGCTGGCCCGCGTCAGCGGGGACGGCCTCGCCCGGCTGATGTTCCCCCGGTTCGACACCGCGGCCGTCGGCGAGGCGCTCGCGCACGGTCTTCCGGCATCACCGGGAGCGGCGGTGGGCGCCGCGGTGTTCGACTCGGCTGAAGCCGTCCGCCGGGCCGCCGCGGGCGAGAAGGTCGTGCTCGTACGCCAGGAGACCACCCCCGACGACCTGCCGGGCATGATCGCCGCGCAGGCGGTGCTGACCAGCCGCGGCGGCAAGACCAGCCACGCGGCCGTGGTCGCGCGCGGTTTGGGCAGGGTGTGCGTGTGCGGGGCCGAGGAACTCGCCGTGGACACCCCGGCACGCCGCTTCACCGTGGGCGACACTGTCGTCGAGGAGGGCACGGTCGTCTCCGTCGACGGCTCCGAGGGCGCCGTGTACCTGGGTGCCGCTCCGCTCGTCGACTCCGTCGTGATGCGGTACTTCGAGACTGGTGAGCGGTCGGCCGGGCTGGTCGATGCCGTGGCCCGCGCCATGGAGCGGGCCGACGGAGTGCGAAGGCTGGAGGTGCGGGCCAACGCCGACACCCCCGAGGACGCCGCCCGGGCCCGGCGGTTCGGCGCGCAGGGCGTCGGGCTGTGCCGCACCGAGCACATGTTCCTCGGTGAGCGCCGCAAGCTGGTCGAGGCGATGATCCTGGCCCGCGACGAGACCGAGCGCGACCAGGCGCTCAGTGCGCTGCTGCCGCTCCAGCGCGCGGACTTCACCGGCATCCTGGAGGCGATGGACGGCCTACCGGTCACCATCCGGCTCATCGACCCACCCCTGCACGAGTTCCTGCCGGACCGCACCGACCTCGCCGTGCGGCTCGCCACCACCGAGGCCCGGGGCGCCGTGTCCGATCCGCACGACACCGAGCTGCTCGACGCCGTCAACCGCATGCACGAGGAGAACCCGATGCTCGGGCTGCGCGGTGTCCGTCTGGGCCTGGTCGTGCCGGGGCTGGTCGCGATGCAGGTGCGGGCGATCGCCGAAGCCGTCGTGGAACGCACGAGGGTCGGGGGCTCCCCCGAGGCGGAGATCATGGTGCCGCTGGTCGGCGCCGTCGAGGAACTGCGCATCGAACGCGAAGAGGTGGAACGGGTCCTCTCCGAGGTCTCCAAGGAGTCCGGCGTCCCCGTGCACTGCCCGGTCGGCACCATGATCGAGCTGCCCCGGGCCGCGCTCACGGCCGGCCGGATCGCCGAGGAGGCCGAGTTCTTCTCCTTCGGCACCAACGACCTCACCCAGACCACCTGGGGCTTCTCCCGCGACGACGTCGAGGCGGCGTTCTTCTCCGCCTACCTCGACAAGGGCATCTTCGCCACGTCCCCCTTCGAGACACTCGACCGCGCGGGCGTGGGCCGCCTGGTCCGGATCGCGGTCGACGAAGGCCGCACCACGCGCCCCGAGCTGAAGATCGGAGTCTGCGGCGAGCACGGCGGGGATCCGGACTCCGTCCACTTCTTCCACACGGCCGGACTGGACTACGTCTCGTGCTCGCCGTTCCGCGTCCCGGTCGCGCGGCTGGAGGCCGGACGGGCCGCGCTCCCCGAGACGGGCACAAGCGACAGCACATGAGAGGGAGGTGGACGGCATGGTCCGCATCGTCGGTGAAGTGATGACGCAGGACGTCGTCCAGGCGCACCGGGAAACTCCGTTCAAGGACGTCGTAAAACTGCTGGACCAGCACCGGATCAGCGGGCTGCCCGTTGTGAACGACGACGACAAAGTCGTCGGAGTGATCTCCGAGACCGATCTGATCCGCCGCCAGGCGGCCCTGTCCACGGACACCCGGGCACGGAGGTTTCCGATCCGCCCGCCGGGCCGCTCCGTCCGTCACACCGATGCCACCGCCCGCGCCGCCATGGCCCAGGAGCTGATCCGCACCACAGCACAGGAGTTGATGTCGACGCCCGCGATCACCGTGCATCCGGAACAGCGGATCGCGGACGCCGCGCGGGTGATGGAACGCCACGGCGTCGAGCGTCTCCCGGTCGTCGACGAGGAGGACCGGCTCATCGGCATCGCCACCCGGCGCGACCTGCTGCGGGTCTTCCTGCGCTCGGACGACGAGATCCGCCAGGAGGTCCTCGACGAGGTCGCGACCCGCGCCCTGGGCCTGCCGGCCCACAGCGTGGCCGTCTCGGTCAACGACGGCATGGTCACGCTGGCAGGGGCCTTGCGGCACCGCGGCGACATTCCACTCGCGCTCCGGCTGACGTATCGGGTGGACGGGGTGGTCGGCGTCGTCAACAGCCTGACGTTCCACGTCGACGACACCGACTCCTCCGAGGAGCCTTCCGGCTGAGCCGTGCTCGGCGGGCCGCCCGACCCGCCGGCTTCGGGGCCGGTCAGCCCTTCGAAGGGACCAAGGGACCCGGGTGCGAGGACCGCTGACGAGAGACGCTGCTGGTGAGAGCGGTACAGATACCTCGCGACGCCGCTTCTCTCCCCGCCGCTCCTGCGGTGGCACCCTTCCGACGACGGAGGCTCGCCCCCCCCCACCCGGCGGACGGACGAACCGGCACCCCGGGCTCGCGCGGGCCAGTACGTGAGCGTCCGTGTGCGCATGGCCGACGGGGTGCGCCAGCTGGCACCGCCTTCTGCGGCGACCGTGACCACCGACAGACCCGGATGCGGCTGCCGTACTCGTGCCACGGCGGAGCCCAGGACCGGTGGGGGCCTCGTCCCGGTCGGGCACCGCGTACACCACACGCAGGTCGGTGCCGTGGCGCGCCGCCTCCCCAGTGGCCCAGTCCGACGCCCGTGTGGAGACCAAGGAGCCGTCCACTCCGACGACTACGCGATGGAGCGTCATGGCCGTGCCTCCCCTTCTGTGAGTGACCTTCCGGTGGAGGCGACGTCCGACGAGGGCACCGGCCCTCGGACGATGCTCGTCGTACGCCGACGCCCTGGGCCGACGCCGGGAAGGCCCCATGGGGACGCCGAACGGCCCTTGCCCCAAGGGCCGTTCGGGTGCCGGGCAGGGCGAGGGTCTGAGGCGGGTAACCGCTGCTCGGGCTTCAGGAGGGGAGTTGCACGCCGTACATGCTGCGGCCACCGACGAGTTCGCGCCCCGTGACCAACTCGGGGTCGATGCGCACGAAGACCTCCTGCCGCGCCGGCGCCCAGGAACGCGGTCCGCTCCGCAGGAGCCGTGCGTGCTCGGCGGGGTCGGTGATCACGGTCGCCGAGCCGGTGACGACGACGCTCCAGCCGGAGTGGGCGGCGGCGTCGACCGCGTCGGCCTCGAAGGCGACCACCGCTCCGTCGACGGCGCTCACCAACGGGGAGAGGGCCGACGTGCGCAGCAGCACCGCGCCGTCGCGGTCCAGGCGGAAGTTGACCGGCAGGACGGCGGGCAACGCCTGGCGCGTGTACACGATGCGCCCCACGGGCACCTTGGCCAGCAGACGCATGCACTCCTGCCGGTCGAGTTCGCGGAATCCGTCGTTGGCATCCATCTGCCTTCTCGTTTCTCACCTGACAAAGCGGTACTGACTGGTCCATCGTCGAACGATGAGGGAGCCCGCGGTCAGGGGCCATCGGTCCCTGGCCGCCCTGAGAAGGACCCGGTTCAGACCTAGATCCGGCGTCCCGTGACGGCGAACGGTTCGATGCGCACCCACAGATCGCGTCGCCCCCCGGCCCACGGCGTGCTGTACATGTGTTGCGCGAGCCGCTGCTCCTCACCGAGGTCCGTGACCATGCGCGCGTGGCCGCGCACCAGCACGCTCCAGCCTTCGCTGAACGCACCGGGCCCTGGACCGTGGGCACCCCGAGCCTTCCCACACCGTGCGTGGAGAGCAGGTCACCGCACTCGGTCTTGGTCAGCTCGGTGAACTCGGGGGTGTGCCCGGCCTGTCCAGGTCCAGGCGGCAGACCGGCGTCGCCCCCGGTGAGGGCGGAGACCGTTGCCCTGCAACACTCCCGCCAATCTGAGCAGTGCGCCTCGGCTCGGCGCGGCCCCGGAATGCTCCTCCAGGTGCCTCAGACAGCCGGGGACCATGTCCGCACCGGCGGCCGTCTCCTCTCGCGTCAGCCCGAGTTGGACACGGCGCACCGCAAGTCGGCGGCCCAGATCGCCTGCGGGCGGTCCCTCCTGACCTTTCCCTGCGTCTGCTCGGCCATGCCCCGTCACGTCCTCTCGTCAGGCCGCCCGGACGGCGACCTCCTCGTGCGACTGTCCGCCGAGCACCACTTTGAGCGCGCCGGTGTCGGCCGCGCGGGCGAAGACGTCGTACGCCTCCTCCATCTGGTCCAGCGGGAAGGTGTGGGTGACCAGCTGCGCGGTTGGCAGCCGGCCCGCGGCGGCCATGCGCAGCAGGGTGGGGGTGGAGTGGGTGTCCACCAGGCCGGTGGTGATGGTCACGTTCTTGATCCACAGGTCTTCCAGGTGCAGCGTGGCGGGCTTGCCGTGGACGCCGACGTTGGCCACGTGTCCGCCGGGCCGCACCATGCGGGTGCACATCTCGAAGCTCTCCGGTACGCCGACCGCCTCGATGACCACGTCCGCGCCGAGCCCGTCGGTGAGATCGGCGATCAGCTGCTCGGGTTCCTCGCGGGCGTCGGCCACGGCGTCGGCGCCGAGCCGCCTGGCGGCCTCCAGCCGGGACGCGGCCAGGTCGACGGCGACGATCCGCTCGGGCGCGAACAGGCGCGCCGTGGCGATCGCCGCGAGGCCGATGGGGCCGGCTCCGACGACGGCGACGGTGTCGCCGGGGCGTACGTGCCCGTTGAGGACGCCCACCTCGTAGGAGGTCGGGAAGATGTCCGCCAGCAGGACGGCGTCCTTGCTCTCGACGGCGCTGGGCAGCGCGTGCACGGACAGGTCGGCGTAGGGGACGCGGACGTACTCGGCCTGGGTGCCGTCGATCAGATGGCCGAGGATCCAGCCTCCGCCGCCCCGACACTGGCCGTAGGCGCTCTCACGGCAGTAGCGGCAGCGACCGCAGGCACTGATGCAGGAGACCAGTACGCGGTCGCCCGGACGTACGGTCCGGACGTCGCTGCCGACCTCCACGATCTCGCCGACTGCCTCATGACCCAGAACGGTGCCTGGGCGCACTTCGGGAACGTCGCCCTTCAGGATGTGCAGGTCCGTGCCGCAGATGGTGACGGCTCCGACCCGCACAATGGCGTCGGTGGGCTCCTTGACGGCGGGGTCCGGGACATCTTCCCAGGCGGGATGCCCCGGGCCGTGGAAGACATAGCCTTTCATCTCGCTCCTCACCATCCTTCGCTCGGATAACGGTATTGCCCCACAGGTCCAGCTTGTCCGGTATTCGTCCACTCCGCTTGGGCCGTCCGGCCCCCACCGCCTGCCGGACGGGTCCTTGCCGCCGGCCGGCGGCGGAAAGGCACGCAAGCCCCGGTCGGACCCACCCGAAAGGGACCGAACGGACCTTCCGCGCACGCCGTCGGCCCCGTTTTTCTCTCTTCATGGCCGACAACCACACGAGGTCCATGCCGTACCGCATGCTTCGCACCACCGGCGGCGCGACCGTCGTGACCCTGCAGGGCGAGATAGACGTTCTGGCGGCACCTGCGCCGGCAGCGCGCCTGGACGTGCTGACAGCGGGTCCGTGCCCCGATCTGGTGCTCGACCTGCGTCCCGTGTCCTTCATCGACTGCGCCGGGCTGGATGTGCCGTGCCGGGTGCGCAACCGCGCCCAGGCTCGGCACGGCCGGCTGCGGCTGGTCGCCGACAGTCCCCCGCTTCCTTCGGATCCTCCACTGCGGGCCTGAGCGGCGTCTTCGACATGCATTCCCGGTGGCCCGAGGACTTGACCGGTGCGTCGGTCGCGGACCCCGTGTCCGCTTCGGCCGTCTGAGTCAGCCCGACGACGCGTCCTCTGCCTGCGTGACTTGCCACAGAAACCGACCTGGTGTGCGGCGCGGGGTGGCCGGGCCTTCCGGGCCGTATCCGAGACGCATGAGCAGCTGGGGATGCACAGTAGCGTCGGGGGTGACGAGCAGGGCCTCCCGGAGATCCCGCCACTCGACCGCCTGGTGCATCAGGGACGCGCGAAGGCCGTATGCCGTCGCGACGAGCCAGACGTGCTCCAGCGCCTGTCCGGCGCGCAGCCAGTCGACTCGGCGGTCGTGATCGGTGGTCAGCAGGGCGATGACCGGGTCCGCCTCGAAGGGCCGCGCGATGAGCTTTTCGGGATGCCACTGTGCGGTGAAGTCGCGCAGCGGGAGCCTCTCCCAGGCGTTCTGCGGACCCAGGGCTGTTCGTGGCAGACCCGCGTCGGGCGCCGGTTCCAGATCCCGGTGCACCCACTGCCGGCCCTCGGCCGCCCGGTCCACGTCGAGGCGGTTGCGCCGCTCGGCCTCGGCGGTCATGCGCAGCAGACGGGTCGTCTCCATCCCCTCGGAGAAGCGCAGCCATGCGCCTTCCGCGCTGGCCACCGCCCTGAGTTCGTCGCGTACCGACACGGGGAGCGGCTGGTCCGAGAACGGAAAGCGGTTGCTGTGTCTGCGCCAGATGACGTCGTAGAGGTCGAAGCCCCGTTCCTCCCCTTTTCGGGCGGCGAGCTCGGCGGGCCGCACGGTGGCGAGCAGGCCGGGGTCCTCAGGGCTGGGCAGCAGGTGTGTGACAGGTGACCAGCCGAAGTGGGCCAGCGCGACCCGCAGGTTGAACACGCAGGCCCCGACGGAGAGGAGCAGCGCACGGCCTGTGGGGTCCGTCTGCCGCATGCTCCGTTCGGGAGCGGCACGCACCTGGAACGTCACCGTGTCGGAGTCCAGCCGGAAGCGCCGCGGCTGGGTGTTGTGGATCGAGGGCGCGGCAACCGCTGCGGAGAAACAACTCTCCAGGACCGCGGCGCCGAACGAGGTGTTCTCCATGGTGCCCTCCTCGCACGTGGGCGTCGGACGGATGGTTCCGTCCCTCGAGCGTGGGCGCCTCGACCCCGCAGTCGTCAGGGGGCGAGGGACCTGCGCAGGCTTCCGGACGGGCCCTGCGGCGCTTGGGCTGAACGGCCCTGCCCGGCGGCGGAGTCGGTCCCGACCGGCCCTGCGGCGGCACCTGGTCGGCCCATGTCGGGACAGGGCGCCGACTGCGACCTTCGGATGTGTCACCACGACGACGAGAGGGAGGTGCGGACCGATGCCCAAAGGCGAGTACGCGAAGAAGCGGCTGTGGCGGTGGCGGAACAATCCGCTGCGGCGGCATGACGACATCATCGAGGCCTGGATCGTGCTGGCCGTGTGGGCGATCGTCGCCGTGGGTGGCACCGTCGCCGGGCTGGTGACGGCCCATGCCGCGGGAGAGGTGTTCGAGCAGGAACGAGCCGAGCGACGGTCTGTCCGGGCCGTGCTCCTGAACGACGTGCCGCGAGGCGTCTCCGCGATCGGCGGCACCACCGATCGCCGTATGGCGTCGGTGCGCTGGACGACACCCGACGGCTCGGCCCGCACGGGCCGGACCCTGGTGGACACCGGCCACAAGGCCGGCTCCGAGGTCACGGTCTGGCAGGACGGCCAGGGCCGGCTCACCTCCGCGCCGACGGGGTCCACGGAGGCCGCGATCGAGTCGGGCTTCCTGGCCACCGCGGCCGCGACCGGCCTCGCCGGCCTGGTGGTCGGCGCCGGAGCGGTCGCCCGGTGGCGGCTCGATCGGCGCCGCATCGACGGGTGGGACCGGGAATGGGATCTGGTGGGACCGCGATGGGGGCACAAGACCGGCTGACCACGCCAGGGATCCCGGGCTCCAGGCCGAAGAGCGGCCTGGAGCTTCCGTGCGTGTCGGATACGCGGCTGCCCGGCGGGCCGTTCGGCCCCTGCCCGGACGCGAAGACGGACGCCAGGCCGTGGTGCGAGGTGCGCGTCCCGCTGCGCCGGAAAGGCGGGCTGTGATGGAACGGGCGATTCTTGTCTGTACCGGCCCGTCGGCACACAGCCGTTCCGCGGTCGACTGGGCCGCGCAGGAGGCGCGGCTGCAGGGCTGCCGCTGCGTCTGGTCCTCGGCTCACCGCCGGACCCTGGTCAGGCAAAAACGATCGTGTGCGGGTTCCCCAGGAGGCCGCCACCAGTCGGCCTCCTGGCTCCCGCCTACCGCTGGCCGTCGAGGCTTGGGACCGTCCGCTGGTGCTCGTTCCGGACGGCCGCGCATCCACGTACCGCTCCGGGAGGGTCGTCCTCGGAACGAAGACCCGCGACCCTTCGGACGGCGCCATCGCCTTCGCCTTCGACAGCGCCCGGGTACGAGGGGCCGCGCCTGCACGTGGTGCACGCCTGGTCGCTTCCTTCCTGTGCCGCGTGAGAAGTACCCGGAGGTGCCGGTGCTCGAAGACGTGCTTCTGCTCCCTCCGGCTCAGGCTCTCCTGCACCAGTCCGGCAGCCCCGCACTGGTCGTGGTGGGCCGCAGGCCCGGTACGGAGTGGGGCGAGGTCGTGCGAGCTCTCGTGCGCGAGGCGGCGTGCCCCGTTGCCGTGGTGCCGGCGCGGTCGACGCCGTGCTGACTGGCCCTGATACCCGGCTCGCGCCGGGTATCAGGGCCAGTCAGCACGGAACAGAGCCTCCTACGCTACCTCCGTGTCAGGGCCTGGGCGACACCTTCCGCCCACGCCTCGATCGCGCTGAAGTCCCGGAAGTCGCCGCCCTTGCCGGAGCGGAGGATCATCCCGGCCACTCGTCCCTTGGCGCCTTCTTCCAGGCGCCCTCCGAAGGTGACGTGGTCTTGGACGTCCAGTCGGATCATGGCCCGCTGCACGCCGCGCACGGGCGGGATGTCCCGCTCAGAGGCGGAGGCGTCGAGCGGCCCGCTGCTGAAGAACCACACCGGCCGCTCAGCGAGTTGGGCGCGGTGACGGCGGACGAACCGCCGTGCGTCCTTGTGCCAGCGCCCGGCGTACAGCCCGCCGCCGACCACGACGGCGTCGTACGGCGTCACGCTCGCCACGGATCGGGCCGGGAGCGACTCGACGGTCAGCCCTTCCTTGCGCAGGACGTCGGCGACGGCTTCGGCGATTCCCGCAGTCGATCCGTTCGTCGTTCCGTAGGTGACCAACACGGTGCCGGTCATGGCGGTCCGCCTCCTTTCACATCCGGCGCAGCCAGTCGTCGGCCACGCCGTGCAGTGCCTGGTCGTCGGTACGCAGCCGCGCGTCGTCGAGTCGGTAGGTGAGCTGGTTGACCACGTCCACCACACCATCTGTCCGACGGGTCATGGACAGGGCGATCTCCGTCTCGCGCTTGCGCTCCATGTGTCCGGTGAGCGTGACGACGCCCTCCGCCACGGAAACCTCGACACTGCGCGGCGCCGGCCACAGCGCGTGCACCAGGACTTCCTTGATCACCTCGTCGCGGATCTCTGCGTCGGGCCGCAGGAAGACCTGGAGGAGATCGCGGCGTGTGACGATGCCGCCGAGCCGGCCCTCCTCGTCGAGGACGGGGAGCCGTTCCACGTGCCGCTGGGCCATGGTGCGGGCGGCCTGGACGATGGTGTCGTCGGCGTGCACCGTGATGGGCGGCTGCGTCATCAGCTCAGCGGCGGTGCGTGCCTTGCCCTTGGCGGCGTGGCGCTTGCCGCCGGGCGTCGGCTCGCCGAGCCGCACGCGGTGCTTCGGCTCGTACGGGTCGGGAACGGTCGCCTGGTGCATCATCAGGTCCGTCTCGGACAGAAATCCGATGACCTTGTCGTCCTCGTCCACCACCGGCAGTCCGCTGATCCCGTGGGTGGCGAGCAGTCGGGCCCCCCTGAACGGTGTGCCGTACGCGGCGCGGACGACCTCCGTGGTCATCACGGAGCCGACCTTGTTGTGCCTCATGGCCGTTTCCCTCCTCAGCGCAGCCGGCGCAGATACGGGTCCTGGAGGCGGCGCGGCACCAGGCGTACCCGCGCGTCGAGCACGGTGACACCGCCCGGTGCCGCAAGGACGGGGTTGAAGTCGGCCTCAGCGAGTTGCGGCAGGTCCGCCGCCATCCGGGACAGCCGCAGCAAAAGCTGTTCCAGGTCTTCGAGGTCGACGGGCGTGCTTCCGTTCGTGCCGAGCAGCAGCGGGGCGCACCGCGGCGAGGTGATCAGTTCGTGCACGTCGCGGTCGGTCAGGGGGGCCAGGCGGGCCGCGTGGTCGGCCAGTACCTCGGTCGCCGTGCCGCCGAGCCCGAACAGGACGAGCGGGCCGAAGACCTCGTCCTGGACGACGCCCGCGAACAACTCGGTACCGCGGTCGGCGAGCGGTTGCAGGACCACGCCCGTCATCAGCCCCGCGAACCGCGTCTGCAGGTCGCGGAACGCGGCCCGCACCTGTGCGTCGCCCCGCAGGTCGAGGTGGACCGCATGGTGCTGCGTCTTGTGCAGGAGGCCGGGCCAGTGGGCCTTCATGACCACACGGCCGTCGAAGCCGCGCAGCCGGTCGGCGGCAAGGACGGCGTCGTCCTCGGTCTCGGCCCAGGCCCACGGGATCTGCGGGATGCCATAGCAGTTCAGCAGGTCGGCGCAGGTGCGCGGGTCGAGCCAGCCGCCGTCAGGGTGCTCGGCCAGGTACGCCTCCACGACCGTGCGGGCCCGCTCGGGCTCGATGTCGTCGACGTCGGGGACGATGCCGAGGGGCCGCGCAAGCCAGGCGGCACGTTCGGCGGCGTGGGCCAGCGCGCGGGCCGCGGCCTGGGGCTCGGCGTAGGAAGGGATCGTGCCGCCGTCGGCGGCGGGCAGCAGCCGGGCGGGCACGTCCTGTTCCAGGCGTACGGCGATCACCGGCCGCGCCCGTCGCCCGGGAGCTGCGGTGAGGGCCCGTACCAGGTCGTCTCCGGTGGCCGCCGCAACGGCCGTGGGCACGAGGGCCACGATGACGGCGTCGATTCCGGGGCAGCGGGTGAGGCGGTCGACGCACTCCGTGAGCTGTTCCTCGGAGACCGCGGCGGTGGCGTCGACCGGGTTGCCGATGGCGGCACCGTCCGGCAGCACGGCGAGCAGTTCGTCGACCATCGCGGGGGTGAACGGGGGAAGGGCAAGTCCCGCCTCGGCGCAGGCGTCGGCGGTGAGGACTCCGGCGCCGCCCGCGTTGGTGACGATCGCGACGCGGCTGCCTTCCGGCAGCGGCTGGGAGTGCAGCAGGGCCGCGGTTTCCAGGAGCTCGCCGACCGAGCGGGTCGCGGTGATGCCGGCCTGGGTGAACAGCGCGCCCCGGGTCATGGTCCGGGTGGCGGCGGCCGCCGTGTGCGAGGCGGCCGCCTTGCGGCCCGCCTCGGTACGGCCTGCGTCGACGGTCAGCACCGGGACACGGCGCGTCACGCGGCGGGCTGTGCGGGAGAAGGCGCGCGGGTTGCCGAAGGACTCCAGGTGTAGCAGAGCAAGGTCAGTGCGGGAGTCGTTCTCCCACCACTGGAGCATGTCGTTGCCGCTGACGTCGTACTTGTCGCCGAGGGACGCGAAGGACGAGACGCCGATGCCCAGCCGGGACAGGCCGTCGAGCAGCGCGATGCCGACCCCGCCGGACTGCACGGCGATACCTGCTGTTCCGGGGCGGGGGTGCTCGGCGGCGAAGGTCGCGTCGAGACTCAGCTCCGGGTCGGTGTTGGCGATGCCCAGGCAGTTGGGGCCGACGAGCCGCATGCCGTAAGTGCGGCAGGTGGCCAGCAGTGCCTGCGCCTCGGTGCGGTCGAGTCCCGCGGTGACGACGACGAGCGCGCGCACCCCGGCCCTGCCGCACTCATCGGCGACGGCCGGGACCGCGGCGGCCGGTACGGCGACGATCACGAGGTCGGGGGTCTTCGGCAGGGCCTCGACGGACGGGTGGGACGGCACGCCGAGGACCGATGTGACGCTCGGGTTCACGGCGAACAGGTGGCGGGTGAAACCCCCTGTGTGCAGGTGGTGCAGGATGGCCCGGCCCACCGATCCGGGCGTGCGTCCGGCGCCGACCACGGCGACCACGGACGGCCGCAGCAGGGGCAGCAGACTGGCCACGTCGGCGGACCGGCCCCGGGCTTCGACGGCCGACAGGTAGGTGTCGTCCTGGTCGAGGTGGACCGTGCAGCGCACCTCCGGCCCCTCGAAGCGCCGGGAGGTGCGCAGGCCCAGGTCTGCGAAGAGGCGGAGCAGCTCATGGTTCTCGCTGAGCGCGTCGGCCGTGAAGGTGGTGATGCCCTCCGCCCGCGCCGCCGAGACCAGGTGTTCGACGAGCAGGGTGCCCACGCCGCGGTGATGCAGACGGTCCCCGACGGCGATGGAGACCTCCGCACCGTCCTTCTCCGCACCGTCCTTCTGTCCGCCGGTGTCGTACTCGGCGAGGCCGATCACCCGGCCACCCGTCTCCGCCAGCAGGGCCCGGTAGCCCGGGTGGGCCGGGGCGCAGGCCCGGTCGGCGGCCATGGCGGCCGAGCGCCGGCTCACCGCGAAGAACCGCAGGCGGAGGTTCTCCGGCGACATCTCCTCGTAGAACCCTTGCAGTTCATTGTGGTCAGCGGGCAGCACCGGCCGTATGCGCACGGTGGTGCCGTCCGCGAGCAGGGCGTGGACCGGGGTTCGGTCGATCAGGTCGTCCGTCATCGCAAGTCTCCTCCATGGCTTTCGACTCTTCGATCGTCCGTCGGAGCGAGGGGCGGTCACATGGGCTGAAGGGGGGCCGGTCGGGGCCGGTCGGCCCTCCCGCCACGGCCGACCGGCACTGCCTCCGCCGCGCGGTGCCCTCTGCTGAGGCGTCAGTCGTCCGCGACCAGGGCCGTCAGGTCCAGGAGGCGGTTGGTGTAGCCCCACTCGTTGTCGTACCAGCCGAAGACCTTGGCCAGGGTGCCGTTCGCCTGGGTCAGGGCGGGGTCGAAGATGCAGGACGAGGGGTCGCCGATGACGTCGCGGGACACGATGGGGGCCTTGGAGACGCGCAGGGTGCCGTTCAGTGGGCCGTCCGCGGCTGCCTCGAACGCGGCGTTGATGTCGTCCGCGGTCGCCTCCCGGGTGAGGACGACGGCGAGGTCGGTGAGCGAGCCGTCCTCCACGGGCACTCGGACCGCGATCCCGTCCAGGGCCCCGGCCGGCTCCGGCATGACGAGCCCCACGGCGCGGGCGGCTCCGGTGCTGGTGGGGATGATGCTGAGGGCGGCGGAGCGGGCCCGGCGCAGGTCCTTGTGCGGGCCGTCGAGCAGGGACTGGTCGTTGGTGTAGCCGTGGATGGTGGTCCTGACACCGCGTTCGATGCCGAAGGCGTCGTCGAGGACCTTCACCATCGGGGCGACGCAGTTGGTGGTGCAGGAGGCGGCGGAGACGATCTGGTCGCGGTGCCGGTCGTAGGAGGCGTCGTTGACGCCCATCACGATGGCGGCGTCCACGTTCTTGCCCGGCGCCGACAGCAGCACGGTGTGGGCTCCGCCCTTCAGGTGCAGGGCCGCGAAGTCGCGGTCGCGGAAGATGGAGTTGGTGAAGCTCCAGGAGTGGGTGCGGTCGACGGGCGCCCGGCTGGTGGTGGTCTTCGAGGGGCGGGACGCGGCGGGCAAGGGCGGCATGATCAAGCGGGTGGACGAGCACCTCAACCCGCGTGTGGCACGGATCGCTGCCCTGCCCGAAGCCGACCGAGCGCGAGCGCACCCAGTGGTATTTCCAGCGGTACGTCGAGCATCTGCCGGCGGCCGGGGAGATCGTGCTGTTCGACCGGGCGTGGTACGACCGGGCCGGGGTCGAGCGCGTGATGGGCGTCTGCACGAAGGAGGAGTACCAGCTGTTCCTGCGGCAGTGCGCGCTCTTCGAGCGGATTCTCGGTCCAGTGCAGATGGGTCTCGCCTCCCAGGAGGGGGGCCTGCGCGATGGGCTCCGGTACCGGCTCCCAGATGTGGACGATCCTCAGGGGCAGGTCGCGCAGGTTGGCTTCGCGAGCCGCCCATTCCGCGGCGGCCCTGCTCTCGGGCGAGCCGTCGAGACCTACGGTGATGGTGCGGAGCATGATCTCCACCTCCTGGGGCGAGGGAGGGATCCGATTCCAGAGTCGCTTTCGTGGGGCCGCTCGTTCACTGGTCACTGGTCCCGGATCGGGGCCGACCGACCCCCTGCACGGCTCGGCGCGGTGGGCCGGGTGACGAGCCCGCCGCGCCGACGGTGTTCAGCGCAGCCAGCCGTGGTCGCGGACGACCGGGAGCTTGGCCCAGAGCCGGCCCACGCCCAGGGTGTCGCCGGCGGCGACAGCGGCCAGCACGATCAGGGCGGCGGCGTAGACGACGTGGTAGTCGGCGAACGGGTTCGTCGACATGCTCGGCGAACCGTCGGAGAGGTGCTGGGCGGGCGGCCATTCGGCGATCCACATCAGCGCCATCATCACCGTGCCCGCGAGTGCGGCGATGCGCAGCGCGACCCCCGCGACCAGGGCGAGACCTATCCCGAGCAGACCGAGCATGAACAGCCAGTCGGCCCACAGGTCGCCTGCCCAGGCATGGAAGGTGGACTCCATCGGTCCGACGGCGACGGACCCGAGGAAGCCCTTCGTCGGCGATCCGCCGTCGATCCAGCCCTTGCCGGACGTGGTGGCGTAGCCGAGGCCGAAGGTCTTGTCGAGGAAGGCCCACAGGAAGACGAAGCCGGTGAGCAGACGCAGGGACGCGAAGGCGTACGCTCGCGCGGTGCTCGCGTCGGTGCGTGCCGACACGGCGGGCTCGGATGCGGAGGCGGTCCGGTTCCTGCGGAACGACGGCAGGTGGAAGCCGGAGCTCCGGTGAGAGTGCTCGTGCACGGCCATGGTCGTGATTCCCTTCGGGGGGTCGGGGCGTTGCCTGACGCCCCTTACTTTCTTCCTGCGGGCCGGGCGGCACCGGATGCCGAAGGTCTGCTGCCATGGGACTGAACGGCCCTGTGTTTCAGGGCCGTTGGGCGACGGAGGGCGGCAGATGTCCCAGGGCTCGGGCAGGCAGATCTCGGGGTGGCGCCGCCTGGCACCCGGCCTGGTCGCACTCCTCGGCTACCGGCGGTCATGGCTCACGGGTGACCTGCTGGCGGGGGTGAGCGTTGCCGCCTACCTCGTGCCGCAGGTCATGGCGTACGCGGGTGTGGCCGGACTGCCGCCGGTCACCGGACTGTGGGCGGTCCTCCCGGCCCTCGCGCTGTACGCCCTGTTCGGTTCCTCATGCCTGCTGTCGGTCGGCCCCGAGTCCACCGCCGCCCTCATGACGGCCACCGTGGTCGCACCGCTCGCCGCCGGCGACCCCGGGCTACGCGTGCCTCGCGGCGGTCCTCGCGGTCACGGTCGGGCTGCTCTGCCTGATCGCCCGGGTGGTGCGGCTGGGCTTCCTCGCGGACCTGCCGTCCCGTCCCGCCCTGACCGGCTATCTCGCGGGCGTGGCACTCATCATGATGGTGGACCAGCTGCCGAAACTCACCGGCGTGAGGACGACCGGTTCGGAGTTCTTCCCCCAACTGTGGGCCTTCGTCGCTCACCTGTCCGACGCGCATCTCGCGACCGTCGTCTTCTCCGCGGCCATCCTCGTGTTCCTCTTCGTGATGGCCAGCCCAAGCTCGACGCCGACCAGGAGTTCCTCGCCCTGGGCGCGGCCAACGGCCCTGCTAGACGCGATCATGGCCGGCGCCTCCGGCTACGTGCTCAAGCAGACGCCAAGCTGGGTGTGCAGCGCCGGGTCCAGGCAGCGGTCCTCGCCTCCCATCTGGAGCAGCCGGACGCGGGTGAACACGGAAAGAAATGATCAAGAGGGGCCATCGGGGGCGAGCGATGGGCCGAAGGGCCTCTGTCGCTCCCACTCCCCCACAACCCACGCTGAGGCAGCCGCGATACCCGCGTCACCCTTCAGCACGCGGAGGGGAGGGAACGCCGAAGCCTTCCATCGTCCTCGACGGTCGGACCCTGGAGACGTTGATCTCCGCCGCAGTCACCGCCCCCTCGATCCACAACACGCATCTCTGGCGTTTCCGGCTCGACCCCGGACGCGGTCACCCTGCAGATCCGCGCGGCCACGGACCGCGGCCTGCGCCACACCGACCCGGCCGGCCGCGCCCTCCAGCTCTCGGTCGGATGCGCCGTCTACGACCTCAGGGTGGCGGCCACCCATTTCGGCTGGGAGCCGGTGCCCCGGCTGCTGCCACGCCCCGAGCAGTCCGGCCTCCTCGCAACCGTACGACTCGGCGGCCCCGCCAAAGGATCCTTCCCTGGTCTCTACAACGCCCTGTGGCGTCGGCGCAGCAGCGTTTCCCGGTCTCCGAGCGACCGCTGCCTGCCACAGCACTGACCGAACTTGCCGAGGCCCCTCAGCCCGAGCGTGAGGCGGTCACATGACCGGCCGGATGATCCTGGTACCTGAGGTGGAGCAGCGAGAGACTGTTCTGAGAGGCACCGGACGTGGGTGATGGTCATGGAGAGGTTGAACCCGCAGGATCTCATGTTGCTGTGGCCGGACGACCTCGGCTGGCCCGAGGACATCGGCGCTCTCGCCATCCTCGAGGGCACCAGGCTGCTCGATCCGGACGGCGGCTTCCGGATCGAAACCGTGCGCGAAGTGATTGGCAACCGTCTGCATCTGGTCCCTCGGTTCCGACAGCTGCTGTACATGCCTCGATGGGGGCTGGGCGTGCCGCTGTGGGTCGATGCCCAGTCTTTCGATCTCGCAGAGCACGTCCAGGTCTTTCCACTCGCCGCTCCCGCCGATGAGACCCAGCTTCTTCTCGCTGTGGAGCAGCTGCGCACGCGCCGACTGCAACGGTCACGGCCCCTGTGGGAGATGTGGTTCCTGCCGGGCCTGCGCGGGGGCCGGGTCGGCATGTTCGTCAAGGTGCACCACACCATCGCCGACGGCGCGGCCGGGGTGGTTCTGCTCGGCGCGTTTCTCGATCTGGACGCGGATGCGTCCGCGACGCCCCGGCGACCGTGGACGCCGGCGCCGGTACCGTCCAGCCGCGACCTGTTCAAGGACAACCTGCGTCGGCGTGTCCTGGCTGCCAAGGCCGAGCTCTCGAAGTTCGGCCACCCGCGCACCACACTGCGCCAGGTACGGGAAACATGGCCGGCGACGCGGGAGGCCTTCGTCAGGGAGCGGGCGCCGCGGACCAGTCTCAACCGCCCGATAGGCCAGCACCGCACCCTCACGGTCATCCGCGGCAGACTCGACGTCGCCAAGCAGATCGCTCACGCACACGACGTGAAACTGAACGACGTCCTGCTGTCGGCCATCGCCGGCGGACTGCGGGATGTGCTGCGGGGTCGCCAGGAACACGTTGAGAACCTGGTTCTGCGGGCCTTCGTACCGGTTTCGCTTCACCAGGGGGAACAGGGCCAGGCCCGCGGCAACGAAGACGGGATGATGTTCGTGCCGCTTCCGCTGGGTGTGACCGATCCTGTTCGACGGCTGCAGTTGATCGCCGCGGAAAGCGCTGAGCGGAAGAAGAAGATCGTGCGTCCTCCCGAGGGCATACTCGCCCGTAATCTCGTTCTCCAGCGGGCCATGATGCGCCTCCTGGTCCATCAGCGGCGGATGAACGTCTATGTCGCCGACGTCCCCGGCCCCCCGATGCCGCTGTACCTTGCCGGAGCGCAGCTGCTCGAAGTGTTCCCGGTCGTGCCCATCAGCGCGAACGTCACGCTCGCCGTCGCGGCACTCACCTATGCCGGGCAGTTCAACATCACTGTGGTCGCCGACGCGGAAGCCTGCCCCGACGCAGACGTCTTCGCCGAGAGCTTGCGCAACTCCCTGGAGGCACTGAGCCCATACCGGCCTCACGCCGACGCGAGCTGAAGTGCGGAACAGCTTCCTGACACGGCGGCCCGAGCACGGATCCTATTCCTGAACCGGCACCGCAGGGCATGACGCCCGACCCGGCGGTGGCCCGTACCTTGCCGCCAACTGACCGTCCCCGGCCGGGGATCCGGTCAGTCGTCCGGCACATGGGATGTGTGACCCGGACGCATCGAAGCGACGCAGGACGCCCCCCCCCCGCCCGAACGCGGACACGTCGGCCGGCTCCACCCAGGCGGTCCAGCCGACGGCGCCGAGGCCGCCGCAGCCTTCGCCGGGCACTTGCGTGTGCGGTGCAGAAGCGGCCTAGGCTGCCGTGTGCTCCAGGGCGTCGACATCGTCCATGAAGCCCAGCAGGCGGGCGTTGACCAGGTCCGGGTGGTCGATCTGGGGACCGTGGCCGGTGGCTGCGACGATCTCGGCGCGGGCTCCGGGAATGACACGCGGCACGCGCTCCAGCTGGCGCTCGGGATGGACCAGCAGGCTGCGCTTGCCCATGATCAGATAGAACGGCGTACGGATGGAGCCCAGTTCGGCGTCGGACAGCGGAAGCGGCGCCGGGCGACGGATCCGGAAGGCCCGCACCCCGGCGTGGATCCACTTGCGCAGTTCCGGGACGACGAGGACCGGCTGCTCGAGCCAGACCGCGAGGCGCTGGCGCAGTGCCTTCGGGGCGAAGGTGGCGAACAGGCTGGCGAAGATCCAGACGAAGAAGCGCAGGCCCACCTTCTCCAGACCGCCCGGGTCGAGGGCGGTGACCGAAGCCAGCCGGCCAGGCCGCAGATGCGCCTGGTTGATGACCAGCCAGCCCCCGTAGGAGGAGCCGACCAGGTGCACGCGGTCCAGGCCGAGCGCGTTGAGGGCCTCGTCCATCCACTGGGCCGCACGCTCGGGCTGCCACATCGGCTCGCGCTGCACGCTGCGCCCGGGGTCGCCAGGGGTGTCGAGGGCGTAGACGGGGCGTTGGGCGCTGAGTGCGGGGGTGTTGGGGTACCACTGGGCGGAGCAGCCGCCGGAACCGTGGACCAGGACGACCGGCGTACGGGACTCGGCCGCGGGGTCCGCGGGCCCGTAGCGGTAGACGTGCGTGGTTCCGAAGCTGGTTTCGACGTCCGTCTCGGAGCGAAGGGGCGCGCCCATGGCGTAGAGGGCGTCGCAGGTGGCGAAGTAGCGGTCGCGCAAGGCGTCGTTCACGTAGCGACCGACGTCGCGGCGCTTGCGGGTCTTGTTCTCGGGCACGGCGGCAACCTCCCGGTGGGACCTTTCTCGGTCCTTGATCCGTTCTTCGTGATACGACCGTACCATGTTGTTGGTACGGCGGTACCATCAAGGGCCGGCGGACGAATGGAGAAAGCACGCATGCCGAAGCGCGTGGACCACGAAGAACGGCGCACCCAGATCGCGGAGGCACTCGTACGGGTCGCCGGGCGGCGCGGACTGCACGCCGTGGGCATGCGGGACGTGGCGGCCGAGGCCGGAGTCTCGCTGCGACTCGTGCAGTACTACTTCGAGACCAAGGAGAAGCTGCTCCTCCACGGGCTCCAGCACCTCACGGACCGGTTCACCGCCCGGGTCGGCGCCCGTCTCGCCGCCGCAGGGCCGGCCCCCGGACCGCGGGCGACCGCCGAGGCGCTGATCCTGGCCTCGCTGCCCACGGACGACGAAAGCCGCACCTTCCACCTGCTCTACGCCTCGTACGCGATCCTCTCCGTGACCGATGAAGCGCTGGCCGCGCAGCCCTTCATCGACAACCCGGACGCCGCGGAGAACGCCCTGGCCGGGCTGATCGCGCAGGCACAGGCAGATGGTCTGGCCGACCCCGGCGCCGACGCGCGCATGGAGGCCGTCAGCCTCCTCGCCATGGCCGGAACCCTCGGCACGAGCATCCTCGTCGGCCAGCGCGGTCCCGAGTCGGCCGCCACGGTGATCCGCCACCACCTGGACCGCATCTTCACGACCGACGGGACCGGGCCGGCCGCCTAGCGGGGGTCCGGAGTCCCCTGCTGATGATCACCGCGCGACACGGCGCTCCCCCGGCTTCGGCCGGCTGCTCGGCCGTGACGGGCCGGCTCCGGCAGTCGTCACACAGCTGCGAGGAGAGTGGGCCGCAGCTTGCTCCACTCGTGGGAGACTGCGGCCTTGCCCCGGTCGTTGGGGGACTTACGCGTGTCAGGGTGAACCGAACGGTTTCCCCCTGGGACGGAGGCACCACGTGTCCACCGAGACCAACAAAGCGCTCGTGCGTCGGTTGTACGACGAAGTCCTCAACGGCCGTCACGTGGAAGTGGTCGACGAGCTGGCCACCCCGGACTACGAGGAACACGATCCCCTCCCCGGCCAGGGCCCGGGCCGCGAGGGTCTGAAAAGTCGCGTGACCATGCTCCTGGAAGGGCTGTCTCCCAGGTTCACCCTTCACGACGTCATCGCCGAGGCCGACCGAGTCGTCGTCCGCTGGACCAACGACGCCACCCACTCCGGCACCTTCCTCGGCATCCCTCCCACCGGACGAACGGCCAGCGTCGCCGGAATCGACATCTACCGGATCGACGGCGACCGGATCGCCGAACACTGGCACGTGGTCGATCAGCTCTCCATGCTCCAGCAACTCGAACTACTGCCACCTGCTTGACCGTGAGACGGGCCTCACCCCGCTGGACTTGCGAGAGGCAGAGTCGAAGGTCGATCAAGGCGCTTCCGCCGGTGAGTGTGGACCGCCTGTCGTAACGTGGCCACGCCTGCTGCGCACTCGCTGCCGGTGCAAGCAGCACCCAACTCTTCGGCAGCATTCAAGTACCGCACCGGGCCCCGTAGAAGCCGGCTACCAGCGTCCGTTCGGTGGGGTGGCGTCCGGAGTCGATGCGGCCGTCCAGCGGGAGAAGGGGCGGCCGCGCGGCAGTGCCGCTGTCAGCAGGGTGCCGATGGCCGCACCCTCGATCCCGACGCCCAGCTGGAAGCCCCACAGCTCCCGAGGCATGGGCAACGTCAGCAGCACGCCCACAACGAGTGCGGTGACCACCGCCCACACCATGCCGCGGGTTCTGGCCAGCCCGCCGGCCAGCGTCCCCGCGGCCGCCGCCATCGTTATGGGGGTGAGAAAGTGGGGATACGCCAGCGTGTCCAGGCCCCGCTCCTGCGCCCACCAGGTGTAGGCGGTCGGCAGGAAGGTGGCCGTCACTGCCGTCGCGCCCAGGACCAGGAGGAGGGCACGCCGGGCCGGCCGGACCCGGTCCTGCGCCATGTACCGGGTCAGCCGCCACCCGCGTAAGGCGCCGGTCAGCGGCACTCCCAGGAGCAGCGCCAGCACGGCGAGCAGCCACCACGGATCGATCAGCTGGGTCATGTACACGTATTGCGTCCACACCGCGGCGTGCAGTGGTCCCGGCAGCGCGGCCAGCCGCTCGTCCATGAACTGACCGAACTCGATCTGCCACTGCAGCCCGAAGACGGTGTCCGCCTCGGCGACCACCGCCCCGGCCACCACCATCCCCAGCAGCACGACCGTGAGGAAAGGCCACCGCGCCAGGTCCACCGGGCGGGCCCAGCAGTCCCCGAGGAACTGGCACCAGAGAGTGAACAGCAGCGCCAGCACTGCCACCATCAGCCAGCCGGACAACTGTGACGAGAAGCGCAGTCCCGGCAGCATCAGATGGTCGACGATGGCACTCGGCGACAGGGCGAAGCCCGCCAGCACGCCGAGGCCCACCCCCAGCCGGAACGGCACAGGCGAGGGCGTTCCGGCTCGGCGGCCCAGCCGGTGCAGCGAAGCGCGGACCACCGTGAGCAGCAGCACCAGCACCACCAGCAGAGTGATCAGCCTCGTCGGCCACCAGCCGCTGATGCCGCCGTCCTCCCGGATCTGTGCGGTGACCGAGGCCACCGGATCCCAGGAGATCGGCAGGCAGAACCCGACGACGAAGGCGAAACCGAACTTCTGGTGCATCAGCAGCGCCTGGTCCGCGAGGCAGGCCCGGCGCTGGGCGAACGACGGATGAGTGCGGGTGAGCCGTGCCCGCCAGCCGCGGACCGACCACCGGGGCCGGCCGCCGGATCCCGCCGAGGCGAGGTCGAAGGCGTGCAACAGCGGTTCGGACGTCCCCAGCCACTCCACGACCCGGGCGTCCGCCCGGAACTCCCTGGTCCGCAGGATCACCGAACGGGCGGCGAGGGCCACCGCGGCGAAGACGGCCGCGTCGAGAAGCGCCGCCCCCGAGTACGGGGCGCTCCCTGGTACGAAGACCAGCCCGACGAGGTCCCCGAACATCCTCGGGAAGAGCATCAGCGTGAAGTAGCAGCGCAACATCCCCAAGGTGATCAGGGTGATGTCGACGTCGCGGTTGCGCAGATGGGCCAACTCGTGGAGGACGACGGCGCGGAAGGCGGCACGGTCGGCATCACCCGAGTCGTGGAGGCGGATCAGACCGCGGCTGAGGATGATGTAGCGGCGGCCGGCACGGCCGAAGGAGACGCCGTTCACCCCTGAGTCGAGGAAGTCCACCAGGAAGGTGACCCCGCGCGCCTGCTCGACGCCCGCGGCCAGGTGGGCGACCTCCGCATGCACGGAGGGGAAGCGCTCGGCGTCCAGCGGGCGCACCCCGCGGCGCCTGGCGCGACGGGCCGAGCGGAACCAGTAGTGCGCAGCAGTGGCGACGGCGAGGATCGCATACGAGACGAGGATGCCCTGCGAGGTGTGGTCGTCGCTGGAGTCGCACGGCTTCTGCCGAGGACCGTTCCTGATGAAGTCACCCGTCCCGCCGGCCTCGCGCACCGCTTTGCGCAGGCAGTCGTTGAGATCGGTGGCGCCCCGGTCGCCGGCGATGAAGTCGGCGTAGCCCGGGTGCAGGACGGACATGAACGCCAGCACCGCGCAGATCAGCAGGACGAACGCGAGGAGCGTCCCCGAGGGCAGTGGCCGGCGCGGCGGCGGCAGCGTCTCCAGGGGCAGTTCACCGCTCTCGGCGACGGTCATGTGGCGGAGCCGGGCCTGTCGGCCGCCCTCAACTGGTCCCGGACCGCCTCGGCGAGAAGCTCGGAGCGCTCCGGTGGCAGACCGAGAAGGACCGCGGTGCGTCCGGCTGCGGCGCCCAGCTCGGCGATCCGTTCCTCGGTGAGGGCAGGAAGCGGCTGTTCGGCATCGGGCCCGGTCGGCTCCCCGCCGCGGCCGCGGGTCAGCAGGCGGCGGAGCCGGGCCACCAGGCCGCTGCCGACCGTCTCACCCATCATCTTGACCACCTCGGTGGCGACCCCGCACGCGATGCTCGTGACGACGAGTTCGGCGGCACCGCCGAAGGCCAGCGGATCGTCCTCGCGGCGCCGCCGGGCCCGCCGGCCGGGGCGCTTCGGCAGGCTCGCCGCGGTCTCGTCGAAGTAGGGCAGTTCCTCAGGAGCGATCCGCGCCACGATGGCGCGCCCCAGCGCGAGGTCCGCGGCCTCGGCCTGTTCCACGTCGGTTTCCCTCCTTGCGAAACCTCGAAGGATCAGCACCGTAGTGCACAACAGCCTTATGCGTATGGCTACTTCACGATGCTGACACACCGGGACCAGCGCGGGCCAGTACGGCACGACACACGAAGAGCGAAGCCCTGCCCCCCGGCATGAAGGGCATCTGCGGCGCCGGGCCGCAAGGCCCACTGGCCGTGGCGCCGATCTCCTTCCATGGCTACGAGCGCATCGCCGCGTACCACCTCGGCGAAACTCGACGTTCGAGCCGGCCGACCAGGCGTGTGGCCGAGCCGTGCTCAGGCCCGTCATGGCGGCGACGTGCCTGACCGGGATGAGACGGGCCGGCTCGATGCCCTGCGGCAATCAGCCAAGACCTGGACCCACTCACGCGACAGACTCCAGGGCTGCGTCACTGTCGGATCCTGCCGGACAGCAGAGTTGCGCAGTGGTTGGCTCACCGCATGACCACCTCGCAGCTGGGCCAGGCCCTGCTCTTCCGCTCCCTCCACACCCCCGCACGCCCCCTCGCGCTCGCCAACGCCTGGGACGTCGCGAGCGCGGGTGTCATCGCGGCCGCGGGGGCGCCCGCAATCGCCACCACGAGCGCCGGGATGGCCTGGTCGCTGGGCCGTCCGGACGGGGAGGGAGTCACCCCTGACCGGGTACTGGAGCTGATCGCTCGTATCGTCGCGGCGGTCGACGTGCCGGTCACCGCCGACATCGAGGGCGGGTACGGGCGGGGCGCCGCAAGCGTCGCCGATACCGTAACGGGCGTACTGGAGGCGGGTGCCGTGGGCGTCAACATCGAGGACGGCACCCGGCCGCCGGCCGAACTCGAGGCGCGGCTGAGGGCGGCACGGGGCGCGGCGGAACGGGCGGGCGTGCCTCTGTTCCTCAACGCCAGAACCGACACGTACCTCCTCGGCCTCGGTGATCCCGCCACCCGGCTGCGAGACACCCTGGAGCGGGCACGCAGATACGTGGACGCCGGCGCCGACGGCATCTTCGTCCCCGGCGTCACCGACCCCGCCACCATCAAGGAACTGGCCGCCGGCATCTCCGCACCGGTGAACATCATGGCCGGCCCCGCAGCACCGGACGTCGCCGAGCTGGGTGCCCTCGGCGTCGCGCGCGTCAGCCTCGGCTCGGGCATCGCCCAGACCGCCTACGCCGCCGCCCGCCGCGCCGCACAGCGGCTGTACGACACCGGCGACTACCGCCCGCTCGCCGACGCCATGGGCTTCTCGGAGCTCAACGGCATGTTCCCCGACCCGCGCACACGCTGACATGTGGCTCCAGACGCCGCAAGGGCGCTCTCTCGGAACTCGTCACCATGCAGACCGTCCCGTGTGGTGGGCAGCTTCCGGCCGGGCAGCCTCCGCAAGAACCCTTTGGCGAACCATCGCGACCGCTGCTACAGCGTCTCGACGACACCCGCCGACCAAGCCCACCAGCAGCTGCTCGGCCGCGCCGAGACGACGCTCGCCGCCTCGAAGCCATCTTCGACGCCGCACGGGCGCGCTTCAGCGACCGCGTCATCACCCGCGCCGCCCTGGCCCGCCGGGCCCCACGGTGACTGTGCACGCTCGGGTCGTGCTGGCAGGTGGCGAGGCGTGCGGCGTCCGGCCGGAACACGTGGCGGCGGCCTCGATGACCAGGCCGTGGGGCAGGTCTCCAGCTGCGCCCACGAGGTCGGGAAGCGGCTCTGCATGGGGCTTCCGCGGCGGGACTGCACCAGCAGCGGGCCGGGGGCCGGCCACGGGGTGAAGACGAGCGCCCGGTAGCCATCGAATTTAGGCTGAAATCGCAGTTCACCGGGCAGCGCGCCCGGCGCGGGTACCGTTTCGCGGGCCTGCGCCGGCATCGGTTCCACCGGCGGCCGAAGGACCATGCGTCCGGTTCTACGGGCTGCCCCGTGCTCCCGCGACCTGGCACGGCCAGTGGTGTTGCGGGCGTCATCATGTGATCATCGCGCACGACCGTGCGCGGTCAGCTCTCGTTGGGCGGGACATGAAGCTGACGACCGAGCCGGGCCACGTGGAGGCGCTGGCGGAGGAGGCAGTCGTCGCGGCGTGCAAGCTGACCGACGCCGCCGATCCGTCACGGTGGAGCGTGGGCGCGGTGGAGGATGTGGCCGCCGCCCGTGAGGTCCTGGCCGGTGCGCTTGCCCAGCTCGATCCGGAGTGTGCGGAGATCCTCGCCGTCGTTCCGGTCGCGGCGGCCGCCATCGTGGAGCGCGCCGAACAGGCCGGGGCCGCAACCAGCCCGAGCGAAGCTGGCGGCGGCAGAGCGGCGGCCAGAGCGAGTGCGGCGCTGCGCCAGGCGCTCGCCGCTCCTGGCCTGACCCGGCATCGTGTCCACCAGCTCACCCGGCCGTTGGCGACATGGATGCCGGTGGCGGTGGCGGTCGTGGCGGCCTCGGCCGGGGCGCCGAGGCCGCCGAGGGCGGGGGCCGCGCTGGTCACCGTGACCTTGGAGCCGTCTGAGGCGCAGGCCCTGGCCGTCCTCCTCAGCCGACGCGACGGACTCCCCCGCCCGGTGCAGCACGACGACGCCGGGTGGGGTGCCGGGCCGGCGGAGACTGCGGCGGCCGCGCTCGCCGACGCCCTGTGGGCCCACGGCACCGGGGCGTACGCGCGGGTCCTGACCTCCGGCCAGGTGAGCGCCGGCCTCACCCCGCAAACCGCCCAGGCGGTGGTCACGGCGCTCACCTCCCGTCCTGACGCCGCGGCGCGCGGCCAGCGGCGCGGGCTCGGGCCGGGCTTCAAGGGCGTCGCCGGGCACCAGGGTACGTATCGAGTCGTGATCAATCCGCGGGATTCGCCCTCGTAACAAACCCTGATCACGCAGCGAACGGGCAGTCGTAAGGGATGCGCATGCCGGTCAGCCCGTGGGCAGGCCGATCTGGTCGCGTTCGAGCACGGAGCGCAGCTCCGAGAGGATCTGTACGGCGGCCAGTCCTGAGGGACCGCCGAGGACGTCTGCTGTCAACTCGGCCAGTGTTTTAGTGAAGGTCGCCTCCGCCGCCTCGACGAGTTGCAGGCCTCCAGCGGTCAGGTCCAGCAGTGATGAGCGGCGATCCGATGGATTGGTTCGCCGTATGACCCATGCCTGCTTCTCCAGGCGGTCGATGCCCTTGCTGGTCGCGCCGATCCCGATGGCGAATTCGGTGGCGAGGTCCGCCACCCGGGACCCGGGGTGGTCGCGCAGGAAGCGCAGGAACTCGAACTGCGAGGTGACGATCCCGTGCCGCTCGCGAAGGCGGTCGTTCAGCGCGTTGTAGAGGCGTGTCTCGCAGCGGACGAGATCGGCGAAGAAGCCCGGGAGGTAGATCGGGCCACGGCTTGACTTAGATGCCATGGCATATATTCTAGTCTATATGTCACGGCATATAGTTCCTTGGCATGCACTTGCGATGGAGGCGACAATGAGCAGGCAACAGCGCGCGGAGATCGACGCGATGGTCCGACGGCCTCAGTCGGAGAGCCCTCGGTCGGTGGAGGAGCTCCGCGCCGGGTTCAGGGCGATGATGGGGGAAATGATCGTCCCGGCTGGGATCCGCACCCGGACCGTGACGCTCGGCGATCGGCCCGCGGTGCTCGTCGAGCCAGCCGGCACTCCGAGGGCGGGGACGATCCTCTACTTTCACGGCGGCTCTTACGTGGTCGGTTCACCGGAGACGGCGATGTCGCTGACGGGGAACCTGGTGACCAGAACCGGGTTCAGGGCGTTCTCGCTGGATTACCGGCTTGCCCCTGAGCACCCGTTCCCGGCCGCGATCGAGGACGGGCTGAGCGCCTACCGCGCACTTCTCGACAGCGGCGAAGACCCTTCGGCGACCGTGTTCGCAGGTGACTCCGCCGGTGGCGGCCTCACCGCCACCACCTGCCTCGCCGCTCGCGACGCGGGCCTGCCCATGCCCGCCGCGATCGTGGCGTTCTCCCCCGGACTCGACGCGACCCGGACAGGCGAGAGCATGGACACCAAGGCGAGCATCGATCCGTTCTTCACGCGTGAGGGCCTGGAACACACCGGGGCCATGTACCGCGCGGGACAGGACCCCCACCAGCCCCTGCTCAGCCCCGCCACCCTCGCCGACCTGACCGGCCTCCCCCCGATGCTTCTGCAGGCGGGCACCAACGAAATGCTCCTGGACGACTCAACACGCATGGCCACGCGCGCGAGGGACGCCGGAGTGGACGTCATCCTGGACATCACCGCTGACGTTCCACATGTCTTCCAGGCGTTCGCCGGCGTCCTGGACGAAGCCGACGAGGCACTGGACCGCGCCGCTCTCTTTCTCAGCCAGCACATCCGCACCAGGGACAGGGCACGCGCGTCGGCAGGCTGAAGCCCGCAGACGGTCTCATGCGGACCACGGTCCGCACCCCGAGCCCTGGCTCGCCGTTCCTGTTCCTGGCGGCCGGCGCCCCACCTCGCTCCGAGGGCCGTTCAAGACCCCGGGGGGTGCGTTCTCCGTGGGCGGTGGCTCACGCGGGGATGCTAGATCTTCTCGCGTGACGCGAGTGCAACTGACCGACACCGAACGGGAGTCGCCGATCCGTACCTGCCGATCGGCGGGTATGCCCCGTACCGCCGAACGGCTGCGACAACAGTTCGAGGGCGTGATCTGGCGGTTCAAGACGGGCGGGCAGTGGCGGGAGATGCCGGCCGAGTTCGGCGCCTGGTCGACCGTCCACAACCGCTTCCGGCAGTGGCGTGACGCAGGCGTCTTCCAAGCCCTGCTGGACGGAGTGATCGCAGAGGCCGCGAAGCGGGGTGAGGTGGACCTGTCCCTGGTCATCGTGGACTCCACCACTGCGCGCGCTCACCATGATGCTGCCGGGATGCATCTGGGCCAGGACGTCATCACCGCAATGGAGAATGCCGCCGAGGAGGAGAAGGCTGGGCAAAAGGGGGCGAATCCGAAGGACGAAATGGGCAGGATGCCGGGACCGGACCCGAGCGGGAAGAGCGGCGACGCGTCCGGCAGCGGCGGAAACTCCGCCTGGAGGCCGCGCTCCTCGGACGCTCCAGGGGCGGGCAGACCAGCAAGGTCCACCTCGCCGCCGACCGGAAATGCCGCCCGCTGGTGTTCGTCCTGGCCGCGGGTCAGGCCGCGGACAGCCCGCAGTTCATCCCCGTGCTCAAGAAGATACGGGTCCGCGGGCCGGTCGGCCGCCCCCGCACCCGACCGGGCGCCGTCGCCGGGGATAAGGCCTGCTCGTCCCGCGGCAGAAGAAGGACCAGACCGCCAACCGGAAGAAGAAGGGCTCCCGGGGTGGTCGGCCCGTCTTCCTCGGCGCCGACCTGTACAAGGAGCGGAACACTGTCGAGCGTCTGATCAACAAGCTCAAGGCCTGGCGAGGCGTCGCCACTCGGTATGACAAGACCGCGGACAGCTACCTCGCCGGCCTTCACCTGCGCGCCTCGATGATCTGAATCAAAGACCTCACCCGGATCACCCGTTGATCACGACTCAATACACGCCCTGAGGGTTGTCCCGCAACTGATCTTGGACTGAAGGTGGTTGGTCAGGACTGGATCCTGGGGACCATCGGGGGCGCTCCGCCGCGACGGTCGCGTCGTTCTCCTGGACTGTTCGGTTGGACTGTTCGGTTTGATCACTTGGTGTCCAAGGCGGCCCAGGATGCGACGGGCGGCGGGCGGATACGCCTAGGGAAAAGAGCGGCAGGGTCCCCCTGGTACGCGGTACGGTGCGCCGATGTCAGAGATCAAGAAGTTCCAAGTCACCTTTGACTGCGCAGAACCCGAGCGCCTCGCTCGCTTCTGGTGTGAAGTGTTGGGGTACGTCATGCCGCCGCCACCTGAGGGGTTCACCACCTGGGACGATTTCAACCGCACCCTGCCTCCTGAGAAACAGGGATCATGGTCCGCCTGCAGTGATCCCTCAGGCGTGGGCCCGCGCCTGTACTTCCAGCGCGTCCCGGAAGGCAAGATCGTCAAGAATCGGGTGCATCTCGACGTCCGGGTCGGCACCGGGCTCGTGGGGGACGAGCGCCTCGCCGCGCTCGAAGCTGAGTGCGCACGACTGGTCGCGCTCGGTGCGACCCACGTGCAAACGCTGTATGCCGATGAGGAAAACGAGTCGTGCATCCCGATGCTGGACATCGAGGGCAACGAGTTCTGTATCGACTGAACATTCTTCGAGCCGGCGAGGTGGGGAGGCACCTCCCTGGGGCCTCTCTGGTCTCGTATGGGTCGGGAGTTACCCCGCGCGGGCGAGGTTGTGCAGCCGGGCGATGCCGAGCATGGCGGTGTGAACGCCGTCGCCTTTCAGACGGCAGTCACGAAGGATCTTCCATGCCTTCATCCGCGCGAAGACGTGCTCGACGCGGGCCCGGACCTCGCGGTGCGCGGTGTTGTGCTCCTCTTTCCAAGCTGGCAGTTCGGTCTGGCCGCGTTCACGGCGGTGCGGAATGAGCAGGCCGGTGCCCCGATAGCCGCCGTCCGCGATGACCGTGGCCGGGCCGACGGCGGCCTCGCACCGGAAAGTTCCCACGCCTTGCAATCGTTGCGGTTGCCGGGCAGTGGCCGGCCGACGGCGACGACGAGTTGGGAGTCGGCGTCGATGACGACCTGGTGGTTGGTGGAGTACCGGTAGTTCTTCGACTGCTCGGCGATGGAGTGGTCGCGGGTCGGGACCAGGGTGCCGTCCACAATCAGCACGGCATCCTTGCGGAACCTTCTGCGTTGCTGGAGCGCGAGCAACGGCCCGAGGTGGTCGATGACACGGTCGGCGGCCGACTTCGACACCCCGAACAGCGGGGCCAGCTGGCGCACGGTGAGATTCGTGCGCCAATACGCGGCAACCAGCAGCACCCGGTCCTCCAGCGGCAGGCTCCACGGTCGGCCGTTGCGGAGCGGCTCTGCACCCTCACGCCGCAACGCGGTGATGACCTTGCCGAACTGACGCGGGCTCAGCCCGGTGAACGGAGCTCTCCAGGAGGGCTCCGACGCCGTGATCACACCAGACACGACGAGATCATCTCACCCATGACCAGCAGTTACGGGACAGCTCTTGCGAGCTCGTGCACAGTAGGCGGTGAGGCGTCGTGGGTCGTGGTTTGGCTTGGCGTTTCACATCGTTCGTGCCGGGATCAGGTCCGCGATCTGCTGGTGGGACAGCAGGGCTGCGACGGCTTGCACGGTGTTCCACCATCACCCGGGCCGTCGGTCAGGTGCGGCCCCTGCTCGCCGAGCGAGGGTGCACCGTCAGCCCCGACGTGCGGCTGCGGACCCTGGCCGAGGTCGTCGACCATCTCGGCTCGAGCGGGACGACCGGCATCGTCGACGGGCGTGGCCTAGGGTTTGCTGCTGAATGAAGGGGTTTCGCTTGTCATGCGATACAGCCGAAGCAGAGGCGGGGACGTCCACCAGCCTGCCGGGGCACGCGGATTCCAGCACAGTAATTATCTGCGGTGCGTCCCCCCACTGGCCGGCGTGATCACAAACCCCGGCGGGCGGCACCCACCCTGCCCGACAAGGTGAACCGTGCAGGTGAGCCCGCCTCGCGAGCGTCCCAGGGCCTCATCGGAACGGTGACGCGCCGGGCTCCTACGCCGGCTCGAAGTCTTCGGGGCACGAGTAGTCGTGGAGTCGACGCTGACCATGCTCCGGTCGATCCGGCCCTCGTCATCGGCGTCGGCCTGGACGGCCCGCAGAACTCTCTCCCACGTGCCGTCCGCCGACCACCTGCGATGACGGTCGTGCACTGTCTTCCGAGCGCCGCGCGGTCGAGCCGGGCGTGGGGCAGCGCGGCTGGTACGCCTACACCGCTCCCCCGAGCCGCTGGTAGAGCACGTGCCGGGATCGTCGGACACGGGTGACGAGCCCGGCCCGGTGGAGGATCTGCAGGTGGTAGGAGACGGTGGCCGGACTCAGGTAGAGCCGCTGGGCGATCTCTGTCGTGGAACGCGGTTGGCTCAGCTCGGCGAGGAGCTTTCGCCGCATCGCCCCGATCAGCTGGTGGTCCTGGGCGGGCGGAAGACAGTCGACCTGCGCGGCGGGATAGACGATGAGCGGAGTGCGCGGCGCCGGCGTCCCGGGAGGTTCCCCGGCGCAGAAGAGAGCCCGGTCGACGAAGACGCTCGGCGTGAGGATCACCGCTTCCGCGTCCAGCGTCAGCCGGTGGATGCTGTCCGTGCGGAGGTGGACGAGCAGTTCGCCGTCGCGCCATTCCAGGTTCGGGGCCAGCCGGTTGAGGGCCTCGGCGAGCCCGTACTGGGCGATCTCGGATGCCCGGGCGGTGACGTCGGCTTCCAGTCGGGCCCGGATGGCCGGCCACGAGGGCTTCAGTGCCGCGTGCCAGAACCGCGCCATCTCGTCGGCGAGTCGGCGCGTGAAGTGGTCCTCCCCCCGGTCGAGGGCCTGCAGGAGCTGCCGCGGCGCCGGGTGGCCGGAACCGGGGTCCCAAGAGTGACCGTTGACGGCCCCGGCCAGCTCGTAGCGGATCCGTTCCTGCGGGGTCGTCGCGATCTGGTGCAGCGCGGTGTCGATGTCGGTCAGGAAGGCCGGGGGTTCCGGCCGCAGGAAGTCCGGGGCGTAACCGAGGGGGCCTCCCCCGCCGACCACGGCCAGCAGCCCGAGCCGGTGCCGGGTCAGCGCGTCCGTGGCCCTGGTCCGCCAGGGCGGGGTAAGGGTGCCTGGGCTGAAGTCGACGAGGCGGAGCAGGTCCTTGGCTGAGCCCATCGGTGAGACCGCGAACCTCACGCCCCCCAGCCCCCGGGCGCCCAGGCGGATCCGGATCACACGCGTTCCCCCTTCGCCAGTCCCTTCGAAAGAAATCGAATCATTCGACCGGTCAATCGGCGTGGCGTTTCCTGGATTCACCGCACAGACCGGCTCCGAAAGGAATCCAGGACCCGTGATCGTTCACAAGAAGCTGGCCGCCGTCGCGACCGCCGTGGCAGCCCTCACCGCCGGTGCCACAGGCGCGGCATCCGCCCAGGCCGCCGAGCCCGCCGCCCACCACGTGGCCTGGGAGCAGGGCCAGGCGCCCGGCGCCCAGCCGGGCTCCCTCACCGCGGGCATCTACGTCCGGATCTACAGCCTGTACCAGGCGACCCCGGGCCAGTGCCTGGACGCCGACGCCACCGCCGGCGGCAACGGCACCAAGGTCCAGGTGTGGGGGTGCAACGGCACCACCCAGCAGGAGTGGCTGCTGTCCACCGACGGCAGCATACGGAGCGTGCGGTTCCCGGGCATGTGCCTGGACGCCGACACCAACGGCGGCGGCGCCAACGGCACCCGGGTGCAGCTGTGGCAGTGCAACGGCACCACCCAGCAGCAGTGGTACCACCCCTCCGGGGATCTCGCCATCTACAACGTCCGCTTCAACAACGGCAACAACACCGTGCTGGACCGCGACACCAACGTCCCCGGCAACGGCGCCCAGGCCCAGCTGTGGGGCAAGAACTTCCAGTCCCAGCAATGGTGGGACATCCGGACCGCGTGACGCCTCCGACGCCGTCGGCGCCGGTGCCCGGTGAACAGCACGTCTCGGCACGGGAGGGAACACGCATGAACGCAGCGGCACGTACCCGGAGGAAGCTCAGCGCGGGGGCCGTGGGGCTCGCCGCCGCGATCGCGTTCGCGGCGGGGGTGACGCCGGCCTCGGCGTCGGCACCTACCGCGATCGCGTCACCCTCGCTCAAGGACGGGGAGATCGTGGAGCTCTGGAACTACAACAGCCAGCACTGCCTGTCGGTCGGCGCCGGGAGCACGGCAGGCGGGGCCGGGATCATCCAGTGGTCCTGTTACGGCGGCGCCGAGCAGTACTGGGGCCTCTATCCCATGCCGAACTCCGGCGGCGGCTACGAGGTCGTGAACAAGAACAGCGGCAAGTGCCTGGCCGATCCGGCGAGTTCGCCGAATGCCGGCGTCCAGCTGATCCAGTACGGCTGCGACAAGGGGGCGGAGCAGACCTGGTACTTCGACCGGAACCCGGACACGGGCTTCGCCCAGATGTGGAACCGGGCGAGCGGCCTGTGCGCCGCGGTCGGCGCCTCGAGCACGACGCCGGGCGCCCCGGTCGTGCAGTGGCCCTGCTACGGCGGCGCCGAGCAGCGGTGGACGTCCTCCGCCTGACCGCCGACCGGTCGGCCACAGGCGGCCGTTGACCGACCTCTCGCGGCTTCTTCCTCACGAAGCCGCGAGACGACCCGCCCGGGCCGCGGGCCCCCCCCCCCCCCCCGGGGGGGGGGGGGGGGGGCCCGCCCCGGCCCCCCCCCCCCCCCCCCCCCCCCCCGGGATTTGTCGGGGCGAGCCCAAGCGGCAACGGCGGATATAGGCGCG
>NZ_JBICAJ010000004.1:571292-579118 GCF_043088925.1 Streptomyces sp. NPDC014006 | reverse complement strand
CGGTGCGGGTCCCCCCCCCCCCCCCCCGGCCCCCCCCCCCCCCCGGGCCCCCCCCCCCCCCCCCCCGGGGGGGGGGCCCGCGCCCGGCCCCGGCCTCCTGCCAGCGACCGAGCCGACGCCAGCAGGTTTGGCCGGAGCCGAAGCCCAGCTCCAGCGGCAGATGCTGCCAGATCATGCCGGTGTACAGCACGAACAGGATCCCCTGCAGACACAGCCGGTCGCCCACCGGACACGGGTCCGGCGACCGCTGCGGCCGCGCCGGCAGCAACGGCTCGATCCGCCCCCACAGCTCGTCGTCCACGATGCACGGCTTCTTGCTCACACCATCACGAACGGACGGATCGTCACATCGGCCACGTCCCACCAGCAACGATCATCAAGATCGTGTTACGAGCTCATAGAGCCCGGGGAAGGGCGGTACCTGCTCCGACCGTCGGTGGACGAGGATCCGTCCAGGCTCATCACGACACACCGTCACGGCAACTCGGTGCACCAACCCTCCCGGAGGGGCTGCCGGCGGCTGACCACCACTCCCTGCACACGATCTTGATCGTCGACACGCTCCACCAGTTCATCCACGACGCACACCCGGGCAGAGCCCACTGACAACGCCGCTTCTCTGGGCCCGCAGAGGCCGACCCAGGAGAACCGGAACCAGGAGGCCGGACACCGGTGACCACAGTTGTCGACCTGTCGCGCTCAGCCTCAACCGCCCACAACACCGTCGGTGACAACCAGCCTGCCGATGTGACAACCATCGTGCTTCGGCTCAGTCTGAGCTCGATAGTTGTCACCGGCGGAGCCGAGTGGCCTGGCAGAAGGGCCGGGCCGGAGCAGCCTGGTTGTCACCTGGAAGGCAGGCTACTTGTCACAGACGCTCGTGCCTTTCGATCCCTCACCTCGTTGGTCGGCCGCCGGCGGTTCGGGCTCGACGGCTGTACCGACATAGCGTGACGGCGCCGGTCACGAGGACGTGCTTGCGCCATCTCCCCGGGGCGGCGCGAACCTGAAGCGCGTCACCAGGGCACCTCTCCCTCGTCGTCGAAGAAGCGGCCCGTCGGCCCGTCGGCCGATACGGTGGCCAGCCGGATCGCGGCGGCTGCGCCCTGCTGTGGGGTGCGCACTCCCCGGAAGCCGTTGAGGTCGGTCGCCGTGAAGCCGGGGCAGACGGCGTTGATCAGGATGTGCGTGTCGGCCAGTTCCTTGGCGTACTGCACGGTGACGGCGTTGAGGAACGTCTTCGACGGAGCGTACGCGATGGCGATGGGGCCGGTCTCGGCGCCAGGCGTGGTCTGGAGTGTGAGGGAGCCGACACTGCTGGAGACGTTCACGATCCGCGGTGACGGCGAGCGGCGCAGCAGCGGCAGCAGGGCGTTGGTGACGCGGATGACGCCGATCACGTTGGTCTCCACGGCCGCCCGTACCCGGTTCACGTCGACCGTGGTGGGCTCCTGCGGCCCGCCCCCGGTGATCCCCGCATTGTTGACGAGCGCGTCGAGCCGCCCGGCCCGCTCCTCCATCAGCCGAGCCGCAGCCATCGCGCTCGCGTCGTCGGTCACATCCAGCGGCACGCCGAACGCATCGGCTCCGGCCGCGCGCAGCTTGTCTACAGCGGCCTCGCGCCGTTCCTCGTTCCGCGCGCCGATTCCGACTGACCAGCCGAGGGCGCCGAGCCCGGCGGCGATCTCGTACCCGATGCCCTTGTTGGCCCCGGTCACCAGCGCGACCTTGTGGTGGTTCACCGTGTTCGTCTCACTCATGACATCGATGCTTCTCCCCCGCCGGGCAGGGCGTCCAAGACCGATTGGGTTGACGGTGATACCGTCCGGGTATCGCTCCTGGTCGGCCCGGTAGGCTGGCGGGGTGGAGACACGTGAGCTGCGGTACTTCGTCGCGGTCGCCGAAGAGCTGCACTTCGGCCGAGCCGCGCAGCGGCTCGGGATCGCCCAACCCCCGCTGTCGCGGGCGATCGGCGGGCTCGAACGGCGCCTGGGCACCCTCCTGCTGGAGCGCGGCAGTCGAGGTGTATCCCTGACCGGGGCAGGGGCGGTGCTGCTGCGGGAGGCGCGGGCTGCGCTGAACGCCGTCGAGGCCGCCGAACGGCGCACCCGCCGGGCCGCCCTCGCCGCGACCGGCTGCCCCGCCGTGGTCCTGGCGGCGAAGGCGGGCGCCTCCGGTGAACTGCTGGCAAGACTCCTCGACGCCTACGCCGCCGAGCCCGGCGCCTTCGCCGTGGACGTCGTGCTGTGCGGGCCGGGCGAGCAGGCACGGTTGCTGCACGACGGCCGGGCCGACGTAGCCCTGCTGCATCGGCCATTCGACGACACGGCCGGCTTCGACACCGAGGACCTGCACTGCGAGGGTCAGGTCGCGATCCTCCCGGCGGGCCACCCTCTCAGCGCCCGCCCCCACGTGCGGCTCGCCGAGGTCACCGACCTTCCCGACCTGCCCCTGCCCCGCTGGCCTCGCCCTGACGGCACCTTCCCGGACGGCCCCGGACCGCAGGTGCGCGACCACACGCAACTCACCCAGCTCATCGCCCTCGGCCGCGCCTGCGCAGTCGTCCCGGAGTCGGGCCTCACCGGCCTGCGCGAGGACCTCACCGCCGTACCGGTCCCCGACGCCCCCCACGTCACCACGGTCATCGCCTGGCCCCCACACAGCCGCTCAACGGCGGTCGCGGGGCTGGTCCGCGCCGCCACTGCCCTGTGACCGACAGCGGTGAACGCCGGGACATGGTGCTGGAATTCGGGGACAGCGTCCGGACTCCCATCAGCGAGCGGGCGGCCGCCCTCGTCGAAGAACATGCCGCCGTCTTTACCGCCTCCCAGGAACGCAAGCGGCAACGGGAGGCGGGACAGCCCATGGTAGCCACCAAAGCAGCAACCTCCCGCTCCACCACAGCCGCGCGCGGTCTTGGAGAGGCGCCCTCGTCAACCTCGCCCGGCGCTCACTCCAGCAAAGAGCACAGTCCCGCCGCAGAGGCCCTAACCGATAGTGCCGAGAATCAGCGGAAGACTCCGTGCCGGCCCAGAATCAGGTCGGACAGCGCGTCCTGATGCTGGGCGTTCGTCAGTGGCGGTACCTGCGACAGAGGGAAGTGCTTAAGCTCCAGGGTCTCTCCTTCCTGACCTGCCAACTGGCCGCCCACGACTGAGCAGCGGAAAAAAGTAGTGATCGGTTGTGCCACGTCGCCGTTTGGATAGGAGTGCCGGTACTTGGTGTAAACGCCGAGCAGCGTGTCCACCCGCACCCGAAGACCGGTCTCTTCCTCTGTCTCGCGTACCGCAGCCTCGGCGGCCGACTCGCCTAATTCGATCGCCCCACCAGGAAACCCCCATGCACCGTCGTCGCCACGCTGCTGCAACAGAACGCCGTCATCGGTGACCACGCAGGCAGCGGCGAAGTTCAGCTGAATCAAGGAATTGCCGACTCGAGACCGAAGCCAGCCGATATAGTCCGACATAAAGAGCGATTCCCCTCTCATGGAATCCGACTTGAACCTACTCGCGGACCAGTATAGGGAAGCTGAATAGGGAACATGATGGAAGAGCACACACCGCAGCTTTCGCAGCAGTAGCGCGACCTACTAAGTGGCCCGCGATGTCCTCCTTCAATTGATCGGGAATGCCGCGGGCCGTATGGCGGCTGGAGAAAGTGAATGGGCCGAAAAACGCGATCGTTGGACCGCCCTACTGAAAGCGCTCGATCCGCAGGACACCGACGCTGTACGCCATCCTCTACGTCGACCGCACCTGCATCCCTGGCGCTACCTGCCCCACGACTCCCCACCCCACCAGACCGTCTACGGCTACTTCGCTCGCTGGGAAGCCGACGGCATCTTCGAGCAACTCACCGGCCCGTTCCGCGGCAAAGTCCCCAGGCCGAAGGTCACACCATCGAGCCCAGCGCCTGCCCGATCGACAGCCGGAGCATCAAACCTCCGCCACCGCCCCCCTGACCAGCCAAGGTGTCGACCCGGCCAAGAGGATCGTCGGACGCAAGCGGCACATCATCACCGACACCCTCGGCCTGGTCTTGGCCGTGACCGTCACCACTGCCAGTGTCCACGACTCCGCCGCCGGCACCCAGCTCCTCGCCCACGTCGCCGCACACCACCCCACCATCCTCAAAGCCTGGGGCGACAACGGCTACAGGACCATGCCGTCGAACACGCAGCCCTCCTCGGCATCGACCTCGAGATCATCCAACGTGACCCCACCACTCACGGCTTCCACGTCCAACCCCGCCGCTGGGTTGGCGGCCATCGTGTTGGCGTGGGCGACGTTGCGCAGCCACAGGGCGTCGGTGAGGTAGGCGTCGAGCTGGGCGGACTGGAAGCGCATCTTGGAGGTGAGCTGGCCGGCGCGCTTGACGCGGAAGGACAGTTCCGGGTGAGCTTGCAGTCGAAGACGACGATGGCGTCGGCGGTCACGACGCCGTTCTTGCTTGCGCCGAAGGACAGGACGTCAACGCCGGCCTGCGGGCGCGCAGCCCAGCGCGGCGACGGCGCTGGCGAAGCGGGCCCCGTCCATGTGGACGCGCACGCCCGCGTCCTTGGCGGCACGGCCCAGGCTGCGGATCTCGTCGAGGTTGTAGCGCGCGCCGTTCTCGGCCGCGTGCCGCTGACGGCCCAGGGTTGCGCGCTGTGCGCACATCCCCCACCTTGCGGTTGGCGGCGGCGTGCAGCTGCTCCATGCCGATCTTGGCGTCGTCGCCGGGCAGAGAGACACGCTTGGCCCGCTGGTGAAGAACTCCGGGGCGCCGCACTCATCGGTGTTGATGTGGCCGTCGCGGTGGCACAGCACGCTGCCCCAGGGCGGGCGAGGGCGGCCAGCCTCAGGGCCTTGGCTGCGGACCCGGTGGAGACGGGCAGGACGTCGACGTCGCGTTCGAAGGTCTCGACGAAGCGGGCGCGCATTCTGCCCGCCGCCCTGGTGACCTTGCCCGGCGAGCGGCCCTTGCGGGTTTCTCACGCCGCCGGGCCCCGGCCCTCCTCGACCAAGGTCCAGGCGTGGGCGAACAGTTCGGGCAGGGTGCGGGTGGGGAGCGGGGACGGGTTGTCCAGTCGGCCGTTGTAGGAGCGCCGCACGCCGAGCAGGTCCGCCTTCCACGCCTCCATCGGGTGGTAGGGCTTCGCGGCGTGGATCCACTCGCCCGGCAGGAACAGCCCGCGGCCCGCGCGGGGGCGCTTGTCCTCGACGACCAGGCCGCGCTCGACCAGCACGGCGGCGGCCTTGTGGTGCCGAGCGGCCTGCCAGCCGTTCCAGGTACGGATGGTGCGGTCGCTCGGCGCCCGCAGGGTCAGCAACTGGAGGTAGAGCGTTGCCGCGTCCTCGTCGATACCGAGTGCGGTGACGACCTGTCGCAGCGCCTCGGGCGCGGAGAGCGCGGGATTCGTCTCGTACGACCCGGAGGGCAGCGTGCCGTCCTCGAGCCGTTTGACAATGCGCGCGCAGACCGGGCCCCGCAGCCATTCGACGAGCTCCAGATCGGGGTCGTAGCGGGAGCCTGAGCGGGCCGCGCGCAGGGTGCGGGAGCGGTCGTCGTCGCCGTAGAACGCCGGGCGGAAGTACAGCTTGGGCTGGGAGCGGTCGCCTCTGCGGTCGACGGTGCCGTCCACGACCACGGTCAGCCCGTCATCGATGCTCGCGACGTCCAGTGGTTCCGGACCCTCGTAGGGGTGGAACCCGAACCGGTCGTGCACGTCGGCGACCGTGCGGCCCACCGTGTGGCTGAGGTCGCCGGCGTCCAGCAGGAGGCCCGGGTGGTTCAGCCGCTCCAGCAGGGCTCGCACGAGGCCGGGAGCTCCGGCGCGGACCGGGTCGCCGGCGGGCAGCTCGGCGTAGACCTGGAAGAGGTGCGGGACGACGGTGCGCAGCGTCTCCTGGAACTCGACGAGGGTCCAGCCCTCGGCGGTCGGGAAGGGGCGGAAGTCGCTGTTGCGGATCCAGGTGTCGAGGTTCGAGCCGAGGCCGGGGATCGTGGCGCGGTCGGTGAATGCCGCGCAGAAGCGGCCCGCCGACATCAGGGACATGTGCAGGTCGAGGACCGCGTCGAAGGTGCGCTGCGGTACCACGGTCCGCCGGCCGTACCGCTCCCGCCAGGCCAGCGCGACCCGTTCCGCCACCGCACGCATGCCCTGCGGCTCCCACAGCTCGGTGGGGTCTTCGGGCAGGACGTCCGCCACCAGGTCGAGGCGGTCAAGGGTGCGCATGCGGCCGGGTTCGCGGACGCCGTCCTTGATCTCGGCCACCTTGAGCCGGTGGATCTTCCGCTCCCGGTCGTCGAGGCGCGGGAGGTAGCCGGCGGTGAGCATGCCCGCCAGCACGAAGGACGCCGCCGCGCGGCCCATCCCCGTGCCGTCCCGCAGCGCGGCCACCGCATCGAGGTCCCACGGCACCGGCCCGCGCTCCCGGACGAGGTCCACCAGCCGGCGTACCTGCCCGGCGCTGCCCCACCCCCCGCGCGGAACGTCGGTCGCCTCTTCGATCGTCCCGAGGCTCGGCGGCTCCGCCTCCCCCGTTCGCAGGTCGACGAACTTCCGCAGTCCGTCGGGGGCCCAGCCGACCGCGACGGCCGCCCCCCGCTCGTCCCGGACGGCCACGGGGCCGCCGTCGGCCACCCGTACCAGGCCGGTGCGGAGCCGGGCCCGCGGATCGGCGAAGGGACTGTCCGCCCATATCTCCAGCAGCGCCAGCAGCCGCCGGCGCCGCTCCTCACGTGTGGGCTCCACGGCGGCGCGCAACGCCACGGCAGCGATACGTCCCATGAAGCGGGTCCAGGAGCCCTCCCCCGCGGTTCCCGGACCGTCCTGCGGCGCGGCCGACTCCCATGTCCCGTCGAGGTAACGGCCCGTCCGCTCGATACCGGCGAGCACGCCCTTGCGGGTCCAGTACCCGGAGCCGTCGACGAGCCCGTCCAGCGCGGCCGCCACGCCGTGATCGTCCACGGCCACCACCTCGGCGTCCGCCGCCCGCAGCCCACCGCCCGTCATCCCGTCTCCCCTTTCCGCATTCGAAGGTCCCATGGTCCGATCATGACGTAGGGGTCTGACATCGCGGCCCGCGGCTGAGTACCCGTCGGCTGCGGCGCCGGCGCCGGCGCGAAGGGAACGGTGGCTGGCTCATCGGAATCCCTCGTGAAGTGAATCGGCGGACGCCGCGAGCCGTCAGCGACTTTGGGAGGGGACGGACGGGACGCAAGCGCGGCGGTGGCGGCGAAGAATGGCCGCGGCCCCCGATCGTCCGTGTCGGTCCGGTCCGGCAGAGCCGGCTGCGACGTGTGGTAGCCGGCGACGTCCAGCCAGGAGGTCCACGGAGGCCGCGTGGTCGTAAAAGCTGACCTTGCCGTTCACCACGGGCACCACGACCAGGTTGGGATAGTGCTCCCGGCGGTGAAGTCGAGCTGGCTCTGGGCGGCCGAGAACGCGGCGCCGGCCCGGCCGGAAGCGGGTGCGTGGTGGCCGATCTGCACACGCTCGGCGGAGGAGCGGCTGGCGCGCTGCTGCTCGGCAGCGAGGGCCGCCTTGTCCTTGGTGGTCAGGGCGTTGAGCAGCTTGTTCGCCTCGGCGAGCTTGCTCTGGCTCTCCTTCTTCCTGTTGACCAGCTCGGTGCGGGTGGAGGCCAGGTCTCTGCTTCTCGGTTGCCTATGCGGCGCAGCAGAGGCGAGCAGCGGCCGAGGCTGAAGTGCGTCAAGAGGGGGGTGGGGGGGGCGGGGGCGGGCCCCCCCCCCCCCCCCCCCACCCCCCCCCCCCCCCCCCCCGGGGGCGGAGGGCGCGCCGGCGCCCCCCCAAAACCAGCCCCCCCCCCCACCCCCCCAAAACA
>NZ_JBICAJ010000004.1:0-571282 GCF_043088925.1 Streptomyces sp. NPDC014006 | reverse complement strand
TTCTTCGTGTTGCCCTGTGGGGGGGGGGTGGTGGCTTGGTGTGTGTTTCTGGGTGGCTTGGGGGGCGCCGCGGGGGGGGGGGGGGGGGGTGTTTGGGGGGGGGGGGGGGGGGGGGGGGGCCGCGGGGGCCGCCCCCACCCCCCTCAGACTCATCGGTCCGGTCGGATCAGCGTGTGCCGGTGGACCTGCGGCGCCACCAGACGAGTCCCGCGCCCGCCGCAAGCAGCAGTACTGCTGCCGCCGCGACGCCCGCGATCTGGGTGCCGGTGTTCGCCAGACCGCCCCCGCCGCCGTTGTCGCCCGGCGGTGCGGACGGCGGCTGGTGGCCGTCGCCTTGGGCGGTGTGCCCGGCGCTGGGGGTGGGCGTGGCCGCAGGAGTCGACGAGCCGCCGCTGGGGGTCGGTGTCGGCTTGTGTGTGGGTGTGGGTGTGGGCGTCGGGGTGCCCCCGCCGGTCCCGGTGTGCGCGGCTGTGTTGCCGCCGAGGGCGAGCAGGCCCTTGTTCTCGGCATCGTCCGTCATGGCCTTGACGGAGATCTCCGTGGTGCGCGGGAGATAGGTGTGCTGGGTGCGGAACTGCGCCTTGTCGATGTTCTTCTTCGGCGCCTTGGAGAAGTCGACACCGCCCGACACGCACGTGGCCGGCTGGCCGGCCTTCTCGCACGGGTAGCTGTAGTCGCCCTCGGTGAAGGACTTCACGTAGTCCTTGTACGTCTGCTGGGGTGTCCAGGAGCGGTTGCTGCCCCGCAGCGGCCAGTCCGTGACCTTGTTGCTGTTGACGATCGCGTGGTAGTCCGTCGGCGACGCGGCGTCCTGGCGGCGGATCCACTCGGCCGCGACCCGCGCGCTGTAGACGCGGCGCAGGTCGGCGTACGCGGCGCCGGTGTTCACCTTCTTCTCGATGTCGGGCACGATCAACGAGTCCATCAGCTGCTGTACCCGTTTGTGCTGGGCCTCGGTGAGGTTGCACGGACCGTTCGGGCTCGGGGTCTTGACCTCCTGCGGCACGGAGTTGACCTGCAGCGGGGCGTCCAGGATGTACAGGCCGCCCTCCTGTTCCCGTACCACCGCCGGCTTGGGCACGATCCAGTTCCGCACGCCGTGAGTGCAGGGGATGTTCTCCGCCGCGAGCGTGTCGAAGAGCTTCTTGCCCACCCCGGTGCGGGGGTCCATGTCCCTCGCGAAGTCGTGCTTCATCTCCAGGTCGGCCTGGAGGAGGACGCGTCCGGCGTCGGTCCTGCCGAACGTCTTGTCCATGATCCGGTCGGGCTGGTCCGGGTTGAGGTTGACCCAGAACCGGTCCGGGGTCAGCGCGAGCCAGGTGAAGAAACCGTCCGAGATGAGCTGGGCCTTCTCCTTGCCGCCGTAGCCGAGGCCGGCGGACTCGTCTACCTTCTTCGCGCCGAACGAGTAGTTCAGGCCCTGGCCCTTGACCGGCTTGCCCACATAGCGCAGTTCGAGGGTCGAGAAGTCCACGCCGCCCGGCCCGCGCCCGCGCAGGCCCTGCGGGTCGCCGGCGCGCATCCGCGCGTTGCGCTGCGCCATCTCCTCGGCGGTTCCCGGCGACTCCCGTACGACCTCGGAACCGCGGCCGATGCTCTTGGAGGTGTCCTGAGCGGTGTACTTGCCCGGGGTGTACTCCGGCTCCGGCGTGGCGATGTGCTCGTATGTGCTCACCCGGCCGGAGCCCGCGAGCTGCTTGAGCCCGGCCGTGAACCGCCGGGTGTCCTCGGACTGCGTCTCACCGAAGGCGTACCGGAGCTTGAAGTCCTTGTACTTGGGGTCCTTCAGGAACGCCCGGTCCTTCGGGGCCTGGCTGGCGTCGTGGTTGCCGCCGGACTTGATCTCGACGGCTTCCTGAGTCCTGCGGTTGAAGGCGTCGAACCGCCGCTTGTAGGACTGCTTCGTCTCCGGGTCGGTGACCGTGACCGTTTCCTCGCAGATCCAGTCCGGCCCGGTCAGCCGGAGGTCCTTGACGATCTTGGCGTGGAAGGCGTTGCCGCGCGGATTGCGGCCGTACACGTCTATGTAGGCCTCTTGCAGCCAGTTCTGGAAGCCGCCGTACTTGGTGTCGGTGCCTCCGTTGCGCTGGAGGTAGTTCTTGTAGGTGGCGTAGACGCGCTCCTTGGTGCCCTCGGCGTACATTTTGTAGGGCTTGGTTAGTTTGTCCAGGATCGCGTCGCGTTGCTCCTTGTCGTCCGGCAAGGTGAGGCCGTTCATGGCCATCCGCTGGTTCGTGTAGCCGTAGGTGTCCCAGTCGGCCTCGGGCCGCACCGCGTCCCCGCCCACCCACGGCAGGTCGGCCGGGTCGGTCGGGGTGGTGCCGGTCAGGTCGAACATCTCGTCGCAGCGCTGCGCCCGGACGGCCGCGTCCGCCGTACCCTGAAGCTGCGGCAGGCCGCTGAAGGAGAGGATCCCGACGGTGGCAAGCGCGACGGCCGCGCGCGCCCATATGCGCCCGCCGCGTCTGCTGTTCGGATGATTCACTCGAATCTGTCTTCCCCGGGAGCCCAGAGCCGGTGGGGAGGAAACGGTGCGACGCCAGGGCCCCCGTGCTCACGGCGTCGAGCGGACACGCTAGTCACCCGACGCACAAGAACCCAAGGTTTTCCCGCCCGCGTCGCGCTCAACTTCCCTTTTCTACAAGTTGGTTACGCCTGAGAACGCTCTCGAGACGGGTTCGGCAGGGGCTTGGCCACACCCTCGGCCCGGCCCGTACGCTGTCGGCATGAGCGAGCAGCAGTGGACGGACCACCCCCGGCTTCACGCGTGGCTGCGCCAGCAAGAGGCCGCGTTCCCGGCGTGGAGTGCCGCCTACCCGGGTGTCTGGGACTTCTCGCCGGAGTCGGTCGACCGGCTGGAGGCAGTGGTCAGGGCCCGGTTCGGCACGGCGGCGCAGGTGCGCGCCGCCCGGCAGACCACCGAGGTCACCGTTCCCGCCTGGTATCTCGGCGAGGTGTGTGTGCGCGCCGGAGCGGTGTGGAAGCACAACCCCGGCGCTCCGGACGACCCGGAGGTGTGGGAGGGCCCATTCGTGGGGGTCCCTGGCGATCCGATGGAGGACCCGGACCACGAGGACCTCTATGAGGACGAGGACTATCGGCCGGCCGCGGTCCCCGTCGCCGAACTGCGGGGCATCTTCACCAAGGAGGCCGACTGGCGGCTCAGGAACGTGGTGGAGGAATTCGCGGAGTGGGCCCGGGGTGAGCGGTGACCGCCGGCACACGGCCCGGCTGACTCGCCCGGCAGCGGGTGGTGCCGACGACTTCGCTTGCGCCCAGGGACGCGTGCTACCGCGATGCCGCCGCGCGTCAGGTGGCCCACGAGGAGTTCTTCCGGAGCGAGGGCGTGGGCGAGTTCCTGGGGGGCGTACCGCGGTCGTCGGCGACGCGCCCTTTGTCGTCTCCCAGTGCTTCCGGGTGGTCGGGACCTGGCGGGGACATCGCCCCGAATCGGGTTGCTGCGGACGTCGCGTCACGGCTATGACTCCTGACGTGACGACGAGCCCGAGTGAATCCGTGTCCCCCTGGACCCACGTCGAGGACTTCCTGCGCGACCACGGCGCCGACCGCATCCCCCACCCCGGCGGCACGCTGCTGGCCCATCTCATGCGCGTCACACGACTGTTGGGCGGATGGGGTGCCGATCTCGACGTCCAGGCAGCTGGACTGTGCCACGCCGCCTACGGCACCGACGGGTTCGGCCAGGCCCTCCTCCGGACCACCGAACGCGCCACACTGGCCGACCTCATCGGCGAGCGCGCCGAAGCGCTGGTCCACCTCTACGGCAGCTGCGACCGGGACGCCGTATATCCGCTCCTCGGCGGGGATGCTCCAGTGGTCCTCCGCGACCGCTTCACCGGAGACGAGCAGACCCCCTGCGACGCCGACCTGCGTGCCTTCATGGAGATCACCGCCGCCAACGAACTGGACGTCCTCGCGCACAACAAGGACCTGGCCGCCCGGTACGGCGCCGCCCTGTACGGCCTCTTCACCCGGTCGCGCGACCTGCTCTCCGCCGCGGCATGGGCCGCCTGCACCCGGCAACTCGGGCCCGGCGCCCGCCCGTAGCTGCGCCGGGCCTGTGCGTCACGGGCATCGACCGTCTGGCCGGCGTTGATCTGCTCCGTCCCGGCGGACAGGCCCCTCGTCCGTGGTGCTGGACCGTGCGAATTCACTGGTCGGCAGAGGCGCCGGTACGGAATGCTGCACACGTGATCGCGCGAGAAGCCGCAGTTCGGGCCGTCGAGGAACACGCTGCTGCGCCGGCCTGGGCCCTGCCCGCCTGGTAGGTGGCCTCCCAAGCTTCAGGGTCGCTCTGCTCGGCGTCCAGGAGGCGCACCGCGGCCGGATCGGGGGCCAGGATCTGGGCGCCGTCGGCCGTGGGGTGTGGGTGGCCGTGAGCGAGCGGGTCGACGACCACCATCGTGCGGGCATCGGCCGCCAGGTCGGTGTTGGTGCCGGCGCGCAGGGCGCCGTCCAGGTAGCGGCGGCCGTCGACGGTGACAGGGGGCTCAATCCCCGGGAAAGCGCTGGACGCGGCGACCGCGCGGACCAGTGGGACGCCCGCGGCGGCGTCCCACACGACTGGCTCGCCGCTCTCGGCGTCGACGGCCGGGATCAGCAGAGGGCGTCGCGGCCAGCTGTCGGCGGCGATCAGTGCGGTGTGCTGGGCGATCAGCTCGTTCTCCGCCTGCGCGTCGACCGTTTCCAGAGCGATGCTGCCCACCCGACGACGGGCATCGGCAGGATCCAGGCCCGGCTCGCCGAGGACGGCGAACACCGCGCCCGTCACTGCCGGGTCGGGGCGGCGGTACGGCGCGGACGAGGCGTTGGCGGAGCGCCGGACCGTGGCGAGGCGGCCGGGTCCTGCCCGGTGGCGACCCGGCTGAGGTGCCCACGATGAGGTCGGCCTCACCCAGGTCGACCCCGAAGCTCCGTCGGCCCGCCGTCAGTCCGGCCGTCCGTGCGGTGCCAAGACGCCCGTGATGCTCAAGGAGATCCGCCGCCACGACGTGCTCTCCCCGCTGGACATGGCCCGCAGTACCTCCAGGCGAAGACACCGGCTTGCCGGCAACGGGAGCTCCGCTTCTGATCGCAGCGGCATCCTGGCTTCTGCTGAGAGAACCCGCAGGGAACGGCGTTGCCGTCTTGGCGGTCGGCATCGGCTTTGCGTTGCTCTGCTTCTCGCAGGCGGTGCGGATGCCGGCCAAGCATGGTTGGAAATCCGGCGCTTCCTGCTACAGACCGCAGGATCCGCGGTCGAGGTGGAAGTATCGGGCGTTGGCCCAGCGGCACAGCCGGATGCCGACAGTGACGCCGATGATGGTGACCAGGGCGGGCAGGTATCCGCCGGCGACCTGGACGATCGGGATGGCCGGGCATCCGCCGGAGATCGCCCAGCCCGTCCCGAAAAGCACCGCGCCGGGGATCACACCGGCGTGGATGCGTCCCGGTGTGCGGCGGACGCGCAGCAGGGCGAACGCGCAAATGATGATCACGACCGCGCCGGCGAAGGACAGCAGCATGCGCAGGTCCTGGAAAGTGAACATGCGGTTCAGCTCGGCGTAGTCGCCGAACCCGATATTGGAGACGGTGAAGCCGAGGGCCAGGCCGGTGATGATGTTGGCCAGCAAAATCGCGCCTCTGGTACGCATCAGATCACCTTCCACAGCAGGAACGACACCGCGACGGCGGTACCGAAGAACACGGCGGTCGCAACGAGGCTGACCGGGCGCAGACGTCCGCAGCCATTGAGGCCGTGGCCGGAGCTGCACCCGCCGGCCAGCCGGGTGCCGAAGCCGACCAGGACGCCACCGACGAACAGCAGGACGAGCATGGTGATCGGATCGGCCGTGACCACGTCCCGAAATCCCGGGCCCATGTCGAAGCGGAGGTGGAACCGTCCGGAGGTGACCGCGGCGATGAAGCCGCCGAGGAAGATGGACACCAGCAGGGCAGCCTGGGTCACCAACGGGGCAGGACCAGTGCTCGTGACCGGTGTGTCCTCACTCACCGTCGGTTCGGGGTCCGTTGCGAGCGGTTGTGGTGCCCCGTATGCCGCCGGCGGCGCCGTGGGGACGCCGGGGCTGGTGCCGAAGTGCTCCGCCGTTGCCGCGGCGAGGGCCTCAGCCAGCGCACGGTCGTCGGTGAACTCCTCGTCCATCTGCTCCAGGCGCCGTTCCCTGCGCCAGTGCAGAACGCGATCCCACGCGGAGGACACGCCGAAGGACCGGTCCGTGGTGAGGGCGTAGTTGATCGTGATCAAGGCGAGCCCGGCAGCGCCGGCCCACCAAGGCCAGTAGCCGCTCATGCGGGGCCTCCCATCCATTCGGTGAATCGAGCCCACCAGCCGCGCTTCGGGCGGGGGTCTTGGCGCGCGTGCCGTGACGGTTGGTTCAGGGGCTGGGGAAACTCTGGAGACGGTGATGTCCGGTGGGGCGGGACCGGGGTCGGCGCGGTTGCCGGCGTCGGCTCGAACCAGGTGCCGGCATGTGGTTCCGCGGCGGCAGGTCCTGCCGGCTGTGGTGGCCGAGAGGGTGCCGCCTGCTGCCAGGACGCGCCCTGCTCCGACCACGCAGAGTGCTGGGTCCGCCGGGGTCCCTGCCCCGGGTCGGTGGCGCCGGAGCATCCCGTGTCGGTGGCCGGATCTTCGAGGTGCCGCGCGCGGGCGCCGTTGGGTAGCAGGCTGATCGGCACACGCTCACCGGTGAGCGACATCTGGTAGCGCGCACAGCCCAGCCAGTGATTTTCGCTGTCGCAGTAGTAGTCACGCCAGCCCTGCAGACTCGCCCTGAGGAAGGGGAAGAGGGGGCATCCTGCGGCGTGCGAGCAACCCACGTTGCTCCCTTCTGACCGGCGCACACCACCTGTTCGGTTAGGCGGTTGCCGTTCTCGGTTCATGCCTTTGCCGCGTCGGGCCGACGATTTCAAGAGTGACGCGGTGATGGCCTGTCAATGTCGCTGTCAAGGGCCTCCGTTTCTCGGCCGGGCGTGATCGAAGCATCGGTTCGGTGTCATGAGCAACTTCCCTTCCACATCCGACCGTGAGCACATGGCACCGCTGGGTGACAATGGCCGTGCGGGGTTTAGGTCTTCATGTCGCTCATGGTTGGATATTTCGACAGCGGCGACGGGCTTTCCTGAGTGCTGACTCAGCCTCATGAACGGACCTTTTGCTGACGTCGGTCAGCTGTTCGTGGAGGCCGTGTACATGCGGGCACCCTTTGTGGCGAGTGTGTGAAGTCCAGCGAAGTCCAGCTGTGACGAAACTGTTGATATTACTGGTCCGTACATCGGGATCAGCGCCAATGGAGGAAACCATGTGTCAACGTGCTGTCTGCGGGTCGTGCCGGAAGGCGACCTACGAGGGCTGTGGACGGCATGTTGAGCAAGTGCTCGCCGACGTCCCGACCCCTGAACGGTGCACGTGCGCACCGGCGCCGCGCGCAGACGCACGCACAGCGGAGCCGACGCCTCGAACGAAGCCGGTGCCGGTCCGTCCGGGTACGCAGGGCGGCTGGCGGGCCCGGCTCACCGCTTGGTTGAAAAGCCCGGCGTGAGGTCAGCAGGAGCTGCGCGTAGGGCTCACTGGCACGGGCGGCGCGTCGTCGTCCGCCCTCAGTCCGTAGCGCGGCTCCAGGACGACGGTCCTATCCAAGACCTGGCCGCGGCGCGGGCCGGTTGCCGCTGCTCGGGCCTCGCTCGGCCCCATCCCCCTCCACCGTGTCCGCCCATCAGTCACACGGCCGTCGCCCTGCGCCGACCGTGTCAGGCTCGCTGGAAGAACTCGACCTCGGCGAGGGCGAGTCGGCGACCCGGCGCCCGGCCGGCCGGGGAGCGCAGGGTCAGGCTGACCGTGTGGACGTCGCTGAGCCCGGTGGGGAACGTCTGCGGGCCCGGCTTGTCGGCCAGGGTGAGTTCGCTGCGGTGCTGCTCGCCGTCACGGGTCGTCACCACGAGGTCCATGCGCAGGGCGCGCGCCTGGCCGGCGTACTCCTGCGGGTCCGGGGAGGAACCGTTGGTGACGATGACGTCGACCAGCCGGAACGGCGTGCCGAAGGTGTACGTCACCGTCGCCCCGGCCGCGGGTGCGGCCCAGTAGCTGTTGCTCACGCCGTCGGTGGTGTTCGTCGCCGGGTGCCCCGGGGACTCGGCGCTCGCCGTCGTTCGTTCCGGGGTGACCTGCCGGGCCTTGCCCAGCTTGTCCCGCGCGTCCTCGAACAGGGCCCGTCCGGCCGGGAGCAGCAGGAGACCGCCGGCGCACAGGGCCAGGACCACGGCCAGGACCACCAGCAGCCGCACCGCCCTGCCCGAACCCGACCGCACCCCGCGGCGGAAGGGCCACACGGCCCGCCACCAGGGCAGCGCCTCGGGCGGTGCGGCGGGGTCCAGCGGAGCCGCGCAGCGCCGGCAGAAACGGCGGCCGGGTGGATTGGGCACCCCGCAGGAGGGACAGGGCGCCCCCGTCACGTCGTCGTCGGCCGCCGCCACCGGCCGTACGACGGGACGGGGGGCCACCGGCTTGGCCGGGAGCACCGGCTGGACCGGGGCGGGGGCCGGGTCGGGCGCGGGCACGGGCCCGCTCGTTGCCACGGGTTGCGGGGAGGCAGGCGCGGTCGGCGTCGGCGTCACGGGGGGCGGGGCGGGACGCGCGGCGGCGGCCTGGTCCGCGGCGGCGGGCGTGGGGCGGTCCCCTGCCCCGGCGGTGCAGTGGCCCCTGCGGCGGGTGCGCGACGCGCCGGCGGTAGGCGGCGCGGAGGCGGGCGGCGCGGCCGGCGGGTCCGGTTCGGACGGGGTTGCGCCGTCGGCGCCGGCGGATGCCGGGGACCGGTCACCGGCCGCGAGCGGCGCGGTCCGGTCAACGGTCGCCGGCGGCGGGGCGGCCTCCGGGGCCGTCGGGGCCCCGGCCGGGGACGGCCGCGGCGCGGATCCGCCGCGTGACGGCTCGGCCGCCGGCGGCTCCTCGGGGTCCGGCGACGACGGCTCGCCGGGAGCCAGTACGGTCGGCTGGGCGGCCGGGCGGTCCGACCAGCCCAGGTAGGCGCCGCAGTTGCCGCAGAAGTCGTCGGTGGGGTCGTTGGACGCCCCGCATGCCGGACAGGCGCGCACGGCGTCACCTCCCTTCGTCGTCGGTGGGCGGGCCGGGCAGGACCTCCAGCCGGCAGACGGTGTGCACGGGACACATGACCGTGACCACCTCCTGGACCCGGTCCGGGTCCACCCGCCCGCCGTCTTCGGGCCACACCCGGACCAGGACCTCGGCGGGGGGCGGCGGCAGGTCGGCGCCCGGGGTGGTCGACCAGACCGCGGCGCCGTCGCCGGCGACCTCGGCGTGCACACCGAGGGCGAGCCGCAGCGCCTCGACGAGGCCGCGCCGGGTGCCGCGCCACCGGTGCAGTTCCACCGCGCGGCCGACCGCCTCGCGGCGTCGCTCCACCGGCCACGCGGGATCGTCGGCGACGCCCACCCAGGACCCCAGCCAGGTCAGGAAGTCGGCCGGGGTCACCCGCGGGTCCAGGTACGCGGGCAGGTTGTCGAGCGTGGCGAACACCGGGGCGAGGACGGTGTCCAGTCCGGCGGTGAAGCGCTGCGCGAAGTCGTCGTCGGCGTACAGCGCGGGCAGGTGTCCGCCGATCGGGTACCTGCTCGGCAGCCCGGGTATCGCGGCGCGGCTCATGCGCGGTCCCCCGTCCGTGCGGTGGTGGCGGACGCGCTCATCCCCGCACCTCCCCCCGGTCCTGCGGTTCCACCGCGGTGACGGCGACCTGGTGCTGGTAGGAGAAGACCAGTGCGCCCGCGGCCACGTCGATGCGGTCCGTCGGCGCCCCGCGCCGCCCGGTGACGGGGTCGGCGGGGAACAGCAGGATCTCCTCAACCAGCGCGTCACCGGCGGCGCGTTGCAGCACGCCGAAGACGTCGCCGTACTGGACGGGCCGGCCGAAGGGCCAGCCGGCGCCGTCGGGGCCTCCGGTCAGCGGGTTGAGGTGGCGGTACATGGCGGCGAGACAGGCGTCGCGGACGCGGTCGGTGGCGGCGGGCGCCGCGGCGAGCCGGGCGACGACGGTGACGCCCTGGTAGACGGGCGGTTCGACGACGAGCCGGGTGCCGATCAGCCGGCGTTCGTCGAGCTGCGCGGTGACCGCCCGCAGGACCTGCTCGGAGGGGATGAGCTGCTCGAAACGGAGCCGGTCGTCGCCCTCGTCGGCGACCGCGTCCGGCACGACGAGGACCCGTACCGCGCCCGCGCCCCCGGCGGGCAGGCAGCGCACCCGGCGCAGGGAGGGGGCCGCCTGGCGGGCGATGGTCTCGTGGTCGTCGGCGGTGACCGCGCGTTCCTGCATCCGCAGCGCGTCCGGCGCCCGCAGTCTGGCGTTGGCGACGGTCTCGCCGGCGACGCCGCCGCTGGCCGCCTCACGGTTCACGACCCGGGCGATGTAGGGGACGGAGCTGCGCAGGACGGAGATCGCGCCACGGGCGACGTTGCCGGCGGGACCGCCGCCGGTGCGGTAGCGGGCCACCCGCACGAAGGCTCCCTTGGGCGGCACCGCGCCGCACTGGCGCAGGGTGCCGTCGGCTTCGCGCAGCGCGGGCGGGAACGTGAACTCGCCGGTGGTGGCGTCGACCCGGACATGCCGGTCGGCCGGTTGCGAGCGGCCGAAGTGCTCGACGACGTCCCAGCGTTGCCAGCCGTCGGCGGAGGACACCTCCACCACGGGCGGCTCCCGGTCGAGGAGGACGGGCGGGCGGCCGATGCGGAACGTCTGCCCGGCGACCCCCTCGGAGGTGCCGAGCGGCACGTCGGTCTCGGTTTCCGCGTGCTCGACCGTCATGGTGCCGCCCACGGTGAACACCGACGCCTCACGGACCGTCGGGGACTCGGAGTAGAACGGCTGGCCGGGCTCCGGCCGTGTGACCCGGCAGCGCAGCCAGCCGGCCCGGACGCCGCCGATCACGGACGCCGTGTGCCCGGCCGGCACGTACACGATGACCTCGCCGGGGCGGTTCAGGCCGCCGGTGGAGTCCTCGCCGGTCTCGCAGATCCGCCAGCCGGAGCCGTCCCACGCCTCCCAGACCAGCGGGGGCTGGCGCGGGTCCACGCCGATGCCCTCGACGCGGCTGTCCAGGCGCACGGCGACCACGCAGCGCGGCACCGCCGTCGGCAGGCCGAACAGCAGCGCGTCGCCCGCCTCCGGCGCCGCCTGGAAGGCGGGCACGTCACGGCCCTCGGCGAGATCGCCGGTGCGGTCGCTCTGCTCGCCGGTGCGGGGCGCGGTGACCAGCCGGACCAGTTCGCTGGGCACGATGCGCAGTTCGTCGGTGGTGGTGAACGTGACGGCCGCATCCGCCTCGCCGCCGGCCGTGGTCACCTCGGTGCCGGCGGGCAGCGTCACCGTGTCGGGCTGCGGCGCGGACAGCCAGAAGTCGACGTCGGCGACGGCCGCCGCCGGCGGGAACAGGCGGATGCCGAGCAGGTCGAGGAACGCGGTGTAGTTCTTGTCCGGCACCCGGTTCAGCCGGTACAGCAACTGGTCGACGAGGTAGGCGAACGTCTCGATCAGGGTGACGCCCGGGTCGGAGACGTTGTGGTCGGTCCACTCCGGGGCGCGCTGCTGCACGTACCGCTTCGCCTCGTCGACGAGCTGCTGGAAGCGCCGGTCGTCCAGGTTGGGGGAAGGCAGGGCCATCAGGCGGCGCCCCATTCCTCGGCCCCCTCCTCGGAGGGGATCGTGTAGAAGGGAAAGACCAGGTTGCGCCGGTCGTTGGTGGAACGCAGGGTGTAGTGCACGTCGATGTACAGGGTCCCGGCCTCGACCGCGTCGTAGGCGACCACCACGTCGTCCACCGCGATGCGCGGCTCCCAGCGCTCCAGTGCCTCGCGCACCTGCCGGGCGATGCGCCCGGCGGTGGCGCCGTCGCCGGGCGCGAAGACGTACTCGTGGATGCCGCAGCCGAACTCGGGGCGCATCGGGCGCTCTCCGGGCGCGGTGCCGAGGACCAGCCGGATGGCCTCCTCGATCTCCCGTTCCCGCTCGACCATGGCGATCCCGCCGGTCGGTCCGACGCGCAGTGGGAACGCCCAGCCGCGGCCGATGAACCGCTCGCTCATCACTGGCCCCCGATCAGCACGGTCGGGTGGCCGGCCGAGATCATCGCCCCGCACGAGGTCTTGTCGCCCATGCGCGCGGCCGGCAGCCCGCCGATGAGGACGCCGCTGCGGGCGAGGGCCGCCGGGTCCGGCGTGACCACGTTGCCCGGGCCCAGCGCCAGGTGCGGGGGCACGGCGCAGGTGTGCAGGCTGCCCGCCACGGCGGCGGGTCGGCCACCGATGAGCACGGTCACGACCGCCCTGGCGGCGCCGGGCGGCGGGGTGGCGATGACGCCCCCATGGTTGGTGGGGTCACCGCTGCGGGCTGCGGCCGGCATGCGGCGCTCCTTTCGTCGGTCCGACCGTCCGGACGGTGCACGGGATCGGTCGAGGGATGGCGGGCTCAGTCGAGTCGAGGGGTGTGCGGGCTCAGTTGATGCGGATGAGCTTGGCCTTGAGGACGCCCAGCAGGCCGCCATCGACGGTGACCTCCGAGCTGCCGGACACGCGGACCTCGCGGCCTGCGACGTTCACGCCGACCCGGCCCTGGATGTCCACGTTGCGGCCGGACACACTCACGTCGCCCCGGCCGGCATCCAGCGTGATGCCCTTCCTGTCGAGCCGTACGGAGGTCAGCGCCTGCCGGGTCCGGCCCGCGTACACGGTCAGCTCGATGCGGTCCCGCCGGTCGTCCAGGAACACCTCGAGACGCTCGTCGGCACTGCGCAGCCGGACGCCGGAGGGACCCGGCGCCCGGGCGTCGAGGAGCTCCACCCGGTGGCCCGAACGCGACACCAGGGAGCGGCGGTTGACCCGGCCGCTGGTGCCGTCGACGAGCGGCACGTCGTGCGCCGAGGGGGTGTCCACGCCGTTGTACAGGCCGCCGATGACGTACGGGGCGTCCAGCAGCCCCTGTTCGAAGCCCACGAGCACCTCGTCGTTGACCTCGGGGCTGACGACACCCCCGCCGCCCTTGCCGCCCCACTGCACGGTCCGCACCCAGTCCGTGACGTAGGTGTCGTCCAGCCAGGGAAACTTCAGCCGTACGCCGCCGCTCTGCGAACCGCCCGGCTCCCGTACGTCCGTCACCACGCCGATCGCCAGACCGGGCATGCGCGGGCTGCGGGCCGGCGCGTTCGCCCCGGTCACCAGGCCGGTCAGGGAGCGGTCCGGGCTGGCGCTGACCCAGACCGTCGTCCGGTACCCGCCGTGCGGCTCCAGGACGTGGTGGACTGCCGTCGCCGTGTACCGGCCGGAGAACGCCTGCCCGACGTTGCCGAGCGCGACCGGCAGGCCCGCCCGCAGCCGCGGGTTGCCCTCCACCACGGCCTCCAGCTCGCCGAAGGAGGCGCTGACGTGGGCGGCCGTCGCGTCCGCCGCGGCCGTCGTCTCCGCCTGCGTCCGGTACGGCGTGTCCGTGACGGTGAGCTTCGACGACCTGCCGAACCGCGCGCTCAGCGCCGGGCTCAGCCCCGGCACCACCGTGTCGCTCTCCACCGACGGCGCGCGGGCCACCAGCGGCCGCTTCGTCGTGACGTCCCAGCCGCGCACCTCCACCTGCGAGGCGCCGTCCGCGGCCGACAGCGAGGCCCGCAGCGCCACCAGGTTGCGCCCGTACTCCAGCACCATCGGATCGCGGGTGGCCGGGGTGGACGGCGCGGGCGCCCCCGACGCCTTCCGCGGCGGTGCGAAGTGCAGCAGTCCCTTGTCGTCGACGTGCACCTGCGCGCCGCTCTCCTGCGCCAGGTACTGCAGGAAGTCCCAGTCGGAGACGTTGGCCTGCGAGAGCTGCCGGTAGGTGACGGGCGCCGCCTCTACCCGACCGCACGCCAGCCCGGCGCCCGCGGCCACCTTGCGCACGATCGCCTCCGCCGTCATGTTGCGGTACGCCACCACCTTGCGGCCCCGTTGCAGGCGGTGCGCCCGGGAGTATGCGCGCACCACCGTGAACGAGCCGGTGCGGTCGCGGTCGACCTCCAGGCCGGTCACCTCGCCGTCGAACAGCCGCTCCCGCGCCTGCCCGGAGACGGTCACCACCGACACCCGCACCGGCGTTCCGATGGTGATGCCGGTGGCCCGGAGGAATTCGTGGTCCGGGTCGCGGAAGGTGAGCACCGCCGCGTCCGGCAGTCCCATGTTCTCGTCGACCACGCAGCTCACCAGCTGGGCGGCCCAGATTCGCGGGAGTTCGCCGGGCGTCTCGATGACGGGGTCCGCCGCGAACGACCGGCCGCCCCGCGCCTCGGGTGTCGTCACTGCTCCTCCTCGGCCCCGGCGTCGCGCAGCCCGGGCACCACCAGTTCGGTGCCGGGCACGAGCGCCATCGGGTCGTCGATGTCGTTGGCCTCGGCGATGACCCGCCAGGCCGTCGCGTCGCCGTACTCCCGCCACGCCAGCAGCGCGAGGCTGTCGCCTGCGACCACGGTGTGCATGCTGCGGGCGGTGCGCGCACCGGACGTCGGGTTCTGGCCCGGCGGGTCGACGCTCGCCTCCTCGATGGACAGCGCGCAGGTGGCCCGCAGCGGCTTGCCGTCCACGTCGAAGAGCGTGTACGTCACCGACAGGCTCGACAGCACGCCGTCGAACGAGGTGGTACGCGCCGTACCCCACTCGAACCGCACCCACGGGCTGGCCGGCTTCTTGCGGCCGAGGCTGGCCGGGGTCGGCACGCACGCCTCCATCAGCGTCTCCACCGCCAGCTCCACGGAGTTGTCATGGGTGGCGGTGGCATCCAGGAACACCTCCAGGCTCAGCTCGCGCGGGCCACTGCCGACGAACTCGGGCAGCGCCGACTGCCCGGCCATCCGGGACGGGGTGCGCCGCCACTCGGTGGTCTTGCGCAGCTGGAGCGTGGACGGGTTGAACTGGAGGTCGAGCCGGGCGATCGTCCCGCCCGGCTTGGCGCCGACGGAGGTCGGGGGCTCCTTCAGGGTGAGCTGGGCCCGGGCCCGGCTGGAGCGGACCGCTGAGAACATGCCGTGGCTTCCTTTCCGGGGGCGGGCGGCGGTCGGGTACGGGTGGGACGGCGTCCCGGGGTCGGGGGCGGGTCAGGAGGGGCGCAGTCCCTGGTGGGCGATCTCCAGGGTCTCGATGGCCGCCTGGGAGCTGGCGGGGTCGAAGGAGGGACCCTGCCAGCGCACGGGGACGATCCCGAGGACCTGCCAGCTGATGATCCGGCTCAGATCCGGTCTCAGCGCCACGATCTCGCCGTCCTTGGGCTCCACCCGCTTCAGCGTCTCGTCGAGCCAGCGGGCGATCTTCGCGGTGTCCGCGGTGACCGGACGGGTGAGCGTGATGTTCGACCAGGACACACGGCTCGGGAGCTGCCAGGTGAAGCCGTTGTTGCCCCCTTCGGCGTACGTCTCCATCTCGACCTCGGCGCCCATGCCGGAGCAGGTGTTGAAGGCGCCCAGATCGCTGCCGCCGATCGCGAGCCGGAAGAACACGCTCGTCGCGAAGATGCTGTCGGTCATTCCTCGTCACTTGCCAGTCGGGGGTCGTCGGTTGCGCGTCGTGTGGTGCGGGGGTCTGTCATGCGTCGTGTGGTGCATGTCGTGCGTCGTGTGGTGGGTGGGGTCTGTCGTGTGTCGCGGGCGCTTCTCAGCGGCGTCCGTCATGGGGGCGGCCGGTGCGCTCCCGGCCGCGGCGCAGTTCGGCGCGCAGCAGCCGGGCCACGGGGTCGATGAGCCGCCGCGCCAGGTCGTCCAGGTCGAGACCGGCCTCGGCCCGCGGGTTCTCGGGGCGACGGGCCGCCGCCTTGCCCGCACCGGTGGAGGCGGGGGCGGGGGCGAAGGACGGGAGCGAGCCCGTCGACGCCGACCGCGGCCGGCCGCGTGCCGGCGTCTCCTTCGCCGGTACGCCCCGGACGGATGCGGCGGCGCCGGTGGCGTCGCGCTGCACGGGCGCAGCCGTGCCCGGCGAGGCGACCCGTGCGCGGGCCACGGGAGCCGGCCGCACCGGGGCCGGCGGCGGACGGCCCGCGAGCGGCGGGGCCTGCGGGGCCGTCACCGGCAGAGGGCGCGCCGGTACGGCGACGGGCCCACCGGCCGCGGACGGCCCCGGCGGATCGGGACGGACGACGGGGACGCGCCGGACGGCGTCCGGGTGACGCGGCGACCCGTCGGACGGTCCACCGGCCCACGGCCCCGCGCCCGGCATGTGCGGTGGGACGGCATCGGCCGCCGCCCGCTGGACGTAGGGCACCGCGGAGGCCGCGGACCCGTGGTGTGCCGGGTGCGGCGCGACGGGCCAGGTTCGGTGGGCCGTCGACGGCGCCGGGTGTGCTGCCGCTCCGGCGGCCCGCGCGGGGGCCGGTGCGGACGCCCGGCCCGCGGACGCCCCGGCGGTGCGGCGCTGAACCGGCGGCTCGGCCCGGCCCGGGGTCCGTCCGGCGTCCCCGCGCCGGGCCGGCGCCTCGGCGGGCCGAGCGGTGTCGCCGGGTGCGTCAGCCGGTGCGCCCGGCCAGCGCGCCGCCACCACTGGGCGGCCGCGGGCCGGGGCGGCGGCGCGTGACTCCGCACCCTGCGGGGGCCGCGTGCTCAGGGTGAGCGGGCGGCCGGCGAGCAGCGGAACGGTACGGGACGCGGCCGGGACGGCGGAACGGGCCACGGTGAGCGGGAGAGCGCCGAGCGAGCCTGCCCGGGCCGCCGCTGCTGACGTCCGGCTGCCCGCGGTACCGGGGGCGCCGTGGGCGCCGTGGGCGCCGTGGGCGGCCGGGGCGTGCGCGGTGACGGCGTCCGGGCGCGCGGTGTCGGCTCTCGCCAGGGCGACGGGCGTGGACGCCTGGTCAACCGCGGGCGCGGGCGTCGGGGTGATGCGCCCGGGGCCGGGCGCCGGCACGTCCGGCGCCGGAGTCCGGGCGCTGCCGGACGCCTGAGGGGGCGTCAGCAGCGGTGTGAGGGGGCCGTCGAGTGGTCCGGCGACGGGCACGGCGGGTGGCGCGGCCGGGGTGGCGAGGCGGCGCTGAACGTCGGCCGTCCCGAGCAGCGGTGCGTCCCCAGCCGGTGTGCCGGCCGAGGCGGACGGCGCCGAAGCGGTCGCGGCGCCCCCTGCCCGACGTGCCGGAGCCCGCTGGACGTCCGTGGCCGACGGCGCCGTGGCCGACGACGCCCCGGGGGACGACTCGGAGGAGGCGCCCCCGGACGAGTGCCTGGTGGCGGCGGGGCGGGCGGCACTGGGCGGGAGTGCGGACAGCGGCGCGCCGAGGCCGCCGCGCACGTGGGCGCCAAAAGCACCCCGGCCGGGCGCGGTCCGGTCGCGGGCGCCGGCAGGGGCGCCGGGTGCCGTGCCCGGCGCCCCGTCGTGGACGTCCGGCGTGTCCGCCCCCGCCGCACCCGGGCCGCCGGTGCCCGTGCGGGTGTCGCCGTGTGGCGCGGGGGCGTCGTCGGTCCGGCGCTGGAGGACGGGCAGCGCAGGACCGGGTGCCGTGCCGGCGCCGGCCCGCGCGGCGGCCTGCGGCTGCGGCTGCGGCTGCGGGATCGCCGTCGGAGGAAGGCCGTCCAGCGGCGCACCGAGCGGCGCCCGGCCGCGCGCCGCCGACGCGGTGCGCTGGACGGAGGCGGTGGTCGGCGGGCCGGCGGGCGTCGGCGTCGCCGTTCCTGTGCGCTGGACGGAGGCGGAGGTCGGCGGGCCGACCGGTTCGGGCCTCGCCGTTCCTGTGCGCTGGACGGAGGCAGTGGTCGGCGGGCCGACCGGTTCGGGCGTCGCCGGGGCGGGGGTGGCGCCGGGGGCCGGGTGCACCGCTGCGAGGCGGCGCACTGGCGCGGCCGGGCGCCGGGCGACGGTCAGGCCGACGCCCGTCGGGACGGCGCGGACGCGGGCGCGCGGCTCGCCGGTCCGGGGGGCGCGGGGCGTCTGCGGCTGCTCGGCGTCGCGTGCGGCTCGCGCTCCGGCCGTCGGGGCGCCCTGCCGGGCGGCCGGGGGCGCGGACGTACGGCCGCCGTCGTGGACGGCGCCGTTCGCGACGGGACGGTTCCGGGGCCCCGGGGCGGCGGCCGGAGGGACCACCGCCACCCGGCGTACGAGCGGGGTCGGCGGGGCGGCGGTGCCGTGGCCGGAGCCCGCAGCGGCACCGGTCGCGACGGCCGCCGTGTCGGCACCGGCGCCGTCCGGCGTCACGGCCCGGGAGCCCGTCGTGGCCGCTGTGGCGGCATGGGAGAGCACGCCGGGCGACTGCTGCGACGTGAGGCCCCGGGAGCGGCCGGGCCCGGTGTCCGACGACCCGCGAGCCCCGGCACGGTCGCCGGCGGCACGGTCGGCGCCGGCGCGCGAGGCGGCATCGGCGGCACGGGCGGCGCCAGCGTCCGAGGAGGCGTCAGCGCGCGCAGAGGCGCCGCCTTGCGAACGAGCCCCGCCGGGCAGGGTGCCGCCACGCGAAGGAGCCCCGCCGGGCGTCGGAGTGCCGCCACGCGAAGGGGTCGGGCCGGGCGAAGGAGTACCGCCGGGCGAGCCGGTCGCCGGCTGCCGTCGCGGTCCCGCCGGGGCCTCGCCGGGTGACGCCGGGGCCGTCCGGTCGGCGGTCCGGCTGCCGGGGGTCGCGGCGGCCCGGGAGCCCTGGCCCGGCACGGCGGGGCCGGGGGTCCGCGGGTCCGTGAAGTCGTCGGCCGGGGCTTCCGCCCCCTGCGGGCGCAGGGCTCTCAGCAGCAGGGGCCCCCCGGCTGGCGGCGTGGGCCGCGGGGTCGCGGGGCGGGTGACGCCGCGCACCAGGCCCGTGGGGGCCATGGGCGTCAGCGCGTGTCCGAGGCCGCGGTCGAACGACGGGTTCTGCCAGGCGGTCAGCCCGGCCCGGAAGGCGAGGCCGTCGCTGACCCCGAGCGGGGCCAGGGACAGGGTGAGGTCCGGCGCGGCGGTACGGCGCCAGCCCCCGTCCCAGTCGCGCGGCACGAAACGGCCCGCGCCCGAGGGCCCGCGCGCGCCGGCCGGAGTTCCCTGCGCGCCGCCGGGCACGCCGGGCCCGCCGGAGGCTCCCGCGGAATCTGCCGCACCCGAGGAGCCCAAGGGATGCGGGGCACCCGGGCCGCTCACAGGACGCGGGGCCTGCGGCGGGCCCGGGACGCGGGAGCGGGCCGCGAGGGTACGGCGACGGAGCCTGTCCCGCCATGCCATGTGCTAACCGCCCTCGTTCATACGGGTGTTGATCCGGGCGATCTCGGCGACCCACTGCCGGCGTTCGTCATGGGTCAGGTCGAGGATCTCCTCGCGACGCCAGTGGAAGTGGTAGGCGATGTACGCGATCTCCTCCCGGAGCCGGGGAAGGGCGTACGTCACGATTCCCCCAGGCGCCCACCCGAGAGGTCGACCTCGAAGCCGCCCTCGCAGTGCGGGCAGGTCACCGCGGCGCGGGTGTGGCCCTCGCTGTTGACACGGCGGTAGAAGTCCTGGAGGAAGGCGACGTCGGTGGCGTACATCCGCTCCACGACCCCGGCGTGCACGTCGGTGATCGTGCCGATCCGGGTGATCACCTGGCTCAGCAGGACCACGCTCAGGTACGCCGGATTCTCCTTCACGCGCAGGTCGATCTGCGGACGCAGCTCGTCGCGTGCCGTGGCCAGGCGCATCGCGCCGTGCCGGTGCACGGTGCCCGCCTCGTCGACGTACCCGCGCGGCAGCTCGAACTCGAACTCGGTGCGCAGCCCGTGCTCCTCGCGGCGCGACGCGGCGGCCGGGGCGGGCGCCGCCGCCGGCTCGGCGGCGGGGGCGGGCTCGGTCGCCTGGAGGATTTCCTCCAGGCTGCCCGCCGTCACCGTACGGCGTCTCATTCGACCACGATCTCCTCGAACACGATCGTGACGGACTCGGTCGCCGCGGACGACTCACCTGCCCGCAGCGACGGCCCCTCCCACCGGGAGGCCCAGCCCTGCATGAGCTGGATGCGGCGGACGGTGCTGCCCTCGGAGTCCTTGATCTCGATGGTGAGGTTCTGCCGGGCCGAGTTGACCGCCCCGTTGTTGAGGGTCTCCTTGATCCAGTTGGTGAACTCGCTGCTCTGGTCGAGTCCCCGGGTGATCGTGATCTCGCCGGCCTGCCGGGCGCCCGGCTGCTTGCGGATGATCTGCTTGCCCTCCGCGGTGACCTGCTTGACCTCGACGACCTCCTCCTCGACGGTCAGGCCGCTGATCTCCTGGATCGATTCGACCAGGTAGCCGCCGAGTTGCACGCCGAAGACGTGTGTGGACAGTGCGTCGCCCGTTGCCATGACTGTCTGTCACCCTTTCCTGTGGACCCGCGGGTCACTCGTCGATGAGGCTGGTGCTGTCGGAGAACTGGGCCAGCCGGAACACCACGAACTCCGCGGGCTTGACCGGCGAGACGCCGATCTCGCAGACGACGCGGCCCTGGTCGATGGACTCCTGCGGGTTGTTGTCACGGTCGCACTTGACGTAGAACGCCTCCTCGGCCGTGCGGCCGAACAGCGCGCCCCGGCGCCACTCCTCGGTGAGGAACGCGGTGACGTTGCGCCGGATGCTGGACCACAGCCGGTCGTCGTTGGGCTCGAAGACGACCCACTGGGTGCCCAGGAGGATGGACTCCTCCAGGTAGTTGAACAGGCGGCGCACGTTGAGGTAGCGCCAGGCCGGGTCGGAGGACAGGGTGCGGGCGCCCCAGACCCGGACCCCGCGCCCGGGGAAGGCCCGCACGCAGTTGACGCCGATCGGGTTGAGCAGGTCCTGCTCGCCCTTGCTGAGCCGCAGCTCCAGGTCGACCGCGCCGCGGACCACCTCGTTGGCGGGTGCCTTGTGCACACCGCGCTCGGCGTCGCTGCGCGCCCACACGCCGGCGATGTGGCCGCTCGGCGGGACGGTGGTGTTGCGGCCGGCGGCCGGGTCGAAGACACGCACCCACGGGTAGTAGAGGGTGGCGTAGCGGGAGTCGTAGCCCGCCTCGTCGTTGCGCCAGGTGCGCACCTGCTGCGCGGTGAGGCCGGGCGGGGTGTCCAGGACGGCGACGCGGTCGCCCATCTGCTCGCAGTGCGAGATCACGGCGAGTTGCACGGTGCGCACGCCCTCGGCGTCGATGTCACCGCGCTGGTAGGCGCTCATCAGGTCCGGCACCGCGACCATGGTGATCTCGTCGATGCTCTCCAGACCGCCGAAGCCGGTGCGGGCGCCCGCGTCTCCGACGTACTCCGCCGGGTCGAGGCGGGCCACGTCGGAGGCCGTCGCGGCGGGCGCGGCCGGGGCGTCGGGCACGGCGAGCGTCTGCGCGGGCGGCCGGGTCTGGGCGGCGCCCTGCTGCTCGGCGACCTGGATCAGCCTGGAGGCGCGGACCTGGTTGACGAGGTAGCCCTTGACGTTCTTGCGGACCGAGGCCTCGTAGGTCTCCGCGACCTGGTCGCCCTGGCGGACCAGGACCTTGAAGCGGTCCTCCGGCGGGTTCTCGCCCTCGGCGTCCGCGATCTCCACGGAGACGCCGGTGACACCGGGCCGGGCCGCGACGAGGAAGCCGCCGAGGGCGACCGGCTGCGCCGCCGGAGCCGGCCGCCGGGCGGCGTCGCCCGTCGCGGGGGCCGAGGCGTCGTCGGCGTGCCCGCCGATGCGCACGATGTAGGCGGCGCCGCCACCGTTGGCGAAGTAGCCGTAGACGGCGTGCGGCAGATAGGCACCCTCGGTGAAGCCGCCGAAGAGCTGGGTGTACTGGTCCCAGCTCGTGACCAGCGTCGGCGTGTGGAACGGGCCGTTCCCGGCGAATCCGACGAACGCGGCGACGGCGGTGCCGACCCCTTCGATCGGCCGGGCACCGGACTGCACCTCCTCCACGTACACGCCCGGGGTGAGGTACGTCGGCATGCTCGCTCCTTCGGGTCCTGCGGCTCGTTCGGCTCGTCCAGCTGTGTCCAGGACGAGTCTGCGCGGCCGTTGGCCGCGACCGGCAGGGACGCGGGGACCATGCCGGGGGCAGCACCGCTGCCCCTCCCGTCCGCCGCGGCGGCCCCTTCGCCGCCCTCGCCTGCCCCCCGACATGCCCGTACGTCCCTGGACGGCCCCGCGGGCCGGGCGGTCCACTGAGGGCCGCAGCAGGGGTGTGCCGACGAGGAGGCAGCGCGATGCGAAGGTCCGGGGCGCACGCCGAGCAGGACGAGGTGCGGCAGGACGCGGACGGCCCGGCCGCCGCCCGCCGCGAGACGGGCGCCGGCGCCGCCGTGCCGCCACCGCTCACCGCCGACGGACTGCGGGCGGCGCAGGGCGACGCGGGCAACGCCGCGGTCACCGCCATGATCGCCCGCAGGGTCCGTCCCGTGACGGTCGAGGAACAGCCCGACCCGGGTGTGCACGAGGTGCTGCGCGGCTCCGGCAAACCCCTGGCCGCACCGGTCCGCCAGGACATGGAATCGCGGTTCGGGACCGACTTCTCCGACGTACGCCTGCACACCGGCGCCGCGGCCGCGCGATCGGCCCGCGCCATCGGAGCCCGGGCCTACACCTCGGGCAGCCACGTCGTCCTCGGCGACGGCGGCGGCGACTCGCACACCCTGGCGCACGAACTCACCCACGTCGTCCAGCAGCGCCAGGGGCCCGTCGCCGGAACCGACAACGGGGCCGGGCTGAGCGTGTCCGACCCGTCCGACCGGTTCGAGAAGGAGGCGGAGACCACCGCCCACCGGGTCATGAACACCCCGGCCCCGGCCCAGGACGCGCATGTGCACGCCTCCGGCGACCTCGGTGTGGCCCGCGCGGTGGACCACCGGGCGGCGGCCGGCGGCCCGGCGGTGCAGCGGGCCGCGGTGGACGTCCAGCGTCTGGAACTCGACATCCAGGGCGGCGGCACCGAGGGCCCCACCACGATCCGTTCCGCGTCCGACCTGATGGTGTGGCTGGTGGGCCACCCCACCCGTCCGGCCCCGCTCAACTGGGCGGAACCGGCCATCCTCCAGCGCGTACTCGCACAACTCCAGCGGCTGGACGGCCCCGTGGGCGGCGACGCGGTGTGGGGTGCGGTGCGGTCCGTCGTCGAAGCCCGGGCGCGGGCCCAGGAGGGAAGCGATTCCAGCAGCGATTCCAGCAGCGACAGCGAGAGCGGCGGCGGCTTCTTCCGCCCCACCCGGACCCGCGGCGACAGCAGCAGCGAGAGCAGCAGCGACGAGGAGTCGGACAGCACCAGCGTCGCCTCCTCCCCGTCCGTCACCGGAGAGGACTGGGACGAGGGCCAGTGGGACCAGGACGACATCGGCCTGGCGCAACCGCACGAGTTCCGCCGCGAGATGTCCGACGAGGACCGTACCCGGCGCCAGGCCGAGATAACGCAGAGCCTGTCCGGCTACCGCCTGGTCGGGTTCCACGGCACCCACGTCGAGAGCATCGGCAGTCTGATCGCGCACGGACCCGACGCGGAGAAGTTCGGCAAGGGAGCCGGCACCGGCAAGGGGAACGGCTTCTACGTCGCACCGGTCGTCGCGCCCGCCGGGAAGTCGGCGTCCGGCTCCGGTGCCGCGAAGAAGGAGGCACGGCAGTGGGGCGGCTTCCTGGTCGCCGTCTATGTGCGCGAGGACGTCGAGGTGGTGGAGGCCTCCGGCGGTTCCGACGACGGCTTCGCGTTCGAGAGCGGAAGCGAGAGCGGCGCCGCCGACGCCGCCGGGCCGGTGATGACGTACCACGGCTCCGACGAACTGGTCATCCCCGAGGAGCTGTTCGGCAGCGTGCGGCTGGTCCGCAACCCGGACGACTTCGCGATGGTGTCCGACCCCGGCCTCGAGGCGGTGCCGTACGAGGACGGGGTGAGCGAGTACAGCAAGGCCAGGAAGAAGAAATGACCCGGCCGGCGGGGGCGGCCGCGGCTCAGGCGCCGACGGCCGCCTGGAGGTAGGGGCCGAACTCGCCCTCCAGGACCAGCCTGCCCAGCTTGCGGTACTCCTGCGCGATCGCCGTCACCAGCCCGTGCATGGTGAGCGGCGCGCCGGACTCTGCCGCGAAGTAGGCGGCGGTCACCGCGCACGCCCGGATGGAACCGCCGGCCAGCTCGAAGCGGTCGGCGCAGAAGGCGAGGTCCAGGTCGGCGGCGCGGGGCAGCCGACCGCCCAGGCAGCGCTCCCACAGCGCGAGCCGCTGACCGGCGTCGGGCACGGGGAAGTCCGCGACCACGTCCAGCCGCCGGGTGAACGCCTCGTCCAGGTTGGCCCGCAGGTTCGTGGTCAGCACCGCGATCCCGTCGAACGACTCCATGCGCTGGAGCAGGTACGCCGACTCGATGTTGGCGTGCCGGTCGTGCGCGTCCTTCACCTCCGAACGCTTGCCGAAGATGGCGTCGGCCTCGTCGAAGAGCAGCACGGCGTTGACCGCCGACGCCTCCGTGAAGATCCGCTCCAGGTTCTTCTCGGTCTCCCCCACGTACTTGTCGACGACCGTGGACAGGTCCACCACATACAGGTCCATGCCCAGGTCGGCGGCGACGACCTCGGCGGACATGGTCTTGCCGGTGCCCGACTCGCCGGCGAACAGGGCGATCACGCCGCGGCCGCGGCCGCCGCCGGGCCGCATCCCCCACTGCCCGAGCACCTGCTCGCGGTGGCGGGCGCGCAGCGCGAGTTCCCGCAGCCGCCGGTGGGTGGCCGGCGGCAGCACCAGGTCGTCCCAGCCGACGCCCGGCTCCACCCGGCGGGCGAGCCGGTCGAGCCCCGCGCCGTTCTGCGCCCGCACGGCGGCCCGCAGGTCGTCGGGGCCGACCGGGCGCCCCGCGGCGGCGGCCGTGCGCACCGCCACGTCGGCGGCGCGGCCCACCTGCCGGGCGTCCAGGCGGTGCGCGGCGACGGCCTCCGCGAGGTCCGGCACGTCGTCCGCCGTGAGGCGCCGTCCCGGGCCGTGGGCGTCGTGCGCGGCGGCCCGTTGGAGGGCGTGCCGCCAGCGGGCGGCCTGCCGCTCGGGCGATGGCGCCGGCACGGCCAGGGTGACCGGCGTGTCGGCGGCCCATTCCGGGTCCCAGCCGATCGAGCCGTGCGTGATCAGGGGGATGCCGCGCAGTGCCGCGCACACCGCCCGTACGGCGCGGGCCCGTTCGGCCGGTTCCCCGGGGAGCGCCTGGAGGGGGCCGAGGACGACGGCGGCGCCGGTGAGCCGGGCTTCCAGAGCCACGAGACGGGCCAGTTCCGGTACGTCGCCCGGGCGGCGGGCGAGCGCGGCCGCGTCCAGGGCGAGCGGGTGTGGTCCCGCCGTGCGCAGGGCGGCGACGGCGAGCCCGGCGGCGTCGCCGCCCCGGCTGCGCAGATGGACGAGCCCGATACCGGTGCCGGCCGCGGCCGCCGCCCCCTGCACGTCCGCGGGATCGGCGGTCGGGTCCGGGTGGACCTCGTCGAGCACGCCGGCGAGCCGAACGTCGGGCCGGTCGTGGCCAAGCAGGTGCGCGGTGACCCGGTCGGGCACGGTCACCACCCGGGACAGCGGGGGCCGTTCGGGCTCCCTGACCTCCACCAGGCCGCCGGCGACAAGCGGTGCGCCGGGGGCGAGCCGGAACCGCGCGGCGACCGCTCCGGCCGGCCCGCACAGCTCCAGGGCGAGCCCGACCGTGGGGCGGCGGCGGGTCAGGTCGTCGTTGAGGTAGCCGTAGAGGCGCTCGAACCGGGCGTCGATGTCGGGCGCGAGGGCGACCAGGAGCAGGTCCAGGTCCAGCGGGGACAGCCCGAACCGCCGGGCGAGACGGCCGAGGACGGATCCGGCGGGCGGCTCCCACGGCTCGTGCGGGGGTACGTCGAGGCCGCCCGGCTCGTCCAGGAGCCGGGCGACGGCCTCCGGCGCGAGGTACTGCCCGCGGTAGGGATCACCGGGATCGGGGTCGCCGGCCCGCCGCCCGGCCACGGCCCGCCGCACCCGCTCCTCGACGAGTGCCAACCGCCCCCACAGCACCTCCGCACCGCCGGACGCCGGCGGCACGGGCGGAACGGTCCCGCCGGGGGCGCCGGGACCGCCGTCGACGGCCCCGGCGGCCGCGGCACCGGACCGGTCGGGGCCGGGAGGTGCCGGGGCGGCGGACGCAGCGCGGCCGGTGGTGCCGGGCTCGGACCCCGAGACGGCGGATGCAACGTCGGCGGTGGTCCCGGGCACGGCACGCGTGGTCTCGAGCGCGCCGGGATCGGCGGGTGCCGCGGCCCCGGGCGTGCCGGACGCGACGGGGGTGGCGGCGGTGCCGGGCGCGGCGGCCGTCGCTCCGGACGCGGCGGACGCCCGGGCCGTGGGGGACGTTCGGTTCGGGGTGGGGGTCATGGCTGGCGGTCTCCTCGGCGGCGGCGGGCGGGGGCGGGGCCGCGGTCGCGGGGGCCGGCGAAGCCGTCCGGGCCCGGGTCGGTCGTCTCCCGGTAGCGCAGCCGGCGGCCCGGTGCCGCCGCGCCGTCCGCGCCGCGGGTGGCCGAGCGCACGACGAGGCCCTCGGTGACGGGCGTGGCGGCCGCCCGGGTCACGCCGGCCAGCGGTGCCCGCACCCGGGCCTGGAGCGACGCCCTCAGCTCACCGCCGAGCGCCGACCATACGTCGGCGGGGGACGGTGCGTACTCCCCGGCCCCGGTGGTGTCCAGTCCGACGGTCAGCCCGAGGTCGGCGAGCGTGCCGGTGAGCAGCCGGCCGGGCAGCGTCTCGGCGGACACCAGCGTCCCCAGCACCTGGGACAGCAGGCGGTGTTCGTCCTGCGGGCGGCTCGCCCACGCCGTGACCAGGTACGTCAGCTCGAACCAGCGCGGCGGGCTGCGCCGCGCCACGAGGTGGCCGTCCGCGTCGTACACCTCCCCGGCGCCGCTGCCGCGCCGGGTGGCGTCCTCCCGGATGTCGTACAGGAAGACGCATACGGTGGGGGCGCTGCGACGCGCGGCCCAGTCGCGGGTGGGGGCGTCGAAGACGACCTCGACGCCGGACGCCTCAAGACCGGACTCTGCGAGCAGCCGGCGCAGGGCCTCGTCGACCTCGTGGATCACCGACGGGTCACCTCGTCCGGGGGCTGGATGCTGCCGTTGACCACCAGGAAGTCGGTGGTCACCGGGGAGAAGCCGGGCCCCTTGGCGGTGATGACGCGCGGTCCTGTCTGGTCCTTGGCGAGGATGAGGAGCTGGCCGATGAAGGTGCCGTCGGGCGCGGGGACGGTCGGCGCCGCCGCCGCGGTGATCCCGGGCTTCCAGGTGAAGCGCACCGGCGCTCCCGGCGGGAAGTCCTTGCCGCGCACGGAGGTCACGAAGCCGGGCTTGCCGATGCCCGGCACCGCAACGATGCGCGGCTGGAGGATGCGCAGCCGTGTCCGGGTGGTGTTGTCGCGCGGGTCGGCGTCGGTGCCCGTGGTGGTGAGCCGGCCGGTGACCCGGCCGGTCATCGCCTTGTCGGGGCTGAGCACTATGCGGACGACGGTGCTCGTGCCCGGTTCCAGGTCGGGCAGCGCGCACTCCCAGGTGGCGTCGCAGCCGGGCGGCGGACCGTTGTGGGGGATGCCGCGGGGCAGGCCGATGCGCAGCCGCAGTCCGGTCGCTAGCGCGTTGCGGCCGTTGCGCACGGTGTACGTCACCACGACCCGCCCGCCGACGTAGCCGGGGTTGGGCTGTGCGGTGACCCGTACCCCGGGCCCGGCCGCAGGCGCGGGCGGTTCGGGCGGCACGGTGGGCGTCGGCCTGGGTTTCGGAGCCGGGGGCGGCGTCGGAGCCGGGGTCGGCATCGGAGTGGGGGTGGGCGTCGGCGGGGGCGGGGGCGGTGCGGCCTCGCGCACCGGGACCACGGTCCGGCCGGCGTTGTCGCCGGGCTCCGGGTCGAGCACCGTGCCGGTGACCGACCAGCCTACCGGCTGGTCGCCGGGGCTGAGGCCGGTGAGGGTGACGTCCACGGTGACGGTGGCGCCCGGCCCCACGACGCCGACGTCGCAGGTCAGCGCCGTGGCGTCGCAGGTGCCACCGGGCCAGGTGACCCCGGTGACGCCGACGCCGGACGGCGGGGCGATGGTCAGGGTGGTGCCGGGGGACGCGGCGGGCCCCTTGTTCACCAGGTCCACGCCGATCGTGGTGGAGGTGTCGACGGTGACCTCGGGGGTGGTGCCGGGCGCCCGGACCGCGAGGTTCACCGACTGCTGGACGCTCGGCTCCTTCTGCCGGCCCGGCAGCGAGGTCATCAGATGGGTGAGCTTCCCGGTGGCAAGGTCCAGCACCTTCAGTTCCTCGGGGCTGTTGACCGCGCGATCGGGGCGCGCGCTGATCACCAGGCGGGTGCCGTCGGCGGTCCAGGCAGCGTCACGCGGCTGGAACGGGCCGGTGGCTTCCGGCAGTTCGCGCCGGCACGCGCCTGGCAGGTCGCGGGCCGTGGGCGGCAGCAGCACTTGGCAGTCGTCGCCGGCGAGGGAGGTCAGGACGAGGCCGGCGTGTTCGTCGATCCGGCCGCCGCCGTTCTTGCGGTTGAAGACGAGCGAGCGGCCGTCGGGCGAGAACGCCGGGCTGTCGTCGATGACCTCGCAGGCGCCTGGGCAGATGGTGGCGCTCAGGTCCCGCTGCCGGTCCAGCCGGGTCACCGGCACCATCCACACGTGCTTGTTGCCGCCGCCCCCGCCGATCACCTCGTTGCGGGTGAACGCCAGGGTCGTGCCGTCCGAGGACCAGGCGGGCTGGGCGTCGCCGCCCGCCCGCTCCCCGGCCGGCGGGGTGATCTCCCCTGTGATCGCACCCGTCGCGACGTCCGCGATCAGGATGCGGCTGGGCCCACCGACGCCGCCCGGCGATGTGCGGGTGAACGCGAGGTGCTTGCCGTCGGGGGAGAACGTCGGATCGGTGTCCCAGTCGGTCTCGCCGCGCCCCGCGAGGGGCAGCCTGGCAGGGTTCCGGCCGTCGGCGTCCACCATCCAGATCCGTTCGACCCGGCCGTCGCCGCCGTCCTCGAAGCGGGTCACCGCGATGCGGCGGCCGTCGGGCGTGTAGTTCTGCCGCTCGGTCCACGGGTCGAACTTCGCAGAGGGCCGGAACAGCGGGTCCTTCGCCGGGTCGGTGTTCGTGTCGGCCGCCGGGTCCTCTTTGAGGATCGGCAACCCGAGGTCGCGCGGGTCGGAGCCGTCCGCCCGGACGTCCTGGAGCGTCACCTCGTGACCGTCGGCCGCCGTGTCGCGTTCGACGACCGCGCGGCCGCGGTCGCGCGGTCCGAGCCAGGTGACCGAGGTGACCTCACGGTTCTCGCTGAGCACCACCTGGGGCGTGGCCTCGGAATGCGCGGGCACGCGGAACACATGGTCCCAGTTCCCCTCGCAGGTGCACGGCCGGTCGGGGCTGAGGAACAGCACGTCGGTCCCGTCGGGCAGCCAGGCTGCCCCCCGGGTGCGCCAGCCGGCCTGCGCGCCCGCCAGCAGCGGCTCGTCGGTGGTCCCGTCGGTCACCCGGAGCCTGGGATCGCGCTGCCCGGCCGCGACGCCGGTGTACGCGATGAGGTCGCGGTGCGCAGCGTCGTCGACCGGGTTGAACACCGGGTCGGTGGCGGTGCCGTTCGCGGGGTCGGTGACCCGGGTCGCGGTCCCGCCGGCCAGCGGCCGCACGTGGATCTGCTCGCCGGCCACGGCGTCGGCGTCGCTCGCGTACGCCAGGCGCCGTCCGTCGGCGGAAACCGTCGGGCACTCCTCGTTCGCGGGGGTGTCGGTGAGCCGGGTCAGACCGGTGCCGTCGGTGCGCACCAGCCACAGGTCGCGCTCCTTCCTGCCGCCCGGCCCGCCCGGCCCGGACGCGTCGAACACCACGGAGCGCCCGTCCGGGGTGAGCCGGGGGTGCGCCGCGTCCATGCCGGTGGTCAGGCGCCGTACGGAGCCGTCGGCCGCGCGCAGGTAGATCTGCGGCTGCCGCTCGTCGCGCAGGCTCGCGAAGACCATGAGGTCGCCGAGCGCGGACGGCTGGACGTCCTGGTGGGTTGGTGCCTCGCCGAACAGCGCGTCGGAGCGGGTGTCAGTGGCCACCCGGCCGAGACTGCGGTGCCGGGTGCCGGCGTAGGCGATCCGGGTGGCGTCCGCCGGGGCGGCAGCGGCCCTCGGCACGGATCCGGCGCTGCCCGGTCCGGCCGCCGCGGTCACCCCGAGCAGGGGGACCAGCAGCAGCAACGACATCCCGAGTCTGCCCGGGCGGTACCGCCCGCCGCGGCCAGCGGTTCGCATGGAGGTCCCCCTCGCGGTCTGGTGCGGCACACGTGGGTGTGCCCCGGCCACCCTGCGCCGGACGGACGCCGGCCGGCAGGGCCGCGGGGCCGTGTCCGGGGGAAGAGCGCGGTGTGCTTTCGGGCAGCGCGGTGTGCCCGGCCGCCCTCAGATGAGCCCGTTGCGCAGCGCGTACCCCACCGCGTGGGCGCGGTTGCGCAGTTGCAGCCGGGTGGTGATCTCGTGCAGGACGTTCTTCACCGTCCGCTCCGAGTACGCCGTCTTGCGGGCGATCTCCGCGGTGTCCAGGCCCTCCGACACCAGGCGCAGCATGTCCGCCTCGCGGGTGGACAGCGTGGACAGGGACACGCTGCCCGGGTCGAGGGCGGAGCGCTGCGCGCTGCCGACCTGGCTGAGCAGTTTGCCGAGCAGGTCGCCGGGGAGGACGCCCTCGCCGTTGGCCGCGGCCTGGACCAGATGGACGAGCCGGTCCTGGTCGGCCTCCGCGCGCCGCAGCACCGCCGGGACGCCGCACTCCAGGACGCGTTGCAGCGCGCCGGAACCGAGGGTGCCGACGACGAGGCCGACGCGGGTGGCCGAGTTGACGCGCAGCCGGTCGAGCAGGTCGGCCACGTGGTCGTCGACGGTGTCCACGACCACGAGGGACACCTGCGCGGCCTCGCGGCCGGTGTCGCCGAGCAGGTCGATCTCGGGACGCTGGCGTAACTGCTGGACGACGCCGGCGCGCAGGATCGGATCGGCGGCGTAGACGGTCACGCTCACCCGTGGCGACGGGCCCGGGCGGGCGGCCAGGTACGCGGGGGCGGTGAGGGGTTCGTGGGAGGTGGCGAGGGACATGGCGAAGCTGCTCTTCTCTGCACGGGGGACGTGGGTGCGGTCACCTGACGGGAAACGGGTGCCGTCACCTCTTCGTGAGCTGAGGGGAGGATCGTCTGGACGGAACGACCCGCGAAGGCGGCGCGCGGGCGCCGGGAAGTGACCTCAACAACACGGTTCCGACGGCGAGTTGACGGTGGCCGTGCGGGCACCGGAACTGCCCGGTTGTTGCCCTCGCGTCCCTCGGCGTGGCCGGGCGGACGCTTCTAGCGTGGCGGTGTGACGCCTTCTGCAGCCTCTTCCGGTCCCGGTACGCCCGGACTCGACATCCCGGTCGTGACGGTGGCCCCGGGCGGCACCGCGACGACCACTCTCACCGTCCGGAACGACAGCGACATCGTCGAGGCCTACAGCCTGGAGGTCGTCGGGGACTGCGCGCCCTGGTCCACCGTGGAACCCGCGCGCGTTTCCCTGTACCCGGGCACGTCCGAGACGGTGACGATCCGGCTGGAGCCGCCGCGCTCCCCGGAGGTCCGGGCCGGAGAGACGCCCCTCGCGGTGCGGGTCCTGCCGGCCGAGCACCCCGACGCGGTGCGGGTTCCCGAGACCACCGTGCACATCGAGGAGTTCCACGAGCTGCGCACCGAGCTGCTCCCGCGCCGCCGGCGCGGCTGGCTGCGTGGCCGTTACCGGCTGGCGGTGCGCAACGAGGGCAACACTCCGGTGCAGGTGGGCTTCACTCCGGGCCAGGCGGGCGAGGAGCTGGCGTTCGCGTTCAGCCCGGCCGAGCCGAGGCTGGAGCCCGGCGAGTCGGCGGAGACCGGGCTGCGGGTGCGCACCGGCAAGCCGGTGTGGTTCGGTGCCCCGGTGGTGTGGCCGTTCACGGTGGTCGCCGCCGAGACCGGGGAGCAGGACGCAGCGCGGCCGGACGACAGCGTCCACCGGCCCGCGCTGGAGGCGGAGTTCGTTCAGATCCCGCTGTTCCCGAAGTGGTTGATCGCCCTGCTCGCGGCGCTGCTGGCGCTGCTGCTGGCGTGGTTCGCGCTGGTCCGGCCCGCGGTGCGCAGCGCCGCGAAGGAGGCGGCGCACGAGGCGGTGCAGCCGCGCCCCACCACGGCCGGGGATCCGGGCGACGCCGGCGGGTCGGGCGACGCCGGCGGCGCGAGCGCTCCGCCCGGCGTCCGCAAGCCTGGCCAGGGGCAGAGCCAAAGGCCGGGGGCCGGCGACGGCGGCACCGGGGCCGGGCCCGGCACGGCGGCCGACGGACAGCAGAGCTCGGCGACGATCGACCTGAAAACCTCCGGCGGAGAAACCAAGTCCGGGACGTACAAGGTGCCCGAGCAGAGCGTGTTCGGTGTGACGGACATCGTCGTTGCCAACTTCCAGGGTGACGAAGGGGTCATGACGATCACCTTCGGCGACCGCAAGATCACCACGATTGCGCTGGAGACCTTCCGCAACCAGGACTACCACTGGGTCACCCCCATCAAGATCTCCGCGAACGACACCGTGACCATCGAAGTGACCTGCGCGAAGCCGGGCACGCCGGCCACCGGACGGCGGGCGCAGGGCTGCCACGAGGTGCTGAACGTGAGCGGAGTGCTCGGTCGTACTGACCAGTAGATCGGACGTCGTACTTCCGAATCATTCTCGGTCGGTGGTGACTACATCTGTAAAGTGTGACCGCGGGTTCAGTCCGGAAATCGACAATTCCGGGTCCGAAAATGACACATCATGATCATCGTGGCGGTGTCGGGCCCGGGCACCGTCGCGCCGACCGGCACGCACAGGTTCGTGCGGATTCCTTCGTCCTCTTCGACCTGCTCTTCCTCGTCCGCTCCGGCCGGCACCTATGGTGATGGAGCCACCCATGATCCGTCCCCCTGGGGCACAGGAGACCACTGACCCTTGCGCCGGTAGCCGCAGTTGAGGCCTTGCTCACCCGGGAGGGGTTCCTTCATCGTCGCCTTCTTGCCTCGCCCGCAGCCCGGGCATGCGGTGACGACCCGGTGGGCCTACTTGGCGCGTCCCGCGGCGGGGCTGCCGGGGTGCCAGGCAGTTTACGCAGGCAGGGGCCCGGTGATCGCGGTGTCGAACGCTCGGGGCCGGTGTAACCGGTAAGGGCGAGACAGTGAGCCGAGTGGCGTGCCGAGCACGGGTCGTGGGACGCGGATCGGGCGGGGTGCCCGGTTCCGTTACCATGGCTGGCTTGTCAAGCTCACACTGAGCGCGGAGCCAGACGCCGACCGGCGAAGGGACGACGGCTCGCGACGGTGCCCCGCGTGATCGGCAGCCGCCCACGCGACTCGGTCTACGCAGCAACTGTGTCAGGCGAAGCAGAAGCAGACTCATCGTGACAACCGACCGGCCTTGCGTGATGATCCGGCATGTTGGCGAGCGAGACGGGCGGACGGGACGACCGACCGTCTTCCTCGACCGTGACGGTGTACTGATCGAGAACCGCGGCGCCCACGTACGCCGAGCCTCCGATGTCGTGCTGATCCCGGGGGCGGTGGACGCAGTACGCCGTCTGAGCGCGTGCCGTGACTTCGTCATCGTGACCAACCAGGCGGTCATCGAGCGTGACTCGGTGTGATCCGCCCGCACGACCCAGCCCGCCGCTGCATGTGCCGTAAACCGGAGCCCGGCATGCTGATTGCCGCTTCGCGCGCGTGGGGATGCCGCCTGAAGGAGGGCTGGATGATCGGCGACGCGATCACTGACGTTCAGGCCGGCGCTGCGGCCGGGTGCCGGACGATGCTCGTCCGGACGGGCCGCGGCGCGGTGGGCGAGGACCTCGTCGAGGAGATCTGCGCGCTCGACCCGCGGTTCCGCATCGCCGTCACGGTGGTGGCCCCCCATCGAGGGCCCGGCCTCGGCGATCCAGCGTTCCGCCTGACCGGACCCTCAGGCCCGGCGGCCGACCAACCGCCGGGGCCGCCGACCGCTGGCCCACGCTGGTCGCCGCCCTCGCGGGACGGCGGCACCCCGCCTGGTTCACGCTGTGCCGCGCCTGGCGGGAACTGGAGACCCACCACGTCGACCTGGACCTGGGCCACTCCCCCGCCGACTGGCCCACCGGCTACGTCGCCTGGGCCCTGAGGGAGACAGTCGCGACGCTGGTCGCCCGTCGCTTCCCCCTCGCCCGTCTCGAAGCCACCGATCTCCGGCGCGCATGGTCCCTCTCCCCCACCGGCCCGACCGCGGCCGGCCCCGGCCACGCGCTCCTGGCCTGGTGTCCGGCCGCGCCCCGGCACGCTCCTGCGGTCGGACGGCGATCTGCCGGACCCACCGCCCTGTCCTACGCGGCCGGCCGCGACCAGCTCGACATCGAGGGCCTCGGCCACACACGCGTCGTCCGGCTCGTCACCGAGGAGACGGCCCTCGTCGTCATCGAGCCCATCCAGGGCGGCGCCGGCCTCGTCGCCGATCTCGCCGACCTGTCCACCCTGACCCGCGAGCACCTGATGAGCCTGGAGCGGATGGGCGCAACCAGCACCGAGAACCTCCTCGCCGCCATCACCGCGGCCAAGGGCCAGCCGCTGCCGCGGGTGCGCGCTCGGGGGCGGACCTCGCCCCGCTGATCGGCAACTCGCCGCCGCTGGGGTGAACATGACAGAACCCGGACGGTGACCGCCTACGACGCCAACGGCAACGTCACGCAGATCACCGATCCGCTGGGCAAGGTCACCACCTATGGTCACGACGCTGACGGGAACCGCACTTCGGAGACCACTGCGCTGGGCCGCAAGCGGACCCGGGTCCACGACGCGGATGGGCGGCCGCAATCCCCCCCCCCGGCGGCTACTTCACCGGCAACACGCCCGCTGACTGCACCACCACCTACAGCTACGACGCCGCAGGCAACCCGACGACCCTGACGGACCCCTACGGCCGCAAGCGGTTGCTCGGGTCCAACCGGCTCAATCAGCTCACCGTCACCCAGGACACCAGCGGGCGCCGCACCACGTACGCCTACGACGCTCTCGGCCGCATCAAGATACGACGCGGCCGCCAACGTGCGAACCCTGCCTGCACAGCGATGACGTTCGCCGAGCAGGTCTTGGGACTGACCACGCCGCACAGTCGGCATACCCCGCTGCTGCGAGAGGTGTTGACGCAGATCGTGCTTGAGGGCTTCCGGAACTGGGACACCTACTGGTGCCCTCGGCGGGGGGGCATCCCGCAGTTCGATCATCTCACCGTCCCGGATCCCGAGCAGGGGGTGCGGCTCAGCTGGGTCAGGTGCTCGCCGAGTCTGACAGCTGTGTTCCGCCAATGCGCCAATGGATCGCCACAGATGTATCGACAGCGCTGTACGGTGGGGCGTCATGACGAAGTGGCAGCTGCTGAGCGCCGTGTCGAAAACGGCGCTGGCCGTGGCCCAGGTCCGCGCTGACGAGAGCGCAGCCGGCAACGCCTTGTTCAATGACCCGTATGCTGCAGCCTTTCTGGCCGCGTCGGGAGAGCCGATGCGACCGCACAGCCCCGGTCCGCTGGCGAAGGTCCTGAGGGCCCAGACGGTGATCCGGACCCGCTTCTACGACGACCAGCTTCTGCATTCCGGCTGCAACCAGGTGGTCCTGCTCGCAGCCGGGCTGGACACCCGCGCCTACCGGCTCCCTTGGCCGCGTGGGATCCGCTTGTACGAGCTCGACCTGCCGCCGGTCTTCGAGTTCAAGCACCGTGTGCTGGCGGCGGAGTCCGCCGTAGCGCGCTGCGACAGAACGGCCCTTCCCGCGGACCTGCTGCATACCGCCTGGGCCGATCGACTGATCGACGCGGGGTTCAACCCGGCGCAGCCAACCGCCTGGGGGGTCGAAGGCCTGCTGGTCTATCTCACCGCAGAGGAGGCGGCCGGGCTGCTCACCACGGTCGGTGAACTGTCCGCCCCGGTCAGCCGGCTCGTCTTGGAGCGGGGACGCAGCGGGCAGACCGTTCTCGACGCTCCGTCGGTCGCGCACATCACCTCGCTGTGGAAGGGCGGCCTGGGTTCGAGGACCGCCGACTGGCTCGGCGACCACGGCTGGCACACCCGGATCCATCCACTGGACGCCGTCGCTGACCACTACGGCCGGCCAACAGCCAATCCGTCCGGCACTGGCTTCATCACGGCCGTACGCGGCACGAGCCAAGCGTTGTCCTAACTCACCGAGCGCTTGTTCCGGCCGGCCTGTTCCAGCCGGTTACCGTCTTGGTCCGTCGGTCAGCGGCGAGCCCTCCCTGCTGTGTGCGGGCCCCGCCCCCGGCCTGCCCACAGCGGAGCCGGCCGGGCCGCGGCCGCCGCCGAACGTGTGCACATCCCGGCGAGCCTTGCCTCCGCGATGGCGCCCACCCCTGCGGCGCGCTGTCCGGGTTGCGCGTGCCGCCGGAAGCGACCCCTGTCCTATGGGAGCCAGGAAGAGGGACGAAAGCCCAGTTGACGATTGCTGCGCGGTGCGGCGCGCTCCGGCCGTCGTCGGGGCCGGTCAGGCGCAGCCGCGCCGCCAGTTCCAGCCGATGAAGGTGTGACGCAGGTTCACCTCGAAGTGGCACAAGGCGGTGCCGTCGGCCTTGAGGTCGACGTACGAGCGGTGGGTGTTGGCGTACCAGGCCCCGGTCGCGTCGAAGATTCCGCGGTAGGTGAAGTCCGCGTGTGCCTCGCTGCGGGAGGCGGGGCAGCCGGTGGCGCAGTCGACGCCCTCGGTGGCCGACTTCCGCGACCAACCCGCATCCCACGGCTCACGGTTCCACTGCTGGGTGGCGCCTGCGCCCGCGCTCACGACGCGACCGCCTTCGGTGGCCCAGTGCGACGTCAAGTACAGGGCGGTCATGCGGATATGGCAGCAGTCGTACATCTCGTTCCAGCTGGAGATCCGATGCCAGCCGCTCTCGGTTTCTTTGGTCCCGGCCCCTGCCGCGGTTCCACCGGCCCGGCCGAGCGGCGTCAGCCGCACCTCACCGAGCCGTGGCCTGCAGTCCACGCCGATCGAGACCTCCTGCTGTACGGCCATGCCCACGGGCGGTGCGGGCAGTGAGCCCGTCAACCGCAGATCGCCACAGGAGCGGTCGGCCCCTGCCCCCTCGCCGGCCGCGGACGCCGGAACGGCCGCGAAGGAGAGCAGAACGGCGGCGAGCGCTGAGCGACAAGCGATTCGGATATGCACGTCTCGTTTCTTTCTTCAGCTGCTGACTCAGTCCGATGCCCACGAGCGGCACCTTGTGAGGGCTCGTGCGCAGTACGTCCGTGATCTGCCCGGCAGATCGAGGAAGCACAAGGGCCCATCTCTCCCATCAAGACGGAGTTCATACCTCACCGGCAACTACCTGACCGCGCACGTCCCTTGGAACAAAGCTTCTGAGCCAATCCGCTACATTCTCGACGCGCCGCAGTCCTAGTGAGATACACAATGGGCGCCGTCAGCGCGCTTCGACCCGGCCTGACACAACACGGGGGCAGGTTCAGGGGGTCTGATGAAGATGCGACTGGTCTGGGGGGCCGCTGCGGCGGCCGCCGCAGCCATCGCGGCGCGGGCAGCGGCCGACCGGATCGAACGTCGGCCGGATCCAGTCTCTTACGAACGGCTCCGCCGCGAGCCCGAGGGCGAGGAAGTGCTGCTCTCTCGCCCCGACGGGACGGTGCTGCGCACCCTCGTCGCGGGTGACGGGCCACCGGTGGTGCTGGCCCACGGATACGGTGTCTCTCTCCTGGAGTGGAATCTGGTGCAGGCCACCCTGGTGGCGAGCGGTCACCGTGTCATCGTCTTCGATCAGCGTGGCCATGGACGGTCGACGTGCGGCGCGGACGGCATCGGCTCCGGACCCATGGCGCAGGACTACCTGGCGGTCCTCGAACACTTCAACGTACGCGACGGGGTGCTCGTCGGGCATTCCATGGGCGGATTCCTCGCGCTTCGTGCCGTGCTCGACCATCCCGGCGTCGCCCGGCGGCTGCACGGTCTGGTGCTGTTCGCGACCTGGGCGGGCCGTATCTATGACGGAGCGCCGCATAACCGGCTGCAGATCCCGCTGCTGGAGACGGGCATCCTCCAGCGGCTGGCACGGACCCGCACGGGCGGAATCCTCTTCGGAGCCGCTCAGTGCGGAACACACCCCTCTCCAGCGATGATCGCGGTCTTCCTCGAGGTCTTCCTCCACCAGGACCACCGCTCCCTCGTGCCGGTCGTGCGGGCGTTCGCCCGTGAGGACCGCTACCCTCGTCTGACCGAGATCACGGTCCCCACCGTCGTCATGGTCGGCTCGGCCGATCGCAGCACACCCGCCAGCCACGCCAGGCGCCTGGCCACCGGAATACCGGGCGCACGGCTGGTCACCGTGCCGGGCGCCGGACACATGTTGAACTGGGAGGCCCCGCACGCCCTGGTGCAGGCCGTCGTCTCCCTGCACAAGGCTTCTTGACCAACCTGACGGAGCAACAGGATCAGACGGAGGCCGCCCTCACGCCCGCAGAACTGCGAGAAGCCCAGCCAAGTTCGACACCGCACCTCGGCCACCTCGTCGTGACCCGCGCCCACCAGCCCACTGACCGCCGCCTGCGTCCCGGGTCCGCGCCGACGCACCGAAGGAGGCCGTCCAGGCTCCTGGTGCGCTGGGCACCTCCGGTCGTGGAGAACACGGCCCCTTCGGGCCCTGGCCCGACGCCACGGAGCCCGGAGCACAACGCCACCCCCGTACACAAGAACCCCGGCGGGAGCCGGGGCATCCTGCAAGATCAATCTCACCGGGATGTGCTGGACCTCAACCACTCATACCCGTTTTCTGCGCGTACTACGGGAACCCCTCTGAGGTACTTCCTCCGGAGACAGGGGACGGTCAGCTGTGATCGCCGTGCCGGGCCAGCCGCTTGAGGAGGGTGACGGACTCCGCGAGCTGTTGCTGTTCGGCGGGGGCCAGCTCTGCCCTGATGGCTTCGGCGAGCCAGTCGGCTCGGCGGCCGCGACGTTCCTGGAGTGCCTGCAGGCCCGGATCGGTCAGCACGACGAGGACCTTGCGCCTGTCGTCCGGGTGGGGCTTCTGGCGGACGAGGCCTAGTTCGACGAGTTGGCCGACGACCCGCGCCGCCGACTGGTGGCGGACCTGCTGCCGGGCAGCGAGCTCGCTGGTGGTCATGGGCCCTTCGCGGTCGAGGTAGCCCAGTACCGCGGCCTGCGCCTGCGGCATGGCATCGGTGGCTCGTGCGCGCCGCACCAGGTTTCCGGCGGCGGCTCGCAGGTCGCTCGCGATCTCTTGCTCGTTCACGGCATCACCGTACCCGCAGGATAGGTGTACAGCAATGCTGTACAGTCATGCTGTTTAAATAGAAGGGAGACCAGCCATGCAGATCACCTCACTGGGGCATTCCTGCATACGACTGCAGCACGAGGGCTACACCGTCGTCATCGACCCCGGCTGCTTCAGCGATCCGGACGCCCTGGAGGGAGCCGACGCGGTGCTTGTCACGCATGAGCACATAGACCACTTCGTCCCCGACCGGCTGCGGCAGGCCGGGGGCGACATCGAGATCTGGACCAACCCGGCGGTCGCCCGCCACCTCACTGACCTCGGCGGGCGCGTCCATACCGTCCGGCACGGCGACGCTTTCGACGTCGGCCCTCTGGAATTCCACGTGTACGGGGAAAAGCACGCCACCATCCACCGCGACTTCGCCGAGTTCGACAACGTCGGCTTCCTGGTCGACGGAGTCTTCCACCCGGGCGACGCGCTCACTGTCCCCGAGGAGGAGGTGCGCACGCTCCTCGCGCCGGCCGGTGCGCCGTGGGTGAAGCTGGCCGAGGTCGTCGACTACGTCAGGGAGGTCGGACCCGACGCGGTCTTCCTCGTTCACGATGCGGTGCTGAGCCCCCCGGCGCTGAGCGCCCACACTCAGATCCTGAGCAGCTTGGTCGGCGGACCGCACGGCCCGGCCGTCCGCACCTGGTCCGCAGAGGACAAAGGCGGCCTGCCCGGAGCCGGCGGCTCCTCGAGCCAGGCGATTCCTCGGACCTGACAGCCGACCGGGCCGAGGCGGAGAAGATGCCTCGGCCCGGGAGGCAGCGGGGATGCACGATAAGAGGTCGTGTTCGCCCGATGCTTTATCCCGGAATCGGCTGTTTTGTCTCTGGTGTCGCGTCGCGCCAGGAGATGGTGCTCTCGCCGGTGAGGCGGCGGGCCATGAGGTCGGTCATGGTGAGGTGGATCATGGCTTCGGAGCGGACGGGCAGGGCTTCATAGTCGCGGGCGAGGCGGCGGTGGAGCATGAGCCGGCCGCAGGTGCGCTCGACCGCCCACCGCTTCGGGATCGGGGTGAAGCCCTTGGTCCCGGGTGTGCGTGCGCCGATCTCCATGTCGATGCCGAGGGTGGCGGCATGTTCGACGAGGTGCTGGCGGTAGCCGCCGTCGACCCAGACCTTGCGGACGACATGGCCCGGCCGGTGAGCGTGGTCCGGGTGGATGCGCGACCCGGACGGGGCCGGCAGCCCCTGCCGCAGAGGGCGCGCGCCGCACGGTCGGCGCGTGCCCTCGCATCGGGAGCGGATGCAGCCGCACCTCGGCTTCCACCGCCTACGCGGGGTGCTCCTGAGTCCAGGGTCGCCTGCAGCGGACGGCGACGGCCGCGATGTCGTCCTCGAGCCTTCCGCCGCTGTAGTGAAGCAGGTCGCCGTGCAGCCGGTCCAGCAGCTCACGGGGCGTCGCCGGGCCGAGTTGCCGCATCCACTCCGGCAGCGGGAAGAACGTGCCCGTGTGGTCTCGGGTCTCCGTCACACCGTCGGTGTACAGCAGCATCTGGTCGCCCGAGGCGAAGGCGAAGGTGTCGACGATGTAGTCGTCTCCGAGGAGCGTCGCGAGGTTGAGAGGCGGCGAGGGGACGGTGGGCTCCAGGACGCGGATCTCTCCGCCCCGCATCAGCACTGGTGGGGGGTGTCCACAGTTGAGGACGTTGACATTTCCACTGTCGTACGGGATCTCGGCGATCAGAGCGGTGGCGAAGTGCTCGGGCTGATCCGGGTCCGGAATCGCGACGCTGTAGCGGGCCATGCTGATGTCCAGGCGATGGATGATGCCCCTCAGGTCTGGCTGGTCGTACGCGTTCTCCCTGAAGCAGTTGATCACCACCGAGGCCGCCCCGACCGCCGACAAGCCCTTTCCGCGCACGTCACCGATGAGCAGCCGGACCCCGTACGGCGTGTCGACCACCTCGTAGAAGTCGCCCCCGATCCGGGCCTGCTCCTGGGCCGCCAGATACAGCGACTCGATATCGACGTCCTGGACACGGCGCGGCAGCGGACGCAGCAGCACCTTCTGCGCCGCATCGGCGACGAGCCGGACCTGGAAGAGTGTCTCCTCTCGCTGGAGTCGGAGGTGGCTCGTATAGGCGGCCGCCAAAGTGACCGCGACGATCGCAGCCACGGTGTAGGACGTACCCAGATCGGAGTAGAAGAAGCTGAGCCCGATCATGGCCAGCAGGCAGAAGCCCCCGAGGAGGAGCGTCGCCAGAACAGGCCACATCGCGGCGGCGAGGGCGGGTGCGGCGGGCAGGAGACGGCTGAAGGCGATCTCCCGGGGGGTGGCGAAGGCGAGGCCCGTGATGAGGACGGTGAGAAGCACCGGGGACAGCAGTGCGGCGTCGCGTCGACCACGGTAGGGAGAGCGGTGGTGCTGAGGCCGTCCTGTCCTGATCACAAAAGCATCTTATCGGGGGATATTGGGCTCCGGCCGGTGAGAGCGCAGCCGCGTATGCGCGCCGACGGGCCACTGCGGCCCGCGGGTGCGGCGCTGTGCCCGGTCGTGGGCTGGGGCGGGGCCATGGCGTGCCGATCACCGAACAAGGCGAGGAACGCCTCCGACGCCCTGTTCCCGCCCCGATGCGGATGCTCCTTCCTCCGTCGAACGCCCTCTGGCGGGCCGTGACGCGGCAGCCGCACGACGGACCAGATCAGCATCGGCTTCCCCACAGTGGTGTTATCAAGGGAGTATGGAGGCATTCTTCGGGCGCCGTCGGGGCCGGGAACGTCATCCGCCCGTCGGACGCTCGCACGAACGTCGTGCTTCCCTGTTGGACCCGCACAGTGCGGCCGGTCAGGTGTTCCTTCTCCAGGTCGTCATCGTGGTCCTGCTGGTCGTGGCCGCGGTGGTGGGCATGGTGCTCCAGACGGCGAATGACGCTCTGCGGCAGGGGCGACGGGAGGCGGTCGTCGCGGCCCAGTCGTTCGCGAGTGCCCCTGGCGTGGCCGCGGCGCTGCAGAGCCGGGATCCGTCAGCGGTGCTCCAGCCGCGGGCCGAGGAGGCGCGCAAGCGCGCGGGCGTGGATTTCGTGGTCGCCATGAGCACGAAGGGGATCCGTTACACGTACCCCTATCGGCGGGAGATCGGGAAGAAGTTCGTCGGCACCATTGCACCGGCGTTGCGTGGCCGTACCGTCGTCGAGCAGGCCGGCGGGCCGCCGCTGCCCGCGGGCAAGGGGACGGACGTGCAGGCGGTGGTCCCGGTGACCGACTCGCGCGGCAAGGTGGTCGGCCTGGTCTCCGCGGGGATCACGGTCAAGAACGTGGCGTGGCTGTGGCTGCCGCAGCTGCCGATCATCCTGGCCGGCGGCGCGGCCGCGCTTGCGCTGGCCGTGACGGGGACGACGCTGGTGTCCCGGCGGCTGCGGCGGCAGACGCGCGGCCTGGCCCCGGACGAGCTGGCGCGGTTGTACGAGCACCACGACGCGGTCCTGCGCGCGGTGCGGGAAGGGGTGTTGATCACCGGCGCCGACGGACGCCTGCTGCTGGCGAACGACGAGGCGACGCGGCTGCTCGGACTGCCGGCGGGCGGCCAGGGGCGCTCGGTGCAGGAGCTGGGACTGCCGGAGCCGGTCATGCGGCTGCTGTCGTCGCCGGAGGCGGTCACGGATGAGGTGCTTCTCGCGGGGGACCGGTTGCTCGCGGTGAACAAGCGGCCCACGTACCCGCGGGCCGACCGGGGAGGCAGCGTGGTGACCCTCCGCGACACCACGGAGCTGGCGGTGGTGTCGGGCCGGGCCGAGGTCGCGCGGGAGCGGCTGAAGCTGCTCTACGAGGCCGGGGTGGGAATCGGGACGACGCTGGATGTGGGGCATACCGCCCAGGAGCTGGCCGACGTGGCGGCGCGGCAGTTCGCCGACCTCGTGACGGTGGATCTGCTCGAGGCGGTGCTGCGCGGGTGGGAGCCGACGGCCGAGGGCTGGCGGCATCTGCGCCGGGCGGCGATCGGCGGCGAACAGCGGATCATGCCGGTGTATCCACTGGGCGAAGTGATCACGTTCTCGGCCCGCACCCCGCAGATGCTCACGCTGCAGGAGGGGCGGGTCATGCTGGAGGCGGATCTGCGGCAGGCACACGGCTGGCGGGAACAGGATCCTGAGCGCGCCCGGAGGGCCCTGGAGTGCGGGCTGCGGTCGCTGGTGACCGTGCCGCTGCGGGCGCGGAACGTACCGCTGGGCGTGGCCAACTTCTACCGGACGGCGGGTTCCCCGGCGTTCGAACCGGAGGATCTCGCCTTCGCGGAGGAACTGGCAGCGCGGGCGGCGGTGGCCATCGACAACGCCCGGAGGTTCGCCCGGGAGCACGCGATGGCGGTGACGCTGCAGCGCAGCCTGTTGCCGCGGGGGAAGCCGGAGCAGGACGCACTCGAGGTCGCCTGGCGGTATCTGCCCGCTGAGGCGGGGGTGGGCGGGGACTGGTTCGACGTCATTCCGCTTCCGGGCGGGCGCGTGGCCCTGGTGATGGGTGACGTCGTCGGTCACGGGCTGCACGCGGCGGCGACGATGGGCCGGCTGCGCACCGCGGTGCACAACTTCTCCACCCTGGATCTGCCCGTGGACGAGGTGCTCGCGAACCTGGACGACCTGGTCGTCCGCATGGACGAGGAGGAGGACACGGGCGATGCCGCGGCCGACCACGAGGGGGAGGGGGTGACCGGAGCGACCTGTCTGTACGCGGTCTACGACCCGGTGGCGGGCGCCTGCACCATGGCCCGTGCCGGACACCCGGAACCGGTGGTGGTGCGCCCGGACGGGACGGTCACCTGTCCTGGGGTGCCGGCCTCGGCGCCCCTCGGCCTGGGCGGCTACCCCTTCGAGACGGCCGAGGTGTTCCTGCCGGAAGGCTCACAACTGGTGCTGTACACCGACGGCTTGGTGGAGGACCGCACCCACGACATCGGCGTGGGGATGGAGAGGCTGCGCCGGGCGTTGGACGGGTCCGGGGGCCGCACTCCGGAGGAGACGTGTCAGGCGGTGATCGACGCGCTGAAGCCGTCGCACTCCTCCGACGACATCGCGCTGCTGACGGCACGTACCCGCATGTTCCCGCCCTCGCACATGGCCGAGTGGGGCGTGCCGTCGGACCCGGCGCTGGTTCCCTCGGTGCGGGCGCGCTGCAGGCAGACGTTGCTGGAGTGGGGGCTGGAGGAGACCGGGTTCGCCACGGAACTGATCGTCAGCGAGTTGGTCACGAACGCGATCCGGTACGGCTCGCCGCCGGTCGGCGTGCGGCTGCTGCGCGGACGCTGTCTGATCTGCGAGGTGTCGGACGGCAGCAGCACCTCGCCGCGCCTGCGGCGGGCGGCGACCACGGACGAGGGCGGGCGGGGGCTGTTCCTGGTGGCCCAGTTCGCCCAGCGATGGGGAACCCGGTACACGCCCCGCGGCAAGGTCATCTGGGCCGAACTGCTTCTTCACGACGGCGCATCGGCCGCCTCGGGCCGCGCACCGGTCGACTTCCTTCTCGACCAGTTCGACCTCGACCAGTTCGACGATCCGGGCCTGTGAGCCGGGCCGAGGCCGGCCCGGCTCACAGGCCCGGCCGGCCTCGGCCCGACCGGACCGTGCCCGCGTCCCGCACGGACTCGGACGCATGCCCCTCGCGTGATCTCGGCGGCCGGTGAAGCAGGCCAGTGTCCGCGAGGACCTGGGGCGGAACCCCGACCGACTCCTCGAACCAGTCGACCATGGCACGCAGCAAGCGGCGCGTTGCGGGGTCGAGGCGCGCGGGGTCGTACGTGCTCGGGTTGAACAGCAGTTGGTCAGCCATGACGCCCTCCGGCTGGTGGACGGGTGGGAAACGGGAGGTCTGATGGCTGGACGATCCTGTCGGACCGATTGGAACGGTTGCAGGTGACCGATCTCAGCAACACGGTCGACGATCCGGTGGCATGGGCACCGATCCATCGGATCGCGGGCCGGCTGGCCAAGAGGTCTTCGGGGGCTGAGGACGAGTTCGTCGTGCTCAGCCCCGGTCACCTTCCGTCGGTTCCTACGCGAACCATCCCTCGACACGATCATTCTCGACCCCACTCGCTGATGGCGGACGTCCGGGCAGTCCGCAGCCGTGCCCAGGCAGCCCTCGCGAGCCCGGCCACGGACGGAGCGTCCGGGGGTCCGGCCCGAGACAGGGCGACGCGGGCCCCCTGCACGAACGCCGCCAACCCCAGCTCCTTCGTGATCTGCGCCGATGTGCGCCGCCTCACCGGGATACCGCTGTGGCGAGGCGGTGCGACGCCCCCCGCTCGGTGACGCCGCCGCAGCCCGCCGGGAACGCGCCGCCCCATCGCGACGCAGACGATCCGCGCCGGGTGACGAGGCGCGCGGCGCCTGTACCACCGATACCGGGAATGAGCCGCTACAGCGCCAGGCATGCGGGACGAGAAGGAGCACCCCCGGGTCGCCGCGCTACCTACCATCGGAAGGGCGCGAGGTTGATGGAGCGATGAACGACACATCCCTGACGACGCTCAGCGGGAGTCCGGAGGACCCGTTCTCGATCCACCAGTCGGTGACGGCCGCGTATGGATGTCCAACCTGCCGACCGACGCTCGGGTCACCGACCTGGTCCAGGTGGCCAAGGTCCGCCGGAGCATCGAGCACGACTAGCGCGAACTCGACGCGCCCGGGCCTGGACCACTTCGAAAGCCGATCCTGGCCGAGTGGCACACCACGTCACCTCGTGACCGCCGCCCACGCTTTCCTCACCGAACAGCGCCTCGCCCCGAAGCGCCAGAGGCCCTCACCCTCATCGCCTGGACGCAGTCCACATGCCGCACGTTGTTGACGGCAGACGGTTGCGTGGTCGTGGCCTCTGTTGGCGCCGGCAAAACCACTGCCGATGGATGCCGTCCGCGGACCAGGTCGAGGCCTCTGTGCTGGGTATCCCTGCCAGTGCCTCAGCCACCGACTCCCCCTGCGCTGCTCGGTGAGCCACTACTGGTAGGAGAGGCGCTGACACTGCGGGAAGGACTGACGGAAGGACTTGCGGAGGGCCGCGTGGAAGGGGTTGCCGTCCGCGAGGGCGAGCTGGGGCCGCGGCCACTGGGGGCTCGGGGGGTTGGCTTCGCCTTTACCGGTGGCGGCGCACTGGTGGCGGCGGGAGACCGAGAGACCGGTGACGTGCTGCGGGTCGCCGTTGGCGGAGGACGCCGGATCCCCTCACTGTTTCGGCCCCGGACGCCCTTTCGGCCCGGGTGCACGGTCACACTCTCCGATGAAGCCTGTGCATCAGGAACGCGGGCCCCGGGCTCTTCGGGGGACGGCTGTTCCGGGATCGAGGCTGCCCGTGGAGCCGTCGACTGGGGAAGCACCGATGCGGTGGCCAGGCCTCCGAGAAGGGTGAAGGCGGCTGCGGCAAGAGACCGGACGGCATACTTCTTCAGCCGCGCCGGACGGTCGTACCGGTCAGCCGACAGGTCTTGCGAGGCAGTCGGTGACCCGGGAAGGAGCGAAGCGGAGGAGCTCGGTCCCCCGCTCACGTGGACCTCGGGCATCACGGCGTCAGCGACCGGAGCGCCGTCTCTCCGATCGCTCAGCGGTGCCATGCCGGGGTCGTACGCCCCACACTCCGGGCAGGTCACCGCGCCGTTGAGCACGCGGTTGCACGGGATGCAATAGTCCATGAAGCGGCCGTCTCAGTGCTTGAGTTGACGGGAGCAAAGGTGCACCCGATCCGGGCAGCGGTCAGCGCTGGGGAGACGCCTCTCGGTTTGTTTCGGACCGATCTTTGACATGTGCGAACCTCGCTTACCGGTCTGCAGGTGGGTCACCGGTTACTGAGGTCAACGGGGTGCATCGAATGAGTGCTCACACGCAGCCAGGAAAGTGGGGTATGTAACTCCTGGATGGACATTGACGACCGGGACGGCGCGGCAGCCTCGGCATACGAGCCGAACGGTTGCGTCTCGATCCGGGCACCGGGTGCTGCTCACTTCCCGTAGCTCGACGCCCCCAGCGCGCAGTTTCTTCACTCCTGCGATGCCCCGGGGTGGGACGGTCAATTGAGTACTTACCGGCAAAAGTAGTGAGGCGCGCCAGGCTGCCGGGGCCGACGCGGCGACAGCGCGAACATGCACAGCCCTCCGGGCGGAGCGAGTTGACTGGTCTACACCCTTGACTGGTACAGACCAAAGCGGTTGAGTGTGCCTCCATACCCCCCACCACGGCCACGCCCCGCCGTGGCCGGTCCGACCGGCACGCGCCCCCAAGACCCGGCTTCCTGCTGCGCTCGTCCCGGGTGCGCCCGTGCTGCGCAGAGGAGTTGATCCTGTGTCGAAACGCCGTCTCTCCGCCGTGGTCACCGCACTCGTCCTGGGAAGCGCCGCGCCTGTCCTGCTGCCGGCCACGGACGCGTCCGCCGCCGCGTGTTCGAGCTACCCGAGCTGGGTCGCCGGAAGGCCGTACACGACCGGCGACATCGTGCGTTACACCGACGGCAAGGCCTATATCGCCGAACACGACAACCCGGGCTACGACCCGATCATCAGCACCTGGTACTGGGAGCCGTACGCCTGCGACAGCGGCTCCGAGCCCCCCGCCGGCACCTTCGCGGTGAGCGAGGCCCAGTTCAACCAGATGTTCCCGAACCGGAATTCCTTCTACACGTACAGCGGACTCACCGCCGCTCTCAGCGCCTATCCCGCCTTCGCGAACACCGGCAGTGACACGGTCAGGAAGCAGGAGGCCGCGGCCTTCCTCGCCAACGTCAGCCACGAGACCGGCGGTCTGGTGTACGTGGTCGAGCAGAACACCGCCAACTACCCGCACTACTGCGACTGGAGTCAGCCGTACGGCTGTCCGGCCGGCCAGTCGGCCTATTACGGGCGCGGCCCCGTCCAGCTCAGCTGGAACTTCAACTACAAAGCCGCGGGCGACGCGCTCGGCATCGACCTCCTCGACAACCCGTGGCTGGTGCAGAATGACGCGGCCGTGGCTTGGAAGACGGCGCTCTGGTACTGGAACACCCAGACCGGACCCGGCACCATGACGCCCCACAACGCCATGGTCAACAGCGTCGGCTTCGGCCAGACGATCCGCAGCATCAACGGCTCCCTTGAGTGTGACGGCAGGAACCCGGCGCAGGTCCAGAGCCGCGTGGACGCCTACCGGAGACGGCGGCTCCAGGCCGGCCGGATCCAGATCAACGGCATGCAGATCGACCTCCTCGCTCCGTTCGGCGGCTGCAAGCAGTCCGGCAACGGCCGGGAACTCGGCCGCCACGGACTGGAGGAGTTTCTGCAGACCAAGGCCATCCACGTCTGAGCCTGCATCCGACGGCGAATCGGCCACGCAGTTCCGGGGATTCGCGGAGCCGCGTGCAACTGCCGGCCAGGGCCGAGCGGACCTTGAACGCGATGTCGCGGCGCAGCAGTCGATCCGCTGAGGCCGTCGCACCCCTGTTCACCCTTCCATCTCCGGCACCAAAGAGCCCGTTGACGGCTTTGTGCTGCCCGCCTACGTTGAGCGCAACCACGACGCGCGCCTGCGCGAGACCCTGCGCCGGGCGACGGAATCGAGAACGCCGGCGCTGATCTTGGTGCGCGGCGACTCCTGCACCGGTAAGACACGTGCCGCGTTCGAGGCCCTTGCGGCAGGTCCCGCCCTGGAAAGCTGGAACCCGATCTTCCCCCGTACCAGCGCCAGCCTGTTGGAGGCCCTCGCCGCCGGGGCGCTCGCTGCTCACACGGCCCTGCGGTTCGACGACGCGCACAAGATCCTTGCCGGCCGTACTGGCGAAGCGGTCGCGGCGAGTCTCCTCTCCCGCCTGGCCGAGCCAGGCCCACTCCGTTGTGGCGGGCACCATCTGGACGAACTCTTTCACCGAGCTCACCAAACCATCCGCTGAGCAAGGCATCGGGGGGAGCGATCCGCACCGCCACGCCCGGGAGCTGCTGACAGCGGCCACCACGGTCATCAGCATTGCTCCCCGCTTTCAAGACGAGGACCAGCATGACCTCCGGGCCACGGCACAATCGGCGAACGACCTGGCACTCAAAGCGGCCGACCGCTTAGTTGCCAAGGGGAAGGTGACCCAGCCCCTCCCCGGCGGTCTGCAGCTCGTCGACCACTACGAGGCCGCCGACGACCCGCCCGGCTGCTACTACCGAGCCATCCTCAGCGCGGCCATGGACGCCTGCCGGCTGGACTGGGACGCCCCGCTGCCCGAAGCCTTCCTACGCCAGTCCGCCCCCGGACACCTTACCGACGACCAGCGCGCCAACGCCGAACCGACCAGTGGTTCGAGACAGCGCTCGAAGAGGCCCTTCGTGCTGTCCGGCCCGCTCGATAACGGAACGGTTTCGGCCATTGGCCGAAACCTTGACGTCTCCCTACCCGGAAGTAACTATTCCGGTACCTCGTTCGGCATTGCCGAACGCCGGTCGATCTTCCCCGAGCACGAAAGGGACGTCATGCGCGCAACCCGTGCCAGACGAGCCGTCCGCCTCCTCGCCGCCACCGCCGCCGCGCTGTGCACCCTCGGCCTCACCGCACCGGCCTTTGCGGCCGACACCCCGCCGCCCGGCGCCAACGACTGGTCCTGCAAGCCGGACTCCGCCCACCCGCAGCCGGTGATCCTGGTCAACGGCACCTTCAAGACCTCGTACGAGAACTGGCTGACCCTCTCGCCCGCGCTCGCCGGCGCCGGGTACTGCGTCTTCTCCTTCGAGTACGGCGACGCGGAGACGGCCCCCATCGCGGACTCGGCGGCGCAACTGCGCGACTTCGTGAACGCCGTGCTCGGCGCGACCGGCGCCAAAAAGGTGGACATCGTGGGCCACAGCCAGGGCGGCATGATGCCCCGCTACTACGTCAAGTTCCTCGGCGGCGCCACCAAGGTCGACGACCTGGTCGGGATCGTCCCGTCCAACCACGGCACCAGCAACCCGCTCGCCCTCGCGGCCGGTGCCACCGTGTGCCCCTCCTGTGTCGACCAGACCGCCGGCTCCGACTTCCTCCAGAAGCTCAATGCCGATCCGGAGACCCCGGTCGGTCCCGACTACACGGTGATCGCCACCAGGTACGACGAGGTCGTACTGCCGTACACCAGTGCCTTTCTCGACGGCCCCGGCTCCTACGTCACCAACGTGCTGCTCCAAGACCGCTGCCCGCTCGACACCACCGAACACGACCAGGCGCCCAAATCCCCGCTGGTCCAGCAGTGGGTGCTCAACGCCCTGGGGGGCCGCGGACCGGCCGATCCCGCCTTCGTGCCGCGCTGCGTCAGCACGGGCTGAACCGCCCACACCGGGGTGGATTGGGCGGGACCCGCCCGCCGCCCGTCGCGCACGGAGTTGCTTCCACGCCGTTCAGCCGTGGCCGCCGCGACCACCCCGACCTGCCACATCGGGCCCGGGCTCGCCGCGGTCGGCCGCCCCGGCTACATCAACCTCGGCCGCGAAGAGGACCTCGGAGACGAGCGCAGTGCCGAGGCCCTGCGCGCCCGGACCCACGAACTCCTCGACGCGGCCTGACCTGGGGCCGTCGATCCACCCGAACCGGCGTCGTTTGCGCCCAGACTCCGCTCGGCGTCCCGTGTGTGTCGTGATCTCGCGTCAGGCGCTGCGGGACACCTCTCCGCAGCAGCGTCCCGCGATTCTCAATGCCGTGGCCGACGTCGCCCGCGCGCTGCGTGGCCGGGCCAGGTGACCTGGGGTGTCCCGGAAAAAGCGCACACATTTTGAGCAAGGTAGGAGGCGCGAAGCTAGCCGGGCAAACCCGCGGGGGGAGAACGTCTTCTTCACCGGCACCGTCGGCGCGGTCTGCGGCTCCACCACCGCCGCCGGATCAACCTCGAACAGCTATCCCCACCCGACATACCAGGATTCTTCCATATGGAAGATCACGAACAGATGGCGGCGTCGGGGTCAACTGCCTGATTGACCGCCAATGTCCGCGGCCAGCGCCGCGTAGATGTACTCGCTGCCCCAGCGATCCCCGTCGAGGTCGTTCTCGACCAGGTGCGCCTCCCGGCGCATCCCGAGGCGCTCACAGACCCGCACCGACCCGGTGTTCTCCACATCCAGCCGTGCGTAGAGCCGGTGCACGCCCAGCGCGTCGAAGGCAAACCCGGCCAGCGCCGCCGCCGCCTCGGTCGCGTAGCCGTGCCCCTGGTGACGCGGGTCGAGAGTCCAGCCGATCTCGGCCTGGGCGGCGCGGGCATCAGCCAGGCCGAGGCTCACCTCGCCAAGGACGCCGGGCTCATCGCGTCGGCAGACAGCGAGCGCCAGCTTGTCCCCGTCGGCACGCCAGGCCGTCTGCGCCGCGCGCTCGGCGGCAACCTGCTCGCTGCGCTCACGCGTGTGCGCCGGCCTGTACAAGTAGCGCGCCACGCTCGGCAGGCTCTGGTAGGCGTACAGGTCGTCGGCGTCGCCGGGAGTGAACAGACGCAGCGACAACCGGGCCGTGGTCAACGGCAGCAGCGAGACGACGTCCATGCGGACCTCCGGGATGCGCATTGCGGATCAAGATGCGGACTGATTTTCGCATCACGGCTGCCGGGCAGCCACGCCTTTTCAACAGCAGCACCCTGCGCCTTGCCCCTCGCTCGTCACCGCTTGTCCAGCAGTACCAGTTGGTCACCCTTTCCGGCGATGAACGGCAGTTCCTCGTCCGGAAGGGCCGGGACGTCGCCGTCACCGGGGAACAGGTGGTCCACCACGCGCATGACGTACTCCGACACCGGAGGTGTACTGACACCGATGATCAAGCCAAGCATCGTTTCGACTGCCGCGTCGCGGTTCCCCAGCTCGCAGACTGGCCAGTCCCGCTTGCAGGGCCAGCAGCCCCGTGAGCTCAGGGGCTAAGGTGCGACCGGCCGACCAGGCGGCCTCGGCGGCGACGCACGCCTGTTCGTGCCGACCGCTGCGGCTCAGGGCCTCCGCCAGGTTGGCAGTGATCACCACCCTGCCCACCTGGTCGGCGGGTCCGCACTGGTCGAGTGCCTCTGCGAGCAGGTTCACGGCCTCGTCCATGTCGCTGCGGGCCATCGCCTGCATCCAGCCGGTGGTGTCACCGAACTCGATGAGGTCGATCACGTTCCTGGCGTCGGGCCGGCCACGAAGGTAACCGAGCCGGAAGGCGCCCCAGGCTGGGCGTGACAGGGACGTCAGCAAGGGCATCATGTCCGTGGCGCATTGGGCCGGTGTCGGCGGCCGGTCAGGATAGCGGGCGCCGTGCGCGAGGATGACGGCGCATCCCCATTCGGATGACCAGCCAAAGCTTTCCCAGCGCGCGTCGCCGTGCAAGGCACCGTTTCGGTGGCCAGTGGCGAGCAGCTGAGCCACGCTGTAGGCGAGAACGCTCTGCCCGTCCCCGCTGCGCAGACGCTCCTCGATGTGTGCGGGCGATTCATAGTCGTCGCCCGGTTCCCACACGTGTGCCCACTCCCGAAAGTCGGTGCACACAGGCCGGGACCGCGACACGAGGCCGTCGGGAAGGGAGATGCCGTTGTCCGAAAGCAGGGTGCGCAGAGTGGTCGCACCGGCGAGCAGACATGGAAAGGCCCGAACGCCCAGGAGCGGTGGGAACAGCTCTTGAAATTCGTCGGGCAGGACGTTGAGGCGGGCGGCGATGCTCTCGTCGAAGGCGTCGAGTGGCACCGCCGCACACTCGCCGACGCGCTCCACCATGCCTTCGAAATCGAGGAGTTCCAGGCGCTCCTTCGTACGTCGCTTGTTCGGAGAGGGGCGTTGCGGTACCAGCACTACCCCTCCGGTGCGGCAGATCCGCCGTACGGTGGTCAGCCAGCACTCGTGATCGGTGTTGTCGACCACGGTGACGGCGACCGTCGCGGATCCCAAGTTCACGTCGGCCGCGTGAGTGTCGGCGCCCGGGCCGTCGGCTCGCGGCGGTACGGAGAACCGCTCGCTTCCGGCAAGGCTCGAACGTCCGGCCTCCGCGTCCTGCGGCGTGTTCGCGGCCGCGTCCGTGGTCTGCAGCTCGGACGGCATGGGCGTGCCCGTCTCGGCGAGCAACGCCTGGCACAGCAGGAGCGCCTGTCCCAGACGTGCCGGGTCGTCGGGGTCCTTGGTGACCTCCTCGAGCACCGCCGCAAGGACCTTGCGTGGTCCAGGGTGGGCACGGAACTGGGGCGGAAGGAGATCGAACGCGGTCAGGCACCCGCGGACCGCTTGGTCGAGGTCGGACGCGTTGGCCCGTAGAAGGTATCGGGCGAGCAGGGCGTTCGCCAGTTGCACGAGCGAGTTCAGTCGGCGAGCCCGGTCCGCGGTCGTATCGGGCACTGCTCCCCGTTGGCCGCGCCCGGCTGTGTTCTCGACCTCACGGGCGAGGTCGACGGCTTCACTCAGCAAGCCCACGGCCTCGTCGAGTTCGACGGGATCGCCGGGCGTCGGGTCGGTGGGCGCGAAGCCGAGCAGTAGGGCCTCGCCCAGCAGGCACAGGCCGATCAGCCGGACGACGGGCGCGTGCCCGCCGGCGACGACCTCGCGGGCGCACCGGACGGCCTCCCGGCGATCCGCGTCGACCTCCGACACCGAAAATTCGGACGTGTGCACGGCGGCGGTGTGGGCCGAACACAGCGTACGAAATGGGTCGTCGTCTGGGAGGAGTTCGGCCAGGCGTCTCAGATCGTCTGCCGCTTTCGCCAGGCTTGCGCGATCACGCGAGAGCCGTGCCGCCCCGGTGATGCCCATCACCAACGGATCGGTCTCCGACCGCTCGGCGTCCGTCTTCGGGGGACGTTGTGCCACGCGCGCGGCGCGTTCGCGCTCCACCACGGTCGGCGCGACCAGGTCCAGGGACATTCCCCAAATCCACCCGAAGGACTCGAACGCCGCCAGCGACTCCCTCGCGCCCTGCTCCCCCGGCAATTCCCTGCCCCGGCACCAGCGCAGCCAGGCGACCGCGTGCAACCCGGCCACGGCCTCCACTCGGTTCCCGCCCGTCGCATCGACGAGTTCGCTGATTCTGCGGGCCTCTTCGGACGCCCGGTCGTGCAGGACCGGCTCAGGATCGCGAGTTGCGCGGTAGGCGCGCAACTCGCGCCGGTCGACCTGCACGGTAAGGGCGGACAGCTCCTGCCTCACCGCCTCGCCCGGGCGAGAGTCCGAGACGACGGACTCCCGCTCGACGGGTCCCATGCCGCCTGGGGCAACGTGGGGGAGCCGGGATGCCTGTGGGCGGTCCGTGATCAACGGCGGGACCGGAATGGCCGGTGCTTCCTCGGGAAGCGCTGTAGACGCCGTGTGGAGTTCCTTACGGATGTCGGTCAGACGCTCGGCGAGATCCGGATGCTCGGCCGACAGCCTCGAGAGATCACTACACGTGGCGAGGAGTTGACTCCACATCACCGCCCGCCCCTGCTCGAGTCGTTCCACGGCCTGCGCGGGTCGCAGGGCGTCGACGGTGGCTGCGGCGGCGAAACGCACCAACCCCGGCCACTCGGTCAGCAGACGTTCGCGCGAGGTCCGCGCCAGCCCGTGCCACGCGAGCAGCGGGAGAAGTTCGACCACGTCGTAGTCGTCCACCGCTGCGCCTGGGCGTCCGCTGATTCGGGCGGTGAGGTCGCCGGCGGTCCGGGCGGCTTACAGCCTGGCATACACGTCGGTCGTCGCGCTGTGTGCCACCTTCCGCAGCAAGACGACTGCGGCGGAGGCGTCCGTGACGGATGCGGTCACGGCGAGCCGGTCGATGAGGGCGTGGGCGAGCGTCAGGGATTCGTGGGCACGGTCAGGCCGGCTGGAGACCGGCGCCTGCAATGCGGCTCGGGCCGCGTCGACCGCCAGATCCAGATCGCAGGCGCGGTCTTCCAAACGGGCTCTGGAGCGCAGCAGAAGAGTGGTCGGGGCTTCCGAGGGGGCTGAGGCGAAGAGACTCGGTGAGGTGGTGGTGGGCCCGCTCCACGTCCTCGAGGTCGTCCGTCACGCTGGAGCGGGCTAGCAGCGCCACTCCCAGTGCGTTGAGGGTCGAGCGCCGCTCGATGCGCGTGTCCGGCAAGGTCTTGGCAACCGTCTGCAGGATCTCGACCGCTTCGTTGATGTCATGGGTTTCCCGCACGTGCAGGAAGCGCCGGTGCAACGCGCTGCCCAGCTGACCGAGGCTGCGGAACCGGTCCCGGCTCGCCGGCGCCGCTACGTCGACGGCTTGGCGCAGGAGCGCGATGCCGTCATCGAGGTCCCGTGCCGAGGACAGGAGCACGGAACGATCGAGGAGGGCGTTGCCCAGATTGGCCAGCGTGGTGGAGCGATCGGGGTGATGGGCGTCCATGGACTCGACCGCGTCGCTGATCAGTTGTATCGCCTTGTGGAGATCGTCCGGTGCTCCGACCCGTTCGTTGCGGGGTCGCAGGAGGACTCCGAGATTTGCCTGCACGGCGGGCCGCCCGCCGTCGTCGGCGGCCAGCCCCTCCAGTGCCTGGCGTCCCTGCAGGATGCCCCGATCCAGGTCATCGGTGTTGCCTAGGTGCTCGAAGCGGCGCAGTAACCCGCTCGACAGCAGCGAACGGGTCTTCGCCCGGGTCGGGCCGTCCGTCGACAGTCCGATGGCCTCGTCGAAGGCGCTGATGGCGTGCTGCAGGTCGTCGAGCCTGCTGGTGTTGCCGTAGCGGTGCTGCAGGGTGATGCCGCGGTTCCTCAAGGCCGTCGCCCGGTCATGTCATCACAAGACGCCCCAAGCTCATGACCCATACCGCCGACCTCCGCCAACCGCGGTCGCTCCAATGGGGCGTCGGCCTCCCCAGGACCGTATGACGGTCTGCGGGGCTGTGAGGGGTCAGTCAGCCGGTGTTGTGGTTACGGCTCCCATCGGTCGGGGCCTGCACCGAGCCACTCAATCTGCTTTTGAGCCGGTTGCGGTTCGCGGCCTGGTCGGCGGGCTGTAGGCTCACCGCCCGGATGCCGCGCCGCCTCAGGTGACTGCGGATCGACCGGGAGGTAGGCGCCTTGTCGGCACCGGGGCCACGCGGCCGTTGAGCAATAACGCTCCGCAAGATCGTGCTGCAGGACAACTCGTCCCTGTCGCGGTGCGGACCACGCGGTACGCCACGGCATGCCCGGTGGGCCGGCACGAGGTGATTTCCGTCCGTCTTCGGTGATCGGCCCATGGGTGTCGGTGCGAGGAGGATCCGGGCTGCGTCGGGCAGGACCGCCACCGTCGCCACCGTCGGCCGGTCATACAGGGGCTTCATGGGGGAAACCCTCGATTACCCGACGGCCTACTGACATGACCGCGTCATAATGTCATTCTCGGCCAACAGGCCGAATCCCTCCCCACTTGGTGATCACGGCCCGGCACAGCTCGCATAGTCCGGCCGGACAACCCATCTGGCCGGTCGGTCAACGACCGCACCCCGGCGGTCGCAGCAAAAGGATGTCGAGTGAGACCCCTTCACCACAACCGCCTTCCCCACAAGCGCGCCACGGTAGGAGCCGCCCTGCTCTCCACCGCGGCCATCCTCGCCGTCGGCCTCCAAGCGGTCCCGGCGACCGCCGCACCCGCCGCGCCCGCCGCACCGAAGCCCAGCCCGCTGCGCACCGGTGGCATCGAGGCGAAGCTCAGCCCGGCACAGCACAGCGCGCTGCTCAGGGACGCCCGGCAGAACACCTCCGCGACCGCCCGCGCTCTCGGGCTCGGCGCGAAGGAGAAGCTGGTCGTCAGGGACGTCGTCAAGGACAACGACGGCACGCTGCACACGCGTTACGAGCGCACCTACGACGGCCTTCCCGTGCTCGGCGGTGACCTCGTCCTGCACACCCCGCCCGCCTCGATCGCCGCGGGAAGCGTGAGTGTCACGTACAACAACAAGCGCACGATCAAGGTCTCGTCCACCACCGCTGCCTTCAGCAAGGCGGCCGCCGAGACCAAGGCGCTGAGGACCGCCGAGTCCCTCGACGCCAAGAAGCCCGCCGCCGACAGCGGCCGCAAGGTGATCTGGGCCGGCAACGGAACCCCGAAGCTCGCCTGGGAGACGGTCGTCACCGGTTTCCAGGACGACGGCACACCCAGCAAGCTGCACGTCATCACGGACGCGAGCACGGGCAAGGAGCTGTACCGGTACCAGGCGGTTCAGACCGGCACGGGCTACTCCCAGTACAGCGGCACGGTCAGCCTGAGCACCGCGCTTTCGGGCTCGACCTACCAGCTGAACGACACCGCGCGCGGCGGTCACAAGACATACACCCTCAACGGCGGTACCTCGGGCACCGGCACGCTGATGACCGACTCCGACGACGTCTGGGGCAACGGGTCGGGCTCCAACGCCCAGACCGCCGGCGTCGACGCGGCCTACGGTGCCCAGGAGACCTGGGACTTTTACAAGAACACCTTCGGCCGCAGCGGCATCCGCAACGACGGCGTCGCCGCCTACAGCCGCGTCCACTACGGCAACGCGTACGTGAACGCGTTCTGGGACGACACCTGCTTCTGCATGACCTACGGCGACGGTACGAGCAACACCCACGCGCTGACCTCGCTCGACGTGGCCGGCCACGAGATGAGCCACGGCGTCACGTCCAACACCGCCGGGCTGAACTACTCCGGCGAGTCGGGCGGCCTGAACGAGGCGACCTCGGACATCTTCGGGACGGGCGTGGAGTTCTACGCCAACAACCCGTCCGACCCCGGTGACTACCTCATCGGCGAGAAGATCGACATCAACGGCAACGGCACCCCGCTGCGCTACATGGACAAACCCAGCAAGGACGGCTCGTCGGCCGACAACTGGTACTCCGGTGTCGGCAACCTCGACGTGCACAACTCCTCGGGCCCGGCGAACCACATGTTCTACCTGCTCTCCGAGGGCAGCGGCACCAAGACCATCAACGGCGTCACCTACAACAGCCCGACCTCCGACGGGCTCACCGTCACCGGCATCGGCCGCGACGCCGCCCTGAAGATCTGGTACAAGGCGCTGACGACGTACATGACGTCCAGCACTGACTACGCCGGCGCCCGTACCGCCGCCCTCAACGCGGCCGCCGCGCTGTACGGCTCCAACTCCACGCAGTACGCCGCGGTGGGCAACGCCTTCGCCGCGATCAACGTGGGCAGTCGCATCACCCCGCCCTCCGGCGGCGGCGGCACCTGCACCTCGAGCCAGCTGCTGGCCAACCCCGGCTTCGAGTCGGGCAGCACCGGCTGGACGGCCTCCACCGGCGTCATCACGACCGACACCGGCGAGGCAGCGCGCAGTGGCTCGTACAAGGCCTGGCTCGACGGCTACGGCTCCTCGCACACCGACACGGTGTCCCAGTCGGTGACGATCCCGGCCGGCTGCAAGGCCACATTCACCTTCTACCTGCACGTCGACGCGGCGGAGACCGGCAGTACCGCGTATGACAAGCTGACGGTTTCAGCGGGCTCGCAGACCCTGGCGACGTACTCGAACGTCAACGCGGCTTCCGGCTACGTTCAGAAGTCCTTCGACTTGTCCTCGCTGGCCGGCTCCACGGTCACGCTGAAGTTCAGCGGTGTCGAGGATTCCTCCCTGCAGACCAGCTTCGTCATCGACGACACCGCGCTGACGACCAGCTGATCCACGCATGCAGGTCCCGCACCCGGCAGCCGGCCGGGTGCGGGACCCGGCTGCGTTCGGACGTAACCGTCACGCACGTGCGCCAAGTGCGGTGAGGCACGAAGGGCTGCCGGTGAGTCAGCCCGACCGTTGGGCTGTGTACCACCTGGCGGCACAGTGGGCCGGCGTGGCTGCCCAGTGCGGCATCAGGCAGTCTTTGCCGCCGGAAGGGTTACGCCGCACCGATGCTCCCTCCGCTCGGTGTCCGACCTCTGCCTTGGCCAAGCACCATACCCGCCGTGAGACTGGTGGCCACGTCTTACCTGACCGCGGTGCTGGAGCCGTGTTCGGTGATCAGCAGGGCGATGTCGTCGGCCCGGTGCGAGGAGCTGCGAGCGTGATACAGCAGCCGGTCGGCAAGTTCGTCGAGTGAGTCCGCGCGGGCGTGGGCCAGGGATACTCGCAGGCGATCGATCCCCAGGTCGATGTCGGTTCCGGGCGTCTCCACCAGGCCGTCGGTGTACAGGACGAGGACGGATCCCGGCGGGAGAGCGACAGAGGTCGGGAGATAGGTGCTTCCATGGTCCACGCCTAGAACCGGCCCAATGTCGAGGTGGAGGGCGGTTGTCGTGCCGTCGGGGAGGCGGAGCAGGGGGGCGGGGTGGCCGGCGGTGACGACGTAGGCGTGATCGCGGCGGGGTTCGAGGTGGATGTAGCAGCAGCTGGCCAGCAGGTCGCTGCCCAGGTCGATGAGGGTGCGGTTGACGCCCGACATCACGTCAGCGGGTGCGTGGCCGGCGGCCACGAACGCGCGGACGGCACTGCGCAGCTGCGCCATGGTGGCTGCGGCGGCGATGCTGTGCCCCTCCACGTCACCGATGACGAGGCACACCCCGTTACCGGTGGGGATGACGTCGTACCAGTCACCGCCGATGTCCATCCCACTGGTGGCGGGCAGGTACCGGGCCACGGTGCGGATGCCCGGGACCTTCGGCAAGCGGTGCGGCAGCAGCGTCTGCTGCAGGCCGTGCGCGACGGCGAACTCGGAGTCGTACAGCCGGGCTCGTTCCAGAGCCTGGGCGATCAGTCCCGCGAGGGCGGTCAACAGGCCGCGGTCCTTTTCGGTGAAGTGATGGGGGTCGTCGAAGCCGAGAATGCAGGTGCCGACGGGACGGCCGGAGGCGATCAGGGGCAGATATGCCCAGGAGCTCACCGGTCCCGTGGCTATGCCCGGGTAGCCCCTGAAGAGATCCTTCTGAGATTCGATGAAGAAGGGGGCACCGGAGGTGAGGGTTTCCGTTCCGGGCAGGCGGGCGTGGAGGGGAAACCCCTGGAGCCAGTCGAGGAACGTCTCGTGGTGGCCGGCGTGGTGCAGCAGGTGCATCGCCTTGTCGCGGACCAGGTAGATCGCCATCTGCTGTCCCCCGAAGGCCGGCAGGAGCTGGTCGGAGACGACTTCACAGACTTGACGTGTGGTGACCGCCTCGGTCAGGGCGCTGCTCAGCTGCAGGACGTGGTACATCGCACCCAGGCGCGCCGGTGCGGTGGTGGGTGCGGGCGCCGGTGCAGGCGTGGGGAGCGACCCGGACGAGGACGGCCGGGTGGCGGGGGCGACCCGGACGGTCACCCCGTCGGGCTGAGGGTGGAGGGAGAAGGCGAGCCACTGGTCGCGGGGCCGGCTCACCAGGAAGGAGGACAGCGCCTGGGAGATCATCGCGGAGCGGTGCCAGTACTCGATGCTGGGGTCGGACAGCCACGGCAGCACGTCCCACAGACACTGGCCGAGGACGTCGTCGGCGGAGATGTCCAGTAGGTGCAGCGCTCGGCGGTTGGCGTAGGTGACGCGCCCGTCGGGGGTGAGGGAGAACAGTCCGTCCGGGAGCCGCTCGACCGCTGCGACGGTCGCGGCGCCCGCTTGGGCGTCCACGACCGCGCCGACCAGATGCGTCACCACGGGTGTGCCGTCGGCTTCCGGTGCACGGCCCCACAGCTCCACCGTGCGGTATCTTTCGCCACCATCGCTGCCGTCCCGCACGCGGAGACGCCGCGCGGTGATCTGTCCTTCGCCCGCCTCGCGTGCGCAGGCCCGGAAGGCGGCACGATCACCGGAGTGGAGACAGGCGACGAGTGTGTCGGGACGTCCGTCGAAGGCCTCTGCGTCGAGACCGAAGATCGCACAGAACGTGTCGTCCACGCTGAGGACCCCGGAACGGAGGTTCCAGTCGAACAAGCCCACCCGCATGGCCGCCGCTCCGTGAGCAGGGGTTTCGACCGGGGCCGTCCCCGGTTCACACTCAATGGGATCACCGGTACGGGCGCTGAGCTCGGCCAGGCAGTCACCGAGCCGACAGGCGATGTTCCGCAGGCGGCGACGCTGGGTCTTGGAGAGTCCCTCGCTGCCCGGTGAAGCTGGCCACACGATAGCCAGTGATCCGAAACGCTCCCCACCACTCGCGCGCACCGGCACGGAACAGGAACCGAAGGCGTACGGCAGAGCCACCGCGAGCTGCGGATAGCGCTGCATCGTCTCTTCGGCGTTCGCCAGGTGAACCGTGCGCCCCGCGGTGTACGCCACGGCGACTGGGATGGGACTGCCGACCGCAATGAGGCGCCAGTCACCCAGCAGCGAGGGCGGCACCCCCCACGTCGCGGCCAACACGATCGACCGCCGGTCACGGGAGCGCAGGAACACACTCCCCGCGTACGCGCTCGTGCCCTGGACGGCCTCCATGACAGCGGCCGCGAGCACGTCCTCACGCTCCGCCGCCCCGCCGGAGGCCAACCCGTGCATACATCCAGTGTGCGCAGGTCAGGGGACGCACTCCAACGGAGCGCGATGATCCAGCAGCGGCGACAGAGCCCACCCCGGGCTCGACCGCTTACCCGTCAGTCGGCGTAGTCAGCCAGCCACTCTCCGCACGCAGCGCTTCTCGGCCTGCCCGAACGGCGTTGCCAGCTGTAAGCGGCGACACCTGGGTCCTGTGGAACCTCCACAGGTCGGCGTCTCGCTCCCCGGCAGGCAGCCGGTACACGGTCGGAGTGAAGGAGCCCCAGCGGCAGACCTTCTACAGGCGCACCTGGCAGTGCCGGGCCTGGCCGTGGTGGAGGTGCGGCCGCCGATCCACTGCCGCCGCGCTGGACCGGCTCGTCGGCTGGGAGCCCTGAACGCCCTCGTGCCGAGGCACCGGCCCGGGGCGACGGCGCCATCGGTCTGCCAGGCGTCGGTGGCCGATATCGTTGTTCGTTGTGGTACTTCGCCGTGCGGTCAGTCTGTGCGAGGTGCCAGCCCGGTGCGGTACGCATACGCGACTGCCTGGCCTCGATCGACCACTCCGATCTTGGCAAAGATGTGGTTGATGTGGGTCTTCACGGTCACCACGCTGATGCCCAGGTGGACCGCGATCTCTTCGTTGCGCAACCCCTCGGCCATCGAGGAGAGCACCTCCACCTCCCGCGATGTGAGCCGGTCGTGCGGTCTGTGACCTTGGCCGCTGTCGTCGCCGCCGAGGGCGACGGCGACGACCCGGCCCTGGACCGTCGGCGCGAGCGCTGTGCCGCCGGCGACGACGGTGTTCAGGGCGGCCACGATCTCCTCGACGGTCGCGTCCTTGGTCAGGTAGCCGCGCGCGCCGGCGCGCAGAGCTGCGAACAGCGACCGGTCATCGGGGTAGGTGGTCAGCGCGAGGACGGCGACGTCCAGGTGAGCCCCGACGATACGCCGCGTGGCTTCGATACCGTCCATGCGGGGCATACGCAGGTCCATCAGGACGATGTCGGGGCGCAGGCTCTGGGCGAGCGCGAGCGCCTCGTGCCCGTCCGCGGCCCTGCCCACGATCTCGACACCGGTTGCCCGTTCGAGCAGCATGGCCAATCCCTCGCGCACCAGTTCCTGGTCGTCGACGACCAGTACGCGCACGCTCATGGCGCCACCGGAAGGGTCAGCCGTACGAGGAAGCCGGTCGCGGTCGGACCGGCGACGAGCGTTCCGCCGGCCGCGGTGACCCGTTCCCGCAGCCCGGTCAGCCCCTGGCCGCCGCTGGGCAGCTTCGGGTGTGGTTGCCGCCGCTTGCCCTCGATGTCTTCCACGGTGGCGAGCACCCGTCCGTCCTGGACCGTGACCTCGAGACGAACCCGCTCCGCCGCACTATGGCGCACGGTGTTGGTCAGCGCCTCCTGCACCGTGCGATACAGCGCCAGGGCCACATCCTGCTCCAGCGCGGGCGGCGGATCAGGCAGGACGATCTCGCAGGACAGGCCGGAGGTCATCGCGAAGTCATTCGCCAGTTGACGCACCTGCGCCCAGTCGGGGGCCCCGCCGCGCAGTGCGCTGAGCACCGTCTGCGTCTCATGCATCGAGGCCCGGGCGACCTCGACGCCCCGGTCGAGCATCGCGCGTAGCCGCGGCACATCGACCGGGTCGTCCTCAAGCAGTGAGCGCGCCGCCATCAGCTGGACCAGCAGCGCGCTGGCGCTGTGCGCCACCACGTCGTGGATGTCCCCGGCGATCCGCGTGCGCTCACCGAGCACGGCCTCCCTGGTCTGCGCGGCACGCGCGGCCGCGGACGACGCCTCCAGCCGGCGCCGCGTCGCCCGCTCACGCACGACCGCCAGGCTCAGTGCCACCACGAGGTAGGCACACAAAGGGGACAGCACGACCGCCGGGAAGAAACCGGCGCCGACAAGCCCCAACCCGACCGCGACCGCCAGCGGAGCGCCGAAGCGGGGCGAGAGCAGGCCGGCGGCGGCCGCCGCCAGGCAGCCCAGCGGCACCACCACCATGCCCACCTCGCTCATCGAGTCCAGTTACCCTTCCCGTCGCGCGCCGGGCCGCCACCGCGACCAGGCCCGCACACCAGACCCACTCGCCCCCGGGACCGGGCAACTTCGCCCCTTGCGTACCAGCCAGAGCCCGCGCCACGTCAGCGCCACCCAGACCAGGGTAATGACCGAACCGGCGAGCCAGATGTGCTCACGCAGGAACACACCGGCGGCGGTACCGCCCAGCGCTGCGCCCAGCAGCGCCAGCATCAGCGGAAGGTGGCACGGGCAGATGGCGAAAGCACCGATGACCGTGGCCAGTCCCCGTCGCTCGCGACGCCGTACCGCTGTCACCTCGGCGACGCCCGGGCCGGTACCGCCGCGGGCCACCGGCAGGGGCGCGGGCGGTGTCTCACCCGGCATCGTCGCCCGGTCCACAAAGACAGGCGGACGCTCGGCGGCCGGCGCGCTCATCGGCTCCCCCCGCCGGAGCGCCGCCGCGACCGGACGACGTAGGTCACCAGCCCCGCCAGTCCGAGAGCCGCCGCGAGACATGCGTAGATCATGGAATTCCCTTCGTCGAGACGATCAGACAGCGACCAGCCTGCTGGCCGCAGGGGTTTCACGCATGAGCGCCTGGGCGGAGATACGCCGGGGGTCTCCACCCCAGGGTGGAGACCCCCGGATTCCCCGTAGTCGGATCCGAGTGCGGCGGGCCGCGTGTGCCACCGTGCGAATCGGTCTCGGCACGTCCCCGGGGGCAGTGCGATGCTGAACACTTCGTTCGATACCGAACCCGAGGTGATGGATAACGGCATGGATCGGACGGTACGACGCTCCCGGAAGCTGTCGTGGCAAGCTGGGCGGCTGTTGGAGCGGCGCGCGGCAAGGACTGTGCTCTGGGCCCGCAGGGTGTCGCCGACGTGGACCGGGTGCTCGAAGCGCACCTCGTCAAGGGCGATGTTGCCGCTGGTCATGCCGCTGGGGAGCTCGTCGAGGTCGAGATCGACGACTTCACGGACCCGGTTCTGTGCGACGCTGCGGAATCCGTGCGGGCGTGCGTCACTCATGATCAATTCTCGGTGCGGTGGAAGGAGCAGGCGTCTGACCTGCTCGGGCGGTCAGGGCACGGGCCGCGGCCACGAGCGGCGGCCCCACCATCTGGCCGCCAACGGTGGTGATCCCTCCGTGGGGAGCCTCGGCGGCAGTGACCACGGCTCGCGCCGCTGGCTCCCATACGAGCCCAAGGAGCTCGACGGTCTTCCCAAAGAACTTCTGGGACGGGGCTCAGACGTCATGGCACGGCTGAAGTCCTGGCAGATCTTCCGCAGAGCCCGTATCAGCCCCAACCGCATGAAGCGCACTGTCCTGGCCGAACGCTCCCCGACCGGCGGCCAAGCCTGACAAAGCTCCCGCATAGAGAACTACCCGCTCACGTCACTCCCGGGCAGATCACCTTGCTCGCGGAGATCACGGAGTCGCTTCAGCAGCAACGCCCGGCTGCGGCCGGGTCCGCATACCGCAGCGGGCAATAGATGGGCCAGCAGCACCCAGCATTGCGAAGAACAACGCCAGCAGCAGCCAGCCCGCCGTGCCGAGGCCCAGCACCACCGTGGTGAGGATCGCAGGGGCAAGAGCCTGGCCCGCGTTGAAGCCGAGGCCGAGGACACCTTGGTACTGGCCCTGGGCATGGTCGGGGGCAAGACCGAAACCCAGGGCGAAGCACGCCGAGGACTCCCAGACCTCTCCCAGGCTATGGACGAAGATCGCCGCCAGGACCAGTCCTGCCGCGGCCCAGACAGGGGCGTACGCCGCCAGCGCCATCATCGGACAGCTGACGAGGAAGAGCAGCCCCGCAGTGCGAAACGCCCGGCCGCCGTCGTACGGGGTCTCGATACGCGAGCCGATCCTGGTCTGCGTCAGCACACAGAAGAGAGAATTGACGGCGAACAGCGCGGCCACCGTCCAACGCGGCGCTTCGGTGTGCTCGGAGATCCAGATCGGCAGGAGCAGGGAGACGACCGGGTACTGCAGTCCCATGGCCCCGTAGAGGGCGGTGAACGTCAGGAACGGACGGTCCGCGAAGACGAGCCAGCGCCGCTGCCGCGGCGGCGCTGCCAGCACCGGACAGCCGGGCAGCAAAAGCAGAAGCACCGCGCACAGGGCGAAGCTCGCCGCGTTGCCGAGAATCAGCGTGACATAGGCGCCGCGGGTGTCCGCGGCCAGCGCCAGCCCGGCGCCCACCGTTCCCAGGACGACGCCCAGGTTGACGAAGGTGCGCAGCTTCGCCCGGAACATGGCCGGTCGCTGACCCCCGGCCCGGGCCACCAGAGCCCCCCACGCCGCCCCTCCGACCGCCGCGGCGATCTGGTCGACCGTCGCGATGAGCGTGAGTGCGGCCCAGCTCTCGACGAGGACGAGGGCCGCCATCGACACCGCCTGGACCGCGAGGGCCAGCATCATGATCACGCGTGCGCCGCGCCGGTCAGCGAGGTGACCCCCAGGTATCCCCGCGCACAAGCCGATCACTCCGGCGATGGTGAGCGCGGCGCCGACCTGCCCCGCAGGCAGGCCCACGACCAAGGTGAAATAGAGCGCCGACGCCGCGTTGAACAGACCCTTGCCGACCCGGTTGACGAAACTGGCGGCGACCAGCACGCGCTCCGGCCCACTGTCCCCCGCCATCCGGCCTATTCGACCTGCCAAACCCCCCTTGATCATGGACCGCAGGCTAACAGCGCCTCCGCAGCGGCGCGGCGACGCCGAACAGCACCAGGACGGAGAGCAGGGTGACCGTGAGGTCCCGCGGGGCGATGCCGACCGGGCCCAGGTCGATCGTACTGGGCGTAGGTGGCGGGACGCGTCCCGAAGAGGATGAGCACGATGTGCCGCAGCAGCAGGGGCAGCCCGATCGTGACGATGAACATGTTGATCAGCCCGGTGCCCCGCGCCCGCAACGGTCGCCAGATGACGCGGTCCCCCGCCCCGCCGAACAGCGCTCCGAGGAGGACGGCCACGAGCGCGGCCGGCACCATGTGCCACCCCGGGCCTGTCGGGGAGACTTTGAGGAAGAAGGCGAAGGTGCCGCCGTTGGTGACGAACTCGCCGTGGGCGAAGTTGATCAGGTGGTTGGTGCCGAAGATCAGTGAGAGTCCGACCGCGGTGATGGCGATGACCACACCGAACTGGATCCTGTCGATGAGCGCCTGCAGAAACCGCGCACCGAATCCACGGCCGTGCGGGACCACCTCGTCCTGTGCCCAGGCGCGGGATGCGAACAGCACGACCTGTGCCAGAGCGAGCGCCGGAAGGGGTATCCATGGACGGCGCATGATGCCCCCGATATGGGCCGAATGCCCCTGTCGCTCAGCGTGAAGGTCTTCCGGCTGGGACAGGATGGTGAGCCCGCGCGGTCATGGCCGCTCCGGAGGCCGGATCCATCCCAGGGACCGCTCGACGGCTCGCTGCCAGCACGCGTACTCCCAGTCCCGTCGAGCGGGGTCCATGTCCGGCAGCCACTGGCCGGCCATGTGCCAGTTGCGGCGCAGGATCTGCAGGTCCGGCCAGTAGCCGGCCGCGAGCCCGGCCGCGTAGGCCGCGCCCAGCGACACCGTCTCGTGGACCAGGGGCCGGACGACGGGTACGTCGAGCACATCGGCCAGGATCTGCATGAGCAGATGGTCGGATGTCATTCCTCCGTCCACCTTGAGGCGCTCCAGGGTCAGCGCGGAATCGGCGTTCATCGCGTCGACGACCTCTCGCGTCTGCCAGCCGGTGGCCTCCAGGACAGCCCGGGCCAGGTGCCCCCTGGTGATGTACGAGGTGAGGCCGACGATGACGCCCCGGGCGTCGCTGCGCCAGTGAGGTGCGAACAGACCAGAGAACGCGGGGACGATGTAGCAGCCGCCGTTGTCCTCAACGGTCCGCGCCAGGGTCTCGATCTCGGGTGCGCTGGTGATCAGGCCCAGCCGGTCGCGGAACCACTGGACCAGCGAGCCGGTGACGGCGATCGGGCCTTCCAAGGCGTAGACCGTGGGCTGGTTCGCGATCTTGTAGGCGACGGTGGTGAGAAGCCCGTGCCGGGACCGTACGAGGTCGGTGCCGGTGTTCATCATCAGGAAGCTGCCGGTTCCGTAGGTGCACTTCGTCTCGCCGGGCGAGAAGCAGGTCTGTCCGAACAGAGCCGCCTGCTGGTCGCCGAGAGCGGCAGTGAGGCGAACACCGGGGAGCACCGTGCGGGCCTCTCCGTACTCCTCGGCCGAGGATCTGATCTCCGGCAGCATCGCGGGGGGCACGCCGAAGAAGTCCATCAGCTCCTCGTTCCAGGTGAGCGTCCGTACGTCCATGAGCATGGTGCGGCTTGCGTTGGTGGCGTCGGTGATGTGCAGGCCGCCGTCCGCGCCACCGGTGAGGTTCCAGATCAGCCAGCTCTCGATGGTGCCGAACAGCACCTCCCCGTCCCGGGCACGCCGCTCCAGCCCGTCGACATGGTCGAACAGCCAGCGGATCCGGGGTGCGGAGAAGTAGGTCGAGGGGGGGAGGCAGCAGCGTTCGAGGAAGTACTCGTCCCCGGGGTCCTTCCCCAGTTCCTCGACGAGCGGGGCGGTACGGGTGTCCTGCCAGACGATCGCCTTGCCCAGGGGGACCCCCGTGCGCCGGTCCCAGAGCACCGTCGTCTCGCGCTGGTTGGCGATCCCGACGGCGGAGATCTGCCCCGCCTCCACTTGGGCGTTCGACAGCGCCTCGGGTACGACGCGCTGGAGATTGCGCCAGATCTCGACGGCGTCGTGCTCGACCCAGCCGGGGCGCGGGAAGTACTGCTGGTGCTCACGCTGTGCGACCGACACCAGCCGTCCGCCGTGGTCGAACAGGATGCAGCGCGTGGAGGTGGTCCCCTGGTCGATGGACATCACATACCGATCCACCATGATCGGCCCTGCCTTCCGGTGCGTCGGGGGGAATGCCGGTGGCCTACCAGCGGGCCGCGCCCAGGTCTCTGGAGATCGCGCGTGCCGCCTCCCGCAGGACGGTGACCAGGGCCGGCTGAGGGCGGCCTTTGGCGTCGCAGATCCGCTCGACGGGGCCGGACACCCCGATCGCGCCGACCGCGAGACCGCCGTGCGCCCGGATCGGTGCGGCGATTCCCGCTTCGCCCATGCTCATCTCCTGCACCTCCGCACCCCATCCGTGCTCCCGAATCTCACCGAGCGCCCGGGTGATGTCGTCGGGGTGGACCAGCGTGTGCCGGGTGTACGGCTCCGGTGCGGCCTCCAGCACGGGATCGGCGGGTGTGGCCCCGAAGGCCATCAGGACCTTGCCGAGTGAGGAGGCGTGCAGGGGAAGCAGCGCGCCCACGTCCAGTGTCTGGAGAGTGTCGTCCGGGCGGAAGACGTGGTGGATGACGAGCACCTTGCCCTCCAGGGGCGTGCCCAGGCGCACGGCCTCGCCGCTGCGGGCGGCCAGGGCGTCGGCCCAGTTGATGGAGCGCGAGCGCAGTTCGTTGACGTCGAGGTAGCTGGTGCCGAGGTGCAGCAGAGCCGCTCCGAGCTGGTACTTTCCGGTCGCCGCGTCCTGTTCCACGAAGTCCACGTGCTGGAGGGTGCGCAGGATGCCGTGGGCGGTCCCTTTGGCCAGCCCGAGCGCCGACGCCACCTCCCCCAGCCCCAGCCGACGGGGTCCACCGGCCAGCAGACGCAGGATCGCCGCCGCCCGCTCGATCGACTGGACTGGGCCGGTCATGAGGCGATATTAGTCCAGATTTTCACCATTTGGGACTGCCGTTCGGTAATGCCGACCCCGGTTCGTTGACTGGCGGCATTTCGGTCTTTAGCGTTCCATCGCGCCCGACTGCCGGCTGGCAGCGCTTCCCGGACGGAGGGTTCCATGACTACAGCGCAGTTCACCGCGGCGCCTCGCGAGGAGTCCGAGCATGTCTTTCCGCTGCTGCACGCCCCGGGGGCCGTGGCGACCGTGCGCCGGCGCGCACGCGTGGTCCTCGCCGAGTGGAACCTGGCCCCCGAGGTGGTCGCGGATGTGCTGCTGGTCGTCTCCGAGCTGCTCACCAATGCGCTCGTCCATGCCCTGCCCCCGGCGACGTTGAGGCTCTCCCCCTGCCAGGTGGGCCGGAGCAGAGCCGTCCACATCGAGGTCACCGACCGGGGTCCCGTGGCCCCGACCGGGCTGTCGGCTTCCGCCGTCGATCCTGACGAGCACGGCCGGGGGCTGGGCATCGTCACCGCGCTGTCGTCCCGGTTCGGGGTACACGTGCACTTGGACGGGACGACTCGGTGGGCGGAGGTCCCGTTCGGCGTGGTCTGAGGCGGATGCCGGCACCCCACCCGCGGCCGCTCAGTGCAGTTCGGCCCGCGTGGCCGTGTCACCGACGGGGCCGTCGTCGAGGAAGCCGCCCGTCTGGTGCTGCCACAGCTTCGCGTAGGCATCGTCAGACGCGAGCAGCTCCTGGTGCGTGCCCTGCTCGACGATCCGTCCCCGGTCGAGGACGATGAGCCGGTCCATGCCGGCGACCGTGCTCAGCCGGTGCGCCACCACGAGCGCCGTCCGTCCCTCCATGAACTGCCAGAGCGCCTCCTGGACGAGGATCTCTCTCGCAGAGTCCAAGGCGCTGGTCGCCTCGTCGAGCAGCAGGATCGGCGCGTCGCGCAGGATCGCCCGCGCCAGGGCGACCCGAAGGGATGCTCGCCGCGACCGGCCCGAAAGACCGCACCCACCTGATCACCGCTGACCCCACCGCGGTGACCGCGCATTACGGCATGCCGCACGGCCAACACGACGAGGGTCCGCGCGACCCGTTCGCCAGCTGGATCAGCACGATTCCCGCCGGCCGTCTGCTGTGCACGACCGGCGAGTACGGGCTCTACAACTACTGCATCCTGTTCGACAACATCGTGTCGATCACCGACCAGCCCCTCACCGCCACCTCGAAGCCGGCACTGCGGGCCCTGGCGTCCGTGGAGGCAGAACCGTTCAAGCACACCGAAGCCGACCTGAGAGAGGACGTCCTGTTCCACGGCAAGCCGGTCGGCATGGATCATCGGCCGCGGCCCTCGCTGATCGAGCACCTCACCGAGCTCGAGCGCACGGCGCGGAAGTGGGACTGGGATGGTGCCAAGTGCATGCGCCGGGGCAGCCAGGGAGTGGCCATCATCGGACTCGTTGCCGCGGTGCGGGGTGCCTGCATCACTCCCTCACCCAGCGCATCCCCTGCACGAGCAGAACATTTCCCAGCACCGCTTGACTGATCAACCTCATCAGCTGTCCGTCTCTTCCCGGCCCAGGGGCGGCTCCTGGCCGGCCGACCCCCACGCGCGGTATTGATACCGCATCAGCGTCGCCAGTACGGTCACGCCCACCGCCCCGCCCGCAGCGAATCCGACGACGGCCGAGCGGCTGGAGACCAGCAAGGCGAGCAGGCCCACGGTCGAGCCGGTCACGACCGAGGTCACCACGCCGATCATTCCCGCGACAGTCCGGAAGACCTGCCGGCGCCCGCCATGCAGGCCTTGCAGGGCGAGCCGCTGCGAGGGCGGGACACTGGCCATGTAGTCGGTCAGCTCGGGCGCGACGTCGAAGTAGTAGGAACGCAGGCGTTCGATCCGCTGGGCGCATCGGAGGTCTTCGATCCCGGACTGGAGTACCCGGTCGAAGGTGACGAAGCCGATGAACGACAGCGTGGACAGGAGGATCAGCCCGAAGGTGTAGAACGCGGCGCCGATACGGGCCGCTGTGGCGATCAGCCCCAGGGCCACCATTCCGGCGGACAGCGCGCCGAGGAAGAGCGTCGCCCGGCTGGTCGATTCGGCGATCGTCGCGGCCCGCGCTCCTTGCAAGGTGAAGTGCTCGGTCGTCACGAAGGACACGGCCGCCTGCCGGGGCTCTCCGCCGTGTGACCCGGACCTCTTATTCCCGTCCATGCTCGTAGGACCACCAGCCTCCTCGATGGGTCCCGCATACCTTGCGGATGATCTCGTGAGACCGGCGGTCCATCCACTACCTCCTGCCGCATGTCGGAGTTTCGGCCCCCTCCTGTACGGCGTCCGGCGGTGCCTCAGTCGAGGCGGGAGACCTCGCCCGGGCCCGGAAGTCCGAGGGCAGCGGAACAGTTCGTGCCGGAGGTCGCGGGTGAAGGGCCGGGCCCGGAATTGGATCCGGCGCGCCGGTGCGGGGGCGAGCTCACGCAGGCAGGCGTTGACCGCGAAGAACTTGCCGTTGCCGGCCTGCCCGATGCAGATCATCGCCTTGGCTTCGATCGCGGCCCGGATGTTCTCCCGGGCGGTGAGCAGGGCGCGGGTGGAAGCGACTGGGCGCCCGGCGCGCATGAAGTGGTCCTCCCGCTCCGCGGGCAGTACACCATCTACCTGTACAAACCCAGCGGAGCCCGCGCCGACGCCCACTCCTACACCAAGACCGCCAACGACCGGGACGGCAGCGGCTACATCACCTACCACGGCTGATGACCGAGTCAGCGACAGTGAACAGGCTGGCCTCCGCAGGAGGCCAGCCTTCCTCTCGCACGCATCGCCGGTCAGTGGGTCGTTAGTTCGCTGGGCAGTCGGGTGGTCTTGATGAAGGTGCTGAGCTCGTTCCCCCAGGGGACGGCTCGGGCGAACCCTTCCGCGAGGTGGGTGCTGGGGCGCACGGGCTGGGGTAGGTGGCGGTCGGTGAAGCCGAGCATGCGGGCTTGGAGCCGCCACAGGCGGGCGTCCGGGCTGATACCAACGGCGGCGTGGTGGGAGGCGAGCAGGTGTGCGGCGAGAGGGTCTTCTCCCCCTGCGGCGAAGCGCCACCGGTACAGGGCGCTTTCGCGTCGGTCGAGGGTGTAGAGGAGGCAGGCGAAGGTGCGTGCGCACGCCCCTGGGGTCGTAGTCGGCTGCGAAGTCGGCGAGGGAGTCGATGTCGTTGGAGCGCAGGACGAGCTCGCACAGGCGCCATACGTGCTCAACCACCGCGGTGGGGGGTGGCTGCTGGGTCCGGGGTGATGACGGGGGTGGGGCGGCGGCGGAGGCCGCGACGGGTGCGTGGCCGTGTTCCGGTTGTGCGGCTGGGAAGGGGCGCGGAACCGGGGGCGGCACCACCGGGTGATGCTTGTGTGCGGTGGGAGGCTGGCTCGAGGACGGCGCGCGTGACTCGTGGCGGTCGCGCGGCGTCTTGGGCGGTACGGACAGCGAGGCGCCGCATGAAGTCGTCGGTGTCGTGGGTCTTCAAAAGGCTCACGGATCCCTACCAGCCGTCGGTGAGGGGTTGGCAAAAGTACAAGGTCCGCGAGACGAGTGAGGCGATCGTCGGCGCGGTCACCGGCTCCCTGGCCGCTCCGCGGACGTTGCTGCTCGGCAGGCTCGACGACGAAGGCCACTTCCTGTACGTCGGCCGCACCACCACCCTCGCCCGAAAGGCGGGCGCTGCGGTCGCCAGCCTGCTCGCGGCCGGGCAGCGCGGGCACCCATGGACGGGATGGTCGTTCTCCGCCGGGGTGGGGCAGCCGGGAACAGCCGGCCGTCACGCTGGTGAAACCCGAGCTGGTGGTGGAAGTCGGCGTCGACGTCGCCCGTGACGCCTCCGGCCGGTGGCGGCATCCCGCGCGCTGGCACCGTGCCCGCCCGGAACTCTCCCCCCACCGACGTCCCCCACCTGCCGTCGCCCCGCTGACGCGGACAGCCCCAGGCGCCTGGGGCTGTTGCTGTTCGCGCGGGGCAGGCGCGTCAAGAGTTCCCAGTGTCACCTCAGGAGGGGGTGTCCTGCTGTTTGGGCGTGTGCTGGTGGTCGGTGGCGGCCCAGGAGGCGAGCAGGCACAGGGCGTCGTGGGCGAGTGTGCCGAGTTCGGCGCTGTAGGCGGTCAGGGTCAGGCCGGGGTGGGCGGGCAGTTCCATGGCGTCGAAGTCGAGGGTGATCTCACCGATGGCGGGGTGGCGGAAGGGCTTGCGGCCGGTGTGGTGCAGGCGCACGTTGTGCTTGGCCCAGGCGGCGCGGAACTCGTCGTTGCGGGTGACCAGTTCGCCGATGAGGTTCGTCAGCTCGGGGTCGCCCGGGGCGCGACCGGCTTCAGTGCGCAGCAGGGAGACGGTGGTGTTGACGGAGGCGTTCCAGTCGGGGAAGAAGTCGCGGCTGGTGGGGTCGAGGAACTGGAAGCGGGCGATGTTCACCGGGCGGTGCGAGCCGGTGAACAGAGGGGCGTAAAGGGCGCGTCCGAGCGGGTTGATGGCGAGGATGTCCAGGCGACCGTTGCGGATGAAGGCCGGGGAGCCGGTCATGGAGTCCAGGACGCGCTGGAGGCTTGCGGGCACGGCCTGCTTGGTTTTGCGGGCGGCGCGGCGCGGTGGGCGGTGGCGCTGGGCGGCGGCCAGGTCGTGCAGGTGGGCGCGTTCGGCCTCGTCCAGTTGCAGGGCCCGGCAGACGGCGTCGAGGACCTCTTCGGAGGCTCCGGCGAGCTGGCCGCGCTCCAGGCGGGCGTAGTAGTCGATGCTGACACCGGCCAGCAGGGCGACCTCTTCGCGACGCAGTCCGGGCACCCGGCGGTTGCCGCCGCCGAAGGCGGGCAGGCCGGCGGCCTGCGGGGTGATCTTGGCGCGGCGGGTGGCGAGGAACTCGCGGATCTCGTGGGCGGTGTCCATATCGCCAGGCTAAGCGGGGTGGGGCAGGGCTGGGGGGGTTCTGTCAGTACCTGTAACGGCAGTGCCTTCCCCGGGTCTGTGAGCTGCGGTTTCCTCGATGGTGGCAGCGGATGCGGCTGCGGTCGACCAGCGGTGGGAACCCGTCTGCGGATGCCGCCCGGCCCGGCAGGGCCGACGGTGAGGAGTGCCGCATCCCGTGTTCGAGACGATTCGTAGGGAGTCCTCTTATGGCGAAGCAGTCCGCCCCCCAGGAACTGGCCGGTATCGCGCCGAAGCTGGTCGAGATCACCAACGAGGTCCTGTTCCAGGATGTGTGGGAGCGGCCCGGACTGTCGCCGCGGGACCGCAGCCTGGTCACCGTGAGTGTGCTGGCCGCCCTCTACCGCAGCGAGCAGCTGTCTTACCACCTAGGTGTGGCCCTGGACAACGGGCTCACGGTGCAGGAGCTGTCCGAGGCGATCACCCACATGGCCTTCTACGCCGGCTGGCCCAGCGCCATGACCGCAATCACCCAGCTCAAGAAGATCGCCGACGAGCGGGCCGCCTGATCACCGGCACGACCAGCACATGACGCCCCGCCCGGTCAGCGGGGCGTGTCGAATTCAACGGAGAGAACGAGATGGCTGACAACGGATTTGATCAGATCTTCCCCCTCGGGGAGAAGAACGACGCCTTCGCGCAGTACTTCATCGGCCAGAGCTACCTGGCTCCGCTCGCCTCGGGAAGCGTTCCCGTCAGCAATGTCTCCTTCGAGCCGGGATGCCGCAACAACTGGCACATCCACCACGGCACGGGTGGCGGCGGCGACCAGATCCTGCTGTGCACGGCGGGCAGCGGCTGGTACCAGGCCGAGGGCGAGGACCCCGTCAGCATGGAGCCGGGAACCGTGGTCCGCGTCCCCGCGGGCACTAAGCACTGGCACGGCGCGAAGGCCGACTCGTGGTTCTCCCACGTCGCCTTCATCACCCCGGGCGAAGGCGTCAGCAACGAATGGCTCGAGCCCGTCACCGACGAGGTGTACGGCAAGCTGCCGAAGAACGGAGCGAACGCATGACCATCCTGGACGAGACCTACACGCTGGCAGGCGGCGTCGAGATCCCCAAGCTGGGGCTCGGCACCTGGTTCATCGACGACGACAAGGCGGCCGACGCGGTCCGCGCAGCCGTGGAGATCGGCTACCGCAACATCGACACCGCCCAGGCCTACGGCAACGAGCGCGGCGTCGGCGAGGGCGTGCGTACCGCCGCAGTGCCCCGCGACGAGCTGTTCGTCTCGACCAAACTCGCCGCCGAGATCAAGGACTACGACCAGGCGCTCGCCGCGGTCGACGGCTCTCTCGAGAAGCTGGGCCTGGACCGCATCGACCTGATGCTCATTCACAGCCCGCAGCCGTGGGACGACTTCCGCGGCGGCGACTACGCCGAGGGCAACCGCGCAGCATGGCGTGCGCTCGAAGAGGCGCACCAGGCCGGCAAGATCTGCTCCATCGGGGTGTCCAACTTCCAGCAGCAGGACCTGGAGAACCTTCTCAAGGGCGCAACCGTCGAGCCGCACGTGAACCAGCTGCTCGTGCACGCCGGCAACACGCCCTCCGACCTCCTGGCCTATTGCGAGGACAAGCAGATCCTCGTCGAGGCGTACTCGCCGATCGCGCACGGGGCGATCATGGAGAACGCCGAAGTCAAGGCCATGGCCGAGAAGTACGGCGTGTCCGTCCCCCAGCTGTGCATCCGCTACACCCTTCAGCTGGGCACGGTGTCGCTGCCCAAGACGGCGAACCCCGAGCACATGCGATCCAACGCCGAGGTCGACTTCGAGATCTCCGGCGATGACATGGATGTCCTGCGAGACCTGCGAGATGTGGACTACGGCGAGCACAGCGCCTTCCCTGTCTACAGCGGCAAGTGACGCCAGACGAGCCTCACCTCGCGCCGGCACGGGTCGGCCACGGAGTACTGGGCCGGGCGCTTCCGCGCCGAGGTGGCGTTCACTGACGCACTGGCCCGGATCGTGCAGCGCGCAGTGCGCGACATCCTCCGGCCTTCGCAGCAGGCCGGCCTGCTGGGAAGTGAACCTCTCATGGCGCACGTCGCCGTGCTCGTCGAGGACGGGACCGGCGACGGTACGACTGTTACTGCTGGAGCAGTTCGGTGCGGCTGTCCAGTTCGAGCTCGGCCGAGCCGTCGCCGAAGGCCGTCAGCCGGGTGAACGGCCTGGGGTTGGCGTGGATCAGCTCGCGGTCCAGCAAAGGAAGCACGGTGATCTGGTCGTCGACAACCCGCCTATGTGCGCGATAGCTGGCCTGAGCGGAGAGCTGTGTCGGGGCCGAGTTGATGCGTCCGAACGCGACCTGACGAGCCCGGCCCCGTTACCACCCGGGCCTGGGCGTGCGGGTGGAGGTCCCCGAGGAGAAGTCCTTCGTGGATGACCTCGGGGCGAGCGGACGGCGCCCCTTCGTCATGGACGGGGCGGACGTAACGGAGATATGGTCGCCCATCCGGACGGCGGCGGTGAGTTGCGCTGCCGCGCCGGCTGCCGTCCAAGGCCGCGCGCCCCCGGATGCACGAAAAGTAGGGCCCGGGGTTGGTCGTCATCGGCCGAGCCGCAGCCGCTCTGAGCGGCGCCACCCGCCCATTCCCGGCGTTCAAGAAGCCCGTATTCTGCTGTGCTTACGGGGTGAGGTGACCAGGGGGAGGCGTACGTGCAGCCATTGGAGTCCACGGATCCGGCGGCGATCGGTGGCTACCCACTGTTGGGGCGGCTCGGCGCGGGCGGCATGGGACAGGTCTACCTGTCTCGCACCCCGACGGGCCGCCCGCTGGCGCTCAAGACGGTTCGTCCCGACCTCACTGCCGCCCCGGACTTCGAGACGCGCTTTTCCAGAGAGATCCGCACCAGCGACCGGGTCCGTTCCCCATGGACCGTCTCGGTGGTGGACTTCAGCCCGCCCGGCCACCGCCCGCAGTGGCTGGTCACCGAGTATGTCGCCGCACCCGCCCTCGCCGACTGGGTCGCCATCCACGGCCCGCTGCCGCCTGCCACCCTACGGGTCCTGGCCGGCGAACTCGCTGCCGCCCTGGCCGCTGTGCACGCCTGCGGCCTCGCACACCGGGACGTCAAACCGTCCAACATCCTGCTGGGTCGGGCCCGGCCCATGCTCATCGACTTCGGCATTGCCCGGGCCGCCGACGACTCCCGCCACACGGCTACCGGGGGCGTCATCGGCTCCCCCGGCTATCTGGCCCCCGAACAGGCCACCCAGGGAACCGTCACCGAAGCGGGTGACGTCTTTTCCCTGGGGGCGGTCCTCGTCTTCGCCGCGACCGGAACCAACCCGTTCGAACTACCGGGCGAGCAGCCATCGGCGGCCTCGCTCCTCTACCGCATAGTGCACGAGAACGCCCGCCTCGACGGCGTTCCGGCCGGCCTGGCACAACTCGTCGCCCGCTGCCTGGCGAAGGAACCGCAGGATCGCCCGCGAAGCGAAGAGCTGGCAACACTGCTGCGGCGGGAAGGGTCCGCCGGCGATCCGCGGGCTGGTGCCTATGGGACCGTCGGGCCTGTGTCCGGGGCCGATGCCTGGGAACGGGCTCTTCCGCCCGGGCTCGACGCCGACCTCGCGGCGCGCGAGACAGAGGTCGCCGTCCGGTGCGCGGTGCCGCCGGACCACCAGGCCCCGATGGCCCCCGCCCCGGCCCCTTACACAGCCGCGCCGTATCCCCCCGCCACCACCTCCGGCGCGTATCCGCCCGAGCCCCCGGACTCCTCCACCGGACCGTTCCCGCTGCTGCCGTACGGCGCCCACCACCCCACATACCTCCGCGCACGCCGCCGCATCCACTGGATGGCCGCCGCTTGTGCCCTCACCGTTGCCGCCGTCGTGACCGGCATCCTGCTGCTGCACCCCTTCGACGCAGGCGCCCGCGGCGACGGCACCACGTCTTCCCCGCCTCTCCCCGACGTCTCCGCTCCCGCTCTCTCCGCCAAGTGGGCCGGTGTGTGGATCGGCACGGGCCCCGGCACCCCGAACGCCGACGGCCGACTGCATCCGCGCACCGACTCCTTCAAGGTGACCCTCACCCTGCACACCGCCGCCGTGGGCGAACTGGCCGGCAAGCAGGTCAGCAACATCACCGAGGCAGGCACCGGCCGGGAGGTCGGCTGCACGGAGGCCCTCGCACTTCGAGCCGTGCGCGGCACTACGGCCACCTTCGAAGCGGTCACCAGTCACCCCACAGATCGCTCGGACACGTCACTGCAGTGCGACACCGGCCATCTCTACGTGGTCCAGCTCACCGACGCCGACACCATCACCCTCGGTGAGGAGGGCACCCAGTCCGCCGGTGCGCCCCAGGCTGTGCACCGCAGTCGCCGGAAATCCTGAGCAGGCCGACGGCGGACCGGAACGTCCGGCCCGCTCAGTGCGTAACACCGATTTCGCCCCCGAACGGCACCTCCCAGGGACGCCGGGGGCGGCCCCCCGCCCTCGGGAGCGGCCGCACCGGCCCTGCCGGGCCGGGATACGTGCCAGGACGCCGCTCGCGAAGACGTCGTACAGCGGGAGCGGCTCCAGGTTCACGTAGCCGATGTAGCAGTCGCACACGGCCAGGGGGCAGGCACGCGGGCGGAGTTCCGCCCGGTAGAAGCCGTCGCAGAGGTTACCGAGCTCGGTGCGCACGAAGTGGCAGCGGCGGACCGTGCCTTCCCCGTCAACCGAGACGACCGACTCGCCGGTGCGGGAGGGCAACCCGGCGCCGGCGCGGGGATGCCGGCTGCACGGAAGCAGGGGGTCGAGACCGTCCAGGCAGAGGCGTCCGGGTGGTATGGGTAGCCTTCGGCGGCGTTCACCCACAGATAGACGTGCCCCGGTAGGTCGGCGCGGAGGCGGCGGCCCTCGCTGAGGTGGCGGGGCAAGCCGACGATGCCGACGCTGCACGGGCTGCCCCGTGCCGACAGTGCACGGCACTTGGTCAGGAACCGGTCGTACGGCGTCTGGTCCGGGTGGTACGTGCACCACAGAGCCCCGGTGCAGGGGTCGGCGTCGGCAAGCCTCGCCGGGGCGGAAGCCAAGCTCGCTCAGCTCGACGGCCGCTCCGCCGTCCACCTCGGCATGCCCGACCTCAGCCAGTGGTCGGGCGAACCGTCACCGGCCCAGGTCCCTCAGCAGACGATGGCTGACGCAGCGAGGCCAGGCCAGGCTCATCGCCACCCCGGGTTGTCGGTGGGCACGAACTCTCCAAAGAGTGACTCGTACTCATCCCCGGACTCAGTGACTACCAGGTGGTCCGGTCCCGTCCTCATCACCGCGCTCCTCAGCCGGGCGACGAGTTCGGACACAGGCACCCGATCCAGCGACAAGGCCGCAGCAACCTGCGCCCGATGCTCAACAATCGCGGGCTCGTCGCTGACTCGATCCTTTTCGAGGAGTGCAGCAGCGGCCTCCATGGCCTTCAGCCTTCCGCCGCCCGAGAACTTCAGGCAGTCCTGCCACACAGCCAGACCAGTGATGATCTCCAGCGCTTGCTTCAAGTCATCAGCGATCAGACCGCCCCGGCCCTCGGAGCTTGCATACATCACGGGGTGACACCCGTCATCGTCATGGCACAGGAAGAAGGTGCCGCCCGCCCAGTCACCAGCGATGGGCTCCAGCGAGGCGCCGGAGGCCGCCCGGACCGCCTCACCGTGTTCATTGCGAAAGATGCCGAACTCGAAGGAGGAATGCAGCAAGTCAGCGACGTCCGGGGTGTCCCGGATCAATGCGAGTAGATGATCGGTTGAGGTCACGGCGCGGACCCTAACAGGAGCCACCGAGACAGACCCGCTGAGCACGGCGTGCGGCTGGAGGACGGTGTCGCCCGCCTCGCCCGCAACCGGCTCAAGCAACTGGTGAAGGAGGGCATCCGCGACCGCGCCCTGGCCTCATGGACTTCGCCGTCGCCGGCCGCGAGCACGAACTCTCCTTCAACTGCGTCCGCGACTACGCCGAGACCCCCGGCGGTATTCAGGCCGACCTGCGCGTGTCCAAGATCCCGCCCCGCGTCGTGCCGGTTCCCTACGGCTCCCAGCCCTCGATCTGCCCGGTCCGCGCGTGGCAGGCGTGGAGGGAGGCCGTCGGCCTCACCGACCCGGACGGATACGCACGGCGCCGCCTGCACAACCGCTGGCACACCGTCATGGAAGGCGGCCTGACATTCGACTCCATCGGCGACATCGTCACCCGCGCCGGCGAACGCGCCGGGTTCGAGATCCGCTGCACCGGCCACAGCCCCGCCGCGGACTGGCCACATCCTCCCGACTGAAGGGCACCACGACCAGATCGTCATCGCCAAACAGGGCGGGTGGGCCCCGCACTCCAAGGTCCTCGCCGGCCCCGGCGCCGGCCCTGGTGCCGCACAGAGTGCCGCGCGGCACTCCAGGCCAGGACCCGGAAAAGCGGGCCCGTCAAGGCAGCTCGGCCGCCTCCGGCCGATGCGCAACCACTCACACACCCACCCCCCCATCCCCGAAACTTTCACCGCCACCCACGCACCCCAACCCCCATTCCTCACTCTCCTTCAACGGAGGCGGGAAACTGGCAGCAGGGGGGATGTCAGACTCCCCACCAACCAGCCGAGCGGGGAGCGACAAAAGCGTACCCTGGAGGCCGCCGGGTGCACGGACGTGGAACTGCTGCCGGTCACGCCGGGAACGCTGCCGAAGCCGCGGCCATGACCTCCGGCGGCCGGGCGGGTCTGTGGCGCGGCGTGTGCCAGCGCAGGCGCACGACTCCGGGGCGCCCTGTCGTCGGGTCGACCCGGTAGGTGACCCCGTACTCGCGGCCGAACCCGTTGGCCTCCGCTCCCGAGCCGCTCAGGGCCCGCAGGTAGAAGGCGTGGGCCACGGCGTCGATCTGCTGAGGGGTCAGTGCCAGCCGCCAGCGGTTGTTCGGCCGGCGAAGTGCGCGGTGTGTTAAGTCGGTTTGGTCACCCAGCGGGTGTAGTGCGACGGCGGCGGGGTGACGTCGGCGGGCGGGTACAAGAGCACGGGGGCCGACGCCGGCGCGGTCACGGAATGGCACCCCAGCGCTGGCCTGCGCTGCATGGCCCTGGCTACGCAGCACATCGAAACCCCGGTCTGATGATTGCCGTTAGCCCGGCACGCAGCGACTGCGGTCCGTTCTTCCTGAACCCTGTCGCCCTTCAGCCAACCGTTCCGCACCCACCGGCGAACGCCTCGCGGGGTACGGCGGCCGCCCGTACCCCGCGGACTCGTCCGAGGCCGTGCCGAGGTCTCAGGGCTTCATCTCGTACGCCCCCGACAGCGCCTCGACGCGCTGCCAGACGCGCTCCGAACGCTCCTCGTCGACCGCCGGGCGCCGGACGGCGCCGAGTGCCCAGAGCTGCTGCTCCTCGGTTGCCGAGTCCTTGCCGTGCAGCTCGACGGCGTGCGCGGAGAAGTCGCGTACGAGGACGGCGAACAGTTCGTCGAGGACGTCTTCCTCGACGCCGGCCAGGGCCGCCTGCTCCAGGACCAGCTGCCCGTGGACGACGAGCGCGAAGAGCTGCCCGACGGCGAGGAGGAGGTCGAGGTTCCGGCTCTGCTCCTCGTCGGGAGCGGCCGTGCGTACGAACTCACACAGCGCGTCGGCCTGTTCACGGAACCGGGCGACGTTGGGCAGGTGGGCGTAGGTGTCGAAGGCGGGCCGCCAGTCGTGGAAGCGCACCGAGCCGAGGCCGCGGGCCGGGCCTTGGCGGAAGAGGAAGTCGTCGTCGGCCGCGTCGAGTCGGGTCGGGACGGGCTCGTAGGCGACCGGGTCAAGGAGGTGGTTCCGCATGAATTTGAGGATCAGCGCCAGGTTGACGTGGACGGTGCCCTCCAGCTTCGGCAGGCTGCGGATCTCGACGGCCGCCTGGGCGAAGTAGTTGTCCCTCTCGAAGCCCTTGGCGGCTATGACGTCCCACATCAGGTCGATGACCTTCTCGCCCTCGGTGGTCACCTTCATCTTCGTCATCGGGTTGAAGAGGAGGTAGCGGCGGTCGTCGGGGCCCGCGGTGCGGAAGTAGTCGACGGCGCGGTCGCTGAACAGCTTCATGCCGACGAGCCGGACGTACGCGTCGGCCAGCTCGCGCCGCACGTGCGGGAAGGCGGTGACGGGGCGCCCGTAGAGGATGCGGTTCCGTGCGTGGGTGACGGCCTCGTACATCGCGTGCTCGCAGATGCCGATCGAGGCGGTGCACAGGTTGAACTTGCCTACGTTGACGGTGTTCAGGGCGGCGTCGAAGGCTTCTCGGCCGGTGTGCAGGACGTCTTCCGGGGCTACGGGGTAGTCCTCGAGGCGGAACTCGCTGACGTATTTTGACGAGTCGACGACGTTCTTGACCAGGTGGTACGCCGGGTGGCGGCTGTCGGCGGCGAAGAAGACATAGCCGTCGGGGCCCTCGAGGTCGGTGCGGCGGCCGAAGACGGAGACGAGCCCGGCGGCGTTGCCGTTGCCGATGTAGTACTTGGAGCCGGTGGCCCGGAAGCCGCCCTTGCCGTCGGGCTCCAGGAGCATGTCGGTTGAGTAGATGTCGGCGCCGTGGGCCCTCTCGGACAATCCGAAGGCGAACACCTCGCCCTGGGAGAGCAGTTCGGCGGCGCGGGCACGGGCGGCGGGGTTGTCGCTCTGCCAGACTGGGCCGAGACCGAGGATGGTGACCTGCCAGGCGTACCAGTAATCGAGGCCGTAGAAGCCGAGGATCTCGTTGAGGGCGGCGATGCGGGCAGTGTCCCAGCGCTTGTCGCCCTCGCCCTCTGCGGAGGCGGAGGCGGGGGTGAGGAAGGTCGCGAAGAGGCCTTCCTTTGCGGCGAAGGTGAGGAAGTCGCCGAGCCAGGCGCGGGTCCGGTAGTCCTCGATCAGCCGGCGCTTGCCCCGCTCTTCGAACCAGTCGACGGTGGCGCGCAGCAGCCTGCGGGTCTCCGGGTCGAAGTGCGCGGGGTCGTATGTGCGCGGGTTGAAGAGCAGAGCGTCGGTCACAGGTGCCGCCTTTCGGCTGGGATGGATGAGGGTGGGTCCGGGCACGGTCACGGTCCGGGTGAGGGCCCGCTCGGCAGGTCAGTGTTCGGCGTCGAAGCGGGCGAGTGTGGCGAGGACGTCGTCGAGCCAGGCGATCATCATGCGTTCGTACGCGATGCCGCCGCGCAGCACGACGTGCTGGAGTTCCCGCTCGGCGTCGAGCGGACCGTCCGCCGAGGGTTCCCCGAAGTCACGGGCCTCGCCCGCGAGGTAGTGAGCGAGGCGGCCGGTGTGCGCCTGTCGGTGCCGCTCGACCTCGCCGATCAGGGCTGCCGGATCGTCGAAGGCGGCACCCCGGATCTTCACCGCCAGGTCGTGCCGCACGCTCTCCGGCTCCGTCGGTTCGCTCAGCCACACAGAAAGCGCTTCGCGTCCGGGCTGGGCGACGGAGTACTCCTTCTTGTCCGGACGCCCGTACTGCGGGACGTCCCGGACGTCGACCCAGCCGTCGCTCTCCATCCGCTTGAGCACGCGGTAGATCTGCTGGTGGGTAGCGGTCCAGAAGTACCCGATGGACCGCTCGAACCGCCGGGCCAGCTCATAGCCGGAGCCCGGCTTCTCCAGCAGGGAAACGAGGATCGCGTGCTCGAGTGCCATGTACACGATCCTTCTATGCACCTTGTTGCATAGCAATGGTTCCGCCGTGAGACACGGCTCACCCGGGGCAGGTCGCGCAGATCATTGCGACGGCAGCATGCCGGGGGCGGGGAAACCCGGCCTGGCATGCTCGGCGGCCGCGGTGTCCTCGCTGGAGAACAGCAGGCTGTATAGGAGACCCGCTCGTTCAAGCACAGGCGGCCCCTCCCCCTGCGCCTTGGCCGCTGCGGCCCCGAGCGCTCCGCTGAAGCCCTGGCCTCGGGCCCGCGCGCCCCGGCGAGTGGTATGCGCCGGCGCACGACCGAGGTGAGCGCGCCTGGACGGACGACACGGACGGCATCGTCCGCTTCCGGCACGACCAGGGTGCCTGCTCGCCGTAGACACCAGTCAGCTCGGCCGCGAGGCGTTGGGCGAGGGCGTCGTCGCCGCAGACCACCATGTGACCGGCAGACGACGGGAGTTAGGGCTGGCACGGGGTAGGGAGAGCACACCTCGCAGAGTGCCGCAGGGGGACGAGCAGGGATTCTCACGGCCACGGCAGGCTTGGCACGACGATATCTGCCGGACGTGGGCAATGCTCCTGCTGACCGGGGTTCCTCCTCGCCCGGAGTCGGCCGTGGCAGGCGGGCATGTGCCGGGCTCGGCGTCTCTTCGACCGGCTGGGCGCGCGGCGGCCTCCACAAGGACCCTGGTTCCTTCCAGAGGGAGGTGATTCGGAAGAGTATTCACGGCAAGACAGGAGGGAACGCCGCTGGTTTGAGGGAAGCAAGTCACACGGCACAGCCCCAGCCGGTCACGCCCCCCCCCCGATGACCGGGGGGCGGCGTTTTCGCGTATCACCAGGCGCCATCTCACACATTCGGGTGGTCCCGGGGCCAGGCCCTGTCGCGTCCGGGCCTGCTGTGCCACGCTCCTGACAGGCAATCAGTTGCCTGCGCAACGCCCAGCCGCTGCCCTGACGTCACCCGACCCGCCTGCCGTTGCACCCGCTCGCGGCGCTGCAGTCCGCATCAACTGCCACCCCTGCGCAATGCCGCACCTCTCCTTCGGCTTTCTCCGGCACCGAACCTCGCCCTGCCCTGCCCAGCTCACGAAAGGCAGTCAACCGATGCCCGGATTCGCCCAGTTTCTCCGGAAGAGGGCAGCCCTCGTGCTTGCCGCGACCGGCCTGGTCTGCGCCACCCTCACCGCCCTCCCCGGGAAGGCCGATGCCGCCCGGGACGCGGTCGCCCAACCCGTCGTCGGCCAGGCGCTGTTCGATGACTTCAACTACGCCGGCTACACGGATCCGCAGCTCACCCAGCACGGCTGGACCCTGAAGTCCGGCCAGGGCGGACCCGGTGTTACGGGAGCCACCTGGCGGCCGTCGTACATCACCTTCACCACCGAGTCCGGCGGCAACTCCCTCATGACGTTGCGCGCCGGTAGCAGCGGCACGGCCTCCACCACCTCAGAGAGCGAGATCCACACGCAGCGCAAGTTCTTCCGCGGCACCTACGCCGCCCGCGTCCGCTTCAGCGACACGCCCGCGGCCGGACCGGACGGCGACCACATGGTGCAGACCTTCTTCACCATCTCGCCGCTCAACTTCCCCCTGGACCCGGACTACAGCGAACTCGATTTCGAGTACCTGCCCAACGGCGGATGGGGCATCCCCAGCAGCGCCCTGCTCGCCACCTCCTGGGAGACCTACTCGGACACCCAGGAGGTGAACATCTCCACCCAGGAGCGCGCCGGTTTCGACGGCTGGCACGACCTGGTCATCACCGTCGACACCGCGAGTGTCAACTACTACATCGACGGCAGGCTCTTCGCCTCGCACGGGGAGCCGTACCTGCCCGAGACGTCGATGGACATCCGCTTCAACCACTGGCTGATCGACCTCCTGGGCACGACCAGCAAGCGGTCACGCTCGTACGAGGAGACGGTCGACTACGTGTATCACCTCAAGGACCAGGTGCTGACCCCCACCGAGGTGCAGGGCGTCGTCGATGACTACCGGGCGCGGGGGGTGACCTTCGAGGACACCGTCTGAACCGGCGCCCACCGCAACGCCGTTCAGGAGGCGCCCTCCGCGTGGTCCGTGCCGGCGAGCGGCAGGAAGGCGGTGATCGTGGTGCCCCGGCCCTCTTCGGAGTGCACCTCAGTCCGCCCGCCGTGGTTGGCGACGATCGTGTGCACGATGGTCAGCCCGAGACCGGTTCCCGGGATGGCCTGGTCGGTGGCGTTCGAGGCGCGGAAAAACCGCTGGAAGAGCTTCTCCTGCTCGGCCGCGGGGATGCCGATGCCGGTGTCGCTGACGCTCAGGACCGCCTCCCCGTCCCGCTGGTCGGTACGGAGGCTCACCTTGCCTCCGCCGGGGGTGAACTTCACCGCGTTGGACAGCAGGTTGATCAGGACCCGGTCGAGCTGGTCGCCGTCCGCGTGCAGGACAAGCGGCTGCTCGGGGTACGTGGTCTCCAGTGAGACCGAGGCGGCATCGGCGGCCGGCCTCATCGCGTCGGCCGCCGATGCCACCAGCCGGCACAGGTCGACCGGCGTCTTCCGGGAGGTGAACGCTCCCGACTCGATGCGGGACAGAGTGAGCAGGTCCTCGATCAATGCCCGCAGCCGGTTCGCGTTGCGGTCGACGATGTCGAGCATGCGCAGCTGCGGCGGGTTGAGGGGACCGGTGTCCTCGTCCTTCAGCAACTCGATGTATCCCACGATGCTGGTCAGCGGGGTGCGCAGCTCGTGCGAGACGGTGGACAGGAAGTCGCTCTTGGCCTTGTCCAGGGCACGCAGCTTCTCCACCAGGCTCGACTCCTGCTCGTACAGCAGGGCGGTGTGCAGCGCCCGGCCGACACCACTGGCCATGGACTCGGCGATTTCCATGTCCACCGGACGCCAGGGGCGGTCGGAGCTGGTACGGGCCACGGCCACCGCACCGATCGGTTCCTCGCCCACTCCGACGGGGAAGACCACTGCGGAGTCCAGGCCCAGCTCCGCCGCGGCAGCGCGGTTCTCGGCCGGCATGCCGGTCTCCCCGAAGGAGCCGGGGGCGCCCGGGATCGGCCGGCTTTCGGAGGTGTACTGGGGCATGTCGGTGAGCAACCACACCGTTCCGCGCCGGTAGTGGTCGCGGACCACGTCGGCCGGGAGCGTGGGAATGTTTCTCCCCTCCTCCTCCGACAGCAGGCCGCGCTGTGCGGACCACACCCGGACCAGGGGAAACTCGGCACCGTCGTTCTCGGCGAGCAGGATGAAGACGTAGTCGGCGGCCAGAACCTCGCCGATGCCGCGGCACGCCGTGTCGAGGACGTAGTCGACGTCGAGGCGGTCCCTGATCCGGATGCCGGTCTCCCTCGCGGCCCCCGACAGTCTCTGCCGCTCCTGTTCGACCATGCGCAGGCGACTGCTCTCGTCCGCGAGCAGGTTGACCGACCGGGCCACCACCCTGATCTCCTCCGGACCGTCCTCGTCGGCCCGCGCCGAGTGGTCCCCCGCGGTGAGCCTGGCGAGCGTCCGCTCGGTGTTCCGCAGCGGTCTGGTCAGGGCACGGATGGTGTGCATCGAGGTGTACACGGCCACGGCGACGGCCGCGACCACCGCGACACCGAGGCCCGCGACGCCGAGCCGGATCACCGTGTCGGCGTGCTCCTCCAGACGATTCCCTTGAGCGGCCAGTCGGTTGCTCACACGGTCGTTGGTGGCCTGGAACTCCTCGAACCGCCGAGTGGCCTCACGAGTGAGCGCGGCTGCCCGCTCGCTTCTCGGGGCGGCGTGCTCCTGGTCCGCGGCGACGCGCAGATACGCTTGGAGCTGGCGCTGCTGCGTCGCGAGTTCACGTTCGTCCACCACTCCGTACGCGCGAAGGTCGTCGAGGATCGCCGGAATGGCGTCCCGGGCCATGCGGAAGGCGTCGAGTTCGGCCTGGTCGCCTGTGATCAGATAGCCGCGCATCGAACGTTGCGCGCTCACGCCCGTGTTGGCCAGACGCAGATTCTCGTCCTCGGCGGGGTGCACCCGGTGCGTGACACGGTCGTGCCGGCTCTCCAGCAGCAGCGCGCCGGTCAGCGTACCGGTCCCGCACAGCGCGATCAGCAGGGTCAGCAGTGCGAACGCGAGGCCGAGCCGACGCGCCACCGGGGCGCCGGCCCTTCCGGAAACGTTCATGCTCGATCACCTCCGCCCTCACTCACCTGACTGGAAGAGCCGAATCCGGCGCGGGTCATCGAGCCCCATTCCTGGGGGGACCGGCGCAGCCCGTCCCACAGCCCGCGCAGCCGCCACCACGCCGTCAGCTGGCGGTATCCGATGTTCTCTGCCAGCACCCCGATGAGAACGCCCCGGACGTCCCGCCACTGCGTGAACCGGTGGAAGGCGTACTCCTCCACCACGACCGACACCATGCTGACCACGAGGGCGTAGACGTAGGCCGCGAGCAGGAAGTGCCACAGAAAGTCCACGTTCACCGCGCCGACCAGCACGCCCAGGGGCACCAGGACGAGGCCCGCGAGCTCCACCAGCGGAGCCAGCAGTTCGAAGATCACGTGGAAGGGAAGGGCCAGCAACCCGATGCGGCCGTAGGCGGGGTTTCCGATCATGCGGCGGTGCTTGATCAGGATCTCCGTCAGGCCGCGGTGCCACCGCCGTCGTTGCTTGGCGAGGACCTTCCGCTGCGAGGGCGCCTCGCTCCAGGAGATCGGCTCGGTGACGAAGGCGATGCGGTAGTCGCGGCCCTGCTCGCGCATGTGCCGGTGGAGGCGGATGACCAGTTCGGCGTCCTCGCCGATGCAGTCCGGGTCCATTCCGCCGGCCGCCACCACCGCGTCCCTGCGGAACAGGCCGAAGGCACCGGCGATGATCAGCAGACCGCCGAGCCGGGACCATCCGGTGCGGCCGAGGAAGAAGGCGCGCAGATACTCGACGACCTGCACGCGTCCGAGCAGGTCGGGGGGAGCGTGCGGCTCGACCACGCGGCCGGCCACGACGGTGCAGCCGTTGGCGAGGCCGATCACCCCGCCGGTGGCGACCACCCGCATCGGGTCGTCGCTGAACGGCTTGGCCACGGCGAGCAGCGCCTGCGAGTCGAGGATCGAGTCCGCGTCGACCATGCACAGCAGCGGATAGCGCGCCAGGTTGATTCCCACGTTGAGCGCATCGGCCTTGCCGCCGTTGACCTTGCGGGCCACCACCAGGGGCACCGGGCCGCCCCGGGGCAGATGGACCGAGGTGACGTCGCCGCGTGCGGGGACGTCACGGGGGACCACGCAGTCGACCTCGACGAGGTCGAAGGCGTCCCGCAGGGCGTCCAGCGTGCCGTCGGTGGATCCGTCGTCGACGATGACGACCTCGAACACCGGGTAGCGCAGCAGCAGCATGGCCCGTACCGCTTCGACGATGCCGGCCGCCTCGTTGTGCGCGGGCATGAGCACCGAGACGGGCGGGGTGAACGGGCTGGAGGCGGCGTCGTCGTAGCCCGCGAAGCGAGCCCGGCGCGCCCTTCTGATGAACTCGCGGACCGCCAGGAGGACCAGTACCAGGTAACCGGTGTTGATGGCCAGGAAATAGATGATCACCGCGTTGTCGGTCACCGCGATCACGGTGTGCACCACGCTGAGCAGCTCCGCCCACATCCCCTCGCCGGCCGCGCTCACAACGCCACCTCCACCCGGAGGTCGTGGCGCGCACCCCCGACCTCCCATTCGTCGAGCGCGGCCCTGGCCTGGGCGGCGGCCGGTCCACCGGGACCGTCGCCCGCCGCCGCGCGCAGCGCCGCCTGCCCTGCCGGACCGAGCTTCAGCAGCGCGCGGGCCGCGGTGGCCGCCACGTGCGGGTCGGCGTCGCCGACCAGCCAGGCCAGCCGGCCTGTCGCGGCGACGGCCCCGAGACTGCCGAGGGCGCCGACCGCCACGATGCGCAGGGCGGCCGGCCCGCTGCGGCCGGCGGCCGCGAGCAGAGGTTCCAGGCCGTCGGGCATGCCGAGTCTGCCGAGCGCTCGTGCCGCTTTGATCCGTACCTCTACGGAGGGATCCTCGCGCAGCGCGCGGGCGATCACGGATGTCTGGGAGACCGCGCCGGTCGCGCCCAGCGCCTCGATCGCCACCGCCCGGACGAGGGGTTCCGGGTGCTCCAGCCCGGCCGCGACCCTGCGCTGTGCCTCCGGCCCCAGCGAGACCAGGGCACCGGTGACCACTCCGGGCGACACGGCCCGCGGTCCGTGCAGGGACTCCAGGAGGTACGGCACGGTTGCCGGATCCCCGCACCTGCCCAGCGCGCGCGCGGCGGCCAGCCGCACCTCGCCGTCGCGGTCGGCCAGCAGACGGCACAGTGCCCCGGCCGCGGGGCGGTGGCCGAGCTGACCGAGCACCTGCGCGGCGCGCCCCCGGCGGGCCGCGCTGAAGCTCGACAGATCACCGACGGCGTCCACGGCGGCGCCCCGGAGCTCGTACAGGCGGACCAGCGCCGTACGGGCCGCACCGGACACCTTGGCCAGCAGCGCCGTCAGGCTCGGCTCCAAGGCGGTCCAGGTCCGCCTGTCGGTCCCCGCAAGCAGGCTCAGCAGCTCGCTCTGCTCGTCCTCCTCCGCGCACAGCAGCTGCATCAGCAGACCGCGCACCGGTGCCACGAGGCGTTCGCGTCTGTGCCGGCGTCGGCCGCGGACGCCGCGGCCGACGACGATCATCAGGCTCAGCGTCACGACAACGGCCGGCAGACACAGCAGCGCGCCGCGCACGATACCGGGGGGAATCACCGTTCCACCCGGCTGAGCAGCGCGGTGACCCGGCTGGACAGCTCGCGGGGGCTGAAGGGCTTGATGATGTAGTCGTCGGCACCCGCCGCGAAGCCGACCTCGACGTCCCCCTCCTGTGACCGCGCGGTGATCATGATGACGGGGAGCGTCGCGGTCCTGGGCGCGGCGCGCAGTGCCCGGCACACGTCCAGGCCCGACATCCCCGGCATCCGTATGTCGAGCAGGGCCAGGTCCACCGTGTCCTCGCGCGCCGCTTGCAGCGCCGCCAGGCCGTCCTCCACGGCCGTGACCCGGTGACCGCTCTGGGTCAGCTTGAACGCCACCAGTCCGCGGATGTCCGCGTCGTCGTCGGCTATCAGGACGTGGGCCATTGCCATTACTCCTCCTGTGACACGGAACTCCGGTAGGACTCCAGGAGCCGGGCCACGGACGACTGCCGGAACGGCTTGGCCAGCAGTGCGTCCGCGAGGTCGAGCAGGTCCTCCGGGTCGAGTACCGAGGAGACGACCAGATGGCAGCTCTGCGTACGCTCGTCCGCCCGTAGCCTGCGGATGACCTCCCGGCCGTCGATGCCGGGCAGCATCACATCGATGACCGCGATGTCCGGAGGGTCGGCGAAGGCGAGGTCGAGCCCCTGTTCCCCGGAAGATGCGACGGTCACGGGGCACCCCAGCTCGCGGAAGTGCCGTGCCAGCAGGGCGCTCACGTCCGGGTCGTCCTCGATCACGAGTACGCGCGGTGGCACCATCACCGTCCTGTCCACTAAGCAAGACCGTCTTCCACCAAAAGTAGGGCCGAAGTGTCACCTTGGCCACATTTATCCCATCCGCCCCATCGGGGCCGGCCTCCCCTGACGGGAGGTCGGCCTTCCTGCTGCCGGGCACGGTACGACCACTCCCCCGTGCCAGGCCCGGCTTCCTGCTTCCCGTTCCTCCAGCCCGAGGAGCTGATGACGGCGCCCCACCCCGGCAGCTCCCGTACCCCAGCGCACCGGCACGCCGAAGCGGGCGACGGCCACGCGCCCACGGGCACCAGAGGCCGGAACCGGACCGCCATCCGGTCGCCTCCGCTGCTGCCGTCTCGCCTCCTGTCCGTCGAGGCCGGGGCCGCCCGGACCTGCCGAGCTCAGCGCGCCACGGCGCGAGACAGCCGTGGCATGGCCAGGCAGACCGTAAGGGCGGCGAGCAGGGCCGCCGAGCACGGCACCCAGTAGCCGGCCGAGGCCCCCGCCGCGTCGGCCGCCCACCCGGCCACGGCGTAGCCCAGCGCCACCCCCACGGAGAGGCCTGAGACGATCCAGGTGATGCTCTCAGTGAGCAGAGCAGCCGGGGCAAGGCGGCTTACCAGCTCCATGGTGTTGATCAGGGTCGGTGCGAGGCACATGCCCGCCACGAAGAGCATCGCCGACAGCGCCGCCAGGCCCGGCACGAACAGCAACGGTGCCGTCGCCAGCGCCATCACCCAGACACTGATGAGTAACCGCCATGTGATCTCCCGCCGCGGCCTGATCGTGCCGAAGACCATGCCCGCCAGGCAGGACCCGAGCGCGTACGCCCCGAGCAGCAGGCCGGAGAGCGCTTTGTGGTGGTGTGCGCCTGCGAAGGCCAATGTCGCGACCTCCACCGAACCGTAGGTCGCCCCCACCGAGGTCAGCGTCAGCGCCAAGAGGCCGAGTCCTGGGGTCCGCAGTGCCCCGCCCTGCGCACGCAGCGGCTCGGGGCGTACCGGCGGTTCCGTGCGCTGCTGACCGGCGAACAGCATGACGCCGACGGCAAGCAGGACCGCGGCCGCCAGCGGTCCAGCCTCGGCACTGACCCCGGTGGACAGTGTGATGGCCAGAATCGGGCCCACGACGTAGATCACCTCGTCGAGCAGCGACTCCAGCGAGTATGCCGTGTGCAGCAGATGCTGTGACGCCCGGTGGATCTCAGCCCAGCGGGACCTGACGAGCGCACCCATACTGGGCATGCAGCCCGCCACAGCTGCCGCGATGTACAGCGTCCAGTCCGGTGCGGCATACCGGGCGCACAGCACGAGACCACAGATGGCAGCGACCGACACAGCCATCGCCGGAACGACCACGCGACGTTGGCCGTGGCGGTCGACCAGTCGGGAGACCTGCGGTCCTATCGCCGCGGTGGCGAGTGCCTGGGTGGCGGAGACCGAGCCGGCGAGCCGGTACTGGCTCCCGAGCTGCGACAGCATGGTGACAATGCCGACGCTGATCATCGACAACGGAACCCGCGCGACGAAGCCCGCAGCGCAGAAGAGCAGGCTGCCCGCAGGGGAGAAGATCCGGCGGTAATCCGCAAGCATGGTCCTCCATGCTTCGTCAGCAGCTGATGGTCGCCGCGGGGGACCGATCCGGTTTCAACAGCTCCCCAGCCGCCATTTTCGCGCGTTTCTCGGTGTCCCGCGACGTGACGTGAATCCGTGCGGATGCGTGCGGGCGCCCGGCATCTCTCCCTGCGTGTGCGGGAAATGAAGATCCGGGTAAGGTGGATGGCAGAACATGTCGATGTCCCGGCAAGAAGGAGCCCCCGGTACCGGAGATCGCGTAGACCCGGCAACCGCGTATGCAGGTAAGGGCGTTCATAGGCGACCGGGCCGACTCACGGCCCCGGAGAATTCCCCTCCACCAGCCCGATCCCTCGGGCTTCTCCGCTGTGGCTCGGCGCCGTGCGCCCGCCCCGGTCCGCCCACTAATGGCGTTCCCAGGAGGTGAGTGGGGTGGACGCGCGACTGCGAAACCAGGCCGCGATGGTCGCCGTCAGCACATGCATCATCGCGCTGACCGCCGTGTACTACGTCTTTCCGGAACAGCGGCTGCTCTTCGTCGCCATGGGAATGGCCGGAGTCGTCGGTATCCTCCTGGGTGTCTTTCTCAACCGCCCGGCACACAGGCGTCCCTGGCTGCTGCTCGCCACGGGAAACTTCGCCTTCGCCGCGGGCGAGGCCACCCAGATCGTCTACATCCAGTTTCTCCACGAGCAAAGCCCGTTTCCGTCGGTCGCCGACGGGTTCTACCTCGCGGCATATCCGCTCTACGCGGCCGGACTGCTGGGCTTCGTCCACTGGCGTACGGGGTGGCGCGACCGAGCGAGCCTCGTGGACGCACTGACGCTCACCGTCGGCCTGGCCCTGCTGTCCTGGCTCTTCCTCATCGAGCCGTTCAGCCACATCCAGGGACTCACCTGGGTGCAGAAGGCCTTCTCCATGGCCTACCCTCTCGGCGACATCCTCGTCCTGGCGATGCTGCTGCGCCTGCTCGCCGGCGGCGGCGGCAGGGGCCGCTCACTCATGCTCCTCACCGCCGGTACCGTCGGCCTGCTCGCCTCCGACGTGGCCTACGGCCTGATTCAGCTGAACGGGACTTGGAAAACGGGCACGCTCGTCGACTTGGGCTGGGCCGTCCTGTACGGCGCCTGGGCGGCCGCCGCACTCGATCCGTCCATGCGGTCGCTCACCCAACCGGGTGAATGGCGTCCCGATACCGGCACGGGCCGGCTGAGCCTGCTCACCCTGGCGTCGCTGATCGCGCCGACCATCCTCCTCGTGCAAGCCGTGCGCGGCGTGAACGCCAACGGCGGCGTCATCGGGGTGTTCTCCGCGGTGCTCTTCGTTCTCGTGCTCTACCGCCTGGCGGGCGTGGCGACGACCCACCGGCAGGCGGTGGGCCGAGAGAAGGTGCTGCGCATCGCCGTGTCGGCGCTGGGCCAGGCGAGTGACACGCAGAATGTGGCCGTAGCCGTCCACTCCGCGGTGACGTCGCTGATGGCACACAGTCCGGCCTCGTCGGCGCTGCTCATCGTGCCGGACAACACCCTCTGGCTGAACGGGACGCGCGACCGCGAACGCCTTCCCGTGTCCGCGTGGGTGACCGGAGCCGTACGGGACCTGGCCGAATCCGGCGAGAACCGCCTGGTCCCCCTCGACGCCCTGATGCCCGATCTCGCCGCCCGCCTCGTGGACCCGGCCGGGGAACCGGTCGGCACCAGGCAGGCGCTGGTCTGCCCGCTCGCCTCGCAGGATCACCCCTGTGGTGAACCGCTGATCGGTGCGTGCATCGTGGCCGGGGACGAGCGGGACCTGCTCGTATTGCGTGAGACGCTCACAACTCTCGCCGCGCAGAGCGCACTTGCCGTGACGCGGCTGGCCCTCTCCGAGGAGGTCAATCAGCGCCACAGCGAGGCGTACTTCCGCACCCTCGTACAGAACGCCTCTGACGTCATCCTGATCCTCGACGAAGACGATCGGGTCCGTTATGCCAGCCCCTCCGCAGACCAACTGCTCGGCGTTCCGGATCTGGAGGGCGCACAGCTCATCGATCTGGTGCCGCCGCAGGACAGCCGCGCGGTGGTCGAGACGCTCGACCGTATACGCAGGCATGATGACCAGGGCAACCGCGAGCACTGGCGCATGGTCCGGGCCGACCGGGCGACCATCGAGGTCGAGGTGAGGTGGAGCGACCTGCGCGAGGAGGCCACGGTCGGCGGGGTGGTACTCACCCTGCGGGACGTGACCGAACAGCTCAAGCTCGAACGCGAACTGACGCACCGGGCATTCCACGACTCGCTGACCGGCCTGGCCAACCGCGTGCTCTTCCAGGACCGGGTCAGCCACGCCCTGGTGCAGGCTCAGCGCGACGGCACAGTGGTCGGTGTGCTCTTCGTGGACGTGGACAACTTCAAGGTCGTCAACGACCTGCACGGCCACAGTGTGGGCGACGAACTCCTGGTCGCCCTGGCCCTCCGGCTGCAGACCACTGTCCGGGCTTCTGACACCGCCGCACGCATCGGCGGCGACGAGTTCGCCCTGCTGGTGGAGGGCTCGGCCACGTCGGTGGGTGTGGAGCGGTTCACCGAGCACGTGACGAGCGCGTTCGCCAAGCCGTTCCGGCTCAGCGTGGGGCCGGTGACCGCGTACGCCAGCATCGGCGTCGCGACGACGGAGGACAGCGTCGACTCGATCGAACTGCTCAGACACGCCGACCTCGCGCTGTACGCCGCGAAGACGGCGGGCAAGCGGCAGTGGCGCCGCTATCACCCCGAGTTGCAGAGCGGCATGGCCGAGCGCGCCAAGTTGCAGGCGGGACTGGACACTTCGCCGATCGAGACCTCGTTCATGGTGCTCTACCAGCCCATTGTGGAGCTGGCCAGCGGGCGGATCACCGGCTTCGAGGCGCTCGTTCGCTGGCCGCACTCCACGCGCGGCATGGTGCTGCCGGAGGAGTTCATCACGCTGGCCGAGGAGAGCGGGCAGATCGTTCCGCTCGGTGCCTGGGTGCTCGACCAGGCCGCCGCCGAGGCTGTCCGGTGGAAGGGCTCCGTGCAGCGTGAGGGTGCGTCTGGCCGCACAGCTCCTTACGTCAGCGTGAACGTGTCGCCACGTCAGTTCCGCGACGAGCATTTCCGCGAGATGATCCAGCGTGCCCTGGACCTCTCCGGCATAGAACCGCGCTCCCTGGTTCTGGAACTGACAGAGAGTGTGTTGATGTACAACGACGAACGTATCCGGGCTGAAATGAGATCGCTCACCGACCTTGGTATCCGCATCGCGATTGATGATTTCGGAACGGGTTACTCGTCACTCAGCTATCTGCGGGAATTCCCGATCTCGATTCTCAAGATCGACAAATCGTTCGTTGACGAACTCGGACGCTCGCCTGAGCAGTACGCCCTGGTCGAGGGGATCACACACCTCGCGGACACACTTGGTCTCATGGTGATCGCCGAAGGAGTGGAGAACGTGAGACAACGGGATGCGCTGATCTCCATGGGCTGCCGGTTCGCACAGGGGTACCTCTTCGCCGAGCCGATCGGAGCCGAGGAGGCGGAGCAGCTCGTCCTCGCACCGCCGCTCGGCCGAGTGGCCGACTTGTCTGAGGCCGCCAAGGGACGGTGAGCGGTGATCGAGCGCTGACGGCGGGAGGCCCTCTCCCGATGGCGGCAGGGGGTTGCTCCGCATGGCGCCGGCGAGGCAGGAGACCGAAGGTGACGGAACGTGATGAAAGGCCGGCAGACTCTGCCGCACTGTGCGTCGTGCTGTGCAACGACGAGGAGCAGTACGCGATCTGGCCCGCCGATCGCCGGATTCCGGCCGGTTGGCGCCAGGTCGGCGGACCGGCACCGGCCCCATCATGTGCGAGCCTGGTCGATCGCCTGTGGACCGATATGCGGCCCGCGAGCGCCCGGAGCCGGCGCTTGGCTCCGGGAGCCGCACCGAGCACCGTGCCTGAAATGGTCCGGGATCGCGCGCGGCGTGCGCCGTCCGCTCCGGCGGTCCTCTCGGACGAGGGCCGGCTCAGCTACGCCGAGCTGACCGATCACGCCGACCAGCTGGCTCACGAGCTGCGCACCTGGGGTGTGGGTGCGGAGTCCGTCGTCACCGTGTGTCACGACCGCATGCCCGAACTGGTCGTCGCACTCCTGGCAGTGCTCAACTCCGGTGGCGCGTTCCTCCCCCTCGACCCGGCGACTCCACGGCGGCGGATGGTCCAACTGGTCGGGGAGACCGGCTCAAGCATCGTCATCACCAGCCGCGAGCACGCGCCGCTGTTCGCCGGATGCGAGGCGCGGATCGTTCATGCCAAAAGACCTTCCCCGCAAGCACAGACGGGACTTCGTCCGCCGGACGGTCCCCTTCCGGACGATCTCGCCTACGTGATCTACACCTCCGGATCCACCGGCCCTCCCAAGGGCGTGATGGTCACTCACCGGTCGATGGCTTACTCCCTCACCGCTGTGGCCCGGGCGTACGAGCTGACGCCCGGTGACCGGGTGCTGCACGCCGCGGCACTCGGCTTCGACACCTCACTGGAGCAGATTTTCGCCACGCTGATCAGCGGCGCGACGCTCGTCCTCGCGGGAACCCGGACCTGGGCGCCGACTGACCTGCTGCCCCGCCTCCCCGAGTACGGGATCACGGTCGCCGACCTGACTCCCGCCTACTGGCGGCAGCTCCTGTCCTCCGCAGACCGCGGTGAGGACCTCGCCTCGCTGAGGCTCGCCATCGTCGGCGGGGAGATCGTCACCACGGCGGACTGCCGCGCCATTCTGCGCCGGATTCCCGGTGTGCGGCTCGTCAACGCCTACGGACTCACCGAGACCACTATCACCTCTACGCTGTGCGACCTGAACCAGGAGACGCTCGCCGCGCCGGACACCGCCGTGGCCCCGGTCGGCAGGCCCCTGATAGGCAGTCACGTCCATCTGCTCGACGCCGGACTGCACCCGGTGCGGCCGGGCGAGCGCGGCGAGATCTACATCGGGGGCCCGGGGCTGGCGCGCGGTGTGTGGTGTCAGCCCGCCCTCACAGCGCAGCAGTTCCTGCCCGACCCGCACGGCCTGGCCCCGGGAGACCGCATGTACCGCACCGGGGACCTGGGCCGCTGGCGTCAGGACGGCAACCTGGAGGTCATGGGCCGGGTCGACGACCAGCTGAAGATCCGCGGGTTCCGCGTCGATCCGGCCGAGGTCGAGGCCGCCCTCGCCTCCCATCCGGAGGTCGGCCAGGCGATGGTGGTGGCCCGGGCACGCAACCACGGCGACCGGGACCTCGTCGCGTACTACACGCCGTCCTCGCCGGTGGCCGACGGTGAGGGGGAGCTGCGTGCACGACTTCGGTCGGCACTCGCCGAGACCCTGCCGAGCTACATGATCCCGGCGGTCTTCCGCGCCGTGGAGCAGCTGCCCCTCACGCCCGGCGGAAAGGTCGATCGCCGGGCCGCGTTGGAACCCGCGACCGCGGCGCCGAAGACGGCCGGCGCCGAAGACCGTCCGGTGCCCCAGGGGATGGCCCAGTTGTGGCGCCAGATCCTGGATGTGGAGAATATCCGTCCGCACGACGACTTCTTCGAGCTGGGCGGCAACTCGCTGCTGGCCATGGAGATGCTCGCCCGAACCCGCGTCATTTTTGGTATCGGCGTCTCGCAGATCCGCGACCTGACCCGTTCCCTGCTGCGGCATCCGACGCTCGAGGCATTCGCCGAGTCCGTGCGCCAGGCACGTGCAGGTACACTGGCCCGCCTGGGCGGCGGCAGCGTCGACTTCGCCGCCGAGACCGATCGGCGCATTCCGGCGATCGGCGTCGAAGGACCGGCTCCCACCTCCGCGCGCCCCGGCGACGTCCTCCTCACCGGCGCGACGGGATTCTGCGGTGCGTACATGATCGACGAGCTGCTGCGCAGGACGACGGGGCGGATCATGTGCCTGGTCCGGGCCTCCGACGAGCAGCACGGCATGGAGCGGCTGCGTGCGAGCCATGAGCGGTTCGTGTGCAGCGACCTGCCTGGTGGAGGGCGCGTCCAACCGGTCGTCGGGGACCTGGGCAAGCCGCTCCTGGGCCTGTCACCCGACCGGTTCGAGGAGCTGGGATCGGCCATCGACGCCATCTACCACTTCGGCGGCCAGGTCAACTTCATCTATCCGTACCACGACTTGCGCGCGGCCAATGTCGATGGCACCTACGAGATCATCCGCCTCGCCGCCGGCCGGGCCGTCCCCCTGCACTTCACCTCCAGCATGGCGGTGCTGGCCGGATTCGGGCCCGCCGGGGTACGCGAGGTGACGGAGAGCACGCCGCTGGGCTTCCCGGAGTATCTGTCGGTGGGCTACGTGGAGACCAAGTGGGTCGCCGAGGCGCTGTTGCGGAAGGCGGCCGACGCGGGCCTGCCGGTCGCCATCTACCGCCTGATGGACATCACAGGCAGAAGCGGAAGCGGTGTGATGAACACCAGCAGCGAGATGGCCGCTCTCATCGGCTTCATCGCGCGGACCGGGCTGTGCCCCGACGTCCCGCTTCCGCTGGATTTCCTGCCGGCCGACCTCTTCACTCGCGCGCTCGGCCACATATCCACCCGCTGTCCGGCTCGTGGTCAGGTCTACCACCTCACCAATCCCCGGCCCGTACTGCTGGATTCACTCGCCGAACGCCTGCGTGAGCAGGGTCATCCCATCCAGGTGCTCCCGTACGCGGAGTGGATCGGCGCTCTGGTGGCGTACGCGGCCGTGCACCCCACAGACCCGATCACGCCGTTCGTCCCGCTCTTCGTCGACCGGTGCGCCCGCGCCGACATCACCGTGAGCGAGATGTACTTCCGGGGCGTCTTCCCGGAGTTCACCAGTTGCAACGCCGAGCAGGCCCTGGCGGACGCCCGCATGGACATCATGCCCGTCGACGCGGAGATGCTCGACCTCCACATCGACTTCCTCCAGCATGCGGAGTACCTCCGGCCGGTGACGAAGCGCGAACAAGGATCGACGCGGTGGTGAACCGATGCCCCAGCTGGGAGGCGCTGGATGTAGGGAAAGCGCCACCCGACGGTCCGGCGGCCTTCTGTGCCGACCTGTCTCACACCAGTCTCCTGGCGGCCTACCGCGCCGGGTACTACCCCTTCCCGGCACCCGACGAGTACGCCCGCGCCCTCAACGAGGTGGTCTACGGCGATCAGGTCGAGGAGGGCCGCATCCCGCTCGTGGGGGATGAATCGGCCGACCCCTACGCAGTCTCGTGGTGGTCGCCCGACCCCAGGCCGGTGCTGCCTGTCTCCGCCATGCATCTGAGCCGGAGCCTCGCCCGGCGGTTGCGCAATCGGCTGCCGTGGTGGACCAGCCTGGACCTTGGCTTCGAGCGGGTGGTACGCGAATGCCGAACGGACCGTGTGCCTCAGTGGCTCACCGATGAGCTGATCACCAGCCTGGTCCGCTTGCATGATCTGGGTCATGCGCACAGCGTCGAGGTGTGGGAGGACGGCGATCTCGTCGGTGGGGTCTTCGGCCTGCTGATCGGACCGGTTTTCAGCATGGACTCGATGTTCTTCCGCCGTCCCGGTGCCTCGAAAGTGGCAGTGACCGACCTCGCGGTGCGCTTCGCACAGGCCGGTGGCGTGCTGCTCGACGCTCAGCGGGACAGCCCGCTCGTCCGCAGCATGGGTGGCGCTCTCCTGACCCGGCAGGAGTACGTGCGTCTCCTGCGCAGCACGCCGCGGGACGGCCTCCCGATGCCTGCCGTCACCTTGCCCGCCAGCCGCCTCGCCCAGCCTGCGGACACATGCTCAGCGGACGGTCCCGCAACTCACTGACCCGCCGTCGGACTCGCCCAAAAGCTGAGCCTTGAGGGTGAGGACCATGGTGCGCAGCCGGCCAGGGTGGAGGTCGGCGTAGGTGCGTCCGAGCAGCACGCCGTAGTGGATGCCGTACCGGTTCCGCTCTCTCGAACGTCTTCGCACCAGGACGGCCCACGGGATCAGGGGATGGTGCGGGCCGGCGCAATGCGCAGGCGCGCAGGGTTTCGTGACCCATCGTCAGGCGCGCAGGACGACCTTTCCGGCGACGGTGCCGGATTCGGCCAGCCGCATTGCCTCGGCGACCCGGGTGAGCGGCAGCTCGGCGGCGATCTGTGCGGTGATCTCGCCGCGTCCGAGCGCTTCGAACACCTCGGTGAGGTCGGCACGCAGGCGGGCCCGGAAGCGGTTGCGGCTGAGGGTCCGCCCCGCCCAGACGTTGAAGAAATAGGCGCGGCGGCGGTTGGGCAGCGCGTTCCACAACCACACGCGGCCGAGCAGTTTGAGCACGGGCCACTGCTTGGAACCCTGGTCGTCCCGCGTGGAGGCACTGCCGTAGGAGATGAGCGCGCCACCGGGCGCGAGCAGGCACCAGGAGTCGACGATGCTGCGGCCGCCGACGTGGTCGAAGACGGCGTCCACACCGCCCAGGGCGAGCTCGCGGACGCGGGCCGCAGCGCGGGCGAACTGGGACGACCGCACGGCCTGCCGGTCAGCGCCGGGCACGGTGTCGGAGCTGAACGTGGCGAACGACAACGACCTGCGGAAGGCGTCCATCAACCGCATGCCGAAGTCCGCCGGCGGCTGCCCAAAACCTGATCGAGCGGATCTGCGAACTCCACGCGCACAGCCTGGGGTTCGCCGACGCGTTCATGACGGCCTTCCCCGAGGCCATGGACTTCGCCGCCGACCGGGAGCGGGCGTGGCACGCTGTCGGCGAACTGGCCCGCCGCGCCCAAAAGACCGGCCGGCTGCGCCCCGGCTTCGTCGTCGACGACCTGATCCTCATGCTCATGGCCCACCGGGGCCTCCAAGACACGCCATGTACCGCCCGGATCACAGCCTCCCGCCGCTTCGCCGCCTACGTGATCGAAGCGTTCCGCGCCGCTCCCGAGACGGGAGCACCTACGCCGCTGCCGCCGGCACCACGCCTGCAGCTCACCCACTCGCCCGACACGCCATGAATCCGGGGCCGGGAGGGAACCCGCACCGCGGCGGCGTAGCAGCGCCTCAGACGGTGAGAGGGACGGGACCGTGCCGGAGTCCGGGTGGCCCCTTGAGGCGACCTGCAGCTTCCCACCGCTACCCGTGCAACTGTGTGCAGGGCCGGCTCGAGGACCGGGACGTCACGCACCTCCGCTGCCGAGTACGCCGGTCCAAGGAGGCCTGAAGACACTCTTCGCCGCCTGCCGCGTCACCGACCTGGACCGCTCGCGCGATTTCTGCACCGCGCTGGGCTACGTCGAGCTGGGCAGGGTCGAGGGCGGCGACGGGAGTCACCTGGTGATCCTCGAGTTCCCGCATCCAGGTAGACACACCGGCCGCCAGAGCGCCGAGAGGCGGCGAAGGGCCGCTCAGAGGCCCTTGCGGACGGCGCGCCAGTCGCCGCATCCTGGTGCCCCAGTTGGCCGACTGGTGCGTGGTCGACCTGCCCGACGACGAGGGCCGCCTGCGCAGGGGTGGCGTCGTGCACCGTGATCCCGGCCCTCTGCCGGTCGGCGGCCTGACCGGTCTGCCGCCATGGTCGCCCCCGTACGCGCCTGCCGACAGCTCCTCGGCGCGCTGGCCCTCGGCCGCTACGCCGACCGCTCCCCTCTCACAGACGACGACCTTGGCATGCTGGATTCCGCACCGAAGGCTCGAACCACCACCAAGCCATCACTGGCACCTCCTTGCCGGCTGTCCTGATTTGAGTGCGTGCCATCGAACCTCGGTGATCAACGAGGCCGGCATTCCGTCAGTGCCTTGCGGGCCGTCTTCGTGCGGATTGCTCGGTAGTAGAGCGATTTCACGGGCCAGTACCGCCACGGGAGTGCGTCAGTGAAGCCGTCGACTTGGCGAAACTGCTCCCTGGCCAACCTGTATCGGCCCTGCCGGTACAGGAAGTACGCCAGCAGGTGACGTACTTCCGGAAGCCTCGGATGGTCCGGGTCGGCGAGCGCTGCGTCGGCAAGCGCCGTGTCCACCAGTGCACGTACTCGGGGATTGCGAAATCCGGCGTCGCCCGTCTCGTCCGCGTAGTTCTCAAACCAGGCAATGACGGGCAGGGCGGCCAGCAAGCTGCCCGCCGGCGCACCAGCGGCCGCCTTCTCGGCGAACTCCCGCGCAAGCGTCTTCGAGCCCCGCCATTTCGCGGTCCAGTACTGAAGGGCACTGCTGTGCGCTTCGAAGTGATGCGGCGCCCGGGCCGTGATCTCGGACCACAACGCGTGCATGTCCGAGTGGGGATGGCCGAGTCCCAGAGTCCGCCAGATTTCCGCGACGAGCGGGGTGGGATCGTCAGGGTGAAGGGTCAGGGCCCGTTCGATGTCGTCCCGCGAGGCGAGCAGTTCCCGATGAAATGCATCGAACTGGCTCTGCGAGGTGTACTGCGCACGCGCCTTGCCGCGCAGCTTCCACGCGTGCAAAACCCTGGCGCGCGCGGTCACCAGGGCGGCGTCAGGGTCGCCGGGCCGGGCCTCGATCCATGCATTCAGCCAACGGTCACTCTTCCTGGCAGCGACGTGTCCCAACCGCAGGGCATACAGGGAGCGACGCTCCCAGTCCTGGCCGGCGTTCTCGAAAATCCGGGCAGCGGGCTCCCATTGCCCCCGGGCAGCAGCTCTGCACGCTCGCTGCAATGCGGCATCAGGGCCGGCAAGGTAGCCGTTCTGCCATCGCATCGGCAGGAGGGCGTACCCGAGCCAGTACCAGAGCAACAGCAGGCCGGCGATGACAAGGAATGTCATGGTTGGGCGAATCCCTCCACAAAGAACGGCACAACGTACAAGTGGGGGGTGACGGCAGTATGCCCTCTGAAGGGGAAGGGTGGCAGGCGGGACGCCGTTCCCGCACGCTGGGACCAGTGTGCCGTGACACTGAACCGGCGTGGTAACTCGGCTGCGACGGGCTGGGCCACCTGAGCGAAGATGCCTGCATGAGCCGAGAGACAGATGACGTACGCGAAGCGATCGCAGGCGAGCTGCGCCTCATGGCCCCCAAGGTCCGCGCATCACGCGCGCTTGCCCAGCAGCTACTCGACCCGGACTTCGTAGAAGTGGGCGCTTCTGGGCGGCGGTGGACATACGACGAGATGCTCGCCGCGCTGCCTGAGCTGGACGGCGCGGCAGAGAACGGTCCGCTCTACGAGCCCTCGAAGGTCACCGGTGTCCTGCTGGCCCCCGGGCTGGTGCACCTCACCTACGAGACCACGCTGGATGGAAACCGGGCACGGCGCAGTTCGCTCTGGCGCAAGCGGAGTGCGGACGCTCCCTGGCAGATGTACTACCACCAGGCCACACCCGTCCCGCCAGACCGCATGTAACTGCGAGTCTCGGACGGTGATCCTACGGGCACAGCAGTTCGCAGCCTGAGATGGTCTGCCACAACGGCGTCCGAGGGCCGCGCGACGCAGGCTCAGGCCCGTGATCTCGCCGAGGATCTCAAGCGCGAGGGCGGGGCGGCGGTACCTGACGCCGACGGCGTGGACCGTGCCGCCACCGTGCGCGCCGCGACACTGGAAGCGCTGTCGGGTTTGTGGAACGCACCAGTGCGTTTCCTGGGCCGGCACCGGACCACCGCATGGGGCATCCGCGCCGTCCTGTGCGTCGTCACCAACACGGTGCCGCGCCAGACCGGAGCCGTGGACACCTTCAGCCTGTGGGGCTGGCTGTGGGCCCTGCCGGTGCTGGTCGTCGACCGCAGGTTCGCGGCCGTCCGCAAGGAGGCCGAAGCGCGGCACGTCGCGAACCTCGAGGCCGCGCTCACCGCCGAACACGGACCTGCGCGCGGTGCTGTCGCAGACGACGCAGGCGGGTCACCGCGGCATCGCGGGCACGTCGGCCACAGCTCCGCACTGCCCGCAGGGCGCGGGCGCCAACGGCAGCAGGCTCCTACTTGCGGTAATCGGCTGCAAGATGGTCGCGGACACTCCCGACGTCCATCACACGGGAGCTGTCCGAGACCACGCTGACGCCGCTCAGTTGACTCCGGATGAACCCCGGCAGCGACTCGGTCCCGCCCGCGGCCCCTCTTCACGGTCACGATCGAGCCGAGGGGCACGGCATGGCTCCGCTGGTTCTGCCCACTGCGCGCTTCTGGCATGCATCCGTCAAATCTGTCACGCTTTCGGCAGTCGGCGCCCCTGACCCAGAAAGGGTGCCGCCGGCTGACCCGTACCGATCACGCAAGCACCGTCCGTGGCCGCCCCGGCGCACCCCAGCCGGCCGGGTGGTCTTCGAGCAGGCCGGGATCCCGGCCGCCGCAAAGGAGTAGCGTGTGAGATCGACCCCCCACAGGGCCCTCGGCGCCGGCGCGCTCACCGTCGCCGCGCTGGCTGCCCTCTCCCTCCCCACCTCCCCCGCCGCCGCCCAGCCGACCGCGCGGCACAGCGCGGCAGCCACCTGCACTCCAGCCCAGGTGGTCGCCAACGGCGGTTTCGAGAGCGGGACTTCACCCTGGAGCCAGTCCTCGTCCACGGTGATCACCAGCCGTTCCGGGCAGAGCGCCCACGGCGGCAGCAGTTACGCCTGGCTGGACGGAGTGGGCAGCACCCACACCGACACCCTCAGCCAGAGCGTCACCATCCCCGCCGGCTGCGCCGGCGCCACCCTCACCTTCTGGCTGCACATCGACACCGACGAGAGGACCTCGTCCGTCGCCTACGACAGGCTCACCGCCAAGATCGGCACCACCACGCTGGCCACGTACTCGAACCTCGACGACACCACCGGCTATGTGCAGAAGTCGCTCGACGTCTCCGCGTTCGCCGGCCAGAGCGTGAACCTGTCCTTCACCGGCACCGAGGACTCGAGCCTCCAGACCAGCTTCGTCCTGGACGACATCGCCCTCGCCACCTCCGGCGACACCACCCCGCCCACGACCGACGCGACCCGCACCCCGGCGGCCCCCTCCTACACGGTGAACCTCAGCAGCGACACGAGCGGCACCGTCTGGACCGGCCACGAGAGCGTCAGCTTCACCAACGCCTCCGCCACCGCGCTCAGCGAGGTGTATCTGCGGCTGTGGGACAACTACCACGGCACCTGTGACGCGATGCCCATCCGGGTCAGCAATGTCACCGGCGGCACCGCGGGTGCCCTCTCGGTGAACTGCACCGCCCTGAAGATCGACCTGCCGAACCCGCTGAACCAGGGCCAGAGCGCCACCATCGGCTTCGACCTCGGCATCACCGTGCCCAGCGGCGCCGACCGCTTCGGCCACGACGGCGCCTACAGCTTCATCGGCAACGCCCTGCCGGTCCTCGCCGTCCGCGACAGTGCCGGCTGGCACCTGGACCCGTACACGAACAACGGCGAGTCCTTCTACTCCCTGGCCGCCGACTTCAAGGTGACCCTGGACCACCCCAGCAGCCTGCTGGTCCCGGCCACCGGCACCTCCACCGACACCCCCGGCTCCAGCGGCCGTACGGTCACCACGGCGACCACGGCCAAGGTCCGTGACTTCGCCTGGGCCGCCGGGCCCTTCACGAAGATCTCCGGCATCTCCACGGCGGGCGTCCCCATCGCCGTCTACTCCGTCGCTGGCATCAGCTCCTCCAGCGCCCAGTCGATGCTCAGCACCGCCAAGTCGGCCGTGGACGCCCACGCCTCCCGGTTCGGCGCCTATCCCTACGGCGAGCTGGACGCGGTGATCGACAACAACTACTGGTTCGGCGGAATGGAGTACCCGGGCTTCGTCCTCGACCTGGTCAGCACCACCGCCCTCACCCACGAGATCGGCCACCAGTGGTGGTACGGCATCGTCGGCGACGACGAGTACAACAGCCCCTGGCTGGACGAGGCGTTCACCGACTACGCCACCGACCTCGCTCTCGGCAAGACGGGCAGCAACTGCTGGAGCGGCGTCTCCTGGGCCTCCAGCACCGAGAAGATCACCAACTCCATGGCCTACTGGGACGCGCACTCCTCGCGCTACTCCACCGTGGTCTACGGCTACGGCAAGTGCGCCCTGCACGACCTGCGCCGCGTCCTGGGTGACACCGCCATGGCCAAGCTGCTGAAGGACTACGCGGCGGCGCACTGGTACGGCGTGTCCACCACGGCCGAGTTCAAGGCCGCCGCCCAGGCCGCCACGAGCACGGACCTGACCTCCTTCTGGTCCCAGCACCGCATCGAGGGCTGACCCGGCACCCTCGGGGGCCGACCCCGCATCGGCCCGGCCACGACCCGCAGCAACCCGTGGCCGGGCCACCCATATGGACCAACCCCGGCCCCTGGCGGCATCGTTGGGCGGTATCCGGAATGCGGTACCGCCCGGCTGCGGGTCAGATGGACTGCGTGCGAGCTTCCATATCCCCCGGCCCCCGTGGCCCGCGCCTGGCCGTCACCGCTGCGCTGACCGGCCTGCTGCTGGCCCTGTCCACCCCGGCGGCACTGCCCTTGCCCGACCCCGTGACACCCGAGCGGGGCAGCGCCTTCATGGGCATGGGCGTCCTGGCGCACGACGGCGGCGAAGCCGGCGCCGACGACGCCCTCGCCGCCCGCACCACCCAGACGCAGGGCGTGGACGTCTCCAGCCACCAGCGCGACGTCGACTGGCCGGCCCTGTGGGGCGGCGGCGCCAGATGGGCGTACGCCAAGGCCACGGAGGGCACCTACTACACCAACCCCTACTTCGCCCAGCAGTACGCGGGCTCCTACGACACCGGCATGATCCGCGGCGCCTACCACTTCGCGACGCCCGACTCCACCGGCGGCACCGCCCAGGCCGACTACTTCCTCGCGCACGGCGGCGGCTGGTCCAAGGACGGCAAGACCCTGCCCGGTGCCCTCGACATCGAGTGGAACCCGTACGGCGACGCCTGCTACGGCAAGTCCCCAAGCGCGATGGTCGGCTGGATCCGCGACTTCCTGAGCCGCTACAAGGCACGCACCGGCCGGGACGCGGTCATCTACACGGCCACCACCTGGTGGACCCAGTGCACCGGAGGCTACTCGGGCTTCGGGGCGAGCAACCCGCTGTGGATCGCCCGCTACGCCACGACACCCGGGCCGCTCCCCGCGGGCTGGACGTCGTACACGATGTGGCAGTACACCGCCACCGGCACGACGGTGGGCGACCACGACCGCTTCAACGGCACCCAGACCCAGCTGGGCGACTTCGCGACCGGCTGACGGCGGCCGGAGCCGGGACGCCGTCAGGTCCAGGTGCCGAGCGCGCGGGCCAGCCACTCGCTCCGCTCCCCGGATATGCCCTCTTGGGTCCGCACGCCGTGACGCGGGGCCTCAGCGGGCCGTCGCAGACCGGGGCGCCCGGGCACGGTTCGATGCCTGCGCTGAACGGGGACCGGCGCGGAAGGGACGACCCGGCCTGTTCCCACAGGGGGTAGCCGAGCAGCAGCGACACGCGCCACGGGCGGGTGCTCGGCGGGCACCCCCGCCCAGCGCAGTGCGTCGGCGATCGGTCCGGGCGCACCGGCGGGCCGACCGGCGTCGCCCAGCGCGGTGAACAGCAGCAGCGGCCGGGCGTGCACGTCCCGCACACCGGCCGCGTCCGCCGCCGCGCTGCCTGCGAGATCGAGCACCTCCTGCCAGGCCAGGCCGCCGCAACCCTGATGACCGTCGACGGCCGCGAGGCAGCCGTGCCGGTCCCGTTCCGGGTGCAGGACACAGGCGCACGGCCTGGCTGACCTCATCCGGGGGCCGGTAGTACGGCCTCCCCGAACGCGGGCACGCCCGCCACGGTCGCGTCCAGCCACGGCCGGGCGAAGCGGATGGAGCGTCGCCATGCGCCGCGCTCAGCTCGTTGCCTTCACTCCCCCGCGTGCCCAGGGACGACGCCTCTGGCTCCTCCGGGCGGCGGAGGCACGGCGTGCCCCCGGCGAGGACGCTTCCCGCCAACGCAGCAGTCGTCCGCGCCTGCCGGGGGCTTCCCGTGAACCCGATGACGTCGCACGAGGTGCCAGGCGATGCCTTTGAGCGGGCGCTTCCACTCTCGGAATACCCCCCCGGGTATAACTGTTAGGGTGAGTGCCAGATACCCCCCGGGGTACATCGTTCGAGAGGAGTCGTGAGCCGTGTTCTTCGTCGACACCCTGGAGTTCCAGGGCCTGGGCAATCGCAGCTACCTGGCCGGCGGACCCGACGCCGCGGTGGTCGTAGACCCGCCGCGGGACATCGATCAGGTCATTGCCGCAGCGGCCCGCCGCGGGGTGCGCATCGCTTGGGTGGCCGAGACCCACCTGCACAACGACTACGTCACCGGCGGCCTGGAGCTGGCCCGCATCACCGGCGCCCGGTACCTGGTGCCGGCCGGGGCGCACGTGTCGTTCGCCCGCACCCCGGTTGCCGACGGTGACACCGTGACGGTCGATGAGGGCCTGGTGCTGCGCGCCATCGCCACTCCCGGGCACACCCCGCACCACACCTCCTACGCGCTGACCGAGGACGGGCGCGGTGTGGCGGTGTTCACCGGCGGGTCGCTGCTCATCGGCACCGTGGGCCGTCCCGATCTGGTCGAGCCGCGGCTGACCGAGCGGCTGGCCCGCGCTCAGCACGCCTCCGCCCACCGACTGGCCGCCGAGCTGGACGACGAGGTGCCTGTGCTGCCCACCCACGGCTTCGGCAGCTTCTGCTCCTCATCCCAGGCCGAGGGGGATGTGACTACGATCGGTAGGGAGCGCAAGACGAACGACGCGCTGACCCTTGACGTGGACGACTTCGTCGCCGGGATTCTCGCCGGGCTGGACGACGTGCCCGCCTATTACGCGCACATGGGCCCGGCCAACGCCGAGGGCCCCGCGCCGGTCGACCTCACCCCGCCGAGCCGTGCGGACGCCGGGCAGATCGCCTCCCGGCTGGCCGCGGGTGAGTGGGTGGTGGACCTGCGCAGCCGTATGGCTTTCGCCAAGGGGCACGTGGCAGGGTCGTTCAACTTCGAGGGCGAGGGCAAGCTCGCCACGTACCTCGCCTGGCTGATCCCGTGGGGCAAGCCCGTCACCCTGCTCGCCGACACCCCGGAGCAGATCGCTGCCGCGCAGCGGGAGCTGGTGCGGGTGGGTATCGACCGCCCGGCCGCCGCCGCCACCGGCGACCCGGCCGGCTGGGTCCGCGAGGGTGAGCAGCTCGCCTCCTTCCCCCGTGCCCGCTTCGCCGACCTCGCCGATGTCCGTGAGCGCGGCGACGACGTGGTCGTCCTGGACGTGCGCCGCGACGCGGAGCGTGCGGGCGGCTACATCGACGGCTCGGTCCACGTCCCCATCCACGAGCTGCACGGCCGCATCGGCGAGGTGCCGCGCGGGGTGGTGTGGGTGCACTGCGCCGGCGGGATGCGCGCGGCGATCGCCGCCTCCCTGCTCGACGCCGCCGGGCGCGACGTGGTCGCCGTCGACGACGGCTTCGAGGCCGCCACCGAGGCGGGACTGGTCGCCAGCCGTCCTGAGGGCACCGACTGACACGCGCCCTTCCGCCCCATCTGCACGAAAGTGATCAAACGATGTTCTCGCTTCTCCGTCGCGACCCCGGCCGCCTCACCCCCGAACTGGCCCATCAGCAGACCAGCGACGGCACCGCCGTCCTGTTGGACGTACGCGAAACACCGGAGTGGAACGCCGGGCACGCGCCCGGTGCGCTGCCCCTGCCGCTGTCCCGTCTGGTGGCCGGGGCGTCACTTCCGGCAGCCGCGCAGGGCAAGCCAGTGGTCACGATCTGCCGCTCCGGTCACCGTTCCCGGCAGGCCGCCAAGCTGCTGGAAGAACGCGGCGTTCAGGCCAAGGACGTCACCGGCGGCATGACCGCCTGGGTGCGTGCGGGCCTGCCGGTCACCGGTAGTCGGGGCGGCAGCGGCGGTGTCATAGCGTGAGTGCGCTGATACTGGCCCTGATCGCGGGTGCCGTGGTCGGGCTCGCGCTCGGCGCGCTCGGTGGGGGTGGCAGCGTCCTGGCCGTCCCGGCGCTGATCTACATGCTGGGCTTCACCCCGGCCGCCGCGACCACTGCCAGCCTGATCATCGTCACGGCCACCTCGCTCACCGCCCTGTATGCCCACGCTCGCACCGGCGACGTCCGCTGGAAAGCAGGCGCCCTGTTCGCCGCGGCCGGGCTCCTGCCCGCGGCCGCAGCCGGAGCCGCCGCGGGCCGCCTGCCCCAGCCGTTGCTGACCGCCGCGTTCGCCGCCATCGCCGCCGTCGCCGCCGTCAGGATGCTGCGGCCCAGCCGCACCGCCACCGGCCCGGCGGCCGGCGGGGCAAGGCACGCCAAGGCCGCCGGCACCGGCGCGGGACTGGGCGCGCTGACCGGTCTGCTCGGTGTCGGAGGAGGCTTCCTCGCCGTCCCGGCCCTGGTCACCGTGCTGGCATTCGAGATGCAGGCCGCCGTCGGCACCAGCCTGCTGGTCATCTCGGCGAACTCGCTGGCCTCCCTGGCGACCCGCGGCGCCACCACGGCCGGCGTCGACTGGGCGGTCATCGGCCCCTTCACCGGGGCGGCGATCCTCGGCGCCTGGGACGGCAAACGCCTGGCCGCCAAGGTCACCGGCACCCTGCTGCAGCGGGTCTTCGCCGGCGTGCTGCTGGCCGTGGCGGCCTTCATGCTCATCGACGCCCTCGCCTGACGAGTCAGGCGGATGACCGGGCGCCGCGGCACCACGGCTCAGGCCAGAGACAGGAACAGCTTCTCCAGCCGGGTACGCATCTGCTCCCGGTCACCGGAAGCGGCCATGTCCGCATCGGTCAGGCAGTGCTCCAGACCGGTCGCGATGATCGCAAAACCCGCCTTGTCCAAAGCCCGGGACGCCGCAGCCAGCTGCGTGACCACGTCCTCGCAGTCCCGCCCCTCCTCGATCATCTTGATCACACCGGCGATCTGGCCCTGCGCCCTGCGCAGCCGGTTGACCACCGTCTTCAGTTCCTCAGCCGCCATCGCCAGTTCCACAACCCACACTCCTTCGAGATACCCCCGCGGGTATCCTACCGAAGGGGTAACCCGAATCAGGCAAAGGAAAATCCCCGTGGCACCCACCACCAGCCTCACCGCCGAACAGGCCAACGCCCGCCTGCACGAGCTGACCGTCATCGACGTGCGCACCCCCGGCGAGTACGCCTCCGGCCACCTGCCCGGCGCCCACAACATCCCCCTCGACCACCTCGAGACCGCCCTCCCCGCCCTGAAGAACGCCGCAGGCCGCGGCGACCTCCTCATCGTGTGCGCCTCGGGCGCCCGCTCCGCCCAGGCCTGCCGGCGCCTGGCCGCCCACGGCATCACCGCAGCCACCCTCACCGGCGGCACCACCGCCTGGACACAGCTCGGCCACGACACCCACCGCCCCGCCGGCACCCGCACCCCGTGGCTCATGGACCGCCAAGTCCGACTCGCCGCCGGAACGCTGGTCCTGGCCGGCCTGATCGCCGGACAACGCTGGAACGCGGCCCGTCGGCTCTCCGCGGGCGTCGCCGGCGGCCTGGTCTTCTCCGCCCTCACCAATACCTGCGGCATGGCCAAGATCCTCGCCAAACTCCCCCACAACCAGCCCAAGACCACCAACCTGGACGCCACCCTCGCCGGCCTCACCGGCTGACGCCACCAAGCCCACGGGGCACCACTCACGGCGCCCCGCCGAGCGGCCCGCCCCAGGCACACGGCGTCGACCCGAACGAATTCTGCGTAGCAGTCCGGCGCCGGCCCAGCCGCGGGCGCGGCCGGCCGTCCCTGGGTCACGCTGGACGTGCTTCTGGCCGACAAGGCCTACTCGTCCCGGGCGATCCGCCACCATCTACGGCGGCGCAGGATCGGAGCAGAGATCCCGCAGCGCGCCGCGCCTCAAGGATCTGTTCCAATGACCTCCTGCAGGCAACTGCTGGCGACGGAGCCGGGTTGGCCAGGCGGAACATGGCAGTTGGCCATCGGTGGCCGCCCGGGGTACGAGTCCCCGCCTACAGAAAGCCGAGGTGCGGATCGGTACCGGCCAGTTCCGCGCTGGCGGCCCACAGGAGAGCGGCGACGGCCGGGTCGGCCATATGCGAGGGGACGGGCTCACGTCGCGGTTTGCCACGCAGGCCGAAGACCCGCGGCCCCCACAGCTGCCCTCCTTGCACCTCGGAGTCGAGGACGGCACGGACGATGGGCCATGCTCCGGCGTCCTTGCCCTGCACCAGGAGCGCCGTGGGCAAGGCGAGCATCCGCAAGCCGGGGGGTGTCACGCCTACCGGCGGCCGGGAGGGGGTGAGGGCGTCGAGTGCGCCGCCGGGGTGGGCCACCACACTGAGCACCGTGCTACCGACGGCACGCAGGCGGCGATCAAGTTCGAAGCCGAAGCACATCTGCGCCAGTTTCGATCGGCCGTAGGTGCGCTTGGGCCGGTAGTCCCGCCTCGACTGCAGATCGCCGAGGTCCAGTCGCTCGGACCGTGCTGCGAAGCTTCCCATGGTCACGATGCGGGCCGCCGGCGCCGCGGACAGAAGGGGGGCCAGCCACTGGGTCAGCGCAAAGTGGCCGAGGTGGTTGGTGCCGAACATCAGCTCGTGGCCGTCCTCGGTCTCTCGACGTGGCGGGTCGTCGAGCGCGACCCCTGCGTTGTAGAGCACGGCGTCGAGATGATCGAGGCCCAGCCTGTCCACGGCGATCTTCAGGGATGACAGGTCGGCGAGGTCCAGTTGAAGGTGCCGCACACGCGCGCCGGGGACGCGCGAGCGGATCGGATCCCGGTATTGCCCCCGGTGACCAGGAAGAGCCTGCCCTCGGCAGACGGCAGCCGGTGAACGCCCCACGGCCGGCTCTGGGATGCGGAAGACATGATGACAGGCTCCTTGCACTCTGAGGCAGCGTGCTCATGAAGAGCACCGACCCGCCCAAGGTCGCAGCCTCCACCGACATACCGCCCACAGATCACGCTCACGCCGACAGATGTCCGACAACCCACCGGAGAACTGCAAGAGCAAGAAGGTCGCTACGCCACGACCGACGGAGAATCGGAAGCGGCCTTTTTTCAACGTCCGTCGGGTCGAGCGAGCGGCAGGGGCGTCTTGATATGCGGACGATGCTCGTGCCGGCAAGCCGTCACCGAACGGCGGTGCTCTCTGCCGGACTCCCGTCCGCAGACAGCGACCGCCAGCGGGCGCCGCTCTTGCTGATGTGGAGGAACAGCTGATTCCGGAGGGGCGAGGGAGTGCTCCGGCCGACGCCGTCTGCCTGCAGGGCACCGCCAGGTCCCCCCGCCGAAGAGGACGCCGACGTGCGCCCGGTCTACCAGAGGCGCGGGCTCGGTTGGCGACGCCAGTCCCATCCGGGGCAACGGTCGACCAGCGTGCTGATGACTGTATCCCGCCGACTTTGAAGGGCAAGCGGTCGCGCCGGGAACAGCCGGTCGGCCGGCACGGTTGCATCGACCGGGGGACCGGCGCCGCACGGGCGAGTAACACGGAGACGATAGGGTCGTGCGCCTCCCAGGAGTCGGGCCCAAGATTGCGGTGCGCCCGACGCGCACTTGGACGAAGACGTATGTCTGCAGGAGGACTGATTCATGACTGACCGGCCCTTGACGCTCATGGCAGTACACGCCCACCCGGACGACGAGGCCACCGGAACGGGAGGGGTCCTCGCGCGGTACGCGGCGGAAGGCATCCGCACGGTTCTCGTGACGTGTACCGACGGCGGTTGCGGTGACGGCCCAGGGGGTGTCAAGCCGGGCGAGCCTGGGCACGATCCGGCGGCGGTCGCCTTGATGCGCCGTAAAGAACTTGAGGCGAGCTGCGACGTCCTGAGGGTCAGCGATCTGGAGATGCTGGACTATGCCGACTCCGGGATGATGGGCTGGCCGAGCAACGACGCCCCCGGATCCTTCTGGCAGACCCCCGTCCATGAAGGTGCGGAGCGACTCGCGGAACTCATGCGGCACTATCGCCCTGATGTGGTCGTCACCTACGACGAGAACGGCTTCTACGGCCACCCTGACCACATCCAGGCCCACCGCATCACGATGGCGGCGCTGGAGATGACCGCGCTGGCACCGAAGGTGTACTGGACCACGATGCCCCGCTCGATGATGCAGCGGTTCGGCGAGATCATGCGCGAGTTCAACGAGGACATGCCGGAGCCGGATCCTGCCGAGGCCGCCGCGATGGCCGAGATCGGTCTCCCCGACGATGAGATCACCACGTGGGTGGACACCACCGCGTTCAGCGGTCAGAAGTTCGACGCGCTGGCCGCGCACGCCAGTCAGGGCGAGAACATCTTCTTCCTCAGGATGGGCAAGGAGAGGTTCGGCGAGTTGATGGGCATGGAGACCTTCGTACGTGTCCAGGACGCCACGGGCGCGGCCGTACCCGAGAACGACCTCTTCGCCGGACTGCGCTGATCCGCCTTTACGAGGTCCACGTCATCGACCACGGCCGCGCAAGAGTTGGCCGTCATGGCAGCTCACCGTGCGCACCGTCGACGGACAGTTGCGTGAGCACTGCACCGGCCGGGACCACCGCCGGGACCGGATCGTTCACCAGGTGCCGGCCGACGTCACCGTGGTGTCCATCGGCCGCCTGCACGACGAGGACGAAGGCGAGGGGCCGACGCCCGGCAGCGCCCCAGCATCGCGGTCGACCTGCGCGCGGCCGTCACAGGCCGCCCGGGAACAGGCACGGGTCCGTGTGAGACCGGCGGCCGCCCTGGCCCAGGTCGGGCGGCCGTCCTCGGTTCCTGCGGAGGGCCGGCCCTCTCCCGCCCTGGAGGGGTCTACGGCGCGGATGCCCTGGTTTCCATGAGTTCCAGAGAGTCCCACAAAAGGTGCTCGTCGTCCGCACCCCGGAGAGGCCGCCCGTCGTGTCGATCACCTCAACCGCTTCCACCAACACGCCCTCAGCCGAAGGAAACAGTAACTCGTCCAACTGCGGGAGCACTTCGTTCACGGCGAACGACTGTCGACCCCACCACCGTCCGGCCAGACGGTTTTCGGGCGGACCCCAATGGTCGCAGGCGGTCAGTGTGCGCATGACTGGCCGACCGCGCATGTACCTGGCCACTCATCAGGCCCCCTTGAGGTCGATCACCCAGGGAACCGGGCGGCGCTCTACCGGCGGACCGCCGAGATCAGTCCGCCGGACCCCTCCTCGTGCTGCGGCGGGGTGCTGATCGGGCGGCCGTAGGCGGCAGCGCGTTCGCGCAGGGTGTGGCAGCTGGCCTCCCAGCCGTACCCGGCCAGCCAGCCCACCGGGTCGTCGGGCATCTCCGAGACCCACATGGACGCCGCCGATCCCGGCACGGCATCCGCGCCGAAGCGCTCGATCACACCGCGCGAGCCCAACGTCAGCCCCATTCGACTGCCTGCCGCCGACTGCGCGCTGATCCGGGCCAGCAGCAGCTCCACCGCGTCCTCGGGCAGGTAGATCAGCAGTCCCTCGGCAATCCACACGGTCGGCACCGCCGGGTCGTGCCCTGCGGCGGCCAGCGCGCCTGGCCAGTCCTCACGCAGATCCACCGGGACGGTGATCCGCTCGCAGCTTGCGACAGCCCGCTCCTGGCGCAGCACCGAAGCCTTGAAGTCCAGTGGCGCGGCGGTGTCGACCTCGAACAGCCGGGTGCCCTCGGGCCAGTCCATCCGGAAGGCCCGGCTGTCCATGCCGGCGCCGAGCAGCACGACCTGCCGGACACCGGTGGCGGAGGCCTGCTGCAACAGGTCGTCGAGGAACTTCGTCCTGATGACGATGGAAAGCGACACAGCCAGCCGGCGGCGTCGCGCGGCCTCGTCATCGGGCTGCGGCGGCGAGGAGGGCCACAAACCGCCGGCGGTGGCGAAGGCCCGTGCCAGTGGGTCGCGGAACAGCGCGTTGTCCCGCTCGGTCTCCATCGCCCGCACCCTGGCCACTCCTACCGCCGTGGCCCACACTCCCGACGGCTGCCGTACCCGCTCCTGCTCACCAGTCACCGCGCCAGCCTAGATGATCGATTCCAAGGGCCCTGAAGGTGATGTTGGGCGAGCGGCAGGCACGGCCGGAGGATCTCCGCGATCTCCGACAAGGCTCTGTTCGTACGACCGGACGGACACGTGGCATGGGCCATCGACACGGAAGACGGCGAGGGTCTGCCAGAAGCGCTCGAACACTGGCTCGGCGCGCCGACCGCCGCCACCTGAGCCCTCCACCGCCGCCCCCTGCGCCCCCGGCACTGCCGCACCCGTCCGCCGCCTGCCCCGACACGGCCGCAAAGAACCTGACGGCGCACCTTGTGCAGCGCGCGGGCTCAGCGCAGTCACCGCTCTCCGTGCCCCGGATGACGAGGCCCTCAACACCGGGCACCTTGGTCCAGGACGTGAGCTGCTCCTGTGCCGTGCCGTGCCGCCCTGCTCGAGTCGCGGGGTTCGAGGTGCGGGTCGGTCCGCAGGTCTGCGGCCCTGACGGACGCTGATATGCGCTCCGCTGCCGGACACCGGTCCATCTCAGTGAAACTCGGTGCTCTGGGGCACGGAGCGCCGAGCTTCCTGGGGAGTATGCGTTCGTTGGCCCCTCGTACGTCGGGCCCTTACTGACCAGTGGTGGAGTTGTGATGAGGCGTATCCGCCTGGCCGCCGTGTGGACGGCCGCGCTTGTGACGATCGCTGCTGCGAGTGGCTGTTCCAGTAGTGACAGTGGTTCGTCGTCCTCCTCGTCGTCGGCCACGCCGTCGAGTACGGCCACGAGCAGCGCGCCGAACCAGAGCGCAGGCCCGTACGGAGCGGTGAGCAGTGCGTCGGCCGGCGCCAAGGCCATGGTGAAGACCGCCTCGGCCGGCAAGCTCGGCACGATTCTGGTCGACGGGAAGGGCCGTACTCTGTACCTGTTCGAGGCGGACAAGTCGAAGACCTCGACCTGCAATGGGCCTTGCGCAGCGGCGTGGCCCCCGCTGCTGACCTCCGGGGCGCCCTCGGTCGGCGGCTCGGCGAAGTCCAGCCTGCTGGGCACGTCGAAGCGATCCGACGGCAAGACGCAGGTCACTTACCACGGGCACCCGCTGTACAGCTACGCGGGCGACTCCAAGCCGGGCGACACGAACGGCCAGGCGCTCAACCAGTTCGGTGCCGAGTGGTACGTACTGGGCGTCACTGGCAACAAGGTGGACCTGAGCTGACCGGCGAAGACCCCACGATGGGTCAGCCGACGTGACAGCCAGGACCGATCACCGAGCCCCCCGGCGGCATTCTCCCGCCCGGGCTGCCGCCATCGCGCTGGGCGCTGCCGTGCCAGTGTGTGTGGCGGTGGCTGTCTGGGTGACCGGCCGACACCACACCCCGCAGTACACGACGGGCCTGTTCGGCGCGCACGACGCCGCCGCGGTCACCCTCAAGGCGCGCCTCGGCAGCGTCCTCTTCGGCCTCGCGCTCGTCCAGCTTCTGCTGGCCCTGTGGATGTACGGACGGCTGCCCGGCCTCGCAGCGGCGCCCCGCCGCGTCCGCACCACGCACCGCATCGTGGGATTGGTCGCCTTCCTGCTGTCCGTGCCCATTGCCTACCACTGCGTTCGGACCTACGGCGTGGAAACCACGACCACCCGGGTCTTCCTGCACTCGGTCGCCGGCTGCGCGCTGTACGGGGCCTTCGTCGCCAAGATCCTCGTGGTGCGCAGCCGGCGCCTGCCCGGCTGGCTGCTCCCGGCCGCCGGAAGCCTGCTGTTCGGCGTCATCGGGCTGGCGTGGTACTCGGCCGCGCTGTGGGCCCTCAACGGATTCGCCGCTCCCGGCCTGTAGCCACCACCGGACCCCACCGCCGTCGCCGCGCTGTTCCGGCAAGACCCGTGCGCCACCACGCGCCACCACATCGAGCCGCCGGGAACTGATGCGCCGCCTGGACGTCATCGGCCTGCGCCTCAATGACGCGGCCGCCGACCTGTCCGACGCCCTGCTCGAACGCGGACTGTGAGCCCACCGCCGGAGCCTGCCGAAAGACCCGCGGGCATCAGCCGCTCTGATGATCAGTACAGTCTCGCCATGCTCACCAACGACGATCTTCTGATCGACCTGATCAACCAAACGGAGATGGAAGGCGCTGGTCCACGCGTCACGATCGTGACGGAGGGCGCGGTGATCACCGGCCGCCTCGCGCCCCACAGGCACTGGGCACTGGACATCGCCGGCAGGCTCGGCGACGACGGCGGGCCGGACGCCCGCTTCGCCGAGGCCTTCGTCCGGGAGGCGGCGGAGCCCTTGAGCTATCCGCCGGGCTTCCTCCACCTGCACGGCTGCCAGCTGATCTCCGGCGCCAGCAGCCTTCCCGCCGCGCTCGGCGAGTACTTCCGGGTGCCGCTGTCCGCGGTCCGGGCGTGGAGCGTGCGCTGAACCACGCCCCTTGTAGGGGATACGAGCCGAGGTCCCCGGCGCCCGGAGTCAACGCGTGGCACTACGGATCGATCGAGCGGGAGCACGGGCCGGCGGGACTGGACGGGCAGCCGTGTGGACGAGGTCGACGCGGTGGTCCGGGCTTCCCGCGCCGTGTGGGCGAGGGGCTTCCGGGCCGGGAATGGGTCGTCAGGTCATGGAGAATTTCGCGACGTACTCGTCGAAGGGCTCGATGCCGACTTCTGCACGGAGTTCATCCATGCGCTCGGGCTCTGCGCAGGGCCACGGAATCGGTGCCCCGTCCTTCACGCCGGCGATCTGTGTGCCGTAGATCTGCTTACGGCCCTCGTTGACGAGCGTGCGGTCGTGCAGGAAGGCCAGCTCACGTGGGCTGACCGAGCCTGCCGACGCCGCCTGCTGCATCAGCTGGAAGGCGCGCCGCTGAACGTCGAGCTGCCGGTCGGCGTGCTGGGCGATCAGCCATGCCGCGCGTGCCGCTTCCTCGCCGACCATTTGGGTCGTCGGCCAGCCGTACTCGTCCATGATCTCGTTGAGCCGGTCCCCATGCCGGGCGGTCAGCCGCCGCCAGGCCAACTGCTCGGCGGGGTCATCACTGTTGGCGTAAACCGATGACTGGTGATCGGCCGCGGCCATGTCCATGAGTTCCGCCGCCAGTGCGGCAACGTCGCGCGTCACTCTCAACTCCCGGGTGGGATCGGTGTGTTGTTTCCGTTGCCCGCAAGCCTAAAGGCGCAAAGAGGGTGTAAAGATCATTCTGGAGTACGGTGACAGACGCCTCCCCGTACGGGGACAATGGACTTACCTCAGTCGGCAGAACGTTCCTGCGGAGACGAACTGCACCCGCGGTCGCGGGCGAGCGCGTCGCGCCGAGAACCTGCCGTCGGGCGTGCCGTAAGACTCAGGGGCGGAAGCACTCCCGCGCCTCCCGCGCCATGCCGCCGGTCGGGATGAAGCACAGGAGTACGTCGTCCCGTTCCGGGCCGCCGAGCATCGGGGTGAACCGGTAGGCGTTCGTGTCCGCTTCGTCGGTGATGAAGACGCGGCGAGGCGGTGTGCCGGGGGCGGAGATCTCCAGGGCATCTCCGACGCGGGAGTGCCAGATGCGGCCCCAGGCGGCGGCGCAGACCGGGCTGTAACGGATCTCCACGCTCGCGCCGGTGGCGGTGCGGCGCGGCGGCCCCAACGCGTCGGCGCGGCCCGGCAGTCCGCATGCCATGCGCAAGGGGTCCCTCCCCTCGCACGCCTTCCCGTGGCAGCCGGGGGCCGGATCCAGCGCCGGGGACTGAAGCGCCGTACGCCCGGAGTCGGGGGTCCGCGCCGAAAGGGCCGCCGTCAGCGCCGCGGCCACGACTGCCGCACTCGCGGCAGCGAGGAGCAGGTGGCGACGGCGCGGTCGCCGGGGGCGGGTCGCGGACGGCTGTGTCGGCTCGCGGATGGCGGGCGTTGGCGGGGCGGGGTGCGGGGCTGCGGTGTGCGGGGTGGTGGCCTGCGATGAGTGGGCGCGGCCGCCCCACTCGGCGTCGGCGAGCTCCCACAGCGCGAGCAGCCGCCCGGGCGGCTCGCCCGCTATCGCGCAGAGCGCCTCGACAGCCTGCCGGGGCACGGGGAGCCCTCCGTTGAGATAACGCTGCCACGAGGACCTGCTGTACGCGGTGCGCTCGGCCAGCGCCGTCAGACTGAGGCCCGTGCGTGCCCGGACCGCGCGCAGCCCCTCGGCCAGGGCGGCGCACTCAGGTGCGGGGGCGGTCATCGGCGCAACGCCCGCCAGGTGTGCGGGCCAACGACGCCGTCGGCCGGCAGTCCGGCCTGTTTCTGCAGCCGCATCACCGCGGCGATCGTCTGCTGCCCGTAGACACCGTCGACTGCACCGGGCTCCAGCTTGCGGTAGGCGAGCAGGCACTGCGCTTCCACCACGTCCCAGCCGGGTCCGGCGAGGACGGCGGTGCGCGTCGTGCTGTATCCGGCGGACAGTTCGCCGCCGGGTCCGCCGACCCGGTGCACTTTGCAGGGGTAAGAGGTGCCTGGTCTGAAGACGTACGGCCCCTGCGACGCGGCGGCAGGCTCGGCTGAGAGGGCGGAAGTCGGCCGGGGCGGGGGCGTGTTCACCGCCGCACGCGCTGTCATGCCGTCGCTCTCGCCCCGGTGCCCGCCGATCAGCAGGCCCGCGCCCAGCCCGACGAGCGCTGCGGCCACGACAGCGGCGAGCAAGACGAGGCCGGAGAAACCCCGCCGCGGCTCGCGCCGGTCACCGAGAGGATGCGGGGGCAAGGTAGGCGCGATGGTCTCCACGTCCGCTGCCGGGGCAGCCGTCGCCTTCCCTGGTGGGGCCGGGTCCGTGGCGTCCCTGGTGCCGCCATGTTCCCCCTCCCCCGCCTCGGCCGACGCAGAAGACGACGGCGTCGGCGCGATCCTCTGCTGCCACGCCTGTTCCGCCAACTCGTGCAGGACCAGCAGCCGGGTCGGTTCTGCGCCCGTGATCCGGGCCAGCTGCTCCACCGCCTGGCGGGGGGCCAGCGCCTTCCCGTTGAGGTAACGCTCCCAGGACGAGCGGCTGTAGTCGGTCTTGGCCGCGAGCGAGGCGAGACTGAGCCCGCTGCGGTCCTTCAATCTCCTCATCTGTACGACGAGTTGTCTAACCCTCTGGTCCAGCGAGTCCGACAGCTCCGTCCACCGCGGCATGCCTCACTCCGTACGTGTCAGGGCCCCCGAGGCCGTCGCCTTCACGCCGTGACCTATAACACGCTGATGCGAGGCCGTGGTTCCCGCCGACCGGCGGCGGCATGCCGTTTCGGCCAGGCGCCCAGGGGTCGCGGCTGCCCGGCGGCATCGCGTCCCACGATGCGTCCCAGCAGGTCAGTGGCTGTCCCGTCCCACGGTGTCCCACCTGCCGCCGCCGCACTGGCTCCGTCCCGCATTGACCAGCAACCTCGGTGGAGCAGGCCGGACGGCGCGGACCGCTCCACACCGCACTCGCCGTCGCCTCCGGCTGCCATCCGTCCCGAACGAATTGGGGAAGACATGACCAGGACCACATCGTTCGTCGCCACGACCGCCGCGGCCGCCGCGCTCACCCTCGGCCTCGCCGGCGGAGCCACGGCGGCCGGTCAGCACGACGCCGGACGCACCCAGGCCGCCCGGATCGCCGCGGCCGGCACCGCGCCCGCGTGCATCGAGCGCACCAGCGTCGAGAACAAGCCTGAGGGCGGTGTGCGGGTCTACCTGCGCAACTTCTGCGGCAAGACCATGCACGTCAAGGTGATCGTCAAGTACTGGTCGGACAGCGGGTGCAAGTCCATGCCCAACGGGACCGGCTGGCTCTTCCAGACGGTCGGCGGCCGCTACGAGCGCACCGTGGTGTGCTGACGAGAGAAGGGGAAGCTCCATGAACGTCATCACCAAGGCAGGACTCGGCGCGGTCGCGGCCCTGGCGGCACTGGCAGGCCCCGCTCTGCCGGCCACGGCCGCCGCCCACACGCCCGTCCGGGCGGCGAGCCAGTGCGCCGTCACCGCCTGGGGCCACACGGGCTACTACAAGTGCGGCACGGACCTGAAGGCGGGCTACGTCGACTGGAACCGTGACGGCCACACCGACGAGGTCTTCGTGGTCGCCGCGAACCGCACGATCTGGCACACCTGGAAGAACGCCGGCGGCTGGAAGGAGATGCCCGGCAACGGCCGCGCCGACGACATGATGGGCCCCAACGGCACCGGCGACCCGCGCCGTTGCGTCATCGTCTACGTCAACAAGGGCTACCACTACTGGCAGAACTGCTTCTACAAGGGCACGTGGCACACCTGGACGACGACCGGCTGAGCCCCGCCCGAGCGGCGGAGCGCCCCGGGCCCCGACGGGGGTGGGACCCGGGGCGCTCCCCTGCGGTCGGTCACACCGATCCCTGGCGCACGCCGGTCGGGCCGTTTGAAAGGTGCCAAAGTCGTGACACCGGTACCGCATCTCGTTTTCGTCCACTTGACGATAAAGCACCAACTTATTATCGTCGCACTGACGAAATAGAGGGGGTTCGCCATGGCCGACATCACCCGGCGCTTCGGATGGCGCCATCTGCGCTCCGCGCCCACCGCTCACATCCGCCACCACAAGCGCGGCCGGCTCGTCCACGACGGCCGGGGACTCAGCTTCTGGTACCGGTCGCTGTCGGCGGCGCTCTCCGAAGTGCCGGTCGACGACCGGGAACTGGCCATGGCGTTCCACGCCCGTACGGCCGACTTCCAGGACGTCACCGTGCAGGCCACCGTGACCTACCGGATCAGCGACCCGGCGGAGGCGGCGAACCGGCTCGACTTCTCCGTGGACCCGGACAGCGGGAACTGGCGCGGCACGCCCCTGGATCAGATCGCCACCCTCCTCACCGAGACCGCACAACAGCACACGCTGGACGTACTGGCCCGTACCCCACTGGCCGTCGCCCTGGTGGACGGCGTCGCCTCCGTTCGGGAACGGGTCGCCGCCGGTCTCGCCGCCGAACCCCGCCTGCCGGCCACCGGCATCGACGTGGTGGCCGTGCGCGTCGTGGCGATCCGGCCCGAGGCCGAGGTGGAGCGCGCCCTGCGCACCCCGGCCCGCGAGCAGATCCAGCAGGAGGCGGACCGGGCCACCTACGAGCGGCGGGCCGTCGCCGTCGAACGCGAGCGTGCCATCGCCGAGAACGAGCTGGCCAGCCAGATCGAACTGGCCCGGCGCGAGGAGCAACTGGTCGACCAGCGCGGGACCAACACGCGGCGTGAGGCCGAGGAGAAGGCGGCGGCCGACGGTGTGCGGACCGAGGCCGAGGCGGCTCGCAAGGTCCGTCTCGCCCGCGCGGACGCCGAGGCCGCGCGGGCGACGGGCGCGGCGCGCGCCGAGGCCCAGGCCGCCTGGCTGCGGGTGCACGGCGAGGTCGACCCGGCCACGCTGCACGCCCTGGCTGCGACCCTGTTGGCGGAGAACCTTCCGCGGATCGAGAGCATCACGCTCTCCCCCGACGTGCTCACCGGGCTTCTCGCCAAGATCGGGCGCCCGGAAGGGCGGGCGGACGGGTGAGCCTGGCACCACGGGTGGTGCTCGTGCACCGCAGGACCGAGTACGAGGAACTCCTCGCCCGGCACGGGACGCACGGACAGGCCGCGTTCTTCCTCTCCAGCCGCGGCCGTTCGATCGACGAGGTGGCCCGCCGCCACGCGGACACCCGGCAGGCGCTGCGGGACGTGGCGTCAGCGGTGCCGCTCACCTGGCGCAGCTCGAGGGTGGAGCGGACGGACCTGGATCGCTTCCTGTTCGCCCCGGAGGACGTGGTGGTCGTGGTCGGGCAGGACGGCCTGGTCGCCAACACCGCGAAGTACCTCTCCGGGCAATCGGTGGTGGGCATCGACACCGATCCGGGGCGCAACCCGGGGGTCCTGGTCCGTCACCGCTGCGCCGACGCGGCCGGCCTGCTGCGCGCCGCAACCGGCACCGGGGGCCGGGTGGAAGAACTGACCATGGTCGAGGCCGTCGCCGACGACACCCAGCGCCTTCTCGCCCTCAACGAGATATACCTGGGCCCGCCCGGCCACCAGACGGCCCGCTACCGCCTCGACACCGGCAGCGGCCCGGACCCTGGCGAGGCCCAGGCCTCCTCAGGAGTACTTGTCGGCACCGGTACCGGCGCCACCGGATGGCTCCGCTCCCTGTGGCTGGAGCGCGGCAGCACCGTGCCGATGCCCGCGCCGCGCGATCCTCGGCTCCTGTGGTTCGTGCGCGAGGCCTGGCCGTCGCCCGCGACCGGAACGTCGAGGGTCGCGGGTGAGCTGGGCCGGGGGCAGGTGCTTCGGCTGACCGTGGAATCGGACCGGATGGTGGTCTTCGGCGACGGGATGGAGGCCGACACCCTGGAACTGACCTGGGGTCAAAGCGTACGCGTGGGGATCGCGACATCATCTCTACGCATGGTGACGTGAACGCCACACCCCGCCGGACAGTCGGCCTGGGCCGCCGGTCATGGAGTCGCACAGCAGTGCAGGGGGCGCCGGGGCGCCGAGCTCGGGTTGCCATGCAAAAAGCGACGACCGGCGATGACGCCGGCGAACGGGCCGAACGCCTTGGTCGCGTAGTGGGAGGCGCCGACCGCCTTCGGGTACTTCGTCGCCAACTCCGCGCAGGACGCGGCGGTCAGGAGGGCGGCGAGTAGGGGAACCCACCCCTCCTCCGGCCTCCGCGGCGACCTGCCCCACAAGGACGTGGACCCCGGCGCCCAGCACGTCTGCCAGGATGAAGAAGTACAGCAGCGGGTGGTGAGCGCACGCTTGAGATCGGTGCCGGAGGCGGTGTCCGACCGCGCATTCCGGACCGAGGACATGCTGTGCGTGTCCCCCCACCAGCGGGAGTCCACGCACGGCCCGGTAAGGGTCACTCTGCGGGAGCACAGCGTCCAGAGCCAAGGAGATCCTGGCCCAGCCGCCCATCCCGCTGAATCCAGAGGCTCGGCACCACCTTCTCCTCTCTGCCGGCACCTCAAGCAGGACGGCCGTGTGAGGTGAAGCGCAGGAGACGATCGCGCCGCCGGCCGCTTCGTCGGCTTCGTGTCGGCGAAGGCGGACGTCCCAGGCGATCTCGTGACGGCGGCCGACCACTCGCTTGGCATGGACCTGCTATCCAGAAGCCGCTACCTTGGACCGGCCAGAACCTGAGAGCGCTCTCAATCCCCGCACCTTGCACTCCCCCGACCTTCGGATCGACGAGAGGCAACTACCTTGAGGCGAAAAAACGTTCTCCGCGCAGTTCTGTCCGCAGTGCTGCTCATGACCGCCGTGTCCGCCGGGCTCACCGACGCGGCCGCCGACGGCGCCCGCACATCTCCCGCTGTCGCAACCACCCCTCAGGCCCCCGCATCCGACAGCCTGCTGACGGCCATGCAGCACGACTTCGGCCTCACGCGCGGCGAGGCGGTCGACCGCCTCGCCGCCGAGACGACGGCTCGCCAGGTCGAACGCAGCGCCCAACGCGCCGCGGGCGACTCGTATGGCGGTTCATGGTTCGACGCGACGAGCGGAAAACTCGTCGTGGCTCTCACTGACGCCCGCCTCCGGAAGGCCGTTGAATCGACCGGCGCCCAAGTCAGGCTCGTCAAGCACAGCGAGCGAGAACTGAATGCGGCGATGCAGCGCGTCAACGCCCTGCACGCTCCCGCCGGCGTGGCCGGCTGGCACGTCGACCCGAAGTCGAACTCCGTCACCGTCGACGTGCTCGCTCAGCACCAGGATGACAACGATGTCAGATCCTTCGTGACGCGTGCCCTGAAGGCGGGCCCGGTCACCGTGGCCCGGACCGACCAGGCACCTCGCACTCTCGCCGCGGGCACCGTCGGAGGCGACCCCTACTACACGGGCAACGTGCGCTGCTCCATAGGCTTCTCCGTGTACGGCGGCTTCGTCACCGCCGGACACTGCGCCCAGCCTGGCGCGGCTGTGAGCGGCTGGGACCACACCTACATCGGCAACTTCCAGGGTTCCTCCTTCCCCGACAACGACTACGCCTGGGTCAACGTGGGCAGCGGCTGGTGGACCGTACCCGTCGTGCTCGGCTGGGGCACGGTGTCCGACCAGCTCGTGCGCGGCTCCGCGGAGGCGCCGATCGGCGCCTCCATCTGCCGCTCGGGCTCGACTTCGCACTGGCACTGCGGCACCGTCCTCGCCAAGAACGAGACCGTCAACTACAGCCAGGGCGCCGTCCACCAGATGACGAAGACGAACGTGTGCGCCGAACCCGGCGATTCCGGCGGCTCGTTCATCAGCGGGGACCAGGCCCAGGGCGTCACCTCCGGCGGCTGGGGCAACTGCAGCAGCGGGGGCGAGACCTGGTATCAACCGATCAACGAAATCCTCGCCCGTTACGGCCTCACCTTGCACACTGCATGAGTCCGTAGGCGCCCGGCCCCCTGCTGTGTCGGCCCCGCCTCCGGACGGCGGCCGGCACGGCGCACGCGGAGTGCTCGACCGGCGCGCCCGCAGCGACGGCTGATCGCCACGCGCCCCTGCTCACCAGCACGCCACCGGGTCGGCCAGAGTCCGGGCTCGATGGGGAGACGGCAGTGACCAGCAGGAACGGCGCGCGGCCCCGGCCACCCATCGCGGTGACGTCGTCGGTGGGCCTGGCCCGGCACGCCGAGAGCCGCGCCGAAGGGACGGCATGCTCGCTCCGTGGGCTACGGAGCGAGCATGTCACCGAAGGTGTGAGGCTGTAAGGAAGCCCCCGTTTACTTGTCGCCCGTGGTCGACGGAGCGATTGATCCAATGTTGACGTGCCCACGCCCGCCAAGCAAGGTCGACACACCGGCACAGGCCAGGCGGCCGTATCCGGCATCCTCGTCCGCGGTCCCGCGGACGGAAACAGATCTCACCGCGCTCACGCTCCCCACACTCGTCATCTCCACCGCCCTCGACCAGCTCGACAGGCTTCGGCCGTGACGGTCCCGAACGTATTCGGTGGCAAAACGGTTGGAGGCCTCCGGCAGGAGTAGAGTCGAAGCGCAGGGAGCATTTCGAACACCAGCTTCCACGCAGGTGCCGTTCCCGGCGATCAACGAACACCGGGCTGCCGTCGGGCAGCCCGGGGGCAGGTCGCATCATGACCACTACCCTCGACCGCACAACGCCGCGCGACCTCGCCCCGAGTCTTCCGGTTCGTCTGTCGCTCACACCGAAGACCACCCTCGCAGGCCAGCTCGACGGCGCCTGGTGGCCGTACAGCCGCGATCTGACCGCGGAGCTTCCGCAGCTGGCGGCCGCCCTCGACGGAGCCTGGGGTCGCATCACCCGCGTCACCGTGAACCCCAGCCGCTGGCCCGTCATCCCCCGCCGGGTGCCTGTCGGCGGCCACAGCGTGCATGTCGGATGGTTCACCGAACAGGACCCGGACAAGCTGATCCTGCTCTCCTTCACCGTCGGCCGCTGGGACCTCCTTGTGATCCCGCCGGAGACCGAGCCCACTGCGGCGGCCCGGCTGATGGCCGCGGCCGCGATCCCCGGCAGCGTCCTCAAGGCGGGTGCCCTTTTGGCGAACGACGCCGCCACCGGGCGCGACATACGGCACAGCCGGGACCGGGAAGACGCCTGGGAGGCCGAGGGCGGGGCCTGCATGTCGCCCTACGGGTACATCGGGCTGCCCGTCATGCCCGAGCCGGAGCCCGGGAACGTCAAGGGGTGACAGGCATGGAGACCATCGTCCTCATCGCGGCGTTCCTCATCGCGATCGCCCTGGGCATGCGCCTGATCCATCTGCTGAACGCTCAGCACGACATGCGCATCGCCTCCCACCACTACAGCGACGCCCTGCCCGGCGTCGGCAGGCGTCGCCGCAAGCACCACAGATCTGCGCCCACGCCCACCGCCCCGGTTGACCACACCCGCGCTACGCGATGACACCGCTCCTGCCGAAGGGGAAGCAGCCTGTCCCGGACCGTCGCGTCAGTGAGTCGACACCCTCCGCCCCGACCCTTGCCCCGCCTATCGAAACTCGATAGATTTCTATCGCGAATCGTTGGAAGGACGGGGCATGGGAAAGCTGACCGTGCGTGCGCTGCGCGTCGTGCTGGTGATGGTGCTCGCCGGCACCGTCTTCGTACAGGCCTCGATGGTGTGGGCATTGGCCACCGACCCGGAGAACGGGTCGCTCCCGCTGACCCCGTTGCGCGTGATCACGTTCCTCGGCATGGTGTCGGCCCAGGTCGCCCTGGTCTGCGTATGGCGACTGGTGACGATGGTGCGACGCGCAACCGTGTTCTCCCACGCCGCCTTCCGGTACGTGGACGGGATGATCGGCGCGATCGTGGCGGCTGCCCTCCTCTGGTTCGCGGTCACGGCCCTCAACGCGCCGGGCCAGCGGGACGACCCGGGCGTCACCGTCATCATGGGTGGTGTCGGCATGGCCATCCTGGGGGTCGCACTCATCGTGCTCGTACTGCGAATGCTGCTCGCCCAGGCCGTCGCGCGCGACGTCGAAGCGGCGCAGCTGCAGGCCGAGTTGGACGAGGTGATCTGATGCCGATCGCCGTCGACATCGACGTCATGCTGGCCAGGCGCAAGATGTCCGTGGGCGAGCTGGCGGAACGCGTAGGGATCACACCCGCCAACCTGGCGGTACTGAAGAACGGTCGCGCCAAGGCGGTACGCTTCGCGACGCTCGCCGCGCTCTGCGAGGTACTCGAGTGCCAACCGGGCGACCTGCTGCGCTGGGAGCCCGAGGACGGCGCGGGCCGATGAACCGTTCCCACCGGCGTGTCCAGCCCATCCCACCCGTCGTTGACCGACTTCACGAGCCTCCCGTGGTCGTACCCGAGGAGATCCCCGGCCTGCCGGAGTGGCACGCAACCGCAGAAGGAAGGCGCGTCGGCCCCCTGCTCCCGCCACCTTGCGCCCGAGGGTCGGGTCAGTCCCCGTAACGGGCGGCCAAGGTCCGTACAGTCGCCGCTATGCGGTCGCGGAGTTCGGCCGGTGCCATGACCTCGATGTCCGTGCCCAGCCGCAGGAACTCCCCGTGGGCGTGGTCGATCGACTCGATCGGCACCCGGGCTTCCGTCCACCCCCCGCTCGTGGGCGTCACTCCGAGACGGCGGGCGCCCTCCGAGGTGAGCCGCACCAGGGCTTCCCCGGTCTGCAGCCGGGCCCGGAAGTCGGCCACATAGCCGTTCCAGTACGTGGCCAGGTCGAACCCGTCCGGAACGGCGAATTCCTCCAGCGGCCGAAGGCCGAGGATCTGATCGACCCGGTAGGTGCGGATCCCGGACGGCCCGCCCGCGACCAGGTACCAGCGGCCCGCCTTCAGTACGAGCCCGTACGGCTCGACCCTCCGCTCGATCTCCTCCGGCGCACGCCAGCGCCGGTAGCGCACCAGCGTCGCCCGCCCCTCCCACACCGCGGCGGCGACCTGGGCCAGGTGGGGCGTGCGGTCGGTGTCGCTGTACCAGCCCGGGGCGTCGAGCAGGAAGCGTTCCCTTATCCGCCCGGCATGCTCGCGCAGCTGCGCCGGAAGGGCGGCTCGCAGCTTGAGCTGGGCGGTGGCGAGCGCCTCGCCGAGGCCGAGGTCGTCGGCGGCGCCGGGGAGCGCGGCAAGGAACGCCGCCTGCGCCTCGTCCGCGGTCAGTCCGGTGAGCCGGGTCCGGTAGCCGTCGACCAGCCGGTAGCCGCCCGCGTGTCCGGCGGCGCCGTACAGCGGGATGCCGGCGGCGCCGAGCGCCTCGACGTCCCGGTAGACCGTACGGACGGAGACCTCCAGCTCCTCGGCAAGCTGCTGGGCCGTCATCCGGCCCCGGTTCTGCAGCAGCAGGAGCAGAGTGACCAGCCGGCTCGCGCGCATGCCGACCAGTATCCACATTCACTGACACTGGATGTCAGGGGACCGTCCCTACTCTGCGGCGCATGAACGATTTCGACTTCCTGCACGGCTCCTGGGACGTGGCCAGCCGCCGTCTGACCGCGCCGCTCGAACCCGGCTCCGGAACCTGGGTGGAGTTCCCCGGGCATGCGGTGGTCCGGCCGCTGTTCGGGGGCGCCGGCAACATCGACGAGATCACCTTCCCGACGCTCGGCCGTCAGGGCGTGACCCTGCGGCTGCTCGACCGCGAGACGGGGCGGTGGTCGATCCACTGGTCCGACAGCCGGACGGGCCGACTGGACCCGCCCGTGGTCGGGGGCTTCGCCGGTGACCGCGGCGACTTCTACGGTGACGACACCTACGGCGGGCGCCCGATCCGGGTGCACTTCACCTGGTACCGCCTCGGTCCGGACAACGCCCGCTGGGAGCAGGAGTTCTCCGCCGACGAGGGCCGCACGTGGGAGCACAACTGGACCATGGACCTCACCCGTACCGGGCGGGCCGGCGCATGAGCATCGTGGAACTGCGGCAGTACACGCTGCGTCCCGGAGCCCGGGAAACGCTGATCGAGCTGTTCGAGCGCGAGTTCGTGACCGCCCAGCAGGCGGTCGGCATCACCGTCGGCGGCCGGTTCCGCGACCTGGACGACCCGAACCGGTTCGTCTGGCTGCGCGCGTTCCCCGACATGGCGCGCCGCCGGCGGTCGCTGCAGTCCTTCTACTCCGGCCCCGTCTGGCGGAAACACCGCGACGCGGCCAACGCCACCATGACCGACAGCGACGACGTCCTGCTGCTGCGCGGCCCGGGCTTCACTCCTGCGCCCGGCACCCGTGAGGTACTCGCGACCGTCTGCCACCCGACCGGGGCGCCCGACTTCGACGCGTACGCCGCCCGGCACCTGGCACCGCGCCACGCGCTGCACCGCACCGAGCACGCCGAGAACGACTATCCCCAACTGCCGGTCCGCACCGGGGAAGACGTCCGGGTCTGGTTCGGCCCGGCGGAGCCACCGCCCTGGCCGACCCGGCGACTGCGGCTCGAACCGGTGACGACCTAGGCTGGTTCGGCCGTCGCCGACGAGCTCGCGCTCGTCCCAGGCGATCGGTTTCCGTCTCGTTCACCTCCCCGAGTGGGTGTCGTGGACGAGGTGGGCCGACCGCTCACCAGGCAGTCGAACGCGGGAGCGGGCGCGGTGGTTGCTCCTCCCCTTACGGAATCGTGACGTGCCGACCCATGGCCTCCGAGCGGGGCCGACCCGGGCCTAGTCTGCGTTCATGCGTGTACTGGTTACCGGCGGTGCCGGCTTCATCGGTTCCCATGTCGTCGAGGCACTGACCGAGCGCGGGCACGAGGCCGTGGTCTTCGACGTGCGCGTGGATCCGACCGCGGACGTGCGCGATGCCGAGGCGGTCGGGCGGGCGCTGGTGGGAGTCGACGCCGTAAGCCATCAGGCCGCGATGGTCGGTCTCGGCACCGGCTTCGAGGACGCCCCGGGCTATGTCTCCCACAATGATCTGGGCACGGCCGTACTGCTCGCGGCGATGGCCCGGGCGGAGGTGCGGCACCTGGTGCTGGCCGGGTCGATGGTCGTCTACGGGGAGGGACGGTACGCGTGTCCTTCGCACGGTGCGGTCAGACCGGGCCCCCGGGCCGTCCCGGACCTCGCGGCGGGCCGGTTCGAGCCGCGGTGCCCGGAGTGCGGCGGGGGCCTCGTGCCCGGCCTGGTCGGTGAGGACGTTCCCGCCGATCCGCGCAACGTCTATGCGGCGACCAAGCTCACCCAGGAGCACCTGGCGGCCGCCTGGGCCCGGTCCACGGGCGCCGGCGTGGTCGCGCTGCGGTATCACAATGTGTACGGTCCGCGGATGCCGCGGGACACTCCGTACGCCGGAGTCGCGTCCTTCTTCCGCTCCTCGCTCGCCCGGGGCGAGGCACCCCGGGTGTACGAGGACGGGGGCCAGCGGCGGGATTTCGTCCATGTGCGGGACGTGGCCGCGGCCAATGTGGCAGCGCTGGAGGCCGGTTCGGCCGAGGGCACGCTGACGGCGTACAACACGGGCAGCGGCGAGCCGCGCACCGTGGGCGAGTTGGCGTGTGCGCTCGCCTCCGCGCACGGGGGGCCGCAGCCTGTGGTGACCGGCGAGTACCGGCTGGGCGACGTCCGCCACATCACGGCGGACTCCTCGCGGCTGCGGGCGGAGCTGGGCTGGCGGCCGCGGGTGGCGTTCGAGGAGGGGATGCGGGAGTTCGCCGCCGGGGCGTGAACCGGTTCGCCCCGGCGGCCGGAAGGACGACGGCGCGAGGTGTCAGGCCTCGGCGACCGGAAGGACGACCTCGAAGCGGCAGCCGCCCGCGACGTTGCGTACGGCGGCCCGGCCCTGGTGGGCCTCGACGATGCCGCGGACGATCGCCAGGCCCAGGCCCGCGCCGGCCGGCGGAGTGCGCGCGTCGGAGCCGCGCCATCCGGTGTCGAACACTCTCGGAAGATCCTCCATGGCGATGCCCCCGCAGCCATCCGTCACGGACAGCACCACGCCGTCCGGTGCGCGTTCGGCGGCGACCGCCACGGTACCGTCGGCCGGCGTGCGGCGGATCGCGTTGATCAGCAGATTGCCCAGCACCCGGTTCATCTCCTTGCCGTCCACCTCCACGGGCACCGGCTCGACATGGTCGCCCACCAGCCGTACGCCGTGCTCGCGGGCGAGCGGACCGGCCCCGGCGAGGGCGTCGCTGACCAGGTCGTACAGGGAGATGCGGGAGCGGGTCAGGGCGAGCGTGCCGGCGTGGATGCGAGACAGTTCGAACAGGTCGCCGACCATGTCGTTGAGGCGTTCCACCTCGGTGCGGATCTGCCGCAGATAGCGGTCGGGATCGGCGGCCACCCCGTCCTCCAGAGCCTCCGCCATGGCGCGCAGGCCGGCCAGTGGGGTCCGCAGATCGTGTGAGATCCACGCGACCAGCTCGCGGCGGGAGGCCTCCAGGGCGCGCTCGCGCTCCCGGGACTCCGCGAGCCGGGCACTGGTGGCCGCCAGCTCCCGGCTCAGCTCGTTCAGTTCGGCCGTCGTCGGACCGTCGGGCGCAGCGAAGGAGCCGCCCTCCCCGAAGGAGCGGGCAGCCAGGGCGAGTTCACGGCTGCGAGCCACCACCCAGCGGCCCAGCAGCAACGCGGTCGCCAGGGACACGACGGCCGCCATTGCGACGACGGTGGTCACGACACTCAGGTCGTGCGCGGACAGGAACATCGCCTGCGCCACCGCCAGGGTGCCGGCCAGCATCGCGCCCACGGCCACCGCCGCGACCACGGTCAGCGAGGCGGTGAGGGAACGCCGGCGGATCAGCCGCAGGACACCCGCGCCCGCCAGCCCGGTGGCGGCGGCGCCGCAGAAGGCGTACAGGGCGATCAACACCACGTCGCTCATGTCATCCCTCCTTGCCGGCGGCCAGGTCGAACCGGTAGCCGACGCCCCACACCGTCTGGATCAGGCGCGGGCGGGCCGGGTCGTCCTCGACCTTGGCGCGCAGCCTCCGCACATGCACGGTGACGGTGGACAGGTCACCGAAGTCCCACCCCCACACCTCGCGCATGAGGTCCTCGCGGCTGCAGGCGCGGCCAGGGTGCTGGAGGAAGAAGGCGAGCAGGTCGAACTCGCGCAGCGTGAGGGCGAGTTCGACGCCGTTGCGGGTGACGCGGCGGGAGGCCGGGTCGAGGGTGAGGCCGCCCGCGGCCAGCGGCTGCGTCGCGGGTCCGGGCCGGGTGCGGCGCAGCACCGACTGCACCCGCAGGACCAGTTCGCGGGGGCTGAACGGCTTGGTGACGTAGTCGTCGGCGCCCACCTCGAGGCCGAGGATGCGGTCGTCCTCGTCGCCGCGTGCGGTCAGCATGATCACCGGGACGGGGGCGCTCTCCCGTATGCGGCGGCACACGTCCAGGCCGTCCATGCCGGGCAGCATCAGGTCGAGCACCACCAGGTCGGGACGGTTGCGGGCGGCCTGCTCCAGCGCGGTGGGCCCGTCCTCCGCGCGGTCCACGGTGCATCCGGCGCGGGCCAGATAGCCGGCCACGACCTCGGCGACGGTGGGGTCGTCGTCGACGACGAGGACCCGGACGGAGGCGGGCGCCCGGTCGGTGGCTGGGGACTGCGCGAAGGGATGCGGCTGCTGCATGGCTCCAGCCTCGCACCACGCCCGCGCCGGTGCGGCGTGCGGAGCCTCGGTCAGGTCCGATGTCCGTGTTTCGTAAGGTGCCGTGGCCCGGAATGCCGGTTTTGCGTCCGTAGGGTGAGTGCCGTGACGACCTCTCCCCCTCTTTCTGGCGTGGACGTGATCCTGCCTTGCCTCGATGAAGCCGAGGCGCTCCCCTGGGTTCTGGCCCGTATCCCGCACGGCTGGCGGGCCCTCGTCGTGGACAACGGCTCCAGCGACGGCTCCGCCGAGCTGGCCCGGGAGCTCGGCGCCACCGTGGTGCGCGAACCGCGCCGCGGGTTCGGAGCCGCCTGCCATGCGGGACTGACCGCGGCGAGCGCCGACATCGTCTGCTTCTGCGACTGCGACGGCTCGCTCGACCCGGCGCTGCTGGTGCCGTTCGTCGACGAGGTCCGCTCCGGCACGGCGGATCTGGTCCTCGGCCGACGCCGGCCACACGGCCGGGGCGCATGGCCGGCGCACGCCCGCGCCGGCAACGTCGCCCTCACCCTGCTGCTGCGCCGGCGCACCGGGCTGCGGCTGCGCGACCTCGGCCCGCTGCGAGCCGCCCGCCGTGAGTCGCTGCTCTCTCTCGGCCTGACGGACCGGCGCAGCGGTTACCCCCTGCAGATGGTCGTGCGGGCCGCCGAGGCCGGCTGGCGCATTGCCGAGCACGACGTGCTCTACCTGCCGCGCACCGGCGCCTCCAAGGTGACCGGCACCTGGCGCGGCACCTGGCAGGCCGTCCGGGACATGAGCCGGACACTGGCGGAGCCGGCCGCGGACGGAGGGCGGCCTCGGTGACCACACTGCTCGTCATCGCCAAGGAACCCCGGCCCGGCCGCGTCAAGACGCGGCTCACACCGCCGTTCACACCGCAACAGGCGGCCGCCCTCGCCGAGGCCGCGCTGGCGGACACTCTGGCCGCCGTCGCCGCGGCACCCGCCGCCCGGCGGCTTCTCGTCCTGGACGGCAGCCCCGGGCCGTGGCTGCCGCCCGGCTTCGACGTCGTACCGCAGTGCGCCGGCGGGCTGGACGAGCGGCTCGCCGCCGCACTCGCCGGCTGCGACGGCCCGGCACTGCTCATCGGCATGGACACTCCCCAGGTGACACCACGGCTCCTCGACGTGGACTTCACGGATGGCGACGCGTGGTTCGGCCCGGCCGAGGACGGCGGCTTCTGGGCACTCGGCCTGGCCTCGCCGGATCCCCGGCTGGTGCGGGGCGTGCCCATGTCGACTCCCACGACCGGGGCCGTGCAGCGCCGGCGTCTGGTCGCCGCGGGACTGCGCGTGCGCGACATGCCGCGGCTGCGGGATGTGGACACGGCCGATGACGCGGCTGCGGTCGCCGCGCGGGCCCCCCATGGCCGCTTCGCCGCGCAACTGGCCCGCCTCACCAGGAGCCGCGCCCGGTGAGCGCCACGTACGAGGCTCCGCCGCCGGCCCGCCGCCTCGCGGCCGGCGAGTACGGGGCATGCGGCCTGCCGGCCTGGGCCGGGGACGAGACGTACGCCGGTGTCCTGCGTGCCGGGCGCGGGCCGCTGTTTCTGCAGCGGCCCGACGGATGGCTGCTTCCGCTGGAGGTGGAGCGGTGGTGTGCCGACGCCGACGCAGTGGACCTCGACGTCCTGGACCGCTGCGAGGGCGCCGTCCTGGATGTCGGCTGCGGGCCGGGCCGGCTGGTCGCCGCGCTTGCGGCACGGGGGCGGCAGGTGCTCGGCCTCGATGTCAGCGAGGCAGCCGTGGCACACACCCGGCGACGGCTGGCCCCCGTACTGTCCGGGAAGGCCGCGGAGCCAGCGTCCGGCGCAGTCTCGGCAGCACCGCACGCCCGGTCCCGCCCATCGCGGCGCGGTGACTCCTTCGCCCCGTCGAAGGGCGAACCTCAGGTGCTACCGCTCGGCAAGACCTTCGACCCGCCGTCCGGCGGAGGCTGGGAGTCATCGCATCGGAGGGCCGCCGCGCTGCCTGGCTCGGTGTTCGCGCCGTTGCCGGACGAGGGCCACTGGGGCACGGCGTTGCTGCTGGACGGCAATGTCGGCATCGGCGGCGATCCCTCCGCCCTGCTCGGCCGGCTCACCCGCGTGCTCGTGCCCGGCGGCCTGGTGCTGGTCGAGACCGCGCCGGTCGACGTCGACGAAAGGGCCACGGTCCGCCTCACCGGTGCGGGCGGTGCGGCCGGGAGCCCGTTTCCATGGGCACGCCTGGGCACGCCGGCGCTGGTGCGTCACGCCCGGCAGGCGGGCTGGCGGACCGTCGCTCAGTGGACGGCGGGCGGCCGGTGCTTCGTCGCCCTGCGCAGCCGCCACACCAACAGCACGGCGGAACCACCGAAAAGGGCGGCGCTGATCAGCAGCCAGCGGGTCAGGAAGCCGTCCGCCGACAGCCCGGCGACCCGCTCGTAGGGTTCGGCAACCCGGCCGCTGATCAGCGGGAACCACACGAGCAGCAGCAAGCCGGACAGCGCGGCCGGCACCCGTACGTAGAGCACCCACGCGCGGTTGCCGACCGCGCCGCACGCGCGCAGCAGGGCGCGATCCAAGGCGGCGTACAGCGGCAGCAGCACCAGGTCGTGCAGCAGCGCCGCGCCGACGAACCACAGCGCGACGCCGAACCAGTCGCCCGCCAGCAACCGCACCCCGGCGTACCCGGCGAGCGCGAACGAACAGGCCAGAAGCAGCAGCAGGAGCGGGCTGCCGAGGGTGATCCGGTGGCTGCCGTGCGGGATCCGGTGACGCATCACAGGGCTCCGAAGGTCAGACGGGCCACCCACTTGGTGTTCAGCACGCCGGGGGCGGCGGGGACGATGACGCGGGCCGGATAGCCGTGATCAAGGGTGAGGGCCTCACCGTTGACGGACAACGCGAGCAGACTGCGTACGTCGGCGACCTGGTCGGCGCTCAGCGCGGCCCGGCGGAACGCCCCGTGCCGCTGCAGCGACTCGACGAGCACGTCGGCCGCGTCGTCATGTCCGACGAGAGCGGCGAGGTCGCGCAGCCGCACTCCGCGCCACCACTGGTTCGACGTCGACCAACCCTCCACGCAGGCGATCGGCAGCGCGGCGCTGTGCTGCGGCAGGCTCAGCAGATCGCCGCGGGTGAGGCGGACGGTTCCGGTGCGGCCGGTGACGGCCAGCTGCCACGCCTCCTCGCCGGTCTCCGCGGCACGGATGCCGGCGTACGCGGCGGTCTTGTTGATCTGGAAGCCGCCCGGCCCGCCCCCCGGATCCTCCCAGCCGTGCGGGGAGAGCAGTGCGGTGCGCCGCAGCGGCCCGTCGAAGCTGCGGCCGACGCTGGTGGCGAACAGCAGCAGCGAACCGCCGCCGACCAGCCACAGCGCGCCGCGGCGGGACACACTGGGCGGGTCCGGGCGCGGTGAGACGAGGTCAGCACCCATCGCATCCTCCGGCTGGGCCGCGCCCCGCCTCCGTACGTTGCGCACCGCCGCGGGCACCCGCAGCGCCGCGTGCACGACGAACGCGGCGAAGAAGACCCAGGCGCCGTAGAAGTGCAGCGGGTAGAAGGAGCCGGGGAAGATGTAGTCGAGCTGGACATTGAGCACGCCGGTGGTGAACTCGAACAGCGCTCCCCCGACCAGCAGCAGCAAGGAGATGCGTTCCAGAGCGTGCGCCAGCGACCGCGCCGGCGGCAGCGCGAACAGCTTGGGCACCACCGACCACAGCTTCGCCAGCAGCACCGGGATCAACGTGATGCCGAGCGTGACGTGCACACCCTGGGTGAGCCGGTACAGCCACACCGGGTTCGTCGGCCAGGCGAAGAGGTAGAAGCCCAGGACGCCCTTGCCGGGCGTCTTGTCGTTCACCGGGGACAGCCCCGGGTTGTAGGCGGCGTAGGACACCAGTCCGGTCACGAACAGCACGGTGATACCGACGAGCAGCACCAGACCGAGCACCGAGGTGAACCACGGTCCGCGCAGCGGACTGCGCCAGAAACCGGGCGAAGTGGGAAGCTGTTGTTCGCGCATGTGCCGACCGTAGGCCGCGATCGGGGTGACGGCCGGGCTGCGACCCATGACGAAACGCTGACGTCGTGCCGTCGGGGCACCTGCCGGAGAGCCGTTCGCCCTAGCGTGCCGGTGTGAACCGAGCCTTCCTGCGGGACCTGTGCGCCACCGCTGCCGCCGCCCTGCTCGTCGCGGCGGCGGCGCTCGTCGGCCGCGGCATCCGGGACTTCCCGCACATCCTGTTCGTCGACTGGCCGCCGCTCGTGGGGTTCTGGGGCCCGCACACCGGTCCGGGCACTCCTGCCGCCCTGACGGTGGCGGTCCTGGTCGTCGGATACGGCCCGGTGGCGGCGGCCCGGCTGCCCTGGCGGGCGCTGCTCTTCGCGGTCTGGGCCTCGGCGCTGGCCTGGATCTGGTCGCTGGCCCTGATCGACGGCTGGCGCCGGGGTGTCGTCGGCCGGCTCACCACCCGCTACGAATACCTCCAGGCCGTCGACCGCTTCCACGACATCCCGGCCGCCCTGCGCGACTTCACCCACCACATCCTGCTGCACTCCCCCGGCAACTGGCCCGCCCATGTGGCCGGGCATCCGCCGGCCGCGACGCTCACCTTCGTGCTGCTGGACCGGGCAGGCCTTCGCGGCGGCGGCTGGGCCGGGGCCTGGTGCATCACGCTCGGCGCCACGGCGTGCGTGGCGGTGCTGGTGACGGTGCGCCTGCTGGCCGGGGAGAAGACGGCCCGGCGCGCGGCACCGTTCGTGGTGCTCGCCCCGGCGGCGGTGTGGATGGGCACGTCCCCGGACGCCTATTTCGCCGCCGTCGCCGCCTGGTCGGTGGCGCTCCTCGCGGTGGCGGTGACCCGGCCGTCCAGGCCGGCGGCGTTCGGGGCGGGACTGCTGTTCGGGCTGACCTGCTACCTGTCGTACGGGCTGACGCTGATCGCGCTGGTCGGAGCTGCCGTGGTGCTGCTCGCGCGGCCGCCTGCCCGCCGGCTGCTGCACGGGATCGCCTTCCCGCTCGCCGGTTTCGCGATCGTGCCGCTGTTGTTCTCTCTCGCCGGGTTCCACTGGTGGGAGGCGTACCGGTTGCTGGTCGAGCGCTACTACCAGGGTGCGGGGGGCGTGCGTCCCTACGGCTACTGGGTGTGGGCGAACCTGGCCTGCACCGTCCTGGTCGTCGGGATGGCGACCGTGGCGGGGCTGCGGCGGGTGGGCACGGTACTGATCGTGGAGCGCAAACTTCTGCGCCCCGCCGGGGCCGGCCTGGGCCGGTCGCCACAGCTGCGGCTGGCGCTCCTCGTGTGCGCCGCTCTGCTCGCCCTCCTCGCCGCCGACCTGTCCGGCATGAGCAAGGCGGAGACAGAGCGCATCTGGTTGCCGTTCGCGGTGTGGCTCCTGCCGGCGGGGGCGCTCCTGCCTTTCCCACGGGCTTGGCTCGCCGCCCAAGCGGTGCTCGCACTGCTGCTCAACCACCTGCTGTGGACGGGGTGGTGACGGGAGAGCGGCGCGGACGCCGGCGCCCCGCGTAGCCTCTTTCCCATGCCAGCCGCCCGCCTGCATCGTGTCGCCGTCCTTGTGCTCGAGGGTGCGAAGCCGCTCGACGTCGGAATTCCGGCGCAGGTGTTCACGACCCGCGCGAGCATGCCGTACGAGGTCCGGGTGTGCGGGGCGACACCCGGTCTCGTGACCGGCGGCGACGGCCTGTCGTACTACGTCGCCCACGGCCTCGACGCGCTTGTGTGGGCGGACATCGTCTTCGTCCCCGGCTACCGGTTCCCGGACCGCGACGACCCGCCGCAGGCCGTCGTCGACGCACTGATCGCCGCCCACGCCCGGGGCGCGCGGCTCGCCGCCATCTCGACGGGCGCCTTCGCGCTCGCCGCCACGGGCCTGCTCGACGGCAAACGCGCCACGACGCACTGGCACTACACGCGGCAACTCCGGGTCCGGCATCCGCTCGTCCAGGTCGACGAGAACGTGCTGTTCGTCGACGAGGGCAGCGTGCTCACCTCGGCCGGCGCCGCCTCCGGCATCGACCTGTGCCTGCACATCCTGCGCGGCGACCTCGGGGTGGCCGCGTCCAACCACGCGGCCCGCCGCCTCGTCGCGGCCCCCTACCGCAGCGGCGGACAGGCCCAGTACGTGCCGCGCAGCGTCCCCGAGCCGCTCGGCGAGCGCTTCGCCGCCACTCGCGAGTGGGCGCTGCACCGGCTCGGCGAGCCCCTCACCCTCGACGTACTGGCGCGCCAGGCCGAGGTCTCGCCGCGCACGTTCTCCCGGCGCTTCGTCGAGGAGACCGGCTACACGCCGATGCAGTGGGTGATGCGCGCCCGCATCGACCTGGCCCGCGAACTGCTCGAGCGGTCGGAGCGCAGTGTCGAACAGATCGCCGCCGACGTCGGCCTCGGCACCGGCGCGAACCTGCGCCTGCACTTCCAGCGCATCCTCGGCACCACACCGAGCGAGTACCGGCGCACCTTCACCCGGGGCGAATAGCACCGTGGCGGGATCCTCGTGGCGGGGTCCTCGGCGGGATGCGTCCTTGGCGGGATCCTTTTGAACCGTGGCGATTCCGCCACTGTCATCGGCGCGAGCCGCGGGCGAGCCTGGTGTGGAAGGGAAGGGACATCACTCATGACTCGCATCGCCATCAATGGATTCGGCCGCATCGGACGCAATGTGCTGCGCGCACTGCTCGAACGCGACAGCACCCTCGAGATCGTCGCCGTCAACGACCTGACGGAGCCCGCCACGCTCGCCCGCCTGCTCGCCTTCGACAGCACGGCCGGCCGGCTCGGGCGTCCGGTGACCGCCGACGGAGACGCGCTCGTCGTCGACGGCCGCCGGATCACGGTGCTGGCCGAGCGCGAACCGGCACAGCTGCCGTGGGCCGAACTCGGCGTCGACATCGTCCTGGAAGCCACCGGCCGCTTCACCTCGGCCAAGGCTGCCCGCGCCCACCTCGACGCCGGTGCGAAGAAGGTCCTCGTCAGCGCGCCGTCGGACGGCGCCGACGTCACGCTCGCCTTCGGTGTCAACACCGACGCCTACGACCCGGCCGTCCACACGATCGTCTCGAACGCCTCCTGCACCACCAACGCGCTCGCCCCGCTGGCAGCGGTCCTCGACGAACTCGCCGGCATCGAGCACGGGTTCATGACGACGGTGCACGCCTACACGCAGGAGCAGAACCTGCAGGACGGTCCGCACCGCGACGCCCGTCGCGCCCGGGCCGCCGGCGTCAACATCGTGCCGACCACGACCGGCGCCGCCAAGGCGATCGGCCTGGTGCTGCCGAACCTCGAGGGCAAGTTGTCGGGCGACTCGATCCGCGTACCGGTGCCGGTGGGCTCGATCGTCGAACTCAACACGGCCGTCGCCCGTGACGTGACGCGCGACGACGTGCTGGCGGCGTACCGCGCCGCGGCGGAGGGGCCGCTCGCCGGCATCCTCGAGTACTCCGACGACCCGCTCGTGTCATCCGACATCACCGGCAATCCCGCCTCGTCGATCTTCGACTCGGCCCTCACCCGCGTCGACGGCCGCCACATCAAGGTGGTCGCCTGGTACGACAACGAGTGGGGCTTCTCCAACCGCGTGATCGACACGCTCGAACTCCTCGCCACCCGCTGACCGCACGGCGGGGAGCGGCGCCCCGCCACCAGCGACCGCTCCGCCCGGCGCCGGGGTCCGACTGCTGACAACTGACGGGCCCCGCCAGCGGTAAGAGAGCAGGCCGCTACCTCTCTCCCGTGACGGGTAACGTGTCCTGCACATGGGGGCTTCGACGTCGGCCGGGGCACGGGCCGGGCAGTGCCGTCGAGGGACGAAGCCGTTCCTCCTCCTCGACGGCCGGTTGCCTGGTCGTGCCCGCCTGCAGTCACCCAGGTTGGAAGAATGCGAGCATCTTCCGGCTGGCGTCCGGGGATGCCAGGATCTCCTGCATCTGCGCGGACTGCCGGGCGGCGGCACCGGTGCGTTCGAACATCTCGCGTTCGTACTTCTCGACGGCGGCGGGAAAGTCGTCCGGGTGCGCGGCCAGCGCGAGGCCGAGCAGTGCGCTGTCGAGCAGCGCCATGTTGGCCCCCTGCCCGACCGGTGGCATCAGGTGCGCGGCATCGCCGAGCAGCGTGACGCCTGGTGTGGTCGGCCAGGTCAGACCGACCGGAAGTGTGGTGATCGGCCGCGGCAGGATCGTGTCGTCGCAGGCGGCGATCAGTGCGGTGATCCGTGAGTGCCAGCCGCTGAAGAGGTCGACCAGCCGGGCCCGCGCTGCGGCCGGGTCGCCGAAAGGGATCCCGCTGGTGGCGAACCAGTCCTCGGCGGTGTCGTAGAAGCTGAGGTAGACACGTACGCGGCCGTCACCGTTGCGCTGCGCCGACAGGGATTGGCCATTGCCGAGCACCCAGTAGTTGCCTCGTCCGACCATTGCCGCGAGGTCGGGGTGGGTGTGGTCGACGTCGGGAATGCCGAGTTCGATGATGTTGTGGCCGGTGTGTACCGGGCGGGCGTCGGTGAGCAGCGGACGGACCTTGGAGTTCGCACCGTCGGCGCCGACCAGCAGGTCATACGGCGCGCTGCTGCCGTTGGTGAAGCGCAGCAGGCCCTGGTCGGCGCATGCGAACGCGTGGCCCCAGCGCACTGCCTGTGCGGGGAGGGAGTCCAGCAGCAGGTTGCGCAGGTCGGCTCGGTCGACCTCGGGGCGCTCGAGTGGAGCGTCGTCGGGCGTGTCCTCCTGGAGGAGGAGGGTGCCGTCCGGCTCGAGAAGCCGCAGATCCTGGCCTGCGCCACGGGCAATCACATGGAACCGGTCGATGAGGCCCGCCTCGCGCAGCGCCCGCTGCCCGGTCTTGGAGTGCAGGTCGAGCATGCCGCCCTGACCGCGCGCGCCGCGTGAAGGCTCGCGTTCGTAGACGACGGCGTCGATGCCGTTCACCTGCAGCACACGGGCGAGCGCCAGGCCGCCCAGGCCGCCTCCGATGATGGCGATGGTCATGATTCCTCCCCCTTGATACACCGTATCGCTCGATACACTGTATCGTCCCATGCGGTGTATCGTGAGCGGCATGTTGGTGTGGGAGAGGCCGGAGCCTTCGAATCGACCCGTGCCGGCACCGCTGAACCGCGAGCTGATCGTGCGAGCGGCGATCCGGTTGGCCGACGCGGACGGCCTGGAGGCCGTGTCACTGCGCAAAGTCGCCGCCGCGCTGGGCGTCGGGCCGATGCGTCTGTACAGCTACATCGCCGGCAAGGAGGAGTTGCTCGACCTGATGGTCGACGCGGTCCATGCCGAGATCCGGCCGGCCGGAAACGGCTGGCGAGAGGTGCTTCGCTCTCTGGCCGAAACCACCCGGCAGGCCGTTCACAAGCACGAGTGGCTGGCCGATCTGCTCGGCGGGCGACCGCAGTTGGGGCCGCACGCACTGGCCAGGGGGGAGGCTGTGGTGGCTGCGCTGGACGACTTTGATGTCGACGCCGTCATGCCGGTGGTCACCGCGGTCGACGCGTATGTGATGGGCGCGGTGCGTCGGGAGATCGCTGAGCGACGTGCCGAACGGGCCACCGGCATGGACGAGAAGCGCTGGCAGGCCTCCCTCGGGCCCTACCTGGAGCGGACCTTCGCCACCGGCCGGTTCCCCGCACTGGCGACGGTGGTGCGGGACGCCGCCCACCTGGACGCCGATCACACCTTCCGGATCGGCCTCGACTTCCTGCTCGACGGCATCGAAGCAAGGGTCTCAGCGGAGGGACGCACGGCCGAGGAACCGGAGCCGCACCGCCCATAGCCACGGGAGCGAGCGGAGGCGTCCCCGACGCCATCAGTCCCCGTCGCGAACCGGAGTGCGGGCGGAGCCCCTCCGCTACGCGGCGGGCACGCGCAAAGCGGCCAGTACCGGCAGGTGATCCGTGGCTGCCCGGAGGTCTCGTACCGCGACGCCGGCAAGCCCCATCGGCACCCCGCACCCGAGCACCTGAACCCCCCGCGTCACGAAGACCGCATCGATCCGCTGCAACGGATCGCCCAGCCGGGTGGTGTGCTCGCGCCCCCACGGCTTCGTCGCCCAGCCGTCCTGCAAGGCGTCCGCGAGGAGGCCGAAGGTACGGCCGTCGGGCCGGTCGTTGAGATCGCCCGCGGCGACGGCGTACGCCACATCCAGGGCGGTCAGCCGGTCGAGGAGCAGCCGGCCTTGCTCGTAGCGCTCCTGCTCATCGATGCTCAGATGACAGCTGAGCACCCCGAGCCGGGCCCGGCCGAACCGCAGCACGGCCGTCGCGAAGCCACGCTGATGCAGGCCGGGAGTGCGGGGCAGCAGGACGTCTTCCGTGCGCTCCACGTGGGCGCGGGGCGAGGAGAGGATCATGGGACCGGAGGCAGTGGCGCCGCCCGAGACGTACACGAGTCCGGACGAACGCGCGAGGCGGGCGGCGGCCTGGCGCCAGCGGAAGAACCGCGGCGCCTCCTGAACGCAGACGACGTCGGGCCGGCAGGCCCGGATCACCCGGGCGAGAGCCGCGACGTCGTCACGCATCGAGCGGATGTTGTAACTCAGCACACGCACGATCACGGAGCCGTCCGACTCCGTCGCCGACATGGGCAGATCCTGCAAACTCTCCCTCACCACATCTCCACCTTCCCGCCGCGACGGCCCGACGGCCCGACGGCCCGACAGCGCGATGCGATCCTCGCAGAGGCGGCGCGCAGCCGGCATGACGCCCCGTCGGCACGGTGGGGGATCCCGCTGGTGAACGTGGCCGCAGCCCCATCCGGCCCGGCAGACCGCAAGCCAACTCCTACTGCCCGGTAACCATTTGAATCTGTTCAACGGACTCCCCCGAACACATGTCGGCTCCCTCGAACGCTAGGGTGACGGGCGCCTGGCGGTCGCCGCCCCAGGCGGCCGGGCTGTCGGCACAGGACCTGTTCACACATGTGCGGGGGCTCCCGGCAGCTTCGGTCCAGCACCCGACGACGACGTCGCCCTGCTCCTGCCGAGCACGCCGACGCGGTGAGAGAAAGGTCCGTGTGTTCCATGTGCAGCGCTCGCCAGCGCACTGGCATCACGCATGTCGCACCCAAACCGCACCTTGGTGAAGTCCATGCCGGAAGCCATCCCCTGCGGCGCCCTTCCCCGGCCCGGAACGGGTCCGGTCGGCGTCGCCCGGCGCTGGGGGTGGTCCGGCGGGAGGTCCGTGACTTGTCCGGGCCGGGTTTCGTCCTCTCCGCGGGGAATCGAGCGAGCGGCGTGGCCGGACCGTTCCGCCTTGCGATGATTCCGTCTCAGCCGAGGTGTCATGCGCGCATCACGGAGCCGGAGAAGAGGTTGCGCCCACACGGCAGTGTCACGTCGTCGGCGGGGCACGCCTGGGATCAACGGTGACGGGCAGGTTCGGATCCATGCAACAGACCTGGAATCCGGATACGTCACCGGGGCCGGCGGATGGATGGAGCGGAGCCGTCCCGCCCGGCCCGTCTCCCGCCTCGATGGCCTCTCTCACCCCAGCCGCCCAGCCTCCCGTCAGCGCGGAGGACGTCGCGCTGGTGCGGTCCAGCCTGGCGGTTGTCGGGCCTCACGTCGCCGAGATGGCCGGGTACTTCTACGACATCCTGTTCACTCGTTACCCACAGCTCAGGGAGATGTTCCCGGCCGAGCTCGACGTCCAGCGGGAACGTCTGGTGCGCGGTCTGCTGCGCATCGTCGAACTGGTCGACGATCCCGCGAATCTCGTCGCGTTCTGCTCGCGTCTGGGGCGTGGTCACCGCAAGTTCGGCACGCAGAGCGCTCATTACCCGGCCGTCGGCGAATGCCTGCTGCAAGCCCTCTCCCACTACGCGGGCCCTGCCTGGAGCCCGGCGTTGGCCGGGGCATGGCACCGGGCCTACACCGCTGCCGCGAACGTCATGGCCGGCGCCGCCGACGAAGACGCGCGTCACCGGCCGGCCGTGTGGCAGGCCCACATTGTCGAGCACGTGCACCGCGGCCCCGGAATCGCGGAGATCACCGTCCAGCCCCAGCAGCCGTACCCCTTCGTAGCGGGCCAGTACGTGAGCATCGAGACGCCCTGGGCACCGAGACTGTGGCGGCACTACTCTCCCGCGCACGCCCCCCGGCCGAACTCCCAGCTGACCTTCCACGTCCGTGCCGTGCCCGGAGGCAAGGTCAGCAACGCGCTGGTCCACCATGCCCGTCCAGGAGATCCCGTCCGGCTGGGCCCGCCGGAAGGCGATATGGTGCTCCGCCCGACCGCCGGGCGGGACCTGCTCTTCGTCGCCGGCGGCACCGGCCTGGCTCCGATCCGCGCCCTGATCGAGCAGGCGGCACAGGACGGCATCGGCAACTCCCAGGAAGTCAGTCTGTTCATCGGCGCCAGAACCGCGGACGAACTGTACGGACTCAACGACATGCTGCGGATGTCCCAGCGCTACCACTGGCTCCGCGTCCGGGCCGCGGTCTCCCACGAACGCATCGTGGGCCTGGAAGGCACCCTGCCTGAGGTACTGGCGGAATTCGGCCCCTGGTACCGGCACGAGGCCTACCTGTGCGGCCCACCGCAGATGCTCGGCGAAGCCGTGCAGGCCCTGCGACGTCATGGTGTCCCGCCGCATCACATCCATTACGACCCCTGGGACGTCCCCGTCCTGACCGCCCCTCTGGGGCCGCCCCCGCCCGCAGAGGAGACCGAACAGCTGTGAACGGCCCCGAGACGACCGGCTCCCTCGGTGAACGACTGCTGCAGCAACAACTCGGCACCACCGACCGAGCGGCCGACTTCTACGACCGCCAGGTGCACCCCTACCTGACGCCCGCCATGCGGGAGTTCATAGCCCGGCAGAACATGGTGTTCCTGTCGACGGCGGACTCCCGGGGAGCCTGCGACACCAGCTTCCGCTCGGGTCCGCCAGGATTCTGCGTCTCCCTCGACGACCGCACGCTGGCCTATCCCGAGTACCGGGGCAACGGTGTCCTCGCCAGTGCGGGCAACATGACCGAGAATCCCCACCTCGGCATGCTGTTCATGGACTTCACCCACGATCACATCGGGCTTCACGTCAACGGCACAGTGCGGCTGTACACCGACAGCGAACTGCGCACGTGGTACCCGCATCTGCCGACCGAAGCAGCGCCCGGTCGCCAGCCCCAGCTGTGGGTCCATGTCACCGTCGACGAAGCCTACATACACTGCTCCAAGCACATCCCCCACCTGGAGCCGGCGCCGCGCCCCCGCCCGGCCGCAGACCGGCACCGCCCCAAGGACAGCGCCTACTTCACCGAGCCCGACCCTTCCCACCGGGCCCCGGACGCCGACGACGGCGATACGGGCCGCCCCTCCTGGCGAGAGCGGTTGCGGCTCCGCCACTGATTCCCGCATCGCGAACGCCCTCCGCCCGACCGCCCCACAGCCTCGGCCCGACCAGGGCCGAGGCTGTGTGCGCAAGGCATGCAGGGAGGTGGAGGGCCCCTCACCTGAACCGGTGTCGCGCCGGCCGGGGTGGCTCCCCACACGACGTCGTGGTCAGGGCCGGCGCCTATGACCTCCGACGGGGAGGGACCCGGGGACGACGTGCGACGTTCGCCTCAGGGCTGCGGACGGAGGGTTCGGCGCAGTGCGTCGAGTACGGCCGGGTCCTCGACCGTGGCGGGCGTCGGGGTGTCACGGCCGTCGGCGATGTCACGCATGGCCCCCCGGAGGATCTTGCCCGAACGGGTCTTGGGCAGCGCGGGCACCACGGTGACCTGCTTCAAGGAGGCGACGGCGCCGACCTGGCCACGCACCTCTGCGACGATCTCGCGCTCCAGCCGCTCCGGCGTGGTTTCGGCGCCGGCCTTGAGGACGGCCAAGGCGCGCGGCACCTGTCCCTTCAGCTCGTCCCGCACAGCGATCACCGCGCACTCCGCGACGTCCGGATGGGAGGCCACCACCTCCTCGATGACGCCGGTGGACAGCCGGTGCCCGGCGACGTTGATGACGTCGTCGATACGGCCGGTGACGAAGACGTAGCCGTCCTCGTCGACGTGCCCGCCGTCACCGGTGAGGTAGTACCCCGGATACTGCGACAGGTACGAGGCCACGTACCGCTCGTCGTCCTGCCACAGTGTCGGCAGGGTGCCCGGCGGCAGCGGCAGGCCCAGGGCCACCGCGCCGTCCTGGCCCGGGGCGCACTCGTTGCCGGTCGGGTCGAGGATGCGCAGGTCGTAGCCCGGCATCGGCACACCGGGCGAGCCGGGCCGGAGGGCGACGCCGTCGACACCGCGAGGCGCAGCGGTGATCGGCCAGCCCGTTTCCGTCTGCCACCAGTTGTCGACGACGGGCACCCCGAGGACGCCCGTCGCCCAGGCGTACGTGTCGGTGTCGAGTCGCTCGCCGGCGAGGAAGAGGCTGCGCAGGCTGCTCACACCGTACTGGGCGAAGAGGGCGCCTTCCGGGTCCTCCTTCTTGATCGCGCGGATCGCGGTGGGCGCGGTGAACAGGGCCTTCACGTCGTGCTCGGCGATCACCCGCCAGAAGGCTCCGGCGTCCGGGGTGCCGACGGGCTTGCCCTCGTAGATGACGGTCGTGGCACCGGCGATCAGCGGGGCGTAGACGATGTAGGAGTGGCCGACGACCCAGCCGACGTCGGAAGCGGCCCACCACACGTCGCCGGGGTCGATGCCGTAGATGTGACGCATGCTCCAGGCGAGGGCGACGGCGTGACCGCCGTTGTCACGGACGACGCCCTTGGGCCGGCCGGTGGTGCCGGAGGTGTACAGGATGTACAGGGGGTCGGTCGCGGCCACTGTCACGCAGTCGGCGGGTTCGGCGGCCGCCGTCGCCTCGTCCCAGTCGAGGTCGCGGTCGCCGAGGTCGGCCGGGGCCTGCGGCCGCTGCAGGATCACGCAGCGCTCGGGCGTGTGGTGGGCCAGCCGTAGTGCCTCGTCGAGCATCGGCTTGTACGGGACGACACGACTGGCCTCGATGCCGCAGGACGCGGACACGACGACCTTGGGCCGGGCGTCGTCGATACGCACGGCGAGTTCCTTCGCGGCGAAGCCGCCGAAGACGACGGAGTGGACGGCACCGATCCGGGCGCAGGCCAGCATGGCGATCACGGCCTGCGGCACCATCGGCATGGAGATGACCACGCGGTCGCCCTTGCCGACGCCGAGGCCGCGCAGCACACCGGCGAACCGTGCGGTCAGGTCGAGGAGTTGTGCGTAGCTGACGCTGCTCGTGGTGCCGGTGACGGGGCTGTCGTGGATCAGGGCGGTGCGGGCTCCGTGGCCGGCTTCGACGTGGCGGTCGAGGGCGTTGCGGCAGGTGTTCATCACGGCGTCGGGAAACCAGCGGTGGAACGGCGGGCGCCCCGAGTCCAGGACTCGCACCGGGTCCCGGTCCCAGGTCACGGACGTGGCGGCCTCAGCCCAGAAAGCCTCGGGCTCGGCGATGCTGCGCCGGTAGAGCTCACGGTAGACATCCATCTGCGGGGTCACTCCTTCGCGGTCCCGTCCGCGCGGCACGGCCCAGCCGCCCGCGCGGATACGTCCGTCCCGGCGCCGACCGCCGGGGCGGAGCCGCGAGCCGGGGCGGAAGGAGGTGGCGGCACATCAGCCATCATCCGGCCCTCGGGCGCGGCCCACCACCGCCGGCGGAGACCCGTCCGGACCGGACGGGGCACCGCCGGGCCGCCGGCCACTCCCCCGAGGCCGCACCGGGCAGTCTGGGGCCTGGCCGCAGCGGACACGCCCGGAAGGTGCGACCGCCGCGGGCGCGGCGGGAGGCGCAGGCTGCGGGGCCCGCCACAAGCGGGGCGGGCGTCGCGGTCATCCGCGTGTGGACGTCGCCGGTCGAGCGGGTCCTGGCGGCCAGGTACTGCTGGCCGCCTGCACCGGCGGCGTAGGCCGGCCGCGCGAAACCCGCCTCGCACCGCCACGGGCACGGGCACGGGCTCAGGGGCGGATGAGGGTCTGCCGATGACGGTGGCATGGAAGCACGCTCTGTCCCCGCACGCCGGTTTGTCTCCCGCCGCCTGGTGTCCGCCGGGCTCCTCGCCGCGGCATGGGGGGTGACATCCGTAGCCGCCCGCGCAACGGCCAGGCCCTTTTCGCCAGGGCCGGTGGCGACTGCGGACGAGGGCCTTCGGGCTCTGTTCGGGTCCGAGAACCGTGTGATGGCCACCCGCGACCACGTGGTCGCGGTGACGTTCAACGCGGCCTGGAACGACGCCGGCCTGGAACGCGTCCTCGGTGAGCTCGCCCACCGGCGCACACCGGCCACGTTCTTCCTGACCGGTGACTTCGCCGACCGCTACCGTGAGGTGGTCAAGAGGATCGCCGCTGCGGGACACGGGCTGGGCAACCACTCCTACAGCCATCCCTACTTCAACGACCTGACCGCCGCCGGAAGGAGCCGGGAGGTCCGGGCAGCGGACCGGGCCCTGCGCGCCGCCGGAGCAGGGCGCGCCCTGGCCCCGTTCTTCCGGTTCCCTTACGGCGAGACCACCCCCGCCCAGATCGGAGAGGTCAACGAACTGGGATTCGCAGACATCGAATTCACCACCGACACCGACGGATGGAAGGGCACCGAGGGGGGCATGACCGTGGACCGTGCGGTACGCCGGGCGCTGGACGCTCTTCGTCCAGGGGCGATCCTGCAGATGCACGTCGGCGCGTCCGAGGGACGTGATCAGGTGATCGACGCGCAGGCACTTCCCCGGATCCTCGACGCGTTCACGGCCCGCGGTTACCGCGTCATCGACCTGCGTACTCTTCTCATCTCCACGGCACGGAGCGGATACATGAGGCCTTGATCGGTCAGGGTGAGGCGACAGCACCTGGGCCCCCGCAGTGCGTCACCTCGGATCGCCCACGTCCAAGCCATGCCGGGGAACGTCACCGTCGGCCTTGAAACACGCTCACCGCCCCGGCGTCAGTGGTCGTCGAAGATCTCCTTGATCTCCCGCAGCGCGTAGTAGACCAGCACGTATCCGGCGGCCGGGTCGGCCCACCACAGACCGGCCAGAGAATTCAGCAGGAGGCCCAGCAGCACGGCGACGGCCAGCAGGCCGTCGATCAGGGTCACCCGCCCCTCGGTCTTCAGCACCGGGTTGTCCAGCGCCGTACCGGTACGTGCCTTGCCGGCCGCGAGCGCGAACATCACTGCGGCGGTGACCGCGGTCCAGCCGACTCCCAGCCGCGAGTGGTGGGGCCGGAAGCCACTGGCCAGCACCCATGTGGACTGGACCAGCAAGTAGGCCGCCAGCAGGCCGAAGCCGACACCGATCAGCTTCAGCGCACGGCGTCGGCGCTCCTCGCCCGTACCGGACAGCTCCCAGATCACCACGGTGGAGGCGCCGATCTCGATCAGGGAGTCAAGACCGAACCCGGCCAGTGCCACGGACCTCGCCGAAATCGCGGCGACGCTGAGCACCACGATGCCGATGACGTTCCAGCCGAGGGTGGCGTACTCCAGAACGAAGCCGCGACGGACGAGCATCTGGCGGGCGATGTCATCGGTGCCGGTCACCGCGACATCCTCCCAGACCCGCCCTGCCCATGGGCCAGGAAGAAGCGCTTCGGGCGCACGGCCGGCCTCGTTGTCGCGAGTCACCGCAGAGGTCCCTGAGCCTGGGCGGGGGCCGCCCGCAACACCGCTGCCACCTGCTGGTTAGATAAGCACCAGGACTGCGCCGCCCCGATCGGAAGCTCGGCGCAAGGTCAGCCCACGTCGACCACGGGGCGCGTTGCACATCAGCACGGGACCGTTCCCCCCTGCCCGCATTCCAGGCCCCAGGCCCAGGTCCCGAGAGACACGTGAGTACCGATACCGCCCCGCGCCCGGCTGCCCGGCGCTTGCTCGCAGGCCGCGCTCCCGCCCCCGCCGGACACCGTCACGCCCTTCACGCCACGACCTCCGTCATCTCCGTGCTGCTGCTGTTGGCCGCTACGGGCGCTGTGCTGCACGAACCGCTGCTCATCCCGCCCCTCGCAGCCAGCGCTGCCCTCGTGCACAGCACCCCGCAGCTGCCTCTCGCGCAGCCGCGCAGCCTGATCGGCGGTCACCTGCTGTCCGCACTCGGCGGCTACCTGGTACTGGCCTGCTTCGGGAGCTCGACATGGGCTGCCGCACTGGCAGGCGGTCTCGCTCTCGGCACCATGATGATCACCAGGACGCCTCACTCCCCGGCAGCGGCCACCGCCGTCATCGTCGTCCTGCAGTCACCCGCCCCCCTGAGGTTCGTCACCCTTCTGCTCACCGCAACTCTGCTTCTGGTCAGCGCCGGGACCATCGCCGGGCTGCCCAAGCATGCACCCCGCTACCCCGTCTACTGGTGGTGACGAGCGAACGCGCATGTCCCTCGGACCCGGTGAACTCGGCCGGCTCGCGGGCCGTGTGTGCCAGGTCCGGGGTGGTGCCGATCCGTCACGGAGGTTCTACGCGCGCCGGAATCGGCGGCGGCATATCGGAAGACACCATTCGGAATCGGCTCAGTTGGAGCTATGGCCACAGTTGTCCGGCAGGGGGCGCTTTTTCCCCCGCGCCGGGAGAGGATTCCGGTTGCACTGCTGGAAAGATCAAGAGGAAACATCCGTGCGACCAAGACTCTTCGGCATGACCGCCTGCGTGGCCGCATTGGGACTGCTGGGCTCCGCTCTCACCGCCTGCGGCTCGTCCGAAAGCGGCGGGACCAAGCTGCGCCTGGTGGTCCCCGAGTACGGCGACAGCCCGGCGACCAGCTCCAAGGCGTACTGGGACAAGCTGACCGCCGCCTTCACCGCCGCCCACCCCGGCAAGAAGGTCGAGGTGACGCTCTACCCGTGGGCCGACATCGACCGCGAGGTCACACGCATGGTCCAGGAGGACGATGCCCCGGACGTGGCCCTCATGGGCGCGTACTCCGACTTCGCCGCCCAGGGCCGCCTTTACGCCGCCGATCAGCTGCTGCCGATCAAGGCCGAGGCGAACTTCCTGCCGCCGCTCGCAGAGGCCGGCTCGGTCGACGACACGCTCTACGGCTTGCCCTTCGTGGCCAGCAGCCGGCTCCTCTTCTACAACGAGGAGTTGTTCGACAGGGCCGGAGCAGAGCCGCCGAAGACCTGGTCGGACCTGAAGCACGCGGCCAAGGCACTGAAGCATGAGAATGTGCTCTATCCGTACGCCCTGCCGCTCGGTCCCGAGGAAGCGCACGCCGAAGCCCTCATCTGGGAACTCAGCAACGGCGGCGGGTACACCGACCACAGCGGCGGCTACAACATCGCGTCCGAGCAGAACATCCAGACCTTCCGCTGGATCAAGGACAACCTGGTTGCACCGGGCCTGACCGGACCTACCCCGCCGGCCGAGCTGAACCGGCAGGACGCCTTCGCCGCCTTCCTGCGCGGTGACGTCGGCATGGTCAACGGCTACCCCTCACTCCTCGACGAGGCGAGAGAGAAGGGCATGAAGGTCGGCACGCTGACCATGCCGGTGTCCGACACGCTGCGCGAAGGGGAGACCCCGCCGTCGGTGGGCGTCGCCGACTGGATGATGGCCTTCAAACATGACGGCAATCGTGAACTGGTCGGCGCATTCCTCAACTTCGTCTACGAGGACAAGAACCTCAACGAGTTCGCCGGGCGCTACCACCTGCTGCCCTCGACGGTGACCGCCACCCAGGCCTCCCAGGGCACGGCGACGGACCCCAGCACCGAGCAGTTCCTCACCGCACTGCGCACAGCCCAGCTCTACCCGGTCAACGAACCGTCGTGGCTGCAGGTCAGCAACACCATCAAGCGCACCATCGGCAAGGCCGTCGCACCCTCCGCCGACCCGAAGACCGTACTGGAGGACATCGCCCAGCAAGTCCGGGTCACATCCCAGCGAAAGTAGCGATGCGTCGTCGGCCGGTCCCCGCCATGACGTCCGGCCGCTGACGCCGGGACAGCGGCTGACGGCCGGCCTCCCCGTGCTCCGCCGGCGTTCAGCCCAGTACCGCCCCCTCGACTGCCAGAAGCGAGCGACGGTGCCCCCTCCACCGCTTCGGGCGGTTGATGCATCACGCGACGGCGGTGCGCCGCTTGTAGGCATCGCGACGAGAACTTCCTCGCCTCCGTCGACCTTGCTGCAGCCGTCGCCGTTCAGCGCCGTCTCAACTGATACGACGCCTTACCGCGGGGCAGGGGCGGCGGCCGGTGTCGTGCTGCGTTCGGTTTCGTCCTGCACGAGCAGGGACAGCAGGGAGGCCACGGGGAGGCCGGCTTCCGCCGGGTGGCGCAGCACTTTGTCCGGCTCGATGCGGTAGGTGTTCGTGCGCCCTTCCCGGGTGCGGGAGAGGTAACCGTCCTGCTCGAGATCGGAGATGATCCGCGCGACGGCGCGCTCGGTGAGCCGGCAATGGGCGGCGAGGTCGCGGATGCGGGCGTTCGGGTTGTCCGCGATGGCTGCAAGCACGCGCGCGTGGCTGGTGATGAACGTCCATCCGGTGTGTGACTCAGGTACTCCAACCATGTCCGGCATCTTAGAGGGCGTTGTTGCAGGAACCCAGTTACATGACATAGTTTTCATGCAACGGATGACGTCTGCTCCGTCAGGAGAGCCACAGGGAGGAGCCCGAAGGTGCTGCGGGACGAGGCCATGAGGCCGACCCTCATGAGCAACACCGGCGGCACGCCACTGCCGGAACAGATCTCCGGGCGTGCCTCGCAGGAAGCCGGCGTGCTGCAGTACGAATGGCGTGGGGCCTGGGTGATTGGTGCTCGCGGCGCCTACGACATGGAGTCGATCACGCCGTTGGCGGATGCGCTGAAGTCCGCGGCCGCGGAACACCCCAAGGTGATCCTGGAGGCCTCCGGTGTCACCTTCGCGGACTCGACATTCTTGAATCTGCTGATCCTCATCCATCGCGCGGGCACCCTGCGCCTGGTCGCGCCGTCCGCTCCGGTTCGGCGGGTCTGCGAGATCACCGGAGTCGACAACCTCCTGGAGATCCGCGACACGCTCGACGACGCCGCCGTCTCGTGACGTCACGTCTTCTGATGGGAGTCCTGAGCACGAGTGCGCGGGAAGACCACACGTACGCCGAGGGAGCGGCGCTGCCTGATGCCCACTGGGCGAGCGGCACGAGGTGCCGGCCCGTCAACCGTGGGTTCAGGTTCTCAGTGAGGACGGGCGGGGCTTTACAGGGGCGGGCGTCCGGAGACGGCACCACCCAGGTCGTCGGCCAGGGCGAGGCGGGCAGTGACGCGTTTGCCGACCGGTTCCCGCTGGACCTCGAAACCCTGGGCGACGGCCATCACGATCTCCAGGCCGTGCTGGCCGACCCGGCCGACATCCGCGGCCCGCGCCACCGGCAGCACCGGATCGGAATCCCACACCACTATCTCCACCAGGTCGCCGAGAATGCGCAGATCCAGCAGCACCGGGCCGGGGGCGTACTTGCGGGCGTTGGTGACCAGCTCGCTCACCACGAGCTGCGTGAGGTCCATGGCGCGCTGAGAGACGGGCAGGCCGTGCTCGGTCTGCACGCGGGTGAGGAAGTCGACGGCAAGGCGGCGGGCGTGGGCAATGTCCGTGCCGTCGCCGTCAAGTGCTGTCGTGGTCTGCATGCCCCGTTTGCCGGGCATGGTGCTGTCCTCGCCCACAGGTGCCGCATCCATCCACATCGTGCTCACTGACCCGTTCACGGCCCGCACATACCCGCTTCTCCACGAATGACGCCTGAGATCTCCTGTCGGCTGCACCACACGATCAGCTCTCAGCTCTGCCGCCCTGCTGGCTCGGGTCCGCTTCAGGCGCCGTGACCGTACCGGTCGGATGCCGCGGGGGCGACGCGCGTCTCATACAGGGCGATGAAGCGGGCGGTCATGAGGCGGCCCGCCGGTAGCGGGTGAGGACGGCGGCGCCGACCTGCTCGGCAGCCAGGCATTCCAGCTCGGTGTGAGGGCCCTCGGCCGGAAAGAGTCGCCGGCCGGTGCCGAGGACGGTGGGGAAGGTCAGCAGCCGGTACTCGTCGACCAGGTCCAAGGCCATCAGCCGGTCCACGACGCTCAGGCTCCCGGTGACGACCAGATCGCGCCGCTCGCGCTTGACGACGTCGACCAGGTCGCCGTCGATGACCTGGGAGTTCTGCCACACCGAGGCGTCGGCGTGGGTCAGGGTGCGGGAGGCGACCAGCTTCGGCACGGCGTTCATCCGTGCGGCGAACGGATCGTCGCGGCCCGGCCACAGTCGGGAGAACAGCTGCCAGGTGGCGCGCCCGAGCAGTAGCACCCCCTCGTCCAGCGTGCGGCCGAGCCGGAACTTGTCCCCGGCGACCGCCTCGGGGCCGTACCGGAACGCCCAGCCGCCCAGCGGCGTGCCCGCGGACCCGTCCGGGTCGGACACGATCCCGTCCAGGGTGATGAACTCGATGACGATGACACTCACGATGAGGTTCCCTTCGGTTCAGTGCTCACCGGTACGTACCGGCCGCACCGCCCGGACTCATCGCTCCCGGCGGAAATCGCCTGAGGAAATCTCCCGCGAAAGCTCGAAGGCGTCGAAGACCCGCGGATCGGCGAACACGACGTTGCGCACGATGCGGCCGTCGGTGACAGCGAATACCTGCAGGGTGTGCAGACGGTGCCCACCACCGGGCTCCGGCGCGTACGCGGCGAGCGCGGGCTGCCCGTTCGCGGTCAGCTCCCGCAGGCCCCAGCCCGTGCCGCGCATCGCGAACACCCGCTCCATGAACCGGCCGTAGTCCCGGCTGCCCCGGTACCACAGCGGCACCGGCGGCATCTCCAGCACCGCGTCGTCGGCCAGCAACCGCACCAAGGCGGGGACGTCCGCAGCCTCGAACGCCAGCATGTAACGCTGGACGACCGCCCGCACCTCCGGATCATCGGGCTCGGTGACCGCCCCGGCATCGGCCACACCGGCCAGGGCGACGCGGGCACGCTGCAGCGCACTGTTGACCGCCGTGACCGTGGTCCCCAACTGCTCTGCCACCTCCGCGGCGCTGAACGCCAGCACGTCACGCAGTACCAGCACCGCCCGCTGCCGCGCCGGCAGAACCTGCACCGCCGCCACCCACGCGAGCCGCAGATCGACCCTGATCTCCACATCGAACCGCGCGTCGGGGAACGGCTCCAGCCAGGGCACATCGTGCGCCGGCACCAGCGGCGCCCCGGGATCGTCGCTCGGCGCCCCCAGCCCGGACGGCAGGGGGCGCCGTGCGCGTCCCTCCAGGGCGGTCAGGCACACGTTGGTCGCGATCCGGTACAGCCAGGTCCGCACCGACGCGCGAGCCGGGTCGTAGCGGTCACGGGCCTTCCAGGCGCGCAGCAAGGTTTCCTGCACCAGATCCTCGGCCTCGTGGAACGAACCCAGCATCCGGTAGCAGAACGCCACCAACTCACCCCGGTACGGCTCGAAATCCACAGACTCATCATGCCGCACACCGACTCTTGAGAAGCCCAGGGTTCTCGATCTCCGGAGAAAACACACCGGCCCGTGCGGCGCATGGGTCACCAAGCAGGCGGGGGGCGGTCTAGTGCCGGGGGTCTGGACGGCGATGGTGGCCAACATACTCGGGAGACAAAACCTGTCTGATACCACTGGCGTTGCGTGACCACCTGTAGGAGGACAACAAACCATGGGGCGAGAAGGTGCCCGCGACAGCGCCTCGCACGCGCTCATCGCAGAACTCGGTCTCGAGCCGCACCCGGAAGGCGGCTGGTATCGGAGACTGTGGACAGGTGAGCAAGTCGATACTGCTCGCGGACGGCGTGCGGCCGCTACGGCCATCCACTTCCTCCTGGCGCCCGGTGAGCACTCACACTGGCACCGCGTCGCCGGCGACGAGCTGTGGCTGTGGCAAAGGGGCAGCGCACTGGCCCTCACACACAGCACTGAGCCGGATGATCAGGTCTCCCCCGTGTTTCTCGGCCCCCAAAGGGCTGCTGGGCAGACGCTGTGGGCCGTTGTGCCCGCCGGGCGGTGGCAAACCGCCCGTCCCATCGGCAGCGGACCGGTGCTTGTCACCTGCGTAGTGGCGCCCGGTTTCGACTGGGCGGACTTCACTCTGCTGCCACGTGATGCGGACACCAGCAGCCCGTGAGAGACGAAGAGCAGCCAGACTCATGTGCGCGGTGATCCGTCCTTCAGGGTCGGCCGGGCTCACGGTCCGGAGTTTCAGCCCGGCCCGCTGCCGTCCGGAGAGCGGGGATCAGCTCCGCGGACCGTTCGAGCTGCTCGCGCTGTGAACGCAGATCCAGGGCGCCGAGTCGGCCGACGATGTGCCGGGCGCCGGCGGCCACGTACTGTCCCAAGCGCTCGACCACTCGGTCGGCGGTACCGGTCACCACGGCCTGGATCTTCTCCAGTTCCACCAGCGGCACGCCGTAGGTGACCCGTGCGTAGGCGTCGAGTGCCTGACGGCCGCTGCCGATGTCGTCGGCGATATGCACGGAGACGAACAGGGCCGGGGTGATGTCACCGGCCGAGCGTCGGGCGGCGGCCGCCGCTTCACGGACCTCGCGAAGGCCGGAGGTGTACTCGGCGGGGTCGGGCGGGTAGGGCAGCCAGCCGTCGTACATCCGGCCGGTACGTGCCAGTGCCGCCGGGGCCGCGCCGCCGAGCCGGACGGGTGGGCCACCGGCCCGGAACGGCCTGGTCATGGGCGGGATCCCGGAGAACTGGAGGATCTCGCCGTACGAACAGCGGCGCCCGAGCTGGCGGGCCCGGGCACGAATGTCTACCGCCTCGCGCTGCATCCCGACGGCGTGGCTCCCCGCATCCGCAATCTCGCCGCGTGGGCGCGTCACATCCTGGCCCGCCTCCACCACCTGGCGGAGCTGCGTGACGAGCTCATCCGGTAGGTGCCCGAGCTGGAACCGTCTGCCGGGCAGCTCGGTTTCGCCGTTCCGCTCCAGCTGCAGTCCTCCTACGGTGAGCTGCGCCTGGTGACCACCGTCACGACCTTCGCGACCGCCGTCGACGTCACACTCGCCGAGCTGAAGCTGGAGGCGTTCCTGCCCGCCGACCCGGCGACCGCCCAGGCACTTTCGACGACCGCCGGGGAGATGGCTTCCGCTGCCGCGGCCGCTATGCCCACAGCTCACTGCTGTCGCACACCTGGGCACTCATGTTCCGCTCCATCATGCGCAGCGCGGCGTCGGCGAGGTCGGCATGGATGTGGGCCACGGCGTCGCGGGGAACCACGACCTGGAAACCGCGGATGTGGGCGTCCAGTGCGGAGTAGAGCACGCATTGCTCCGTCACCTGACCGCACAGCACCAGCTGTTCGAAGCCTTGGGCACGGAGCAGATACTCCAGCGGAGTCTCGTAGAAGGCGGAGTGGCGGGCCTTGACCACGAAAAGGGAGGAGTCGTCGGGCCGCAGTGGCCGCACCAGCCCGGCGTGCGGCCCCGAGAGGGCTTCTTCGAGGAGTTCGCCGTGGTGAGAGCGCCACTCTCCGAAGTTGTCATTGACGTAGATCACGGTGACGCCGCTGCGCCGCGCCCGGTCCAGCAAATCGGTCAGCACGGGCACTACCGACTCGACCGAGGGAATCAACAGCTCGGCGTCAGCGTGGTCATATGTGTTGATCATGTCGATGACGATCAGTGCGGTCTTGCCCATGCCGCCCAGGTTCCCACCGCTCGGCATTCGAGGCCCGTAACGGGGCCGATCAGTGGTGACAGAACAGAACTCAGGGACACGAGGGACTGAAAAGCCGGCCGCATCGTCGGGACGCGTGGACCATTTGGGGGTCTCCTACATCGTGCTCCGTACGGATACGGGCCATGACCTGCTCGGAGCTCAGCCCCCAACCCTCCTCAGTCCAGGATCGTGGCGATACCGCGGCGGCGAAGGTCGTCCAGGCCATCCAGCATGGCCTTGATCTGCTCCGGGGAATGTCCGACCCAGCCCTTGAGTTCCGACACGACGCGCACGGGCTCGCTCGTGCGATAGGAGCGGGTCGGGTTGCCCGGGAACTTCTTGTCGGTGACGTTGGGATCGTCCTCCAGAGCACCGGTCGGCTCCACCACGTAGATCCGCCCCGGCCCGTCGCCGGCTGCGAGCTCGGCACCCCAGACTGCGGCATCCAGGGTTTCGGAAAAGTAGACGTGACGGGAGGTGCGCCCTTCCTCGTAGTTGGATGCGTAGCCGGGGGCCAGCAGATCCCCCGGAACAAGGTCCGCCTTCGTACCGTGCAGGTACGTTCCTGCCTCGTACGCCTGGAAGGGAACAGGGGCGCTGGTCATGGGTACTCCTTCGGCGGCGTGGGCATGGGTCTGACAGAGAACCAGAATGCACAACTCCCGCGCAAAGAGACGGCGCAGACTCCCGTAACCAGGGAAACCGGCCAAGGACGCGGCCTGCGTCGCGGTGTACCCGTGTTGCCGACGGGACCCGGCGGGACCAGGTCGACGATCGTGCGGCGGTCAGGGAGCGGGCCGCCTTCCGGCTGACGCCGGGACCGTGGTCCTCCTCGACGAGCGCGAGCGTGAGGTGAGATGACTGGATTCGAGTGATTCGTGGCCGGACCGAGGCGGCGCCGGGGGCTGCATGGTCGGCACCGTGGACAGTGGACGCACGGTCCACTCGTCGCACATCACATCGGAAAGCGGACATCATGACCGACACCATCGCAGGGGTCGAAGTACCCGAGACCTCGGCTGTAGCGGAGGCCACCGACTTTCTTCGGGAGAGGACGAATCCCCTGATCTTCCACCACTCCCGACGTGTCTTTCTCTTCGGTTCCCTGCACGCACGAAAACTGGGCCTGCGGCCCGATCCCGAGTTGCTCTACATCTCGGCGATGTTCCATGATGCGGGCCTTACTGTCCCGTACTCCGACACACGGCAGCGTTTCGAGTTGGACGGCGCCGACCACGCGCGGAAGTTCATGCTCGACCACGGCTTCTCCAAGAGCGCCGCCGAGGTGGTGTGGTTGGCGATCGCCCTGCACACCACGCCGGGTATTCCCGGCCGTATGGGCCCCGAGATCGCTGCCACGAATTACGGCGTGCTGACCGACGCGGTCGGCTGGGGGCTGGACGGAATCGACAGCGAGCAGTTGGACGAGATCGTCACCGCTCATCCGCGCGGGGACTTCAAGAAGGAATTCCTGCGGGCGTTCGTCGACGGCCTGAAGGACCGCCCCGACACCACCTACGGGACCGTCAATGCGGATGTTCTGGAACACTTCCTCCCCGGATTCCGCCGCACCTCGATGGTCGACCGCATCAACGAGGCTCCCTGGCCGCGGTGACGCGGCAGCAGTATGCAGTGCGCCTTTTTCATCCTCGATTCAGGCTGGCCGGATGCAGGCTCAGGACGGCCCGGACGAGGCTCGTGATCCGGGTGGTTGAGCATCGGAGCCGGCAGAGGAGCCGCCAGGACTTCGCAGTGGCGACGGCCTGTTCGACGAGTGCCCGGATCTTCGCATGCGACCGGTCGCCGTCCTGCTGGCCTGTGGAAAGACTGTTCCAACGGCCGCGGTAAGGAGTGCGGACCGTGCCGCCGGCACCCTGGGTAGCCCTTCTCGGCCCAGCAGTTGATGCCCGTCTCGGCGAGGGCATCGACGATGCCGTGCTCGCGTGCCGCCCGGACGTCATGCACGGCTCCGGGCAGGGCCGGTGGTGTGGGTGCGAGGGCGGCCAGGAGCTCGACTGCCTCGGTGACGTAGCGGTAGGCGGTAGTGGTACCGACGCCGAAACCGGCTGCGAGCTGGGCGTAGGTGTGTCCGTCGCGGAGGTGGGCGAGAGCGAGCAGAGCCTGTCGACCGCGCTCAGCGGCGAGGCCCCCGCCGCGTACAGGTCTCGGCCCGGACCGCACAATGGTCGCCGAATTCCTGAACCATCACGGCGAGGAGCATGGCTCATGGCAGGACCTACCGCTCAGCAGGGCCCCTGGCAGGCAGCGGCCCATTACGCGGCGCCCGCGGGGACCGAAGGGCTCGGACAGCTGCGGGCGACGTTCCTGCCGCAGCGTGCCGGGGCGGGGCGGCTGGGCGCCCTCCTGCTCATGGGAACCGTCTCCTTGATCCTTCCTCCCCTGGGCGTCTACTTCTTCTGGCTCGCTGCTCAGACGCCCAATCTCTCACGCAAGCAGGCTGCACGCCGACTGCACCTGTTCGACTACGGCCTGGCCGAGGCGGGGAGGAACGGCGAGGTCTCCGTCTTCCGTTGGGACTCCATGACGGTGCTCCAGCAGATCACCGAGCGGTACGCCAATGGTGTCTACGTCGGGACCACCCACCTCTACACGCTCCACCGCGAGGACGGCACGACGCTCAAGGTGACCGGGTTCTACGCCCGGCCCGAGCAGTGGGGGCCGGCGATCCAGCAGGAAATCACCCGGGCGCAGCTGCCCTCGCTGCTTGCCCGGCTGGAGCAGGGCGGGACCCTGGCCTACGGGGACCTTTCGGTGAACCTGGGTGGTGTGGCCACGGCAAGGGACAGTCTGACCTGGCGGGAAATCGAGAACGTCGAGCTCTCTCAGGGTGTGCTGGTGCTGCGCAAGGCGGGTAAGAAGCTTCCCTGGGCGAGGGTGCCGGTCCAGAAGATCCCGAACTTCTTCCTCTTCCTCGCCCTCGTCGACCGGCTCCGACACGGTGGCGCGCGCCAGGCCCTCTGACCACCGGTGACCACCGCGCCACCGGCGCCGCCCCGGCCCGCTCAGCCCCTGGGCAGGACACCCTTCAGTGAGCGGGAAGCGCTGGCCGGGCTGGGGCCGTTCTGGCAGGTGCGGCGGTGACCGCGGTCCGGGGAGTCGGCCTTGCCGGCGGGCCGGACAGCGCCGGCCCAATGACAGCGGCCTCGGCTGCCCCGGCCTTCGAGTATCTGCGTCCCAGCGCTCTGCAGCGGCCCGGCCCCCCTGCATACCTGAGCGCATACGCCCACCACGTCAAGCGCTCAAGCCTCACCCGGAAGTTCCCGCTACCGACCTCCCGACCGGTCTCGTTGCGGGAGTGTGAGTCAGAGGCGGCGCTCACAACCGGGCGTGCGCGGTGATGTCGGCGGTGAACTCCTCGATCATGCTTCGGGTGACCGTGGGACGGCACTGGTCGATCGCCGTGAGGTAGTCCTGTGTCGTCGCTCCGGCCCCGTCGTCGGCGACTGCCGCGTCGCCCGCGTACAGGTCACGTTCGAACGCGGCCTGGGCGGCGGCCCGCGCAGCCTGCTCGATGTCTGCCGGGGTGAACAGATCACTCGCCTTCACCAGCGTGTCGAGGTCGACGTCGGTGCGGTCCTCGGTGTGACGGGACCAGATCGCCCTGCGCGCTTCGGGGTCCGGCGTGCCGATCGGGATCACATGGTCGAAACGGCCCGGGCGCAGGAAGGCAGGATCGAGCGAGCGGACGGAGTTGGTGGCACAGACCAGCAACCGCTCGTCACGTTCGCGGAAACCGGGGATGAGCTTGAGCAGTTCGTTGGTGACGGCGTGCATACCCGCAGGAGTCCCCCCGCCGCGTACCGGTGCGATTTCCTCCACCTCGTCGATGAAGACGAGCACCCGCTCCAGTTCCGCGATCCGGGTGAACGCGGCACGCAGCGCGGCGGCAAGGTTGCCACCGTCTGCGAGGCGGGAGGGAAGCAGTTCGACGAACGGCCAGCCCAGGCGCGAGGCCATGGCCCGGGCGAAGGTGGTCTTGCCCGTGCCGGGCGGCCCGAAGAGGGTGATCGCCCGTGGCGGCCGTACCCCGTGCCGGGCCGCGCGTTCCGGCTGGGCGAGCGGCATCACCACACGGCGTTCGATCAGCTCCTTCTCCGCCTTCATGCCGGCCACCCCCTGCCACAGATGACCCGGCAGCCAATGGCCGCCCAGTTCCTCGAGGGTGTGGGCCATCGGGCCGGTCGGCGGCTCGACGCGCTCGTAGTAGGCGACGGCGGGCCTTCTCGTGTAGCCCGCGTTGGCCAGTCCCTCGCCGAGCAGCTCCTCCGTGGGCAGGACGTAGGCGATTCGCTGTACCCGGGCTGCCACAAGACGCCGCTCCAGCTCCCGCAGCAGCGCGCTGGCCAGCCCTCGTCCACGCCAGACGGGTTCGATCGCGATCCGCATCACCCAGGCGCGCTCCCCCGCCAGACAGGCGAGCGCCGAGCCGATCACCGCGCCACCGTGGACGGCGACCACGGCGGGCTCCCTGGCCGTCAACGCTGCGATGCACTCGGCGAAGGAGAAGACGGACTCCTGGCCGAGTTCAGCTGTGGTGTCGATCAAGTGGACAACCGCCGCCAGGTCGTCCTCGCGGTAGTCGCGGACCAGCCAGTCCATGGGGTGCCACCCTTCGCCTTGGGCCGTGAAGCACGAAGACTAGGGAGCGTGCAGCACCAGCAGCTTGCTCCATCATGGACAATCCGAAGCCGGTGAACCGACCAAGAAGTCGTTGACTCTCACCGGCGTTGCTGTGTGGGCAGCAAGGATTGCTGCAAGATGTCGAACCGGTGGCTGTCGCAACCGAGTCGGGAGCACAGGCCACAGCACGGCCAACCCGAGCAGCAGCCACCACTACCGGCGCCGTCGTACTCGGCGCAACGCCAGTGCGAGCAGTGCCGCGAGCACTATTGAGGGAAGAAGGAGCAGCCACAGGGAGATGCCCGGGGCCGCCAGATGAGCCAGAAGGAGGAGACCGGGCCCGGACACGCCGGCGATCAGGCCACCCAACCGGTCGGGCTTCCTGAAGTCATCATGCGTCGATTCCACGCGCACCTGCCATCCCTCCCGCGCAACCGCAGCCCCAGCCTGCGGATCCCTGCGAGGACCCGGGCGACCTCGCCGACCCATAAGGCCAGCCGAGGGCCTATCCTCCGGCTCGGCTGCCAGCAGCCCGACAGACGACCGGCAGTCCCGCATCCTACGCCTCCCAGCAGGCCCTTCCACCAGGGCCGGGCCGACGCCACGAGAACTACCCATCGGCGCCGACTGACGCGACGTCACATGGATGGTGAGCAGTAGGGCTGCCAGTCATCACGGTGCACGGTGGTGCCGCCGGCGAGTCGCCAGGAGCGGCTGTGCGGGGCCAGAGCCCAGGTCTCGGGCGCGCGTCGAGCGGCGGCGATCCAGTTGACGAGTTCGGGAAGGGCGTGTTGTCGCAGCAACGGGCGGGCGCCGGCTCTTTCAGTTGCCGGAAGCGGGCAGACATCGATCTGCACGCTGGACCACAGGTCGGGATGTGTGCCATTGCCGTAGTTGGAGGAGAGGGGCGGGTACCACTCAGCGTGCAGCAGAGTCCCGTCGCCGTGCGGGCGGTACCAGAAGTTCAGGTGTGTGAGGTCTGACTCCTGCTCGCCGAGGACACTGCGGATATCGGTCGGGGTGAGCGGCCACGACAACTCACGCGGCAGACGACGGTTACGGGACGGCATGGCCCTGAGAGTGGCACACCGCCGGACGCGAGCGCATGTGCCTTTCCTCTCGGCGGACCGAATGGCGGCCAAACTCCGGTCAACAATGGCGACGTTGATGAGGCGGGACAGCAAGCCCCGGGGTGGGCGGCGAGAACGGCGGCCTACGTTCACCGGCCAGTGCTGGAACCTGGGAAGCGCCGAGCATGTCGTCGCGCATCTCAAGGAGAGACGGCTTCCCCCCTCTCCGGGCGCTGTCTCGTAGTCTGCTCAGTCGAGGCAGAACTCGTTGCCCTCGACGTCCTGCATCCCGATGCACGAATCGTGGCCGTCGTACAGCAGTCGCACGCGTACCGCGCCGAGCGCGACCAGTCGTGCGCATTCGGCCTCGAGCTTGGCCAGGCGCTCTTCGCCGACGAGCCCGGTGCCGACCCGCACGTCGAGATGCACGCGGTTCTTGACGACCTTTCCTTCGGGAACCCGCTGGAAATACAGTCGCGGCCCCACCCCTGACGGGTCACTGCAGGCGAACGACGAACCCTGGTCCTCGGGCGGCCGCGAGCGGTCGAAGTCGGCCCACGTAGCAAACCCCTCCGGTGGAGGTGGTACGACGTAGCCCAGCACCTCGCACCAAAAGCGAGCGACGCGCTCTGGTTCCGCGCAGTCGAAGGTGACTTGGAACTGCCTGATCGGTGACATCCGCGCACCATAGCAAGGGCAGATCTGTTACTCATCTCCCCGTAGGCATCTGCAACTTGGCAGGGCACGCTCCTCGCGAGCCGCTGCTGTGAGTACGGTCGCAGCGGTGCCCTTGTCGATGCCACTCAGGGGTTGCCCGCCGCAGCAGAACAGACGGCGGCGACTCCGGATCCGCATACGCTTCGATGGATACGCCGACGAAGAAGTCACTCCTCGTCGGCATGGCGGAGTATGGCGTCGTCCGGGATCCAGGGGAATCTGATGCCGGGAAACCTCGCCGGCCAGGGGCCGTACGGGTCGAAGGCGAGGACCGCCTCGATGAACGGCTGGGGCGGCAGGTAGGCACTGAGGATGGCAGGAGCCTGTCCGTGAAGTCTTCGGGAGCCGGACGGTTCATCCAGCGGTGCCGGCTGCCGGCCAACCGATGTTGACGCATGCGCAGGTCGGCTGAAAGCTCACCCAACGCATGCCGTCGGTGAGGTCGCTGAATTCATCACCCTCGTCCCAGTAGCGTAGGGGCGGAGGGTGTACGAACTGACGACCTCGTGTGCCCGGCGGCGGCTGCCGCCCTGCCTCGACGGGAGTCCGGCCAGCGCCCACCGCCGGTTCACGGCCTGCACGAGGGCCGGCCTGGCCTCGCCGGTGGGGCGACTGCGCTGTGCCTCTCCGCGGCGCGGAGTGGCGCGCCGGACGAGTGACGTGCATACGTCGTAGGCGGGGAACAGGTGATGAGGCGACGCCTCATCACCGATCGGAGACCCATGCCGCACGACGGAACACATGACAGTCCCGCCGCGCTCCTGCCCCTGCTCCGCACCTCCGTCGACCGGCTGCTCGCCACCGCGGCCGCGCTGTCGGACGAAGAGGTGAGGGCGCCCTCACTGCTGCCCGGCTGGACCCGCGCCCACCTCCTGACACACGTGGCCCGCAGCGCCGATTCCCGCAACCGGCTGCTCACCTCCGCCCGTTCGGGCATCGACCTGCCGCAGTACGCCGACGAGGCCCAGCGGGAGTGGGAGATCGAGGAGGGCGCCGGCCGGTCCGCCGCCGTCCTCCTCGATGACGTGGACACCGCACTGCGCCGTTTCCTCGCCGCGGCCGGCGACCACCCGGACGACGCCTGGGAGGTGCCGGTGCGCTGGCTCGGCAGCGGCCTTCGGCCGGTACGTGGGGCCGTCGGGAGCATGCTGCGCGAGGTGGAAGTCCACCACACCGACCTGGCCACCGGTCACGGGCCGGCCGACTGGCCCGCCTTCTTCGTGGCCCGCGAGCTGGAGACGACCGTGCGGAAACTGGGCGGCAACCCCGACGCCCCGTCCATGACACTGTGCGCGGACGAGGACCGGGTCGTGCGGCTCGTCGGAGACGGAAGGGGGCCGCGGGTGACGGGACCGGCGGCGGAGCTGCTGGGCTGGCTGACCGGGCGGACCGACGGCGGGGCGCTGACCGTCGAACCACCTGGGTCACTGCCGGCACCACCGTCCTGGCGCACGTGACCGCCCCGCGGGCCGAGCACCACCCACTTGGTTCTTCCAAGTAGTGTGGCTACGCTGCCGCTGCATGATCACAGCGGCACAAACGCGTACTGACGGTTCATCCGTCCGGATCGGCGCCCTCGCACCGTTGACCCGTCCCGGCTGGGTCGAGGCAGGCCAACAGCTGCTCAGCGGCATGGAGTTGGCGGTGCGCGACGTCAATGACGCCGGTGGTGTCGACGGCAGGCCACTGGAACTGGTCGTACGAGACACCGCGGCTGATCCGCAACGGGCCGTGGCGGCCGTGGACGAATTGGCGCAGTTGGGCGTGGCCGCCCTGGCCGGGGAGTATCACAGCGTCGTCGCGCGCGCCGCTGCCGCCAGGGCCGACGCCGTCGGCCTGCCGTACCTGTGCTCGTCAGCGGTTCTCGACGCGCTCACCGAAGAGCCGACGGATCGGGTCGCACGCCTGTGCCCGGCACAGTCGCACGGCTGGCGGATCTACGCGGACTTCCTCCTCGGGGCGGGTCACAGCCGGGTCGCGGTAGCAGCTCAGCCCAGTGTCTACTGGACGACCGGTGCGCGCCTTCTGCGGGAGTACCTCGCTCCACACGGCTGTACCGTCACCGAACTCGACATGAGCGAGCTCACCCCCGCAGCGGTCTGCGACGAACTCGTCGCCCACCGCGCGACGGCCCTCCTGCTTCTGGTCGGCCACCCCGAGCCGGCCGTACCTCTCGTCAGGTCCGTCCGCCGCGACCCGCGCCTCGCCGAGATCATGATCGGTGCACCGGCCGGGCAGCCGGAGTTCGCCGAATGGGCGGAATTGCTGGGGGACGACGGCACCGCGATCCCGTTCCTGCGCTACCTGCCCGAACACCTCACCTCCCTGGGCGCGCGAGTCGAGAAGATGCTGCGCGAACGGCTCGGCCAGACCCCCTCCTTCGTGGCCTTCGAGGGCTACGACACGATCGCCGTCCTCGCCGACGTCCTGCGCACGCACGGGACGGACCGGGCACGCCCGGCTGAAGCCTGGCCGCACGTTGCCGTCGACGGTACCCGCGGGCGGATCGAGTTCTCCCGCGCAGCGGGCATCAGCGTGTGGCAATGGGCCTGGCCACCCGTCCAGGTCGTCGACCGAGACCCGGCGAACCCCGGCCGCCTCCGGATTCTGCACGCCGGTTGAGAGCACGTGGCGGTGACCAGGCGGCTGCTGCGGCACCCCCGGTCAGCGGTTCACGGAACGCATCCCCGCCTCGTCGTACCGCTCCCCCGCCGCCTTCGGCAGCTCCGCGTCGATGCGGGCCAGGTCGTCGTCGGTCAGCGTGATGTCGACCGCGGCGGCGTTCTGTTCCAGGTAGGTGCGGCGCTTGGTGCCCGGGATCGGGACCAGGTCCTCGCCCTGGGCCAGCACCCAGGCGATGGCCAGCTGGGCCGGAGTCACGTCCTTCTCCGCCGCGATCTCCTTCACCTTGGCCGCGAGCCGCTGGTTCGCCTCCAGGTTGTCGTCCTGGAAGCGCGGGTTCTGGCGGCGCCAGTCGTTCGCGTCCAGATCGTCCGGCGAGGTGAACCGCCCGGCGAGGAAACCGCGGCCGAGCGGCGAGTACGGCACGAAGCCGATCCCCAGCTCACGGCAGGTGGGCAGCACCTCGGCCTCCACGTCGCGCGACCAGAGTGAGTACTCGCTCTGCACCGCGGTGACCGGGTGCACGGCGTTGGCGCGCCGGATGGTCTGGGCGCTCGCCTCGCTCAGGCCGATGTACCGCACCTTGCCCTCCGCGACCAGTTCCGCGAGCGCGCCGACCGTCTCCTCGATGGGCACGTTCGGGTCGACCCGGTGCTGGTAGTAGAGGTCGATGTGATCGGTTCCCAGACGCTGCAGCGAGCCGTGGACCGAGTTGCGGACGTGCTCGGCCGAGCCGTCCTGCGGGCCGACCGTGCTGATGTCGCCGGGCACGGCGTTGTCCATCCGGTAGTTGAACTTCGTCGCGATCACGTACTCGTCGCGGCGCCCCCGGATCGCCTCGCCGACGAGCGACTCATTGGTGAGCGGCCCGTACATCTGTGCGGTGTCGAGAAAGTTCATGCCGAGGTCGAGGGCGCGCCGGATGGTCGCGATCCCCTCGTCCTGGTCGGCGGATCCATAGAAGGCGGACATACCCATGCACCCCAGGCCGATGGCCGATACCTCAAGGTCCCGCAGACTGCGCTTACGCATGCCGTGTCCCAGCCTTCCTGCACACTCGTTCATCGTTCGGACCACGCGAAGCCCCTCATCCATCTAGCAACGGATTGCACCGCCCGGCATCCCGTGAGAAGCACCGGGCGACACGGGCCTCGCGCTCGATGTCTGCGACGCTACGACTTGGAGCGCACTCCAGCGCAAGCCGAGCATTCAGGGGAACCGGCAGCAGACGACTAGTGCGGCGCACCCAGGTGCCGGCCCTCCTGATCACGCCGCAGGGTCGCGGTGGCGATGTCCAGGAAGTCGCGCAGCAGCTTCTCGCGGCGGTCCGCGCAGACGGCGAGGCAGGTTTCCAGGGCCGGGGCGTCCGTGACCGGGAGGTGGACGAGGCCTTCACGGGAGTAGGAACGCGCGACGCTCAGGGGGACGAGCGCGATGCCGCGCCCGACGGCGATCAGCTCGAACTTCTCCTCCAGCGAGGACGTCCGCCGCGTCGGCGCGTCCAGCATCCGCTCGCCGTCGAGATCGTCGAGGGTGACCTCCGGGCGGGATGCCAGCGGGTGCGCTACCGGCACGCAGGCGACTCTCGGCTCGCGGCCGATCGGGATCGTGCGCAGCCCCGTGTCGTCGAACGGCCGCCGCAGGTACCCGACCTGGGCCCGGCCGTCCCTCAGCGGCGCTTCCCGCTCCCACCAGCGGGCCGGTACGACGTCGGTCTCCACCTTCGGGTGGCGCCCACCGAACGCCCTGATCGCGTCCGAGACCTGCAGCCCGGGAGAGAAGGCGACGACCAGCCGCTGCACACCCCGGTCCGCGTCGTGAACGCGCCGCACCGCCGCGGTGACCGCCGCGAGGATCCCCTGCGCCTCCTCGTAGAGCTGGCGGCCGGCCGCGGTCAGCTCAACGCTGCGGGTGGTACGCACCAGCAGCGCGCACCCCAGCTCCTGCTCGAACGCCCTGATCTGACGGCTGAGCACCGGCTGAGCGATGTAGAGCTGTTCCGCCGCCCGGCCGAAGTGCCGGTGCTCGGCAACCGCGGCGAAGTAGCGGAGCTTGCGCAGATCCAGATCCATACCTTTACGGTATCAATCGACGGGGAAGGTATTGGACCGCCGCAGGGTGCCGACCGGACACTCGACACATGATCGTCATCACCGCACCTACTGGACAGATCGGCGCCCGGCTCCTGAGCATCCTGCTCGACCGGGCCCCCGATCACGGCGAAGAACTGCGCGTCATCGTGCGCGATCCCGCACGACTCCCCGACGACGTCAGGTCCCGCGTCGACGTCGTCACCGGCTCGCACGGCGACGCCGACGTCGTCGACCGGGCCTTCTCCGGCGCGCACGCCGTGTTCTGGCTCGCCCCGCCGAACCTGCGGGCAGCGAGCCTGGACATGGTGTACCTCGAGTTCACCCGTCCCGCCGCGAAGGCGTTCGCGGCCCACGGGGTCGGACACGTCGTCGGTGTCTCGGCGCTCGGTCGCGGCACTCCCGTCGCCGACCGCGCCGGGCAGGTGACGGCCTCGCTCGCGATGGACGATCTCATCGCGAGCACGGGCGTGGCCTACCGCGCGCTGACCAACCCGACCTTCATGGACAACCTGCTGCGGCAGACCGCGCCGATCCGCGACGACGGCGTGTTCACCGGCCCCCTCCCCGCCGACCGCAAGACACCCCTCGCCGCCACCCGGGACATCGCCGAAGCCGCGGCCGGCCTCCTCCTCGACCGCTCGTGGACCGGCAAGGGCGAGGTCCCGGTCCTCGGCCCCGAGGACCTGTCCGCCGACGACATGGCGCGCGTCATGTCCGAGGTGCTCGGCCGCCCGATCCGCTACGAGCGCCAGTCACTCGAGGAGGTACGCGCCGGCCTGATCGCCCACGGCGCCGGCCCCGAGCTCGCGCAGGCGTTTGCCGACATGGTGCGCGCCAAGGACGAGGGCCTGGACGACGGCGTGCCACGCACCCCGGCGAACGCGGGCCGCACGACGTTCCGGGAATGGTGCGAGGAGGTTCTCAAGCCGGCGGTCCAGGCGTGAGCGCCGCCATCGCAGCCAACCGGTAGCAATCCTCGCCAACGGCTCCTTGCTCCTGGCGGCGGCACCACCGTGCCTGCCGTCCCGTGGCCCCGGCGGCCGGCGCCCCCGCCGGGGCCTGCCGTCTCGCCCGGGGCGCTCTCTGGCTGCCGAGTCATCGGGCCTGCCTGCGGCCTCACCGGCGGGCGAGGTGGCGGCTCCTGAGCCGGGGCCCGGATGCCGGACTGATCCGCCACCGACGCTTCGACCCCGCCACCGACGCTTCACTCCGGCTCCGGTGCCCGTGCCCGTGCCGACAGCGGTGCTGTGTCAGCGGTCGCGTAGAGGGTCGATCAGCACCCCGGGGTTCAGGATCCCCGCGGGATCGAACACCGTCTTGGCCGCCTGGAGAGCCGAGCCGAAGAGGTCGGGGCGCTGCTGGTCGTACCAGGGCCGGTGGTCGCGGCCCACCGCGTGATGATGGGTGATGGTGGCACCGCTCGAGATCAGCGCTTCGGAGACCGCCTGCTTGATCTCGTCCCACTGCTCCACAGTCTTGCCCCATTCTCCCGCGGCGTAGATGCCGAAGTACGGTGCTGGACCGTCGGGATAGAGGTGGGTGAACCGGCAGGTCACCACGCCCATGGCGCCGGTCTGACGCATGGCGTCCTGGGCTGCCGCGTTGACAGCCGCGCGCAGACTGTCGAAGCGGTCCCAGGTGCAGGCCGTCTCGAAGGTCTCCACGATCATGCCCTGGGCGGCCAGTGCGTCGCGGCGATAGGGCATGCGCATGAAGGAGGAGCGCCAGGTGTCGGCGGCCGCGGTGCGCGCGGCCCGGTCCGCGGTCTCGGTGTAGCGCGGCGGTTCGGGCAGGGTGCCGCCATGGTCCCGGCACAGCTCCAGCGCGCGTTCCATGCCTGCGTGGACCGGGTGGTCTGCGGATTCGAAGCCGAGCACCAGGACAGCGGTTGATGAGCCCGCGTTGATCAATGCCTCCATCGGGTCCAGGAGCCGGCAGTTCGCCGGGTTCAGTCCGGACTGGGACAGGGCGCGCACCGCCCGCACGCCCGCGTCGTAGTCGGCGAAGTTCACCGAGGCGCCCGCCCTCCACCGGGGCCGCTCCTGGAGGCGGACCCAGGCTTCGGTGATCACACCGAGCGATCCTTCGGAGCCGAGGAACATCCGGTCGGGAGACGGCCCGGCGCCGGAGCCCGGGAGCCGGCGGGTGGTGACGACACCGGCAGGGGTAACGATCCGCATGGCTTCGGTCAGGTCGTCGATGTGGGTGAGGTGCGTGGCGAAGTGGCCACCCGCGCGGGTGGCCAGCCAGCCACCGAGGGTGGAGAACTCGAAAGACTGCGGGAAGAAGCGAAGGGTGTGTCCCGTGGGCCTCAACTGCTCTTCCAGATGCGGGCCGAGGACCCCGGCCTGGACGAGCGCGGCGCGGCTGGTGGTGTCCACTTCGAGAACCTGGTCCATCGAGGTGAGGTCCAGGCTGACCACGCCGGCGTACTCGTCGTCCACGCGTGGTTCGACGCCGCCGACCACCGAGGATCCGCCACCGAAGGGTACGACGGCGATGTCGGCGTCGTTGCACCAGTCGAGGACGTCGACGACCTGACCTTCCGATGTCGGGCGCACGACGAGGTCGGGTACGTGGGGCAGCCTTCCCAGCAGTGCCCGCACGACATCGCGGAAGGCCTGACCGTGACTGTGTGCGAGCCGGTCGCGAACGTCCTGAGAGACGATCGACGCCAGTGCCCGCGGCGCCTGGACCCTGCTCGCGCCCACGCCGAACGACTCGACCGGAGGGGCCTCGTGCACGGTGAGGTCCGCGCCGGGCAGCAGTTCCGCGGTCCGCCGTGTGAGCTCTTCGCGTTCCGGGGCCGTCACGGCGTCCTCGACATTTCCCCACCCCCACCATGAGCGCGTCCTGCCGGGCACTGGCACACCACCTATCTGAACGCAGGGTAAGTTACCGTGCGGTCACATTGGCATGGGGAGGGCAGCACCCTGCAAGCCGTCTTCCGGGCGCTCGAGTCACGCACGCACGACTGGAACCTCGTGTACGACTCGACTCTGCCGCCGGACGGTGCCCTCCATTCCGCGGCCACCGTGTACCGGGGGAAACTCAACCGCATGGGCGCGGTCGGTGTGGCCGATTTCCTTCACTCCTCCCAGGCCGACGAACCACTCGACGCCGACCTCGCCACGCACCTCTGGTACGGAATTGTGAGTGGCGCGGTCGCCTGGTGGCGGCATCACCCCCAGCAGAGCGCCGACGACATGACCGCACGATTCGAGCGGATCCTGGCAGCGCTGCAACCTTGAGGTGTCGTCCGATCCCGTGTCCGTGTCCGTGTCACGACCCGGCAACGAACTGGTGACCACGGCAACCGCGGATCGGCCGGAAATCGTTTGTGCCTGCGACAGGCACAGCCCACTGCTCCTCGACAGACAGGATCGCCATGGCACCGTCCACGAAGTCCGTTCGCCACAGACCCGGCACCGTTCTCCGCGCGGCCGTGATGAGCGCGTCCGCCGCCGTCCTCGCGATGGTTCTCACGGCCTGCGACGAGGGCGGAACCAACTCGGCGACACCTGCCGGCGGCAGCACCGCGACGGCTCAGCCGGGTGGCGGCCCTGCGAAGCCCGGTTCCCCAACTGCCGGTGCCAAGCCGGCCAGTAAGCACACGACGGGCACGGGCGGCGGCGCATCCTCGTCCTCCAAGGCTCCTTCGTCCGGCACGACGGCCACGCCACCGGCATCGACATCGGCACCGGCACCGGCCGCCTCGGGCGGCACGAGCGGCGTCGACGGCTGCGACCACGAGATGCCCATCTCACCTGACGAGGTGGCGGTCCTCCGCTACACCCCGGAAGGGGGCTCGCTCAGTCTCATCGTCAAGCACGGCAACTGGGGCTGCGCCCCCGCCGACTCCGACGGCGCGCCCTTCGAGGCCGTGGGCAAAGAGACGTACATCCCCATGGACCAGGCGGCGTACGTCACCGTCACCAACCCCATCGTGGAAAGCACCAAGAACCAGCACATCGGTGTCCAGGAGTTCCTCGACTGGCTGGAAGCCCACCCGAACAGCGGGCTGGTGTTCAAGTACCAGCTGGGCGCCGACGGGGCGATCGACCGTCTGGATGAGGAGTTCACCCCCTGAGACGTGATGGGGGGCCGCCGTCCGGCCCGCCAACGCACGGCATGGGCAGCCGACTTCACCAGCGGGCAAACTCCAGCGACTTCTTCACGTTGTACTCGGCGATGCCCGCCATGAACGCTCTGTCCGGAAACTCCCCGTCGAGCAGCCTCAACGGACCCGCCGTCAGCGAGAGCCGCTGCGCCAGCGTGTAAAAGGCAAGCCGGCTCTCGTCCAGTCCGTCCGCCGCCAACGAGTCGTACAAGCCGTCGAACCGGATGCGTAGAAACACGTGCTCCCACTCGACATCGAAGTACATCGCACCCTCGATATCGATCAGAACGGGCCTCTGTGCCGCGTCCACCAGCACGTGGTCGGGCCCCAGTTCGCCGTGCACGACCGAGTATTCCGCCCGTGGCCGCACCGCCCCTCCCAACCAGTGCAGTCGCTCTTCCAGCCGGTCACGGGCAGCGTCGATCCGCGGATCACGCGACGCAGCCTCGGCAAGGTCCCGCTGTGCACGTTCCAGAACGACCTCTTCGCACGATGTCCCACGCGACGTCGCTCCTGCATCCACCACAGCCACCTTGCCGTAGGCGAAAGCCCTATGCTGGCGCATCGCCTCCAGAGCCTCACCGAGTCGCTCCATGACGGGGGCCGCTGCGCACCGGTCTCGGACGAGCAGTGCTTCCAGGCTCTCCCCTTGGAGATCCTCGACGATCGCAAGATCGGCCGGGCAGTGGGTGCCGTCGCGGTCCACGAGACAGAGCGCCGGGACGCGGACTCCGAGCGCGTCGAGCCGCGCGTGAGCCGCCTCGAACAAGTCGAGCCCGAGGCCGGGTGAGAACGGGTCGGCGAGGTCGTCGTCGCCCTCGGCCGCCGGCCAGTAGTTCTCGTCGTCGTCCCACAGATACGCGACTGCAGTCGTCGCGTCGTCCATCACCAGGCGATAGACACCTTTCTTACTGCCACCCGCAAGTCGCTCGATCCCCTCCAACCGCCGCCCGCGGCCGAGCGCGGCCCGCGCCGCCGCTGCCAGCTGCTCCCGTCTCACTGCACTCAGGGCCACGTTCCGAGCCACCTCTCGCCACGACAACTCGCGCACCCTACTTGGCTGTCGGCGACGTTGCAGAAATCGGCTGGCGCGCCACGCGGTAGCGAAGGTAGACGACCCCCGCGCCGAAGGTGCGGGTCTCGACGAGTTCGAGATCGACCCGGCGCTCGTGCTGGGGAAAGAACGGAATGCCACCGCCGACCAGTACCGGGTAGACCCTGGCCCGGTACTCGTCGATCAGGCCCAATGCGGCCGCCTCGGCGGCGAGCGTCGCGCCGCCGATCGCGATGTCGCCCTCCCCCGGCTCGGCTCGCAACCGCTCGATCTCCTCCGCCAGGGCGCCGGAGGCCAGGCGGGCATGGCCTTGCACCTCCGACAGCGTGCTGGAGAACACCACCTTCGGAAGCGGCTTCCAGATGGCGGCCCACTCGAGCATGGAGTCGTCGAGCGTCGGATCCTGGTCGGCGGTCTCCCAGTACAGCATCGTCTCGTACAGCCGTCGTCCCAGCAGGTATACGCCGACCTCTCGGATCTCGTCGGTGACGAAGCGGAAGACCTCCGCGTCCGGGGGCGTCCAACCGAAGTCACCGTCAGGCCCGACGATATAGCCGTCGAGTGATAGGCCCATCGAATACGTCACTCTGCGCATGAGAAAACCTCCTCCTGGCAACTGCTTCGACACTACGGCCGCCGGACACCGCAGGATCATCGCGGCTCGCCGAATCCCCTGAGGCATTACGGGGGGAGGGACAGCAGATTGAACTCAGTCCTCGCACCCTCTGATCTCGTCGGCGCATCCGTCTACGTCGTCGGCGTCCACGGCGATGAATCGCCACAGCACCAAGCCGTCGATGGCCTGCCCTGCAGGAGCGATGTGCGCGGCGAAGGTGCTTCCGGCAGGAATGTTGAACCGGTCTGCCTCGCAGTCGCCGCACGTACGGTTCGGACGAGCACGCCCGCACACCGCATTTTCGGTTGCGGGCGGAGGCGTGAGCCCGGTGGGGTTGAGTCCATGGACGAGGCTCCGGGGCAGTGCGGACTGCGAGGGCAGGAAGTGGCCGAAGGACCACGAGGCAACCGGCGTCATGGCAGCGGTGCTGTTCCCGGTGCTGATGGGCAGTGCGCCGGTGTTCATGACCACCCAGAACGAGATGCTGCACAGTGCACCGGGCCGTACGGACCTGGCACTCGCGGCGAATTCCGGTTCCTACAACGCCGGTATCGCGGCGGACGCCGCGCTGCGCGGAGTGGTTCTCCCGCTCGCCGATGTGCGGGGCACCTTCCTTGCCGGCGGGCTGATGACCGTTGGGGCGTGCGCTGTGCTGCTCGCTGGGCGACTGGTCGCGGAAGTGCCGTTGACAAGTCGTGTCCCCGTTGAAGCTTCGGCATGGGGGCGGCTCAGCCACCTCGGTGTGTGGGAGGTCGCCGTCCGCGTGACGGTGCGTGCCCGGACGGCTCCGTCAGCTCGGCTAGTCGATCATGTCAGGGAGGTACTGCACGGCGAGTTTTTCGGCGTGGCGGTTGCGTTCGATCACAGCTGAGACGTCGTCGCGCCACCGGCCGTAGAGGTCGATCGCGGCGAGGAGTGCCCGGGCCGGCGCCGTGGCGGTCGTCACCGCACAGGGCTTGTCGCAGATCATCGCCGCGTCCGGTGCGCTGGACTCGAGGTGTCGCAGGCCGCGAGGGCTGCACCGGCGCGATGAGCGGCGAGGGGGCCCAGCACGGTCTCGCGCAGGCGATTGAGGAAGCCGATGACTACGAAGAGTTCACCACGGCCGAGTTTCGTCGCACCGTAGGGAACCCAGATCCAGAACCGGTCCCTCGATCACATCGGAGTAGGCGTCGGGGTGACCACCCGCGATGGATCCAGCGACAGCGACACCGGTGACTCGCGCGTGCTGCCGGATCCGGGGAAGCACGTCGCAGAGGAATCGGCTGTGCAGCAGGGGGCATGCACGGCGTTCATGGCATTCCTCTCCGAAGAGAACGAAGTCCTGCAACGTACCGCGCGGCGCGACCAGTTGCCTACCCATGTGCGGCGGGCAAGGCAGCTGCACGCAGCAATGCACGGGTCGTCATGACGATGACCGCGCGTCCTTCGGCGCCGGAAGCGACGTAGGTCATGGTCTGTCACAAGGGTGAAGCGGGCGGTGTCTTCAGGGCGTACGCCTGGAAACGAAGGGGACGCCATGACTGAGAACACCCATGTGATAGTGGTCGGTGGCGGATACGCCGGAGTCATGGCGGCCAACCGCCTGACACAGAGCGACGATGTGACGGTGACGCTGATCAACCCGCGGGCGGAGAGGAAAGCGGCCGCCAGGACCGGCGTCGCCCCGCCCGCCCGTACGGCGTATCCCAGCTTGTCCGCTGTGCTCCTCATGCCCACTCTCATTCCGCCGGGCCGGGCAGGATCCCGCGGCACAGCGCTCCCGGGCGGCCGCCGCCCGGCGACTCCTGGTCTCGACGCTAGCCAGCCGCCGACGGCAGCCCCATTGGGAGAAACCATCAAGTCGGCGCCCGGCGGTTGGAGTTCCTCACGCCGCGCCCACCTATTGAGGGGCAGCCGGGTAGGGCGAAGCCCCTCCCGGACGGGCGGGCGGGCGGCGCCCTACTGTTCGTCGGATGCGGGCCCAGTCAGGTGGGCCGGTGCGCGCGCCGCCGGCAAGACCTCACCCGTCTGGGCGCCTGCGGCGCGGGGCCGTGTTTCGGGTGCGGGTGCGTTGTGGCTGGTCGCCGGCACTACCGGCCCGGTGCCAGGCGCCGTCGGCGAGCAGGCGCAGCCCGTTGAGACCAACGATGACCGTGGAACCCTCATGGCCTGCGACACCCAGGGGCAGGGGCAGGCTGCCGGCCAGGTCCCAGATGACCAGGCCGGTGATGAACAGGGCGGCGACGACGAGGTTTTGGACGACCAGGCGGCGCGCTCGGCGTGAGAGGCGGATGACGGCGGGGATGGCGGCCAGTTCGTCGCGGACCACGACGGCGTCGGCGGTCTCCAGGGCGAGGTCGGATCCGGCACGGCCCATGGCGATGCCGGTGTGGGCGGCTGCCAGCGCGGGGGCGTCGTTGACGCCGTCGCCGACCACCAGAACCTTCCGCCCGGCCCGCTCCATCTCCTGCACCGCCCTGGCCTTGTCCTGCGGGAGCAGGCCGGCGCGGACATCGGTGACGGCGATCTCTTCGGCGAGGCGGGCGGCGGCGCGCTGGTTGTCGCCGGTGACCAGCACCGGAGTGTTGCCGGTCAGGCAGGTGAGAGCGGCGACGGTGGCGGCGGCCTCCTCGCGCGGCCGGTCGGCGATTCCCAGTACCCCGGCGGGACTGTCGCCGACCATGACCAGGACCGCGGTACGGCCCTCGTCCTCGAGCCGTGTGATCACCGCGGCTGCCGGCCGATCGGGACGCCCCTGCAGCAGCCGTGCGGGGCTGCCGACCGCGACCGTCTCGCCCTCGACGGTGGCCGTCACGCCGATGCCGGGGGTGGAGTCGAAGTCCTCGGCGGGCGGGACGGTGAGGTCGCGGGCGCGGGCGGCGTCCATGATCGCGCGGGCCAGCGGGTGCTCGCTGGGATGCTCGGCCGCCGCCGCGAGGCGCAGCAGTTCGTCCTCGGTCAGGTTGCAGGCGTCCACCGGCCGGATGTCGGTCACGCGTGGGGTGCCTTCGGTCAGGGTGCCCGTCTTGTCCAGGGCAACCGCCTCGATCTGTCCGAGGCGCTCCATGACCACGGCCGACTTGACCAGGACGCCGTGGCGGCCGGCGTTGGCGATGGCGGACAGCAATGGCGGCATCGTGGAGAGCACGACCGCGCACGGTGAGGCGACGATCATGAACGTCATCGCCCGCAGCAGGGCGGACTGCAGGGTGTCGCCGAGGGCGAGCGGGACGGCGAAGACGGCGAGGGTCGCGAGGACCATGCCGATCGAGTAGCGCTGCTCGATCTTCTCGATGAACAACTGGGTGGGAGCCTTGGTCTCGGAGGCTTCCTCGACCATCTTCACGATCCGGGCGATGACCGAGTCCGACGGGTCGCGCTCGACACGCGCCCGCAGCGAGCCGGTGCCGTTGACGGTGCCGGCGAACACCTCATCCCCCGCCTGCTTGGCCGCCGGCAGTGGTTCGCCGGTGATGGTGGCCTGGTCGACGTCGCTGATCCCGGCGAGCACCCTGCCGTCGGCGCCGATCCGCTCGCCGGGGCGGACGAGGATGGTGTCGCCGACCGCGAGCCGCTCGGTGCCGACGGTCTCCTCTGTGCCGTCCGGCAGGAGCCGGGTGGCGGTGGTGGGTGCGAGGTCGAGCAGGCCGCGCACCGAGTCCGCGGTTCGCGCCGTGGCGATGGCCTCCAGCGCGCCGGAGGTGGCGAAGATGACGATCAGCAGTGCACCGTCGAGAACCTGCCCGATCGCCGCCGCCCCGAGCGCCGCGACGACCATCAGCAGGTCCACGTCCAGCGTCTTGTCCTTCAGGGCCTTGCACCCTTCCCAGCCCGGCTCCCACCCGCCGGTGACATAGGTGGCGGCGAACAGCGTCCCCCACAGCCACGTCGGACCGCCCAGCAGGTGGACGGGCAGGGCGAGCAGGAACAGCACCAGAGCCGCCAACGCCCAGCGGGCCTCCGGCAGGGCCAGCACCTGGGTACGGCGCCGCGGCGGGACAGGCCGCAGATCACCGGCGTGCGGGGCAGACCTCTGGGCGAGGGCTGAAGACATGACGAAGCGACCCTTCACGGGCGGAGCTGGGCAACACCTCCACCGTACATGAACACGTGAACAGGTCTTCAAGTGTCATCGGTATGCTGGTCACATGGGCCATGGACGCGTCACCACCAGCAGCGCCACCACCCGCGAGCGCCTCGACGCGGTCGGCACCGCCGACGTCGCCGCCACCCTCCAGGCGCTCGCCACGCCGTCTCGGCTGCACATCCTGGCCCGGCTGCAGGAAGGCCCCTGCCCGGTCGGGGAACTCGCCGATGCCGTCGACATGGAGACCTCCGCCTGCTCGCACCAGCTGCGACTCCTGCGCAACCTCGGCCTCGTCACCGGCGAACGGCAGGGGCGTTCGGTCGTCTACTCGCTCTACGACGACCACGTCGCACAACTCCTCGACCAAGCTCTGTACCACGTCGAGCACCTGCGCCTGGGCGTCCGGGACTTCCCGGCGGAACAGCCCGGACCGACCTGAGGATCAGCGCACCGGGAAGCCGAAGGAATAGCCCTGCTCCTTGAGCCACGGCAGGATCTGGCGCAGGGCTTCGACGGTCTGGGAGCGGTCGCCTCCCGCGTCGTGAAAGAGGAGCGTCGGCCCGTTGGGCACCTCCCGCTCGACGGTGGCGACGATAGCGTTCGCACCCGGCCGCTCGAAGTCCTTGGAGTCCACGTTCCAGCCCAGCGGGCGCATCCCCCGCGAGGCGGCCAGGGAGCGGCTGTACGGGGTGAACGCCCCGCCGGGCGCCCGGTAGTACATCGGCTTCACGCCGCCGGAAGCCTCGGTGATCATGCGTTCGGCGTCGAGGATCTCCTGCGACTGGTAGGCCTGGGGCTTCTTGTCCATGGTGGTGTCGTGCGACACCGAGTGGTCGCACAACCGGTGCCCGGCCGCGACCACCTGCTTCACGAGGCCCGGGTGGGCCTGCGCCTGGGTGCCCACCATGCAGAACGTGGCCTTCACCCCGTATTTCGCGAGCACTTCGAGCACTTGGGGGGTCCACACGGGGTCGGGGCCGTCGTCGATGGTGATGTTCACGCCACGGGGGCCCTTGTCCGAGGAATGCGCGATGCTCGCCGCCACCGACTGGAGTGCACTGCCCGGCTTGGCCGACGCGGACGCCCGGGGCGGAGTGCGGCCCGCGGTATCGGCCTGCGCCGTCCACACCGCGGCACCGGCAGCCAGCAGCGTCACCCCGAGTGCCGCCCCGACCGTCCTGCCGTACCAGCCCCGCCCGCCGCCGTGACGTGCCATGTCCGCCCCCTGCTTCCCCTGCGTTCCTCACCGACCCTTGGCCGCTGTGCGACCACCTGACAGGACGAGGAAAAGTTGCCGCCGGATCCGCCTGTTACCGATCACGGACAATTCTGGGAAAGGTCGCCGACAACTCGGCTGCCGGCGGCCGCCGGAGCGGGGTTCGAACGTCCAACACATGCAGAAATAGCATGACTTGCCAACGGCCTCCGACCGGGGCGGCGAATGGGCATCAGGCACCCCGGGTCCGATGGTGAAGGGATCGGCCGAGGGAGCCCGGGCGCGGGCGCGGCGGTCCTCCCCGGGGAGATGCGACCGAACCGGCTGCAGGTCCGGCGCTCGGCGGGCCCGCGCCGCGCGGCGGACACTGGGCCTCATGACCCACACTCGTGCGCCCGCCACTCCCCCACCGGGCCGCCGCGCCGTGCTGGCGGCCCTCGCCGGTGCCGTGCTCGGCATCGAGGGCTGTTCCGCCCGTACGGTCCCGGCCGCGCACCCCTCTCAGCTGTCTTCGACCGGCGCCGGGTCGCCGTCGCCCTCCCCCACTCTGCCGCGCACGACACCCTGGCGGCCCACGTCCGCCGAAGTGCAGCCGGCGGTGAAGCTGCGGGCCGTGCAGGTGGTGGAGGTGATCGGTGCCTGGGGCGAGGGGCAGGGCGGGACGGCTGCGGCGCGGGCGAGAGCGGCCGGGCTCGGGCTGCCGGCGGCCCTCGTCGATCAGGCGGGAACGCTGCTGCCCACGGCCGACCAGGCCGCGCTGCAGGTCGTGGACGCACAGTACGGCGGCATCTTGTCGCGGTCGGCCAGCGTGCTGGTGGTGTGCCGGCAGTGGACCCGGCGCGGCGGCACGGTGAGCGCCGGCGGGACGACGGTCGATGTACGTCTGACCCGCTCGGGGTCCGGTTGGACGGTCGACGCGCTGCATCCGGCGCACCCCGGACCGGCCGTCCGGTCGCCGGCACGGGTTTTCCAGGCCGTGCTGTCCGACGACCGGATCGTGTTGCCGCCGGCCGCGGCGGCGGACCTGCGCAGTGGTCAGGTGCACACCAGCGTGGCGAAGGCGATGCTCGCGCTGGCGCGGACGTACCGGCTGGAGGTGAGCGTCGTGCGCTCCGGACACCCACTGGACGTGTTCGGCACCACCAGGCCCAGCGACCATCCGCGCGGCCGTGCCTTCGACGTGTGGCGGATCGACGGACATGCTGTCGTCGATCCGGCGACACCGCGGCGCCTGATCGAGCGGTTCATGCGAGACGCGGCGGCGGCCGGTTCCTACAACGTGGGCGGTCCGGTGCTGCTGTCGGGCGGCCGCCCCGATCAGTTCTTCAGCGACGCCACCCATCACGACCACGTGCACGTCGGCTTCCGCACCTGAGGGCGACCGGCCCGGTCACCGGCTCGGCACCGCGCTGGTGGCACGGCCGGACGCGTCGGCGCGGCGTAAGAAGTCGCTCCTTCCGACGCTGGGACCCGCCATAGATGTCCGCGGGGTCAGGAGACGGCCGTCAGGGAGTGGCGGCAACCTCGCCGGCGTCTCCCCCGCCGACCTCGAAGCCGTCGCCCGCGCCCTCCAGCTGGACGACGCCGAACGCGCCCACCTCCTCCATCCGGCCCAGACCGCCGACGGCTCCGGCGTCCTCACCCGGCCCCGGCGCCGCCGCACCGGCCGGCAGTGGACCCCGCACCGCAGCCTGCAATGGACCCTGGCCACCGAGGACCGCGTCTCACACGGGCGCTGAGCGTCCTCGGCGGTCGCCCTGGTCATGGATCGCCTCCGAACGGCGGATCCTGGCTCATGTCAGATTGTGATGATTTCTCCTAGGGTCACGAAGACGAGATGCGTGTCGAGCGGAGTCGGTGTGCGTGAATCGGATGACGGCGGTATGACGCGGACACGCCGGACGAGGGGTTCGCACAAACCGGTGAGGACAAGACGCTGTGGGACATCGCGACAGCGATGCGCAAACTCGGTTCGCGTGCGAGCATGGCCCAGATCGCCCGCGAGGCGGGGCTTACACCGGCCGCGCTGTACCAGCGCTTCCCCACACCTGACGTCCTGCGCAGCAGGCTGGCCGAGGCCTTCTACGACCGACTCCTGACTCACGCAGAGCAAAGCCCCAGCCTGCCGGTCGACCAGCTACTGAGCGCTTTCTGCGCACGGTCGGCCTGCACCTGGCGCTCAGCCACAGCGTCCTGCCGGATGCGTGCACAGGACTGCGTGAGCCGGACGGTGACGACGCGGTCGTAGGTGCCGGGCAAGCAGGCGGTATCGGCGTTACGGACCGTGAGCGGAAGCGCCTCCTCCCGTGCCCGGCGGGCGCCGCGGGTGGGGCCGGGGCAGGTGGTCCGTCCAGGGTGCCGCGCCCGGAGCGTCTGACTCCGGGGGGCGAAGGGGGCTCACAGGACTTCCGGGAGGACACTGATCCGGCAGTTCGGCCACATGAGATGGTCCCTGACCCCCCACGCGTGAAACGCCGGGGCCAGGGACCGGTGTGCGAGTCAGCGCTCTGCGGTACCGCCGCTTCCGTAGGAGCGGCGCACCGCATCCGCGGCCTTGTCCGTCTGGGCGTCGTACTTGTTGCCGGTACGCTCGTCGATCACCCGCTCGGCGCCCTGCACACCCTTGTCGGCCTGGTCCGGGTGGCCCTTCGCCATCGCCTTGGCCTTGTTCGCCAGGTCTCCCAGCTTGCCCATGGATACCTCCCGCGATGATGCGTGCGTCGTACCCAGCCGCAGGTACCCCAGCTCCGGCCCCTCACTCCACCGCCCTCGCCCTGCGTGCGCGCACTGATCAGGTCGGCGTCTTCGGCTGAAGCTCGCCGACGTGGCCGGCGCGCAGTTGCTCGTTGATGCGCTGAGCTTCTTCGAGCTGGTCCTCGAGGATGACGATGCGGCAGGCGGCCTCGATGGGGGTGCCCTGGTCGACGAGTTCGCGGGCCCGGGCGGCGATGCGCAGTTGGTAGCGGGAGAAACGGCGGTGGCCGCCTTCGGAACGCAGGGGGCTGATCAGGCGGTGTTCGCCGAGAGCTCGGAGGAAGGCGGGGGTGGTGCCGAGCATGTCGGCGGCGCGGCCCATGGTGTAGGCCGGATAGTCGTCGTCGTCGAGAGGGCTGACGGCGCGGGTACTGCGAGGGGGCATAAACCTCTTCTTCCAAGGGACGCGTCGGGGGGCCCGGGTGCCGTACTGGCACCCGGGCCCCGAGCTTTCAACACCATCTACCGGCAAACTGCGTGCCGGCTTTTCGGTTCCGCAGGTTCCGCCTGAGTGGGCGGGGCTGCGGGGATCGCGGATGCGTGACCGGGGACCACCTTCCAATCCGGGGCCTGCGGTACCCGGGCGGACTGCTTCCTCGCCCGGGCGATCCTGATGGCGTTCTGCTCCTTACCTTCGATTACTCGGTCGTACTGCTGATGCAACGGGTACTGCTCGCGGCCCCGGCGGGGCCGTTTCCTGCTTGACCTGCTTGCGCGGCAGTCCGTGTCTGCCGTGCCCTCTTCGACTTCCTGAGTACACCAAAACAGTAACCGGACGACGAACCAATGTCTACTGCCGCCGAGGTAGATTTTCTCCAAGGGCAGTCCTCGACCTTCTGCAGCCTGGAACCAGGCGAGAAGCCGGATCGTATGCAATGCAACGAATGTGTCCCGTGGCTCGAATGTGTCCCGTGGTCTCTACATTGCCGAAGGTCACTCGAGGCGCCGGCCCGCAGGGAGTGCCGGCCGGCGCCTCGGAGACGGCCGCAGGGTGATCAGGCGAGGTGCCGGGAGAAGAACCTCAGTGTGCTGTCGAGCTCGAATGCCGGGATGTCGCCGTGCCTGCCGGGATTGGCGTGGAGCGTCTTGTCGACCGACCCCAAGGCATCGAACAGGGCCAGGCTCTGCTCCCGTGGGACGCGCTCGTCGTCCCACTGCACCAGGAATTCGACGGGTACGGTGATCCGCGCGGCGTCCGCGGCTTTGCCCAGGACTCCGCCGAGTCCCAACACAGCGGCGCGGACCCGGGGTTCGGCGGCGACGAACGGCACGCCGAGGCCGCACCCGAGCGACACCCCCCAGTAGCCCACCGGACTGGCGCCGACATGGTCGAGTTGCTGCACCGCATCCAGGACCGCCCGCCATTCCGGAACGGTCTGACGGGCCACCAGCGCCTGGAAACCCGCGATCAGCGGCACCATGTCTTCGCCGGCTTCCACGCGCGCCTGGTTCTCGGCCGCCATCCGGTCGTACTTTTCGTCCACCGGCCGGTCGCCATGGCCGGGCACGTCGACTGCAACGACGGCGAAACCACAGTCGGCCACGAAACGGCGCGCATGGTTCAGGACGTCGGGGGCCTTCTTGTGCTGACCGCCACCGTGGCCCATCACGATGAGGGGACGAGGGCCGGACGCATCTTCCGGCGTCCACAACGCGCCGGGGATGTCGCCGAGGACGAAAACCTGTTCGCGGACGCCGTCGAAGGACGTCTCAGAGGTGAAACGCATGCAGGTTCAAGCCTTTCGGGATGCCTCTGCGGGCACTCCTCAGGCCATGCGGGAGAAGGAGGCCCGATCTGTCGTGGTGTTGATCGGTCTCACCTCCTCGGTTCGCTGCGGCGCACGGCGACTGGGAACGTACCACGGAGGCCGCCCAGTTGGCCGCCGTGGCCCTCTTCGGTGGGCGGCACCGGTCCTCCGCATCGCGGGCCGGCCGGCGACCCGGCGGATCGGTGCCGGGTGTCGGCCCCTCCCGTATGGCGCGGTCCGTCACGTGGTGGAAGCATGGAACTGGTGCTATCCGCCCGCTCCACGCTATGGCGAGGAGGGATGGTCATGGCCAAGCGTCTGGTCGTCTGCTGCGACGGCACTTGGAACTTCGCCGATCAGCCCAGCAAGACGAACGTGGCCAAGGTCGCTCTTTCCGTGCGCCCGGGGTCCGCCTCCGGTAAGGAGCAGCGGATCTACTACCACAGCGGCGTCGGTACCCAGCGGCGGGAACGGCTGCGCGGCGGGGCCTTCGGTGTGGGGCTGTCGCGGAACGTCACGGACGCCTACCGGTTCCTCGTCGAGACGTACGAGCCCGACGACGAACTGTTTCTCTTCGGCTTCAGCCGTGGAGCGTTCACCGCGCGCAGCCTCGCGGGGCTGGTGCGCAACAGTGGCATCCTGTGCCGGGAACACGCCGAGCGCATGGAGGAGGCATGGTCCCTCTACCGCGATCGGAACGAGCAGCCGAACGGCGCGGCTTGCACGTTGTTCCGCCGTTCGTACGCGCGGGAGACGGAGATCCGCTTCATCGGTGTGTGGGACACCGTCGGTGCGCTGGGCATACCTTTGCCGGATGCCGCTGCCCTGCAGCCGGCGGTGAACCGGTTCAACCACCGCTGGGCGTTCCACGACACCGAGCTGAGCCGCTGGGTGAACGGGGCTTTCCAGGCGCTGGCCATCGACGAGAGGCGCTCGGCGTTCCGGCCGGCGCTGTGGCACCAGCGGTCCGGCGCCTCCCGGCAGGGGCAGGAGCTGAAGCAGGTGTGGTTCGCCGGGGTGCACCTCGACGTCGGCGGCGGATACATGGAGACGGGGCTGTCCGACGTCACTTTGCTGTGGATGGTCGACCAGGCGCGGCGGTACGGCCTGGAGTTCGACGGCGACGCGCTCAGCGCGGCCGGGCCGCAGGTGATGAGACCGCGGGACAGTGTCGACTTCCGGGTCGCGCCGGACGGTTCGGGCCCGCTGCACGAGTCCCGAAAGGGCCTGTACCGGCTGGCCAAGGACTACCACCGGCCCCTGGGCAGCGCCGTGAACGACAAGAACGAGCCCGACGGGAACGAGTTCCTGGCGGTGCCGGCCAAGGAGCGCTACGACCGCGACCCCGCCTACCGGCCGCCGGAACTCAGGCGGTATCTCGCCGCTCAGGAGCGGGTCCGGCTGGAGCCCGTCCTGCTGCCGGACCTCGCGGCCGGCCTGCCGCCGATGCCGCCTGCCACGCCCGCGCCGGGTGCTCACCCCACCAACTGAGCATCTCTGACCGCCCACGGATCAGGCGCCCCGATGGACGAAAGCTATGGGGCCCACGACAAAAGGTATGGGGCCCACGACAAAGCGGGTGACTGCGGATAGCCGTCCCGGGGGCGTCCGCCCCGAGTGGTGAGCGCTCGCCAAGCCGAGTGACCATGGTGGAAACGACCCGTTCGGGGGCCGCACGTCCAGGAGGCGTCAGTGGCACACGGCAATCACACGGACGTGCTCGTCGTCGGAGCCGGGCCGGTCGGGCTCACCGCGGCCCTGGAGCTGCGCAGGCAGGGGGCGGCCTGCCGGATCGTCGACCGGCTGCCCGGACGCCTCCCGTACGCCAAGGCGGTCGGGGTCCAGCCCCGTACCCTCGAGATCTGGGACCGGATGGGTCTGGTCCGGGCCGCGCTCGAGGTGGCCGTGCCCCTGCGCGGCCAGCTCGTGTACGTCAACGGTGCCGAGCAGGGCCGTTACGACTTGGCTCTGCCGCCGGATGTGCCGTACGGGTTCGCCGCGCTCCCCCAGTACGACACCGAGCGTCTGACCGAGGAGGCTCTCGCCCGGCACGGCACGCAGGTCGAGCGCGGCACGGAACTGGTCTCCTTCGAGCAGGACGCGGAGGGAGTGACCACCCGCCTGACCCGCGCTACCGGTACCGAGGAGGAGCTGCGGGTGCGTTTCCTGGTGGGCTGCGACGGCGCGCACAGCATCGTCCGCAAGGGCCTCGGGCTCGCCTTCGAGGGCGGTGCGTTCCCGGAGGAGTACATGCTGGGGGACGTGGAGGTCGACTGGGACCTGCCCGAGGGATACGGCCTGCGCGCCCTGCACCTGGACGGTGCCGGTGCGGTGGACGACGCCCTGGTGTGCATCCCGCTGCCGGGTGTGAAGCGGTACCGCATGTCGATGCGGGTGCCGCCGGAGCTGTCGGCGGTACGGCCGGAGGACGCGGGCTCCTCCGGACCCGAAGCCTTTGGTGGCGATGGAGTCGCGCACGGTCTGGAGGGCCGGCGGGTGCCCGGCCTCCCGGACATCCAGGCCGTGCTGGACCGGCTCTCCCCCCAGCGCACCACGGCGTCGGCCCTGCGCTGGTCCTCGGTGTTCCGGATCAGCCACCGGATCGTGGACCGGTACGGCGAGGGGCGGGTGTTCGTCGCCGGAGACGCGGCCCACATCCACCCGCCCACCGGCGCCCAGGGCATGAACACCGGTATCCAGGACGCCTGCAACCTCGCCTGGAAGCTCGCCCTCGCCCTCGCCGGCCGTGCCTCCGCCGGCCTGCCGGCGAGCTACGACGCCGAGCGCCGGCCGGTCGGCGAGGAGGTCGTGGGCCGGACCGTGCGCCACGCCACCGCGGGCGGTGTGCAGAGCGACCCGGAGGGTCCCGGCACGGTGATGCTCCGCGAGGCCCAACTCCTGGTCGGCTACCGGGGCAGCCCCGTCGTCGACCCGCCCGGCGGCGGTCCCGGCCCACGGCCCGGCGACCGGGCCCCGGACTGCGGCGGACTCACCGGCCCGATCGCCACCTACCCGATGCGTCTCCACGACGTCCTGCGCGAGCGCGGCACCGTGCTGCTGCTGTACGGGCCGGGGTCGTCGTACGGCGCCGGTGGCGTCGCCTCGTACGGGGAGCTGGTGGAGCAGGCGCGGCTGAAGTCCGGCGGGCGGGTGGACGTGTGCGCGGTGTGTCCGGCCGGGGCGCCGCCCCACGGCGTTCCGATCCCGGTCCCCTGTTACCGGGACCGCAACGGTGAGTTCGCCTTGCGGTACGCGATCTCCGGGCAGGAGCCGACGGCGCTCGTGGTGCGCCCGGACGGATACCTCGGCGCCCGGCTGGAACGGCCCGACACCACACGCCTCGGCCGCCACCTGGAGGCGGTGTTCGGCGCCGACGGCGGCGCCGGCGCGGCCCGGAGCCGAGCGTTCGGTCAGGGGTGAACGGTGCCGTTCCGCAGGTCGGCGAGCAGCAGGTGGTGGTCCGAGTACGGGGTCGGCTGCACCCGGTGCCCGAGCGCGACGATGCCTCGGAGGAAGACGTAGTCGAACTTGCTCTGCCAGTCGGTGGTCGGCTCGCAGTCACTGGTGGGCGCGTGGTGACACCCGGGGTCCGCGTCCGCTGCCAAGGCCCACATCTCGCCGAGTTCCGGGGTATCCGGCACGGCGTTGAAGTCACCGAGGACGATCACGCGGTCGTGCCGGGCGACGGCGGCGGCGAGCACGCGGGTCTGTTCCGCCCGGACCGCCTCCTGACGTCGTTGGGCGAGGTGTGTGTCGAACACGCGGACGGACTGGCCGCCCACCGTGGTGGTGACGGCCATGTAGCCGCGGTCTTCGGACCCGCCGTCGGGGTATTCCGCGGTGACGACGTCGGTGATCGGTGCCGCCGAGAGGATCGCCTGTCCGAAGGCCCCCGGATGCCACGGCGCTCCCCCACAGCGACCCCAGTTCCGCAGAACGGAGCCGTACGCAACGTGGTAACGCAGCCCGTAGTGGCGGGCCAGATCGGCCCGGATCCTCTCGACGTCCCGCACGCACGCTTCTTGCAGGCCGATGACCTGTGGCGCATACGTGGCGATCTCCGCCGCCCGATCGACGCTCCTCGCCTTGCAGGGGTTGCAGAGGTTCCACGTCATGACCCGGTTCGGTACGACGTCCCTGGCGACCGCGGCGGGCACCGACCCGACCGGTGCGCTGGGGCCGACGAGCACCAAGCATGCCGTGATCACGGCGCCTGCGAGCAGACGCGTGCCCCTGCCGAGCACCATCGCCTCCCCGCAGTGGATGCCCACGCCGTCCGGCGTCTCCGTGTACGAGGGTAGGGGACGCAGTCGTCGTCAGCGGCCCCCCGTCGCCCTCCCGGGGGAGAGTCCCGATGGCGGTTGCGCGGCGGCGCACTCGTCGACCGGCAGGGGCACGGGCTGCTCCGGCTCCGGGGCGGGGTGCGGCGCGGAGCCCTGCGCGTGCCCCGCTGTGGCGCCCTGGGCGGTGGGCTCACGTGCGGTGCGTGCCGGTGCCCGGCGCAGCGCCATGTGCAGCACCGGCATCAGAACACACGTCACCGCCGCGCTCTGCCACAGCAGCGCGTCGAGCCGGCCGGCCGCGAGGTAGGCGCCCGCGGCCACGGCGGCCAGGGCGCACACCCCGCGGTCCACGATGCTCTCCACGGACAGCAGCGTGGCGCGCGGCGCGTCCGCCGGGACGGCGTCGTTGACGAGCTTGCGCTGCACGGGATAGACGAACCCGGTGATCGCGGCGAACGCGCACAGCGACACCACCACGAGCCAGGGCCCGCCGAGGGTGGTGCCCGCGAGGACGGCGGCGAGCGCCACGCTCAGCAGGGACACCCACTGGACCGCCGACAGCCGGCGGCTGAGCCACTGCGGGCGCGCCGAGGCCACCGCTTCGGCCACCGTCATGGCCGCGAGCACGCTGCCGTGGGTGCTCTCCCCGATCCCGTGGTCCAAGAGCACGGGCTGGAAGAGGTTGACCTGGCAGATGCGCGACAGCGTGAACACTGCCACGCCTTGCACCATGAGCAGCGGCAGCCACGGGGAGGCGCGCAGGGCTCGCAGGGCGGCACCCGTGTCGCGCAGCAGGGTGCTGCCGCGGCGCCCGCGCGCGTGCGGCCCGGTGTCCCGCGGGCGCGCCGCGAGGCGGGGCAGCGCCAGGGCACAGGCGAGCGACCCGGCGGCGCCGGCCGCACTGAGCACGTACGGGGTCGGCGTGGCCAGCGCCATCAGCGGGCCGACGAGCGGCCAGCAGACGACCTTCGCGGCCAGCCCGAGCGACCGCGCGGTGCCCTCGGCCCTCAGGTAGTGCGCCTCCGCCCCCTCTGCGCGCAGACCGTCGTAGAGATAGGCGCTCGCGGCGCCCGAGGCGAGTGAGCGGCCGGCCGCGATGGCGAGGAAGTGCACGAGGAAGCCGGTGTACGACGGGGCCAGAACCGGCGCCAGGTTCGCGGCCGTCATGACGACCGCGCCCGCCCGCAGGCAGTTGCGGGCGCCGATGCGGTCGGCGATGACACCGGTGGGGATCTCGAACAGGCAGAACGCGATGTAGTAGATGCTCTGGATGCCGAAGATCTGGCCGTCGGACAGACCGGCGTCGCGCTGGTAGGCGTAGAACACGGGCATCCACCACAGCAGGTTGAACAGCAGCTGGAAGCCGTTGTTCAGGCGGATGATCCGGCGGGCCGCCGGGGAGGCGACCCGCTCGGCGCGACGACGCCGGTATGCGGGCCTGCGGTGCATGCGGCCGCTCACCGGGCGTAGGGGCGGACCTGGACGAGGCGGAACGCCCCTTCGTCGGTCATCAGCCACTCGATGTCCAGGGCGTCGTCGGGGTCGTCCGCGCTGAAGTGGGACTGCAACAGGCGTCCGGTGAGCGCCAGTCGGGCCAGCGCCTCCCGGGTCCGCGGTGGCAGGTCCTGGCCCGAGGTGCCGACGTCGAGCGTGCGTCCGCCGCCCTCGACGGTGTTGTAGAGGTACTGGTGCGGCAGCACCGAGCCGTCCACGACCCGCTCCGGCGAACCGGGCGCGCAGTTCACGTACACGTTGCGGAAGTCCTCGCGGCGGGTCGGGTTGCAGGTCACCAGCACACCCCCGAGGCTCGCGGGCAGGTACTCCTGGACGATCACGCCCATGTAGGTGTCGTCCAGGGAGATGCCGAACTGGTGGCGCAGGCGCACACTGCGCGGCGACAGCAGCGACGCCCACACCTGCCGCACGGCGTCCATGAGTTGGTCCGTTCCGTGGACCGTGGTCACCGAGTCGTAGATCCCCGCGGCGGAGAAGCCCGGCAGGTCCTCGGCGTTGGAAGAGGAGCGGACCACCATGCGGTGCCCGCCTTCCGGCAGCCCCGGCACGGACGCCGTGATCGCCCTGGTCACCTCCTCGGGCATGGGTGTGGCGCGCACGAGGTGCTGGAGGTTCAGGCACAGCGGGTCCACGATGTCGAACGCCTCGAGTTCCATGGCCATCTTCAGCTTGCCGATGCCCTGTTGGAGGGCGGGCGAGGAGGTGAGGAACAGGTGGTGCAGGCGGAACGGCAGCGCCACGCCCTCGGGGGCTCGGACGGTCTCAGCGACGCACCGGGCCGCGGCGGCTCGCAGCTGCTCCCGTGACGCCCCCTGCTCGCCGAGCCGAGCGCCCAGATGGCCGAAGAGGTCGCGGCGTGGCGGGCGCGGGCGGGCGTAGAACTCCGTCAGGTCGGCGGTGCGGCTGTCCAGGACGTGGTGGAGTTCTCCGAGGTTGGCCGCCTTGGTGCCGTAACTGTCGCGGTCGGTGCGGCGCAGCCGGTGCAGGGCCAGGACGGGGGCCTCCTCCAGCAGCGGTGTCTCGATGCGGATGCGCTGCTGGTGCCAGGCGGGCTTCTGCAGGTGCGGTGCGGCGGCAAGCGGCTCCAGGGTGACGGAGTCCTCGCTCACCCGGTAGCGCACCCAGGCGCCGTCCAGGCCGTCGCGCCGCGCGAGGGCGTCGAGGTCGCGGACGATCGCGTTCGGGATGCCCCAGCCCGACGCCAGCACGTTCGTGTGGGAGAGCGGCGTGATGGGGGCGGTGTTGACGAAGCCGGCGACCCTGGGCACGTCGTCGGGCAGACGGGGCATGGCGACGATGTCCGACCAGCCGAGTTCCGCGGCGGCGGCCTCGTACTCGGCCGGGGTGCGGAAGTGCCGCAGGCGGCCCTCGGCCTCGCCGGGGTTCAGGCAGGTGCGCGTCCGGTTGCCGAACAGCGCGTGGCTGAGGATGCGGGGGACGTGCGCCTCGCTGACGGAGGCCAGTTCCAGTTCCTGGCCGTGGTTGGCGGGCTTCAGCAGCAGCGGCAGCCGTCCGTCCACCCGTCCGCGCACATAGAGGTAGAACTCCTCCAGCAGAGCGCCGTGCATGGTGTCCGCCTCGGTGGTCTCCAGCACCAGGAAGGGGCACTCGGAGCCGTCCGCCGCCCGATCGGTGTGCAGGGAGAGCACGCCCAGCAGGAACCGGCGTTCCGGGTCCGCGTACACGGAGGCGTTGAACGCGTCGAGGTCGGCGTCGAGTTCGTCGAGGGTCAGGCCGAGGACGCGGGTGGCGATGTAGTTGACGTGGAAGGGGTGGACCCGGGTGTCGAGCAGGTGCCAGGTGTGCTCGACCCGGTCCACCACGACCTTGAGGTACGGGTGTCCGGCGAGCACCCCGGACAGCGTGCGGAAGAGCGGCAGGGACAGGTTGGCGCCGACGACGGTGCGGTCCCCGCCGGCCTCGGGCACATCGGCCCGGTCCAGTGTGAAGGTCATGCCCGCACCTCCCGCGCGGCGTACACGGGCAGGATGTCCGGTAGGGCGTCCACGAGGGCGGTGAAGTCGCGCACGACGGTCTGCGGCTGGTCGGCGGAGAGCCGGCACAGCCCGGCCATGGTGTTGGCGCCCGCGGCCGGGTCGTAGACCGGGACGGGTGTGCCGTCCGGCAGCGAGCTCTCCCACACGACGGACAGCGTGCTGCCGGCGCCGAGCGGAGCGGAACGGACCACTGAGGCGGAGTCCCACACGTGCCGGTGGCGCCACGGGTCGCCCGAGCCGTCCACGGCGAGGACGACCAGGGATCCGGCCGCGCCCTTGGCGTCCGCGGGCGTCAGCGCCTCGGACGGCCAGTCGGGCGAGCCGCCGAGCAACTGGTCGGTGAACGTGCCGACCAGGTCGAGTCCGAAGACCTCCTCGATCTGCGGCACGGTCATCGCGCCGCCGAAGCGCGCCGCCGTCTCGATCACCCACATGCGGCCGTGGGCACCGAGCTTGATCTCGGTGTGGGTGCCGCAGTTGTCCAGACCGAGGGCGTCCACGGCCTGCCGGGCCAGGTCCACGATCCTGGCCTGCGCCTCGTCCCCGACGGCGGCCGGGGTGATGCCGGCGCGTTCGGTGAACGGTGCCACGGTCGGCATGCGGCCGCTCAGACAGACGGGCCGGAAGGCACCCTCGACGACCACGCCCTCGACGCTGACGTAGTCGCCCCAGCCCGGTCCCTCGAACCACTCCTCGGCGCAGCCGCTGACGATCTCCTCGACGATGAAGTCCTCGCCGGCGCCCGCGACATGGAGTTCGGCGAATCCCAGGCGCGCCGACTCCGTCATCACCGCGTACGAACGGGCCCAGGCGGCGGGGGCGTCCGCGGGCGTGGCGATGATCTGGTGCGCGGTCGATCCGGCGCTCCAGGCCGCCTTCAGCAGCAGTGGGCACCGTAACTCCTGCGTAGCCGTCGCGAGTTGTTCCGCCGTCGCGACGGGCCGGAACCGGGGCTGCGGTATTCCCCGGCGCTCCCAGGCCGCGCGCATGAGGCGCTTGTCCCGGGCGAGGGCCGCGGCAGGACCGGCACCGCGCAGCCCGAGCCGGTGCGAGGCCTCGGCGACCGCGACCACCGCGTACTCCGAGAAGGTGACCACCGCGTCCGCACCGACCTCGCGGGCACGGGAGACGATGAGTTCGACCAGGTCGTCCGCGCCCGTGGCTCCTCGTGCGACGACCGAGGCACACAGTTCCGAGAGCGGATGGCCGGCGGGCAGTTCGCTGAGTGCCAGCAGGTGCACCTCGGACCTCGCGGCCACCCTCGGCAGGGCGTACCCGACCGGGGGCCCGCCCTTGGCATGCACGTACAGCACCTTCGCCACGGGACTCCAACTCCTTCTGCTCCGGGGGTTTTTGTCGATGCCGCGCCAGGGTTCGCGCGGCAGGCGAAGCGGCGGCGCCCGGGGTTCACCGGTGCTCTCGCCGTTTCGCGGTCTCTTCCAGCGAAGCAGTCCGGTTGCCCGCCACTCGCCGTGCCGACCACGGACTCATCAGGCGAATGCCTGAGTCCGGAGGGGAGTTGGCGTCTTGTGAAGGTCCGGTGATGCCTCGGCGCCCGGTTCGTGAGCACGTCTGCGGCGGTCGGCCCACATCGGCCCTCCCGGCATGTCCCGGCACCCACCGGACACGCATGAGGTGTCACGCACAGTGACATTCGTCGAAGATTGAAGGAGTTGAGCCGTGGACGAGGCCGATTTCAAGACGCTGCTCGCCACTCTCCCGGTGTCCTGGTGGGAGGCCGACGACGGCTCGGGACCGGTCGAGAGCGGGGGTGGCGCCTTCGCCGACGAGCGCGCCGTCCGTCGGTTTCTGGAAGCGCTGCGGGCCGATCTGGGCGGCCCGTCGGCCCGGTTCGACGACGGCCCCTACCAGGCGCGGTTCGAAGGCCGCACCTTCGACGTCAACTGGTGGGCCCCGGGCGAGGGCGAGCGGCGGCGTCGCAGCCGTGGCGTAGCGGTCGAGGTGGGCGGCGCCCCGGCGGGCACCGGAGCGTACACGTCGTTCGCCGACCTGAGCCCGGCCGCGCTGTTCGTTCGCGATCCAGCCGGGCGTTACGTCTGGGCCAACCACGCCTATGCCCACCTGTACGGGACCACGCGCGACCGCCTGATCGGCCGTCATCTGACGGAGTTCGACGGCCCCGAGGACGCGGCCCGGTTCCTCGCCCTGGACGACGAGGTCCTCACCGGCGGCCACTCCGTGCGGCACACGCTCGTCTACCGGCGCACGGACGGCTCCCCCGGTCACGCGGCCGGTTACCGCTTCCCCGTGAACTGGGGCGCGCTGCGCTGCGTGGCGGGCATCTACGTGGATGTCAGCGAGTACACCCACGCGCTCGACCAGCGGCGCCGGGCCGAGGAGGACCTGCGCGCCCTGCGGGACCACAGCGGTCTGCCCTGTCTGCGCCTGTCCGCGGACGGGGTGGTCGGGGAGGCGAGCACCGCCGCCGCCGAACTGCTGCGCGTCCGGCTCCGCGACCTGCTGGGATCCCCGGCCGACGCCCTGCTGGCCGAGACACCGGAACGCGCCGCGCTGCACGCGATCTGGGACGACCTCACCGGTGGTCGACGCAGAAGCGCGCAGTCCACTGCCGTGCTCATCGACGGGGACCGGCGCCGGCGCCGCGTGTGGGTCCACTTGAGCGTCGTCAGCCGCGCCCGGGGCCGGGACCTGGGCGTGTGGGCGGTCGTCACCCGGCCCGGCATGAGCCACGAGCCCCAGCTCGCGTTGACCGCCACCCAGGTGCGGATACTCGCCCTGCTGGCCGCCGGCTACAGCAACGCCGGCATCGCCGAGGCACTGCGTCTGTCGCGGCAGACGGTCGACTACCATCTCGCGCGCCTCAGGCGCCTCCTGGGAGCCGCCACCCGACCGGCACTCGTGGCCCGCGCCTACGTGCTCGGCATCCTCGCCCCGCACTCCTGGCCGCCCCGCTCCACCACGGCGGCACATCCGCTCAGCCCCGCCTGACCGATCATGCCGGTCACACCGCGAAAGGTACGGTCCAGGCCGCCGTTCTGTGTCCCGCCGGTGAAGGAGGCGTGGGGGAGTTGTCGGATCTTGGAGTCGGGCATGGCGCTCGGTGTCACCCCTGCGGTTTTGTCGTGTTCACCTCTCCAACCCCCCACATTTCTTGGAGACTTCATGTGCCGCGCCGCCTTCAGGCTGCCCGCCTCCCGTGTGCCTGCCCGGCTCGCGGAAAGCCTCGGCCCAGCCCGGAGACCGTAGTCGCGCCGCCCGCACCTGCCGGGCGTCCTCGTTCCTTGCGTACGCGACGGACTGTTCCGTCAGCGTCCACTGCCGTCGCAGCTCAGCGCGCTTCATGTCATGAGCATGACATTCACCGCCTGTCAGGCCGCGGCGCGATTCCACCACCCCCACGAACAACCGGTCGGCCCCATACCGACCGGACCACCCCCCACACATACACAAGGAGTCTGCGTGAACTCCCGTTCCAAGCGTCACCAGCACACCCTGCTGGCTGTTGCCACCGCCGTCGCAGCCGGAGCGCTGATGAGCACCACGCTCAGCGCCACCGCCACGGCCCAGCCCACCGGCACAAGCCGGTCCGGCGCCGCACCGGTCGCCCTGTCCGCGACGGCCCGCACCACCCTCATCCAGCAGGCCCGGACCGAGGCCGCCGGCACGGCGAAGGCGATAGGACTCGGCGCCCAGGAGAAGCTGGTCGTCAAGGACGTCGTCCGGGACGCCGACGGCACCGTGCACACGCGCTACGAGCGCACCTACGCCGGCCTGCCCGTGCTCGGCGGCGACCTGATCGTGCACACCGCGAAGTCCGGCAGGACCGAGGGCGTGACCAGAGCGTCGAAGAGCGCGCTGAAGCTCGCGTCGCTGGCGCCTGGCATCGCCCCCGCCCAGGCCGAACGGCAGGCACTCGGCCTGGCGAAGGCCGCCGGCTCGGCGAAGTCCCGTGCGGAGCGGGCGCCCCGCAAGGTGGTCTGGGCCGGATCCGGCACGCCCGTCCTCGCCTACGAGACCGTCGTCGGCGGCCTCCAGGACGACGGCACCCCGAACGAGCTGCACGTCATCACCGACGCCGCCACCGGGAAGAAGCTCTTCCAGTACCAGGGCATCGAGACCGGTGTCGGGAACACCAAGTACAGCGGCAAGGTCGACCTGACGAGCACTCAGTCCGGCTCGTCGTACACGCTCACCGATGCGACGCGCGGCGGTCACAAGACGTACAATCTGAATCACGGCTCCTCGGGCACCGGCACGCTGTTCTCCCAGGACAACGACACCTGGGGCGACGGCACCGTCGCCAACGCGGCGACCGCCGCCGCGGACGCCGCCTACGGCGCGCAGCAGACCTGGGACTTCTACAAGAACACCTTCGGCCGCAACGGCATCAAGAACGACGGCGTCGGTGCCTACTCGCGCGTCCACTACGGCAACGCGTACGTGAACGCGTTCTGGGACGACAGCTGCTTCTGCATGACCTACGGCGACGGGGAGGCCGACAAGGACCCGCTGACCTCGCTGGACGTCGCCGGCCACGAGATGAGCCACGGCGTCACCTCCAACACCGCCGGCCTGGAGTACTCCGGGGAGTCCGGCGGCCTGAACGAGGCCACCTCCGACATCTTCGGCACCGGCGTGGAGTTCGCCGCGAACAACTCCAGCGACGTCGGTGACTACCTCATCGGCGAGAAGATCGACATCAACGGCAACGGCACCCCGCTGCGCTACATGGACAAGCCCAGCAAGGACGGCGGCTCGGCGGACTACTGGTCCTCCACCGTGGGCGACAAGGACGTGCACTACTCGTCCGGCGTCGCCAACCACTTCTTCTACCTGCTGGCCGAGGGCAGCGGCAAGAAGACGATCAACGGGGTCGACTACGACTCCCCCACCCAGGACGGCTCCACCGTCACCGGCATCGGCCGGGACAAGGCGCTGCAGATCTGGTACAAGGCGCTGACCACGTACTTCACGTCGACCACCGGCTACGCCGACGCCCGCAAGGGCACCCTCTCGGCGGCCGCCGATCTCTACGGCGCCGACAGCGCCGAGTCCAAGGCGGTCGCCGCCGCCTGGACCGCCGTCAACGTCAGCTGACAGCGCACGCGTGACGGGCGGCATCCGGGGCTACTTCCCGGTGCCGCCCGCCCGCGCGCCGATGGTGGCCGACGGTCCTTGGCCGATTCCGTCGCAGGGGCGGTAGCTTGGGCGGATGTCCGCACTACCGGTGATTCTGTTGCTGTCGGGGAGCCTGCGCAACGGCTCCACGAACGAGGCCGTGTTGCGCACCGCGCAGGACGTGGCGCCGTCCGTCAAGGTGGAAGCGCTGCTGTACGACGGGCTGGCGGGGCTGCCGCACTTCAACCCCGACGACGACACCGCCCCCTTGCCCGCGCCGGTGGCCGAACTGCGTGCGGCGATCGACAACGCGGCCGGGATCCTCATCTGCGCGCCCGAGTACGCGGGCACACTGCCGGGTTCGTTCAAGAACCTGCTCGACTGGACGGTCGGCGGAACGGAGATCTGCGACAAGCCGGTCGCCTGGGTCAACGCTGCGGCTCCGGGCCGGGGTGAGGGCGCGCAGGCAACGCTGCGGACGGTACTGGGATACACCGGCGCTCACATCGTGGAGTCCGCCTGCGCCAGGATTCCGGTGGACCGCAGGACGGTCGACGGGAGCGGCGTCGTGGCCGACCCTGAAGCCCGCCGAGCACTCGGCGACGTGCTGCGCCTGCTGGCGGCGGCCGCGGCGCGGGGAGTGGCTACGGGACAGCAGGCGTAGCGTGCCGGCACGGCCACCCACACGTGGTCGGCTGTGTGCAAGGGGCTGCGGCCCCTTTCTGCTTCGACGGGGCCCGCCTGCCGTCCAGCCATGCCTTCAGCGTGCGGTCGGTGACGGTCAGGCCGGCCTCTCGGGCCGCCCGGCGCGCGCGGTCGCTGCGGGTGAGGTAGTGCAGGCGCGCAAGGAGGCCGCGGCGCGTCGTGACGGGGGTCGCGATGAAACCGGCGAGAGCGTCGAGCTGCCGGGCCACGGCCTCGTGCCCCTTGATGCCGCGAGCTCCGTATCTCCCGAACTCGAGATTCCTCTCCGGCACCTTCGCCCTTTCGGTCCGTTCGTGAGCGACGTTCTGAACGTACACAGCAGGCCGGCCCATGATACGTGTCCCAGCGGACCACCACTGCGAGCCCGGGGTTGCCTTGGCCGGGTCGTCGTACGGCTGCAGCTTCTCCCGCAAGGTGGCGCTCCGCGTCCTCGCTCCGGGGCCGACAGACGCAGCCCGGTGGCCGGAGGAAGGCACCTGCTCGCGCGGGCAACCGTTGTTACAGTTCGAGCATCCTGTGAACACCCGTTGTTACCGGGCCTGTTGGACGCGTAACCTGTCCCCCCTGCTGTTACGGCGACAGCAGTTGGCAACGGGGGCCGTGCGCATGACGCCATTCCGGACTGACTCCGACGAGCTCTTTCCCGACCCGGACAACGCGAGGGCGGACGCCTTCGTCAGTGAGTACCCGACGACGATCGGGCCCTCCGACCCCGCCCGGCTGGCCACCCGCCCGCCCCTGTTCGTCTTCCGGGTCGACGCCGAGGGCAGCGTGTACGAGGACGGCACCGCGCGCATCCTGGAGGCGTTACGCAGGCCCCTCGACGACCGGGGAAAGCTCGTCCCGTACGCCCTGGTCCATGCCGCCGACGAGCCCGTGCTGCTCACCGAGGCGGCCGGTCTGGCGCTGGCGGACGGCGCCCCGCGCCACATGACGCCCGACCGGTACCCGCACTTCGACGTGGTGCGGTCACTCGTCACCCATGTCCTGGACCATCCGCGGCAGCCGGTCGGCGGGCTCGCCGACGAGCTGCGCCGGCACGCCTGCGACCGGCAGCAGGCCGAGCGCCGTGGCCTGCTGGGGCACCTGCCGCGGCCTGCCTCCACCAGCCTCTCCCCCGACGGTGCCGACCTGAAGGGCTGGCTGGTCAGGGTCTTCTGGCTGTCCTTCACCTGCTATCTCCCGCGCTGGGCCTGGTCCCGCTGGATCTCGCGGAAGGTGATGCGGCGCTGGTGCGGCGGTATGCCGGATGCCGGGGGCCGCAGGGACCTGTACCGGGCGATGGCCCACGTCGCCACCATGCAGGGGCCCCGGCTGCGCGGCACACCAGGCGAGCCGCGCCACGAGGAGGCGCTGCAGGCCCTGGAGAGGATCCTGCTCCGGGCGCTCCTCGAAGACCTGGCCACTCCGAAGATCGGCAGGTACCTGCCCAAGCGGCGCCGCCGCACCACACGGCCCGTGCTGCTCGTCGAGGTGCCACCGCCCGGCACGGAGGGCGCCCGCCGCGCCGAGCGCTTCCTGCGCGCCCTGCACCAGCTGCAGGCCACCGCCCCGCGCCCGGGACCGCTCGTCGTCGCGGTGGGCAAACCGTCCCCCGAAGTGCTCGCCGAGCTGCAGCCACGCGAGTGCACCCTCTCGCAGGCCGCGAGCGCGCTCGGGGCGCAGGACGGCGGCCCCGTCACGGTCGTGTTCCGCGAGCCCGCCCTGACCGGCCCCGGCCTGCCCGTCGCTCACGTCGAACCGCACCGCCCCTTCCGCACCAGCTGGCGCACCACGGCCTCCCTCCTCGCCGCCACGGCCGCCCTCGCCCTCACCGCGGGCGGCATCACCGCGGAGCGCATCCGCGACGGCGGTGACCGCACCTGTCTCGGCGGCAGCGAGTCCGTGGCCACGGCGGCCCGCACCAGCCCCGTCCCACTGGACCCCGAGGGCTGGTACGACGCCGCGCTCCAGGCGATCACCGCGCAGAACAAGCGCGCCGAGGGCTACGCCCGGCAGGGCCGCAGAGTGCGCACCGTCGTCGCGTTCGTCTCCAGCCGACCACGCACAGAGGACGAGACGCGGTTCGACGGCACGATCCCGGAACTGCGCGGCATCGCCATGTGGCAGCAGAAGTTGAACTCCGACGCCTCCTCCGACCAGAACCTCGTGCCGCTGCGTGTCGACGTGCGCCCGACGGGAGAGGGGTACCGCAACGCCGTGCCGGAGGCGCGGAAGCTGGTCGCCGAGGCCGGCGCCGAAAGCAAGGCGGAGGATTACAGGAAGGCGGTCGGTGTTCTCGCGTACGCCCAGAGCCGCGACGAGACGCGGGCCGCCCTCCAGGTGCTCGGCGAGGGCCGGATCCCGACCGTCGGCACCACGGCCACGGCGAACGAGATGCTGGACGGAGCGGCGAGCGTCACCTATTGGCCCTTCACGCCGGACAACGGCCGGGAAGCCCGTATCGAGGCGGACTTCGCACACAGCGCCAACATCATCGCCCGGCGCGACGACGGCGACGGCTGCTCCCCCGCCCGGCAGGCCATCGTCATCGAGTCCTCCGCCGACCTGTACAGCCGCAGTCTCGCCGGCCGGTTCGTGGCAGCCTTCCCCGGCACCACGCGGATCTTCAACTTCAACCAGGACGGCGACTTCGACCCGCAGCCGCCGGGCGGCGCGCCCAACCTGTCCAGCGCCGACGTGCTCGCCGAGCAGCTCTGCCAGGCGCTCGCCGAGCAGCCGGAGTCGGTCGTGTACTGGTCGGCTCGTGCCAAGGACTTCGCCGCGTTCATCACCGCCATGGATACCCGCGGCACCTGCATCGACCGTCCCATCACCGTGCTCGGCGGGAACGAGCTGACCAACGTGGCGCAGACCGGCGCCTTCGCCAACAAGAACTGGCTGCGCCTGTACTACTCGGCGCACCGACTGCCGGTCACCAGCGAGTACGCCAGCGACAGGACACGCATGTTCGTGTCGGCCTACGACGACTTCGTACGGGCCGGCGCACGCGGCATCGACCCGTGGCGGCAGGACGGCCACTCCGCGGTGTCCTACGACGCCTTCCACGTCCTGTCGCAGGCGGTGGCCCAGGCGTGGCTGCGCGACAAGGAGATCAAGCGAAGCTCGGTACTGGTCGCGCTCAGTGGCGGTGTCCACTTCAACGGCGCGACGGGGGAGGTCTCCTACGGCCAGGGCGGCAACGCACCGCCCGTCGACAAGACACTGGTGATCCTGCGCCAACTCGGCGACGAGCCGAAGGCCGTACTGGTCTGCGGCGCCTACGACGAGAACCGGTCAAGCCGCACGGAGGGCCCGCCGTGCGCCCCATGACCAGTGACCCTGCATCAATCAGCCGGCCAGGCGGCTGACGGTGCGCCGGTTCATGGCCGTCGGCAGGCTGCCTGCCTGAGCAGCCGGCTCCGGGCCGCGCCCAGCACCGCGTCCTGGTGGCGTGCCACGGGGCGGGGGTCCTTGGTGACCTCTTCGTCCGGTGGTATCGCCGTGTCGTAGGTGCGGCCCGTCCGGTCCCCGTCTTTGACTTCCGTGAGGAGGAGCACGGCTCCGTCCGACAGGCGGTATGCCTTGTTCCCGGTGGGGAGTCGGCGAGTCGGTTCGACGAAGAAGCGGGTGCGCGGGCGTCCGCGGACACGTACGCCTTCGACAAGTACGTCCGCGCTGTCGGCTCCAAAATCCCCAGCCGTTACGCGGCCCAACTGGCGAGCCCCCGCATACCAGTCAGTGCCGGATGAGACAGAACGGGTGCCCGGCGGGGTCGGCGAAGACGCGCCAACTCCGCTTTCCCTCACCCGCATCGAGCAGCGTGGCTCCCCTTGCGATGACCTCTTCCTGGGCCTGGTCGAGGTCTTCGACCTCCAGGTCGAGGTGGAACTGCTGGGGCCGAGCAGGATCCGGCCACCGCGGCGGCCGGTGGTCCTCCACTCGCTGGAACGCGAACACCAACCCGCTGTCGCAATGGAGCGTTGCCCAGCCGTCGCCCAACGACCAGCGCGGATCCGGCTGATTCACCACGCCACCGAGCAGCGACTGATAGAAACCGGACAGCTCACGGACGTCGGCACAGTCAAGGACCACGCACTGCAACTTGGCGATCACGAGGGCAGCGTAGGCCCAGGCACGGTGTCCAAAAAAGGGATGATCACTCGCTTTACCTGGACTATAAGATCGACGGGTCCAAGGCTGCCGAAGTGCGTCGCCCGACGACCGCCGCCCTGGTCGTGAAAGGATCCCAGTGACGTTCCGCCGTTCCCTCGCCGTGGCCGCCACCGTCACGGTGGCCGCGCCCCTCGCGCTGATCACCGCCGCTCCCGCCTTCGCCGCCGGAACGTCCGCGGGGCCGACGCAGAACCAGCCGACGTACGCGGACTTGGTGAACGCCGCCGCCGACGCACAGCAGGCCTACGACGCGGCCGTCACCGCCGAGGCGGAAGGGCGCAAGGAGGTCGAGGCCACGCTGAAGGCCCTGGACTCGGACACGCATCCGCTCAAGGCGGCCGTGATCGCCGCGGAGAAGGCGGCCAAGGAGGCGGCGGCCACGAAGGACGCGGCCGAGAAGGCGGTCGCGGACGCCAAGGCCAGGCTCGAAGCGGCCCAGGGCGACACCGACAAGGCTGAGGCGCAGCGGGCTCTCGAGACGGCGGAGGGCGATCTGGCGAAGGCGGTCGCGGCCCAGCAGGAGGCCGACGCGGCCGCCCAGCAGGCCGACACCGCACTCGACGACGCGCGGGTGGCGGCCGTGCGCAAGTACGGTCAGATCAAGAAGGCCCTCGACGAGGCCCGGGCGGCCAAGGAGGCCGCCGACAAGGCGCTCGCCACCGCCAAGGAGTGCGTCCGGGAGACCGGGCTGACCTCGCTCGCGGTGGGGCTGCCGGCCAAGGTCGCCGCCGGGAGCACCGTCGACTTCACCGTGCGCGTGACCAACGGCACCCAGCGCACGCTGGCCGTGGACCCCCTGGTCTTCTTCCACGTGGCCGGAGAAACCCGCGGCGCGAAGAGCCTGCTGAAGGTCGAATGGTCCAACGGCACCGCCTGGCAGGCCCTGAGCGGTGAGGCCCCTCAGCACATCGCCCACATCGACATCATGAAGCCGGGCGAGCACAGCGACGTGAAGCTGCGCATGAAGGTCGATTCCGCGGCCAGGAACGCCGACGCCTTCGCTCTCCTGGCCAGTGACGCCTCCGACGCGTACAACCCGTGCGTCCTGGGCCCGATGAAGCGCTACGACATCAAGCTCCTGCCCGCGGGCAGCAAGACCGGCCCGGCCGACGACGCCAAGCCCGGCCGGTCCGGCCAGGACGAAGACAAGCGGCCCGGTGCGGCGAAGCCCGGCAAGGGTTCCGGCCTCTCGGCGCAGGGTGGCGCGTCCCAGCAGGTGACCCGGACGACGGCCACGGAAGCCGGCGCGGAGGGCAACCTCGCCGAGACGGGTTCGTCCTCGGCGATGGCGCCGATCGCACTGACCAGCGCCGCCGCCGTCGTGCTCGGCGCCGGAGCGGTCGTCGCCGCGCGCCGCCGCAAGTCCACGCGCAACGTCTGACCGCTGGGAGCCGGTCACAGGCCCTGGGAGTCGTCCCAGGGCCGCGAAGGCACCCCGAAGGTCTCGGAGTCACCCCCCAGGGCGTGGTGACGGCACCCGCACCAACCTGGGGGAAACCCCCTGTCCGAGACGGTGACTGGCTGGCTGTTTCGGCTGGTCGGACGCCAGGAGACTCGGTGGCATGACGTTTTCCCCGCAGGCCGCTGTCGCGGCCACCGTGCCCGCCGTCCGGCCTCATCCCTCCGACACCGGAACCGGCAGTGACTTCGCCCGGCTGTCGCGTCGTATCACCGAGGCGGGACTGATGAGACGCCGTCCCGGCTACTACACGGCGCGGCTCGGTCTGGTGATCGCGCTGACGGCGGGCGGATGGGGAGCCTTCGTCGCACTCGGAGACACGTGGTGGCAGATGGCGACGGCGGCCTTCCTGGCGCTGATGTTCGGGCAGATCGCCCTCGTCGCCCATGATCTGGCGCACCGCCAGGTGTTCCGGCGACGCAGGCCCAGCGAGATGTGGGGCCGCCTCTTCGGCAATCTCGGGATCGGCATGAGCTACGGCTGGTGGATGAACAAGCACACCCGCCATCACGCCAACCCCAACCACGAGGAACTCGACCCGGACGTCGCGCCGGACATTCTGGTGTGGTCCACGGACCAGGCCCGCGAGAGCCGGGGGCTGGCTCGTCTCATCGGTGGTCACCAGACGGGGCTGTTCTTCCCGCTGCTGACGCTGGAGGGCTTCAACCTGCATGTGGCGAGCCTGCGGGCGCTGCGCTCGCCGGGCATGAAGCACCGGATGCTGGAGGCGGCGCTGCTCGTGCTCCACCTCGCGGCCTATCTGTCCGCGTTGTTCCTCGTGCTCTCCCCCGGCAAGGCGGTGGCGTTCCTCGCCGTGCACCAGTGTCTCTTCGGCGTCTACCTGGGCTGCACGTTCGCACCGAACCACAAGGGCATGCCCACGTTCCGCGGCGATGAGCGGCCCGACTTCCTGCGCCGCCAGGTGCTCACCTCACGCAACGTGCGCGGTGGCCGGCTGACCGACGTGCTGCTCGGCGGGCTCAACTACCAGATCGAGCATCACCTGTTCCCCAGCATGCCCACGCTCCATCTGCGTCGTGCGCAGGCCGTCGTCCGCGCCTACTGCGCAGAGATCGGCGTCCCCTATCACGAGACCGGCCTGATCCAGTCGTACCGGGAGGCCCTCACCCACCTGCACCGGGTGGGAGAGCCCATCAGGCAGCAGCGCCGAGGGGCCGCGTGAGGCGCTCCCCGGGCCGGAGGGGGCGGTCCCGCCACCGTCGGGGGGAATCGGTGGCGGGACCGCTCGGTGCCCGGGGCCGGAGGGGGGGACCAACTCCCCCGAGCACGTCTGAGTCTGCTGCTGCCCCGGCTTCGCAGATATATGCAGGCGGATTTCGCCCCACCACGAATTTTCTTCGGCTGCGGTTTTCCCTCCGCTTCCGACGCCCTCGGCTGCGGCCGTGCCGGGTGCCTGGTGGACGGCGTGCTGTGCTACGACTCCGCGGCGGACGTGATCTGCTCCGGGTTCCACCTGCCCGAGGCCAGTCCTGCTCGGCTCGGCGCCACCGTTCGGACCGCCGGACGCCGAGTCGCCCCCGCTCGCGCCGCAGACGCTCGGTGAACACCCTCTCCGCCCGGCCGTGCCCGTGGCGCACCCACTGGCGTGCGGCGCCCACGTCGACGTGGCCGACCCGCGCGGACAGCGCTGGATGGCCGGGTTCTCCTCGGAGCGATGACTTTCGGCGGCGCATCGGGTCTGCCCGGTATGACCCGCATCATCGCTGACATCTCGATCTCCCTCGACGGCTTCGTCACCGGGCCCGACCCGAGCCCGGACCAGGGTTTGGGCATCGGCGGCGAGGCCCTGCACACCTGGGCCTTCTCCGACGACCCCGACGACCGCCGGCTCCTGCGTGAGGCGACGGCCCGCTCGGGCGCCGTCGTCCTCGGCCGCCGCCTCTTCGACCTGGTCGACGGGCCGAACGGCTGGGACGACACGACCGGTTACGGCGCAGGCGAGGCGGCCAAACCCGCGTTCGTCGTCGTGACGAGCTCTCCGCCGGAATCGGTACGGCTCACCGACTTCGACTGGACGTTCGTCACCACCGGTCTGGCCGACGCCGTCGCCGCCGCACGCGAGCGCGCGGAGGCTGCATCGGCCGCCGGCGGGAAGGACCTCGACGTGGTGATCATGGGCGGCGGCGCCACGGTCGGCACGGCGCTCGACACCGGGCTGGTCGACGTGCTGAGCCTGCACCTCGCGCCCGTCGTGCTCGGCTCGGGAACGCCACTGTTCACCGGCACAGCACAGCGCACGCTGGCGCAGCGGAGCGTGACCTCCACCTCGACGGCCACACACCTGCTCTACGACGTCCTCTGACGACGGCGTCGCCGCCCGCGAGCAACGCCTCATCCGCGCTGACGCAGGTACGCCTCCAGCTCTGTCGCCCCGGCCAGCATCGCCCGACCGCGCGCGGACAGGCGATCGTGCCAGTCGCGCAGGGTGGTCTGGAGCGGCTCCAGCCCGCCGGCCGAGCGCACCTGCGCGATCACCGGGGCGATCTGCTCCAGCAGGTAGCCACCGCGCCTGAGCTGGTGGGCCAGGCGGGCATCCCGTACGTCGGCCTCGTCGTAGACGCGGTAGCCGGTGAGCGGGTCGCGGCGGGGGCGTACCAGCCCGGCGCGCTCCCATTTGCGCAGCGTCGCGGGCCGGATTCCCAGCTGTCGCGCCAGCGGCCCGATGAACGTGTCGCCGGGCCAGGGCATCGTGGCGGGCTCGGGCACCGTTGCAGGGCTCGGAGCGAGGTCGCGCAGGGCGCTTTCCACGGCTTTGAGGGTCTGCCGGTCGGTGAGGAGTTGGGCGTGGCTCTCATCGATCAGGCGGAACGCCTCATCGTCCGCGCCCTGATGCACCGCACGCATGATCGCCGTCGCCGCCCGATGACCGTGAGCGGGCACCAGGGCGAGAAACGCGCGGAGGGCTGCCGCGTGCAGGGGAGTGTAGGTGCGGTAGCCGTGGGGTGTGCGAGTGGCGGCCGGGAGGATGCCGGCCTCCTCGTAGTTTCTGATCGCCTGTGTGGACAGACCGTGCCCGCGCGCCAGATCGACCGGCCTGAGTCTCTCAGCGGTTTGAAGGTTTCGCCCCATGCCACCGACACTACCGCGACGAAGTTTCAACCGAAGGTTCAACGATAGCGTTGACGGCATGGCTACTGACATCGGGGACATCGCCCACACCGTCGACGCTGCCGCTCTCCTCAGGCTCCTGCCCGCACGCCCCCGCCTGCTCGCCCTGGGCGAGCCCACCCACGGTGAGGAGACTCTGCTGGACCTGCGCAACGAGGTCTTCCGGCAGCTCGTCGAGCAGGAGGGCTACCGCACCATCGCGATCGAGAGCGACTGCCTCATGGGCCTGGCCGTGAGCGCCTACGTCACCTCGGGCACGGGCACGCTCGACGAGGTCATGGAGCACGGGTTCAGCCACGGCTGGGGCGCCCATGCGGCCAACCGTGACCTGGTGCGCTGGATGCGCGACTACAACGACGGCCGCCCCGCTTCCGACCGGCTGCGCTTCGCAGGGTTCGACGGCCCCCTGGAGATCACCGCCGCCGCGAGCCCCCGCCGGGCCCTCACCGCCCTCCACGACTACCTCTCGGCCCACGTCGACGCGGCACTCCTGCCGTGCACCGCGCACACACTCGACCGCCTGCTCGGCACCGACGACCGGTGGACGAATCCCGCCGCGATGATGGACCCGGCGCAGTCCGTCGGGCAGTCGGCCGAGGCCGGTGAGCTGCGGCTGATCGCGGGCGACCTGGTGGCGCTGCTGGACGAGCACACGCCGCACCTGATGAGGGCGTCCTCCGCGGACGAATGGGACCGGGCCCACCTGTACGGGCGTGCCGCGACCGGCCTGCTGCGCTACCACCACTGGATGGCCGACACCTCACCGGCCCGCATGACCCGGCTGGTGAGCGCGCGCGACCAGATGATGGCCCACAACCTCCTCGCCCTGGCCGAACGCGGCCCGGTGCTCGTCCACGCCCACAACAGCCATCTCCAGCGGCCGAAGAGCACGATGCAGATGTGGGAGGGGCCGGTGGAGTGGTGGAGCGCCGGCGCGCTGGTGAGCGCGCGACTCCGCGAGGATTACACCTTCGTGGCGACGGCGCTCGGCACGATCCGGCACCACGGAGTCGACACACCCCCGCCGGACACCGTCGAAGGGCTCCTGTACGCACTGCCCGAGGACCGCTACGTCATCGACGCCCCGCGGCTGGCCACCGCCCTCCGCGACGCCGCGCCCCCGCCCCGCACGTCCCCCTGGTTCGGCTACGCCCCGCTCGACCCGGCTCACCTGGCCGACATCGACGGCCTGGTGTTCGTCAAGGACATACCGCAGAGCTGAAGGCTGTGCCGCAATGATCAACTGGCTCGGGACGCCCAGGGCCGCGGGGGACGGTTCGGCATGTCCACCCCGCGAGCGCGAAGTTGTGGAGGCGGGCGCTGCCAAGCATGGCGTGATGAACGCCGTCGCCTTTCAAGCGGCAGTCGCGAAGGGTCTTGCAGCTCTTCGTGCGGGCCAAGGTGTGCTCCACCCGGGCGCGGAGCTTGCGGTGTGAGCGGTTGTGTTCCTCCCTCCAGGCTCGAATGTCGTCCTGGCCGCGTTCGCGGCGGTGCGGGATCACCAGCCCAGTACGGCGGTCACCACCGTCGGCGATCACCATGGTGCGGCCGACAGCAGCCTTCGCCCCGGAGGCTCCTCATCCGGCTCCGGTGTCCATCGCCTGTACTTGGTGATTCAGTTCCGTACGTTCCATGCAACACGAGGAGAACGTGAACGCCCTGTGGGAGGGCCTGGAGAACGGCGCCTTCGCGTTCGTCTCCGCGCTGCGCGAGCGTGGCTTCGACCTGGTGCTCCTCGGCTTCGGCGAGCGGTCCGCGTCCATCCTCGACAACGCCGAGGCCCCCAGTTGGAGGGCACGACCCTCTCCACTCAGGACACGGGTGACCAGGTCGTCGTGGCAGACCTGCGTAAGGATCATGGCGAGTTGATCGTCCGTACCAGCGGCCTGCCTGACGTCGACGGCGCCCCCGGCGGACTGTTCCCCGAGAACCCCCTCCCGCAGGGCAAGCCCGCCGACTTCAGGACCGCCGCCATGCTGGCCGAGCTGAACGACGCCCAGCCGGCGGAACTGGTCTACAACGCCGGCGTGTTCGTCCCCACCGTCAGCGCCGTGGCGACCGCCGACATCGGCAACCACGACATGCTGCACGACAAGATCAACCCTGAGAGCAGCGAAGCAGAGAGGAGCAGACCGCGGGCGCCGTACCGCCGGAGCAGCCGCTCCCCCGTCACGTCCCCGCAAGCTGCAACACTCGGGGTCTTCTCGGGGCCCACGCTGCACGAGGCGTACGTCAAGCGGTTCGGCGACAAGGTCGACGCCCTGGTGGTCGACACCGCCAACCGCACCCCCGACACCCTGAGCCTGTCGGCGACCGGTGCCCTCTTCGGCGTCACCACCGCGACGCTGCTCCACGCGGGGCTGCGACGCCGCTCCAACGAGGAGATGCACGCGAAGAAGCTTCGCAGGAACGGCCGTTGAGGATGCCCGGGGGGCAGCTCGGGCGGACGCGGATCGCTGCGCGTCAGGCCCGGCGGGCCCTGCGGCGGACGGCCCACACCGCCGCCGCGAGGACGAACCCGTAGACGGACACCAGCCCGTGGCCGTTGTCCTGGGCGAGCCACATGGCGATGCCGAGGAGCGGGACGGCGATCGCCAGGGCGATCTCCTTCGGCAGGCGGGTGCTGGTGAGGAAGGCGAGCGCAAGGGTGGCGCCGAGGAAGTAGGTGGCCCCGGAACTGCCGGCGAAGTTGCGGGGATCGGTGCTGGGGCCGTCGCCGAAGCCGAGCAGCGTGTCGATGCGGCCCGGGAGCAGGATGCCGGTGAGGAAGAAGGCGAGAGTGAGCGGGCCGCCCCAGTACCACTGGGCGAGTGCGGCGACGGCGGCGAGGGTGACGACGTTCCACAGACCGCCGAAGAGGCCGCCGTTCTGCATGAAGACCGAGGTGAACTCGCGCCACCACCCCGACTTGGCGGGATCCGCGTCCAGCGCGTCCATGGCGCCGGACCAGGCCAGCTGGAGCACCACGCCGGCGACGGCGAGCGCGGTCAGGGCGATCGCCGCCCATGGCAGCGGCCGTGCGCGCAAGGTGTCGCGACCGACGACGCCCAGCCCGCAGTTGAGCATCATGACCATCAGCGCGGCCGTGGTCACGTTGAAGACGATCTCCCCCATTGTCTGGCCCTTCCCCCCGTTTGTGGTGCTTCCAACACCGTTCGAAAATCTGGTGGCGCAAAGCTAGCACGATGTTTCGAACGGTGTTGGAAAGCGTTGTACGGTGGGAGGCATGAAGCTCACCAGGGAGCGCATCGTCGATGCGGGGATGGCCGTCTTCGCCGAGGTCGGCTACCAGAACCTGTCCATGCGCCAGGTCGCCGACCGCCTGGACGCCCATGCGGGCAGCCTGTATTACCACGTGCGCGGCAAGGAGGAGTTGCTCGCCCTGATGGCCGACCGGGTCTGCCGTCAGGCGTACGACGCCGCAACCGCCGCTCTCGCCGCCCTCCCGCCCACCGCCACCTGGCAGGACCGCGTCGAAGCCCAGGCCACCGCCTTGCGCCTGAGCATCTCACAGCATCCCGGGGGCGCCCAACTCCTCGCCGAGAGCCCCGGAATGCTCAGTCCCGGCGCCCTCTCGCTGATGGAACGCCTGCTGCGCACCCTCCTCGACGCAGGCCTGCCCGCCGGCCACTGCGGCATCGCCGCCGACACCCTGCTCAGCCACGTCACCGGATTCGTGCTCCAGGAGCAGAACCAGCCGACGGCACCGCCGGACGTGACCGCCGAGCTCTACGCCGACCTGTGCGCGCGGTTCCCGCTGGTGATGGGCCCCCTGATCCCCCGCCTGGACCCGGACGAGAAGTTCGCACGGAGCATCCGCCTGCTCTGCACCGGCTTCACGGCGCTCTCCTGAACAGCGGCGGGTGACCGAGAGCCGAGTCCCATGCATCTCGGGCAGCTTTCGCGCACTGCGTCAGGGGCGAGTCGTGGCCGACTCGCGCTGATCGGCGCGGTGGCGGCCGGAATTCGGACGGTCTCGTCGGGGCGTGCACTCCATGCTGCTCGGATGAGGACGCGGCACGCCTTGGGCCGCTCCGGCCTCTACGAGCGGTTCGAGGGGCGAATTCACAGCTCCACGGAGGGTGCGCGCGGCAAACCGCCCGCGCTGCTGCCCGATGTGACAGGGGAAGCCGGGGTGGGCTCGTGAGGCCGGTACTGCTGGTGGATGTGGACGGACCGCTCAACCCGTATGCGGCGAAACCACACAGGCGGCCCGAAGGTTACGAGACCCACCGGCTGCTGACGCCACGATGGGAGGCGGACGAGCGGCGCCGGCTCCGGGACTGGGGCCTGACCGGCCGGCCGGTCAGGCCCCTACGGGTCTGGCTCAACCCGGCTCACGGACCTGCGCTCACGGCGCTTCCCTTCGACCTGGTGTGGGCGACGACCTGGGAAGAAGAGGCCAACTCCTTCGTCGCGCCCCTCGTGGGACTGCCTTCGCTGCCGTTCATCGCCTGGTCCGAGCCCCGGCCTCAGCCGGCAGATGGCGTGTTCTGGAAAACACCGGAGGTCGCCGCCTGGGCGCGGGGTCGGCCCTTCGCCTGGGTCGACGACGAGATAACGGACGCGGACCGAGCGTGGATGGGGGCCCACCACCGTGGTCCGGCGCTCCTGCACCAGGTCGATCCCAGGACGGGACTGACCCGGGACGACTTCGCTCACCTGACGGAGTGGGCGAGCCTGCTGAGGTGAGGTACGGCCGCGGGCTCACGGCTGACTGTGGGACGGCGGATGCCACCTGCGCTGCGCCCCGACAGCGCCTCGAAGGCGTCCGGGTCAGCGATCCACGGGCGGAAGGTGGGCCAGGCCGGTGTCGCACATGATGTGCTCGACCGTCGCGGTGAGTGTGCTCTCGGCGCCGATGACGGTCTCCATGCCGCCGGGCAGCAGATCCCTCTCCCGATACCAGGTCCGCAACTCGGTCTCGCCGAACTCGTTCGCCAGCGGCTTGGTCGCATGCCGGGCCAGCGTTTCGGCGAACGGGACGTCCAGGTAGTAGGCGTGGGTCCTTCCACGGTGGTCGGCGCACAGGCGGGCGAGCATGCCGCCGTAGTGGTCGGCGTACAGAATGCCCTCCACCACCACATGGAACCCCGCGTCCAGCGCGTAACGGGCGGTCAGTTCGATCAGGCCGATGTTCGCGGCTCCCGGCCGGTCGCGTTCGCGCAGCACGACGCGGCGCAAGTTGTCCTGCCCGACCAAGGCCAGCCCGCGGCCGAACCGCTCGCGCAGGCCGGCCGCGACGGACGACTTCCCGGACGCGCTGTTGCCACGCAGCACGACCAACCGGGACTCTTCGGTGCCCACCTTCACGGCAGCCACGCTACCGGCTTCTCAGGCCGCCTGGATGCGGACGCGTTCTGCCGTGGCGAGCCGATCGGTGTCGTCGCTGTCGGTGAGGTGACCGAGGAGGACCAGGCCCGGGGAGGCCCCGAAGTCGCGCCAGAACAAGGCCAGGTTGCCCCACGGGGTGTCGTAAGCGAAGTCACCGGCACGGGGTTTGGCCGCCCCGGGCGCGCCGGAAGTGTCGAGCCTGCGCGACGGGTGGCCGATGCGTTCGGTGCGGTGGAAGTCCTCCAGGTCGAGTGCGAGCGGCAGCGGCTCGGCGAGGTCCCGTGCGGCAGAGCTGCCGTGCCGGAACGGTCCGCTCTATAGGGAGGCCGTACGCCCAGCCGCGGCCGGTGAGCGCCACGCCTCCAGGTGACCGGCTTTTCCGCGCGGGCAGCGGGTCACTGGTGAGGGGTGTACCGCTGGTACATCCCTCCGGCGGCGCGCAGGCCTTACGGTCGAGGTGTGGACAATCGTGACGACGTCCGCGAGTTCCTCACCTCGCGGCGAGCGAAGATCACCCCCGAGCAGGCCGGGCTGCCGTCCGGGAGCAGGCGGCGTGTCCCCGGGCTGCGCCGCAGCGAGGTCGCGGCGCCGGCCGACATGAGCGTCGAGTCCTACGCGAAACTGGAGCGCGGCCTCGCCGGCGTCTCCCCCGCCGTCCTCGAAGCCGTCGCCCGCACGCTCCAGCTGGACGACGCCGAACGCGCCCACCTCCTCCATCCGGCCCAGACCGCCGACGGCTCCGACGTCCTCACCCGGCCCCGGCGCCGCCGCACCGGACGGCAGTGGACCGCGCACCGCAGCCTGCAATGGACCCTGGACGCCATCACCGCCGGTCCCGCCTTCGTCCGCAACAGCCGTACGGACCTGCTCGCGGCGAACCGGCTCGCCCGCGCCTTCTACAGCGACGTCTACGCCCGTCCGCACGACCAGGCGAACCTCGCCCGTTTCAACTTCCTGGACCCCGCGTCCCGGCGCTTCTACCCCGACTGGGAGCTGTTCGCCGACATGGCCGTGGCCATCCTGCGCACGGAGGCCGGCCGGAACCCCCACGACAAGGACCTGCACGACCTCATCGGAGAGCTGTCCACCCGCAGCGCGGAGTTCCGCGTCCGCTGGGGCGCGCACAATGTGCGGCACCACGGCACGGGCATCAAGGGGTTCCACCATCCGGCCGCCGGAGACCTCACGCTCGCCTTCGAGGGGCTGGAGATGGCCGCCGAACCCGGGCCGACCCTCACGATCTACACCGCCGAGCCGGGATCCGCCCCCGAGGAGGGCCTGCGTCTACTGGCCTCCCTGGCCGCCACGTCGGAGGCGGTGCGGTCGTGAGCCGGATCCTGGTGACCGGTTCCGCGGACGGTCTCGGTCGTGCCGCCGCGGACTCCCTCCTGTCCGCCGGGCACGAGGTCGTGGTGCACGCCCGGAACCCGGCGCGGGCGGCGGGGCTTCGGGCGCTGGTCGATCGCGGGGCGGGCCTGATGGTGTGCGACTTCACCGAGCGTGACGCCGTGCGGCGGACGGCCGCAGAGCTCAACGACGGGCAACCCTTCGACGCGGTCATCCACAACGCCGGCGTGTGGAGCGGTCCGGCCGTGATGCCGGTCAACATCATCGCGCCGTACCTGCTCACGGCCCTGCTGCGGGGGCCGCGCCGCCTGGTGTACCTCAGCAGCGGCTCACACTTCGGCGGGCGCGACTCGACGGCCCGAGTCGACTGGCAGGGCCGCAGCGCGGGCTCCTACGCCGACAGCAAGCTGTACGTCACGACGCTCATGGCCGCGGTGGCCCGGCTGCGCCCCGGGGTGCTGAGCAACGCCGTGGATCCGGGCTGGGTGCCGACGAAGATGGGCGGCCCGAGCGCCCCCGACGATCTCGAGCTGGGCCACCGGACCCAGGAGTGGCTCGCCGTCGGCGACGAACCCGAGGCCCTGACCAGCGGCGGATACTGGTACCACCGGGAGCGCCGGCAGCCGCATCGCGCCGTCCATGACGTGGGCTTCCAGGACCGTCTCCTGCGGGCCCTGGCCGAGGAGACGGGCACGGAACTCGGCTGATCCCGGCGGCGGCAGCGGCTGTGCGGCAGCCTTCCGGGGTCTGCGCACGGCCACTCGGGGTACCACCCGAGCCATGGGATCTTTGAGTTCACCTGTGCTGCTGGTGCTGTTCCTCGGGAGCGCGGCGGTGATCTGGTACGCAGGCGTCAAGCTGTCCGACACCACCGACGTGCTGGCCGAACGGCTGCATCTGGGCAGCGCCCTGGGCGGGTTGATCCTGCTGGCCATCGCCACGAACCTCCCGGAGATCGCCATCACGGCCAGCGCCGCCGTGGCCGGGCAGCTCGATGTGGCGGTGGGCAACATCCTGGGCGGCATCGCGGTGCAGACCGTCGTGCTGGTGGTCCTGGACGCCGCCGGAGTCCGGCCGCGCGCGCCGCTCACCCGCCTGGCCGCCAGTCTGGTTCTCGTCCTGGAGGGCGCGCTGGTGGTCGCGATACTGGCGGTCGTGGTCATGGGCACCCAGTTGCCGGGGCATCTGTCCTTCGCCCGGCTCGGACCCGCGCCGCTGGTGATCGCGGCGCTGTGGGTGATCGGCCTGGTGCTGCTGGACCGCGCGGGCAAGGGACTGCCGTGGCGGGAGGGCGGCGACGCGCCGGGGGCCCAGCCGGAGCCGCGCGGCCATTCCAAGGGCAAGAAGGAGAAGGCGGCCACGGACCAGGGTGTCGGTACGGCTCGTGCGGCCCTGGTGTTCGGGGCCGCGGCGGTGGCGACGCTGGTCGCCGGTGTCGTGATCGAGCGCAGTGGGGAGGAGTTCTTCGCCCGTCAGGGGCTCGGAGGCATTCTGTTCGGCGCCACGGTGCTGGCTGTGGCGACCTCCCTGCCCGAGGTCAGTACCGGGCTGACCTCCACGAGGCTGGGCGACTACCAGCTGGCCATCAGCGACATCTTCGGCGGCAACGCCTTCCTGCCGGTGCTGTTCCTGCTGGCCACGGTCATCTCGGGCAAGCCGGTCCTGCCCGGCGCGCACGACACCGACATCTATCTCACCGCCCTCGGCATCGTGCTGACCACGGTGTACGTCGCCGGGCTGATCTTTCGTCCCCGGCGCCAGTATCTGCGGATGGGCATCGACAGTCTCGCGGTCCTGGTGCTGTACGCCCTCGGCATCGCAGGGCTCACGACCATCGCCGGGTGACTGCCCTCCGGGCTTGGCGGTGGGCGTCGTACGCGCACCCGCGCAGGAGGTGGCCCGCACCGATCGGCGGGTGCGGGCCACCTCCTGTGTGCCGAGGCACATCACCCTCGCGGGGTGCAGCGCCCGTGCTGCCCGCCGCGCGGGCGGCCGAGCGGCTTCGTGCGCCTTCCTCGCGTGGGCGCCGTGCCACAGCGACGGCGAGAGAGGGCCGTCAGATGAACATGAAGAACAGGATCAGGATGACCATGGCCGATACGAGCCACCGGCCATGCCGAGCGGCGAGGCGCTCCGTGGCGGAGAACATCAGGTTCCGGACGCATCAGGTTGCGGACGAGACCCAGTCGTCGGTGTAGCGGTGACGGTTCAGTCCCGCGGCCTGGAACTCGTCCTCCCCGGGACTCGGCGTCACACCGAGGCGCCGCAGCGCCTGTGAGAGGGGACTGAGCGACGGGGAGTCCGACTCGTCCAGCGGTCCCCATGAGAGTGCCCCGTCCATCCACACGGCGGCGCGCTCCTCACCGACGCCACCGAAGAACTCGGCTTGGACGTAGGCGACAGGTCCTGCGACGGACCACCGAGCGAGCCGCTGCTCGAAGCTTTCCGGGAGCCGCCGGAAACCGAGGACGCCGGCGCTGCTGCCGCCCGTCACGGCGTGGAGCACCTGGTCCGTCATCGGCATGAGCGACAGGCCCTGCCGCAGACACGCCAGCCGGGCCTCGGGGACGTCCCGGGACGCGGAGCGCAGCAGCTCGTCCTGCGCGATCACTGCCTGCAACTCGTAAGCCACTCGAGTCCCCCCGTTACCTGGTGGTCTCATCATGCCTCAGTCGCCCAGTCCGCCGCCGTGGCCGGGGCCGCCTCGATTCGGTCGGTCTCGTCCTCCGGGAACGTCACCGCGGTGACGCCCTCGCGGTTCGTCAGGCGGGGTACCAGCTCTTCGCGGGTGCCGCTGCCGAACCACTCCAGCAGCACTCCCACCTCGGTGGGCGTCGCCTGTGTCGGCAGGGAACCCGCCGTGCGCAGGCCCGCCACATGGAAGCCCGCCCCGGTGCACTCGCTGACGACGTCACGCAGCACTCCGCGCCCATCGAGACAGCTGATCCGCAGCAGCACCGACGCCACCCCCAGCCCAGCATGTCCGCGAAGCCGTACTTCGACACCAGCATGAACAACGCCGCACCCGGACCCACCAGCACATACGTGCGCAGGCCCGCCGACTTGCGCCGGAACTCGCGCTCCAGGCCGACGACCGCACACAGCCCGAACGGCGCCGACAGATACGCCGACGGCCGATCGCGGTCAAGCGGGCCTCGGCCCAGGCCGGCGGCAGGGCGGAGGGAGGACCCACATTCGCCGACAAGGGTCGCGCGTCCCCGGACCCGGCGCGGCACGCATCCGCAGCCCCCGGCCGCTGCACCCTCTGGTCTGCGCGGCACCGGTAGATGGGGTACGTGTGTCAGGAGACGAGGATCGCTGACGAAGGTATGACGGCCGGATGACCAACCGAATCTGTACCGTCGGGCATTCGACGCGCGGCTTCGACGAGGTGATGGAGATGCTGCGCGCCCATGACGTCACCTGCCTGGTCGACGTCCGTTCGTTCCCGTCGTCCCGGAAGTACCCGCAGTGGAACCGGACCGCGATCGAGGAGTCCCTGCCGTCCGGCATCGGATACCGCTGGATCCGCGCGCTCGGCGGCCGCCGGCACACCCCCAAGGGTGTGCCGAGCGAGAACGGCGCGTGGCGGGTCAAGGCCTTTCGCGATTACGCCGACTACATGGCCGGTGAGGAGTTCGCGACGGGTCTCGACGAACTCCTGCGGCTGGCCGAGGACGAACGGCCGGCGATCATGTGCAGCGAGGCGGTGCCTTGGCGCTGCCACCGGCGGCTCATCACCGACGCCCTGATCGTCGCCGGCGCGCAGGTGGTGCACATCATGTCCCGTACGACGTCGAAGCCGGCCGTACTGAACGAGCACGCGCAGGTCCGCGACGGGCACCTGGTCTACCCGCCGCCCCGGTGACGAGTAACTCGGGGCGGCACGGGCGGGTCCGGTCGCACCGCGCTCACTGCTCGGCCGTGGCAGCGCTCGGCGTGGGGTGGGCCAGGTCGTGGCCGGAACCGGCGGTGCCGAACCAGCCGACGCCGAAGCCCGGCCAGTTCGGGACCACGACGGTGAAGGCGACCAGCGCGGTGGCGAGCACGCTGACCGTCCACGGGCCGAAGCGGCCCCCGGGCACGCTGTACGGCCGGGACGTGTACGGGTACTTGCGGCGCAGCACGCTCAGGCTCGGGAAGGTGATGACGTAGGAGAGCAGCCGGCACCGGCCGGCAGGTGCGCGGCGATCGCGGCACGGGTGGCCTCCGGCAGGGGCGCTACGTCCAGGCCTCGGGTGGGGAACACGTCGGCGGCCAGGGCGCCTTGGCCGCCGCTGTCGCCTGCGACGGCCACGCGGGTGCGACGGGTGTCGGACGCGCGGTCGTTGGTGGAGCGGTGGGCGGCGTCTGCCGGGCGGTCGCCGGGCGCGCGCTGACGCGTACCCGCCCCCGCCAGCAGTCACACGGCCGTGTCGACGACCCTGCGTACGTGCGGGGCGGGCACCGCCACCACGACGTGTTCCACCGCGGGGTTGACGGAGGCGCCGACGACGGCCACCGACCGGGGGTCGAAGAAGCGGGGCGAGCCCACCGGAGCGCGTGGCCGGCTCGATGCCCGCGGCCGTCATCGGAAGACTCCGAAGCGCTCGGCGATGACCGGCAGCCGCTCGGCGGCCAGGGCGTGCGCGGCGGCACGGGGCGTGCAGCCCTCGGTCTCGGCATGGGCCAGGAGCCGGTCGACCAGGGCGCGCATCGAGCGCCGGGTGTGGGCGAACGCCTCGTCCGCGTCTGCGCCGATGTCACCGAACAGCGTCCACCACCACCAGGCGTTGGTGCCGGAGTTGACGGCGACGTCCGGGAGCACGGTGATGCCCCGCTCGGCCAGCAGCGCCTCCGCCTCGGGCAGCACCGGCATGTTGGCGGCCTCGACGATCCAGCGGGCGGTGATGCCGGCCTGGTTGGTGGTGTCCACGGCGTAGGAGATGGCGGCCGGCACCAGCACCTCGGCGTCGGTGGTCAGCCAGGCGCCGGCCGGAAGTTCGCGGTCCTCGGGGCGCAGCGCTGCGCGGTCCACGCTGCCGTTGCCGTCGCGGGCGGCGAGCAACGCCTCGACATCGAGGCCGTCCGGGTTGGCGATGGTGCCCTTGATGTCGGCGACCGCGACGACCCGCAGTCCGGCGCGGGCCAGGAAGCGGGCGGTTGCCCCGCCCATGGTGCCCAGGCCCTGCACCGCGACCCGGGTGCCCCGGTGCGGGATGCCGGCGCGGTCCAGCGCGGTGAGCACCGATTCGGCGACCCCGCAGCCGCCCACCAGTTCGTCCAGGCCGATGCCGTCGACGTCGATGGCGAAGGCGTCGGCGAGCCGCTTGCGGGCGGCGTCCTCGTCCTCGAGGAGGGGGTAGACAGCCTGGATGGAGGAGACCAGCCCGGCGTCACAGGCGGCACGGTCGACGAGGTCCTGGGTGAGGCCGAGGTCCTCGCCGGTGGTCCAGAAGTGCTCGATGTAGGGGCGTACGGCGCGCAGGTAGCGGACCAGGACGCCGTAGGCGGCGGGGTCGCGCGGGTCGCAGTCGATGCCGCCCTTGGCGCCGCCGAGCGGGATGTAGCGGCCCTGTGGGTTGTAGTGCAGCGCCTCCTTCATCGTCATGCCACGGGCCAGGCCCGCGACCTCCGCCAGTGTGCAGCCGGGGCGCATGCGCAGGCCGCCGCTGGAGACGCCGCGCACCAGGCGGTCGATGACGAGGAACCCCTGGCGGCCGGTGACATGGTCGGTCCAGGTGAGCGAGACGAGCGGGGCGGGCGCGTCCGGCCCCGGCCGTTGCGGTCCGCCCGCCGTCTGTCCGGCTGCGGAAGGCGAGGTGATGGGGGGCATGGTCATCGCTGGGGCTCCTGGGGGCGGTGATGAGGGTGGGACCGGGGGTGGTCAGGGCCTGGCGCAGTGCGTCTGCGAGCGCGTCGGGCATGTCGGCGCCTGCGCCGTCGCCGCCGTAGGCGCGGGCCAGGGCGCGCAGGCCGACGGGCGGCAGGTCGACCGCGACGGGGAGGTCTCTGCGGGCAAGCATCTCGTCGCGGATCTCGCCGCGTCCCCCGTTGTCGACGACGGGCAGCGGCAGTCCGAGCTGTACGGCGGTGGCGCGTTCCGGTGCGGAGAACTGCAGACCGCCGTCACCGCTCAATGCGACGACCACCCGGCCGGGGTCGGCGGTCTTGGCGCCGATGGCGGCGGGCAGCGCGTAGCCGAGAGTGCCGAAGCCGGTCGGGTGCAGACGACGAGGTGCAGTAGGCGGCGGTCTCCGACGCGGTGAGCTTGGCCATGGCCGCCTCGGCGGTGACGTCCGAACCGGTGTCCAGCCTCTTGGCGGGGCCAGGTCATCGGGCGGGCCTGCTCGATACGGGTGCGCATGTCCGCGAGCCGGAAGGCGACCGCCTGGTGCTCGATGATCGGCCTGCCGAACTGCACGAAGACGTCGTTCAGGAAGAAGTCCCGGCAGACGATGGCGCGCTGGCCCATCTTCCGCATCGGTTCGCCGAACTCCATCCCGTCCGTGCCCTTGCGCAGCAGGAGCGCGGTCACGCCGCGGGAGCGCTGCGCCGGGTCGGTCTTCGCGAAGGCGACGTAGCTCTCCGCCTCCTCCGCGTTGAGATCCAGGCCTTCTGGCCGTTCAGGCGGTATCCGCCGGCGGTGCGGGTGGCCGTGGTGGTGATGGAGGCGGCGTCGGAGCCCGCGCCGGGCTCGGTAGTGGCCGAGATCGCTGATGTCCCGCTGTTCCCGGGTCAGTGGGACCAGCTCGGTGGCCAGCTCTGGCATGGCCTCTCCAAACACGAGGAAGGGGGACGTCTCAAGGTCTCAAGGTCTCAAGGTCTCAAGGTCTCAAGGGAAATTTTACTGAATCACCAGTCAGTATTCGGAGGGCGGAACATCCCTGTCAATGACTGTGCGTACTGAATGAGCGTTCAGCCGGGGACGGCAACCAGCCGACCGCCGGCGCGCCCGCGCCGATCGCGAGGAGGGTGCACCCGAAGGAGAGCACGGTGATCTCGGTGGACGCGGCGGCGCAGGGCAGCACCACAAGGACGAGCAGCCGCCACAGGAAGGTCCCGACCGCACCATGAGCCTCCAGGCCGGCCGAGACGGGCCACAACTCGGTGGCAGTCCGGGGCACTTGTCGAGGATCATGCCACGCATGACTGAGCGACCCGCGCGATGGACCCAGGCGACCGTCTACCCCGACATGTGGGCGAATCCCGACGACGATCCCCGCAACAGTGAAGGTCCCACCCCGGACGGAGAGCTGCCGACGCTGCAGGACTTCCTGACGAACTACCGCCTGACCCTGCGCATGAAGTGCGAGGGGCTCAGCCCGGAGCAACTGGCCCGCCGTTCCGTTCCGCCGTCGACGATGTCCCTGCTCGGCCTGGTCCGGCACCTCGCCGAAGTGGAACGGGACTGGCGCAACTGGATCACCGACGGTGACCCGCTGCCCAAGCTCTACGGCAGGCGCGACGCCGACTTCGACGAGGCTGTCGGCGAACAGGCCGTGGTCGACGCCGCGTTCGCCGACCTGGAGCGTGAGCAGGCCGCGACCGACGCCGTGCTGGCCGCGTACCCGAACCTGGGCGAGCACGTGGGCAGGGAGCGGATCGCCGTACGGGAACTACTGGTCCACAGGATCGAGGAGTACGCCCGTCATTGCGGCCACGCCGACCTGCTGCGCGAGTGCGTGGACGGACGCGTGGGACAGTGAGCGCGGCGCGCGGCTGACGGCGGTGCGCAGAAGCAGCCCTCGTCCGTGCGCCATGGTCGACGACGACAGCGTACGGTTGGCTGTCCCCCCGGACAGCACGGACTTCTACGCACTGAGCACGGCCGGTTCCGCAGCGCTGCGATTCTCCACCGCACCGGGCCGGCCTCCTCCCGTATCCCACCGCGAAAGCGCGCCGTCGGCGGTCACGGCAGACGGCCGAGGGCGGCCAGCGTCATGGACCGGACGGCGTCGGCCCCGGCCGAGCCGCGCAGCAGTGCGCTCAGATCGTGGGGCTCCGCCTGCTCGGTCGTCGTAGCCGCCGATGTGATGCGGTCGAGCCGGAAACCCCGTCCGGCCTGTCGCGTGCGGCACCAGGCGATGAGGTACCACCGGCCGTCGGCGGTGAGCAGCCCGGCCGGTTCCACCACACGCTCGCTGTGGCGCCCGGCCGCGTCGGCGTAGGACAGCCGCAGCACCGTGCGCGTGATCAGGGCCCGTTCCACCGCGGTCCGGACGGCGGTGTCGGCCGACGAGGGCAGCGTGACGATCCGCTCGGCGAGGTGCCGTGCCGCCGTCGAGGCCGGGCCGGTCATCGCAGCCGCGATCTTCTGCGCCGCCGTACGGGCCGCACCGGCGTACGGCGCCCGGGCGTCGGCCGCGGCGAGCGCGGCGGTCAGCGCCGCGGCCTCGTCGGCGGTGAGGTGGATAGGCGGCAGGGTCATCCGCGGGTCGATCGACCAGCCGCCGCCTCGCCCGGGCGTGGTGCGTACCGGGACCCCGGACTCCATGAGCGCCTGCAGATCACGCTGCACCGTGCGCGCGCTCACCTCGAACCGGCCGGCGAGCGCGGAGACCGTCACCGGTCGCGGTGCTGCCGCGCGCAACTCCTCGACCAGGGCGTAGAGCCGGGCGGTACGGTTCATGCGGCTGACGCTACCGTCCCGCGGCGGCCAGGAAGTCCTGCTCGCGGCGCTGTTCACGTTCGGTGACGGTCAGCGGGAACAGGGTGAAGCCGTGCATCGCGCCGGCGACGACACCCAGCCGCACCGGCGCGCCGGCCGCCCGCCACCGCGCCGCCAGGAACAGCGAGTCGTCCAGCAGCGGATCCTCGGTGCCGACGACGATGCGTGCGGACGGCAGACCGGTGAGGTCGGCGAACAGCGGGGAGATCTCGGGGTCTCGGCGTTGCTCCGCCGTCATGCCCGGGGTGAACAGCTCATAGGTCCGCCGCAGCGAGTCGGTGTTGCTCAGCAGCCGCCTGGAGCCGAAGGATCGCTGACTCGGCGTCATGGACAGGTCGTAGGGCCCGAACAGCAGGTGAGCCGCGCGGAAGGCGCCGGTGATGCCGTGCCGGTCGCGCAGGCGCAGCAGCGTCAGGACGGCGAGGTGGGCACCGGCCGACTCGCCGCCGATCAGCAGCCGTTCGGTGCCGAACTCGGCCGCGGCGTGCCGTACGAGCCAGCGGGCCGCCGCCGCGCAGTCATCGGGGCCGGCGGGGAAGGGGTGTTCCGGCGCGAGCCGGTAGTCCACGCTCACCACGGCCAGCCGAGCCCGCCTGGCGAGCAGCCACAGCTTCTCGTCCTGCCCGTCCGCGGAACCGAACGCCCAGCCGCCGCCATGGAGGTGCAGGTACACGCCCTCGATGTGGTCCGGTACGAACACCCGTACCTTCACGCCGTCGTCCACGTACCGGTCCCGGCCGTACGGCAGTCTCACCGGCGGTGTGTCACCACCGAGCCGGTTGCGCCGCAGGGCGGCCGACAGAGCCGCGTCCCAAGTCCCTTCGCGGGTCGGCCGGGTCGCGGCACGTGCCTCGAACTGCTCGTTGAAGGTGAGGGTTTCGGGGCGGCAGTCCTCGTCTGTGATCAGCATGCCGCCCAGGTTCGCAGCCGTCCGCGACAACGTCATGTCACCGTTTACCGGAGAGCTGCGTCACACTCCCGAGGCAGGACCGGGGGTGGCCGTCGTCGCGTAGTTTCGCCCCGCGTCACGCCACTCGCTGGGTGAGCAGCCGTAGACGGACTTGAACGCCCGGCTGAAGTGCGCGGCGTTCTGGAAGCCCCAGCCGCGGGCCACCGCGGAGATGGTGCGGCTGACGCGTGCGCGGCGCAGCAGTTCGCGCGCGCATTCCTCGATCCGCCGCTGCTGGATGAGCCGGTGCACCGTGGTGTCCTCGTCCTCGAACAGCACGTGCAGGTAGCGCAGGGAGATGCCGTGCGCGTCGGCGACGCGTGCCGGTGACAGGGCCGGGTCGCGCAACCGGGCATCGATGTGGGTGCGGATCTCGGTGATCAGCAGGGCGCGCGGGGTGTCGGGTGCGCTCGCGCCGTGCCCGCGTGCCTGCTCGTCGACGACCGTTGCCACGAGGTCCGCGAGGTGGCCTGCGAGGCGTTCCCTGACGTGGCCGGCGAGGGCGGCGGCACCGCAGGCGACGTCGGTCGCGAGGGTCCGCAGCAGTGCCGCCACGCCGTCGGCTGCGGCGATGGCACGGCCCGTGACGCGCGGGACGTGCAGCGCCGACGGCCCGAGGGCGCGCTCGGGCAGGCGCAGCGCGTACAGGTGGAACGGCGTGTGCTGGTCCAGCGTGAAGGGCCGGCGCAGGTCCAGCAGGGCCAGCTGACCGGCGCGTACGACCGTCTCGCGGCCGTCCTGCCGGACGGCACCCGTGCCCTCCTTCTGCACGAGCAGCACCAGGCGGTCCTCCGGCTCGTCCGGCGCCGAAGGGGCGGGTCGGCTCAGGCGCAGCGGTGCGGCCCGCATGGACAGCAGCCGCAGCCGGCCCGCGTCGCCGGAGCCGAGTGTGCCGTGGAAGTCCGCGGCACCCGAGGGCAGTGTGACCTCCACGGGTGCCAGTCGCCGCCGGACCGCGTGCTGCCACTGCCGTGCTCGGTCCGGCCCCGGCATCGACGCTGTGCTGACCTCGTCCTGCACGACGCCCCCTTCCTGTCGTCCGGTCCCGGCGGGACGGGTACGTGACGTCTTCAGCCTGGTCGGGGGCATCGGGGAGGGGTTAGGTCATATGACCTAACCTTCGTGAGGGGTCGATCGACGTGTGCACAGGGAAATGTCACACACGCGGCCGCGCGGGGGGTACGCGTCAGTGGTCCACGTTGGCGATCATGCGGTACAGCACCCTGAGCGCGATGACGTAGTCCCCGTCGGAGACGCCGCGGTGGATCCGGCCGCGGATGCGGGGAGCGGCTGCCGCCAGCCGGGCCCGGGCTCGGCGACCGGTGTCGGTCAGCGTGAAGCGCCCGCTGTCGTCGCAGGTGATCCAGCCGCGGTCGAGCAAGTCGTCAAGGATCTCGGCGTACGTCGAGACCGTGCCGACTTGAGGTGTCATGTACTCGCGCAGCGCCTCGGTCAGGCCTGTGCGGGTCAATCCGCCCTCGATACGGGCGAGTCGGTTCAGGGTCATCCCGTGTCGCTGGGTCACGCCGAGCGAGGCGTGTTCGGCGTCGACGAACGAGGCGAGGGCGGTGTGTGCCGCGCCCGTCCAGTAGGTGACGGGCTGGTTCACCAGTTGGTCGTCGCCGAGGTCCCCGGCGTCCTGCGATGCAGTTTTCTCGTGTTGAGGATCCTGCCTCCCATGGCGCTCGGTCTCGGCGTGGGGGTGCTGTGACTGCGATGTCATCGGTGACTCACCCACTCGGACCGCCGGACGACTTCCCCGATTGCGGCGACCACGACACCGGGGTCCGTGCTGAGGATCTTCCGGTGGTCGCGGAGGCTGGCGGGGAAGAGGCTGAGGTGCGGGTTGGCGGCAACGGCCTTGGCGACGGCCGCTCGCCTCGGACCGGTGTGGTGCTCGGATGCGGCCAGGGTGCCTTGATCATCGGCCACGAAGACGGTCGGGCAGCGCAGCGCGGCCAGGTCCGCCGACAATTCGCCGTTGACGATGTCCATTTCGATGACGACCTCCGCGCGCTGCACAGGAGTCATCCGTGCGGAGAGGCCGAGGGGCGCCAGGATGCGCTCGATCCGTCCCCGTCGGCTGAAACGGCTGCGCAGCTTCTCCTGGTCTGCCTGGTCGAGCAGGGACACGGGATGGGCGCCATCGACGAGGACCAGCCCGCCGACCTGGCCGGGGTACTCGGCGGCGTAGCAGACGGCGAGCGTCGCGCCGTAGGACCGGCCGACCAGGATGGGGCGTCGGATCCCTGTCGCTTCGACGACGCGGTCTATGTCGTCGATGTCGGCTCGTATCGAGCAGTCGGACGAGCGGCCCGACTTGCCGCGCGCCCGGGCGTCGAAGGTGACGGTGCGGTACCTGCCGACGAGCCGTTGGAGGACGCGGCTCCACTGCCGGCGCGTCGCGAAGGCGCCGTTGAGGAAGAGCAGTGGAGGTGTCTCGTCGGAAGAGTCGAGGCCGTACAGGCGGCTGTCGACGCCGTACAGCCGGGTGTCGGCTGCGACAACCGTGAATGGAGAGGACATGCGGATCCCTTTCGCGGCCCTGCACTGGGCGTGGCCGGAGTGGCGAACTGAGTTGAGGCGCCCGTCGGTTCGGTTCGCGACCGGAGCGCCTGACGCGGTCTTCGGGCCGGGTGAGCAGGGGTCGGGTGCCGGCCGGTGTCTCGTCACCGACGGTGCCTCTCACCTTGGTGCCGGGGAAGTCTCAGCTTGCGGTGAGAGCGGTACGGGTTTCGGGATCGATCACCGTCGTGTTCTGGGCCACGACGATGCGCCAGCGCCCCTCGTCCTTGGCAAGGACGTACACGGCGACACCCGGGGCGGCGTCCGGGTTCGCGGCCACCCAGGACGCCCATCGGCGGCCTGACGTGCCCGGTCTGCCGCATCCGCCGCGCACGGCGGCCCCGTCGTCTTCCTGCGGCATGGGCGCGCCGGCGATGAGCGGATTCACGGGTGTTTGTCTCCTTCGAGGTACAGGGGGCGGGTCTGAACGGGGTCACTCTGGCGAGAGCAGGCCCGGCCACCGACTCGTGGCCCTTTCCGGGCCTCGAACGCGGGCACATGGCCGTGTCGGGGGTGCGAGAGGACTTCACGTTGCTGATGGGCAAGCGGTGCAGGCAAAGACTGCAACGCTGCGCCGGCGTCAACAAGATGAGATAGTGACGCGACCGTATAGCCAGGCTCAACCGAGGGGGACCGGTGCTGGAGCGGCTCGAGCTGGAGGCGTTCTTGACGCTGGCCGAGGAACTGCACTTCGGCCGCACCGCCGAGCGCCTGCATCTGACAACCGGCCGGATCAGCCAGAGCATCAAGAAGCTGGAACGGCACATCGGGACGCCGCTGTTCGAGCGCACCAGCCGCTACGTCCGTCTGACCCCGGCGGGCCGGCAGTTGCACGACGATCTCCTGCCCGCCTACGAGCAGCTGCGGTACGGTCTGCGGAAGGCGGTCGATGCCGCGCACGGCATCCGGCACGTGTTGCGGGTCGGGTTCGTGGGCGCCGCCTCGGGACAGCTCATGGTCCACGCCGCTCAGCTGTACGCCGAGCGCCATCCCGGACACCGGGCGCAGCCCAGGGAACTGCAGATATCCGACGCCTACCCGAGGCTGCGCGACGGGGATGTGGACCTGCTCATCGTGTCCCTGCCGCACGAAGAGGCCGGCATGGTCGTCGGCCCCGTGCTGTACTCCGAGCACCGTATGCTCGCCGTCTCCACCCGGCATCCGTTGGCCGGGAAGGAAACCGTCTCCCTCGAAGATCTCCCGGGTGTGAGGCTTCTGCAGGCCCAAACGGTCCCCGCGCACTGGCGCGCCGAGCGCACGCCCCTGCTCACGCCCGCGGGCCACCCCATCGAACCAGGCCCCGCCTTCGAGACCTTCCAAGAGGCCCTGGCCCTCATCGGCGCCGGTCAGGGCGCTTTCGTCGTGGGCTCCCAGGCGACGCGCTACTACGCGCGATCCGACGTCGCCTACGTTCCGTTCAGCGATGCACCACGGCTCGAGTGGGCTCCCCTCTGGCTCGCTTCCCGAACAACACCCTGCATCCACGACTTCAACCGTGCCGCTCAGGACGCTGCCGGGCGCGACCATCTCGCCGCGGTCACTGCCGACTTCGGCATGTGACGGCAGGACGGCGAGGCCGCCGGCACGACCTGTTGGTCTCCCCCTCCCCCGTCCGATGATTCGAGCAGGTGTGCGGCAGCGCCGCGGCGAGTGCGGCACGCACCCATCTGCTTACACCCTGCACGAGGTCCGGCACACCTGGCCCACGTGAGCCGCTATGCGGCGCCCTTCTCCAGCGCCCGCGCCAGGGCGGCGCGCGAGGCGATGCCGAGCTTGGGGAAGACCTTGGCCAGGTGTCCGCCGACGGTGCGCGGGGACAGGCTCAGTCTCGCGCCGATCTCCTTGTTGGTCAGCCCGTCCGCCGCGAGCTGGGCGATGCGCAGCTCTTGCGCGGTGAGCGAGCACGCGCCGCCGTCCCGGGTGGCGTGGGAGTGCAGTGCGCGCTCGGCACGCTCGGCCCAGGCAGCGGCGCGCAGGGTGCGGAAGGTTTCCAGGGCCCGCTCCAGCGTCCGCCGTGCCTGCGGACGGTGGCGGTCGCTCATCCGGACGCCGTGGGCCAGCCGCAGCCTGGCCAGTTCGAAAACCCACTGGTCGGCGCCGGGCACGGCGTACGCCGCCTCGAACAGCGCGTCGGCGTCCTCGTCGGCGGCGGCGAGTGCTCGGGCGGCGGCCAGCAGGAACGCGTGGTGCGGGGAGATGTCGCCCATGCGTGCCGCGCTGCCCGCCGTCACGTGCGCCCTCGCCTCACCGGTGCGTCCGGTGCGCAGGGCCGCGTCCACGAAGTCGAAGAACGGCAGGTGGAACCAGGGCAGACCGGCCGGCAGCACGCCGGGCGGGGTCAGGCCGGCGAGGGTGGTGTACGCCTCTTCGTCGCGGCCGTGGGCGAGGCCGGTCAGGGCGCGCAGGTGGGTGAGATGGTCCGTCACGAACGTCATCCGGGCGCGGTCGGCCGCCGGCCGGATGGCGCGGTCCAGCGCGAGGAGGGCCTCCTCGTCCCCGCGTCCGGCCAGGACATGGGCGTAGTGGTGCCGGAAGAGGAGGGCGTTGCAGTGGTAGCCGAGGGCGTCGGCCGCCTCGGCCTCGCGCAGGCACACCTCGACCTGGTCCCAGTCGCCGCGCAGATAGTTCTGGTAGCCGCCGGCCTTGGCGATGCTGCCCTGGGTGGCGTAGGCGTGCTGGCCGAGGAACCGGCGCCACAAGGAGGCGTCGGCCATGTCGACCGCGGCGGCCGTCCACAGCAGCAGCCAGGCCGCGCCGGCCTGCTGTTCCTGGCTCATGGCGGCGGCCATGGCGCGTAGTTCGGCGCCGGTGCCGTGGGCTGTGCGGGCGGGGTCCGACCAGGCGCGGCGGCACAGGTCGGCCAGCGCGGAGACCTGGTGCCGGTGGGCCCGCAGGGCGGCCCAGCCGCGCGGGTCCGACGTGTAGACGGTTGCCAGCAGCAGTTTGAAGTAGACCTGTTCGGCGAGGTCGTCGAACGGTCCGGCGCCCGGGTCCGTCCGGGCTAGGGCGGTGAGGGCCTGCGGGAGCAGGGTGAACGAGGACTCGAAGTCGACGTGGTGACTCTGGTCGACGTAGACGACGGCGTAGGCGTACAGCGGTGCGCTGTCGGCGGGGACGGGCGCGCGGCGCAGTTCCTCGACGAGTTTCGCCGCGTACGGCAGCCGTCCGCCGCGGGCGGCCATGGCGGCGGCCCAGGTCAGGCGGCGGGCGCGGGCCGCGGGGGCGGCGCTCAGGGCGGCCGCGCGGTGCAGCAGGAGTGCGCCCTCGGCGTCGCCGCCGCGCAGCGCGAGCCGGCGGCCCGCCTCCTGGAGCCGCCCGGCGAGGTCCTCGTCGGGCAGAACGGTCGCGTCGGCCTCGTGCCCGAGCCCCCTCGGGTCGTCGTACGGCAGCGCGGCGGCGAGCCGGCGGTGGGCGGCCCGTCGTTCGGGTCCCGAGGCCCGGGCGACGACGGCGCCGCGCACCAGCGGGTGCCGGAAGGCGAGCCTGCCGTCCGGTTCCAGGTGCGCCAGTCCGCTCGTCTCGATCTCGTCGAGTACGTCGTCGGCGCGCCGCGCGGCGAGGCCGTCCAGCAGGGCCGGCGTCACCCACGTCGCCGCCGTGCCGCCGAGGGCCGCGTACAGCAGCACGCGGGCGGCCTCGTCGGACAGCCGCTCCAGTCTGGGTGCGAACAGCCGCTCCAGCCGGTGTCCTAGCGGGAACCGTCTCGGCAGCGGCATGACGCCGCGCGCCTGGTCCGGGTGGAGGTGCACGGGCAGTTCGACGAGCGCCAGCGGGTTGCCCGCCGCTTCCTGGAGGATGCGGTCGGCGGTGGTGACCGCCAGGTGCGGGTGCCGGGTGCGCAGCAGGGTGCGGGCGTCGTCGCCGTCCAGCGCGCTCAGGTCGACGACGGTGCCGGGCCGGGCTTGCGTCGTCGCGCCCTCGGGGCGGCCGGCGCTGACGAAGGCGAGGGGCACCTCGGCGGTTCTGCGCTGCAGGAACGCGAACACGGCCGCGCTGGAGGAGTCCACCCACTGCAGGTCGTCCACGAGGACCAGCACGGGGCGCATGCGCGCCTCCCCCGCGAGCAGCGCGAGCACGGCGGCGCCCACCAGGAAGCCGCCGCGTACCGGCTGCGCGGCCTCCCCGAGGGCGAAGGCGAGCGCCCGCCGCTGCGGCTCCGGCAGCGCCCGCATACGGCCCGTGAGCGGCCACAGCAGCTGGTGCAGCGCGCCGAACGTCACGCCGGCCTCGGCCTCGGAGCCGACCGCGCGCAGCACGGTGAAGTCCAGTGCGCGCGCTTCGGCGTGGGCCCAGTCCATCAGGGCCGTCTTGCCGATGCCGGGGGCGCCCTGCAGGAGGGTGCCCGTTCCACCGCTGCCCGAGCGGGCGTTGTCGAGCACCCGACGCAACAGGGCCTGTTCCGGGGCACGGCCGGCGAGCGCCGGGCGGTGCCGGGCCGCAAGAGCGGCAGCGCGGGCCGCGCCCGGCGGTCCCACGTCGGCGGCGCGCCCCGCGGCCGACGCGGGTGGTGGCGACAGGGCGTCCGGGTGTACGCCGGTCACCGTCCCGTCTCCTTCCGCGGCCCGTGCCGGCGCCGCATCAGGCCGCACGGTCCGTGTCCCGGCCCGCACCGGGGGCGGTGCGCCCGGTGCGGGCCGCCGGTCCGGCAACCCGGGCCGGGTCGCCGTACTCCCGGCGCGGCGCCCGGCCCGCCGAGCTCAACCGTCGCCACTCGCGCGGCGAGTGGCCGTACACCCGGCGGAAGGCCCGGCTGAAGTGGGCGGCGTTGACGAAACCCCAGCGGTGCGCCACCACCGCCACGGCGGGCGCGGCGCCGCCCCGGGCCAGTTCCCGGGCGCACTCCTCCAGCCGGCGGCGCTGGACGAGCCGGGCCACGGTGATGCCTTCGTCCTCGAACAGCCGGTGCAGGTAGCGCACGGAGATGTGGTGGGCGGCGGCGACCGTCTCCGGCGTCAGACCCTGGTCCTCCAGGTGGCGGTCGATGTGGTCGCGGATGCGCCGCACGAGTTCGCCGCGTCCGCTGTCGGCGCCACCGAGCGGGCTGCGTTCGGCCACCAGCGTGCCCAAAAGGTCCTCGACACCGGCCGCGAGCCGCGCCGCCACGGCCGGACCATAGGAGTCCGCCGAGTCGAGGAGCCGTACGAGAAAGGGGCTGAGGATCGCGCCGACACCCTCGGTGCCGCTGATGGCGGTCGCCGTGATCCGGCGCAGGTCGTCGTCGGACACGTCCAGCCCACGGCGGGGCAGGTGGACGATGTGGCAGGCGAACCGGTCGGGGAAGTCGAGGACGTACGGCCGTGCGGTGTCGTAGACCAGAAGGTCGCCCGCGCCCGCGGCGGCGTGCCGGCCCCCTTGGAGCAGGGTCACCGTGCCGGCCGTCAGGACGAGGATTCCCACGAGCGCTTCCCCCGGCCCTTGGCGGCTGACGCGCTGGCCGTCGGCCCGCAGGGAGCAGACGCGCAGGTGTCCGAGGCGGCCGCCGGTGATCCGGCCGGCGAAGGGGCCGCCTCCGCGCGGTGTCACCGCCATGGGGAACAGAGCCTCGGCGAGGGCTGCGCGCCAGCGGCCGAGCCGGTCCCCGACGGGAACCGTGTCCGTCGACAGCACGAGGTGCACCTGGTTCTCCCCCTCTCTCCGCTCAGCAGCAATCAACCAGTTCGGCCGGTGAGGGCACCAGGCACTCTCCAGGCAGAAAGAGGCGGTGCCGGCGTGCACGGACGGAACAGGGCCGTGCGCGCAGGGGCAACTCGGGCCGCCCGGGCCCGCGTAGGGTGGCCGGGTCGCCTGCGCCGGGCGACGGCCGGGGTCACCGCATGTCCGGGCGGGCGAGCCGGGAGCGGGCCTCGGCGACCCGTTGGGGATCGGCGTCGGGGCCGAGGGCGATGCAGCGCGTGAACGCCTCACGCGCTTCTGCGGCACGGCCGGCGTCGAGCAGGACGTCACCGAGCGAGAGAAGATAGCGGCTCTCCAGCGCGATGTTGCCGTCCACCCGGCACAGCGCCACCGAGGCCCGCAGATGGTGCACCGCTTCGTCCCAGCGGCCGAGTCGGCCGAGGCTGCGGCCCAGGCCCGCGAGCGCGTTGCCCCGGGTGACGGCGGCGATGTGCGGTTGGAAGGCGTCCGCGGCCTCGTCGAGCCGCGCCAGGGCCTGCCGGTACACCTCGGCCGCTTCCTCGTCGCGCCGGGTGCCCTCCAGGTCCAGGGCGCGTCCGAGCAGGGCCTGCAGCATGCCGTGCAGGTCCCCAGCGGCCTCGAACAGATCGATGGCGTGCGTGGTGTGACCGAAGGCCTCGCGGTGCTCGCCGAGCAGGTGGTGAGCCCAGCCGGCGTACTGGTGCGCCCACGCCTGCTGGACGCGGTCGCCGGCGCGCCGGGCGGCGGTGAGCGCGCGGGCGGAGTACTCCAGGCTGTCCCGGGGCCGGCCCTCGCACAGGAGTACGGCCCAGGCGTAGTAGTTGAGCTGCGTGGCTTCCAGCAGCGGGTCCCCGAGCGCCTCGGCGGAGCGTACGGCGGCGCGGAACACCTCCGGCCAGTGACCCCAGAAGATCCACTGATCCGAGAACCAGTGCAGGGACTCGGCCACGTCGACTACGGATGCGTGCTCGCCCTCCGCCGCGGCGGCGTGCAGGGCGGCCAGCCAGTTGGGGGCTTCGGCCTGGAGCCACTCGCGTGCCCGGTCGGCGCTGGAGAGGTCGACGGTGCCCTGCCAGCCGGAGGGCGGGGCACCGTGGTCGGGTTCGTACCAGCGGCCGGCCATGACGGCGGTGTCCAGCAGCCAGCGGTACATCGACCGGCGGGCCCGTTCGATGTCGTCGCCGCCGTCCTCGGCGGCGAGCCGGGTGCGGCCGTACAGGCACAGCAGGTCGTGCAGCCGGTACCGGTCCGCGGTGGTGCCGAGCAGGCCGGCCTCGACCAGTTCCTCCAGCGTGTCCTCGGCGTCGTACAGGTCCTGACCGGTGAGCCGGGCCGCGCAGGCGGCGCCGACATCGGGGCCGGGGACCAGAGACAGCCGCCGGAAGAGGCGGGCGGCGTCGGGCGTGAGCTGGCGGTAGGACAGGTCGAAGGCGTTCGTCACCCGGATGTCCCCGGCGGACAGCGCGTCCAGTCGCCGCTCCTCGCGCGCGAGCCGGTCCGTGAGCCGGCGCAGGCTCCAACCGGTGCGGGTCGCCAGCCAGTTGCCCGCGACACGGAGGGCGAGCGGCAGGTGTTCGCACAGCCGGGCGACCTCGTGCAGGGCTTCCGGTTCGGCCGTCGCACGGTCCTCGCCGACGAGGGCGGTGAGGAACGCGGCCGCCTCGGCGGGGTCGAGCCGGCCGAGCGGCAGCCGGTGCACACCGTCGAGTCCGGTGAGCATGCGGCGGCTGGTCACCAGGACCAGGGTGCGGCCCGCGCCGGGCAGGAGTGGCCGTACCTGCGCCTCGTCGCGGGCGTTGTCGAGGACGAGCAGGCAGCGGCGGTCGGCGAGGACCTGCCGGTAGAGGGCCGGGTGGGCCTGGGGCCCCGACTTGGCCAGGTCCCGGTCGGGCACGCCGAAGGCCTTGAGCACCCGGACCATCAGCTCCGAGGGGGCGGGCGGCGTGTCGTCGGTCCCCCGCAGGTCCACCATGAGCTGTCCGTCCGGGAAGCGGTCGGCGAGCCGTCGGGCGGCGCGCAGCGCGAGGGTGGTCTTGCCGGTGCCGGGGGCGCCGTGGACGGTGACGACGACGGGCTGGGCGTCCGCGGCGCCGCCTGCGCTCTCGGCGTCATGGGCCGCGGGCGGTTCCGCGGCGAGTTTCTCAAGCTCCGCCAGTTCGTCCGCGCGGCCGACGAAGTCGTCGATGCCGCGGGGGAAGGAGCGCACACCGACGGGACTGTATCCGGGGGTACGGCCGATGCGGGCGGCGGCGAGCAGCCGCTCCCGCTCGCTGTCGTCGAGGCCGAGCCCGTCCGCGAGCGCGGCGACCGTGCGCCGTTGCGGGGCGGCCCGCCGTCCGCGTTCCAGATCGCCGATGCCGCGCACACTGACGCCGGACGTGTCCGCCAACGCCTCGATCGTCAACGACTTCGCCAGCCGCAACTCCCGCAGCAGCGGCCCGAAAGCCGCCTCGTGCGCGGACATACCCGCCCCTTCCACCCCACCCTGTACTTGAACATTGTAAGAGGTGTCGGAAGCGCTCTTGATCAAGAAAGGCCGGCCGGCCGGTTCACGTAAGAGCGGGCGCGGGCCCGTCGGACGCTCCCGCGCCGCAGCATCGACCCCCGCGAACCAGGAGGCGCAGGTTCCCACTGCGGAGTTCACGGGGGCCGACTCGCGGTCCAGTACCCACCGGCCCACCCGGTACGCCCGAACCAAGCCGTACGCCCCGTTTGTTCCGTGAGGCCGCCCTCACCCCCGGCAGCGTCCAGGACGCACAAAAAAAGGGGGTGGGCCGACCCTTCCGGGCCGACCCACCCCACAGACGCCGTCACATGGACGCCGCCTCGAACCGCTCAGTGCGCGCCGGCGGTCACCATCGGTACCAGCGACCCCGACGGCCGCCACCGGCCGCCGGACGGACCACGAAACCGAGCAGCCAGACCGCGAGCACGATCACCGCGACCCACCACAGGGCCTTGAGTGCGAAGCCCGCACCGAAGAGAACGAGAGCCAGCAGAAGAACCAGAAGCAGGGGAACCATTGTTATCAACCTCCTGGCCGTCGTGTGCTCCCATCACGCCCCGACAAACACCCGGTCGGCGCGTTACTTTCACGAGGTGGAGGGCATATGGGCGCGGCGTGCACGCCCTTCGACGAACGCGGCCACCTGACCGGACGCGGCCCCACTCCCCACCGCGCCCGGGACTCAGTGGTCCGCCGCGCCGCCCCGCACGACACAGGAGCGGTAGTTCTCCCAGCCCCATCCATCGCCGTCGGGGTCGGAGCTGCTGCCGTTGACGCAGTACGGGTAACCGTTCGGCGCCGTGCCACCACCCGAACCGCCGGCGCTGTACACGGTGGCCTTCTTGGCGGTGGCCACAATGCCGTTGGCTCCCTGGAAGAGACGCTGTCCCCAGGCCGTGAGCGAGTTGGGGTCGAAGTTGCTCACCAGGTCGAGGTACTCGACCCCGCCCCCGTTGCCGCTCCAGGACCAGCCGAGGTACCCGACCCGGAGGGACTGCGCGGTCGCCATGATGGCGTCCTCGTCCGGGTCGCCGTCGCTGTGCCGGTCACCGAACTCGCCGACCACGATCGGCAGGTGGTTGCCGACGAAGTAGTTCAGGTACTCCTGCACCTCGGCGGCGGTGTCGTAGACGCCGTACATGTGGATGGAGAAGATCGTGTTTCGATCGGGGTCCGAGGAGAAGACCGACGCCGCGTTGGCCTTCATCGTTCCCGACCAGTCCTGGCCCCAGTTGGGGGCGTCCACCATGAGGGCGTTGCGGATGCCGGCGTCGCGCAGCTTCCTGATGGCGTTCTTCGTGGCGTCGGTCCAGGCACCGTAACCGGTGTTGCCGTAGGGCTCGTTGCCGATGTTGACGACGACGTAGTCCTCCTGGCCGGCCAGCGCGCTCTTCACACCGGTCCAGTAGTCCGCCGCCCTGTCGAGCGAGGTCGCCGCGGAGTCCTCGCCGTAGCCGGTGGTGTCATGGACCTCCAGCACGCAGATGACCTTGTTCGCCTTGCACTGGGCGATCAGGGAGGAGACTTCGGAGCTGCTGGTCTTCGTCCACCGGTCACCGCTCGCCAGCACCAGGCGGACGGTGTTGGCGCCCTTCGCGGCGATGTCGGCGACGGCTCCGGTCCGGGTCGGGTACCAGGCGTACGCGTGGTTGACCCCGCGCATCACGAACTCGTTGCCGTTGGCCTCGTACACCCGGCCGTTGGCGACATGGATGCCGGTGGCGGTGGCGGTCGTGGCGGCCTCGGCCGGGGCGCCGAGGCCGCCGAGGGCGGACATCAGCAGGCCGAGAGAGCCGGTGAGCGCAACGGCGAAGGCGGAGCGGAGCCTGCTTCTAAGGGTCGTTGCCATGTCTTCCTTTCGCGCATGAGACAACGTTGTCACGATGGGATGCCGAGTGGCATGCGAGAGCCCTCCGGCGAGCCGTGGGCGTCGCGGGGCGACAACGCGGGAACGCCTCCATAACACCACCGAGTGTTTCGGTCATGTCAATAGTCGGGACATCTCTTGTTGCGCTGACAAGCGATTCCGGGGCATGCAAAGAGCTAAACTCGCACTGAACTAAACCGGTCATGCCGACAGTATTGCGGTGGAGCCCATGCCCCCCTACCTTCTGCGGAGAGGTGTAAGCCGGGGGTCCTATACCGGTTCAACATGAGCGAGCGATCACGCCCGCGAATGCCCGATCGACCTGGATAACATACCTCCGTGGATCTACTGCAACCGATCATCAAGAACTACGCCTGGGGCTCCCGCACCGCGCTCGCCCGAATACAGGGACGGAGCACTCCGTCATCCAATCCCGAGGCGGAACTGTGGATGGGCGCGCATCCGGCGGGTCCAGCGCGTGTCACGCGCGGCGGAGAGACGGTCACCCTCCAGGACGTGGTGGCCGGCCGTCCGGAGCGGGAACTGGGGGTGGACACCGCCGCCCGGTTCGGTGGCAGGCTGCCCTTTCTGCTCAAGATCCTGGCCGCCGAACAGCCGCTGTCCATCCAGGTGCACCCCGACCGCAACCGGGCACGCGACGCGTTCGCCGCACAGCTCGCCGGGACGGGAAGCGGCCCCTACTCGGACGACTGGCCGAAGCCGGAACTGCTCTGTGCGCTGACCCCGTTCGAGGTACTGGCCGGCTTCCGGACGCGCGAGGAGGCCGCCCGCGTCCTGGACGGGCTCGCTCTGCCCGCGCTGCGTCCCGTCACCTCGCTCCTGGAGGCCGACAGCGGTGCAGCGGCCATGACCACCGCACTGCGCGCCCTGCTCGAGTGGCCGGAGCGGACTCGCGGCAGACTCGTCGACGAGGTCGTCCGCGCGTGTGCCCGACTCGCCCGGCAGGCCGGGCCGTACGCGGCCCCCTACGAAGCGGTCACGCGCATGGCTCATCACCACCCCGGCGACATCGGACTCGTGGCCTCCCTCCTGCTGCGTCACCAAGTCGTCGAGCCGGGCGCCGCGCTGTTCATGCCGGCCGGCGGACTGCACGCCTATGTACGGGGGGTGGGAGTGGAGGTCATGGCCGCGTCCGACAATGTGCTGCGCGCGGGACTGACCTCCAAAGAGATCGACGTGCCGGAGCTGCTGCGGATCACCGACCCGTCCGTGCGCGTGGCCGCCGTCCGGCCGCGGCTTCTTCCCGGTCCGGGCACCACGCACTCCTACGACTGCCCGGCGGAGGAGTTCGCCCTCCACCGGATCGCCCTGTCCGCCTCACCGACGCCACTGACTCCTGCATCAGGGCCTCGTGTCGCCCTGTGCCTCGACGGCTCGGCCCTGCTGAGCGGACCGGCGGGTGACACCCTCACACTCGGTCCGGGCGCCTCGTGCTTCGTCCCCGACTCCGACGAGGGCGTCACGGTGCAAGGCACGGGGACCCTGTTCGTGGCGAGCGCGGGGTCCCTGCGCTCGACGCAAGCGCACCCCTGACGCGTACGGTCTGACAACGATGTCCACGACCGGGGGCCGCGACGTCGCGCGTCGCGGCCCCCGGTCATGCGTGCCCTGTCCGCTACGTGCGGGGCGGCGGTGCGGTCGAGCCACGCGGTACGAGTTGGGGCGTGTCCGCCGGCCGGGAGGCGACGTCCTGCCCGGCGATCACGTCGAACAGCAGCCGCGCGACCTCCGCGCCGAAGGTGTGCACGTCGTGGCTCATCGCCGACAGTGTCGGATGGGTGAGCCGGCACAGCTGCGAGTCGTCCCAGGCCAGCAGGGACAGGTCGTCCGGTACGGCGACGCCCATCTCGGCGGCGACGCCCAGGCCGGCGACCGCCATGATGTCGTTGTCGTAGACGATCGCCGAGGGGCGCTGGGACGACAGCAGCAGGGAGCGTGTCGCCCGCGCGCCCTCCTCGCCCGAGAAGCCCGTCTCGATGTGCACCGCGTCGTCCAGTCCGAGCTCCCGCATCGCCCGCTCGAACGCGTCGGTGCGGATGGCGCTGTGCCCCAGACCACCGGGCCCACCCACGCGGGCGATCCGCCGGTGTCCGAGCGCCGCCAGATAGCGCACCGCCTCGGCGACGGCGGGGCCGTCGTCGGTCCACACGGAGGGCAGTCCCCCGGTGAGCCGGGGGTGCCCCACGGCTACGGCCGGGAGCCCCAGATCGCGCAGGGCGGCGATCCGCGGGTCGCTCTGGTGGAAGTCGACCAGGATCGAGCCGCCGACCTGGCGTTCGCGCCACCAGCGCTCCTGGAGGCCGATCTCCTCCTCCAGGGAGCCGACCAGCCGCAGCAGCAGTGAGCAGTTGCGCTCGGCGAGCACGCTCTCGATGCCGGAGATGAACTCCATGTAGAAGGGCTCGAGACCGAGCAGCCGGGCTGGGCGGCAGATGGCGAGCCCGATGGTGTCGACGGACTGCCGGGACAGGCTGCGGGCCGAGGAGTTCGGGGCCCAGCCCAGTCTTCGGGCGGCCGCGAAGATCCGCTCCCGGGTCGCCTCGGAGACTCCGGGCTTGCCGTTGAACGCGAGCGACACCGCCCCCTTGGACACGCCGGCCGCCGCGGCGACGTCCTTGATGGTGACGCGGTCCGTCGGTGCGCTCACGCCGGTTCCACGCAGAACAGAGCGGCGCGTACGGCGTTGGCGCCCGTCTCGACGGCACCCCGGATGAGCAGGCGGGCCCGCTCGCCCGGCAGGAGCGTGCGCAACCCCGTGTCGCAGACGGCGTCCGGTCCGAGCCGGTCGGCCTGCAGGAGCAGATCGCGAACGAGGGTATGTGCTGTCACCACGACCTCGACATTACCGCCAGCGGCGCCGGGAGCGGAGGTCACGCTCACGTCGTAGTCGGGGGCGGGGTAGGCGAACTCCTTGTCCGGGAGGGGGAAGTGCACGGCGCGCAGCGAGCCGGCGTCCGCGACGAGGAACTCCTTGGCGGAGGCCGCGTCCGGCGCCAGATCCGCGTCCACGCTCTGCCGGTGGACCGTACGCGCCGCGACGGTGACGTCGAGCGTGCGCTCCGCCATCACCGTGCCGTCCGTGTGCATACGGCGCACCGTCAGCGTCGTGTGCCAGGGTTCGGCGGACTGGTTGATCACGGCCAGGACCGGGCCGGCGGCCGACGGCTGGAGGGTCAGCAGGCGGTCGGCGTAGACCCGGCGCAGTTCGTGGTACAGCGGTTTGAGGCGGCCGTCGCCGTCGATCGCGGACCAGGAGCTGACCGGCCAGCAGTCGTTGATCTGCCAGACGACGGTGCCCGCGCAGACCGGCCAGTGCGAGCGCCAGTGCTCGATCCCGGCGGCCACCGCCCGTGCCTGCACGACCTGGGCGAGATAGTGCCAGCGGTCGAAGTCGCCCTCGGGGAGGACGAAGTGGCGTTCCACGCCGCGGTTCAGCTTTCCGTTGCCGTCGTCGGCCTTCTGGTGGTGCAGCATGCCGGGCGAGTCGGGGGCGAGGTGCTCGCCGGGCAGCGCGCGGCGCAGGGTGGCCAGGGCGGGCGGCGCCTGCCAGCCGAACTCCGCCACGAAACGGGGCACCGCGTCGCGGTACTCGGCGTAGTCGCGGCGGTTCCACACCTCCCAGGAGTGGTGCGTACCGTGCGCGGGGTCGTTGGGGTGATGGTCCCAGGAGCCCGACCACGGGCTGCCCGCGGTGTACGGGCGGGTGGGATCCAGCTCGGCGACGATCCGGGGCAGCAGTCCGAGGTAGTAGCCCTCGCCCCAGGAGTCACCGGCGAGGGAGCCTTCCCAGTCCCAGTCGCGAAAGCCCCAGAGGTTCTCGTTGTTGCCGTTCCACAGCACGAGGGAGGGATGCGGCATGAGGCGGACAACGTTGTCGCGTGCCTCGGCCTCGACCTCTCCGCGCAGCGGCTGCTCCTCGGGGTAGGCGGCGCAGGCGAACAGGAAGTCCTGCCAGACCAGCAGGCCCAGTTCGTCGCAGGCGTCGTAGAAGGCGTCGTCCTCGTAGATACCGCCACCCCAGATGCGCACCAGGTCGGCGCCGGCTTCGGCCGTCTGACGCAGCCTGGTGCGGTAGCGCTCGGGGGTGACCCGGGAGGGGAAGACGTCGTCCGGAATCCAGTTCACGCCTCGGGCGAAGATCCGTGCGCCGTTGACGACCAGGGTGAATCCGGTGCCGTGCTCGTCCGCGGAGCGGTCGAGTTCGACGTTGCGGAAGCCGATACGCCGTTGCCAGGAGTCGAGCGGCCGGTCCGTGCCGGTGTCGACCAGGCTGACCTCCAGGTCGTACAGGGGCTGGGCACCGTACCCGCGAGGCCACCACAGTTCGGGCGTGGGCACGCGCAGGGTCAGCACCGCGCTGTCGCCCTCCACCACGGTCCGGACCTGTGCTCCCGCGACCGAGGCACGCACTTCGAGAGGCCGGTCCTCGCCCTGCTCGGTGCGTTCGACGTCGACGTGCACCTCCACCGTGCCCGCGTCGTCGGTGACGGTCACGAGCGGCCGCACCTGTGCCAGGCGCGCCGTCGACCACCTCTCCAGGCGTACGGGGCGCCAGATCCCGGCGGTGACCAGGGTCGGCCCCCAGTCCCAGCCGAAGCTGCACGCCATCTTGCGGATGTACTGGAAGGGCTCCGGATAGACGTTGGGCCGGTCGCCGGTCAGCAGACGGACGAACTCCGCCTCGTCGTAGGCGGAGGTGAACTCCACGTGCAGCCGGCCGTGTCGGCCGGTGACGTCGAACCGGTAGCGGCGGTGCATGTTGCGGGTGCGTCCCAACTCCCGCCCGTCGAGTGTGATCACGGCGGCGGTGTCGAGGCCGTCGAAGACCAGGTCGGTCCGCTCGTGGCCTTCCTGGGCGGTGTCGGCGGCGCCGAGGTCGCGGCCGTACGTCCACGCCCGGCGCCCGACCCAGTCCACCTCCCGCTCGTTCTGCCCGAGGAAGGGGTCGGGAATCAGCCCGGCGGCCAGCAGATCGGTGTGGACGCATCCGGGCACGTGGGCGGGCAGTGGCTCGCCTTCGTGCGTCAGACTCCATCCCTCGGAGAGCTGGACGACTTCCTTCATGTGCGGCTCCTTCGACCGTGCGGGCCTGTCAACGTGTAGCAGCGCGAGCCAACCTAACGCCCGTAACTGAACCGGTCTAGTCCCCTATCGCAACCCATCAGCGAGTGGGGGCGGTGACCGAGGTGGCAGTTCGCCCGTCATCCCGACTGGCAAGGTAACGATTATGTATCGCGACAGGGTCCACAGCTTTACCGGTTCATCAGCGACTGACATGCTGCCGCAGAACCACCGGAAGCCCGAGCCGTGATCCATGGAGGAGTGGGGCATATGGGGACAAAAGCACGGAGTGCCGCTCTGCTGGCCATCGCGATGGTGACCGTCGCCGGGTGCGGCGGAGGAGGGACGCCCAACGCGAACGAGACGGCGGCCGCGCCACTGAACCCTGACAGCGCCTCGGGCGCCATCACGGTGCTCACCAACCGTACGGATCTCGTGCAGGACGGCACGATGAAGAAGTACGCCGCCGAGTTCAACAAGACCTACCCGAAGGTGAAGGTCAAGTTCGAGGCCATCACGGACTACGAGGGGGAGGTCAAGATCCGGATGAACACCGAGAACTACGGTGACGTCCTGCTGATCCCCGCGGCGGTCTCCAAGGGAGACTACCCGAAGTTCTTCGCGCCGCTCGGATCCACGGGCGACATGAAGCAGACCTACCGCTTCACCGACAAGACCGACGTGAACGGCAGGGTCTACGGCATCGCCACGTTCGGCACCGCCAATGGCTTCGTCTACAACAAGGCCGTATGGAAGAAGGCCGGCATCACCGCCTGGCCGAAGACGGCACAGGAGTTTCTCGGCGACCTGCGAGCCGTCAAGGACAAGACCGGCGCGACGCCCTACTACACGAACTTCAAGGACGGCTGGCCGCTCACCAGCCCCTGGACCAACAGCGTCGGCGCCGTCAGCTGCGACAGCCAGGCGTCGGACAAGCTGGCGGCCACGGACAAGCCGTGGGTCAAGGGCAGCGACCTGTACGCGCTCGACTCCCTGCTGTACGACATCGTCCACGACAAGCTCTCCGAGAAGGACCCGACGACCACCAACTGGGAGAGCTCGAAGACCCTGCTCGCCAAGGGGCAGATCGGCTCCATGATGCTCGGCTCGTGGGCCGTCAACCAGATGCGCGACGCCGCCCGGAAGGCCGGCCGGAATCCGGACGACATCGGCTTCATGCCCTACCCGGGCCAGGTCGGCGGCACCTTCTGCTCCACGCTCGTCTCCGACTACCAGCAGGCCGTCAACATCCACTCCGGGAACAAGGGCGCGGCCCGGGCGTGGATCGACTGGTTCACCGAGAAGTCCGGCTACTCCGCCAAGGAGGGCGCCATCTCCGCCCTGCGGGCCGATGCGCTTCCGGCGACGCTCGAAGAATACGTTGACAACGATGTCAAGATGGTGGAACGCTCCGAGGCGAAGACCGCGGAGGTGAACGCCGTCGACCAGGCCTCGGAGATCGGTCTCAGTCAGCAGGACTACCGGCAGAAGCTCGTCGACCTCGCCCGCGGCGCCCAGAAGGGCTCACTCCAGGACTACTTCGACGATCTGAACAAGCGCTGGACCCAGGGCCGCCAGACCGCCGGCAACTGAAAACCCGTTCGCCGGGTCCCCGCGCGCTACCGCCCGACGGGACCCGGCCATCCAGCGCCCAGCGGACGACGAAAGGCCCTGGCCAGCAATGACCCGTACCGTTTCCACCGCTTCACCGCCCACGCCGGTCACCGAAAAAGACCGCGGCACACGGCATGCCCGGCATCAGGCCCCGGGCGCCCGGAGCCGCGGGCACCAGCCCCTGCGCCGGCTCACTCCCTGGCTGTTCCTGCTGGTCCCCCTCGCCCTCCTGGTCACCTTCACCTATGTGCCGGTGGGCAACATGATCTACTACAGCTTCACCGACTGGGACGGCGTCAGCCCCGACCGCTCCTTCGTGGGCGCCGAGAACTACACGGAACTCTTCACCCGCCCCGAGCTGTTCCGGGTCTTCGCGGTGAGCCTGTACTACCTCGCGGCGTCGGTCGTACAGATCGCGATCGCCCTGTACTTCGCCACCGTCCTCAGCTTCGACCTGCGCTTCAGGAACCTGTTCAAGGGCATCCTGTTCTTCCCCTACCTGATCAACGGGGTGGCGATCGGGTTCGTCTTCCTCTACTTCTTCCAGGACGGCGGCACCCTCGACTCGGTGCTGTCCTGGTTCGGCGCGCACGGCGACCACGCCTGGCTGAGCAGTCCCGAGTCGGCCAACACCTCGCTGGCGGGGGTGTCCGTGTGGCGCTACACGGGCTTGAACTTCGTCCTGTTCCTCGGTGCCATCCAGTCGATCCCCGGCGAACTGTACGAGGCCGCCCAGCTCGACGGCGCGAGCCGGTGGCAGCAGTTCCGGCACATCATCGCGCCGAGCATCCGGCCCGTGCTCAGCCTGAGCGTCATCCTGGCGATCTCCGGCTCGCTGTCCGTCTTCGAGATCCCGTACATCATGACCACCGGTGCGACCGGCACCTCGACCTTCGTGATCCAGACGGTGAAGTTCGCCTTCCAGTTCAACAAGACCGGCCTGGCCTCCGCGTGCGCGGTGGTGCTGCTGGCGATCATCCTGCTGGTCACCTGGATCCAGCGACGCCTCGTGCCCGACGAGAGGGTGGACATCGTATGACCATCACCGCCCCCGCTCGGCGGCGGCCGCGGCGGCGCCTCGGCGTCGCCACCACGCTGACCTATCTGGTCCTGATCGCCGCGTCTCTCGTGGTCCTGGTACCGCTCGCCGTGGTGTTCCTGACCTCCCTGAAGTCCTCCGGAGAGGTAGCGGACGGGCAGGGCGCCCTGGCGCTGCCCCACGACTGGCTGAACTTCTCCAACTACGCCACCGCCTTCTCCGACGGCCATATGCTGACGGCTCTCGGGAACACGGCCTTCATCCTGTTGTTCTCGATCACCGGCACAGTGATCATCGGCTCGATGACCGCGTACGCCATCGACCGTTTCGAGTTCCGGTTCAAGAAGCTGGTCATGGCGCTGTTCCTGATCGCCACCCTGGTGCCGGGTGTGACGACCCAGGTGGCGACTTTCCAGGTCGTCAACAGCTTCGGTCTCTTCGACACCCGGTGGGCGCCGATCCTGCTGTACATGGGCACGGACATCGTGTCGATCTACATCTTCCTGCAGTTCATCCGGGGCATCCCGGTGTCCGTGGACGAGGCGGCCAGGCTCGACGGCGCCAACGCCTTCACCATCTACCGCAAGATCATCTTCCCGATGCTGAAGCCGGCGATCGCCACCGTCGTCATCATCAAGGGCATCACCACCTACAACGACTTCTACATTCCGTTCCTCTACATGCCCTCGGAGGACCTGGGCACCATCTCGACCTCCCTGTACCGCTTCAAGGGGCCCTTCGGCGCGCACTGGGAGACCATCTCCGCCGGGGCGATCCTGGTGATCGTGCCGACGCTGGTGGTGTTCCTTTTCCTGCAGCGTTACATCTACAACGGGTTCGCCCAGGGAGCGAGCAAGTAGCGGCCGTGCCGGGGCGGTTCTGAACGCTGTGGGGGTGGGTCGAGTGGCGGTGGCCGGCCGCCGCGGTCCACCGCCCGTCGTACGGCAGCGGTCGGCTCTGGCTACCGCGAGGGTTTACGGCAGGACCAACGGGCGGTTGAGGTGGGGTCCGTCCGGCTGCGTAAGTTCTTGTCCCGGCCGGGATGACCGCCGGCAACGATCACAAGGGGGTGACCATGAAGCGCAGGCTGGCGTCCTGGCGGCACGTTCGTCGCCGCGGCCAAGTGCAGGAGCGGCCGCGTCGCGCAGGGCGCCGCTGCCGCGTCCGGCACGACTTCGTACGCCTACTGCTCGTCCTGCCGCTCGTCCCTCAAGACGCCCGCACAGGCCTGGGGAGGTCTGAACCTCGGCTTCCGGGCCGGCTCCGCACGCGTGAACGGGCCGACGGGAGTTGAGCCGTAGGGCAAGAACAGCACGTCGACGCACGCTGCGGTCTCCGGCCGCCCGGGGAGCGCTCCGGGAGCCGGAGACCGTTGTGCGTCCCGATGTCGCACAGGCGTACCAGGGGTGAAGTGCCGCAGGTGGCACCGCCTGGCCGGACTTGTGCTGGCACTCTGCTGGGAGTGATCGCGAAGAGGGATCACAGTCAGCTCTTGGGGGGCGGATGTGACACATCGGCATGCTGTCGGGGCTGTCCCCTCCCCTGGCCCGGACGCCGGGCCATCGCCCAAGGTGCCCCGTCACGTCGCCTGTGTGATGGACGGCAACGGACGCTGGGCCGCGCGGCGCTCGCTTCCGCGGACGTCGGGACACCGGGCCGCCGAGACGTCGGTGATCGACGTGATCGAGGCGGCCCGGTCGGCCGGAGTCGGATGGCTGAGCCTGTACGCGTTCTCCACGGAGAACTGGCGTCGCCCGAGCACCGAGGTCGACTTCCTCATGGAGTTGGTGCGCCGCGTCGTACGCAAACACGCACCGCTGCTGCATGCGCGGGGGATCCGTTGCCGCTTCCTCGGCGTGACCGACCCGCGGGTGCCCCCGGCACTGGCGCGGGACTTCGCCGACCTGATGACGCTGACCGGCGACAACCGGGGCATGACACTCACCGTCGCCTTCGACCACGGCGGGCGCAGGGACATCGTAGAGGCGGCACGCTCCCTCATCCGCAGTGGTGTGCAGGCCGAGACCGTCGACGAGGAGCGCTTCGCCGCGCATCTGCCCTTCCCGGACACCCCGGACGTCGACCTGGTGATCAGGACGTCCGGGGAGCAGCGCATCTCCAACTTCATGCTGTGGCAGGTCGCTTACGCCGAATGGGTCTTCCCACCGGTGTTGTGGCCCGACTTCCGCGCACCGCACTTCCTCGAGTGCCTGCACACCTATCAGCGACGCGATCGCCGCTTCGGCGGCGTGCTCCCGCACCAGAACGGAGACCCCCGACCGTGACCCGCCCAGACAGCGGCTCCCCCGACAGCGCCGGCGCCACGGATCGCGACGGGCACTCCTCGCGGCCAGGCGCCGAGCCGGGAACTCGGCCCCTGTTCGGGCCCGGTTCGCAGTTCCATGAGCTCTTCGACGACCCGCGCTGGGCTCTCGCCATCATCCGGGCGACCGTTCTGGAGGCGGCTCACCCGCAGATCGGTGCCGCCCTGATCGACAGTTCCACGTTCGTCGCACATCCGTGGCGCCGGCTGCGCAACACGCTCCTGAGCCTGCAGCGCATGTTCGGCGCCGACGACCACACCCGGCAACGGGAGGCGGCACGGCTCAACCGGCTGCACGCACGGCTGAACGGCGCCGACGCCCGGAACCGTTCGTACGACGCACTGGATCCGGCGGTACGGGCCTGGGTGGTCGCCACTTTGTTCGAGAGCGCCGTCACCATGTACCGGATGAGCGGGCAGCCCCTCTCACAGGAAGCAACGGAGCGGCTGTACGCGGAGTTCCAGGCGTTCCTTGCCGCCTTGGGCGACGACAGCGGTCACCTGCCGCCCTCCCTGCACGAGTTCTGGAGCTACTACGACCGGGTGGTGGAGGAGGAGCTGGAGAACACGGAGCCGGTGCGCATCATCCTCTACAACCTCTTCGACCACCTCCCGGCACCGCCTCTGCTGCACGGCCTGCCCGCTGTCTGGGCGGCAGGCCGCGCGGTCGCCGGCCCCGTGATCGGGGCCATCACCGTGGCGTCCCTGCCCGAACCGTTCCGCCGCCGGGCCGGCCTGCCCGAGCTGCCGGGCGCCCAGACCCTGATGCAGGGGGCCTATCTGGCCGTCGGCCTGGCGCGCCTGCTGCCCGAGGGCTGGATCACGGCCGAAGGCGTCTCCGACCTGCTCTCCCTGTCCCCCGACAGCGACGACCCGCGAGCACGCACGATCACTGCCCTGCGCGACAAGATGAAGCGGGCCGCAGCGCTGATCCGTCTCATCACCCCGCTTCCTCCGGAGCCGGAGCCCGCCGCGGACGGCGGCATGCGGCGCAGCGCGGAGGAGTTCTTCGCGGAGGTGCTGGACCAGACCGGCAACGGGTACCTGGACTGGCCCGACCTGGCGGCGATGGCCCGGGAACTGTCCGCTCGTCTCGACCTGGACGAGCCCGAGGAGAGCAGGCTCTACAACGCGTTCGCCGACTGGTGGCGCGAACTGCAGTCCGCCCTCGACACCGACGGCGACGGCTGCATCAGCGCCCAGGAGTACGCCGCGGCCGTGCCCTCACTGGCCGGCCCGGCGCTCATCAAGGTCGCGGAAGTCCTCTTCGACGCCACCGACAAGGACGGCGACCAGACCATCGACGCGGACGAGTACCGCACCCTGTTCCACACCGCTTTCCTGCGCGACACGGCCGGCACGGAGGTGGCGTACACCCGGAGCACGTTCGTCAAGGACTTCCTGTCCTTCATGACCGGCCGCCGCCGCTCCACCGTGTACGACCCGCTCCTCGCGGACGCCTGATCACCACCTGCTCCTTCAGAGGTTCGGGTGGGCAGGGGACACGGAGGGACACGGAAGGCATCCCTCGAACGCCACGCCTCGACCACGCAGCCGCCCCCGCTGCGGTCACATGCGCCGGTACGACGGCCTCCGCGATGTACGTCAGCGTCAATACCGCTGCGCCTTGGCGAGAACAGGCGTCAGCTTGGAATCCGGTGGCTGATGGCTGAAGGCGATCGGTTGTTCCTTCTTACCCGGCTGAAGGTCCTCAGCACCGACGTAGCGCGTCTCCACCACCTTGCCATCCGGGTTCTTGAAGTCGATCTGGACGGCATACGACGCTTCACGGTCCGTCTTGTTGGTGATGGTGACCAGGACAGCCTGCACTCCCCCGGTCTCCGCCCTGGGCATCCCCTTCATTCCCACTTCGGACAGTGCGTTGCCCCGGCCGTCGACCTTCTTGAGCTCCTGCTCCGCCGCCTCACTCCTGCGCTGGGTCTGGGCGTCCACCGACGCCGCGAACTCCGAGGCGCGAGCCGACGCGGACGAGGCCGCAGCGGATGCTGCAGCGCGGGCCGAGCTGACGGCCGCGGAGGCCGAGGACGCCAATGCCGAGGGTGGTTGCCCGGTGAAAGACGAGGCATTCGGTGTACGGGTGACGCTGGCGCGGGGCGAGGAACTGGTGTCCTGACCGCTTCCGTCGCTGCAGCCGGCCAGCACGCCGCCGAGGAGAACGCTGCTGAGGGCGGCGCTTCCTACGGCGATTCGGCGCCCAGCCCTACCGGGGCCTGTGAGTCTTCTCGCCGGCATTTCGTCGTCCATCGGGTCGGGGAGTGGTCTCGTCCCTACATCGTCGGGGCCGCCTCGGTCGCCCGCGACCCGAGCAGGCGAGTGGCCCCGCGCTCAACTCCCGTCTCCACTGGCCGCTGCTCCGCGGCTGCCCAGGTGGTGCGGGCGCACGACCCGACTTGAGCCCTGAAGCCCGGTCAGAGACGCATCCCCGCCGCGAGGTACAGGCGCGGAGCACATACGGACACGGCCTTGGCTGCGGACCGCTCGGCCTGGGCCGTTCCGTCCACCTCGGTCGGTACGGCCGCGTGGGAGGGGGCGCCGTTCACGCGTCGGGACGGTTGTAGGGCCGCATCGCCTCTCGGGCTGCCTGCGTCGGATCGTGCACGGGGGCCCGCTCCTCGAAAGAGCCGGGGGCGGCTCGGTTCGGTGCTGCGGGGCTGTGGGGGGTCTGGGGAGGCGGCGGGGGACCGTGGTCGTCGGGGGCGCCCGCCCCTGCGGCCGGCAGACGCAGGGCGAGCAGAGCGGTGTCGTCACCACGGGGGGAGAGTCGTTGCAGCAGCTGGTCGCAGAAGACGTCGACGCTCTCGGCGGGCAGCCGCCGGGCCAGGACGGAGGCGTGGTGGCGGAGCTTGGCCATTCCGGCGTCGATGGGACGTTCCCGGCTCTCGACGAGGCCGTCGGTGTAGAAGACGAGGGTGGCGTTCGCCGGCAGGTCCTCGTGTGCGTCCGGCCAGCTCAGTCCCAGGTGCAGGGTCGCGCTCATGCCGATCAGCGGACCGTGTCCGCCGGTGAGGAAGCGCGTGTCTCCGTCCCGTGTGATCAGCAGAGGCGGCGGGTGGCCTGCGTTGACCCAGTGCAGCCGCCACGGCCCCCCTTCGGGGCCTTCGACGCGGGCGAAGATCAGCGTGGCCATAGGAGCATCGCTGGTGTGCGTCACCGCCTCGTCCAGGCGACGCATGATCATGCTGGGCGGTTCCCCATGGGTCCAGGCGAGCGCGCGCAGCATGTTGCGTACCTCGGCCATGTGGGCCGCGGCCTGCAGATCGTGGCCCACCACGTCCCCGATGACCAGGGCCATGACGCCGTCGGCGAGCAGGAAGGCGTCGTACCAGTCCCCGCCGATCTCCATGGCGCTTTCCGCAGGCAGGTAGCGGGCGGCCATCCGCAGGTGGTCGACCTGGGGCAGCGGGGCCAGCAACTGGCGCTGCATGGTCGCCGCGACGTTGCGCTGCTCGTCGTACAGCCGGATGTTGTCCAGGACCAGGGCCAGGCGGCGGCCGATGTCCGCGAGCAACCGCACTTCGGCCTCCGCCGGCGTGCCGGAGCCCTCGGCACCGGCCACGGTGAGCATGCCGTAGTTCTCTCGGCTGGAACGGATCGGGATGACGGTCGCCGAGCGTCCGCCGAGCCGCTCGAACAGACTGCGGTGGGTGGCGGCGAACGGCGCGTGGTCATCGAGTACGTCGGCGGCTTTCACCAACAACGGTTGTGGCTCACCCGCGACATCCGGGCGGATGTTCGTCGCGGTTGCTTGCAGCGGTCCCACCAGTTGTTTCGCCCGGCGCGGACGCGCCGGACTGCGCACGGCGACCCGTTCCAGACTTCCGGATCGTGCGTCGACCAGGTCCACAGCGCCCCACTGCCCGAGCCCTGGAACCAGCAGGGGCAGCAGCCGGCGCGCTGCGGCGGTGGCGTCCCTGCTGGACATCAGCACGGAGGAGACCTCCGACAACAGGTTGAGCCGACCGGTCAATGCTTCCAATGCGGCCATGTGGGCCGCCGCGCGGTCGTCGGCGTCGCGATGCAGGCTGAAGTCGCTGAAGACGACCACCAGTCCTCCCCGTACGCCTTCCACCATGAGGGGCGTGGTCGACCAGATGATGGGCACAGTGGTGCCATCCCCCCGCAGGAAGTACTCCTCGCTACCCTCCACCGCGTCGCGGCTGCCTGTCAGCGGGGTCCGCATCTGGCACTCCTCACGCGGCACGGGGCCTCCATCAGGACGGCGGTGCAGCAGATCGTGCGCGTCACGCCCCACCATCCCCGCCGCCGACCGGGCCAGCAGGCGTTCCGCCCACGGATTGACGTACGTGATCACACCGACGGTGTCCATGGTGAACACGCCGGCACCGAGATCACGCAGGACTGCGCCCGCGAAGCCGGGGTCCACCACGTCGCTCGAACCAGTCATCGGCCTCCACTCCTCATGGCACAGGTTCCCAGGAGACGACCACCACGCATCCCCTCAAGCGTGGTGACTCCTGCTCGCTGGACCTCTCGCACGAGCGCGCGCCATCCGGGTACGGCGACATGCGACGCGGGATGTCCGTCGCGGCGGATCCACCACCGGGGTGGAGAAGGCCGCGTCCGGAGGCTCACTGAAGCGTTTCCAGGATCCTCGCCGGCCGATCTCGACGGTGAGGGCCCCCTCAGCGGCAGGCTCCGTGAGAACGGCCAGGTCAGCGCCGACACCGCCCTCGATTTCCTGACGAGTCCACCAGCAGGCACGGGACAGTTCTCAGAGGATACTCTGCACCGGTATGCCCGATTGCCGCAGTTGGCTTGAGTCAGCCGCCGTCCTGGCGGTCACGTGGCCCTTCGGCGGCTTCTACAGTGTCCCGAGGTAAAGGGGGGCGTGGGCGGTAGATCGGAAGGGCTGACTCAAGAACGTGGTGCGGATCGTGCGATTGGCGGACCTGAAGCCCGTCCACCAGCGTCAGGCAGCCGTCCTGGCCCTGTGGCGGTGGCGCGCGCCGATACTCGCGTTCGAATTGGATGCAGAGTGGGGCGTCGACCAGTCCGTGCTGGAGTCGCTGTTCCGGCTGGCAGCATCACCCGCTGGTGAACAGTCGGATCTCGCATACCGGCGAGCAATCGCCGAGCTGTGCACGGCCCCGCTCTTCTCGTCTGAAGTCGACCCGGACACGGTCCAGCTCTTCCAGCTGGAGACCATCAGCAACCTGCTGGCCTTCGGCGAGCTGCTGGACAAGCCTGGCGTGGACGACGTCGAGCGAGTGGTCGAAGCCTCGGTCGGCCTGGCGAACTACCTCGACGGTCTCGTCGAGGGCTCCTTCTACTCTCACCCCGCGGAGGAAGCCCACCGCCAGTACCTCGCCGACGCGGCGGATCCGGCGAGCGAGGGCTATTTCGCGTCGCGCCACTTCGCTGTCGAGACCGCCTGCCACGGCGCTCTCGTAGTTCTCCCCGATTCCGCAGGGCTGCTCGACTCGTCCACGGGTCGCGAGTTGCTCGCGCTCTGCGAGGACTTCGGCGAAGAAATCGTCGCAACGATGCAGTGGCTCCGCATGACGGGTCACTAGTGCTGCCACCGGAAACGATCACCGGATGGTGGTGAGTGGCCTTGCGTCGGTTGGATGTGACGACACGTCCGATCGAGGCGGCGAGGCGGGATGGCACAGCCGGTCAGGGTGCGCAGGCTGACGGAACAGGAGGGGCAGAAGCTGCAGCGGATCGTGTGTCGGGGCAGCACGAGCACGGTGCCGTACCGTCGGGCGATGATGCTGCTCGCTTCGGCGGGCGGCAACAGCGTCCCGGTGATCGCCAGACTCGTGCAGGCGACGAGGACACCGTCCGCGACGTGATCCACCGCTTCAACGAGATCGGCCTGGCCTGCTTGGACCCTCGGTGGGCGGGAGGCCGTCGCCGCCTGCTCAGCGATGACAACGAGGACTTCGACCGGCTCAGAACGACCTCTCAGGGCGTCATTGCAACGGAATGCGGAACTCGAATTCGGGACGGTCCCACGGCACGGCGGGCGGATTCGCGAGCGTGGTGCCGGTTCGCACCGCACCGACGCGGTGGTAGAAGCCCTCAGCGGGAAGATGCGACACGACCCTGACACGGTCGAGCCCGGCCGCACGGGCCTCGGACTGCATGTGCGCGACGAGCAGTGCTCCGATACCCCGTCCTTGCGCTTCGTCGGCGACGAAGAGCAGATCGAGTTCCGGTGGAGCGAGGACCAGCGAGTAGAACCCCAGGACCCGGCCCCCGTGCTCGTCGGCGCCGACCGCCACGAAGGCGCGGTGGGCCTCGATGTAATCAGGACCGACCCGGTAGCCCGCGACGGCGGCTGCGTACTTGCCCTCGTAGGCGCCCGAGCCACGCACGAGCCGCGTGAGCCGTTTGGCATCCCGCGCGACGGCCCGCCGTATGGTGATCGGCTGGCCGATCGGGGAAGTGCGTGAACTCATCCGGAGAGTATTTCGCACCGGAGAGCGCCCTCGTGCCGCGGGTCGGCTGCGCGCGCCGGCATTGCTGCACCCCACCCCTCCCAGAACGCAGTGGCCGACGGCCGCTCTCCCTGGGGCCGCCGTCGCGCAGCCCAGCCGGTGCGGGATTTCGGGTCGGCCCCGTGACGCCGATCGCCCTTGACTGTCCGCCGCTCACCGGCGGCTGGAGCCACGCCCTCACCGTCCCCGAGGCCTGAGGCATCGGCTTGGAGAATCCCCGCAGCTCAGCGCCGGTTTCCCCGTGGCTTCAGCGGGACCGTCGGCAGCTCGGGGGCCGGCAGCGGGTCACCGTCGTATCCCGTCACCTCGCCGAAGCGTCGGCCCTCCGTCCAGTCCCGGCGCGCCTGGGCGATCTCTTCTGACGACCGGCCGATGAAGTTCCACCACATGATGATCTCCTCCTGGAACGGCGGGCCGCCCAGCAGGATGAGGCGGGCCGGTTCGTCCGCGGGGTTCGTCAGGGTGAGAGTCGTGCGGTCCGGTGGCGCGTAACCGAGGTCCGCCGGCTTCAGGGCGGTCCCGTCGAGGAGGACCTGCCCGGTGTCGACGAGGACGCCGTGTTCGAAGTCGGGGGCGACATCGAGAGTGAGCGTGGCGCCGGGGGCCACGTGCAGCTCGGCGCCCAGCAGCGGGGTGAAGGTGCGCACCGGGGAGGTGTCCCCGGCGAGGGTACCGAGGAAGACGCGGGCCTCGCCGCCGTCCAGCGGCACCGGCGTGGGGGCGTAGTGCTGGAAGTCCCGTACGGTGTCGCGGTGTTCCTCGGGCAGGGCGACCCAGAGCTGCACGCCGTGCAGGATCGTGGTCGCGGGGGTGGACACCTCGGAGTGACAGATGCCGTGGCCGCTCGTCATCAGGTTCAGCTCGCCGGGACGGACGTAGGCGTGGATGCCGAGGCTGTCGCGGTGTTCGATCTCGCCGCTGAAGAGCCAGCTGACGGTCTGCAGGCCGATATGGGGGTGCGGGGCGACGTCCATGCCGCCGCTCGAGGCGACGTCGTCCGGCCCGTAGTGGTCCGCGAAGCACCAGGCACCGATCAGCGTCCGGGCGCGCTGCGGCAGCGTGCGCCGCACCCGCATGGCCCGGGGACCGCCCAGCGGTACGTCGCGGGGGCTGAGGATCTCTATGCCCGCGGGCACCGGTTCGCCGGCCTCGCCGCCGCAGGCGACGGGGGCGGGCAGGGCTTCTGTATTGCTCACCGGTCTACTCCTGCCCCGAAAGGGAAAGTTCGATTTTCAACATCTACTCGATGATGATAGGACGTACATCGTAAGATCGCGCGATGAAGGAGATCACGTGCCGGAGACGGTGACGGCGACGACCCACGGACGGGTGTACGTCGACAAGCAGAGCCCGGACGCCTATCGCGCGATGACCGCCACCGCCGAAGCGGTCCGCACGGTCGCCGCCGAGGCGGGACTGGACCGCGTCCTCGTCGAGCTGGTCAACATCCGGGTGTCACAGCTCAACGCCTGCGCCTTCTGCCTCGACCTGCACACCCGGGCCGCCCTGCGCGCCGGGGAGACGACCCAGAGGCTGGGCGTGCTGCCCGCCTGGCGCGACACCGAGCTGTTCTCACCGCGCGAACGCGCGGCGCTGGCCCTCGCTGAAGCCACCACCCACCCGGCGGACGCCGACGCCCAGAGCACCGCCTACGCCCTCGCCCGTGCCGCCCTGTCGGACGCCGAGATCTCCGCCGTGATCTGGGTGGCGATCACCATCAACGCCTTCAACCGGGTCTCCGTCATGAGCAAGCACCCGGTACGCCCGGCGCCGCCGCGCTGATCGCCGCCGGGCGCCGGGCCCGGCGCCTCCGGCATTGCGCACGCCCTGTGGGCGCACACGCGCCTAGCATGCGTACGCAAGCAAGGTCGCCTGCAGGAGGGTCGCGGGATGCGCATCGATCTGACCGGACGTACCGCTCTGGTCACCGGCTCCACGCAGGGCATCGGCGCGGCCATCGCCGCCGGCCTCGCCCGGGCCGGCGCCCGGGTGGCCCTCAACGGCCGCACCGAGCAGCGCGTGGCCGAGGCCGCGGCCCGGCTGGCCGACGAGGTGCCCGGCGCCGACGTGGTCCCCGTCGCCGCGGACGTCACCCACGAGGAGGGCACGGCCCGGCTGGCCGAAGCTCTCCCCCACGTGGACGTCCTCGTCAACAACCTCGGCGTGTTCGGCGCCGCCGAACCGCTGGAGATCACCGACGAGGAGTGGCGGCGCTACTTCGAGGTGAACGTGCTCGCCGCCGTCCGCCTGACCCGCCTCTACCTGCCGCAGATGACCCGAAGAGGCTGGGGGCGGGTGCAGTACATCGCCAGTGACTCGGCCGTGGTCATCCCCGCGGAGATGATCCACTACGGCATGACGAAGACCGCGCTCCTGGCCGTCGGCCGTGGCTTCGCCAAGCAGGCGGCCGGCACCGGGGTGACGGTGAACTCGGTCATCGCCGGCCCCACCCACACGGGCGGTGTGGAGGACTTCGTCTACGAGCTGGTCGACCGGGATCTGCCCTGGGACGAGGCCCAGCGCGCGTTCATGCGGCAGCACCGGCCGCAGTCGCTGCTGCAGCGGCTGATCGAGCCGGAGGAGATCGCCAACATGGTGGTCTACCTCAGCTCGGACCAGGCGTCCGCCACCACGGGCGGCGCGCTGCGGGTGGACGGCGGGTACGTGGACTCCATCCTGCCCTGACGCTCCCCCTGGTCGCCGGGTCAGGCGCGCACCAGGGGCGTGTCGACCAGGTGCTCGGCCAGGAACCACGTCTGGAGTTCTCCGGTGCGGATCACCTGGGAGACGAGCAGGTCGTTGGTCCCGTCGTCGCCCTGCGCCACGGCGCGGGCCGCGGCGTCATGCGCGTCGGTGAGGATCGTCTCGTGCGCCTCCAGCAGGCGGGAGAGCATCGCGGGGACCTCCTCGACGCCGTCGGGCGGGCGCGGGATGGAGGTCAGCTCGGCGACGTGGCGGGTGTCGCCGACGGCCACGCCGCCCAGTGTCTGGACGCGCTCGGCGAGGGTGTCCACGAGGGCGAGCTGCTGCGTCGCATGCTGGTCCAGGACGAGATGCAGCTGGTAGAAGGTCGCACCGCGCATCAGCCAGTGGTGCTTCTTGTAGAGGCCGTAGAGGATCTGCGTGTCCGCGAGGACCTTGTTGAGCCGCTGGCAGGAGTACATGCGGGCCTCGTAGGACAGGGCCAGCGGGAACTGCTTGACGGTGCCGAACTCCTGGATGACGCGGCCCTTCTGGTGCAGCCGGGGCTGGCTGCCGGGGTGCGTGGTGTCGGTGGTGGTCATGGTCGGCCTCCTGTGGGTGGTGCGGTGGGTACAGCGGTGACGCTAGGCGCCGGCGCCCGTGTCGCCTTGTCCGTGAGCGCACGTCCTTGTGCGCGTCAGCGCAGAGGCGGTCCCGGGCACGGCCGATCGCGTGCGGGCATGCCGAACGGCCGCGCAGGCGAGGGGAGGCGCCTGCGCGGCCGGAGGGGCCCTGCGGTCAGCCGGTCGCGCGGACCGCCTCCCGGATCAGGTCGGCGACCGCCTCGGGCTGGGAGACGGCCACCGCGTGGGAGGCGCCTTCCAGCTCGACGATGGTCGCCCCGGCCCGCTTCGCGCCGAAGCGCTCGACCTCCGGGTTGATCGCCTGGTCGGCGGTGGCCACCAGCGCCCAGGACGGCTTGGTCTTCCAGGCGGCGGCGGACGCCGTCTCCTCGAAGGCCGCGGCGGCGAGCGGGCGCTGCGCCGCGGCGAGGGCCTTGGTGGTCTCGGCCGGTACGTCCGCGGCGAAGACGGACGGGAAGGCGTCCTCGGTGATGGTGACCTCGACGGCCGGCTCGCCGCCGGGCAGGGGGTACGTCCACTGCCTGAGGCTGCTCACCAGCGGGGAGGCCGGGAAGCGGCCCTGCAGCTCGCCCAGGCTCTCGCCCTCCTCCAGGACGTAGGCGGCGACGTAGACGAGGCCGACCACGTTCTCGGTGGTGCCGGCCACGGTGATGAGGGCGCCGCCGTAGGAGTGCCCGACCAGCACGACGGGACCGTCGATCTGGGCGGCGACCGAGGCGACGTAGGCGGAGTCGGAGGCGAGGCCGCGCAGCGGGTTGGGCGGGGCGATGACGGGGATGCCGTGGCGCTGCAGGTGGGAGATGACGCCGGTCCAGCTGCCGGCGTCGGCGAACGCGCCGTGGACGAGGAGGACGGTGGGAGTGGTCATGAGGGGAGTCCCTTGTGGGTCAGGCGTCGTGCAGGGCGGAGTGCAGGGTGCGGACGGCCATCGTGATGGCGGCCTCGGCGGCGTGGGTCTCGCGCAGGGCGTTGAGCATCACGAAGTCGTGGATGATGCCCTGGAAGCGCACCGCCGTGACGGGGACGCCGGCGGCGCGGAGCTTGTTGGCGTACGCCTCGCCCTCGTCGCGCAGCACGTCCGCCTCGCCGGTGATGACCAGCGCCGGGGGCAGGCCGGTCAGCTGCTCGGTGGTGGCGCGCAGCGGGGAGGCGGTGATCTGGGCGCGCTCGGCCTCGTCGGTCGTGTACTGGTCCCAGAACCACTGCATGCCGTCACGGCGCAGGAAGTAGCCGGTGGCGAACTGGTGGTACGACGGGGTGTCGAAGCTCGCGTCGGTCACCGGGTAGAACAGGACCTGCCCGCGCAGGGGGAGCCCGCCGCGCTGCTTGGCCATCAGGGTGAGCGCGGCGGCCATGTTGCCGCCGACCGAGTCACCGGCCACCGCCAGGCGCGTGCCGTCCAGGCCCTGGCCGGCGCCCTCGTCGACGATCCAGCGGGCGACGGCGTAGTTCTGCTCGATGGCGACCGGGTAACGGGCCTCGGGCGACAGGTCGTACTCGGGGAAGACCACGGCGGCCTCGGCACCGACGGCCAGTTCGCGCACCAGGCGGTCGTGGGTGTGGGCGTTGCCGAACACCCAGCCGGCGCCGTGGATGTAGAGGATCACCGGCAGGCTGCCGGTGGCGCCGGCGGGCCTGACGATCCGCGCGCGGACGCTACCGGTGGGCCCGCCCGGTACGGTCACCCACTCCTCGTCGATCGCCGGCTTGGCGATCTCGCCGGACTGCACGTCGTCGACGGCCTTGCGGCCCTCGGCCGGGGTGAGGTCGAAGAGGTAGGGCGGGTTGGCGGTCGCCTCGGCGAACGCGGCGGCCGCGGGTTCCAGCACGGGCTGTACGGGCTCGACGGCATCGGGCATGTCTGTCTCCTGGCTCTGTGTTTCGTTTGCGCCGGTGAGTCACGCTAAGGCCGCCTCGAACAGCGCGATTGCCGACGCGCGCACGTTGCCTTTTCCCACAGTGCACGCGGCCCTTTCCGGCCGTCGGGTGCGACCGGGGTGCGCCTGGCCGGTCGTTCACCCGGGCGGCCGGATCCGGAGGGGTGACTACGACGGCGACGCGACGGCAGCGTCCCCCCGACGGGGCAGCCGGCCGGCCTGTGGGACCGGCTCACCGGCGCCGCCCGCTCGTACGGGACAGCGCCGGCCATGGCCGCCTCGACCCCTGGGAACTGTCCGACAGCGTCCAGCAGGCCGTGCCGAGTGCCGGGAGACGGCCACCACCGGCAACGGTCGTCGGCCCGGCCGGCCTCGGCTGGTTCCACGGCGAGGTCCCGGCGCCTGTACGGCTTCGCCGTCCCCGGAGTCGATTACCGCGCCCCCGCCGACACCGACGTCCCGTGGCCCGGTGCTGCCCGCTCACACCGGGCCCTGAAATGTTCGGCCGGGCCGATGGGTTGATCACGTCATGACTCAAGGACCCGCCCGCCCCTCGCCCGCTGTCCGACGAAGCCCTCTCCGCGCTGCTCGGCACCCAGCGCTTCGGCACGCTCGCCACCGTCAAGCGCAGCGGCCACCCCCATCTGACGACCATGCTGTACAGCTGGGACCCCGAGGCCCGTATCGCACGGTTCTCGACGACGGCCGATCGCATCAAGGTCGCGCACCTGCGACGCGACCCGCGTGCCGCGTTGCACGTGCAGGGCGGCGACGTGTGGTCGTTCGCCGTCGCCGAGGGAGAGGCGGAGGTCTCGCAGGCCACGGCCGTTCCCGGTGACGCCGTCGGCCGGGAACTGCTCGGCATGATCCCGCAGGACGCGCAGCCGGCGGATGAGCAGGCCTTTCTGGTGCAGCTGGTCGCGGAGCGCCGTGTGGTCGTCCGGTTGAAGGCGGACCGGCTGTACGGGACGGCGCTCGACATCAACGGCTAGGCGGGGTCGGTGGGTCGTCGCGCCGCAGCACACGACGGCCGGCGCGGCACCCGTACGACCCGGTGTGCCCCGCCCGCATGCTCCCGCTGCGCCCGGATTGCGCCCTGCTCTCGGTCGGGCGACCGGCCGCACGCTCAGGTCATGGGGGACGACACCGACAGCATCATCCCGTTACCAGGCCCGGACGGACAGCGGCAGCGGCCGCCGGGCACGCCCACGCCGTGGGAGAAGGCGGACCGCGCCCAGGCCGCCCGAGACGGCGCGACCGGACCTGAGCCACCCGCGCCTCCCCAGTGTCCTCACTGCGGTCTGGCCGGTGACCGTCTGCGCACCTACACGGGGCAGCACGTGCTCCTCGAACCCGGGCTCAGGATGCCGGCCCATCTCGTGCCCGGCGGGCACCGCTGGCACGTCGACGGCAACGGTGTCGCCTGGAACGGCGGCCTGGACGAGCCACGCCCGGGTGAGACCTGCCGGATCCCGCACCGACTGGCCTGCCCAGGGCTCACTTCGGACGAGATCGAGCCCTGGCGGTGGCTGGCGGCCGTACGCGACCGCAACGGGGCGTCGGCACGGCGGAAGGCTGACGCCGAAGGGTTTCGGGAACCGCTCATCGACACCGGCTGACACGGGGGAACGCGCAGAGCGGCGTCCCTCAGGTCGTCGCGTTGTAGGCGGACGCCGCCCACCGTGCACCATCAGGCCCTCGTCGTAGGCGCGGTGCGCCTGCCACCACAGGTTCACGAACGCCTGGGAGCCGGATCAGGTGCATCCAGTCGGTGCGGTACAGCTCCCTGTTGTAGTTCGACTCCCCCATCGTGGAGACGAACTTCGAGTACATATGGAACAACGACAAGGACACCATCTACCCGTACAAGCCGGGCGGCGCCCACGCCGACGTGCACTCCTACACCAAGAGCGCGAACGACCGCGACGGCAACGGCTACATCACGTACCACGGCTGAGCCACGCACAGCCTGGGAACGTCAGCCACCGGAGCGCCCCCGGCGCGTTCGGTGGTCAGGCGTCCCAGGCCCAGTCGGCGACCTCCGGGAGGTCGGTTCCGTGGACGCGGATCCAGTCGTGGTGGCGCAGCCGTGCGTCCTCCATGCGCTGCCGTACGGCCGCAGCGCGTACCGCGAGGCCGGGGACGCGGTCGATGACGTCCATGACGAGGCGGTAGCGGTCCAGGTCGTTGCGCACGACCATGTCGAACGGCGTGGTGGTCGTGCCGATCTCCTTGTACCCGCGCACATGGAGGTGCGGGTGGCCGGTGCGGCGGTAGGCGAGCCGGTGGATGAGCCACGGATAGCCGTGGTAGGCGAAGATGACGGGCTTGTCGGTGGTGAACAGCCCGTCGTACTCGAAGTCGCTCATGCCGTGGGGGTGTTCCTCGGCGGGCAGGAGCCGGGCGATGTCGACGACGTTGACCACCCGCACCGCCAGCTCGGGCAGATGCCGGCGCAGCAGTTGCGCCGCGGCCAGGACCTCCAGGGTCGGCACGTCGCCCGCGCAGGCCAGGACCACGTCCGGTTCGCGATCGCCGGCCTCGGTGCCGGCCCACTCCCAGATGCCTGCGCCGCGCGCGCAGTGCGTCTTCGCCTGTTCCATGGTGAGCCAGTCGAAGCACGGCTGCTTGCCGGCCACGATCACGTTGACGTAGTCGCGGCTGCGCAGCGCATGGTCGGCCACCGACAGCAGGGTGTTGGCATCCGGCGGGAAGTAGACACGGACCACCTCGGGGCTCTTGTTGAGGATGTGGTCCACGAAGCCGGGATCCTGGTGGGAGAAGCCGTTGTGGTCCTGGCGCCACACGTGCGAGGTGAGCAGGTAGTTGAGGGAGGCGATGGGGGCGCGCCAGGACAGGCGGCGGGTCACCCGGAGCCATTTGATGTGCTGGTTGACCATCGAGTCCACGATGTGCACGAACGCCTCGTAGCAGGAGAACAACCCGTGACGGCCCGTCAGGAGGTAGCCTTCCAGCCAGCCCTGGCAGGTGTGTTCGGAGAGGATCTCCATCACCCGGCCGTGCCGGTCGAGGTCTTCGTCCACGGGCAGCATCTGCGCCTGCCACGCCTTGCCGCTGGCGGCGTAGACGGCCTGCAGGCGGTTGGAGGCCGTCTCGTCGGGACCGACGAGCCTGAAGTCGCGTCGTTCGGCGGTGGCCGCCATCACGTCCTGCAGCATGTCGCCGAGGACACGGGTGGGTTCGTGCAGCGTGGCGCCGGGCTTGGCCACGTCCACGGCGTACTTCTCCGGCGCGGGCAACGGGAGTTCACGCAGCAGCAGCCCGCCGTTGGCGTGCGGGGTGGCGCCGAGGCGGCGGGAGCCGTCCGGGACGCAGGCCAGGACGTCCGGGTGGGGGCGTCCGTGCTCGTCGAAGAGTTCGTCGGGCCGGTAGGAACGCAGCCACTCCTCCAGCTGCCGCAGGTGCTGAGGGTTGTCGCGAACGGCGGCCAGCGGCACCTGGTGCGAGCGCCATGTGCCGGCCACCGGCAGGCCGTCGACCTCCGCCGGGCCGGTCCAGCCCTTCGGCGTGCGCAGCACGATCATCGGCCAGCGGGGGCGCTCGTCGGCGCCGTCCTCGCGTGCGGCCCGCTGGAGCGCGGTGATCCGGTCCAGGGCGGTGTCCATCGCCTCCGCCATCGCGCGGTGCACGGCCGCCGGGTCGTCACCGGTGACGTGCAGTGGGTCATGGCCGTAGCCGCGCAGCAGGTCGTCGAGCTCGCTCTCGGGCAGCCGGGCCAGCACCGTCGGGTTGGCGATTTTGTACCCGTTCAGGTGGAGGATCGGCAGGACGGCGCCGTCGTGCACGGGGTCGAGGAACTTGTTGGAGTGCCAGGACGCGGCGAGCGGGCCGGTCTCCGCCTCCCCGTCCCCGATGACGCAGGCCACGACCAGGTCGGGGTTGTCCAGAGCGGCACCGTAGGCGTGGGAGAGCGAGTAGCCGAGCTCACCGCCCTCGTGGATCGAGCCGGGCGTCTCGGGCGCGACGTGGCTGGGCACACCCCCGGGGAAGGAGAACTGCCGGAACAGCCGGGCCATGCCGGCCGCGTCCCGGGTGACGTCGGGATAGGTCTCGGTGTACGAGCCCTCCAGCCAGGAGTTCGCCAGCACCGCCGGTCCACCGTGCCCCGGCCCCCAGATGCACAGGGCGTTCAGATCGCGGGCCCGGACGACCCGGTTGAGATGGGTGTGGACGAGGTTGAGGCCGGGCGAGGTGCCCCAGTGGCCGAGCAGCCGCGGTTTGACGTGTTCCGGGCGCAGCCGCTCGGTCAGCAGGGGGTTGTCCATGAGGTAGATCTGACCGACGGCGAGGTAGTTCGCGGCGCGCCAGTGGGCGTCCAGTGCCCTCAGCTCCTCGTCGCCGAGCCGAGTGGGCGCCTGCCGGGTGTCGACGGACATGTCGGGTCCCTTCCGGATCTGGTGTCGGGCGGTGGTGTACCGGTCCGCACTCCCCCACCCTCCCGCGCGCGCCGGGTACCCGACAGGGCCTAACGGACCATACGGAGCAGTGGGCGTCCGCCGTCCGGTATGGCTCGGGCATGACGCGAGCCTCCGGCCGGCGTGCGCCACGCGGGCGCCTGCCGGCTCGACGAGGCGCACCGGGCCGAGAGGCGCTACGGCGTCGTCGAGCGACCGGGGCCGTGCACGGCGCCGTCAGGCGATGCCGCCGTTGGCGAAGAGGACCTGACCGTTGACCCAGCGGCCCGGGCCCGCCAGGAAGGCCACCGTCTCGGCGATGTCGGCGGGGGTGCCCAGCCGCTCCAGCGGGGCCTGCGCCGCCAGTCGCTGTACGGTCGCCTCGTCCTTGCCGTCGAGGAAGAGCGGCGTGGCCGTGGGTCCGGGGGCGACGGCGTTGACGGTGATGTCGCGTCCGCGCAGCTCACGGGCCAGGACGAGCGTCATCGCGTCGACGGCGCCCTTGCTCGCGGCGTAGGCGGCGTAACCGGGGGTGGCGAGGCGGGTGATGGAGGTGGAGAAGGTGATGATGGCACCTCCGGTCCGGACCCGGCGTGCGGCCTGCTGGGCGATGACGAAGGTGCCGCGGATGTTGGTGCGGTGCATGCGGTCCAGCGCGTCGAGGTCGAACTCGGCGACAGGTCCGAGGATCATCACCCCGGCGGTGTGGACGACCACGTCGACCCCGCCGAACTCCTTCTCGACCGTGTCGAACGCCTCGCTCATGGCGCTTTCGTCGGCGACGTCGCCGCGGACCGCGACGGCACGGCCGCCGTTCCGCTCGATGGCCTCGACGACTTCCTGCGCGGCGGCGGCGTTACCGGCGTAGTGGACGCCGACCGCCAGGCCGGCGGCGGCGAGGCGCTCGGCGACGGCGCGGCCGATGCCGCCGGACGCTCCGGTGACCAGCGCGACGCGTGTGACGTGGGACATGAAGATCCACCTCCTGAAGCGGACCCGCCTCATTAATGGACGGTACGTTCATTTAAGCAGATGGTGGACGCGCCGTCCATATGTCACAGTGAGTGTTCACCGTCAAAGGCGTCGACGGCTTGGAAGGCGTAGGCGACGTAGGAAGGCGCCGGAAGAGCTCGCCGGAGCAGTGGGAGGCAGCGCGATGCAGGAGCAGTCGGAACGCACGCCGGGCGCGGCGGTGCGGCGCGGGCGAGGCCGGCGGCCCGCGGACGAGGTGCGCGCCGACGCGCTCGCCGCGGCCGGGACCCTGCTGCTGCGCGAGGGCATGGCCGCCTTCACCATGGAACGGGTCGCGCAGGAGGCCGCCGTCAGCAAGACGACCCTCTACAAGTGGTGGCCCTCGCGCGGCACGCTCGCCCTCGACGGCTACTTCCACGCCGTGGAGTCCACCCTCGCCTTCCCCGACACCGGTGACATCGAAGCCGACCTGACCACGCAGGTGCGCGCCTTCGTCCGGCTGCTGACCGAGACGCCGGCCGGCCGGGTCATGGCCGAACTGATCGGCCAGGCGCAGACCGACCCCGACCTGTCCACAGCCCTCCTGGAGCACTACTCCGGTCCCCGTCGCGACCTGGCCGTGCAGGCCATCAGGCGCGCACAGCAACGCGGCCAGCTTCGCGCAGGCATCGACCCGCAGGTGCTGGTCGACCAGTTGTGGGGCGCCTGCTACCACCGTCTGCTGCTGCCCAACCTGCCCCTCACCGAGGACTTCGCGACGCAGCTGGTTCACAACCTCCTGCACGGCGTGGCGGACGGCTGAGCGGCCGCCGCCGGGCTTCACTGCACGGGACTGGGACCGACCGTTCCGGCCGGTCCCACGATGCCGCCCTCCGTCCGCCGTGCGGCACGCGGGGTGCGGCGCTCGGGTCGCCAGGTGGCCACCAGCGCGGCCGCCAGGAGGAGTTCGGCGATGTCACCGCCGTAGTACATGATCTCCGCGCCTTGCTGTACCTGGTCGATGGGGGCGTGGATGTCGACGAAGAAGCCGCCGTACATGGCCTGGGCGATCAGCGCGTGGGCGGCGATCGCGATGCCGAGGCAGACCAGCCGGGCGCGCACGCCGGGCCGCGCGGGCGCGGGGTCGGGGCCCGCGACGACGTAGGCGAAGAGGAACCCTGAGGCGAGGAAGTGCGCGTGCATCAGCCCGTGCCCGGCCGGATGGGCCATGGCGGTGTTGTACAGCGGCGTGAAGTACAGCAGCCCCAGCGAGCCGGTGCTCAGTGTCAGGGCCACGGCCGGATGCGCGAGCAGCCGAGCGGGCGGGCTGTGCAGGAGGGCCGTCACCTGCCGGGCCAGGGCCGGTGGCAGCGTGCGCAGCAGGAGGGTGACCGGAGCGGCCAGGACCAGCGCCGTCGGCGCGTACATGCCGATGAGCAGGTGCTGGGTCATATGGCCGCGGAAGTCGGTGTGCACGGCCGGCGCCAGCGGCGGCAGCAGGGCCACCGCGAGGAGGGCCGTTCCGGTGAGGAAGGAGAGCGTCCGCGTCCGGCTCCATCCCTGGGCCGGATTGCGGCGCCGGGCCCGCCGGACGGCGAGCAGGTACCCGGCCGCGGCGGCCAGCAGGACCAGGACGGTCAGGACGGTTGCCGGGCCACCGGTGCCGTCCTGGCCGGTTGCGGGGTCCATGTGGTGCATCAGGCCTGGCCTCCGGCCCGCTCGGCACCGGGCACGACGCCGGGCACGAAGGGGCGGCCGCTGCGCTGGAGGAGGTGGCCGCCGACGACGAGCGCCGCACCCAGCACGAGGAAGCCGGCGTCCCACCAGGCCTGGTGGGGGCCGCCGTGGACGTGGTGGATGCCGAGGATCTGATGGTCCAGCAGCCCTTCGACGAGGTTGAACAGGCCCCAGCCGACGAGGATCCAGCCCCACAGCACCCTCGAGGCCCATACGGCCCGCCGCTGGTGGGTGACGCGGGAGTAGAGCACGGCCAGGCCCAGCAGTACGGCCAGCCAGCACACGGTGTGGAAGACGCCGTCCCACACGGTGTTCATCTCCAGTCCGGAGACGGTGTGGGGGTCGTAGTACTTCACTCCGATGTGGTCGTGGTTGGTGCTGGTGAGCATGTGGTGCCACTGCAGGAGTTGGTGCAGCGCGATGCCGTCCACGAAGCCGCCGAGCCCGACGCCGAGGATGATCCCCGGCAGCCGGAGACTGCCCGGCGCCGCAACCGCCCGCTCTGCACCCGCTGTGGTGGCCATCGCCCGCTCTCCCTTCCGTCTGGGCACGGTTCCTTTCGGCACGCTTTCCCTCGGGCCCAGACTCCACCACTCCCGCCTGCGGCGCCTCCCCCGTTTCAGCCATGCGGAAGTGCAGCTTCACTTTCGGCCACACCGGCAAGGGGGCATCCCGCCAGGGAGCCGGTCAGCCGGTCGTCACGGCTCGGGAGAGATCCACGCTCCGCGGACCGCCACCGCGACCGGGTCGGCGAGGGCCGCCATGTCCCTGGCCGGGTCTGCGCGCACGACGAGCAGATCGGCGTCGAACCCCGGGCGGAGCCTGCCCTTGCGGTAGCCGACGCCACACGCGTCCGCCGCGAGCGACGTGGCGGTGGCGAGCGCGACGTCCGCGGGAATGCCCCCCGCGGTCAGTTCGGCGACGGCCGCGGGGAGGACACCGTGGGCCTTGGCGGCATTGATACCGCTGTCCGAGCCCGAGACGAGGCGGACGCCCGCGCGGTACATCCGAGCGGCCGCCTTCTGGCGCTGTTCGAAGCCGAGGCCGAAGCGGTCCATGATCGCCTGTACCTGCGGCGGCGGCACGCCCTCGGCCGTCTGGCCGAGCGTCAAACACACCGCCGTGTCCTGCCGGGCGAGGCGCTCCAGCAGCCCGTCCGTGATCAGGACGCCGTCGGCGGTCAGGCACGTGCAGTGCTCGATGCCGTCCACCCCGGCGTCCAGCGCCTGCTCCACGGCGGCGAGGGCGTGCGCGTGCACGGTCACCGGCAATCCCGCGGCGTGCGCGGCGTCCACGACCAGCCGCAGCTCCTCCAGGGTGAACTGGCAGCGCACCACGTCGGTGCCCGGCGTGTGCACTCCTCCGCTGCCCATCACCTTGACGACGTCGACGCCTCGTTCCACGCGCTCGCGCACCGCCGAGCGCAGCTGCTCCGGGCCCTCGGCGCCACCGCCCATGAACGCGCAGTGGCCGTCGGGAGTGGTGATCGGCGGCCCGGCGGCGACGATCGCGGGAGCCGGCACGCCCGGCGCGCCGGGGCCGCGGGCCAGGTCGCGACGGCGGACGACGGACCAGTCACGGTCGCCCAGGTCGCGCACCGTGGTGACACCCGCGGCGAGCTGGCGCCGCAGGGAGTCGTCGATGACCTCCTCCAGCCGGGCCGGCGAGTCGGTGGCCATCCGCTCCAGTGCCCCGTCGTCGCTGTCGGCTCCCAGATGGCAGTGCATGTCGATGAGCCCCGGCAGCAGCGTGGCGTCCGGGAACTCCACCAGCTCCCAGCCGTCCGGAACCGGTGCCTGCGCGGCTTCCACGCCGGCGATCAGCCCGTCCCGGACGAACACGGCCACACCGCCGGGCACCACGCGTTCGCCGTCGAAAGCACGCGCGGTGCGGATCACTCGGGGTGACACCTGCATGGGCACCTCCTGCGTGGCTCTTGCCGTTGAGCGTATCCACGGGGCGCACCCATCCGCCGAGCCGCGCCGCAGATCATGCCCGGAGGCCGACGGAATCCTTGCCCGCCAGGGCGGTTCGGCCGACGAAAAGCTGATGGTCATGTCATGTCGGCCGTGAACTCGCTGATCGCGGGCACCAGGCGGGAGTCGACCGCTTTTCTGCCAGGAGGGGGCCCGCACCGCCGTGACCACACCCGCACGCCGCATACGCCGCACCGGTCGGCGCCGGTTCGACCTGCGCGCCACGACCGTGTACTTCGGCCTTCTCGCCCTCGTCGTGTGCGCCCTCGGGTTCGCTGTCCGCACCGTGATCGAGGCCGTTCAGCGACGGCCGGTCTGGGAGGCCGCCCTGTGCCTCGTGGCCGTCTCGGCTCTCCTCGCCCTGCGTCACCGCAGGCGCCGCGCCACTGCCGCCCGCACCGCCCGGCGGGCCGCCGCGGCACTGGAGGCGGCGACGGACACGGCGCTGGAGGCGCTGGAGACACCTGCGGTGGAGTCACCGTTCGTGCCGCGGCAGGCCGGCGAGGCATTGCCTCCCGAACCGGTTGTCGACTACGACGCCCTCGACGCCGACGAGTTCGAACAGGCCGTGGCCGCGCTGTGCGAACGGGACGGGTGCACCGGGGTCGAAGTCGTCGGCGGTGCAGGCGATCTGGGCGCGGACGTGCTGGCCGTGACACCGGACGGACGGCGGATGGTCATCCAGTGCAAGCACTACAGCGACGAACACCGGGTCGGCTCCCAGGACCTGCAGCGGTTCGGCGGCACCTGCTACACCGTGCACGAGGCCGATGTCGCCGTCCTGGTGACCACGAGCGACTTCACCGCACCGGCCGCCGAGTACGCCGAACAGTGCGGCATCGTGTGCGTCGACCGTTCGGCGCTGCACGCGTGGAGCGACGGCGGAGCGGCGCCTTGGGCGGCGGGGAACACCGCCGGCAGCGACGACGTGACCTGCTGACCGGCCGGGCGCAGCCGCCGCGTCTCTCCCGTCGAACCCTTGGTTGAATACGCCCGGGACCAGAGCCGCGGGGCGAGTGCCTCGGGCGGGTCGTCTGGTCGGAACGGGGGATGTCCATGACGTACCGCCAAGCTGTGATACCGGCGACGGTGGGAGCGATCGTGCTCGTGGCACTGCTGTGGTGGGCCGGGGCCTGCACACAGGCGCTGGAACTCCAGGGCGCGAGCACGGTGATCGGTGGCCGGCCCGTCGCCGAGCTCCAGCGCTGGCTCGGTCCGTGGTCGTACGATCCGCCGGGCCTGGGACAGAGCACCGGCGCCGGGACGAGCGTGGACGGCGCCCGTTATCTGCGGCTGTACCACACCGGGGTGCAGATCCGGTTCGGCGCCTTGTTCGCCTTCTTCGTGGCGGGGGCGCTGCTGGTGATCCGCCGGTTGCCCCCGGCGCACGGCCGGACCCCGGTCTCGCTGGTCGCGGTGTGGGCGTGGGGCCCGGTGGCCGGAACCCTGGCGGTGACGGTCTCGGCGCCGTGGTTCATCGCCGCGCAGGGACACGGCAGTTACCGGTTCCTGCCGCAGCTCGCGAGCGTCATCTCCACCGGGCGGCAGATCGTGGTGGTGGGCGCGCTCGTCGCCGCGGCGGTGACCGTGCTGACCGCGCGCATCACGGCCAAGGACGCGGGCCCGCGGCCGTACGGCTCCGTGCCGGCGCCCGCCGTCCGCCTGGCCGCGACCGCGGGGACGGCCGTGGTCGCCTTCTCGGTGCTGGTCCTTTCGTACATGCCGGTCGCCGCCCGGATCCAGTCGATCTCGCCTCGCATCGGTCTGCTCTCCGAGCCGGGCGACCTGCTGCGCCAGTGGCTGCTGCTGAGCGCCTGGGCGGCTCCCGGTGGCTCACCGCTCGGCGACTGGCTGCTGAACCGCGCCGGTGATGTCCTCCTGCTCGGTGTGGTGTGGTGGTCGCTGCGCAGACTCCCCGCGCTCCTCACTCGGCTCACCGTCCCGGCGATGGCCTTGTGCTCGGTCTGCGCGACCTGTGTCGGCCTGCTGGTCGGCCAGGTGCTGCACGCCGTCACGGCCGGAGGGGACCCGGCGTATCTGGTGGCCGGTATCGGTGAGGGCATCCCGGCCGCCGTCACCTGCGGCGGGGCGGCGGGCGTCGTGGCCGCGGTGACGCTGCGCGTGGCTGCGGGGCGGGTGCGCGCGCCTGTCGAGGCCCCTGCCGACTCACGCCCGGCCGGCTGAGACCTGGTGCCGTGAAGGCCGCATACCACACGCGCAGGGGGCGGTGACTGTTTTTCGGTGAAGTGAACTCATGCGTGGGGCGGCCCCGTTACACGCATCCCGGCACCCCCACGGCGTGACTAACATGAGCGGCGCGCTTGATCCGGAAAGGTCCGGAAGGATCCGGAAAGGGTCCGGAAGGGTGCGGAAGGGTGCTGTCGCCCGGAGCACCCGGCCGGCCCGGCCACCGGATTCCGGCGATCGTCCCCGACGTGCCCGCACGTCCTGCTCGCACCGACCGAGGAACCGCGGAATGCCAGTGCCTCCCAGCCCCCGCCAGCGTCGATCCGCCGAAGGGGCACGCTCCTCGCCGGCTCTGGCCGCGGTGGCGCTGTCGGTGGCGGCCCTGGGGGTCGCCGTCGTAGCCGCCCTGGCTCCCGCCGCGGCGCGCGTGTGGGCGCTGGGCACGGCGATCACCGGATTCTGCTGCGTGGCGGCTGTCGCCGGCTGCGCCTCCCGGCTGCTGCTGCGCGCTCACCGGCAGGCCGCGGCCCGTGCCGACGAGGTCGAGCTGGCCAGGAAGAACGGGGCGCAGCACAGCGCCGGCTTCGCGCAGTTGGTCAACGTGACCCTGCCGGCCGTCATCAAGCAGCTGCAGAGCGGGGCGGGTGCGGACGAGGTTCTCTCCCATGTCGCCACGCCATCCGACCCGCTGCACAGCCGGCTGCTGCGCATGGTCGTCACCGAGCTCGCGGAAGCGGTCCGGCGGGGCGCCGACGCGAAGGCCTCGGTGCAGGCCGCGCACAGCGAACTGGCCCGGGGCGCGGCGGAATTCGAGCGGCTGACCGGCGAGACACTGCCCACCGCGATGGCACTGCTGCGCGAGGGAAGCTCCGCCGACACCGTCCTCGCCCGCTTCGACTGGCCGCAGAACCCCCTGCTGCAGGGGCCGGCCGAGTGGTTCGTCCGCCAACTCGCCTACAGTGAACGCCGTTCGGCCGCGGCCCAGGCCGCTTCCGCCAAGGCGCTCAGCCGGGTCCAGGCGAAGACGGTCAGCATGCTGGCGGCGCTGCGGGAGATGCAGGACCGGCACACCGGTGAGGTGTTCGGCGACCTGCTGCGCCTGGACCACAGCACCTCGCAGCTGGGGCTCCTGACCGACCGGCTGTCGCTGCTGATGGGCGGCCGTCCCAGCCGGGTTTGGAACAAGCCGATCGTCATGGAGAGCATCCTGCGCGGGGCCGTGGGCCGGATCGCCGCCTACCGGCGGGTGCGTCTGCACTCCTCCAGCAAGGCGGCCATCGCCGGCTTCGCGGCCGAGGGCGTGATGCACCTGCTGGCCGAACTCATGGACAACGCCGCCAACTTCTCCCCGCCCATCGACGAGGTCCACGTGTACGTGGAGGAGCGCAGCGCAGGTGTCGTCATCACCATTGAGGACAGCGGGCTGAAGATGTCCGACGCCGCCCTGCGCAGGGCGGAGGACGCGGTGTCGGGCCAGGTCACCGACCTGGCCTCGCTGCAGGGCACGCGGCTGGGTCTGGCGGTCGTCGGCCGCATCGCCGTCAAGTACGGCATCAGCGTCAACTACCGTCCGTCGTCCCGTGGGGGGACGGGCGTGGTCGTCCTCGTTCCGCCTCAACTGGTGGCTCACCAGCGCGAGCCGGTCGCGCCCCGGACGGTGGTTCCGGCCCCCGTGTCCGAGGCGGCCCTCCCGGTACGGGAGACGCGGGTCTCGTCACCGGAGGGCGTGTCCGGCCCGCGCGCGGACATCCCGCGGCACCGCGCCGCCACCCCCAACGGGCTGCCGGTCAGGTCGCCGGGGCGCACCATGGCGCAGGCGGAGCGGACGCGGGAGCAGCCGGCGCCGGAGGCGCCCGCGCCCGCGGACAGTGAGGGGCGGGTGGGACGCGATGCCGGAAGCCGGTTCGGTGCCTTCCATCGCGGGCGGCACGCCGGTGAATCCGCCGCCACGCCCACGCGCGGCCAGAAGCCCGACGCCACGGCCGACGACTAGGGTCGGGCCACGCACCTAGGGTGCAACTGCCCGACCCCGCACCGATTCACAGCACCTCGTTGGATTGGAGGAAGGGGCCGGACGACCGCCAGCCGGTCGCCCCGCCCACCCACCATGGAGACCACTGACAACAGCCTCACCTGGCTCCTGAAGTACCTCCTGGAGCGCACGCCGGGCACGCGCCACGCGCTCGTCCTCTCCCGGGACGGTCTGAAGCTGTGCTGGACGGAGCATCTGACGCTGGACCAGGCCGACCAGTTGGCCGCCATCTGCTCCGGCATCCAGGCCCTCGCCCAGGGCGCGTCCATGGAGTTCGGGGACGGATCGGGCGGCGTCCGGCACTCCATGACCGAGTTCCACGGAGGTCTGCTGTTCATCGTGCAGGCGGGTCGGGGCGCCCATCTCGCCGTCGTCGCCCGGGAGAGCGCCGATCCGGGCATCGTCGGGCACCAGATGACGGAGATGGTGGAGCAGATCGGCGAGCACCTGCGGGCGGAGCCGCGTGCCGCGGTCGCCCTGGGCACCACCGCGTGATGCACCACCCAGTGGACGTCGGCGATCCGGACCGGCTCTACACGGTCACGGGTGGCCGGAGCGAAGCGGACGAGAGCTTCGACCTGGTGACGCTGATCGTCAGCGAGTGCGAGCCGGCCGCCGGGATGCAGTCCGAGCATGCGCGGATCCTCGACCTGTGCCGGCACCCCACGGCGCTGGTCGAGATCGCGGCCGAGCTGAAACTGCCGATCACCGTCGTACGGATCCTGCTCGGCGATCTCCACGGCAACGGCCGGATCGGCGTCCGGCACCCGCGCGCGGCATCGTCCGTCGCGTCCCTCCCCGAAACCGCACTGCTCCAGGAGGTGCTCCATGGGCTCCGCAACCTCTGAGCTGCCCTCCCAGCGCACGCCGCTGGCCGATGGCGCCGACACCGGACTGAAGATCGTGGTGGTGGGCGGGTTCGGGGTCGGCAAGACCACCTTGGTGCGGTCGGTCAGCGAGATCCGGCCGCTGAGCACCGAGGAGTTGATGACGCAGGCGGGGCGGGGCGTCGACGAGACCGCCGGGGTGGAGCAGAAGAACACCACGACCGTCGCGTTCGACTTCGGGCGCATCACGCTCAACGAGCGGATGGTGCTGTACCTGTTCGGCGCGCCCGGGCAGGAGCGGTTCTGGTTCCTGTGGGAGCGGCTGTTCGCCGGCACGCTGGGTGCGGTGATCCTGGTCGACACCCGTCGTATGGAGGAGTCCTGGTACGCGATAGACCGGCTCGAACACCACAACACGCCTTTTGTGGTGGCCGTCAACCGCTTCGACGGTGACGAGAACCGCTTCTCGCTCGAGGAGATCCGGCAGGCCCTCGCCCTGAACGGGGACGTGCCGATGGTCGACTGCGACGCGCGGGTCAGGTCCTCCGGCAAGGAGGTTCTCATCACCTTGGTGGACCATCTGTACGCATTGGCCCTGTCCCAGGAGAGAACACCGTGAGCGACTCCACCGGCTCCCCGCCCGTCGGCGCGCCCGCATCCGGCTGCCCCGCGCACGCCTCCGCCGTGCGGCTGGGCGGCCTGGAGTACCAGCAGACCCCCGCGCAGCTGTACCGCACGCTGCGCCAGGAGCACGGGGCGGTGGCGCCCGTGCTGCTCGACGGCGGCATCCCGGCCTGGTTCGTCCTCGGCTACCCCGAGGTCTGCTATGTGACCAGCCACGACGAGTTGTTCGCGCGGGACTCCAGGCGCTGGAACCAGTGGCCCCGCATCCCCGACGACTGGCCGCTGTTGCCGTTCGTCGGCTACCAGCCGTCGGTTCTGTTCGCCGAGGGGCCGGAGCACCAGCGGCGCGCCGGTGTGATCACCCAGGCGCTCGAGGGCGTGGACCAGTTCGAGCTGGCCCGGGAGTGCCAGTCGATCGCCGAGCAGTTGATCGCGGGGTTCGCGGGCAGCGGCCAGGCCGAGCTGATGAGCATGTACGCCCACGTCCTGCCGGCCCGCGGCGTGCTGTGGATGTGTGGTGTGGAGCAGGGCAGCGCGGACACCGAACAGCTCGTCGACGATCTGCGGATCTCGCTCGACGCCGGTGAGGGCGACGATCCGGTCGCGGCGTTTGTGCGGGTGGGTGAGCGTCTGGCCCGGCTGGTGAAGGAGAAGCGGGAGCGTCCGGGGCCCGACGTCGTCTCCCGCATGCTGCTGCATCCGGCCGGGCTCGGTGACGAGGAGATCGCGCAGGATCTGATCTCCGTGATCGCCGCGGCCCAGCAGCCGACCGCCAACTGGATCTGCAACACCCTGCGGCTGCTGCTGACGGACGAGCGCTTCGCGGTGAACGTCTCGGGCGGGCGGGTCAGTGTCGGCGACGCGCTGAACGAGGTGCTGTGGCTGGACACGCCGATGCAGGCGTTCATCGGCCGGTGGGCGGTGCGCGACACTCAGCTCGGCGGACGCCTCATCCGCGAGGGCGACTGCCTCGTCCTGGGCCTCGCCGCGGCCAACACCGATCCTCAGATCTGGCCCGAGGCGCATGTGGGCCAGGAGAACTCCGCGCACCTGTCCTTCAGCAGCGGCGAGCACCGCTGCCCCTACCCGGCCCCGCTGCTGGCGGATGTGATGGCGCGTACGGCGGTGGAGACGCTGCTGGAGCATCTGCCGGACCTGGTGCTGGCGGTGGACGCCAAGGAGCTGACCTGGCGTCCGTCGATCTGGATGCGCGGGCTGACGTCCCTGCCGGTCCGGTTCACTCCGTCGGCCCGCTAGCCGGGAAGGTCGCGGGCGGGGGCATCGCGGGGCGGAGGCGTCGCGGGCGGAGGGATCGGCGTGTCCCGTCCGCCCGCCGAACGTGTGGTGCGCGCCCTCAGGTGGTGACCGGAGTGAAGCGCACCCGCAGCGACTGCCGACTGCCGCGTGATCATGTGGACGTGCGGGGTGTGGCGCAGTGTCTCGGCGAAGGCCGCGGCGATCAGGGCCAGCATGTCGGCGATGACGTCGACCGGGAAGCGGGTCGCATAATCGGCGACGAGGTCGGCCGAGCCGGTGTGCCGGAGGGCGTCGATGAGTTCGCGCGAGTTGCGTTCGATGACGGGCAGGAACTTCTCCCGCAGATCGCTGGCGCGGAAGGCGGGCGCGACGAGGGCGCGTCACACGGCGTGCTCACGACCGCGGAGGATCGTCCTTCCGTGCACCGGTTCCAGCTGCCAGGTGTAGTTGTCGGTCGTGAACCGGCCCTGCTTGTCCTTGAAGTCGCGTGCGACGTCCCCGTACCGGGAAATGACCGGCGACCTCGGGCGAGAGGATGTCGGGCACCTGCTGGGCGGTGGACACGGGCTTCCTCCGGCCTGGCCGAAGTTGAGCGGGCGATCAGCGGACGGCGGCGGGCCGTGTCGCCCCGCGTGCGAAAGCCCCGGCCGGCTCGGGGGAAAGCCGGCCGGGGCGGCCAGGGGCGGGGCGGAGGGCCGTCGCCTCTCGGCGAGTGGCCTCGTGGGGCTTCAGCCGAACGATCCTCCCCACGGGCGATGAGTGAGGCCCGGGGACACTGTCCCCTCCGCACCCGCATCAAGTTGAACGGTCAACCTGATGGATTTCTTTCCGCGACGGGGTGTGAGACGCACCACTCGGTGGTACCGGCATGGAGTCGGTTCACCCCAGTGCCCCGACCGCACCCCGCCATGGGCGGACGCCGGGGCAAAATGAATAAGGGGCCTGCAACGGGAGGCCGGACATGTTCGAGGCGGACGACATCCGCAACTGGCGTGGACACGACGTCGTCGACGCGGAGAAGCGCAAGATCGGAGCGCTGGAGTCGGTCTATGTGGACACGTCGACCGACCAGCCGTTCTTCGCGACCGTCACCGTGGGCCTGCCCACGCGCCGGCGCCTGGTGTTCGTTCCGCTCACCGGCGCCACTGTAGGACCTGGTTACCTCAAGGTCGCCCACTCCAAGAACGTGATCAAGAAGGCTCCGTCCATCGATGTCGACGGAGTGCTCACAGCCGAGGACGAACCCTCCGTCTTCGCCCACTACGAAATCGAGTACATCCCCGGAGTCGGCGGCGAACGGCGTCTGGCCCGTCGCTGATCGACCCGCCCCGAATCGGGAGGACAGGATGAGCCTGTTCCTGCTGCTGATCATCGTGGCCGTGATCCTGGGCATCGTCGGGGCGGTCGTCCACGGCCTGCTCTACCTGCTGATCATCGGCATCATCGTCCTGCTGGCGGACCTCGTCTACGGAGTCATGCGGTTCCGCCGTGGGGGCCGCCGCCACCGCCGTATGCGCTGACGCGCCGACACCCCGCGGCAGGGACGCCGGCACATCCGCGGAGGTCAGGCGGCGCTGCTGCGGGGCGTCCTGCGGGCGCAGGCGGTGTCGTGGTCGGCGCCGAGCGACGTCCACCAACGCTCGCAGCAGGCGGCCGAGAGTTCCCGCTGGGCGAGCGCCTCGGCGACCTCCGCGCGCCGCCCCCCGCGCCCGGCGTCCCGCTCGCGCCTGGTGCCGCGCACGCCCGCGACGGTGGAGCGGACGACGCCGGCCAGCACCGTGACGGCCGCGGCGGCCATGATCGCGCTGCTCCACGTCGCCGCGGCGCCCCAGGTGCGGACGGTGCAGCAGACCAGCCACGCTCCGACAGCTGCGTGCGCAGCGGCGAGTATGCGGCTTCCTCGGCTCATGGAGATCCTCCCCTGGCGGCGTGAGTCGGCAGTGTCGCGGATGCCCCCGATCGGCCGGATCAAGCGATCGCCCCGGGGATCGGTTCACGGATGATCAGAGGCACGTGCCGGACGGCCTGGCCGTACGCACGCCATCGCGCCTCGGGCCACCGCGCTCACGCCGGCGGGCGTCAGCCGCGCGGTGTGCCGCCGTCCTGCGGAGCGCGATCGGTCAGGTCGGTCACCTGTGCGGCGGGCGGCGCCTCGACGTCGACGTCCGTGCCGAAGTCCGAGTACTCCAGAACCGTGTCGATCCTCAGCTGCTGCGGTGCCGCGCTCTGCCCGGAGGCGGCGGCGGACGCCGGGATCGGCGTCCTGACGGCCGTTTCGATCTGCTGACGCCGGATCCTGCCGTCGTCGTCGAGCCAGAGCTGCATGGGCACGGTCGGGCCCAGCTGCCCGCGCAGGTGCGCCCCGTCCGGCAGGGCGGCCACGTCGACGTTGACCCGGTAGCGGGTGGTGGCCACGCCGCCGACCGTTTCCCGGCCGGCCTTGCTCACCCCCCGGTCCGTGACCGCCTTGGCGAACGCGGCGGACCGGGCCGGGTCGCCGATCCCGTGGGTGCCCAGACCCTGTTGCGAGGCCAGCCGCTTGAGGTCGACCCGCACCCAGGGCTTGCCGGCCGGTGTACGGGCGCCCGGTACCTTCTGATAGAGGATCTGGTCCACCACACGCTGCTCGACCGGACGGCCCTGGGCGGTCACCGTCAGGGCGCTGTCGCCGTCCTTGAGGTCGACGACGCCGCGTCCGTCGGAGACGGCCGTCTGGCCGTCCGCCATGGCCCTCACCCGCACCGTCAGCTTCGCCGTGTCGGCCTGAGCCGTCCTGTCGTAGGCGGCGCGCACCGCCGCGGTGCCCTGCTCCCGTGCGGCGCCGGACCGACCTGCCCTTCCTGGCGTGTCGGACCCGTCGTCGCTTCCGCAGCCGGCCAGGACACCGCCTAACGCGGCTGTGGCCACCATGAGCGCACCGGACTTCGTCCACGCGTTCCGCATGATTCCCTGCCCCCTCTCGACCGGTGGCGGCTGCCGGCGAGCCGCCGTCATGTCGTCCCGATTGCCCCGGATTCATCCGAACACGCCGTGCGAGGGGGAGAGTTGGGGGACGAAGGCGGGGCGGGAGCGCCGGCGGCGGACGCCGGCACTCCCGCCCGGGGCTCAGCCGTTTCTCAGTGGGTGACCGCCATCTGCGACCGCAGGCCGGCGACGATGCGGGAGATCAGCCGGGAGACGTGCATCTGGGAGATGTTCAGCCGCTCCCCGATCTGCGCCTGGGTCAGCTCCTCGACGAACCGCAGATGGAGGATCAGCCGGTCGCGCTCCCCGAGTTCGGCGATGAGCGGGGCCAGCGTGAGGAAGTTCTCGACGAGTTCGAAAGCCGGGTCCTCCACGCCGATGACCTCGGCCAGCGCGGTCTCGTGGTCGTCCGGATCCTGGCTGATGCTCGCGTCGAGGGAGGCGGAGGTGAATCCGTTCGCGGCGATCTGCGCCTCGACTACCTCGTCCTCGCTGAGGTTCATCAACGCCGCCAGCTCGGCGACCCGGGGTGCGCGGCCGAGCCGGGTGTGGAGTTCCTCTGTGGCCTTGGCCAGTTCGGCACGGGCCTCCTGCAGACGGCGCGGAACGTGCACGGCCCAGGAGGTGTCTCGGAAGAACCGCTTGATCTCGCCGACGATGTACGGCACCGCGAAGCTCGTGAACTGCACCTCGCGGGAGATCTCGAACCGGTCGATGGCCTTGATCAGCCCGATGACGCCGACCTGGACGACGTCCTCCATCGTCTGGCCGTTCCCGCTGCGGAACCGGCCGGCCGCGTAGCGCACCAGCGACATGTTCATCTCGATGAGCGTGTTGCGGGCGTACTGGTACTCGGCGGTGCCCTCCTCGAGCACCGCGAGCCGTTCGAGGAACAGCTGGGTGAGGGTGCGGGCGTCCTGAGGGGCGATCTTCTGCGGGTCGGTGATCTGCGGCAGTGGTCTGCCGGTGTCCGTCGTCGTGCCGACGCGCGTCGCCATCTCGAGCCCTCCCTCGTCGTGCCGGCCCGCTCCGTACCCCCGGGCCGTCCTTGTCCGGCCGTTACCCGGCGTTGCGCGAGTCATGCCCCCAGCGTACGGCAAACGTGACCGCCATCACTCCCGGGCGCGTCCGCGTCACCGGCGGGAGCGGAACCGTTCGAAGAGGCGCCGGGCCTGGGCGCGCCGGCGCGGGTCGGCGGCCTGCCGCCGTATCTGCTCCATCGTGCGGCGCCCCTGCGGGCTGCGCGCGAACTCCTTGATGCGTTCCAGTACACCGGCCATGACACTCCTTGTCGCCCGTCGTCCGTCGTCCGTCGGGTCGTGGGACCGCAGGCGGTCCCCGGGATCGTAGGGCTCGTCTACCCGCCCGCCGCTCGTTCAGCCGGGCGCCACCGGGGCTTGCCGACCGTGCGGCGGGTAGGCGGCGGGCCGACCAGCAGCGTGCCGTGCCGTCACGCGCGCGTGGCCGTGTGCCGCCGCACCACGCGCGTGACGGTCCTGCAGTGGACCGACCGGCACCGACACCCACGCGCCGCAGCAGCCGAGCACTCCCCCGGAGCCCTTCGATGACCCACACCGCACAGAACGGCGCGCTGAACGTCCGTTGCCGCAATGGCGTCAAGGCGGACGCGGTGGACACCCTGCGCCGGCTCGTCGCCTCGCACGCGCCCTGGCTGCGGATCCTGTACGCGTCCTGACCGGGTCCGGACGCGGGATCGGCGACATGGATCGCGGCGACGCGGGCAACCGGTGATCACGTTCGAGGTCGCGAGAGGAGATCTTCGTGGACAAGCGGAAGTGGATCACGGGTGCGGCGCGCAAGCAGCTGGCCGAGGTACTGAAGAAGGAGTACGAGGAGGGCCGCTCGATCCGCGCGATAGCGGAGGCCCATGGACGCTCGTACGGCTTCGTGCACCGCGTGCTTCGTGAAGCGGACGTGCCGCTGAGGACCCGGGGCGGCGATGTGCGCGCCCACGCCGCCCGGTCGGCGGGCTGAGAGCCGCCGGCCACGCCGACGGGCCGAGGCAGCCGGCCCGGCCCGTGGTCCGAACCAGACGAGCAGCCGCACGTTCATCCGAACCACACGACCAGTCGCACGTTGTCGTCTCCGTGTACGCCGGCGAGGTCGCCCATCGCTCCCCAGAGCCGGTCCCACGGCTTCTCGTCCGGCGGCGCGCGCATCCGGGTCGTGAGGACGACGGGGCGGTACACCACGCCCCCAGCCGTACCTCGCCGCCCGGCGGCCACTCGCAGGGAGGAGCAGGATGTGGCCGCCGAAGGTGTCGGCCGCCGCGTCGCCCAGGTCGGGCGTGGCCCGGACGACGTCGTGGAACACGAGTCCGTGCTCGCCCTCCCTCCACTCGGCGGCCCAGTACCAGGCGGGCCCGTACGTGACCGGAGCGTCCCGGTCGGCCGCCCTCACGTCGGCCCAGGTGGCATGGGTGTGTCCCTGCCGGCAGTCACCGACGGCGCTCTCCCGTACCACGTCGGAGAGGTCGTCCGGCAGTCCGCGGTGCGCGAAGAGCGGTCTGTCGATGCTCTCGGAACCGCGGACGCCGAAGAGACACCCCCACGCTCGCCGTCCCGTCCCAGCCGAAAATCGAGCACATCGGCCTCGACCCGCCAGCCGTGCCCGTGCGCGCGGCACTCGATCACTCCGTCGATGTCTGTTCCCACCGGAGCGGACCTCACAAGACGTCGCCCGACGGTCAGGCGCCTGCCTCACCCGCTCACCCACCGCGCCAGGCTCCGCAGCACCGCGTTGCGGCCTCGGTCCGGAACCGTCCAGAGCGTCTGGCCCCGCAGACCCCACTGCCGCAGCAGGGCGTTGGCGGCCTGGAAGCCGGTCGTCGCCGCTCGCTCCATCAGCGCCACCGGGAGGTCGGTGCATACCAGGTCCCCGGCCACGGTCAGACGTGGGTCCGGGGTGCGCACGGTGGGGCGGTCGCGGTAGCCGCCCACCGGGAACAGGGGGCAGTCCTCGCGCCACTCGTGGCGGCTGTCGACGACCCTGGCCGCGCATGTCTCCGGGTAGACACGGTGCAGTTGCTCGACGAGGCGCTTCTCCTCGACGTCGCGGGGCGAGTGCGGCCGTACCGCGTAGGCGTGGAGTTCCACCACCGATCCTGCGGTGCGTGCGGCCCAGCGGGCGGCCTCGTCCTCCCAGCGTTCCAGGACGCTGATGTTGTCGAGGGTGCCGAATCCGCTGGTGCCGAGGAAGCCCGGCCGATCGGCGGCGACGGGCCGGTCCAGCCACAGGCGGGTGACCAGGAACGGCGGCGCGGTGCGCAGTCCCGCGATCCGCTCGCGCCAGGGGGCGTCGCCCAGCCGCTCCGAGCGGGCGACGAGGGAGCGCAGTCCGGCGGTGTCCAGGGCGAGGACGACGCCGTCGTGATGGGTTTCGTCCTCGTCGGTGGTGACCCGGTGGCCGCCGTCGCGCGTCGGTTCCACGTGGTCGACGGATGTGTCCGTGCGCACCACGGCACCATGCCCCTCAAGGTAGGCGGCCAGCGGGTTCCACAGGGCGGCCGGGAAGGGCGCGCGCGGCACGTCGAACAGCAGGCCCTCGGCGGAGCCGAGGAAGTAGATGTGGAACATCAGCGCCAGCTCGGCCGCCGACAGCTGCCGCGGGTCGGCGAAGAAGCTTCGGGAGAACACCTCGAAGGCCAGGTGGCGTGCCTGGTCCGGGAAACGGACGGCGTCCAGGAAGTCATGGGCGCTGATGTCGTCGAGCCGGGTGTACACGTCGGGCACGCGCACGTCGAACAGGGGCAGCGCCGCGACCGGGTCCAGGGCCCTCAGGTCGCGCAGCCCGAAGGACGGGCTGAGCAGGGCGAAGCCGAGCGCGCTGAACGGCGGGGTGCGCGGGACGCGGCGGAAGCCGTCCCGCGCCCCGCCGGCGTGCAGCAGCGGGTAGTCCGGCAGGCCGGCGAGCCGCTCCAGCGCGGGATCGGTACGGCGCAGCAGACCGCGCAGGTTGTAGTACTGCCGGAAGAAGGCGTGGAATCCCCGGCTCATCGTCACCGGAGTGCCGTCCGGCAGGCGGGTGGGCCAGCCCCCGACGCGGCCGCCGAGATAAGGCTGCCGCTCGTACAGGGTGACGGCCACGCCGCGCTCGGCCAGTGCCGTGGCCGCTGCCAGCCCGGCGATGCCGCCGCCCACGACCGCGACGCTGGGGCGGGCGCCGTCGGCGCGCCGCCTTCCCTCGGGGCCGGGCAGGACGCGGGCCCGCCGGTCCCGCCCGCGACGGGCGCCGGCCGATGCCCGACGCCCGTCCGCCGTCCCGTCCGTCGTCCGGCGTTCCCCGGTCATCGCGTGCCCTCCGGGCGGCGCGCGACGAAGGTGTGGGCGATGCCCGTCTGCCAGCCCGGCAGCGGCAGGGCCCGCACATGGTCGAAGCCGGCCGTGCGCAGCCGGTCAGCGAAGCGGTCGGCGGTGTCGAAGTCGACGACGCTGCGCCACAGGTGACGGTAGAGGGCGCCGTCGCCGAGGACCCTGCCCGCGGGCTGGACGACTCCGCGGCACACCAGGGTCCACACCGCGCGGTCCACGGCCCGCCCGCTGAGGGTGTACTCGTGCACGCCGAGCCGTCCACCGGGCGCCAGCAGCTCGCGCACGGCGGCCAGCACGGTGTCGGGATCGTCGACGTTGCGCAGCAGGTACGCGGCGAAGACCGCGTCGAACGGTCCTGTGACGCCCGCCTCGGCCAGCCGTGCCACCGGGGCGTGCACGAAGGTCACGCCGTCCGCCCACGGTTTGGCGGCGGCCCGCTCCAGCATGCCGGCGGAGGCGTCGACGGCCGTGATGTGCGCGGCCGGCAGGGCGGAGCGCAGCGCGGCGGTCGAGGCGCCGGTGCCGCAGCCGAGGTCGAGCAGGCGCAGTCCTTCGCCGTGCCCGGGCAGGCCGAGCCGGCGCACCGAGCGCCGCAGGTGGGCGTGGTAGCCGGGGTTGGCGGCGACCAGCGCGTCGTAGCTGCGCGAGGCGTGGTCGAAGGCGGCGGCGAGGTCCTCGTCGCGCAGCAGGGTCATGCGGTCTCCAGGGGCCGAAGGGGAAAAGGGAAAGGAGAGGGGGCGGCTGTCGGGGCATCAGTCGAAGGGGCGGCGGGGCAAGGACGGCAGTTCCAGCGCCGAGTGGAGCATCGGGCGGATCGGGGTGCGCAGGCCGATGGCGAGGTCCTCGTGCAGGCGGGTGTCCCCGTCGAGGAAGCGCAGCAGCCGGGCCATGGGGACCCGGGCGAAGAGGCCGCTGAACAGGGCGGGTCCGTCGACCCGGCCGCTGGCGAGGGCGCGCAGAAGTACGGCGTCCATGGCCCGGGAGCGCACGGAGTGGGCGGGCGGGGGCAGCGGGCGGCGCCCTTCGCGCAGCGCCGCGGCGACGGCCCGCGTCTGGCGTTGCAGGCCGGCGAAGGTGTACCCGGTGGCGGGGCGGGTGGCGCCCCCGGCGGCGCCGATGCGGAACACGGACGCTCCGGTCTGCCGGGCGATCGGGGCGTCCGTCATCGGGATGACGCCGGTCTCGGTGGCGAGGACCTCCCTCTCGCCCAGGCGCAGGACGTCGTCGGCGTAGTGCCGTACCGCCGCGTCGTAGCCGTGCGCGGTCAGGGTCCGCGGTGAGAACTCGGTGTACTCGACGAGCGCCTCGTGCGGTCCGGTGGGCAGGACGTAGCCGAAGGACAGGCCGTCGGCGGGCTGTGGGGTGCGGAAGTCCATGAGCTCGGCGACGCCGGGGTCGAAGAGCGGCCTGGAGGTGCGGACGAAGACGCCGTGGAAGTGCTGGAGGAGGGTGGTGCGCGCGGCCGGCAGGCTGCCGAGCGGGCGGGAGTCGAGGACCCAGCGGGTGTGCAGGACGCGATGGGTTCCGCCTGCCTCCCGCAGGTGCACGCGGGCGCCGCCGGTGACGTCCTCCACCGTCTCCACGGTGGCTTCGAGCCGGCGCACGTTGGGGCTGTGCGCGAGGTCCCGGCCGACCAGGTCCTCGAAGTCGTCGGAGCGGATCATCTTGTAGCGCAGTGGCGCGAGTCCGTCCTCGATCGGGGCGCCCGCGGGCGGACGCACCCGCAGCCGCTCCCAGTACGCCGTCACCGCGGCGTCGAAGCGGCCCCGGCCGCGCTCCCAGAAGCACCAGGTGCGGCTCGGCGGGCGCAGCGGGCCGGGCGGGGCGTCCAGCAGGATCACCGACGGCGTCCGCGACCGGGGCGCATGCCCGCTCAGTCGGTGGGCCAGTGACAGCCCCGCGGCCCCGGCACCGACCACCGCCACCTCTGCCTCCAGCACCACGCCTCCTCCTCGACCCGTCCCGCTCGCCGCGCGCCTGCAGGTCTTCGCCCGCTCTGCCCCGCCTGCCGGTGTTCCCGCCCGTGTGCCCGAACGGATGCGGGTCACTCGTGTGCGGCGGTCCGCCGTTCCCTTGGCGAAAGGGCGGGGAAAGGACATCGCGCGACGGTCGGCGCACACGTTGCCGGCCGCTGCCGCATCCGGGCCCGGCGGACCCGCCGAAGCATGTGGTGACGGAGTGCATCGCGATCACGACGAGAGGAAGCGGGATGAGCCCCACACAGGCGAAGGAACACCACGGTGCCGCGCCGCCGCCCGTCCCGCGCCTGCTCGGGGTGCCGGGATCGCCCGAACGGACGCGCCCGGACGGGTCGGGCGACCGCGTCCCCTCGGACCCGGCAGGCGCCACGAGCCCGGTGGAGAGCTGGGACGCGCCTCAGGTCGACGCCGATGTGTCCGCCGCGGTCGGGTGCGTCCTCGACGCTGTCCTCACCGAGCGCGTCGCCCGTGCGCACGCCGTGGACGAACAGTTCGCCACGGACCTCGCGGCACGGGTCGCCGACTTCACCCGGGCCGGCGGCAAACGCACCAGGTCGCAGCTGCTGTGGTGGTCGCTGCGCGCGTGCGGCGACGACGGGGCGACCGCCGTAGCGGCCCTGCGCGTCGGTGCGGCGCTGGAACTGCTGCAGACGTGCGCCCTGGTGCACGACGACGTCATGGACGGTGCGCTGTTGCGGCGGGGCCGGCCGGCGCTGCACGCGGACCTGCGCATCCGGTACGCCGGGTCCTCGCCCGCCGGGCGCGCCGGGCGGTTCGGGGACGCGGCCGGCATCCTGGCCGGTGATCTGGCGCTCGCGTGGGCGGACGACCTGATCGCCGAGACCGACCTGCCCGCGCCGGCGGTACGACCGGTGCGGCGGCTGTGGAGCGACATGCGCACGGAGATGGTGGCGGGCCAGTACCTGGACGTGCACGGCCAGGCCACCACCGCGCAGGCGCTGCCACGTGCTCTGCACACCGCCTGTCTCAAGAGCGCCCTGTACTCCGTGGCACGCCCGCTGGCGCTGGGTGCCGCGCTGGCGGGCTCCGACGACGCGACGATGCGGGCGCTGGACGCGGCGGGGCGCTGTGTCGGCATGGCGTTCCAACTGCGCGACGACCTGGACGATGTCTTCGGCGATCCCCACCGGACCGGGAAGAGCGGTGGCGCTGACATCCGCGAGGGCAAGCCGACCTATCTGACGGCCCTCGCCCGGGCCCGGGCCGCGGCAGCCGGCGACGACCGCGCTCTGGCCGTGCTGGAGAGGTCGCTCGGGGACACCGGGCTGACGGACGCGGGCCTTGCCGAGGTGCGGGAGGTGCTGGACGCGACGGGCGCCCGGGCCGTGGTCGAGACGAAGATCGGCCGGTTGGTGGCGCGGGGGCTGCGGCACTTCGACGGCGCGCCGCTCGAGCCCGGGGCCGGGGGCCGGCTGCGGGAACTGCTCCGCCGTGCCGCCGAGGGCGCACCGGACTCCACTCCTGCGCCGGACCTCACCGCGCGGGAGTCCGGGCGATGACACGTCGGCTGCCAGGTCGTACGGATCACGTCGTGGTCGTGGGAGCGGGCCTCGCCGGGCTCTCGGCCGCCCTCCACCTGCTGGGCGCCGGGCGCCGTGTCACCGTCGTCGAACGGGACGCGCTGCCCGGCGGCCGGGCCGGACGCCTCGAACTCGGCGGTTACCGGATCGACACCGGGCCCACCGTGCTGACCATGCCGGACCTGGCCGACGAGGCGTTCGCCGCCGTCGGCGACAGCCTGCACCGGCGCGTGGAACTGATCGCCCTGCATCCGGCGTACCGGGCCTGCTTCGCGGACGGCAGCACCCTGGACGTGCACACCGACGCGGACGCCATGGCGGCGGAGGTGGAACGGTTCTCCGGACCCCGTGAGGCGGCCGGGTACCGACGGCTGCGGACCTGGCTGGAGCGGCTCTACCGGGCGCAGATGGGCCGCTTCATCGACGCCAACTTCGACTCGCCCTTCGCCCTCGTCAACGCCGACCTGGCCCGGCTGGCGGCGCTCGGCGGCTTCGGCCGGCTGGACGCCCGGATCGGCCGTTTCCTGGACGACGAGCGGCTGCGGCGTGTCTTCTCCTTCCAGGCGCTGTACGCGGGCGTCCCGCCGGCGCGCGCGCTGGCCGCGTACGCCGTCATCGCGTACATGGACACCGTCGCCGGGGTGTACTTCCCGCGGGGCGGCATGCACGCGCTGCCGCGGGCGATGGCGGACGCCGCCGCCGACGCGGGCGCCGACCTGCGGTTCGGTCAGCGGGTGACCCGGCTGGAGCGGTCCGGTGCACGCGTCACCGCGGTCGTCACCGAGCAGGACCGCATCCCCTGCGACGCGGTCGTCCTCACCCCGGACCTGCCCGTCGCCTACCGGCTCCTCGGCCGCCGGCCCCGGCGTCCGGTGCGGCTGCGGCACTCTCCGTCCGCAGTCGTGCTGCACGCCGGTACCGACCGCACCTGGCCACATCTTGCCCACCACACCCTGTCGTTCGGGGCGGCCTGGAGCAGCACCTTCGACGAACTGACCCGCACCGGGCGGCTGATGAGCGATCCATCCCTGCTGGTCACCCGTCCCACCGCGACCGACCCCGGGCTCGCTCCGCCGGGCCGGCACCTGCACTACATCCTCGCGCCCTGCCCCAACACCGACATCGGTCCGGGGGCCGCCGCGTGGGGCGACCTCGCCCCCCGCTACCGGGCGACGCTGCTGCGCGAGCTGGAGCGGCGCGGCCTGGACGGCATCGGGGACGCGATCGAGGAGGAGTGCCTCGTCACTCCGGCGGCCTGGCAGGCGCAGGGGCACGCCGCCGGTACGCCCTTCTCCGCGGCGCACACCTTCGCCCAGACCGGCCCGTTCCGGCCCCGCAACCTGATGCGCGGCACCGAGAACGCCGTCCTCGCGGGCTGCGGCACCACGCCGGGCGTCGGCGTGCCGACCGTGCTGGTGTCGGGGAAGCTCGCCGCCGCCCGCGTCACCGGCCCACCGGCCCGTCCCGGCGCGCACCGCCTCGTACCGTCGAAGGAGACCACCGTATGACCGACCGGGAACTGGACGCGGCGGGCATCGGCGACCCGGTGCTGCGCGCGGCGTACCGTCGTTGCCGCACCCTCAACGCGCGGCACGGCAAGACGTACTTCCTCGCCACCCGGCTGCTGCCCGTCGAACGCAGGCCCGCCGTCCACGCGTTGTACGGATTCGCGCGCTGGGCCGACGACATCGTCGACTCGCTCGACCCGGCCACGGACACCGCAGCCCGCGTCGAGGCGCTGGCACAGCTGGACAGCGCCCTGGCCAGGGGGTTGCGCGACGGGCGCAGCGAGGAGCCGGTGGTCCTCGCCCTCGCCGACACCGCCCGCCGTTACGGCATCGACCACGCGCACTTCCGCGACTTCATGACCGCGATGCGCTGCGACCTCACGGTCACGGACTACCCTACCTACGCCGACCTGCGCCGCTATATGCACGGCTCCGCCGCCGTGATCGGTCTGCAGATGCTGCCGGTGCTGGGCACGGTGGTGCCGCGCGAGGTGGCCGCGCCGCACGCCGCGGCACTCGGGGTGGCCTTCCAGTTGAGCAACTTTCTGCGGGACGTGGGCGAGGATCTGGACCGCGGCCGCGTCTACCTGCCCGCTGACCTGCTCGCCGGACACGGGGTCGACCGCGAACTGCTGCGCTGGAGCCGTGATTCGGGCCGCTCCGACCGTAAGATCACTGCCGCCCTGGAGGAGTTCGCGGCGCTCACGCGTGGCGTGTACCGGGAGGCCGCGCCGGGGATCGCCATGCTCGACCCGGTCTCGCGCCCCTGCATCCGCACCGCGTTCGTCCTTTACGGCGGCATCCTCGACGCCGTGGCCCGGGACGGCTACGCCGTGCTGCACCGCCGTGCGGTGGTCCCGCGCCGGTGCCGTGCCGTGGTGGCCGCCGACGGGCTGACCCGGGTGGCCCTCGCACGGCTGCGCGCCCGTGGCCGCTCCCGCGGCCCGGTGCCCCCGGCCCCGACGCCTCTGCCCGCCGTCACACCCGTGCGGGCGGGCCGGCCCGTCCCGGAGGAGGTCGCGTGAGCCCCCGCCGTATTCCCCTGTCGCTGCGCCGCAGCCCTGTGCCGTGGGACCGGCAGCGACCCACCTGGCGTGAGGCGAAACCGGCGGTGATCGGCCAGGCCCTGAAGCGCGCCGCAGCGCGTCCCTCGGGGAACTGGTACGTCGTCGGCGCGTCCGCCGCGGTGCGCGGTGACCGCCCGTTGGCCCGCACGGTCGCGGGCGAGGAGGTCGTCGTATGGCGCGGCGCCGACGGCCGGCTCGTGGGCGGCCCCGGGATGTGTCCGCATCTGGGGGCGCCGCTGCGCGACAGCCCGGTGCGCTGCGGGGCGCTGGTGTGTCACTGGCACGGGCTGGCCCTCGACGGCAGCCCGTACGCGGGCTGGACGCCGCTGCCGGTGCACGACGACGGAGTCTTGGTGTGGGTGCGCCTCGACGCGGCCGGCGGGGAGCCGCCGACGGACGCGCCGCTCGTGCCCCGGCGCCCCGAGCGCGAGCGCGCCCTGACGGCCGTCTACACCGGCACGGGCGTCTGCGAACCCGAGGACGTGGTGGCCAATCGCCTGGACCCGTGGCACGGGGCCTGGTTCCACCCGTATTCGTTCGTCGACCTCACCGTGGTCGGCGCACCCGGGGACGGCGAAGACGCCTTCACCGTCGACGTGTCGTTCAAGGTCGCGGGGCGGCTGGTCGTGCCGGTGCGGGCCGTGTTCACCGCCCCCGGACCGCGCACGGTCGTCATGCGCATCACGCGTGGCGAGGGGGAGGGTTCCGTCGTCGAGACGCACGCCACGCCCGTCGGCGTCGACGAGCACGGCCGGCCGCGTACGGCGGTCGTCGAGGCCGTGGTGGCCGCCTCGGAACGCCGCGGCTTCGCCGCCGCCCGCCGGGCCGCCCCGCTGCTGCGCCCGCTGATGCGCGCGGCGTCGGAACGCCTGTGGCGCGACGATCTCGCCTATGCCGAACGCCGCTGGGAACTACGGTCCACGGGCCGCTTCCCCGGCTGAACCCGCCCTGTGCGCCCCCTCAGTCCAGGAGTCGCTGGAGGGAGGCCGTCATGCTGCTGACGAAGGCGTCGCGCACCGGCTCGTCGACACGGTCCAGGGACAGGTAGGGATTGAGGTCTTCCAGCTCCACCAGCAGCAGGTCGCCGTCCTGGGTACGGCAGGCGTCCACCCGCTGGATGCCGTGGTCGAGGGTGTTCCAGTCGATGAACCGGCGGGCGAAGTCGAGGTCCGCCGCGCCGGCGTTGTAGGGCTCGAGGACCCAGCGCCGCTCGGGGTCGGGGGCGTACAGGGCGTACTGGAAGACGTCGTCGACGTAGAAGAAGGACACCTCGTGGCGGAAGTCGACGCGGGGCTGGACCAGGACGTCGCCGTAGGCGATCCCGTCCAGCTCGTCCCGGGCCACGAGGGTGAGGCCCAGGGAGTCCGCCCCCGCCTTCGGCTTCACCACGTAGTGGTGGGTGTCCGGCAGCGCGGGGAGGTCCTCGGGCCGGTCGACGGTGGGGATGACCGGGAAGCCGGCCGCCGTGAGCTGAAGCAGGTACTGTTTGCCGGCCATGTCCCCCCGGCCGGTCAGCGGGTTGTACACCCGGGTGCCGCGCGCGAGGGCCTGGTCGCGGAAGGCGTCGTACTCCTTCTGGTAATGCAGCACGGGGCCGCTGTTGCGGACGACGACCGCGTCGAAGGCGTCCATGAGTGCGGCGGCGTCCAGCGGGTGGCACAACGCGATGTCGAAGTCCTCGCGCAGCCGCGACGACAGGAAGATGTCCTCGTCGCAGTAGCGGCGCCCGCGGGCCGGGTAGGCGAGATCGGTCACGAGCAGCACACGGGGGCGGGCGGGCACGGGCAACTCCTGGGTCGGCGGCCCGCCCACCCTATCGAGACGGTCCCTCACCGGCGCACGACGAGGCTCTCCACCTGGTACGACAGCTCGCTCGTCGTGGGCTCGGGCGGGGGGTGATAACGGCCCGCGCAGACCGAGAGGTTGACGATCAGGTAGGCGTGCCAGCGGGAGCCCACCCCGCGGCCGTCGGCGAAGATCTGGCGGCCGTTCAGCCGCCATACCACGTCGCGCATGCCGAACGTCACGGCGAGTTCCACGACGCCCCCGGGGCGGACGGCGTCGTCGCGGACGTAACTGCCGCCCGGACGCACATGATTGGTGAGCTCCAGCAGGTCGGGGTGGTCCGGGTGGTATTCGAACACGTCCACCTCGTTGCCGCCGTCGCGCCAGGTCCAGATCGCCGGCCAGGCGCCGAGTCCGACGGGCAGCCGGACCCGGGTCTCCAGGCGATCCCCTGTGCGCACCATGAAGCCGTCGGCGCTGTCCTCCGTGGTCAGCAGGCCAGTGTCCCACAGGCCATCGGACCGGCGCGTGGCGCGGAACGCGCCGGTGCGGGAGTGGTCGGGGTCGTCCGTGAGGTGGTCGAGCTTGTCGTCGCCCGGGTTGGTGGGGCCGCCGTCCGGGTAGGCCCAGGACCGCCCCGCGACCCACTGGCGGTCGGAGGCGAAGTCCGCGACGAAGACGATCTCGCTCATGCAGCAGGCTCCCTTCGTCCGCCGCAGCGGTAGCACTGCCGAGGTCATCCCCGCAGGGGCCCCGGTCATGCGGCGAGCGAAGGCTGAGAGCCCTCCTTCACCCGAACGTGTGATGAGCGCTGGCCTGGTGCGCTGCCCGGGCGTGGGTGCGTGGTGTGTGCCGCGTCAGCGGTCGCCGACTCACTCCTGCGTGTCGATGCCGGTGACCACCGCGGGCCCCAGCAGCGCGGTGCCGTCGTCGAGGCCCACCGCGGTCAGCGCCGACTCGGCGAGCCGGCGGGCCTTCCCCTCCGCCTCGGGGCCGCTGTCCGCCTCCACGGTGAGGCGGACGGTGAAGGTGTCGTCGTCATGGACGGTGAGGATGTCGATGTCCTCCTGCGCACCCATGTGCGTGCGGTGCGGGTCGGCCGGGCGCAGCGCGCTCACCAGCTCGTCCCGCACGTCGTGTGCTGCTCCGCCGGTGAACGTCCCCGGCACGGAGATGACGTACGTCGTCATGGTGATCCTCCCTCGGTCACCTCTCGCCCGCCCCGCCCGGCGGCGCCATGCCGCCCACGGTGTCGGGACGCTGCTTGGCCGCGCGGATCGCCCCGGTCTCCCACAGGCACCAGGTCGACCACAGCAGCAGGGTCAGAAAGGCGGCGAGCAGCACCAGCAGCAGCACCGTCTGCCGTGGCGTCCCGCGCTCCCCCAAGGTGAGCAGGAGGCACCCGGTCCAGGCGGCCGCGCCCCAGGCGTACACGGTCCTGAGCTGCCGCAACTGCTTCACCGCTTCCATCGAGCCCTCCCGGGCAGACATGTACACGTCTTGTGCCGGTACCCCCGCAGCGCGACTTCACCGCATGCGCGTCCGCCGAAAGTGGCACACGAGGTGCCCGGGCCGAGGTTCCACCGGTCTCCGGGTGGGAAGGGTCGAACCGACGTTCACCCTGTCCCCCTCTTCACCGTCCCCCTCTTCACCGGAGCCCTCATGACCCCCGAGCCGGGCGTTCCCGAGCGCCGCAGCGCGGCCGATTTCAGCACCGCGCGGCTGGAGGCGTTCAGTGACGGCGTGTTCGCCATCGCCATCACGCTGCTCGTGCTCGATCTGCGGGTGCCGGAGCCCGACGCCCTGCACGGGGAGTCGCTGGCGCACGCGCTCGCCCATCAGTGGCCCTCCTATTTCGCCTACCTGGTCAGCTTCCTCGTCATCGGCATCATCTGGATCAACCACCACGCCGTGTGCGGCCTCGCGCGCCGGGTGGACCGCCGCACGCTGTTCGCCAACCTGTTCCTGCTGCTCGCCGTCTCCGTCATCCCGTTCCCCACCCGGCTGCTCGCCACCTATCTGACCGCCAGCGGCAGCGATGCGCACACCGCGGCTGCGATCTACGCGGCGACGATGGTCGTCATGGGGATCGCCTTCTCCCTGCTCCTGCTGTCCTTCACCCGCGACGCGCGGGTTCTGCGTGCGCCGGTCGCGCCGGCGGATCTGCGCGCCGCGCTGCGCCGCTTCGGCGCCGGAGGGCTGGGCTACCTGGCCACCGTCGCCCTCGCCTACGTCAGCCCCGTCGCCATGCTCGCCTCGCACGCCCTGCTCGCCGTCTACTACTGCTTCGACCAGCTGGCTCCGATACGCCGGTCCGCGGGAGACGGTTCACCGTCACCCACGGCCTGAGGAACCGGCTCTGGACGTCCGCGGGCCGGGGCCGGGCCGAGCGCGGGCGGGGTGGGCAGATCCGACTCCCGGTCGGTACGGCCGCCCGTGCGGCGGAGCCGGCAGAGGCCGGGTCACTCACCCGAGCGGCGCTGCGGCGTCCACATCGGGTCGTCCTCCCCGTGCAGCGGGGTGCGCAGCGCCAGCAGGGCGACGTCGTCGTCGTTGTCGGCCGGGCGGACGCGACGCAGCAGCTGGTCGGTGAAGGAGTCGAGCGGGCGGTGGGCCAGGGCGGCGGCGTGCCGGCTCAGGCGCTGGAGCCCTTCGTCCAGGGAGAGGCCCCGCTCCTCGATCAGGCCGTCGGTGTACATCACCAGGGTGCTGCCGGGCGGGAGGGTCACCGTGGCGTCGACCCGCGGGGCGGCGCCAGTGCTGCCCAGCAGGATGCCGTGCGCGCCGGTGAGGTACTCGGCCACGCCGTCACGGCTCAGCATCAGGGGCGGCGGGTGACCGGCGTTGGTCCAGGTCAGCTGCCAGTGGCCCGCCTCCATACGTTCCAGCCGGGCGAAGAGCAGGGTGGCCATGGTGACCTCGGTGATGTGCTGAACCGCCCGGTCCAGCCGTTCCACGACCCGGCTCGGGGGCTCATGCTGGGACCAGGCATAGGCGCGGAGCATGTTGCGCACCTGCGCCATGCCCGCCGCGGCCTCCAGGTCGTGGCCCACGACGTCCCCGACCGCCAGGGCGGTGGCGCCGTCCGACAGCGGAAAGGCGTCGTACCAGTCGCCGCCGACCTGCGAGGCGTGCGGGGCGGGCAGGTACCGCACCGTCATCCGCAGATGCGGCACATGCGGCATCTGGGGCAGCAGGTGCTTCTGCATGGTCTCGGCGACCTTGCGCTGGCGCTGGTACAGGCGTGCGTTGTCCAGGGCGAGCCCGGCGCGGCGTGCGATGTCCTCCAGCAGCGGCAGGTCGGCCGTGGCGAAGGGCAGCTGCTTGTCCGTCCGCCCGAGGGTCAGGGCGCCCAGAACTTCGCGGGTGCTGCGGATGGGCACGATGGCCGCGGAGTGCATTCCGGTGGCCTCGAACAGGCGGCGCTGTTCGACCGCGATGCCGGAGTCCGGCTCCCCCTGGTAGGTGTGCGGACCGGCGACGGTGGAGGCGACGCCGCGCAGGGCCCGGGACAGCGGCATGGGCGACTCGTCGGGGATCGGCGGCATCGGCCCCTGGAGCTCCTCCAGATGGGTCAGGCGGTCGTCCTCGCCGTGCACCACCGCGCTGCGCCAGACCTCGTCGCGTTCGGTGATCAGGTCGATGACGGCCCAGTCCGCCAGCCGGGGCACGACCAGCCGCACCAACCGGTCCAGCGCCTCCTCGACGTCGAGGGTGGAGGTCAGCTGTGTGGTGGTGTCGGCCAGCAGCGCCAGCCGTTCCAGCTCCGAGAGCGACCCGCGGGCCTCCTGGACAGGGGGTCCGCTCGCCACCGTGCGGCCCGACGCGTGGAAAAGGACCAGGGTGCCGGTCAGCTCCTGGCCGACGTAGTACGGCGTGATGTGCCAGCCGATCGGCAGCACGACGCCGTCCCCGCGGGCGAAGTAGTCGCGATCCGCCTGCGCGGGGCGCCCTTCGAGGAAGGCATGCCGCATGGCGCACTGCGTCCTGGCGATCGGCTGCCCATGCAGGTCGCGATGGAGCAGGTCGTGCGCGTCCTGGCCTATGAGGTGTTCCACGGGCCGGGCGAGGAGCGCCACGGCGCGCGCGTTGGCGGCGATGATGCAGCCCTGCGCGTCCACGACATAGGCGCCGGTCCCGATGGCTTCGAGCCGTGCGGCGAGCTCGGCCGGGACCGCGGGTGCGGACGACGCACCCGCCTGCTCCGTGTGCTTGGGCCCTGCCATGTGACGGTCTCCCTGTGCTTCCTGTGCGGCCCCCGGGTCCATGGCGCCTCATCGGCTCGCTGACCGCCAACCGTACGTCCTTGTCGGGCGGGCGTGCCACGCCGATCGGCCGGGACGGAGCAGGGCACCGACCTGGACGGCACCGGGAGGTCGACCGTGCCGTCCGCGGACCGTCGGGCCGGCCAGTACGGCCGCGGGGGCTGAGGCGGGTGCCGGACTCAGCCGGTGTCGCCGGAGCCGCGGGCCCGCCGGTCCGCCGGCCTCGCCAAGAGCGCCTTGCGCTGGCGGGCCGTCAGCCCTCCCCACACGCCGTCGCTCTCGCCGTGCCGGACCGCGGCGGTGCGGCACTCGCGGATGACGGGGCAGCGGTGACAGATCTGCCGGGCACGCTCTATCTGGGGCAGGGACGCCCCGTCCTCGGTGAGCGGGAAGAAGAGTTCGGGGTCCTCGAAGCGGCAGGCGGCAAGGTCGAGCCAGTTCACGGGGTCCTCCCCATGGCGGGTCGCCGGCGGCAGCCGGCAGCCGTCGGCTGACCGGACCGTCCGGGGTGTCGTGCGTCGTGCACCCGGCAGAGGTGGCACTCAAGCTAGGGATCCTCGATGACTTTGTCCAGATATAGAACCGTTTGTTCTTGGGCGGGCTTCGACGGAGTCCCCGTGCACCCGGTTCACCGGCCGGCGAATTCGGTCGGCCCCGAGTCGCATCGATACCGCATCGATGCATCAGTCGGCCGCCACCCCCTCCTCCAGCAGGCTGCGGCGCAAACGGTCCAGGCCGCGCCGGGTATGGCTCTTGACCGTCCCCAGCGGCCATCCCGTGGCGCGGGCGATCTGGGTCTGGGTCAGGTCCTGGTAGAAGGCGAGCCGCAGTACGCGGCGCTGCGGCTCGCTGAGCCGTTCCAGCGCCCGTCCGACGACCACGCGGTCCAGCGCGGTCTCCGGGTCGCCGCCCGCGCGGTCCTCCGGCGCCTGCGCGCGGCCGGCCGCCGCCATGATCAGTTCCGCCCGCCGGGTGCGGGCTGCCAGGGCGTCCGCCACCTTGCGCCGGGTGATGCCGACCAGCCAGGCGGGGAAGGACCCGCGCTCCGGGGCGTAGCCGTCGCGGCCGCGCCATGCCGCGGTGAACACCTGCTGGGTCACGTCCTCCGCCTCCCGGGGATCCCCGAGCGCCTGCCGGGCCATGCCTTGGACGAGTCCCGACCACTGCCGGTGCAGCAACGTCCAGGCATCACCGGCGTCCCGGTGGCCGGGATCGTGCAACGCGGTCGAGCCGGGCGCGGAGGGGAGCCGGTTCATGTCGAGCCTCCTGTTCGAAGCCGCGGGTGGCAGCCTGGGTCTTGCTTCAGACTGGGCGTCCGGGAACCATGGAGACAACTTGCATCGATAGCGCATCGATAAATGTCGGACGAGCCGCCCGCGCATCGGGACTCGCCCCGCAGGAAGGGGGCCGTTCTGCCCAGCACCCTCGAGGGGCCGGATCCCGTCGGAAGCGGGCCAAAGGACCCGACGTCCACAGCGGCGGGCGTGACGACCGGGGCACTCGCCCGTCGGCTCGGCGTGTCCCCGACCACCCTGCGCTCCTGGGACCGGCGCTACGGACTCGGTCCGGCCGTGCATGCCCACGGCAGGCACCGGCGCTGGACGCCGCGGGACGTCGCGATGGTGGAGGAGATGTGCCGGCTGACAGCGGCGGGCGTCCCGCCGGCCGAGGCGGCGCGGGTGGCCCGGCTGCGCTTCACCGAAGACGGCACGGCGACTCCTTCCGCCGCGACGTCCGCGAGCCCGGCGTCCACGAGCCCCGCGTCCACGAGCCCGGCGCCCCCGCCGGACACCGTCTCCACGCCCTCCACGCCGGACACCACCTCGACGCCCTCCTCCCCCGTTGCCGTCCGCCCGGGCGGCGCCGGAAGCGGGCTGCCGCTCGGGGACGTGCGTCAGGAGTGCCGTGGCCTGGCCCGTGCCGCGGTGCGGCTGGACGCGCCGGAGCTGGAACGGCGGCTGGTGGAGAGCGTCGGGCAGCACGGCCTGGCGGTGGCGTGGGAGGAGGTGATGGTGCCCACGCTGCGTGCCGTCGGCCGCAAATGGGAGTCTTCCGGCGACCGGTATGTGGAGGTCGAACACCTGCTGTCGTGGCACGTCTCCAGCACCCTGCGCAGCGCTCCCCTGCTGCTGCCGCGCGCCGAGATCCATGCCGGGGCCCCGCCCGTGGTCCTCGCCTGTACCCCTGGCGAACAGCACTCGCTGGCCCTCGAGGCGCTGACCGCCGCACTGGGCGAGCGCGGCGTGCCGACCCGGATGCTGGGCGCCGCGGTGCCCGCGGAGGCCCTGCTGGCGTGCGTGCGGCGCACCGGCGCGGCCGCGATCGTCCTGTGGTCGCAGACCCGCTCCACCGCCTCGATGCCGCTGGCCCGGCATCTCGCCGGTCTGGAGTGGGGCGCGGCGGGCGCCCGCAGGCGGCCCGCGGTGCTGCCGGTCGGACCGGGGTGGGACCGGCGGGCAGCCGCCGGTTTCCCGCGCTGTTCCGGGCTGCGGGACGCCGTAGAGGCGCTGAGCCGTCTCTACGACGACGACAGCGGCGCCCACCGGCCCCGGGCGCATTGAGGCCGGCAGGGCGGGGCGCGTGTCAGGACGGCTGCTCGTCCCACCGCCGGTCCTCGCGCGGCGCGGCTCGGTGGCCGCCGCCGCGGGCGTGCCGGAACCGGGCCAGGCCGTCGGAGAACTGCACCACCGGGTCCGGGTAGTCGAGGGCCGCCCGCTCGGCGGCGGGCAGCTTCCACGGCTCGTGCAGGACCGGGGTCTCCAGGCCGCGCAGTTCGGGCAGCCAGCGACGGACGTAGGTGCCGTCGGGGTCGTACCGCTTGGCCTGGGTGACGGGGTTGAGGACCCGGTTCGGCCGGGTGTCGGTGCCGGTGCCGGCCATCCACTGCCAGTTGAGCTGGTTGTTGGCCACGTCGCCGTCGACCAGCCAGTGCAGGAAGTGGGCGGCGCCGATGCGCCAGTCGACGTAGAGGGTCTTGGCGAGGAAGCTCGCGGTCAGCAGTCGCGCCCGGTTGTGCATCCAGCCCTCGTGGCGCAGCTGCCGCATCGCCGCGTCGATCACCGGGTAGCCGGTGCGGCCCTCGCACCAGGCCTCGATGTCGGCCCGCGCGATGTGCCGGGAGCGCCAGCGGTCGTGCTTGGTGCGGTAGTCGGCGTGGGCTGCGGCGGGGCGGGCGGCGAGCACCTGGCGGTGGAAGTCGCGCCAGGCGAGCTGCCGTACGAGGGCCTCGGCGCCGGGCCCGCCGCGGCGGCGGGCGCGGTGCACGAGTTCCACCGCGGACAGCGTGCCGAAGTGCAGCGGGGCGGAGAGCCGGGAGGTGGTGTCGGCGGCCAGGTCGTCCCGGGTGTCGTCGTAGGCGTCCAGGCCGCGCCGCCAGTAGGCGTCCACCCGTTTGCGGCCCTCGCTCTCGCCGCCGCGCGTCAGGCCGGGCGAGACACCGGCCACCTCGCCGCGGGCGGGCAGCGGCTCGCCGTGCACCTGGTCGGGGACCGGCACCCGGCGCGGGGCGGCGGCGACGGCCCGCAGACGCACTCGCGCCCACTGCCGGTGGTACGGCGTGAAGACGGCGAAGTGGTCCGACGAGTACGGGGTCACCTCGCCGGGCGGTACGGCCACGGTGACCGCGTCGTGCACGAACAGGCGGCGGCCGCAGGCCTCCAGGGCGCGGCGCAGCCGGTCTTCACGACGGGTGGCGAAGGCGCTGTGCGCCGCCGCCATGTGCACCTCGTCCGCGTCCGCCTCGGTCACCGTGCGGCACACCTCCTCCACCAGGTCCCCGGAGCGCACGACGAGCCGGCCGCCGCGCTCGCGCAGGGAGGCGTCCAGATCGGCCAGGCAGTCGGCGAGGAAGGCGCTGCGGTTGGGCGCGTCGAACCCGGCGGCCGCCACCGCCCGGTCGCGCACGAAGAGCGGGACGACCGCGTCGGCGGCCTCCAGCGCCGCGCGCAGCGGAGGGTGGTCGTGCAGGCGCAGGTCGGAGGTGAACAGGACGACCGAGACGTGCATGAGTGTCAGCTCCCCTGCGGTGGACGGCGGCGGTCGTTGCTCTCTTCCGGCCCGGCCTCGGGTCCGGATGCGGTGCCGGCGCCCGGAGCGGGCGCGATGGAGGTGCGGGAGGACTGCGCGTGCTCCTCCCGGACCCGGCCGGCGGCGCGGACGATGTTGCGGGCCATGCCGCCGAAGACGACCGCGTGGAAGGGCGACACGCTCCACCAGTACAGGTGGCCGAGCAGTCCACGGGGGTGGAACAGCGCCCGTTGCCGGTACCGGACGGGCCCGTCTCCGTCGCCTTCCACGCGCATCTCCAGCCAGGCCAGGCCGGGCAGCCGCATCTCGGCGCGCAGCCGCAGCAGCCGGCCGCGCTCGATCTCCTCGACCCGCCAGAAGTCCAGGGAGTCGCCCACCCGCAGCCGCCGCGCGTCCCGCCGCCCCCGGCGCAGGCCGACACCGCCGACGAGACGGTCGAGCCAGCCGCGTACCGCCCAGGCCAGCGGAAAGGAGTACCAGCCGTTCTCCCCTCCGATGCCCTCGATGACCCGCCACAGCGCGTCGGGCGCCACGTCCGCTTCCCGTTCCCGTACGTCGGTGTAGAGGCTGCCGCCGGCCCAGTCCGGATCGGTCGGCAGGGGGTCGCTGGGCGCGCCGGGCACGGAGGCTGACGACCAGCGGGTGGAGACCTGTGCGTCGCGCACGCGTTGCAGCGCCAGGGCGACGGACCGGTCGAAGCCGAGGGGGTGGCCGGGTGGGCAGGGCACGTACTGCTCGATGTCCCGCTCCCGGCAGACCACTTCGTGGCGCAGGGACTCGGTCAGCGGGCGCGCGATGGACGCGGGCACCGGGGTCACCAGGCCGACCCACTGGCTGGACAGGCCGGGAGTGAGCACGGGCACGGGCACGATGAGCCGCCGGGGCAGCCCGGCGACGGCGGCGTAGCGCTGCATCATCTCGAGGTAGGTGAGCACCTCGGGGCCGCCGATGTCGAAGGTGCGGCTGACGTCGGCCGGCAGGGTCGCGCAGCCCACCAGGACGCGCAGCACATCGCGTACGGCGATGGGCTGGAGGCGGGTGTGCACCCAGCGCGGCGTGACCATCACCGGCAGCCGCTCGGTCAGGTACCGCAGCATCTCGAAGCTGGCCGACCCCGAGCCGATGATGACGGCGGCGCGCAGGACGGCGGTCGGCACGCCCGAGTCGAGGAGGATGCGGCCGACCTCGGCGCGGGAGCGCAGATGCGGGGAGAGGTGTGCTTCGGGGACGCCGTACGGGGTCAGTCCGCCGAGATAGACGAGGCGGCGGACGCCGGCCCGGCGGGCCTGCTCGCCGAAGACGCCGGCCGCGGCCCGGTCGGTCCGTTCGAAGTCACGGCCGCTGCCGAGCGCGTGCACCAGGTAGTAGGCGACGTCCACTCCCGCCATCGCCCTCGCGACGGACGCGGCGTCGGTGACGTCGCCGGGCACGATCTCCACCCGGTCCGCCCAGGGATGGTCGCGCAGCTTGCGCGGCGTACGGACCAGGCAGCGAACCCGGTGACCGGCGTCCAGCAGCTCCGGGACCAGGCGGCCGCCGATGTAGCCGCTGGCGCCGGTCACCAGGCAGCTGAGCGGTTCACGGCTCTGCGCCCCGTTGTCCGTGCTGGTGGGGTGGTCGTCGTGCATGAGCCCGCCTCTGCCGTTCGCCGTCGCAGGTGCTTCTGCGCTCTCTACGCTGCGGGACCCTTGGGTGGATGCGCCCGCCGCCCGCGGCGCTCGGGTGACACCGCGGGCGCCGTCTCAGCCGACTGCTGTCTCCCGGGCCTCGCGGTCCGAGGACGGCCAGACGTAGGGCAGGTCGTCGGGTACGCCGGGGAAGCGGGTGGCGTAGAACTCGGGGGCCTTGCGCACGAGTGCCGACTGATGGCTGCGGTGGAAGGCGGCATCCCCCAGCCAGGGCGGCAGCTCCCCGGCCCCGGCCAGCTCTTCCTGGTCGCGCACCGGGGCGCCGGGGCGCTGCGCGGCGAAACCGGCGACGAGGGAGGCGGCGCAGCTGTCCTGGTGGCCCAGTTCCCGCCACACCCGGCAGATCTCCAGGCCGTACCGCACGAGCGCTTCCTCGTACCCGGCCCACATCCGTACGGCGGGGTGCCGGCGCCAGCCGTAGCCGGGTACGGTCAGACCGCGCAGGACCTGGAGGGCCTCGACGCGCTGTTTGCCGAGCCGGCGCCGGTCGAGGTCGTGCGCCGACTGCCGGAAGTCGGGCCGGGTCAGGAACGTCTGCATGGTCGGCGTCCGGGGTCCTGGATCACTGCTTCTTCTCGTGGCTCTTCCAGGCGCCCCCGTCGCCCTTGGCGAACCGGTCGCCGGTCTCCTTCTCACGTGCCATGGGGTTCTCCTCTCACCGAGCGTCCGGGGTCAGCCGCCGCCCGGCCGTTGCGCCGCGCGGTCGGCCAGGCCGCCCGCGCCCAGCGGGCCCGTGTCCTGGAAGGGGGCCTCGGCCTCCAGCCGGGGCAGTTCGTGGCGGGCGACGCGCACCACGACGGGTGGCAGGGCCGCACGCACCGGCTGCACCAGGCGCAGCCAGCCCGGCAGGTACACGGCGGTACGGCGGCGCTCCACGGCCCGCGTCAGTCTCACGGCGGCCACCTCGGCGCTGTACACCCGGCGGGCGGGCGGCGGCATGTGCGCGCGCAGCTCGCGCAGAACGGCGTGCCGGTCGGCGTCGCGCACCATGTCGGTGTCGAGCCAGTTGAGGTAGGCGATGCCCACGCTGACGCCGTGGTGGGCCACCTCGGCACGCAGGCTGTGGGCGAAGGCCTCCGCGCCGGCCTTGGCCGCGCAGTAGGCGCTCATCAGAGGGGCCGCGCCGAGCGAGGCCAGGGACGCCACCTGGAGGTAGTGGCCCGCCGTGGCCTGGAGGTCGGGCAGGAAGGCGCGGGCGGTGTACGCGCTGCCGACGAGGTTCACCTCGACCACACGCCGCCAGGTCACCGGGTCCGACGCGAGGAACGGGCCGCCCTCGGCGATACCGGCGTTCGCGATGACGACCGACGCCGGACCGAGGCGGGCGCGTACGGTGCGGGCGGCCGTCGTGAGCGCCGCCGCGTCGGTCACGTCGGCCTCCAGGGCCAGTGCGGGGCCGGGCAGGGACGCCGCCAGCGCCTCCAGGGCGTCCCGCTCGAGGCCGAGCGCGGCGACCCGGGCGCCGCGCCGGGCGGCCTCGCGCGCCAGGGCCGCGCCGAGCCCCCGGGCGGCTCCGGTCACCACCACGGTGCGGTCGCGGAGCGGGCTGCTGTGCATGGGTGGCCTTCCTTCCCGTCCGGTCACGGTCCCGGTCCTGATTCGGGACGAGAGGCCCGCGCGGATGCGGCCCGGCCGGGCCTTCTTTGGCCGATGGGGGCCCGGCCCCGGGAAATCCGGCCAGAGGAGGCTCTGCCGGAAGGCGGCCCGGCGGGAGACGGCCCCGCCCAAGGCGGCCTCGCCGGGGACATGGCAAGGCCGGGACCCGTTCGACCGCGGCGGGTCATTCCTCCGGCTTGCACGGACGTGCCGTGTGATGCGGGTGGCCGGAGGTTCGGCGCTGCTCTTTCAGCTCCGCCTCCAGCAGGTGGTCCCGCCCCTGCGCGAGTTCCTGCACGGCGCTCGCCTCCAGCCGCTGGAAGGGCCGGTAGTAGGTGGCGTTGTAGGCCTCGACGATCTGGAACGTCCAGTGCCCGGGGATGACGTTGCGGCCCACGATCTCCGCGCGGACCTTCTCCGCCCACTCGGGGTGGCCCGCGTCGCGCAGGAGTTCCACGGCGCGGTCCACCTGGAAGTCGGCGGTGCCGGTCAGCTGGTGGAAGTCGTACAGGCGCCCTCTGGCCCGCTCGGTGGTCTCCAGGGCCTTGGAGAGCGCGCCGAGCGCCTCGACGGTCTTGTCGCTCAGGCCGTCGGGGCGGCGGTGGTGGCCGTCGGGGCCCTCCAGGTGCTCGTTCATGTTTTCCTCCACGGCAGGCCGTAGGTGTCGGGCGCGGATGGTCAGCCTGGGGCCCCGGTGCGGTCGCGGCGGGCGAGGAGCCGCTGCAGACCGGCGCGTCCGGGCGGGAGGTGGCGGCGCAGCGCGGCGCGCGCGGCGTTGGCGCCGGGGGCGCCGTGCACACCACCGCCGGGGTGGGCTCCGGAGGAGGCCAGGTACAGGCCGGGGACGGGGGTCTCGGGGCGTCCGGTGCCGGGCAGGGGCCGGAAGAAGAGCTGCTGGTGCAGGGCGGTGGTGCCGCCGTTGATGGCGCCGCCGACCAGGTTGCCGTCCAGGGACTGCAGTGTCGGGGGCGCCAGGACGCGCCGGGCGCGGATCAGCGAGCGGAAGCCCGGCGCGAAGCGTTCCACCTGGCGTTCCATGCGGTCGGCCATGAGCTCCTGCTCCTTGGCGTTCCACTGCCCGGTGATGCCCTCGTCGCCGGCGTCCGCGCGGATGTCGTGAGGGATGTGCGTGTACGCCCACGCGGACTCGGTGCCGCGCGGGGAACGGGTGGCGTCGGAGGTGGTCATCTGGCCGAACAGCAGGAACGGGCGGTCCGGCACCTCCCGCATCGCGATCTGGGCGGCGAACCGGGTGAGCTCGTCCACTCCGTCCGCCAGGTGCACGGTGCCGGCGCGCGTGGCCTGTTCCGCCCGCCAGGGCACCGGGCCGTCCAGGGCCCAGTCCACCTTGAAGGTGGCGAAGTCCCACTGGAAGCGCTTCAGGTCGGCCATCAGCTGCGCGGGCAGATGCTCGGCGGGGACCATCTGGCCGTACAGCGCGGGCACCGACACGTCCGCCAGCACCGCCCGGCTCGCGGGGACCGTCTCCCCGCCCGCTGTGCGTACGCCGACGGCCCGCCCGCCGCGTACGACGATCCGCTCGACCCGCTGTCCGCAGCGCACCTGGCCGCCGCGTGAGCGCAGTCGATCGGTGAGCGCCCGGGTGAGCGCGCCGGAGCCGCCGACCGGGACGGGAAAGCCGTGGGTCTGGCCCAGCATCGCCATCAGCCAGCCGAACCCCGCGCTGCCGGCCGACTCGGGGGCGAGGTCGGCGTGCAGCGCGTTGCCGGCCAGCAGCAGACGGCCGCCCTCGCCGCGGAACTCCTCCTCACCCATGCGGCGCACCGGCAGCAGCAGGGAGCGCGCCGTCCGCAGGCCGCCGGCCGCGCGGAGCCGGAAGGCGAGCCGGGCCGTGGCGCGTACCGGCGGGAAGGGGGTGAACAGGGCGCTCATCAGGTCGGGTTCCAGGCGTTGCCACAGGTCGTGCAGACGGCGCCAGGCGGCGCCGTCGCCCGGCGCGAAGGCGTCCAGGGACTCCGCGGTGGCGTCGAGCTGCCGGTCGAGGACGGCGCAGCTGCCGTCGGTGAGCGGGTGGGCGACGACGCTGGGGGCGTGGCTCCACCGCAGCCCGTGTTCGTGCAGCCGCAGTGCGGCCAGGACGGGGGACGCGGCGGCGAGCGGATAGAAGGAGCTGAAGAGATCGTTCACGAAGTCCGGGGCCACGCCCCGGTCGTGGCGTACGGCGCCGCCCGGTTCCGGCTGCTCCTCCAGGACGTGCACGCTCCACCCGGCGTCCGCCAGGACATTGGCGGCCACCAGCCCGTTGGGCCCGGCCCCGATGACCACGGCGTCAGGCATGACCGGACCCGTCCGACGCGGGGGTGGCGGCCAGGTCGCCCGCGCCGCCGCGTTCCTCGCCTCGGGCCCGCGCCTCGCAGAGCTTGGCGAGGCGGGCGAGCATGGCGCGGTGCCGCAGCTGGATCAGGACCTCGAAGCCCGCGTTGTGCAGCAGGCCGCCCGCTCCCTGCAGCGGATGCTCGTCGACGATGACCAGGCACCCGTCGCCCCACGGCCGCAGCTCGATCGCGATGCGGGCCGTGCCCAGCGGGCCCGCGTGGGCCTCCAGCTCCAGTGCGGCGCCCTCCTCGCAGCGGCGCACGATCGTCTCGTTGGACAGGCGCAGCGGACCGAGCGGGACCTCGTAGCGGATCGCCGCGTCCGTGTACGGCCACTGCCCTCGGACCGGCTCGGCGGCGGACGGCCCCACCACCCAGCGCGGATAGGCTCCGCCGTCGGCCAGCACTTCCCACACGTCACTGGGGCGAGCATTGATCAGACGGTGCCGAACGGCCACGAGCGCCTCCACACGTACGGAAGACCGGTCGTGCGACCGGCCGCTGCCGAGTGCCCCGGCCTCACCCGTCCAACCGGATTCCCTGGTCACGGCGGAGGGGAGCGGGGTGCGCCGGGCCGGGCCGGAGATGTCTGCCGACGGCGGTAAGGCTGGTGATCCGACGCCGACCCGGTCGTGGGCAGGATCGGTCGGCGCCGGACCGTGGCGCGGACGGGACGCCGGCTGCTCGTAGGAGGAAGCAGACGGGCCCCACACGCGCACTTTCCGTGTGCCTCCGCATACGCATCGCATTCGTCGCTCGTGCGAGTGGTCTTCCCTTCGGCCGTTCGCAGTACGCCGCCCGCTCCCCCGCACTGTGCTCACCGGCCGGAAACCCGTCGCCGTCCCGCATCCGAGGCGGCCATGGATCGCGAAGAACGGGGCAGAGGAATGCAACACGATCTTGGACCGGTCCGGCCGCGGCCGGACCGGTCCCTGCGCCCGACATCGCACGACGAAGGAGCTTGACGTGGCCCAGGATCTGACCCCCCGCTACACGGTTCCCGGCATCGAGCGCGAGGCCGCCGGCCGGCTCATCGGCCTCCTCCGCCTGCGCCTGCACGCCCTCAACGACCTGCACCTCACCCTCAAGCACATCCACTGGAACGTCGTCGGTCCGCACTTCATCGCCGTGCACGAGATGGTCGACCCGCAGGTCGACCGGGTGCGCGAGATGGCCGACGACGTGGCCGAGCGCATCGCGGCGCTCGGCGGCGTCGCCCAGGGCACGCCCGGCGCACTCGTCGCGGAGCGGAAGTGGGACGACTACTCGATCGGCCGCGCCGACGCCCTCGCTCACCTCGGCGCACTCGACGTCGTCTACACGGGCGTGATCGAGGGCGTGCGCGCCGCGATCAAGGAGGCGGGCGAGATCGACCCCGCCACGGAGGACCTGCTCATCGAGCAGCTGCGGGACCTCGAGCAGTTCCAGTGGTTCGTGCGTGCCCACCTGGAGAGCGCGGGCGGCTCGCTCGCGACCGACGGGGCGAGGACGGAGGAGCAGGGCGCGGCTCGCGGCGGCGATCTCTGACTGTCCGTCACATCACGGCATCTCACCGGCCGTGCGACTCGGGGCCGGCTTCAGCCGCCGCTGCCGGCCTGGGGCGGCTCGGGGCTGCGTGAACCGGGCTGCCTCACAGGGGCGTCGGCCGGGGGGGGCGTCCGCACAGGGCTGCCCGCACAGGGCCGTCGGCGGGGGGCGGTAATGGGGGGGCGCCCCCGAGCTCCCAAGCTGCTTGCGCCGTAAGGCTTCATACGGGACTGTTGTCGGAGGACATCTGTTTCCTGTCGTAGAGAGGTGGTGGGGTGCGCCAACGGCGTGCCCCCGCGTGTGTTCGATGCCAGCGGCACCCCCGCCCTTCCTGCCGACGCCGTGGTCCATGGCGCCGCCGCCCGGGACCTGTCCCCCTTCCCGGTGATCGTCGCGGACGTCAACGGCTGTGTGGTGGAACTCAATGACGCCGCACGCCTGTTGTGGCCGCGGGCCGCTGCCGGTGACCGGTTGCGCAACGTGGCGCCGTTCTGGCTGGCCGACGCGCACGTCCGACTTGCCGGTGAGGCCCGCGAGGGCGCGCTGCCGGTCCACGGGGCCATCGCGGACCGCCACTTCGAGGCCCATCCGACCCTGCCGGACGACCGCCATGTGGTGTGGTGGCTCGTCGACGACACCGACCGGCGGATCGCCGAAACCGCGCTGGCCGGCGCCCGACGCAGGTCCGCGCTGCTGTCCGACATGGCCGGCCAGTTGCTGTCGACGCTGGACCTGACGCGCTGCATGGAGATGACGGCGCGGATGGCCACCGACCATCTCGCCGAGGCGGCCCTGCTCGTCGCTCCGCCGCAGGGTCACCGCCACTCGTTGACGTACGCGCACCGCGGCGGCCCGGTGACCCGGATGACCGCGCAGGTCGACGTGGACCGCGTGCCCGGTCTTGCCGAGGCGCTGCAGGGGTTCCCTCCCGTCCCGGCGCGCTGGATCGACCCGGCCGTCCTGCCCGAGTGGGTGCATCCGCCGGACTTCACCGAACCGATCGGTTCCGTCATCGTCACCCCGCTGCCGGGACACGGCGTGCCCGCCGGTGCCCTGATCCTGCTGCGGTCCGGCCACGAACGCGCCTTCAGCGCGGACGAGGAGCTGTTCGCGCGCCTCCTCGCCGCCCGCGCCGGAGCCGCCCTGTCCGCCGCGCGTCTGTACACCGAGCAGACCGCGATCACCACCACCTTGATGCGGGAGCTGCTGCCGCCGACCCTGCGGAGCGTGCACGGCGTGGACTACGCCGGCGCCTACCGCCCGGCGCGCGACAACGAGCGGATCAGCGGCGACTTCTACGACGTGCACCCCGGTGCCGATCCCGCCGAGGAGACACTGGTGGTCCTCGGGGACGTGGCAGGCAAGGGCCTGGAAGCCGCGGTGCTGACCGGCAAGATCCGCAACACCTTGCACGCGCTGCTCCCGCTGGCCGCCGACCACGCGCGCGTGCTGACGCTGCTCAACGGGGCGTTGTTGTCCTCCCATCACACCCGGTTCGCCACCCTGGTGCTGGCGTCGGTCCGCCGTCGCGGTGGCAAGGTGGACCTGCGGCTGACGAGTGCGGGCCACCTGGCCCCGCTGATCGTCCGCGGGGACGGCACCGTCGAGGAGGCCGACACGCACGGCTCGCTCATCGGGGCCCTGCCAACCGTCACCGCCGTCAGCGCCGAAGTGACGCTGCGGCCCGGAGAGACCTGTGTGCTGTACACCGACGGGGTCAGCGAGGCCCGCGGTGGCCCGCTGGGGGACGAACTGTTCGGCGAAAGCCGGCTCAAGCGGGCCCTCGCCGAGTGCGCGGGCATGCCGGCGGAGGCCGTCGTCGAGCGGATCCAGTTGCTGACCGCGCAGTGGCTGGGACCGGGCAGCCATGACGACATCGCCACCGTCGCCATCAGCGCGCCGCGTACGGCGGAGCTGACGGTGGTGGGCGGTCAGGGCCGCGCGGGCTCGGCGGCTGTGCGGAGGACCGGGTGAGCGCTCCCCCGGTGACCGCGACGGACATCCCGGTGGAGGCGTTCTGCGCCACGGCCTGCCACCCCTTCGGGCCCGGCGGGTGCCCCCGCACTCCGTGGCCGTCGCACTCGACGTACTCGGCGGCCGGCTGCGTGACTTCTCCCGTGCCCTGCGCCTGCTCCGCGACGGGACGGCCGCCCTGGCCGACCGGCGCCCTGCCCCCTGTCCCCGGCCCCCTCAGCGACATATGACCCAGCTTCCGCCCACCACCCTGCGCCTCACCGTCGCCGACCGAGCCCATGAGCTCACCGTCGACGTCGAGGGCGAGCTCTGTCTCGACACCGGCGACCGACTGGTCGATACCGTGTCCGAGCACCTGACCCGGCGTCCGGACGTGCGCGGGGTGCGCCTGAACTGCGCCCGCCTGTCCTGGATCGACTCCGCCGGCCTTTCGGCGCTGCTGATGGTGCATCGTCGCGTCGGCGCCGCCGGCTGCATCCTCCGCCTCGACGACCGCCCCGCCCTGCTCGAGCGCATGCTGCGCCAGACCGGCACGCTCGGCCATCTCACCGCCCTGCCGCTCCAGGACGACGACGCCGGGGGAGCCCATGCCACCTGACGTGTTTCCCCCAGGCAACTCATCGCCGGGACGGGGTAGAAGAGGATCACAGGAGCAGACGGCATCAGCGCCGTCGCGCGAGCGGACCAGGGGCACGAGGACGACGGAATGCAGTGGGACAACAGGGCGACCGTGAAGGTGACCTGCCATGACCGAGTCTTCGAGATCAGCGTGCGCGGCGAGGTCGACTACGACGAGGACGACCTCCTGCAGGCCGCCTGGGCCGAGGCCGAGGAGTCGGCACGCCGGGTGACCGTGGTGGATCTGTCCCGGGTCACGTTCGCCGACAGCGGGCTGCTCAACGCCCTCCTCGAGGCCTGGCAGCAGCACCGGGCCGACGGCCGTGAACTGAGACTGCTCGGCCCCTTCCACCCGTCCGTCGAGCGGCTGTTCACCCTCACCGGCACCCGGGACCACTTCACGGTCACCGACTCGCGCACCCGGGCCATGCGCGCGGACGGCGCCTGAGGCGGAACGGATCGCGCAGGCGTACGGACGGCCGCTGGGGGCATTCGGGAGATGCACCAACGATCCACGACTCACGGGTGAACCTCACCGGTGAACAGGGAGGGAGAAAGAAAGTGTCGTTCCTCTGGGCCATCGTCGCCGGCCTCATCATCGGTCTGCTGGCCAAGCTCGTCATTCCCGGCCGCCAGCCGATCCCGCTGTGGCTGACGGTCATCCTCGGTATCCTCGGCGGAGTCGCCGGCAACGCGCTCGCGAGCGCCATGGGTGTGCGGGACACGGGCGGTATCGACTGGATCCGCCACGTCCTGCAGATCGGCGTCGCCGCGGTCCTGATCGCCTTCGTCACCCCGCTGTGGGCCCGACGGCATGCATGAACCCGGGCGACCGGCCCCGTCGGCCCGAGGCCGCCGGGGCCGGCGCGGGGCCACCACAGCTTGCTGAAACAGCGGTGCCGGTCTCCGCGCGCACGCGTCGAGAGGCCGTCACGCTGTCGAGAGGCCGTCACGCTAGCGAAGGCCGGTGAGGCCCTCCTCCGGCGGGTCGGCGAGCGCGATGCGCGCGGTGACCCGCTTGCCGAGCGGTTCCCGCTGCACCTCGAACCCCTGCACGACCGCCATCACGATCTCCAGGCCATGCTGTCCGACACGTCCCGGATCGGCAGCCCGGGCCACCGGCAGCGACGGATCGCTGTCCCATACGACCACCTCCACGAGGCCGCCGACGACACGCAGTTCCATCAGCACCGGTCCCGGAGCGTACTTGCGGGCGTTGGTGACCAACTCGCTCACCACCAGCCGGGTCACGTCCATCGCGCGGGCCGACACCGGCAGCCCGTACTCCCGCTGCACGCGGGCCAGGAAGCCGGCCGCATGACGGCGTGCCTCGGCGATACTCGCGCCGGCACCGTCGAGCGCGACGATCTCCTGCATCGGCTCGCGGCCGGCCACACCTTCACCGCCAGGCGCAGAATCCACCGGGTCCATTCGCGTTCCCCCGTTCATGAGCCCACGTCTTCCCGCCGAAGGGCCGGACATGCCCGGCGGCCGCACCGGGGCTCGTCCGCCCCGCCGGCGGCGCCGGAAACCGGATGCAACGGTACGCCTGCACGCGCCCACTGGTGCGCGACGGCCCCGAGGGCCGGCCTCACCCCGCTGGACACCTGACGGAGGCCCGCAGACCCGTCCGGAAACGCGGCCGTCCCGCACGCGGACGGCTTCCGCGTGCGGGACGGGCGCTGTGTGGCCGGGCGTCAGCCGGTCGTCAGGGCGGTGTCGTCCACGACGAAGCTGGTCTGCAGGGAGGAGTCCTCCACGCCGTTGAACTTCAGAGTGACCGTCTGGCCCGCCAGCGAGGACAGGTCGAAGGTCTTCTGCGCATAGCCCGAGGCGGCGTTGACGTTCGAGTACGTCGCCAGGGTGGTCGAACCGGCGGTGACCGTCAGCTTGTCGTACGCGGTGCTGCCGGACTCGGCGGTGTCGATGTGCAGGTAGAAGGTGAGCGTGGCCTTGCAGCCGGCCGGGATCGTCACCGACTGGGACACGGTGTCGGTGTGCGAGGAGCCGTAGCCGTCGAGCCAGGCCTTGTAGGAACCGCCGTGGGCGGCCTCACCGGTGTCGTTGGTGATGACGCCGGTGGTGGAGGTCCAGCCGGTGCTGCCGGACTCGAAGCCCGGGTTGGCCAGCAGTTGCGAGGCGGAGCAGGTGCCGCCCGAGGAGCCGACGGTCCAGGTGAAGGAGGTCGAGCCGGAGGCGCCGGTGGAGTCCTTGGCGGTGACGGTGACCTGGTAGGTGCCGGCGGTGGACGCCGTGCCGGAGATCAGGCCGGTGGAGCTGTTGATGGACAGGCCCGTCGGCAGTCCGGACGCGCTGTAGGTGAGGGCCGCGCCCGCGCTGTCGGTGGCGTGGATCTGCAGGCTGACCGAGCCGCCGGTGGTGGTGGACTGGCTGCCGGGGTTGGTGACGGTCACCGTGTTGCCGGTGGAGGTGCCGGCGGTGAAGGCGGCGGTGCCGTTCGGGGTGCCCCAGCCGGTCGGGCCGTCGTACCCGGTGCCCGCGGTGCAGAAGTACGAGGTGGTGCAGGAGCCGTTGGAGCCGCTGGTCACGTCGTACAGGTTGCCGGTGTGCTGGTAGGGGTACTTCGCCGGGTAGTCGGTCGTGCCCGGGGTGCCCGCGAGGGCGTAGACGCCGGCGACGATCGGGGCGGAGGCGCTGGTCCCGCCGTAGACCGCCCAGCCGGAACCGCCGTAGGTGTCGTAGACCGCGACGCCGGTGGCCGGGTCGGCGACGGCGGAGACGTCGGCCTCCATGCGCTTGGCGCAGCCGGTGTCGGTCTGCCAGCTCGGCTTGGGGTCGTAGGCCGAGCAGCCGGAGCCGGTGCCCTCGGTGGAGTTGGTGTGCCACACCGACTCGCTCCAGCCACGGGAGTTGGAGGCGGTGGTGAGCGCGGTGCCGCCGACGGCGGTCACGTACTGGGAGGTCGCCGGGTACTCGGCGCCGTAGGCGGAGTCACCGGAGGAGACGGTGATGGCGACGCCGGGGTGCTTGAAGTACTGGGTGTCCTCGGTGGTCTGCGAGGAGGCCTCGGAGCCGCCCCAGCTGTTGGAGACGACCTTGGCGCCGAGCGTGACGGCCTCGTTCTCGGCTATGCCGAGGTCGGTGTCGTTCGCGGAGTTGGCCTCGACCAGGATGATGCTGCAGTTCGGGCAGACGGCGCTGACCATGTCGAGGTCGAGGGCCTCTTCACCGGCCCAGCCGGTGTCGTTGGTCGGCAGCGACGTGGTGGAGCCGGTCTGGCTGACCTGCTTGAAGCAGCCGTTGGCCTTGGTGCAGGAGGACAGGCCGTAGGTGGAGCGGTAGGTCGCGAGGTCCGACTCGGCGTTGGGGTCGTTGTAGGCGTCGACGATGGCGACCGTCATGCCGGAACCGCCCGTGGTGGGCAGGTTGTAGGCGCTGTGCAGGTTCGCCGGCGACAGGCCCGAGGGGGTGGCGGCGGCGAGGGCCGAGGCGAGCCGCTGCTTGATGTCGGTGCGGCGCTGGGCGAAGCACGACGCGTGGCCGGGCTCGGCGGTGGCGCACAGGTGTGTGGTGGGAACCTTCTGGCCGGCGTTGCCGGTGGAGTGGTAGGTCTGCCGCTCGGGTGCGGTCAGCGCCTTGTGGTTCTGCGTGACCTCGGTGGTGTGCGGGGTGGGAGCGGCGACTTGGGCCGCCCCTGCCGTCGGCGCCGCGACGAGTCCGGTGACGGTGAGGGCGAGCGCGGGGAAGGCGACGGCGACGAGTCTTCGCAGACTGTGCCGGCGCCCGCTCGGGCGTGACTCACGCATGGGGTACTGCCTCCGATGTGAGGTGGGGTTCGCACTGGGTGGGCAGGCCCGTGACGCGCGCAGCGGCGGCAGAACGACGCAGTCATGAGCATGACACACAACGCCCCGCATGCTGGTTGAACATGGCATGACAGGGTGCGGGAGGAACATAAGTCCGCCGCGCGCGGACCGGCAGTACCGCAGGGAATTCTTTGCTACCCCATAGGATGCGATTGGCACCGTCATTGGAGGGCACTGGGGCGGGCTTGATTCACCTCACAGCCCCACGTGAACCAGTCGTTCGCGCTCAGCTCCAGGCCCGGTCGAGCGCCTCGTCAAGTGCCGTCGCCGCGGTGACCAGGGCGAGGCGGGTGAACGCCTGCGGGAAGGTGCCCAGTTGTTCACCGAACGGGCCGAACTCCTCGGCGAAGGCGCCGACGTGGTGGGCGTAGGTGAGCATCTTGCCGAAGCCGTAGCGGGCCTGGTCCAGGCGACCGGCGCGGGGGCCAGGGCGTTCACGTCCACTGACGGACGGCGTGCGCCTCCTCCTCGTGCCCCAGGTCGAGCAGGGCGTGGACGGGCAGCCGCAGCCGTCCGACCCTGCGTCAGCTCGGCCTGGCCGCATACGTCGTCACCGCCCCGTTCCAGGCGTACGGCGGCCACCGGCTGGAGGAGGGCGTCCGTACCGGGACCCGCGAAACGGGCGGCGCCCTCGTGGAGTTGCAGGCGGTGCCGCCCGCGGCCGTAGGCCAAGCGAGGGCGGCAGGTCAGGCGGAACCGGATCCGTCCGCGCGGCACCCGCATCGCCCGGATGAACCGGTGCCGGGAGCTCGGGGTCTGCGGGCGGTCCAGGGGCATGTGGTCGACGACCTCGCCGACCCCCTCCGGGGTGAGGAAACCGGGTGACGAGGATCGCGGTGTCCGGGAAGTGCAGCTGGCGGGTGGTGACGTCCGGGCCCTCCACGGTGATCGCGAAGTGGCCGCCGCGGTCGTGGTCGAGGAGGGCCCCGAAGATGCCGGACGAGTCGGAACGGGGCGCGCACCGCCGGTCGACCACGCCCTCGGAGGAGACCAGCGCGACGGTCTGGAGGTCTCCGACGAGGCCGTGGCCGGCGATGGGCGGGTAGCGTCGCGCGGTGCCCGGGTGTCAGCTCGTCGCTTCCCGGTGGCTGGCCAGCGCCCAGACGATGAAGACGTCGATCGCCATCACGACCAGGGACCAGACGGGATGGTAGGGCAGGAACAGGAACTGCGCGATCAGGCTGAGCGAGGCCAGGAAGATGCCCGCGAAGCGCGCCCAGGCCATGCCTCTCAACAGGCCCGCTCCGGTGAGCGCGGCGAGCGCTCCGATGACGATGTGGATGATGCCCCAGCCGGTCAGGTTGATCTCGTAGACGTAGGTGCCGACGCGGGCGTACACGTCGTCCTTGGAGACCGCCGCGATGCCCTGGAGGACGGCGAGGACGCCGCTGCACACCAGCATGACGGCGGCGAAGACGACCCCGCCCGCGGCCCAGCCGCCGCTCGTGCCGGCCGGCTGTGGCGGCCAGGGGCGGTCGGAACGGTTCGGCTGTGCGGCCTGGCTCATGGGGGTCCCTTCTCCTGCCCGGTGGCTCCCGTGACGTCGCCGCCGGGAAACCGCCGTGACGTCGCCGAACGGAAGTTCTGTCAGCCCTACGAGCGTCCGGCCGCCGCAGCCGTACGGCCATGTGGGGTGGGCCGGGCGGGTGACGAGGGCCGGCGCCCGTCCGTCGGCGACCGCCGGGCGGTCGCTGCCGCGGTCGCTGCTGCGTCAGGTGCGCGCCGGCCCGGGCCACCTTCCGGAACACCTCGCGCTGTTCGCGGTAGGCACCTGGGGCACGCCGCCGGCCGCCATACGGCACGCCTGCGCGAGCGTCGGCCCGACGCGCCGGTCGCGGAGCTGCGCCGCCGGGTGGCCGCGCGCGGCGAGCGCACCGTCGTGACGGAGGGAGCCTTCGCCGGCGGGCCCGTCCTGCTGCTGGTGCCGTTCACGCTCTGCACCGCGCTGCTCGGCCAGGACCGCACCGTACTGAAGCCCGCCGCGGTGAGCGGCCGGGACGCCGCTTCCGAGGACCGGGCGGCCGACGTTCTCGTCCTGCAGGGCGTACGCCGACACCGGTAGGGCCGCCGATGCGCCGGCGACCACGCGGCGCGCGCTCCTCGGCGACGGCCACCCCGGCTCCCAGGGAACCCGTCGCGCCGGCCTGTGGCGCCTCACCCTGCGGATGGCCCGCCTGCTGGGCCTGCTCACGCCTGCCACGGCCACGAGCCGGCGCTCCCGCTACACCCAGGTGGCCCGGATGGCCTTCCGCGGGCTGGTGTTCATGGCCGGGCATGGTGGCGCCCCTGGTGTGGGTGCCGTACATGGCGGTGTCGTACCGGTCCGCGACACGGCGGCTGACCGAGCGTGCGGAGGCCTACTATTTCGGGCAGGCCGGCGGTGCCGCACCCGAGCGGTCACGGCTGGACCCGGCCGTGCCGCTCGCCGCGGGGACGCGCGGTGCTGTCGCTGCTGCCGGATCGCGTTGGTGACGAGTTCGCTGACGATGAGTTCCGTCGCCATCGCCAGTTCCTCGAAGCCCCACACCTCCACCTGGCGCGTGGCGCGGGCTCGGACATCGCCGACGGCGGCCGGGTCGACGGGCACGTCCCAGGAGGACGACCTGGTCGGGACCCACCGCGTGGGTGCGGGCCGGCGGCAGGGCGACGTTGTCGGACTGGGGGGTGTGCACGAGGTGCTGGACGGCTCCCCGGCACAGGGTGCCGAGGTCGGCGCCGGGCCGGGCGAGGGGGTCGCGCGCCCCCGCGGCCGCGGGTGGATCGGAGCCGTTTCGCGCAGGGTCCATGTCGTGCGTCCTTCGACAGGATCACGGGGGCTTCTCGTCCGCGTGAGGATCATGATCCCGCTTGTCCGCTTACAGGACCCATGGTGCTGCCTGTCCGCCAGATCTGCATGGGCCGGCGGCGGGCCCGCCTGCTCCGGGAGGGCCGGCCGGAAGCCGTACGGGGCTGTCTCGCCCTCGCCGGGGAGGCGAGGGAGCATGGAGGGGCCGGGTTCCCAGCCGTACGGCGAGGACGGCGAAGGCCGGCGGGTGCTGCCGACCGGTACAGGAGGCGCAGGGATGACAGCCGAGACCTTCCCGCCCGACGGCGATCAGTACGGCACCGAGGCGCACCGGCAGACCAGCCTGCTGGATGTGCTGAGCGTGGCTGCGCTGGTGCTCGACGTCGAGGGACGCATCGTGTTCTGGACGCCGCAGGCGGAGGAATTGTTCGGCTACTCCGCAGCCGAGGCGCTGGGCAGGCCGGCGGCCCGGCTGATCATTCATCCCGAGCATCTGCAAGGGGTCCTCAAACTGTTCGCGGAGGTCCTGGAGACGGGCCGGAGCTGGGCCGGCGCGTTCCCGATCCGGCACAAGGACGGCAGCACGCGGCTGATGGAGTTCCGCAACATGCGGCTGCTCGACGACCTCGGCGACGTCTACGCCCTGGGGCTCGCCGCCGACCACAGCCTGCTGCAGCGGGTCGAGACCGATCTGGCATTGTGCGAACGGCTGATCAACCAGTCCCCGATCGGTCTCGCCATGCTCGACCCCGAACTGCGCTACCAACTGGTCAACCCGGCGCTGCAGCGGCTCGACGGCATTCCGGCCGAGGACCACATCGGCCGTCATCTGCGCGAGACGCTGCCCTTCCCCGACGTCGACAGCATCGAGTCCGCGCTGCGGCAGGTGCTCACCACCGGCACACCGCTGCTCGACCAGTACCACGTGGGCCGGGCCCGCTCCGCCCCCGAGCACGAGCGCGCCTGGTCGGTGTCCTTCTACCGGCTGGAGGACCCGGGCGGGCGGGTGCTCGGCGCGGCCATGTCGGTCGTCGACGTCACCGAACGGCACCGGGTGGCGGCCGAGGCCGACCGGGCACGGCGCCGGCTGGCCCTGATCGCGGACGCCTCCACCCGTGTCGGCACCTCGCTCGAGGTCGAGCAGACCGCCGCCGAGCTGGCCGAGATCGCCAGCGGCGCGCTGGCCGACGTGGTCGCCGTCGACGTACTGGACTCCGCTCTGGCCTGCCGCCGGATGCGCGAGCCGGACAACGGTCCGGAGCTGTTCCGTGCCCTCGCTCTCAAGGCGGACCACCCCTCCGTGGCACTGCGCGCCGCGGACGCCCCCGGCGACCTCGCCGCCTACGAGGGGGACCGCCTGGTCACTCTGTGCGTGCACACGGGCCGGCCGGTGCTCGTCCGGCACGTCGCTGAGCAGGATCTGCCGCGGATCGCCCGCGACGCCGAGGCCGCCGCGCTTCTCGCGCGTGCCGGGGTCCACTCCTATCTCGCCGTTCCGCTGATCGCCCACGGCGAGGTGCTCGGCGCCCTCGATCTCAAGCGCACCCGCAACCCGCTCCCCTTCGACGAGGACGACGTCATCCTGGCCGGCGAGCTGGCCGGCCGGGCCGCGATCGCCATCGACAACGCGCGCTGGTTCCAGAGCGTGCGCAACACGTCCCTGACCCTCCAGCGCAGCCTGCTGCCCGACCATCCGCCACACCACACCGGTCTGGAGCTCGCCTCCCGGTACCAGCCGGCACAGGCGACCAGCGAGGTGGGCGGCGACTGGTACGACGTCATCAAGCTGACCGGCGACAAGACCGCCCTGGTCGTCGGCGACGTCATGGGCAACGGCATCGACGCCGCCGCCACCATGGGACGGTTGCGGACCGCGACCTGCGCGTACGCGGATCTGGACCTGCCCCCGAGCGAGGTGCTCCGGCACCTGGACAAGATCACCTGCGATCTCGAGCATTACATCGTGACCTGCGTCTTCATCGTGTACGACCCGCATACGAGGCAGTGCTGCATAGCCAACGCCGGACACATGCCCCCCGCGCTGGCCCGTGCCGGCGAACCTGCGCGGCTACTCGAAGTGCCCTCCGGCGCCCCGCTCGGCATCGGCGGCGTCCTGTTCGAGACCACGACGGCCGAACTGCGCCCCGGCGACCTGCTGGTGCTCTACACCGACGGCCTGGTCGAAACCCGCCAGCACCCGATCGACGACCGCCTGAACGCCCTCCTCGGCTTCCTCGACGAACCCCAACGCCCCCTGGAGGAAACCTGCGACCTCCTCCTCTACGGCCTGCGCCAGCCCGACGACCACGACGACGTCGCCCTCCTGGTGGCACGGGCGCTGTAGCCGGGCCCGGCGCCCGGCGCCGTCAAGTGGCCGGCGTCGCCCGCGCCTTCGCGGTCATCTCCGCCAACTGCTTGATCTTGCGGCGTACGACGTACAGCGGGATCACTCCGAACACGCCGAACGACATGTCGATCACCGACCACCAGAAGGGGATTCCGCGCAACGGGCCGCAGATCAGGGCCAGCGGGATGATGCCGGCACAGGCGATCATCCCGAACTCGACGACCCAGATGTTGCGGACGGGGTCGCGGTAGGGGCCGTAGAAAGCCACCGCGATGACCAGGTGGGCGAAGGCCAGCCAGTCGGTGCCGTAGAGGAGGAAGGGGTAACGGGCGTCGGTGGCGTCCAGGCCGTCGCGCACCCGCTCGATCCACCGCATCAGACCCGGCAGATGGTCCGGCACGGACAGCGCCCGCAACACCGACTCGGTCCAGTGCAGTTCGTGCACCAGGGGGAAGGCCGTGGCGCCGCTGAGCACCAGGCAGACGACGAAGAGGACCAGCCAGGCGCGAACGCCCTTCAGCAGGGCGGCTCTGCCGCTCACATCGCTCATGGCGGCAGCATACGCCCGAATTGAACATGTTCAAAAACCTCTGCTGTGCGGATCTGCCGCCCGGTTGATGGCCGTCTCCACCGCCGCCATCCGGTCCGGGAGCAGGCCCAGCGCGGCGATCGCGCGCACCAGTGGCTCGTCGCCGGGGCGGCCGAGGGTGTGCATCCGGACGTAGGCGTTCTTGACCTCCGCCCAGCGGGCGGCCTGCTCCGCCGTCCGAGTGCCGCGCGGTTCCGCCAGTTTCAGCAGGTTGGCCTCCGCATCCGTGGTCAGGGTCTGGGCCTCGGCGCTGAAGTGGTCGTCGAGCAGGGCGTCGACCTCCGCGGCGTTCATCACCGGACGGACGCGCTGGGCGTGGCCTTCACCGAGATGTCCATCACCTCGGCCTTGTGCAGCACCGGCAGCACGACCTGCCCGGTGAAGGACACGTCGACCTTGCGGGTCTTGGACACGATCAGCGCCTTGCCCTGCTCGACCTTGCGGAACAGCCGGGAGAAGACGAACAGCACGACGGCGACGGCGACGAGGAGGACCGCAACGAGCACGCCGATGGCAGTCAGGGCATACGTCCTTGGGGCCGGAGAGGTCGGAAGGCGGCGAGCGGGGCGGGGTTTGGCCCGATGCCGGGCACCGGCAGGTGTCCGGCATCGGGCCATCGCAGTGCTCCCCTGGCGACATGGTGCACGCTTGGCCCGAACATCCGCATTGCCGGTGTCCGGCAATGTTCACCAAGGTCTCCGTGCCGGTGAACCGCCAGGAATCCGTCACCGGCACATCGAAAGCGGGGGGACCCCCGAGGGGTACGAGCGTGCACATCTTCTGGCGCTGCGTCAGGAAGCGGCGGCCCGCAAGGAGTTCATCGACGACCTGCTCTAGGCCCACGCGGCGACCGACGGCGGAAGGGGGGCCGTCGGCCGCGCCCAGCCGGGACCGGGCGGGGTCGTCCACTCCTACGAAGAGGCGCTGAACTGCCTGGAGATGGTCCCTCGGCTCGGTCTGGACGACCCGATCCTGTACGCCACCGACCTGCTGGTCCATCCCGTCCTGGCCCGTGACCGGCAGGCCATGGCCGACCTGGTCCTGAGCACCCTCGGTCCGCTCACCGCGGCGCGCGGCGGGGCGGAGCCGTTGCTGCCGACGCTGACGGTCTGCTTCGACTCGGGGTGCGTCGCCGCCGAGGCCGCCCGGCGGCTCTGCCTCAGCGTGCGCGCATCGTCCCGACCCGGGCTATCGGTGCTCGGGGTTGTCGTGGTCCCGGCGGCATCCTGCGTCCCAGGCGGTGCGCTGGTTGCCGTAGGCGGGAATGCCGCCGAGGTCCTTCAACGCCCGCGCCAGGTGCAGCAGGTTCCAGGTCATGAACGTCGTGTTGCGGTTGGTGAAGTCGTTCTCCGGACCGCCCGACCCCGGGTCGAGGTACGACGGCCCCGGTCCCGCTTCGCCGATCCAGCCGGCGTCGGCCTGGGGAGGGATGGTGTAGCCCAGGTGCTGCAGGCTGTAGAGGACGTTCATGGCGCAGTGCTTCACGCCGTCCTCGTTGCCGGTGATGAGGCAGCCGCCGACGCGGCCGTAGTAGGCGTACTGACCGGCGTCGTTGAGCAGGCTGGAGCAGGCGTAGAGGCGTTCGATCACCTGCTTCATCACCGAGCTGTTGTCGCCCAGCCAGATGGGACCGGCGAGGACCAGGATGTCCGAGGCCATGACCTGTTCGTACAACTGCGGCCAGGCGTCCGTCTGCCAGCCGTGCTCCCTCATGTCGGGCCACACGCCGGTGGCGATGTCGTGGTCCACGGCGCGGACGACGTCGACCCGCACTCCCTGCGCCTCCATGATGGCGCGGCTGCGGTCGACGAGTCCTTGGGTGTTGCTGGTCGCCGGGGAGCGCTTGAGGGTGCAGTTGATCACCAACGCGCGCAGGTCGTCGTACCGGGCCGGGGGTGGGTCGCCTGCGGGCGGCGAAGCGGTCACACGATCCTCCTGGAGGCCTTCCGCCGTACGGGTGCGCGGCGATGCGTGCGGGTGCGGCTCCAGCTTGCGGTCCGGGCGGCAGGACTGCCACCGCAACGAGGGCGCTGCCGACGACAGGTGTACGCGAGTGCGGCTCGGCCGGAAGGGTCACGCGGACGGGGCGGGGCGCGGGCAGGAGGCTGCCCGCGCGTCCATTGCTCCGTTCGTGTGCGATCGTCACGTGAACAGCCGCGTGTCGCTGCTTCCGGGCGACGCCCCGGACTGCGTCCGGCAAGGATGGCCTGACTGACGTGGCGAAGCCGGTCTTTCGAGAGAGACACAGCTTGTGAGCATCCTCAACGATCCCCAAGGTTCCCCAGCCGAAGAGGCGTATTACCAGGACGAGCTGCCCCTGCGGCGCAAGCGTCCCGGCAATGTCGTGGTGAAGTGGCTGACGACCACGGACCACAAGACGATCGGCACGCTGTACCTGTCGACGTCGTTCGCCTTCTTCCTCATCGGCGGCATCATGGCACTGCTCATGCGCGCCGAGCTGGCCCGCCCGGGTCTGCAGATCGTGTCGAACGAGCAGTTCAACCAGGCGTTCACGATGCACGGCACCGTGATGCTGCTGATGTTCGCGACGCCGCTGTTCGCCGGGTTCACCAACTGGATCATGCCGCTGCAGATCGGCGCGCCGGATGTCGCCTTCCCCCGGCTCAACATGTTCGCGTACTGGCTGTACCTGTTCGGCTCACTGATCGCGGTGGGCGGCTTCCTCACCCCGCAGGGCGCGGCCGACTTCGGCTGGTTCGCCTACACGCCGCTGTCGGACGCGATCCGTACGCCGGGCATCGGCGCCGACATGTGGATCATGGGTCTGGCCTTCTCCGGCTTCGGCACCATTCTCGGCTCGGTCAACTTCATCACCACGATCATCTGCATGCGTGCCCCGGGCATGACCATGTTCCGCATGCCGATCTTCGTGTGGAACGTGCTGCTGACCGGTGTCCTGGTCCTGCTGGCCTTCCCGGTCCTGGCGGCCGCGCTGTTCGCCCTGGAGGCGGACCGCAAGTTCGGCGCCCATGTCTACGATCCGGCCAACGGCGGGGCACTGCTGTGGCAGCACCTCTTCTGGTTCTTCGGCCATCCGGAGGTGTACATCATCGCCCTGCCGTTCTTCGGCATCGTCACCGAGATCATTCCGGTCTTCTCGCGTAAGCCGATCTTCGGTTACATGGGCCTGGTGGCCGCGACGATCGCGATCGCGGGTCTGTCCGCCACCGTCTGGGCGCACCACATGTACGTCACCCAGGGGGTGCTGCTGCCGTTCTTCTCCTTCATGACCTTCCTGATCGCCGTCCCGACCGGGGTGAAGTTCTTCAACTGGATCGGCACGATGTGGAAGGGCGCGCTCTCCTTCGAGACGCCGATGCTGTGGGCCACCGGCTTCCTCGTCACGTTCCTCTTCGGTGGTCTGACCGGTGTCATCCTGGCCTCGCCGCCACTGGACTTCGAGGTCTCGGACTCGTACTTCGTGGTGGCGCACTTCCACTACGTCGTGTTCGGCACGGTCGTCTTCGCGATGTTCGCGGGCTTCCACTTCTGGTGGCCGAAGTTCACCGGCAAGATGCTCGACGAGCGCCTGGGCAAGATGACCTTCTGGCTGCTGTTCGTCGGCTTCCACGGCACGTTCCTGGTGCAGCACTGGCTGGGCGCCGAGGGCATGCCGCGCCGTTACGCCGACTACCTGGCGGTGGACGGCTTCACCGCCCTGAACACGGTCTCGACGATCGCCTCCTTCGTACTCGGCCTGTCCATGCTGCCGTTTCTGTACAACGTCTGGAAGACGTCGAAGCACGGCAAGCACGTCGGTGTCGACGACCCGTGGGGCTACGGCCGCTCCCTGGAGTGGGCCACCTCCTGCCCGCCGCCGCGGCACAACTTCCTCACCCTGCCGCGGATCCGCAGCGAGTCCCCGGCGTTCGACCTGCACCACCCGGATATCTCCGAGCTGGACCAGAAGGCGCTCACCGGCCGGCGTGACGCCGTCGACGCCGCCGGGCACGAAGGCGAGCGGCGATGACCGACTCGGCTCACTCCCTCGCCCGGCACCAAGGGGCGGCGCTGGCCGACGAGATCGAGGGCTACCTCCTCGCCGAGGCCGACCGGGAACAGGCGCGGCGCGCGGCCGAGGCCTTCTGCGCCGGTCTGCCATGGCTGACCACCGCGCAGGCCGAGGAGGTGGCTCGGCTCTATGCCGAACAGCACATCGAACTCACCCGCGAGCGGCTGCGGGTGACGCTGCGCCGGGCCGGCGAACTGCGCGGCGAGTACGAGGCCCGCTACGCCCAGCTGCGGCAGCGCCTGCTGACCTGGCACGCCGTCCTGGGGTCGGCCGTCCTGGCCTGCGCCACGGGGGTCGGGGCCGTGGTGTCCACGGCGGTGCGCTGACGGACCACGGGACGGGGACGCGGCCCGCCGGGCCGCGCCCCCTGCGTCGTATCCGTTCTCGCGCGTGGTTCAGAACTTGCCCATGTGGTGGGCGATGCGGTGGCCCAGCTGCCGGCCGAACCGGTCTAGGAAGTCGGGGGCGAGCGGGGGCCAGCCCCAGAACTCGAAGGCCAGGGCGCCCAGCGCGAAGCCGTCCTCCCACTGCCACTCGGTGACCGGGACACGGGCGCCGCAGGCGGAGCAGGGCGCGGCGCCCTCTCCCGTCTCCTCCCAGGAGGCGATGCCGTCCCTGAAGGGCCGCCAGATCGCCTCGTCCGCCTCCCATTGCTGCGGATGGTCGATGACGACCGTCCGGGTCCGGCAGCGCGGGCAGACGGCGTACGCCGCCTCGTCCTGTCCCTGGCCCCCGACGTGCTGGTGGCGTCCGACGACGACGGCCACGGGTCCCGGCAGCCAGGTCGGGTCCGACGCGTCGGCCACGGCCCGTGCCCAGCGCGGGCCCGGCACATGGCCCGTGTCCACGTGCAGGCTGTACACCGCCTCGCCGGACGTCTCCCGAGTGATCAGTCCCTCGGCCACCATCCGGTCCACCGTCCGCTGCGCGAGCCGGCCGGCCTCCTCGCCGCTCACTTCGAGGTCCACGATCCGCTCGTAGTAGTCGCCCATCGTCCTGCCGTCCCCTCTCGGTCGCCGCGAGCATCGTAGTGACAGTGCGCGAGCTGACTCTTTGCCGAATGGTCCCTTCGTTCGACCCGGCCCGGATCGCGAGACGATGTTGCCAGGCAGGATGCGTGGCCTTTACATGTTTCCATGCAGAGCTCCAACATCCCGACCACGACCTCCGGTCCGGCCGCGCAGGCCACCGGCCCTGGCCCTGGCCCCGCGGACCGCGCCGCCCGGCGAGCCGTCACCGTCTTCCCCCTTCTCGTCGTCGCGGCGGGCGCCCTCGGTCTCGCCTCTCCCGGCATGTTCACCGGCTACGGCCCCTGGGTGCCGTATCTGCTCGGCGTGGTCATGTTCTGCATGGGACTCACCATGTCCCTGGAGGACTTCCGCGGCGTGGCCCGGCGGCCCTGGGTCGTGCTCCTGGGTCTCGTGGCCCACTACGTGATCATGCCGGGCCTGGGCTGGCTCATCGCCCATCTGCTGCACCTGTCGCCCGCGCTCGCGGCCGGGGTGATCCTGGTCGGCTGTGCCCCCAGCGGCACCGCGTCCAACGTCGTCACCTACCTCGCCCGGGGCGACGTCGCGCTGTCGGTGTCCGTCGCCACCGTTTCAACGGTGCTCGCACCGCTGCTCACGCCGCCGTTGACGCTGCTGCTCGCCGGTCAGTACCTGCCCGTCGACGCGGGGTCGATGGTGACCGACATCCTCAAGACCGTGCTGCTGCCCGTTCTCGGCGGACTCGTGGTGCGGCTGGTCGCCGGGCGGCGGATCGAGCGCGTCCTGGGTGCCATGCCGTGGCTGTCGTCCCTGGCGATCGCGGTGATCGTCGCCGTGGTCGTCGCGGGCAGCGCCGGCGCGCTGAAGTCCGCCGCGCTCACCGTGCTGGTGGCCGTCGTGCTGCACAACGGATGCGGCCTGGCCCTCGGCTACGGGTGCGGCCGGCTCGCCCGCCTGGGCCGCCCGGCCTCCCGCGCGATGGCCTTCGAGGTCGGCATGCAGAACTCCGGCCTCGCCGCCTCACTGGCCACCGCGCATTTCACGCCGCTCGCCGCGCTGCCGGCCGCCGTGTTCTCGGTGTGGCACAACGTCTCCGGCGCGCTCGTGGCCGCCTGGATGGCGCGCCGCGCACCGGAGCGGCGGGGCACGGCCGACGCGTGAGGCACACCCCGGGCGCGTACACCGGCCGTACTCCACCGGCGGGCCGTCCACGGGCGGTGGTGGTCCGGCGAAGGGGGGTACTCGGCCTGCGGTGCGCACGCCGGCGCCCCGTCTGGTCGCCCTCGGCCGGCGGTGGGATTCTGGGGTGAGCGGCAGCGCAGGACAGGCGCGACCGGGAGGGCCCATGGGACGGGACGTTCCGGCACTGGTCTTCACCCGTGAGGACCGACGCCGGTACCGGAGCAAGATGCAGCAGTGCCTCGACGTCCTCGCGCAGATGCTGCGTGAGGCACGGTTCGACGCCGAACGGCCCCAGGTCGGTCTGGAGATCGAACTGAACCTGGTGGACGATCGGGGCGAGCCGGCGATGCGCAACAGCGACGTACTGGAGGCGATCGCTGATCCGGCCTGGTCGACGGAGCTGGGCCGGTTCAACCTGGAGATCAACATCCCGCCCCGCCGGCTCACCGAGGGCGGCCCCGACTCCTGGGCGGCGGAGATCCGTGCCGCGCTCAACCACGCCGAGCAGCGTGCCCGCTCGGTCGGCGCCCACCTGATCATGATCGGGATCCTCCCGACGCTGCGGCAGCAGCACGTCGGTGCGGCCGCGCTGTCGGAGAACCCGCGCTACCGCCTGCTCAACGACCAGATCTTCGCCGCCCGCGGTGAGGACCTGCACATCGAGATCGGCGGCGTCGACCGGCTGCGCACCTACGCGGACACGATCACCCCCGAGGCCGCCTGCACCAGCACCCAGTTCCACCTGCAGGTCTCCCCGCAGGAGTTCCCCGACTACTGGAACGCCGCCCAGGCCATCGCCGGTGTCCAGGTCGCGCTGGCCGCGAACGCGCCGTTCCTGTTCGACCGGGAGCTGTGGCACGAGACGCGCATCCCGCTGTTCGAGCAGGCCACCGACACCCGCCCGCAGGAGATCAAGGTGCAGGGCGTGCGCCCCCGGGTGTGGTTCGGGGAACGCTGGATCACCAGCGTCTTCGATCTGTTCGAGGAGAACCTGCGCTACTTCCCCGCGCTGCTGCCCCTGTGCGACGAGGAGGACCCGGCCGAGACGCTCGGACGCGGAGACATCCCGCACCTGGCCGAGCTCACCCTGCACAACGGCACGATCTACCGGTGGAACCGGCCCGTCTACGCCATCGCCCACGACAAGCCGCACCTGCGGGTGGAGAACCGCGTCCTGCCGGCCGGTCCGACCGTCGCCGACACCCTGGCCAACGGCGCCTTCTACTACGGCCTGACCCGCGCCCTCGTCGAGGAGGAACGCCCGGTCTGGTCGCGCATGTCCTTCTCCGCCGCCGAGGACAACCTGCACACCGCCGCGCGGGAGGGCATCGAGGCGCGGCTGTACTGGCCGGGCATGGGCGAGGTGCCCGTGCCGGAGCTGGTGCTGCGGCGGCTGCTGCCGATGGCGCACCGGGGTCTGGAGCGCTCCGGCATGGACGACGCGTGGCGGGAGCCGCTGCTCGGCATCATCGAGCAGCGCTGTGTGTCCGCGCGCAACGGAGCGGTCTGGCAGACGGAGATGTTCCACCACCTCGACACCCTGGCCCATACGGGCCGCCACGAGACCCTGCGGCGCATGACGCAGCAGTACATCGACTACATGCATCTCAACGCCCCCGTGCACACCTGGCCGGTCGAATGACGCCCGGCACGGGCCTGGCGGCCCCGGCCTGCGTCGCGTCCGTCAGATGTCGTCGCCCGGCTCGGCCAGTTGCTGCCGCGAGGTGAGATTCAGTTTGCGCATGGCGCGGGCGACGTGCTGCTCCACCGTGCGGGGCGACAGGTGCAGGGTGGCGGCGATCTCCCGGTTGGTCAGCCCCGAGCCGGCCAGCTGGGCCACCTCGTGCTCCCTCGGGGAGAGCTGGTCGCCATAGGCGGGGCGGCCGTTCGGACGCCGTTCGGGTGCGGGGCCGTGCACGCGCAGCAGCGCGCGGGTGCGGGCCGCGTCCCAGGTGGCCCCGAGATGCGTGAACTGCTCGACGCACGAGGTGAGTTCGGCGGCGACGGAGTCCGGGCCGTCGCCGTCGCGGGCTGTCAGCGCGCAGCGTCCGGCGCCTTCGGCGGTCAGTGCCCTCGCGTACGGCCGGCCCAGCCCGGCGTAGGCCGCACAGGCCTCGCGGTACAGCGCCGCCGCCTCGGACACCTCGCCGGTGGACTCGGCGAGCGCTGCCCGCGTCCAGGTCACGGCGGCTCGGGCGCCGGGCGCGTCGACGCCCTCGAGCCCCTCGGCGAAGGCGTCGACCATGGACCTCGCCTCCGGTACGCGGCCGACGCGGGCGGTCGCCTCGACCGCCCAGGGGGCCAGTTCGGCGGCCCAGGCCCAGATGCCCTTGCGGGCGACCTTCTCCCAGGCCGCGCGGGCCTCGGCGGCCGCGTTCGCCACCTCGTCACGGGCCAGTTCGCGGCGGATCAGCGCGCCGGACATGGTGGCGGACTGGCTCGGCGAGACGTACTCCGGTGCCGTGCCGCGCTCGCCCGACAGCCAGGACACCGCCCTGCCCCACTCCCCCTGGGCCAGCGCCAGCAGGCCGAGGACCAGCCGTCCGTCGCTGGAGATGAGCGGCATGTCGAAGGTGGCGGCCACGAACGTCTCGCACCGCTCGGCCAGCCCCTGCCAGCGCCCCAGCATCCAGTCGAGCGTCAGGCGGGCCCCGAGCGCCGTGTGCTCGGTGAACGGCGAGCCGCTGGTGACGGAGAGTTCGACGCCTTCGGCGAGGAGTTTCTCGGCCCGCTCGTACTGCCCGAGCCAGACGGCCGCGTCGGCGGCGTTGCACAGCCCGCGCGCGGCGTGCCGGCGCGCCTGGGCGTCCGTGCTGGTGGTGGGCAGGGCGTCGAGCAGGGCCCAGCCCCGCGGGTCGCCCCGCATGGTGGCGAGGGTGACCCGGGCCGTGGCCACGGCCGCCCGGGCGGCCTCGTCGCCGCTGTCGGCGGCGGCCTGGCCGGCGGCCCGCAGCCACTTCTCGTGCACGTCGGCGCCGGTGCCGGGCCAGCGCGGTGAGGCGAGCGCGCACATGGCCCGCGCGGCGAGGGCCGGGCGCTCCTCGCGCAGTTCCGCCGCGGCCTGTTCCAGTACGGCGCGGCCGTCCTCGCCGCCGACCTGGTTGACCATGAGCAGTCCGAGGTCCAGGCGGATCTCGCCGCGCACCGCGGCCGGCAGGGTGTCGTCCCGGACAACGCGCTGGAGGGCCTCGACGGTCTGGTCGGAGCGCAGCCCGTCGACCGCGCTGCGGGCCAGCACGGGCGCCAGGCGGGCCCGGGCCTGCGGGGAGACGAGCGGGGAGGCCATCGCCTGCTCCAGCAGCCCGATGGCCTCCTGATAACGGGCGCTCTCCCCGAGGGCGTGGGCCTGGTCCGCGGCCCGTTCCACCGCCCGCAGCCAGCTGCGCACACGGCCGGCGGCGCGGCGGTGGCGGGCCAGTTCCGGCCAGGACGCGGGATGCCGGGCGCCCAGTGCGTCCGCGGCCCGTCCGTGCAGGTGAGCGCGGAGCGGGCCGGGCAGCACCTGGTGCAGGGCCAGGGCAGCGAGCGGGCAGATCAGCCGGTAGCCGCTGCCGGCGGCCTCCACGAGCAGCCCCGACGCCAGCGCGGCGGCCAGGGCCGTGCGGCCCTCCTGCTCCCCGAGGGCCGCCACGGCGAGCAGCTCGGCGCCGGTGGCGGGCCGCTCCAGCACGGCCGCCGCCCACACCACGGGCCGGTGGTGCTCCGCGAGCGCGGCGGTACGGCCCAGCACGAGGTCGGCCAGCCGGACCGGCACCCCGGCGGCGTCGACGTCGGCGGCGGTGTACCGCTGTGCCTCGGGGCAGTCCCGCAGGGCCTCCACCAGGTCGGCCACGACCTGCGGCACGCCCGCGGACCGCTCGTACAGCCGCGCGGCCGCCTCCGGTGTGCAGCGCCTGCCGAGGGCCTCGGCGGCGAAGCGGCGCACGTCGTCGGCGTTCCACGGCTGCAGGCGGTGCCTGCGCACCGACAGACGGGAGGGGTAGTGCGGGGGCGGCGTGCCGAGCGGCAGTCCCGGCTCGGGCAGTTCCTCCGACCGGTAGGTGACCACGGCCGCCAGCCCCGGGCGCGCGTCCTCCAGCATCTCGCGCAGCCATGCCCTGTCCCGGTCCCGGGCCCGGTGCAGGTCCTCGGCGACGAACAGCAGCGGCCCGTCCCCGGCGGGCGGCGCGGGGGGCTCGCCCGTGCCGCACGCCCACACCTCACGGGGCGTGCGGGCCGCCCAAGGGGCCGTGGTCAGGCACCGGACGAGACGGCTCTTGCCGAAGCCGGCGGGGCCCTCCACCAGTACGAGCACCGGCCGGCCCGTCTCGCCGTCCAGCGTCCGCCGCAGCCTCTGTATCCACGGAGCGTCACCAAGTGCCACCACATTGCTCCAGTCGTCGACCCCCGGCTCTGCCAGCGTCAGAACGACGATTCTGCGTCCGAGGTGGGCCGGAGCAAAAGACGTCGGCGGGGATCGACCGGGGCCGGGGCGCACACAGCGGGTTAATTGCGTATACGTAGGGCCCCGTCCCCGGATGGCAGGCAAGGCGGATCGCCCATACGTTCGTCACACCGACCGACCGACACAGGAAGGTGGACGTGGTGGCCAAGCCGTTCTTCCAGGTCGACGTCCCGATCAGGCACCCGGCCCAGCCCGACCGGCGGGGCAGCTATGTCTTCACCGGCCAGGCCGACAGCAGCCGGGAGGCCGTGCGGATCGCCCGCGAGGTGTGCGACGCGGCGCTCGCCGCCCATGCGGCCGGGCTCGACGTGCCGCACCGCAGGCCCGACGGGTGGGGGGCGCGCGGAGTGCGGCCCGGCTGGGAGCCGGACTGGGAGGCCGCCCGAGCGCACGCGTGGGACGCCGTCCACGGCTGGTTCACCCGCTCCCGCACTCGGGCGAGCGCACCGGCGCAGCGCACTCCGCGAGCCCGGCATGATCCAAACGAGAGGCCCTAGGCCATGCGCAGCACGACGAGGACCACGAGCAGCACGGTGGCACCGGCGCTCGTGCCGTGGGCGACGACGGCGGTCAGCGGGAAGTGCCGCTCGGCGGTGGCCTCGCCGGCGTGCGAGTGCCGGCCGGAGCTGGGCAGCCAGCGCAGCAGCATCATGAACCCGAAGGCGGCGACGATGAGGACGACCGCGCAGGCCGCCCACGCCGACCCGCGCACCCCGCCCAGCAGGTACGCGGTCCAGGCGGCGAGCCCCGCGACCGCGAGCGCGACGTGCCCGAGCACCAGCCACAGCGGCAACCGGGTCACGCCGGGCGTGCGCTGGCGCAGACCGCCGTGGCGGATCCACACGGTGGCGAGATAGCCGCCCAGAACGGCCGTCAGCACCCAGGCACACCACACGATGAGACGCATACGCCCCACTCCCCTGCCTCGTCGGCAGGCCCCGTCCGGTTCGGGCCCGCCGGGCCCAGCACACCGGACAGAGCGGGAGACGTCCGGAAATCCATCCTGTAATTCACTCGTTGGAGTGATTGGCGGGGAGTCGTGGCGCCCTGCCTGGTAGACCGGGCGCGCCCGCGGACACCCCCTAGGGACGGGCGTTGGTGCGTCGCCAGGCGCGGCGGGTGCCGGGGGCGCCGCGTCCTGCCGCCGAGGCGCAGCGGGGGCACACACGGCGGACCGCGTCGGCGGTGCCGCCCGATTCGGGCAGGGCGTCGGCCCACTGCACGCCTGCGAAGCGGGTCAGCTCGGAGCGGTGCAGCGACAGCCCGCACACGGTCTGGTTCATCCCCGCTTCCCAGGCGTGCACCTCGCCGGCGGGGAACCAGCGCGCGTCCTCGTCGCTCCACCAGCGGCTGCTCGCCGCCACCGCGTATCGGCGCGACCGTGACTTCGCCATGGCGGGCGGGTTCCCACCGAGGACGGCGCCATGCGCCACCGGTGGTGGCCGGCCGGGACAGTGCGCCGGCCGGCCGTGGGCGCCGACGCGGCTCAGGGGGTGAAGCGCTGGTTCGCCGAGCCGTCGCAGTTCTGCAGGCGCAGTGGCTCGCGCAGTGCCGACTGGGTGAGGCACAGTCCCGTCGCGGCGACCGGGTGGATCGTGGCGCCGTCACGGACGAACTTCTGGTTCGCCGCCCCGGAGCAGTTCCACACGATCAGCGCGGCGCCCGCACGGTACTGGGCGCCGGGGACGTCCAGGCAGCGGTCCTGGGTGAGTTCGGTGTGGTACGTCTGCCGGGCGGCGTCGTACCACCACTGCTGGTTGCGGTTGCCGGTGCAGTCCCAGCCGAGCACGCCGGTGTTGTTCGCGCTGCGGGAGGCGGTGACGTCCATGCAGGTGCCGGTGGCTTCGTTGCGTACGGCGCTGTAGACGTCGTCCCAGGCGAAGGGGAAGAGCGTCGGTGTGCCCGAGGAGTCGACGTCCGCGCAGGACGCCTCGCGCAGGCCCGCGGTGTAGAAGCGGGTGAGACAGGTGGCGAAGGCGGCGTGGCCGCGGGCGTTGGGGTGGAAGGACTGGCGCACGGAGTTCTCGTCGGGCAGGCCGGGCTTGGACACGTCGATGAACAGGCCCCGGGCCCAGGTGTTCTCCGTGCACACCTCGTGGCCGTGGAACAGGCGCGAGTTGTCCAGGTAGAAGGCGCCTGTCTCGGCCGCGGCCTTGCGGATACCGTGTTCGAAGGCGGGGACGGCGGTGTTGCGGCCCCAGACGGTGTCGGAGTCGTAGCCGAGGCCGCCGCAGGCGAGCTTGGTGGTGAAGCCGGGGTTGTCACGGAAGTCGGGACCGATGGGACTCGGGTAGCTCATCAGCACGAGCTTGTAGTCGCCGTCGGCGTAACCGGCGTCGCGCATCACGGACTTCAGGTCGCGGACGGTCTGCTCGACCTTGGGTACGAGGGCGTCGACGCGGGCCTGCCAGCCCGGTGCGTACTTGGGCTCGCAGGGGCCCTGGGAGAGCAGGTAGCGCTCGACGCAGTCGGTCATGACCGGGCCGAACTGCAGGTCGTCGTTGGCGCCCGCGACCAGCAGGACCATCTTGATGCGGGTGTTGCGGGCCTTGACGGCGAGGCTGTCGCTCTGGACGAGTTCGTCGGCGTACTGCTTGCCGCCACCGATCCTGATGTTGCCGGTGTAGGCGCCGGAGCAGGCGACGTTGTAGGTGAGGTCGGCGGGGATGCCGGTGCGGTGGATGGCCGCGTCGGGTGAGCGGTGACACCAGTTGTCGGGGCCGTTGGTGGGCGTCTCGTAGGTGCCGACGCCCTCGCCGGAGATCTCGCTGTCGCCGAGGGAGATCAGCGCGGTCCTGCGGTCGGCGAGGGGCCGTTCGGCCGGGTCGCCGTAGAGCTGGGTGGCCTCGGCGGCGCGGACGGCCTCCAGGTCGGGCGGAAGCGGGGTGGTGGCGGACACCTGCCGCGGGGCGCCGTCGGCGGTGGCCGCGGTGGCGGGAAGGGTGGCCGTCGCCATGCCGAGCAGGGCGGCGAGGGTGGTGACGGTCCACCGGATGCGGTACCCGGAGCGTCTCATGACACCTCCTGGACGTGGGGTTACCCACGGTATTTACTGGCCGGTAGCCGCGTTTGGGAATACCTCTGCCGAGTAAAGTTGAGGGAGTCTCAAGTTCCGCTTCGTGGCTCCGTGTGTCACCGACCCCGGAGGTGCCCGTGCTGCGAACGACCCTGACGGCGAGCGTGGTTGCGGCCGCGCTGCTCGTCCCCGCCGCCCTCCCGGCATACGCCCAGGCCCCCACCCCGGCCCGGCAGGGAGAGCCGGGCATTCCCCACCTCACCGACCGCCAGGGGCGAGTGCTCACACTGCGCGGCTGGAACGTGGAGGACAAGACCCACCGGGGCGAGAAGGCGCTGTCCGCCATCACCGAGCGGCACTTCCGCGACATGCGCGCCCAGGGCTTCGACTTCGCCCGGCTGCTGGTCTTCTGGGACGACCTGGAGCCTCGGCCGGGCCACTACAGCGAGGCGTATCTGAGCAAGATCCAGCGCATCCTGGACTGGGCCGAGCGCTCTGACATCAAGGTGGTGCTCGACGCCCACCAGGACGTCTTCGGGCCCGCGTTCGGCCATCGCGGCATCCCCGAGTGGGCGACCAGAACCGACGGCCTGCCGTTCACCCCGCACCCCGACGACTGGTTCGCCGAGTACTTCGAGCCCGCCGTCCAGCGCGCCTTCACCCACCTCTACGACGACCCCGACCTGCGCCGCGCCCAGGCCGGCGCGTGGCGGGTGCTCGCCCACCGCTTCGCCCACCACCCGGCGTTGATCGGCTACGACCTGATCAACGAGCCGATGGGTGAGCTGAAGCAGGGCGAGGACCTGCCCACGGCCGCCGGCCGCATCGAGCGCGAGCAGCTCACCCCCCTGTACAACCGCCTCGCCGACGCGGTGCGTTCGGCCGACCGGGACGGCTGGGTCTTCGTCGAGCCCACCCCGATCGTCGGGGAGGGGGTGCCGACCGGTCTCGGACGCGTCGACGACCCGAAGGTGGTGTACGCCCCGCACTTCTACAACACGGCCATGGAGGCGGGCGCGGACTACGACCCCGGCGCCGGATGGATCGAGGCGTACGAACGGGCCGTGGTGGCGTACCCGAAGCGGTACAAGGTGCCGGTGGTGGTGGGCGAGTGGGGTCCGCTGAACAACTCGCTGCCGAACATGCGGCGTTTCTACGGCGACGCGATGGCCTCACTGGCCCGCTACTCCTCCGGCTGGGCGGGTTACGTGTGGTGCTACGGAGGCGGATACTGCGCGGTCGACGACTCCGGTGCCTTCCGCAAGAACAAGGAGCTGACCGCCGAACCGTACGCGGTGAGCGTGGCCGGCACGGTGCGCTCGGCGTCGTACGACCCCGCGACGGGTGTGTACCGACTGGCCTACCGCGCCGCACGACACGGCACCCGGCTGACGGAGCTGTCCCTGCCCCGGGGCACCTGGCGGATCACCGCCAACGCGACGGTACTGCGCAGCCGGCCCGGCCGGGCATGGTTGCTGGCCGCACCCGACCAGGGGGTGACCGTCACCGTGCGGCGGATCGCGGACCAGTGACCGGTGGCCGACGGGAGCTGGGCCGCGCTGACGCGTTCGCCGAGTACCTCTGCCCTGCCTGCTGGAGCAGACCGACCTGATCGGAGAACCGGGTCGCGTCCACGGCCACCCGGTTCAGCAATCCGTTCCACGGCCACCCGGTTCAGCAATCCGTACGTGGCCGGCACCTCGGTCGGCGTCAGTCCGCGCCGGTGCGCCGGAAGTCGTCGCCGAAGTGGCGGCGCAGCTTGGCCAGGCTGTAGCTCACCGTGGGCTGGGTGAGGTGCGGCGTGTCGGCGGTGGCCGTGACGCTGCCGGTCTCGTACAGCAGGATGAAGATGCGGGCCAGGTTGAGGTCGAAGCTCCTCATGCCGAGGGACTCCACCGACCGCTTCCCTATCGGCGGTTTCTGTGTCGCCGCGCGGAAACATCTCTTGGAGTCCATGTCGCGGGATCCTTAGCGTGGCGTGCGTCACTTCGGAAAGGAACGTCCCGTGCCCTCCGTTCGCCGTGTGTCCCACGAGTTCCTCCACCGCCAGGGGCTGACCACGATCTTCGGCAACCCCGGCTCCAACGAACTGCCCTTCCTCGCCGAGCTGCCCGACGGCTTCCGCTATGTGCTGGGTCTGCACGAGGGCGCGGTGGTCGGCATGGCCGACGGGTACGCCCAGGTCACGGGCCGCCCGGTGCTCGTCAATCTGCACGCGGCCGCCGGTTCCGGGAACGCGATGGGTGCCCTGACGAACGCGGTGGCTTCCCGTACGCCGCTGGTGGTGGTGGCCGGGCAGCAGGTGCGGGCGGCCATGGGTCCACAGGCGAACCTGACGAACGTGGACGCGCCCGCGCTCATGAAACCCCTCGTCGGATGGGCCGCCGAGCCGTCCTGTGCGCAGGACGTGCCACGGGCGCTGGCACAGGCGGTCTTCGAGGCACGGCTGCAGCGGCGGCCGACGTATCTGTCCGTGCCCTACGACGACTGGGCCGCGGATGCCGGGGACAACGCCCTCGCCGTCCTGGACCGGCAGGTGCGGCAGGCGTGCGCGCCCGGCGCCGAGCAGGCGCGGTGGCTCGTGGACCGGGTGACGTCGGCGCGGCGGCCGGCGCTCGTGCTGGGCGGCGACATCGACACCGACGGTCACTTCGGCACCGCCGTCCGGCTGGCCGAGGCCCTGGGCGGCCCGGTGTGGGCGGCGCCGTCACTGTTCCGGCTGCCCTTCCCCAACCGGCACCCGCTGTTCCGCGGTGTGCTGCCCGCCGGCATCGAACCGGTCCGCGAGGCCTTCGAGGGCCACGACCTGGTGCTGGTCCTCGGCGCGCCCGTCTTCCGCTACCACGAGTACCTGCCGGGGCGCTATCTGCCCGAAGGGGCCCGCCTGGTGCAGATCACCTCGGATGCCTCGGCCGCGGCGCGGTCGCCGATGGGCGAGGCGCTGGTGGCCGATCCCGGTGCGGTGATCGAGCTGCTGCTGGCCTCCCTCGACGCGCCCGCCGCGCCCGCCGGCCCCTACCGGCCGGTGCCGCCGCCGCAGACGGCCGAGGACGTGTGCCTTCACCCCGAGGAGGTCTTCGCCGCGCTGCGCGACGAGTTGCCCGAGGACACGGCGTACGTGGTGGAGTCGACGTCGACGAACGCCGCGTGGTGGCGACAGATGGACCTGCGCCGGCCCGGCTCGTATTACTTCCCGGCCGCCGGTGGGCTCGGCTTCGGGCTTCCCGGCGCGGTGGGCGTCGCGCTCGCCCGTCCCGACCGCCCCGTCGTCGCGGTCAGCGGCGACGGATCGGCCAACTACGGCATCACGGCCCTGTGGACGGCGGCCCGGCTGCGGCTGCCGCTGACCGTGGTGCTGCTGCGCAACGGCACGTACGGGGCGCTGCGTTGGTTCGGCGGGCTGCTCGGTGTGGCGGACGCGCCCGGACTGGACATCCCGGGCCTCGACTTCACCCGGATCGCCGAGGGATACGGCGTTTGGGCCGCGCACGCGTCGAGTGCCGAGGAGCTGCGGGCGCTGCTCGCCGTGCGCCCCGAGGGGCCGCGGCTGATCCAGGTGGACACCGCGCTCACCACCCCCGACTGACCGCGACGAGAAGACGAGAAAGGCACGGCCGATGACAGTTCTGGACAGCGACGTCTGGAGCGGAAGGTTCTTCAGCGGGGGCTGGCGCAGCTCCGCGTCCGAGCAGCCGGTGCTCGAGCCCGCCACCGGTGACCGGCTCGGCACCATCGGGGTCGTCGCCCCCGACGACGTACGCCGGGCTGCCGCCCGGGCCGCCGAGGCGCAGCGGGAGTGGGCGCGGACCTCGCCGCAGCAGCGGGCGGCCGTGCTGCGGCGGGCGGGCGAGCTGTTCACCAGGCACGCCGCGGAGATCGAGGACTGGCTGGTGCGGGAGGCCGGCTCGGTGCGGGCCAAGGCGGGTTTCGAGGTAGCGCTCGCGATCGGCGAGTGCTTCGAGTGCGCGGGCCTGCCGACGCATCCGCAGGGTGAGGTGCTCGCCTCTCAGGAGGCCCGCTGGTCCCTCGCCCGCCGTCGGCCCGCCGGTGTGGTGAGCGTGATCACGCCGTTCAACTTCCCGCTCGTCCTGGGGTTGCGCTCGGTGGCGCCGGCGCTCGCGCTGGGCAACGCGGTGCTGCTCAAGCCGGATCCGCGGACCGCGGTCGGCGGCGGTGTGGTCATCGCGCGGGTCTTCGAGGAGGCCGGGCTGCCCGACGGGCTGCTGCACCTGCTGCCGGGCGACGGCTCGGTGGGGCAGGCGGTGGTGGAGGCGCCCGAGGTGCGGGTGGTGTCGTTCACCGGCTCCACAGCGGTCGGGCGGGCCATCGGCGAGCAGGCAGGGCGGCTGCTGAAGCGGGCCCATCTGGAACTCGGCGGGAACAACGCCCTGGTGGTGCTGCCGGGTGCCGACGTGGCGAAGGCGGCGTCCGCGGGCGCCTTCGGGTCGTACCTGCACCAGGGGCAGATCTGCATGACGACCGGCCGGCACATCGTCCACGCGGCGCTGCTGGACGACTACGTCGCGGCGCTCGCGGCGAAGGCCGAGGCGCTGCCGGTCGGGGATCCGGCGCGCGAGGAGGTCGCGCTCGGCCCGATCATCGACCGGCGCCAGCTGGAGCGGATCCACCGGATCGTCTCGGACAGCGTGGCCGCCGGGGCCAAGGTCGCCGCGGGCGGCGCGATCGCCGGGGCGGGCTATCGCGCGACCGTGCTGACCGGGCTGACGACGGACATGCCGGCCTGGCAGGAGGAGATCTTCGGGCCTGTCGCACCCGTCGTCGGCTTCTCCACGGTGGAGGAAGCCGCCCGGATCGTCGACGACTGCCCCTACGGGCTGTCCGTCGGCATCCTCGGTGACGTCGGGACGGCCATGCGGCTCGCCGACCGCATCGAATCCGGCAAGGTCCACATCAACGAACAGACCGTCGACGACGAGCCGAACGCCCCCATCGGCGGGGTCAAGGCCTCCGGCACGGGGTCCCGGTTCGGGGGTGCCGCCGCGAACATCGAGGCGTTCACCGAGACCCAGTGGCTCACCGTCCGCCCCGACATCGCCGACTACCCGTACTGACACGTCGGCGGAGTCGCCGGGCCGGTCCCGGCCGGATTCGTGGCCGACCGGGGGCGCATCAAGGACACCACACTGGGATGGTTCGCCGCGGCGGCGGTCATGCCGGCGCTGCTGAGCGTCAGGTCGGACATCGGCCTGCTGCTGGACACGGTGGTGTTCCTCACCGGAGTGTTCGTCTTCTCCGCGCAGGTGCTGGTGTACGCCTATGTGACGTCCTTCTACCCGGCCGCCGTGCGGGGCACCTCGCTCGGTTCGGCCTCCGGCATCGGCCGGATCGGTTCGATCGTCGGCCCGTCGGTGAGCGGGGCGCTGGTGGCCGCGGGCATCGGGCATCCGTGGGGCTTCTGCTTCTTCGCCGCGGTGGCCGTTCTCGCCGTACTGGCGGTGCTCACGCTGCCGGGCCGTGGCCCTCGGGCGGCTACGGAGCCGGCCGCCGAACCGGCCGTCTGAGAAACCGCGTTGTGGGGGCGCGTCGTGATCGCGTAGGGTCCGGATCGTGAACACCGGACCGGCTCTACGCCATGCACGGATCGGCGACCCGGTGGAGAGCTGATCCCACCGCGGGTGCGCGACACGCACCCCCACACCTCGGCACGCGGACCTCCCGGTACTCGTGAACCACGAGCCCGTATCCGTTCCGAACCACGAGGTCTGCCGAAACATGTCCGTCAGCTTCAACCACACCATCATCGCCGCCAAGGACCGCGAGGAATCCGCTCGCTTCTTCCGCGAACTGCTGGAGGTGGCGCCCGCACCGTCCTGGGGCCCGTTCACCAACATCCAGCTCCCGGACGGCGTCCTGCTGCAGTTCGCCGAGCCGCCGGTGGAGATCCAGATGCAGCACTATGCCTTCCTGATCGACGACGAACTGTTCGACCGGGCGTACCGGCGCCTGTGCGAGCGCGGCGTCGAACACTGGGCCGATCCGCAGATGCGCCGGGCGGGCGAGATCAACCATGAGCACGGCGGGCGGGGCGTCTACTTCAAGGACCCCGCCGGGCATGCGATCGAACTGATCACCCGGCCGTATCTGTAGGTCGATCCGCGGGCGGCAGCAGTAGTGGCCGCATGCCGAGGCGGCGCAGCGCGGACTGCGCCGCCCCGGCACCGCACATGCCGTGGGCGCCCGGGCCCGGCGGTGTCGCCGCGGAGCACAGGAACACCCCCGGCAGGCCCGTGGCGTAGGGGTCGCGTGCCGGGCGGGCGCCGAAGAACAGGCGGGGGACGGTCTCGGCGCCGGTGAGGATGTCCCCGCCGGCGAAGTTGGGATTGCCCGCGGCGAGGGCGGCGGGCCCTGTGGCGCGCAGGCCGACGATCCGGTCGCGCACGCCGGGTGCGAAGCGCTCCAGTTGCGCGAGGATCACCTGGGTGCCGTCCAGGTCATAGCCGTACGGGACATGGGCGTAGACCCACACCGGGTGGATGTCACCGGCCGAGCGGGACGGGTCCGCCAGGTACTGCTGGCCGACCAGGACGAACGGGCGCTCGGGCATGCGCCCGGCCGCCACCTCCCGCTCGGCGCGGGCGACCTCGGCGAAGGGGCCGCCGAGATGGACGGTGACGGCACGGCGGGCATCTGCGTTGCGCCAGGGGACGCCGCCGCGGACCGCCAGGTCGAGTTTGAAGGCGCCCGGGCCGCGACGGTAACGCCGGTAGGCGGCGCGTGTGCGGGCCGGGAGCCGGTCGCCGTAGAGGGCGGCGGCCTGGCCGGGGTCGAGGTCCAGCAGCGTCACGTCGGCGGGCGGGATCTGCCGGTGGTGGGTGACGCGGACGCCGGTGTGGACCGTGCCGCCGTGCTCGCGCAGTACATGTTCCATGGCGCGGGCGATGGACCGCGAGCCGCCTTCGGCGACGGCCCATCCGGTGGCGTGCCCGGCGACGAGGACGCCGAGGCCCACGGCCGAAGTGAAGGGCCGGGTCAGGGGGTGGAAACCATGGGCCGCGACACCGGCCCACAGTGCCTTGGCCCGGGGCGTCGTGAACAGTCGGGCCAGGGTGGCGGCGGGCAGGGCGGTGGGCAGCCCGAAGCGTGCCAGGAGCAGTGGGTGGGCGGGGACGCGCAGCAGGGGGCCCATGATGTCGGCGGCGAGCGCGTCCCAGTGGCGCACGGACGGCTCGACCAGTGCGCGGTAGCGGGCGCCGTCGGGTCCGAGCAGGTGACTGGTCTGTGCGACGGACCGCAGGAGCACCCCGGCGGTGCCGTCGTCGAGCGGGTGTACGCAGTCGACGGCGGCCCAGCGCCAGCGCAGGCCGTGGCGGTCGAGACCGAGGGCGCGGTGGGCCGGTGAGGTGACGGCCATGGGGTGCATGGCCGAGTGATGGTCGTGCAGCAGTCCCGGTACCAGGGCCTCGGAACTGCGGGTGCCGCCGCCGGTCTCGTCCGCGGCCTCCAGCAGGGTCACGTCGAGCCCCGCGACGGCGAGCAGGGCAGCGGCGGCGAGCCCGTTGGGCCCACTGCCGACGACGACCGCCGATGTCATCGCGGGCCGGGTGTGGTCGTCATGGTGAGTCGTCTCCTGACATGGGGGCAGTCGTTACCACGACGACCATGACTTGGGCCAGGGCCTTGCAGGGTGGGGAGCCGCCCCACCATGCTGTGTCCCAACTGATCGCGCTGTGACACGGCGGGAGACCTGCTGTGACACCGCGGGAAACCTAGGGAGAACCAACACCATGTCCGACAGCAGTGTGTCCGCCACCGAACTCACCTCCCAGTACCTCACCCAGGTGACGAGCGACCTGGAGCACAACACCAAGGAACGCGAGCGCATCAGCGCGGAGATCGCCGCGCTGCAGGAGCAGTTCGCCGCACTCCAGCACGACTTCGCGGTGCTGCAGAACATGTACCAGGCGCTTCAGGGTGCGTCGGCCGTAGAGGAGGCGCGGGCGGCAACGGAGTCGGTGACGTCCGAGAGCCCGGCCGAGGGGGTCGTCGTGCCCGCCCCGCGCAAGGCGGCCGGGCGCAAGCCCGCCGCAGGCAAGCGGACCCGGTCGACGGCCGCGAAGACGACCAAGAGCGCCAAGGCGGCCAACACCGCCAGGACGGCCGGGACGGCCAAGGCGACCGGGACGGCCAAGGCTCCGGCGGCCTCGCGCGGCACTGCCAAGAAGCAGGCCGCCAAGAAGTCCGCCGCCAGGACACCGGCGGCTGCGGCCGGGGCGCCCAAGCTCGTCGAACTCGTCCGTCAGCACCTGACGGAACAGAAGGAGCCGCGCTCGGCGGCGGAGATCGCCGACGCGCTCGGCAACGCGCACCCCGAGCGCAGCATCAAGCCGACGGTCGTGCGCACCACGCTCGAAAGCCTCGTCGCCCGCAACCATGCCCAGCGGTCGAAGCAGGGCACGTCGGTGTTCTACACCGCCTCTGAGGCGGCACCGGAGACGACCGGCGCGGACACCAAGGCAGCCGAGCAGGAGGCTCAGCCGGAGAGCTGACTCACCGTCAGCACTGCGGGCGCTTCCCGTGGTTGGCGGCGTGGTTGCGGCGGGACTTCTTCTTCCGGCGTCGCTTGGACGACATGGTGACCTCCCACGGCATGAACGGAGACACACAGGTCACTGGCGTACCCATAATCACGATACTCCTGGGCTTGTCACCCCTCCACCGCTCGCGCCGAGGGGCTGATTGGCTTTCCGCGGAGGCGTCGGGTAGACCGAGGACGTGCTGTTTCGCCAACTCGAGTACTTGGTGGCCCTCTCCCGGGAACGTCATTTCGCCCGTGCCGCCCAGGCCTGCTACGTCTCCCAGCCCGCACTGTCGGAGGCCATCCGCAAGCTGGAGGAGGAACTCGACGTGCCGCTGGTGCGGCGCGGCCGCAAGTTCGAGGGTCTCACCCCGGAGGGTGAGCGCATCGTCGTATGGGCGCAGCGCATCCTGGCCGACCGCGACGCCCTGAAGGACGAGGCCGGCGCCCTGCGCAGCGGGCTGAGCGGGCGGATGCGGATCGGCTCGGTGCCGACCGCTTCGGGGGCCGCCTCGCTGCTGACGGATCCGTTCTGCGCGGCGCATCCGCTGACCACGGTGGAGGTGATCGCGGACCTGCAGTCGGTGGACATCCTGCGGCAGCTGCAGAACTTCGAGATCGACGCCGGGCTCACCTATGTGCGCGACGCACTGCCGGAGCAGTTCCACTCCGTCCCGCTCTACGAGGAGCGCTACGTCCTGCTGCTCACGGCGGCCGACGCCCTGGCCCGTCGCGCGACCGCGACCTGGGCGGAGGCGTCCCGGCTGCCGCTGTGTCTGCTGAATCCGTCGATGCAGGGCCGCCGGGTGCTCGACGAGCAGTTCGCGGAGGCCGGGACCCACCCCTCGCCCCGGGTGGAGACCGACTCGGTGGCCGCGTTGTTCGCCCACGTGCGCACGGGCCGGTGGGCGAGCATCGTGGCGCACGCCTGGCTGCACGTCTTCGGTGTGCCGTACGGCATGCGGGCGGTGCCGCTGGTCGAGCCGGCCCGGACGGTGCCGGTCGGACTGGTCGTCATGGCCCGGGAGCCGGGGTCGGTCATGGCGCGGGCCCTCCTCGACATCGCCCGGCGCACCGATGTCGCCGCCGCGCTGGAACGCCTGCCCGCCGAACCGGGCCGGTCATGAGCACAGCGGCTCCAGGCGCTCGGCTCCGGCGTAGACGTTCATGGACTCGCCGCGCAGGAAGCCGACCAGGGTCAGTCCGCTCTCCTCGGCCAGGTCCCCGGCGAGCGAGGAGGGCGCGGAGACGGCCGCGAGCATCGGGATGCCGGCCATCACCGCCTTCTGCACCAGTTCGAAGGAGGCCCGGCCACTGACCATCAGCACGCTCCCGCGCAGGGGCAGCAGATCCGTGCGCAGTGCGTGTCCGACGACCTTGTCCACGGCGTTGTGCCGCCCCACGTCCTCGCGCACACACAGCAGTTCGCCGTCGGCGGTGAACAGTCCCGCCGCGTGCAGTCCACCGGTGCTGTCGAACACCTTCTGCGCCGCGCGCAGTTTTCCGGGCAGGGCCGCGAGCAGGTCGGGGCCGAGGCGCAGCGGGTCGCCTGCCACGGACCAGGCGGCCGTCGTGCGGACCGCGTCCAGACCTGCCTTGCCGCACAGCCCGCAGGACGACGTGGTGTAGAAGGTGCGCTCCAGTGACGCGTCGGGGGCGGGCACGCCCTGCGCCAGGGCCACGTCCACCACGTTGTAGGTGTTGCCGCCGTCCGCGGTGGCGCCGGCGCAGTAGCGGATCGCGGCGACGTCCGCGGCGGAGTGCAGGACGCCTTCGCCGACTAGGAATCCGGCGGCGAGGTCGAAGTCGTCGCCCGGCGTGCGCATGGTGACGGCGAGGGGGCGCCCGCCGACCCGGATCTCCATCGGCTCCTCGGCGGCGAGGGTGTCCGGACGGTAGGAGGCGACCCCGTCGCGGACACGCAGCACCTTGCGCCGAGCGGTCACGCGTCCCATGCGGGCTCCGTTCCTGTGGCGGTACGGGAATGCGCCCCGGCGGGCTCCAGCCGGACCAGAACGGCCTTGGAGGTGGGGGTGTTGCTGATGTCGGCGACGCTGTCCAGCGGGACGAGGACGTTGGTCTCGGGATAGTAGGAGGCCGCGGAGCCGCGGGGGGTGGGGTAGGCGACGACGCGGAAGTCCTCCGCCCGGCGTTCCACCCCGTCGTGCCAGACCGTCACCAGGTCCACCGGGTCACGGTCGGCGAGGCCGAGAGCGGTCAGGTCGTCGGGGTTGACGAGTACGACGCGGCGGGCGTTGTGGATGCCGCGGTAGCGGTCGTTCATCGCGTACGGGACGGTGTTCCACTGATCGTGGGAGCGCAGCGTCTGCAGCAGCAGCTGTCCCTTCGGGACGTGCGGCATCGTGAACTCGTTGCAGGTGAAGACGGCCTTGCCGCTCGGTGTGCGGAAGACGCCCTGGTTGACGGGGTTGGGCAGACGGAACCCGCCTGGCCTGGCCACGCGGGCGTTGAAGTCCTCGAAGCCGGGGACGACGCGGGCGATCCGGTCGCGGACGGTGCCGTAGTCCGCCTCGAACTCCTCCCACGGGATGTCCGGTGTGCCGCCGAGGGTACGGCGGGCCAGCCGGCTGATGATCGCGACCTCACTGAGCAGGTGCGGCGAGGCCGGCGCCAGGCGTCCCCGCGAGGCGTGCACCTCGCTCATGGAGTCCTCGACGGTGACGAACTGCTCACCGGTCGCCTGGATGTCGCGGTCGCTGCGGCCGAGGGTGGGCAGGATGAGCGCGATCTCGCCGCAGACCGTGTGCGACCGGTTGAGCTTGGTGGAGATGTGCGCGGTCAGGCGGCACCTGCGCATCGCGTCCTCGGTGACCCGGCTGTCGGGTGTGGCCCGTACGAAGTTGCCGGCCACGCCGACGAAGAGCTTGGCCCGGCCGTCGCGCATGGCCCTGATCGCGTCGACCGAGTCCAGGCCGTGCCGGCTCGGCGGGATGAAGCCGAACTCGCGGCCCAGGGAGTCGAGGAAGGACTGCGGCATCCGCTCCCAGATGCCCATCGTGCGGTCGCCCTGGACGTTGCTGTGCCCGCGCACCGGGCACACGCCCGCGCCCGGCCGGCCGATGTTGCCGCGCAACAGAAGGAAGTTGACCACTTCGCGGATGGTGGGGACGCCGTGCTTGTGCTGGGTCAGGCCCATCGCCCAGCACACGATGATCTTCTTGCTCTGCAGGACGAGATCGTGGACGTCCTCGATCTCCTCGCGGGTGAGCCCGGTCGCGGCGAGGACGTCGTCCCAGGTGGTCTTGCGCGCGTGCTCGGCGAAGTCGGTGAAGCCGGTGGTGCGGGTGTCGATGAACGTGTGGTCGAGCACGGTGCCCGGCGCGGCGTCCTCCGCCTCCAGGAGCATCCGGTTGAGCGCCTGGAAGAGGGCGAGGTCACCGCCGGGGCGGATCTGCAGGAACCGGTCGGCGATCGCGGTGCCCCTGCCGATGATCCCGCGGGCCTTCTGCGGGTGCTTGAAGCGGATCAGCCCGGCCTCGGGCAGCGGGTTGACCGCCACGACCCGGCCGCCGCCCCGCTTGGTCTCCTCCAGCGCGGTGAGCATCCGCGGGTGGTTGGTGCCCGGGTTCTGCCCGACGACGAAGACCAGGTCGGCCTGGTGGATGTCGTCCAGCGACACGCTGCCCTTGCCGATGCCGAGGGTCTCCTGCAGTGCCGAACCACTGGACTCGTGGCACATGTTGGAGCAGTCGGGCAGGTTGTTCGTGCCGAGGGCGCGCGCGAACAGCTGCAGCAGGAAGGCGGCTTCGTTGTTCAGGCGTCCCGAAGTGTAGAAGAGGGCCTCGTCCGGTGAGTCCAGGCTGCGCAGTTCCCGCGCGAGCACGTCGAGCGCCTCGTCCCAGCCGATGGGCTCGTAGTGCTGCGCGCCGGGCCGCTTGACCATGGGTTCGGTCAGCCGGCCCTGCTGGTTGAGCCAGTAGTCGGACTTGGTGCCCAGTTCGGCGATCGAGTGGCGGCGGAAGAAATCGGCGGTGACCCGGCGCGTGGTGGCCTCGTCGGCGATGTGCTTGGCGCCGTTCTCGCAGTACTCGTTGCGGTGGCGCTTGCCCGGGGCGGGCTCCGGCCAGGCGCAGCCCGGGCAGTCGAACCCCTTGGCCTGGTTGATGTTCAGCAACGTCAGCGCGGTGCGCCGCACGGAGGTCTGCTCCAGGGAATACTCCAAGGCGTGGGTCACCGCGGGCATGCCCGTCGCCCAGCGCTTCGGCGGGGTGACCGACAGATCGTCGCTCGGGTCCTCGATACCGCTCATGGTGTCGTCCGCCTCTTTCTGCCGGCTCCGCGATGACCGACCGGCAGCTTCGTCCCGTCGCCTGTCAGGTGTCAAAGAGGGGTTTTCGATCACCTGATAGGCGCGGCTTATCTGGCCTCTGACCTGCGGCGTCGCGGCCCGGCGGGGTGCGGGGCGGCTCGGTGGCCTACGCGCGATAGCGTGGCCGTATGCGCCATGTGGTGACCGAATCCGACACCGCGACGACGGTGGGCAGCGGTGATGTGCCCGTCCTCGCCACGCCACGACTCATCGCGTGGATGGAGGCGGCGACGATGGAAGCCGCCGCGCCCTTCGTCGGCGCGGGCCGCACTACCGTGGGCACGGCGGTACGGATCCGGCATCTGTGCGCGTCGCGGGTGGGTGAGCTGGTGGAGGTCACCGCGCAGTCGCCGTCGACCGCGGACGGCCGGCGCCTGACGTTCCCGGTGCAGGCGGTCGACGGCTCCGGCAACCTGATCGCGACCGGCGAGATCGACCGGGCGGTCGTCGACCGGGAGCGGTTCCTGGCGGCCGTGCCGGCGCCGGCTGCGGGGCGGTGACACGGGCCTCGCCGTGACACGGGCGGTGGTGTTGCGCCATAGCGCAAGTCACCGATGACGGGTGCCGCCCGCGGGCGGCCGAGTCCGTCGACCACCAGGCGGAGGAGGGCGGCCTCCGCCGCCCGGGGGAGCTGGTCCCTCCGTGCGGGTGAGGCCGCGGGCCGGGTGAGCTGGGAGTGTGACGGCAGCGGGCGAATGCCCGACCGCCTTCTGCTCGTGGAGGATTGCCCATGCGCAAGCTCACCGTCGCCGTCGCACTCGTCACCGCGGCCGTCGCCCTCCTGTCCGGCACCGCCGGAACCGCTGCGGCGGCACGGCCACCGGTGCCCGCCGAGCACCTCGCCGTGCGCAGCTGGACCCTGCTCAACGAGCACGGGTCCGGGGCCAACCCCGGTGAGCGGCTCACCGCCTGGGTGGACGCCCGGACCGTCGGCGAGCGCACTGGCGGGCGGGCCGTCGTCGAACATGTGTTCTTCGGGCAGGGCACCGTTCGGGTCGAGTTCGACGTCGATTGCCTGACCCTCGACGGTGGCGCCGTCACCGTCACCGGGCCGGTCACCACGGCCACCGCCACGCCGGCCGGCCGGCCGGCGACCACCGGGCCGGCCGACTGGCACCCCGAGACAGGGCTCACCTTCTACCCGTCCGACGCGCACGGCGAGCACCGGGCCGGCTGGGCCGGCGCCGACCTGTCGGACCCGACCAGGCCCGCCCGGGCCACGAAGTGCGCCCCGGTTGCGGCCGGACTGTGGGTCATCGGAGGGCGGACCGTCGTCCACCAGTGACGCAGGGACCGGCGCACGGCCCCCGACGCCGTGCGCCTGTGACCGATACGGGTGAGCGAGGGCCGGGGGCCCCGTCCCCGCCCGCCTGTGACCGCCTACGGAACAGCCGGGTCAGCAGCCGCCGCAGTTGTAGTACAGGACATCCCAGTGACTGCCCTCGTCGGCGTAGATGTTGCCGGAGGCGGACTTCCACTGCGGAGCGCCGTCACCGCGCAGGCCGATGTAGGTGAAGGTGTTTTTGATGTAGTTCCCGACGCACGTGTACTTGCTGTAGTCGAGCTTGTAGCCGTTCCAGTGCGAGTACGTCCCGGACGCGTGCCCGGTCTCGGTGCCGCCGGTGATGTTCAGCGCGCACCCGCTGGCGCGCTTGAGGGTCTGGGCGCCCTGCGCGGTGGCGAGGTTGAGCTGGTCGAAGGACGTACAGGTCGAGTTGTTGCGGTCGGAGCAGTTGCCGGAGGACGACCAGGTGATGCCGACGTCGCGGAACATCGACGTGGCCGTGGCGTGAGTGATCTTGGTGACGGCGAACGCGTCGCCTGCGGTGCCGAGGACGACGGCGCCGGGGGCGACGACGAGGGCGAGAGCGGTCAGGATCGATCTGATCCGCAGCCCCAGGAGCGTTTTCACGTGGTGCACGTGGAACCTCCCTGCGAGAAGTCATACGTCCTGTGAGGTGACTGTGCAGGTGGTGCAGGGAGATGATGCCGGAGGTCTACGCGCGTTGGCCAGAGGGCGGTTCATCCACGCTCTCGACCAGGCGGGCGAGCCGGTCGAGCGCCATGCGGGTGCCGGTCTCGTTGTCCTCGGGGTGTACGGCGTCCGGGATGCCCTCGTGCACGACGAGCACGTGCGTGCCGCCGCCGTCCGCGTCGGTGAGGGTGGTCGTCATCGTCATGCGGCCGCGCAGGCAGGGGTCGTCGGTCTCGAACTCCAGCACTTCCACGACCTTCGCGTCCGGGACCAGCTCGGCGAAGTGGCCGCGGTAAGTGTCCGTCCGCGCGGCCGACTTGCCCTCGGTCCCGGGAGCGTCGTAGCTGAGGGAGACGCGGAAGCCTCCCCCGGGGCGGGCGTCGAACTCATGGACCCGGCTGGTCATCCCGGCCGGCACGCGCCACCGCGCGATCGCGTCCGCGTCGAGCAGGGCCCGGTAGACGGCCGAACGGGGAGCACGGACATGCCGGGAAAGCCGGGTCGTGTACATGGGCCCAGCCTAGGCCGGAGGCCGCGGCTGGGCCGTCGGTGCCGGTGCGTGGGTTCGGTGTCAGGAGCCGCCGGTGGCGGGCAGCGCGTTCTGCCGGTGCTTCACCGCGGAGGACGATCCGCCGGCGGCCGAGGCACGAGATCCCGTCCGCGATGTCACCGCTGTCGTCTTCGATCCTCGCCGTCAGTACAGGACGCGCAACGCCCCGGGCAGCACCCGTGCCGTGACGGGCAGGACGGCGTCCACCTCGCCGTCGGCGCCGTACGGCACCGGGCGGTCGGCCTCGATGCGGATCTCGCGGCCGCGCACCACCCGCACCTGGGGGCGGGTCACGTGGGCGCCGGTGGCCAGTTCGTTCATCAGGGCGAAGAAGAGCCGGCGGGGGGCGTGCTCGATCATGACGACGTCCAGCAGGCCGTCGTCGACGCGGGCGCCCGGGGCGATCATGCGGCCGGAGCCGTAGTACGGGGAGTTGGCGGCGACGACGGTGTAGCCGCGGTGGGTGTGCTCCGTACCGTCCACGGTGACGCGGTAGTTCGCCGCCCGCCAGGTGGTCACCGCGCGCAGCCCGCCGGCGTAGTAGGAAGCGGAGCCGCGCAGCAGGCGGGAGTGGTTGGCGTGGCGGTTGGCGAGCGCGTCGACGCCCGCGTACACGCTGCCGAGCACGACCGCCTTGTGGTGGACGGCGGACTCGACCTCGATGGTGTCCACCGGGCGCGGCTTGCCCTCCAGCAGCAGCCGTGCGAGGGCGTCGGGTTCGTCCGGCAGGCCGAGGGCGCGGGCGAAGTCGTTGCCCCGGCCGGCGGGGACCAGCCCGAGCACCGACCCGGTGCCGCTGAGGGCGCCCCCGATGCCGCCGGCGATGCCGTCGCCGCCGACGGCGAGCACGACCCGGCCCGCTTCCCCGGCGCTGCGGGCGATGTCCTGGGCGTGGGCCAGGCTGCGGCTGTACTCGGTGTCCAAGTCGGCCCCGGCCGCCCGCAGCGCGTGGGCGACCCGCAGCAGCGCGGCCGCGGCGGTCGAGCCGCCCGCGGTGGGGTTGACGACGGCGGTGAACTGTCGCATGGGTGAGCCTCCGGGGCGGTCGAGCGGGCGGGCCGAGGGGATGTGGCCGAGGGAACCGGCCGAAGCGTTTCAGTCGGTCGGGAGCAGGACGCCGGGGTTGAGCAGTCCGTGCGGGTCCAGTCGCCGTTTGACGGCCTGCAGCGCCGCCACGCCGAGCGGGCCGGCCTCCCGCACGTACCAGTCGCGGTGGTCGGTGCCCACGCCGTGGTGATGGCTGATGGTGCCACCGGCGGCGAGGATCGCCTCGTTGGCGGCGTGCTTGGCCCGCGTCCAGTGCGCCACGGGGTCGTCCTCGCCCTGCGCGGACACGACGGTGAAGTACAGCGAGGCGCCGTTGTCGTAGACGTGGGAGATGTGGCACATCACCAGCGGCGGGGTGCCCGCCTCGGTCAGCGTCGCCGTGAGCGCGTCGCGTACGGCCGTGTACAGGCCTGGGATGCGCGACCAGAAGGCGGCGGTCTCCAGCGTCTCGGCGAACGCACCCGCGTCGAGGAGGGAGTCACGCAGGTAGGGGGCGGAGTAGCGGCCGCGCGCCCAGCGTTCTCCCGGTTCCGCGCCGAGGCAGGTGCCGCCGAGTCCGGCGAGGACAGCGGCGGCGCCCTCGCGGCGGTGGGCGGTGTCCTCCTCGGTGCCCTCGAAACCGACGATCGCCAGGCAGCCGGCGTCGCTCGGCAGGCCGTTCGCGCCGATGGCGTCGGGCTGGGCGAGGCCGATGAGCGTCTCCGTCTCGTCGGACAGCCGCAGCACCGTGGGGCGCGGCCCGTCCTGGGCGAGCCGGCGCAGGGCCGCACCGCCCTCGGCGAAGGAGGCGAAGCGCCAGCCCTCGTAGCGGCGAACCTGCGGCACCGGCCGAAGGCGCAGGGTCACGGAGGTGATCACGCCGAAGGCGCCCTCGGAGCCGAGGACGAGCTGGCGCAGATCGGGTCCGGCGGCCGAGCGGGGGGCGCGGCCCGCGTCGAGGGTGCCCTCGGGGGTGGCGAGGGTGAGGCCCAGCACCATGTCGTCGAACCGGCCATAGCCGGCGGACGCCTGCCCGCTGGAGCGCGCTGCGGCGAAGCCGCCGATGGTGGCCCACTCATAGGACTGCGGGAAGTGGCCGAGCGTGAACCCGTGCTCGGCCAGCAGCGCTTCGGCCTGCGGGGCGCGCAGGCCGGGCTGCACGGTGGCCGTGCGGGAGACGGGGTCGATGTCGAGCAGTTGGTCCATGCGGCGCAGGTCGAGGGCGACGAAGGGGCCGCGCCGCTCGGGGGCGAGGCCGCCCACGACGGAGGTGCCGCCGCCGAACGGTACGACGGGGAGCCGGTGGCGGGCGCAGACGCGCAGGACGGCGACGACGTCGTCGTGCCCGGCCGGCAGTACGACGGCGGCCGGGACGTCGCTTACGTCGGCGGCGCGGATGCGCAGCAGGTCGGGGGTGGACTTGCCGCGGGTGTGCCGGAGCCGGGTCTCGGCGTCCGTGCGGACGTGGTCCTCGTCGCCGACGGCGGCGGCCAGCTCCCGCCGTACGGCCTGATCGAGCGGCGAGTCGGGGACGGCGATGTCCGCCAGGCCCGGCGGCTCGGCCTCGCGGGGCTTGACTCCCAGCATCTCGCGCAGCAGGCCGATCACCGGCTCGGGCAGCGGTGCCGCCTTGGCCGGGTCGCCCCAGCCGTTCCACAGCATGTCCACGGCGCTTGTCCTCATCTGTCGGTCGATTGACCTCTCGATCCATCGATCTGTCGATCCATCGATCTGTCGGCCCGGGTCGGCGTCGGTCGGCGCGGCGCGGGGACGCCCGGGGGCGGTCACCGCGGCGCGGGCGTTACACTGTGACACATGACGCCTATTCGTCACAACGATGGGGACAACGATCCGGTGCTCGACGCGGCGCGCGACTGCGTTCTGGCCGTCGGCGTCCGCCGCACGACCCTGACCGACGTGGCGCGCCGCGCGGGCGTCTCCCGGATGACGCTGTACCGGCGCTGGCCCGATGTGCGCTCCCTGGTCGGCGACCTGATGACGCGCGAGTGGGTCGGGGTGGCGACCGCCGCCATGCCTCAGCGCACGCCGGGCCGCAGCGCGCGGGAACTCATCGTCGAGGGGCTGACGCATGGAGTCGAGGCCTTCCGCGCCCATCCGCTCTTCAACAAGATCCTCGACGTCGACCCCGAACTGCTCCTGCCGTACGTGCTGGACCGGCGCGGCGCGAGCCAGGAAGCCCTGCTGGGCCTGCTGACCGACGGCGTGCGCGACGGTCACTCCGACGGATCGGTCCGCCCCGGCCATCCCGAACGCCAGGCCCGCGCCCTGCTGCTCGTCGTCCAGTCCTTCACGCTGTCACTGCGGACGATGACCGACGAGGACGACCCGGACCTCAACGCCGCCGCTCTGCTCGGGGAGTTGCGGACCCTTCTGGAGAGGACCCTCACCCCATGAGCACCGACGCCCCGCACCCCGGCTCATCCCTGTCCGCCGCGCGCCGTACGCGCGAACTCGCCACGACCGTCGGCGCCGAGCCGGTGGACGTCCTCGTCGTCGGGCTCGGCGCCACCGGCGCGGGAGTCGCCCTGGACGCGGCCGCCCGGGGGCTGACGGTCGCCGCCGTCGACGCGCACGATCTGGCCTTCGGCACCTCGCGCTGGAGTTCGAAGCTCATCCACGGCGGCCTGCGCTACCTCGCCTCCGCGCAGTTCGACGTGGCGCACGAGAGCGCCGTGGAGCGCGGCGTGCTGATGGAACGCACCGCCCCCCACCTGGTGCGCGCCCAGCCGTTCGTACTGCCGCTGACACCGCTGGTATCCCGCGGCCAGGCAGCGCTGGCGTGGGCCGGCTTCCGGGCCGGTGACGCACTGCGCCTGGCGGCGCGCACGGCCCGCGCCACACTGCCGGCGCCGCGCCGCCTGTCGGCGGTGGAGACCCGCACGCTCGCCCCCGGCCTGCGCTCGGGAGGGCTGCGCGGCGGCCTGCTCTCCTGGGACGGCAGGCTCACCGACGACGCCCGCCTGGTCACCGCCCTCGCCCGCACCGCGGCGGCACACGGCGCGCGCGTCCTGACCCGGGTGCGAGCCCTGGAGCTGTCCGGCACCGGCGCCCGGGTGCGCGACGAACTCACCGGCGAGGAGGGCTTCCTGCGCGCCCGCGCGGTCATCAACGCGACCGGCGTGTGGGCGGACGGCCTGGTCGACGGCATCCGGATCCGCCCCTCTCGCGGCACCCACCTGGTGCTGCGCGCCGACCGCCTCGGCCCGCTGCCGGCCGGCCTGCACATCCCCGTTCCCGGCGAGACCAACCGTTTCGTCCTCGTCCTTCCGCAGGGCGACGGCCGGGTCTACGTGGGTCTCACCGACGAACCCGTCGAGGGACCGGTGCCGGACGTGCCGGAGGTGCCGGAGACGGACATCGGCTTCCTGCTCGACATCCTCGGCTCCGCGCTGGACACCCCACTGCACCGCGCCGACGTCGTGGGCGCCTTCGCGGGGCTGCGCCCCCTGCTGGACACGGCCGGTGACGGCACGCCGGCCAGGACCGCCGACATCTCCCGCCGGCATGCCGTGCTGACCTCCTCCGACGGGGTGGTCACCATCGTCGGCGGCAAGCTCACCACCTACCGGCGCATGGCCGAGGACGCCGTCGACCGCGCCGTCGCCACCCGCCGCCTCACCGCCGGCCCCTCCCTCACCGCCGCACTGCCCCTGGTCGGCGCCGCCGCCCCGGCCCGGCTCGGCGCACTGCCCGCGCCGCGCCGCCTCGTCCAGCGGTACGGCACGGAGGCCGCCGCTGTTCAGGCCGTCGCCGCGCACGACCCGCGCCTGGGTGAACCCGTCCTGCCCGGCCACCCGGTCACCGGGGCCGAACTGCTGTGGGCCGTGCGCCACGAGGGCGCGCTCGACGCCGCGGACGTCCTCGACCGCCGTACCCGGATCGGTGTGGTGCCCGAGGACCGCGAGGCGGCACGGCCGGCGGCGGAGGAGATCGTCGGCGAGGTCCTGGCCACGCTCGGCTGACGCAAGCGCATACCGGGCCGGTCCGCTTCGGCAGCGAACCGGCCATGGTCACTGAAGAGAGCAACTACGCGCTGAGCGGCCCCAGTTGGCCGTTCAGCGCGTTTTCGCGCTGCGGAAACATGACCGAAACCGCGTTCCTCCGGCAACTATGCCAACGGCCGCTGGCACCTTTAACCTGACTCGTCAGTAAGTCCGCACTGCCTGCGGCGCGACCGACCCTCACAGCCTTCGGGTGCCCCCGCTCGTGCCGCCGGTCCCTCACCCCTCTCGCCCCCCGGGCGCCCTTTTCTGCACCCGCACCGAAAGGACACAGAGGATGAAAGACCAGCAAGGCAGACAGGTGGTCGGCCGGATCCGGTGGCGGCGGTTCGCACTGCTCGCCGTTCCCGGCTGTGCGGCCACCGCCGCGCTCGGCATCGCGCTGGCGCAGGGCGCCGTCGCCGCCTCGTTCGCCGTCTCGGGCCAGCAGTTCAAGGTGTCCGCCGACAGCCTCACCGGTCAGGGGTTCGCCCAGTACGGCACCATCGACACCAACGCCCGGGGCGACCTCCTCCCGGTCGCCACCGTCGGCATCCGCACCGCGAGGATCAACAACCTCTGCCAGTCGGTGGTCACCAAGCTCCCCGTCCTCGGTAACATCTCGCTCACCCTGACCGCCGGCGCCGGGGACACGCCCGTCGAGGCGGAGAACCTCTTCCTCGACGCCACCCAGCTGGAGGGCGACGCCGCCTTCCACACCATCGAGATCGGCCGCGACGCCTCCACCCTCGACAAGGGGCCCGACGGTGCGCAGGGCATGCAGGACGCCTTCTCGCAGCAGGCCGACGACCTGCAGATCAACGGCCTCAGGCAGGTGGCATGGGCCGCCAACGCAGGCACGTTCAAGCTGTCCGGGCTCAAGATGAAGATCGCCAAGGGCAAGAAGGAATGTTTCTGAGCCGGCGTGCGTGGCGCACCTGGCGCCGCAGCCGTCCCTTCTGGGGCGGCCTGGCCACGGTCGTCGCCGGGAGCGAGATCTGCATCCTCCCGCTCGCCCCGCTCGAGGTCATGCTCAAACAGGGCGTCGCCGGACTGCCGTCCGTCCTGCTCGGGCTGGTCATGATCGTGCTGGGCCTGTCCGCGTGGGTCGCCCCGCACCACCGCGGCCTGGCGGGCGTCCTGACCGTGCTCCTGGCCGTCGCCGCCCTGGTCATGTCCAACCTCGGCGGGTTCCTGTTCGGCACCGTCCTCGGCATCGTGGGCGGCTCCATGATCTTCGCCTGGCAGCCGGTGCCGGCCGCGGACGCTCCGGCCGAACCGACCGCCGAAGCACCGGCCGACACGGATGCCGCCGAGCCCGCGGCGACACCGGCCACCACCGAGTCAGCCGAGCCCACGACGACGACACCCACCGAGTCCGCCGAGCCCCGTCTCGGCACCCGCGGTTCGCCACCCCCCACAGGCGCCACCGTGCACCGCATCGCACCGACCGTTGCCGTCCCGCCAGCCGCTCCGCACGGAAAGGGATCCACACCATGACACCTCCCCACAGTGTCCGCGCGCTCCTCGCCTCGGCCACCGGCGCCGCGGCCACCGCCGCGCTGCTGTTCGCCGGCCCGGCCGCCGAGGCGCAGACCGCCGCCGGGTCGACCACGGTCACCCCGGCCGGGCACGCCTACAAGGCCACGCTGTCCGGCAAGGCCACGTTCAAGGCCGGTTCCGTGACCCTCACCTGTTCGGTCTCCTCCACGACCGGCCAGGTCCCCGTCGCGCCCGCCAACCACAACGACGCCGGCCCGGTGTCCTCCACCCTCGCCGCTCCCACCTTCAGCTCGTGCACATCCAGCCTGCCCGGCGTCACCCCCACGGTCACCACCAGCGGCACGTGGGGCATCTCGGTCCAGAACGGCGCGCCGAGCAGCGCGACTCTGACCGTCCCCCAGGGCGGCCTGGTCGTCAAGACGAGCGGCCTGGCCACCTGCACGATCACCTCCGCGCCCGGCGGCCCGGCGCCCATCGCGGGCAGCTGGACCAACGGCGCGCCCTCCGGCCTGGCCTTCGCCAACGCCGTCGTACCCGTGACCGTCACCGGCACGTTCGGCTGCCCGACCAGCGCCACGACCTCCACCGTCAACCTGGCGTACACCGTGGCCGACACGACCGATCCCGCCCAGCAGATCACCGTCGGCGCCTGACCCGACCGGTCCCGGGGTGCGCAGGGTCCGTCCTGCGCACCCCTTGACGTACGAGTCGTTCTACAGCCGTTCGTATGACGCGCCCTCAGACGAGGGAGAGGAAGGACTGATCCCGGAACGTCGCGGGGCCGTCGTTCGTATCAAGGAGGGGAAGCCGCACGACCCGTCACCCCCCTCCTGATAGTTTCTACAGCGCTGTAGAAGTTCACCGCAGCCCCGGCCCCTCCCCGGCCGGGGACAGCTCACTACTCGTATGGAGTCGGCATGGCCCTCTGGGACCGCATCAAGGACTCGGCATCGCAGATGCAGACGCAGCTCGTCGCGAAGAAGAACGACCTGAAGAGCGGCGCCTTCCGCGACGCGAGCATGGCGATGTGCGCGCTCGTCGCGGCCGCCGACGGCACCGTCGACCCCTCGGAGCGCCAGCGGGTGGCCCAGCTCATCGCCGGCAACGAGGTGCTGCAGAACTTCCCGGCGGACGATCTGCGCCGCCGGTTCGAGGACAACCTGAACAAGCTGACCGCCGACTTCGCCTTCGGCAAGGTCAGCGTCCTGCAGGAGATCGCCAAGGCGAAGAAGAAGCCCGCCGAGGCGCGCGCCGTCATCCAGATCGGCATCGTCATCGGCGGCGCCGACGGCAACTTCGACAAGGACGAGCAGGCCGTGGTCCGCGAGGCGTGCTACGCGCTGGACCTGCCGCCGCACGAGTTCGACCTCTGAGGCGATGCCATAGCATCACCTCGCGCGGGCGGGAGCGGCTCGCCGGTAGACGGAAAACACTTCGGGGGGCCGACCGTGAGCAGTACGGACCGCAGCCGTCCGGCGGCCCAGGGCGCGACGCCCTCGCCCGCGGGTCGCAACCGTGCCGCGAACGTCAGCGGCTTCTTCGCGCTGGGCGCGGTCGCCTCGCTCGGCAACTTCGCCACCGGCCTCGCCTGGATCAACCCGGGCATCTTCGTGGCCATGGCGGTGCTGTGCGCGCTGATCGCCATCCCCGCCGGTCATGTGGGCCGCTTCCGCGGCCGACGGCTGGGCGGCGAGGGGCGCGGGCTGGCGCTGGCCGGCATCCTGACGGGCTGGCTGGTGCTGGTGGTGTGTGTCCTGGCCGGGCTGGCCCTCCTGGGACTCGTCGCCGGTCTCGCGGTGGTGGTGGACCACATCTGACGACCCGACGTCCCGATGGCCCCCGCGGCGCCGCTCACGCCACGGGGGCCGGGTTCCGGCGTCCCTCAGTGCCGGGGCGGCTCCGGGGTACGACGTACACCGGCCGCGGCCAGCAGGGCGCCGACGACGCACAGCACGCCGGCGACCAGGACGGCCGTGTGGACGCCGTTCATGAAGGCCTGGTGGCCGCCCTCGGCGACGGCCGCCTTCAGATCGGCCGGCATCCGCGCGGAGACCGGGGCGACGCCCATGGCCACCGCGTCCTTCGCCTCGCTCAGCGCGGCCGCCGTCGGCGCGGGCACGCCGGCCGCGGTCAGTTCGCCGGTGAGGGTGGCGGCGACCCCGCTGCCGATGAGCGACACCAGCACGGACGTGCCGAGCGCGCCGCCGATCTGCAGCGCGGTGGCCTGCAACCCGCCCGCCACGCCGCCGTCCCGCACCGGGGCGTTGCCGACGATCGCGTCGGAGGAGGACGACATCACCATGCCCACGCCGAGGCCCAGCGCGATGAACGGCGGCCACAGCGCCCCGTAGGACGAGTGGGCGCTCCAGCCGAGCACGGCGAAACAGGCGGCGGCCTGCAGCACCATGCCGAGCGGCATCGTGAACCGGGGGCCGAACCGGTCGGTGAGCGCCGCTCCGAGCGGTGAGGCCACGACCGAGGCGAGGCTCAGCGGCAAGGTGCGCACCCCGGCTTCGACGGGGGTGAAGCCGCGAACGTTCTGCAGGTACAGCATGACGAAGAAGATCACGCCGAGCAGGACGAAGAAGTTCAGTGCGGTGATGACCGTGCCGATGGTCAGCGCGGGGCTGCGGAACAGCCGCATGGGCAGCAGCGGTGAGGCGACGCGGGTCTCGACGAGGCCGAAGACCAGCAGGAGCACCACGCCGGCCGCGATCGCGCCCAGGGTGCCGCCGGAAGTCCAGCCCCACGTCTCGCCCTTGACCACGCCGAACACGACGGCGAGCAGTCCCAGGGCCAGCAGGACGACGCCCACGATGTCGAACTTCTCGTGCGCGACGTCGCCGTTCCTGCTCTGTGGCAGGACGAGCGCGCTGAAGACGATGGCGAGGACGCCGATCGGTGCGTTGATGCAGAAGACGGACTGCCAGTTGACGTGTTCCACCAGCAGGCCGCCGACGATGGGGCCGAGGGCGGTGGAGACCGAGGAGACCATCGCCCAGATGCCGACCGCCATGCCGAACTTCCGCGGCGGGAAGACCGCGCGCAGCATGCCGAGTGTGTTCGGCATGAGCAGGGCGCCGAAGAAGCCCTGGCCCGCGCGGAAGGCGATGACTCCGGCGATGGATCCGGACAGGCCGATGGCGACGGACGCGGCGGTGAATCCGGCCACGCCGACGAGGTAGAAGGTGCGGCGTCCGAAGCGGTCACCGAGCTTGCCGCCGAGGATCAGCGCGGCGGCGAGGGCCAGCAGATAGGAGTTGGTGACCCACTGCAGGTCGGCGGTGGAGGCGTGCAGGTCCCGGCCGATCTCGGGGTTGGCGATCGAGACGACCGAGCCGTCGAGACCGACCATGAACAGGCCGAACGCGACGGCGACGAGGGTCAGCCAGGGGTTGGCACGCACCCCGCGGGGTGCGTCCGCGGGCGTGGCAGCGGCCGGTGGTGCGGGAGAACGGAGCATGTCCGAGGGCATGACGAGGTGATGTCCTTCAAGAAGACAGGGGAAGAGAGGAACAACCCGGACACAGGGCGCGGGCGGCACAGGTCAGCGGGTGATGTGGCCGTGGAGGTGCCGGCTCAGCGAGTTGAGTGCGCCCAGCGCGGAGCCGAGGGCGTCCATCTCGCCGTCGGTGAGGTTGCGCAGCGCGCGGGCGAGGTGAGCGCCCATCAGGGCGTCGACCTCGGTGATGCGCGCTCGCGCGGTCCCTGTGAGGTGAAGGTGTGCGACGCGTTTGTCGGCGGGGTCCGGCCGGCGTTCCAGCAGTCCCTGCTCGGTCAGCTGCGTGACGAGGGCGCTGACGTTGTTCGGCTTTATCAGCAGCGCCTCGGCGGCTTGCCGCACGGTGACGCCCTCGTGGGCCCCGACGTGACGCAGCAGCGCCAGCTGGGCCTCGGGCGGCTTGGGGTGCGGGAACTCCCGGTCGGCGTGCCGCTCGATGGCCCGGGACAGCGCGGGCAGGCACGCCACGAGGCCGGCGGCCACGTGGTCGAGGTCCTGGGCGGACGCGCTGTGCGGGGGCATGAAGGGGATTATAAATATGACGAGATACCTATGCCAACATATCTTCACCGAGTCGGGCTCTCGGACGGGAGCTCACATCCGCGTGGACTCGCGCAGCCGCCCGTCGCGGACCTCCACGACCTGGTCGGCGTGGGCCAGATGGGCTCGGTCGTGGGTGACCAGCACGGTGGCCGTGGCCCGTTCGCGGGTCAGACGGGTGAGCAGGTCGAGCACGGCGGCGCCGCGCGCCTGGTCCAGCGCGCTGGTGGGCTCGTCGACCAGCAGGACGGTCGCCTCGTTCATCAACGCGCGGGCGATGGCGACGCGTTGCCGCTGGCCTCCGGAGAGCTGCTGGGGGCGCCGGGCGGCCTGAGCGGACAGACCGACGTCCTCCAGCAGCTCCAGGGCCCTCGCGCGCGCCGCGCCGGGACGGCGGCCCGCGAGATGGGCCATGACCTGGAGCTGTTCGACGGCGGTGAGCGAGGGCAGCAGGCTGGGCTGCTGGAACACCAGCCCGATCCGCCGCCGGCGCAGCGCGGTCAGCTCGGCCCGGGACAGGCCGGTGGTGGCGGTGCCGTCGACGGTGACCGTGCCGTGGTCCGGGGTCAGCAGGGTGGCCGCGACGGCCAGCAGGCTGGACTTGCCGGAGCCGGAGGGGCCGACCACGGCGGTCAGGCTGCCCTTCGGCACGGTGAGGGTGACGTGGTCCAGGGCGGTCAGACGGCGGTCGCCGTCGGGGTAGGTGAGGGTGATGTCCTCGAGGTGCAGACTCATCGGGCGCTCCCCAGGGCGGTCAGCGGGTCGACGGAGGTGATACGGCGGACGGCCAGCGCGGCGCCGAGGGCACCGAGCAGGACCAGGACACCGGCGGGCACGAGGACCGTCGCGGGGGTGAGGACGAACGGCACCGCGCGCCCTGCGACGAGGGCGCCCACGGCGACGGCGAGGGCGGTGCCGACGAGGGTGCCGCCGGTCAGCACGGCGGCGGCCTGCCCGAGTGCGTCCGTCAGCAGCGTGCCGGTGGAGGCGCCGAGGGCCTTGAGGACGGCGATGTCACCGCTGCGCTGGATCGTCCACACGGTGAAGAAGGCGCCGACGACTAGGGCGGAGATGCCGAACAGGAAGGCACGCATCAGTTGCAGGGAGCCGTTCTCGGAGGTGTAGGAGCCGATGGCGGCCAGAGAGGCGTCCTTGGACACGGTCTCCGTGTGGGCCCGGGCATCGGCGGCCGCCAGGTCGGTACCGGGGGCCGTGGTCAGGGCGATCACCGTCGCGGTGGCACCGGCGCCGCCCCTCGGGGGCGCGGTGCCGCGCCAGGTGGTGAGGCTGGTCCAGACGACCGGGGTGTGGCTGAAGGACGCGTCTGCTTCCACGGCGGCCACCGTCAGCCGGTGTCCGGCGAGGGTGAGGGTGTCGCCGGCCTCGACGCCGAGGTCGTCGGCGGCCCCGGCCGACAGCACCGCCGAGCGGTCGTCGATCCGGTCACCGGCCGGTGCGAGGGGGGAGCCGGGCAGCACCCCGAAGACGGACACACCGGCGCTGCGCGTCCCCGCGGTGGCCTTCGCCGGGGTGATGCCGAGCGGTTCGGCACGCGTGACGCCGGGCATCGCGGCCCAGCGCCGCCACTGGTCCTCGGTGACCGTGGAGTCGGTGTACGACAGGTCGCGGCCCTCGGCAGGGGCCTCGAAGGCGATGCGGTCGGCGGGCAGGGAGGTGATCGCTGAGATGCTCTGCCGGCTCAGGCCCGCTGTCAGTCCGGACAGCAGGCCGACCAGCAGGGTGATCAGCACGATGACGGTGCCCATGAGGGCGAACCGCCCCTTGGCGAAGCGGAGGTCCCGCCAGGCGACGAACACGACTTTGGCCAGGCCTTTCTACGGAGGGTGAAGGGGAACGGCTCCAGCCTCCCTCCCGGACCGGTGCTCGGGCATCTCGCCGGGGAGTGCACTTCGCGGGGCGAAAGGTGCCGAGACGCTTGCACCTTTCGACAGAGGCGGCGGCCGGCGGACAAACCGTAAAGTGGCCCGGAGACCCTGCTCCCCCGATCACCGCGAACGCATGCGCAAAGGGCCGTGACCGCCACCACCTCACTCCTGACCACCCCGACGACCCGGGTCCTGACCTGGTGCCTGCATCTACTGGTCGTCGGGCTGCTCGCGCTGGCCGCCGTCCGGGCCGTCGCCTCCGGCGGGCCCCGTCCCGCGGCGGTCACCGCCGTCGCCGCGGTCTGCGGGCTCGTCTACGCGGCCGGTCCGCTGCTGCCCCGCGTGCGCGTCTCGCGCCGGGCGGCCGCGGTCTGGCTGGGCGCCGTCGGGGTCGTATGGCTGGGGTTGCTGACGCTGACCGCCGACGGGGTGTGGGTGGCGTTCCCGCTGTACTTCCTGCAGCTCCATCTGCTGCCACGGCGGGGTGCTGTGGTGGCCGTCGCCGCGACCGCGGCGGCCGCGATCGCCGGGTTCGCCGCGCACCAGGGTTCGTTCGGGCCCGCGATGGCGATCGGTCCGGCACTCGGCGCGGCCGTTGCGGTGGCCGTGGTGTGGGGCTATCAGGCCCTGTACCGGGAGAGCGAGCAGCGGCGCAGGCTGATCGAGGAGCTGACCGCGACGCGTGCCGACCTGGCCGTCGCCGAGCACACGGCCGGAGTGCTGGCCGAGCGGGAGCGGCTGGCCCGCGAGATCCACGACACGCTCGCCCAGGGGCTGTCCAGCATCCAGCTGCTGCTGACGGCGGCCGGGCGGGCGCTGCCCGGCGCTGCGGACGTCGCGGCCGGCCATGTCGAGCAGGCACGGCAGGCCGCGGTGGACAACCTCGCCGAGGCCCGGCGTTTCGTCGCCGCCCTCGCCCCACCGGCGCTGGACGGCAGCACGCTCGCCGACGCCCTGGAACGGCTGTGCGTCACCACGTCCGCGCGCCATCCGCTCACCGCGCGCCTGCACCGCACCGGCACGCCGGCGCCGCTGCCCACCGGGCACGAGGTGGCGCTGCTGCGCATCGCCCAGTCCGCCGTGTCCAACACCGTGCGCCACGCCCGCGCCACCCGTGTCGACGTCACGCTCGGCCACTCCGAGGCAGAGGTGACCCTGGACGTCGTCGACGACGGCACCGGCTTCGACCCCCAGCGGCTCCCCGTCCCCGACCCGGAGGGCGGCGGATTCGGCCTCACGGCCGTGCGGGCGCGGGTGCAGGACCTCGGCGGCACCCTCGCCCTCACGTCGGCGCCGGGGCGGGGCACCGCCCTGAGCGTGCGGCTGCCCCTGACCGCGTCCACCCACTCCGAACCCGAGGCCCGCGCGTGACCGACACCCCCATCCGGCTGCTGCTGGCCGACGACCACCCCGTGGTGCGGGCCGGGCTGCGCGCCGTCCTGGAGACGGAGCCAGGTCTGGCCGTGGTGGCCGAGGCCGCCACCGCCGAAGAGGCTGTCGTACGGGCGGCCGGCGGAGACATCGACGTGGTGCTGATGGATCTGCAGTTCAAGGGAGGTATGAACGGCGCCGAGGCCACGGCCGCGATCACGGCGCGGCCGGGCGCGCCGCGCGTCGTCATCGTCACCACCTACGACTCCGACGCCGACACCCTGCCGGCCATCGAGGCCGGGGCCGCCGGTTACCTGTTGAAGGACGCTCGGCCCGAGGATCTGGCCGCGGCCGTGCGCACCGCGGCGGCCGGCCGTACGGCGCTGGCGCCGGCGGTCGCGGACCGGTTGCTGCACCGGCTGCGCACGCCGGGGACGTCGTTGACTCGGCGCGAGACGGAGGTGCTGGGCCTGGTGGCCGACGGGTTGTCGAACCAGGCCGTGGCCGGACGGCTGCACCTCACCGAGGGGACCGTGAAGTCGCATCTGGCGCGGGTGTACGCCAAGCTCGGCGTGGACTCGCGCACCGCCGCGGTCGCCGTCGCCACGGACCTGGGCCTGATCCGCCGCTGACGGGTCAGGCGCAGCCCCAGGCCGACATGCCCTGCTGGGCGGCCAGGCGCCGGGCGACCTTGATCTGCTGGCGCCGGGTGGCGAGGTCGGCGCGCGGCGCGTATCTGAGCCCGCCGGCCGCCCGCCAACTGGACCGGCTGAACTGCAGGCCACCGTAGTAGCCGTTGCCGGTGTTGGCCTGCCAGTTGCCCCCGGACTCGCAGGCCGCGATGGCGTCCCAGTCGGGCCCGAGCCGCGTTACGGCCTCGGCCGCCGTCCCGGCCGTGCTCAGCGCGGCAAGGGTCGTCACGAGCACCAGCGCTGTCCTCGCACGGCGGGACGGGCGGCCGGCGGCACGGTTCATCACACTCTGCAGCGATTCCATGACCGTACTGTTACATCATGTGACGATATGAAGCGGGCATCTCCTCGGCCGGTCGTGGCATGTCGACTGCATTCGGGGGACGTTCCGGTGCCGTGCCGCCGGGGCGCGGCACGGGCGCGCGGGGTGTGTCCCGGGCGCCCGTCTCGAGGTCGGCCAGCAGCCGGCGCAGGGCGGCGGCGCCGAGCGGCGGGGGCTGGCCGTCCAGGTCCGCCAGGGCCCGGCCGGCGCGGCGCCAGGCGCGGGCGGTGCGGCCCTGGCGGTGGTCGACGAAGGCCCGGGCGTAGCGGGCGACCGCGCACGCCCAGGCGTCGTCCCGGGTCTCGGGCCGGGTGAGGGCTTGATGGGCGCTGCGGCGTGCGGCGTGCGGCGCGAAGCCCGCCCGGGCGATGGCCAGGGCGGACAGGGCGACCGACGCCGACGGGCCGCCGGGCGCTCCGGGCGGGATGATCCGGGCGGCGTCCTCGAAGTGCGCGGCGGCCGCCCGCAGGTCGTGCCGGTGCAGCGCGAGGACGCCCTGGGCGTGGGCGATCCGGCCGGCGGTGGCGTCGTCACCGGCCCGGACGGCCGCCGGCCAGGCCCGGGCGAGCAGGTCGCCGGCCTGTCGTGGATGGGTGCCGGCCCGCAGCCAGGCCGTCAGCCACAGCGCCCGGACCGCGAGGGGACCGCCGGGGTCGCAGAGCGGGAGCAGCCGCAGGAGGTGGTCGCCGCCCTCCTCGGCGTGGTCGTACACGCCCCACCAGAACCACAGGTCGAGCACCGTCTCCAGGGCCGTCTCGGTCTGTCCGGGTTCGGTGAGGGCGTGCCGCACGGCGGCGGTGACGTCGGCGTGCTCGTCCCGCGCGAGCTGCACCGCCTGGTGCTGGCTGCCGGCGTGCCACAGATCGGCGGCGACGGCGGCGACGCGGCGGCAGTGGAGCGCCCGGCGTTCCGCGGCGACCGGGTACTCCCCCGCCTCGCGCAGCCGCTCGGTGCCGAACTCGCGGGCGGCCCGCGTCATCCGGTAGCGGACGGGCACGACCCCGCCGGGGTCCGTGACCGGCGTGAGGATGCCGGCCACGGCCAGCCGGGCCAGACAGGAGGGGACCTGGTCCGGCGTGACGCCGCCGCCCGCGCACAGGAACACCGCCGTCGACTCGGCGAAGGACCCGGCGAAGACACCGGCCCGGCCCCACACCATCCGCAGGTCCCGGTCGCACAGTACGTAGTCCGCGCCGACGGCCGCGCGCAGCGAGCGGTGCCGCCGCAGGGGGGCCTCGGCGTCGGACAGCCAGCACTGGCGGCGCGCGGTCAGGGCGGCGAGCCGGCGCAGGGGGTGGTGGGCGACCTGGGCCGCGGCGAGTTCGATGGCCAGCGGATTGCCCTCCAGATGGCCGCAGATGGCACCGATCACCGGCAGGTCACCGTCCGCCGGGGCGAACTCCGGTGCCGCGCGCCGGGCGCGGTCCAGGAAGAGCCGGACCGCCGGTGCCGGGGCGCCGTCGCGGGGCTCGGTGCGCAGCGGGGCGAGACGCAGGACGCGTTCGTCCCCGAGCCCGAGGGGGCGGCGCGAGGTGACGAGCACGCGCAGGGCGGGCGCGGCCATCAGCAGCCGCTGCACGAGCCCGGTGCACTCGGCGTGGGCCGGGTCGACGTCGTCGAGGAGCAGCAGGAGCGGGGAGGCGGGCAGGACGGTGGTCAGGTCGCGGGAAGCGGCCGGTCTTCCGGTCACGGCCTGGGAGGCGGCCGGTGCCGGCGTGCGTCGGCACCCGCTCACGGACTGCCCCGTCGAGGCCGTCTGTGCGCCCGGGATGTGCCCTCGTAGGGCCAGGGCCTGTACGACCGCGGCGGTCAGCGTGCCGGGGGCGGCGGGTCCGCTGCCCTGGACGCGCACGGTGACGGCGGGCCCACCCGCCGTCCGGATCATCGCGGTGGCGGCCAGCCGGCTCTTGCCGAGGCCGGCCGTGCCGGTGACGGTCACCAGGCGGTGACGGGTCAACAAGCCGGTGAGCCGGGTGATGTCCCTGCTGCGGCCGACCAGGGGCGCGGGCGGCAGCTCCGGCGCGCCGACACTTGTCCACACGTGCATGACTCCCCGTCGTCGTACGGCATCAGCGATCGACGCCGCCGCGGTCCGGGTCGGCCGCCCCGGGTGCAGAACCGTCACTGCCGCGGCGCCACGGCTACCCAACGGGGCGTGGCCACCGACGGTGGCGCGGGTGCGCGATGGACCACACCGGACGGTGAGCAGGTGGACGCGTGTACGACGGTGCCGCTGCCCGGTGGTCCCGGACAACGGCACGCGACGCTGCTGCGCGGGGGTCAGTGGTCGCCGTCGCCCAGGCGGCGCAGGTCCTCCTCGTCCCAGGTCCGGGTGTCCCGGGGCTCGGTGTACGGTTCGGCGTCGGCCGGCAGCCCGCCCGCGATGGCCCGCTGCCGCACGGTCTCCGCGTCGAACTCCAGGCCCAGCAGCACCGCGAGGTTGCCGATCCACAGCCACACCAGGAAGACGATGACGCCGGCCATGGTGCCGTAGGTCTTGTTGTACGACGCGAAGTTGGCGACGTAGATCGCGAACCCGGCGGATGCGATCAGCCAGATCACCAGGGCCAGGAAGCTGCCCGGGGTGATCCACTTGAACCCCTTGACCTTGGCGTTGGGGGCCGCCCAGTACAGCAGGGCGATCATCACGGTGACCAGGAGGACCAGCACCGGCCACTTCGCGATCGACCACACCGTCAGGGCGGTATCGCCGAGACCGAGGGCGTCCCCGGCCCGTCGGGCGATGCCTCCGGTGAAGACCACGATCAGCGCGCTCACCACGGCCAGCACCATCAGGACGGTCGTGACACCGAGCCGTACCGGAAGGATCTTCCATACGGGCCGGCCCTCCGGCATGTCGTAGACGGCGTTGGCCGCGCGCATGAATGCCGCCACATAGCCGGAAGCGGACCACAGCGCGACCACCACACCGACGACCGCCATGAGGGAGCCGAGGCCGGCGCTCCCCTGCAATTGCTCGACGGCCCGGGTGAGGATGTCGCGCGCCGAGCCGGGGGCGAGCTTGCGGATGTTGTCCAGCACGTTGTCCGTGGTCGAACGGCCCGTGAGGCCGAGGATGGACACCAGCACCAGCAGCGCCGGGAAGAGGGCCAGCACGCCGTAGTACGTCAGGGCGGCCGCCCGGTCGGTCAGTTCGTCGTCCTTGAACTCCCGCAGGCTCCCTTTGAGGATCCGCCGCCATGCTCCCTTCGGCAGTTTCGTCGGGGTGTCCGGCGCCCGGCGCTCCACTTCGGGCCCGGGACCCATTTCCTCGGGCGCCGGTGCGGGCGTGTGCTCCGCCTCGCCGTCGCCGTGTTCCTTCCGTCCCGGAAGATGCAGCTTCGCCATGGCCGCCGGGTAACCCCCGCGGGCGCTCCCATGCCCCCGCACTGATCCAGCCCACCATGCGACCTCGCGTCGTGTTGGCTTCCGTTCGGATCTTTCCGGTGCAGGGGGTCTTCTAAGGTCATCCCGCGACTGTTAAGAAATGAATCCACACGCCTCACTGACACGTGCAACTCGTTCAGTCCCCTCACCTCCGTTCCTGGTCCGTCACGGCCTCGCGCCGGCCGTCACGGTCCCGGATCCGCCTGCCCGCACGATCGAGGAGGGCACCGTGGCCAGCATGTCGACCCGGCCCACAAGGAGGCCGGCCTGGGGCTGGTCACCGGTATCGCCGCGGTCTTCGCGACCGTCTTCAACCCGCTCGCCGGTGCCCTGTCGGACCGCACCCGCCGCCGCAATCCATGGATCCTGGGCGGCGAACCGCTGGCGCTGCCCGCCGTGCTCCTGTTCGGCGGCGTGTAGACCGTCCTGCTCATCACCATCGGCTGGTGCCTGGTGTGCCCACGGCCCCCGCTCCCCCGTCCGGCACGGTGAGCGGCCCCCGCTCACCGGGATGCGGGTGCTGCTGAGCAACGACGACTCCGTGCAGGCCGACCGGACCGACGGCGCCGAGGGGCGCGGCCTGTACCAGATGCGCAGGCCCTGTGCTCGGCCGGAGCCGACGTGGTGGTGGCGCCGTGGCCGTACATGAGCGGAGCAGGTACGAGTGTCACCAACAGCGGCAGCTTCGCGGCGCAGCACCGGGCCCAACTGCCCGCCCGCGACGCCAGAGACTGCTCCGGACGTGGTGGTGACCGGAGTCGACTCCGGGCCGAACGTGAGTTCGCAGGGGAACGACTCGGGGACCGTGGAGGCCGCGCTGGCCGCCGTCGACGAGCGGGTTCCTGCCGTGGCGTTCAGCGCCCAGATCGCGCACGGCTCGACGCTGCCGAGCGGTACGACGTACCAGGCGGCGGCCCGGTACGGCGCCTCGCCGCTGGGCCGGCGGCGCGCGCACCGCCTGCTCTCCCCCACCCACGCGCTGAACGTCAACTACCCGGAGCGACCGTGGGTTCGGCCGGGCCGCGGGGTGAGCGCCGGACCCGGGTCGGGGACGGCACGGTGGCCGTGCACACCTACCGGCAGGCGGCCGACGGCACGTTCACCGTGGGCGGGTCGCTGTGCCCGGACCACGACCGTGCTGCTCAACACCCGTGAATGGGGTACCGGCGAACGGACCGCGCTGCTGGTCCACGGCATCATGTCCGACGCCCGCACCTGGCACCGGGTCAGCCCGCTGCTCGCCGACCGCGGCCACCGCGTCATCGCCGTCGACCTGCGCGGCCACGGCGGCTCGCCGCGCGCCGACGCCTACTCCCCCGAGCTGTTCGCCGACGACCTGGTCGACATACTGCCTGCCGGCGCCGACCTCGCCCTCGGGCACTCGCTCGGCGGTCTGTCGCTCCTGCTCGCCGTGGACCGGCTGCGGCCCGGCCGCGCGATGTACGCCGACCCCGCGTGGTCCACCGCCGACCCGCGGGCAGCCGTCGACCCGACGGTGTTCGCCGGTTTCAAGTCCGCCACGCGCGAGCAGATCACCGCGCTCAACCCGCGCTGGGCCGACGAGGACGTGGACGTCGAACTGGCCACCCTCGCTGACTGGGATCCGCGCACCGCGCATTTCCTGGGCGGTGCGCAGTTGCGGGGCTTCCTGCCGCGACGCGCGGAAGTACCGTCGCTGGTGGCGCTCGCCGAGCCCAGCTTCCTGATCGGGCCGGGCGACACGGAACTGCTGCGCGGCCGTGGTTTCGAGGTGCGGGCCGTGCCGGTGCCGGGCGCACCCTCCACCGTGACGATCTGGAAGGGTTCCTCAAGGCGCTCGACGGCTGGATCTGACCCCGGCGTGCGGCTGGGCAGGCGGCCGGAGACGGTCAGGACGGCCGACCCGGCGGGCGGTTCGCCCGGCCGCACAGCTGCGCGTGGACGCGGGCGCCGCGGTCGGGTGCCATGTCCAGCTGGAGCAGCACGGCGGGGACGGCGATGCTCGCCATCAGATGCCGTTCCATGTCGGCGGTCCGCTCGGCCAGATCGGCGTGGCCGGTCAGGATCTTCGACAGGAGCTGCACGCCGGTGAACGCGGCGACGAACATCCGCGCCGCCGCGTCCACGTCGATGTGCGGCAGGAGTTCGCCGTGCGCCTTGGCCCGGGACAGCATGCCGGCGCTGCGTGCGACCCAGCCGCGCAGCGGCGCCCGCGAGTCGAAGTCCTCGCACAGGACGCCCGGTTCCACGGTGAGACGGATGCCGCCCCGCACCAACGGGTCGCCGCGGCTGAGAAGGTGGGCGACCAGGAAGGTCGTGTCCAGGGCCTCCTGGAGCACCAGGTCCTGCGCGGGCACCTCGGGTACGGCGCCGAGCTGGTCGGCCAGCACGGCCTCGGCCAGCTCGCGCTTGGAGGGGAAGTGAAAGTACAGCGCGCCCTTGGTCACCCCGGCGCGCTGCAGTATCTGCGCGATGGTCGCGGACTCGTAGCCCACCTCGGCGAAGACGGCGGCGGCGGCCAGGAGGATGGTTCGGCGCGTTCTGACCGCACGTTCCTGCAGCGCCACGGCCGACCCCTCCGCGCTCGCTCCGGACGACTGTCCCGAAGTAAACAAACCGGCGAGCCGCATCCTGTCACCCGGCCGACGAAGGGATCAAGTCACGCCGGCCGGACCGGACGCGCCGCCCCGGTCGCCCGGGGCGGGCGGGCGACCGGTCGCACCACGTCAGCCGCCCAGGGCCGCCAGCACCACGCCCTTGGCCTCCTCCTGGACCCGGCCGAGGTGGTCGGCGCCGAGGAAGGACTCGGCGTAGATCTTGTACACGTCCTCGGTGCCGGAGGGGCGGGCCGCGAACCAGGCGTTGGCCGTGCTCACCTTGATGCCGCCGATGGCCGCGCCGTTGCCGGGCGCCTCGGTGAGGACGCCGGTGACGGCCTCACCGGCCAGGGTGTCGGCGCCGACCTGCGCCGGGGACAACTTGCCCAGCAGCGCCTTCTCCTCGCGCGTGGCGGGGGCGTCGGTGCGTGCGTAGGCGGGCTCGCCGTAGCGGGCAGTGAGGTCGGCGTAGTGCTGCGAGGGGGTCCGCCCGGTGACCGCGGTGATCTCCGAGGCCAGCAGGGCGAGCAGGATGCCGTCCTTGTCCGTGGTCCACACCGAGCCGTCACGGCGCAGGAAGGAGGCGCCGGCCGACTCCTCGCCGCCGAAGCCGAGGGAGCCGTCGAGCAGTCCGTCGACGAACCACTTGAAGCCGACCGGTACTTCGACCAGGCGGCGGCCGAGGCCCTCGGCGACCCGGTCGATCATCGCGGACGACACCAGGGTCTTGCCGACACCGGCGCCGGCCGGCCACTGCTCGCGGTGGCGGTAGAGGTAGTCGATGGCGACGGCGAGGTAGTGGTTGGGGTTCATCAGCCCGGCGTCCGGGGTGACGATGCCGTGCCGGTCGGCGTCCGCGTCGTTGCCGGTGGCGATCTGGAAGCGGTCGCGCTGGGCGATGAGCGAGGCCATGGCGTTGGGCGAGGAGCAGTCCATGCGGATCTTGCCGTCCCAGTCCAGCGTCATGAAGCGCCAGGTGGGGTCGGTGAGCGGGTTGACCACAGTCAGGTCGAGGCGGTGATCCTCGGCGATACGTCCCCAGTACGCCACGGACGCCCCGCCGAGCGGGTCGGCGCCGATGCGCACGCCGGCCGAGCGGACCGCGTCGAGGTCGAGGACGCTCGGCAGGTCGGCGACGTAGGTGCCGAGGTAGTCGTAGCGCCCCGTGGTGGAGGCGGTCAGGGCGCGGGCGTAGGGGATGCGGCGGACGTCCTTCAGGCCGGCGCGGATGATGTCGTTGGCCCGGTCCTGGATCCAGGAGGTGGCCTCGGAGCCGGCGGGGCCGCCGCTGGGCGGGTTGTACTTGAAGCCGCCGTCGGCGGGCGGGTTGTGCGAGGGGGTGACGACGACGCCGTCGGCGAGGCCGGAGGTGCGGCCGCGGTTGTGGGTGAGAATGGCGTGCGAGAGCGCCGGGGTGGGGGTGTAGCCGTCCGCGGTGTCGATGAGGACGGTGACGTCGTTGGCGGCGAACACCTCCAGGGCGGTGGCCTTGGCGGGCTCGGACAGCGCGTGGGTGTCGGCGCCGAGGAAGAGGGGTCCGTCGATGCCCTGGGCCTGCCGGTACTCGCAGATGGCCTGGCTGGTGGCGGCGATGTGGTCCTCGTTGAAGGCCGTCGCCAGGGACGAGCCCCGGTGGCCGGACGTGCCGAACGCCACGCGCTGGCCCGGTTCGGCCGGGTCGGGGTGCAGCGTGTAGTACGCGGTGACCAGCCGGGCGACGTCGACGAGGTCCTCGGGTCCGGCCTGCTTGCCCGCTCGCTCGTGCTGCATGTGTGCCCGCTCCTCCGGTTGGGTTCGGTCCCTGGTAGATCGTTCCTGACCCAGCTCATCTTTCCAGGTCGTACGGGGATCTCGCGAGGGTGGGCGCCGGGCGGGGGCCGCGTCAGTGGTCGGTGCGGTCGCGGGGCGAGCGCGGGGGCGGTGGCTCGCCGGCGGTGAGGTGTTCGAGGACCTCGGCGAGTTCCTGGCAGGCGTTCTCCACCGAGCGCCGGGTGTTGAGCTGCTCGGTGATCACCGCTGACAGCAGGAGGGCGGTCAGTGCCATGGAGCCGTTGAACGCCTGGAGTTTGACCATCACCTCGATACGGGTGAGCTGCTCGAAGGGGCCGACGCGGTCGGTGGCGGCGACGGTGGCCAGGACGGAGGTGAGCAGCGCGACCAGCATGCTGCCGGCGAGGCGGAAGCGCAGGGCCACCCAGATCAGCAGGGGGTAGACGAGGAAGAGCATGCTCAGGGTGGAGTGGGTGGCCAGCGGGACCAGCGCACAGGTGATGAGGGTGAGGAGCACGGCCTCCTTCCACCGGGTCAGCACCAGCGGCAGGCGCACGGTGTACAGCATGAGCAGCAGCGGGGTGACGATCAGGACACCCATGGCGTCGCCGACCCACCAGGCCAGCCAGACGGGCCAGAAGTCGGGGGCGGGCAGTTTGCCGCTGGCGACGAGCAGGCCGACGCCCGCGAAGGCACTGATCAGCATGGCGGTCAGGGCGCCGAGGAAGACGAGCACGAGACCGTCGCGTAACCGGCTCAGGCTGAGCCGGAAGCCGGCACGGCGCAGCAGCAGGCAGGCACAGACGGGGGCGAGCGTGTTGCCGGCGACGGTGCCGAGCACGTCGAGCTGGACGGGGGCGATCGACGCGATGAGCACCAGCGTGCCGACGGCGACGCCGGGCCAGACGTGCAGACCGAGGATCAGCAGCGCGGCCACGGCGACGCCGGAGGCGGGGTAGATGGGGGTGACGACCGCGCTCTCCACCACCAGCTGCCGCATCAGCCCCAGCCGGGCGGCCGCGTAGTAGCAGGCGGCGACGGCCAGCGCCTGAAGCACGATCACGGCCGGTCGCCGCAGGTCCCGGGAAGCCACCACACCGCCATAAGACACCGCCACCCCCGAGACAGCGACCCGTGACGCGCCGGGATCCCGCCCGATGGCTGAGTGGGGGCGTTGGTGGGGCTGGCGCGGGGCCGCTCCGCTCCGCGGGGGGGACTGGGCCGCTCGCCGAGGGCGGGACCGGCCCGCGCAGGCCGGCGCCGCGCCGATCCGCTCCGCGGGGAGGGACTGGGCCGCTCGCCCGGGGCGGGGCCGCCCCGCGCAGGCTCGCGCCGCGCCGCTCCACTCCACAGGAGGACTGGGCCGCTCGCCCGGAGGCGGGACCGCTCCGCGAAGACTGGCGCCGGGCCGCTCCGCGGGGCCTGGTCACTCGCGAAGGCGGGCGCCGCGCCGCTCCGGGGGGAGGGCTGGGCCGCTCGCCTCGGGCGGGCCCGCCCCGCGGAGGTCGGGCCACCTTGCGGCCGGCCCCGCCCAAGAGGGGCGCGGGGCCGGACACCGGACGGGCCCCTCGCGTCGGTCCGGTCCGCGCCGGACGGCGAGCCCTAGCGTTCCCGGGGCAGCAGGCCGTCGTGGCCGACGACCAGGACCGCCGCGTCGTCGGCGTGGCCCACACGTTCCGCGCCCCTGATCACCGCCGCGGCCAGCGACGTGGCCTCCAGGCCGGCGACCGCGGCGACGCCGGCGAGGCGGACCACCTGGTCGAGGCCTTCGTCGACGCCGAGTGCCGGGCCCTCGACCACGCCGTCGGTGACCAGGACGAACACCCCGCCGGTGGTCAGATGGTGGCGGGCGACCGGGTAGGAGATGCCGTCCAGGACGCCCAGCGGCGGGCCGCCCTCCCCCTCGGCGATGCCGGAGCGGCCGTCGGCCGTGGCCCAGACGAAGGGTATGTGGCCGGCCCGGGCGCTCTCCAGCAGCCCGGTGGCCGGGTCCAGCCGGATGAAGGTGCAGGTGGCGAAGAGATCCGTGCCGAGCGACAGCAACACGTCGTTCGTGCGGGTGAGCAGTTCGCCCGGGTGGCTGGTGACCGAGGCCAGCGCGCGCAGCGCGACCCGGACCTGCCCCATGAAGGCGGCGGCGTCGATGTTGTGGCCCTGGACATCGCCGATGGACAGCCCGATACGCCCGTCGGGCAGGGTGAACGCGTCGTACCAGTCACCGCCGACGCTCAGTCCCGAGTTGGCCGGCGTGTACCGCACGGCCAGATGGAAGCCGGGCGCGGTGGGCAGGTGGGCCGGGAGCATGCCGCGCTGCAGGGCGATGGCCAGTTCGACCTGCGAACGCTGCAGTTCCGCGCGCTCGCGCGCCTGGGCGGTCAGGGCACCGAGCCTGGCCAGCAACTCATCGCCGTCGTCCGACGGACGCTTGCGGGACATGATCACTCCGGCCGGGACGAAAGCCCTGCTTCAGGGACACATCATCTGTTTTCGCGCTTAGGTGATGATAACGGGGATGTCACCGTCAGGGACCGGTTGCTCCGGACGAGTGGTGCGTTTCGCGCCGCGGTCGTAGCGTCGGAGCAGACCTCGTCGCCCGGCATGAGACGGTCGTGCAGCCGTGCCGGGCGACCTGGCGCAATGCGGACGACAGCGGGAGCGGACCATGCGCACACACACGCTGAGGGCGGCCTTGATTCTCTGTGCCGCCGCCTCTCTCGCGGCGGCGACGGCTCCGGCGTCCTCGGCCGCGCCTACCGCCCACACCGCGCGGCGCGCGCCCGCTCCGGTGCTCGTCGACTGCCTGTGGCATCCGCGGGTGCGCCCCGCCGACTTCATCCTGGCCTGCGGCGACGGCAACAGCCGCCTCGGCTCCCTGCACTGGAAGCGGTGGGGCACGCGCGCGGCGGTGGCCGAGGGCGTCAACGCGGTCAACGACTGCAAGCCGTACTGCGCGGCGGGCCGCTTCCACTCCTTCGCGGTGAAGGTGCGGCTCGACCAGCCGAAGCCGTGGAAGAAGCATCCGCAGACGCGGCACTACACCCGGATGACGCTGACCTACACCGACGGCCGGCCGAGCGGGTTCGAGCGGGTGGTCACCTACCCGCTGTGGGACTGAACCCCCGCCGCCCGGCGTCAGACCCCGCCCGCCGCAACCACCGCGGCAGCGTGTGCACCGTTCCGCCTCCCGCCCCGTCGGCGATCGATATGATGAGCCCAATCGCTCAAACGAACATCCGCGGCTCGGGGAGGCACATGTGCGGGAGCCGGTCGATCTCAGGCGTCAGCGCATCCTCGCCGCGGTGCAGGCCCGCGGCTCCGCCCGGGTGCGCGACCTCGCGGCGGAGCTCCAGGTGTCGGTGGTCACCGTGCGCCGGGACGTGGAGGAGCTGACCCGCGAAGGGAGGCTGCGGCGCGGGCACGGTGTCGTGCGCTCGGCGCTGGCGGCGCAGGAGGTACCCACCGGGGGCGCCGCGGAGGGCGACGCGGTCGCGGTGGTCGTACCCGAGCGGCATTCGTATCTCTCCGAGACCCTGCACGGCGCCCGCACGGTGCTTGAGGACGCCGGACTGCGCATCGCGCTGCACATCGCGCCGCAGGTGGCGGGCGCCGAGCGGCCCCTGGTGGAGCGGGCCCTCGCGGACGGCGCGCGCGGGCTGCTGCTGGCACCGCGCTGGCGCAGCCGGGCCGTGGAGGAGGCCGACTACGCATGGCTGGCCGCGCTGGATGTGCCGGCCGTGCTGATGGAACGGCGCCCCCCGCCCGGCAGTGCGCTGCAGGCGATGGACTCCGTCTGCTCCGACCACGTCCATGGCGCCCGCCTCGCCGTCGAGCACCTGGTGGGACTGGGCCACCGGCGTCTGGTGTTCGCCACCCGCGACGACAGCCCGACCGCGCGCTCGCTGCGGGCAGCCTTCCGGGAGATCGCCGAGGCGCACCCGCTGATCGAGGAGTGGGCGTGGCTGCTCAGCGCCCCGGAGGCGGGGCAGGACGGGCCGTACACCGGGCAGGAGACCGCGGAACTGGCGGCGATCCTGCGCAAGGTGGGGGCGACGGGCGCCGTTCTGCACGGCGACGTGGACGCGCTGATGCTGGTCCAGCGGCTCGCGGACGACGGGGTGCGGGTGCCGGAGGACTGCTCGGTCGTGGCGTACGACGACGTGGTCGCTTCCCTCGGCAGCACCCCGCTGACGGCGGTGGCCCCGCCGAAGGCGGAGGTCGGCCGGGTGGCCGCGGAACTGCTGCTGCGCCGGCTGGGCCGCAGCGGCGGACCGGCGGCCGGGGCGGTGCAGCGCGTCGAGCTGCTGCCGTCGCTGATGGTGCGCGGCTCGACCCGGGCTCCGGCCGACCGGCAGCCACAATGAGCGTTTGAGCGTTTAATTTTCTTCTGATCGATCTATTGACCGTTTACGGTCGGCCGCCCGAGGATGCCGGTGTCCCCGAACAGCCGTGTCCCGGACACACAGGAGCCGCGGGAGGCACCATGCCCGGTCGACCGAGCCGTCGACCCACCCGTCGATCCGTGCTCGCCACGCTGACCGCCGCGCCGCTCGCCGCAGGCGTGAGCGCGTGCGGCGGCGCAGGCGACGCACGGTCGCGCAGCAGCACCGTCACACGCATCACCTTCTGGTCCGCGCTGCGCGGCAGCAAGGAGGTCGTCGACGCGTTCAACCGCACACACCGCACGGTCCAGGTCGAGTTCCAGCAGATCCCCTCCGGCGGGCAGGGCGGCTACGCCAAGCTCAGCAACGCCGCCCGGGCGGGCAACGCGCCCGACGTCGCCACCATCGAGTATCCGCAGGTGCCGGGCTTCGCCATCGACGGCGTCGCCCGGGACATCACCGGTCTGGTCAGCGACACGCTGCGGGCCAGGCTGCTGCCGCAGGCACTGGGGCTGACGACGTTCGAGGGCCGTGTGTTCAGCGTCCCGCTGGACGTCGAGCCGATGGTCATGCACTACCGCGCCGACCTGTTCGAGCGGTACGGGCTTCGGCTCCCGCACACCTGGGAGGAGTTCGGCGAACTGGCCGCAGCGGTCCGGCGCAAGGCTCCCGGCCGCCGCCTGGTGCTGTTCCCGACCGACGGCGCCACCCAGTTCGCCGCGTACGCCTGGCAGGCGGGCGCGCACTGGTTCGACACCCGGGGCGGCGCCTGGAACGTCTCCCTCACCGACGCGCCCTCCCGGCGGGTCGCGGACTACTGGCAGGGCCTCGTCGACCGCGGCGACGTGTTCATGAACGCGGTGGAGAGCCGCCAGGCGGACGCCCAGATCGCCAACGGCCTGGTGCTCACCCGGCTGAGCGGCGCCTGGGACGCGGGGGCGCAGATGAAGGCGCGGCCCGGCCAGAAGGGTCTGTGGCGGATCGCCCCGCTGCCGCAGTGGGACGACGGCCGGCCCTACGTGGGCACGCACGGCGGCTCCACCTTCGCCGTCACGAAGGACAGCCGGCACCCCGAGGCCGCGATGGAGTTCATCGAGTGGCAGGTCTCCCACCCCGACGCGCTGCGCGCCCGCCTGTCCAGCGGCACATCCAGCCAGTACCCGGCCGCGACCGCGCTGGTCGCCGTCGGCCGGGAGGCCTTCGACCGCTCCTACTACGGCGGCCAGGACATCTACCGCCTCTTCGAACAGGAGGCCGCCAAGATCCGCGACGGCTGGGTGTGGGGCCCGCGGATGACCGCCACGCAGAAGGTCATGCAGGACTCCTTCGCCCGCGTCGGCGCCGGCCAGGGCAGCCTGGTCGGCTCCCTGCGCACGGCCCAGGACGGCACCATGCCCGACCTCAAGGCCCTCGGCCTGTCCACCACCGAGCACACCACCTGAGCCGCCCGAAAGGCAGGTGAGAACCCCATGGCCATGACCGCGACCCCGCAGCGCACGACGACCGCCGGCACAGCGGCGCCCGCCACGCGCGCCCGCCGGGCAGCCCAACGCCGGCAACTGACCGCGTGCGGCGTGCTGATGACGCCGTTCTTCGCACTGCTGGTCACCGTCTTCCTGATCCCGGTGGGGACAGCCCTCTACCTCAGCTTCTTCAGCGACGACCAGCCCGGCCTCGGCTTCGGCCCCGAACGGCAGGTCTTCGTGGGCCTGCGCAGCTACACGGCCGTCCTGACCGACCCGACGTTCCTCGCAGGGCTGGGCACGGTCGCGCTGTACTGCCTGATCTACATCCCGCTCATGGTCGCCGGCGCGCTCGCCCTGGCCCTGCTGCTGGACTCGGGTGTCGTACGGCTGCGGGCGTGGGCGCAGCTCGGGCTGTTCCTGCCACACGCGGTGCCCGGCATCATCGCCGCGCTGATCTGGCTGTATCTGTACACGCCGGGCATCAGTCCGGTCATCGACCTGTTCGCGAAGGCGGACCTGCACATCGACTTCCTGGGCCTGCATACCGTGCTGCCGTCCATCGTGAACATCGCCCTGTGGTCCAACCTCGGTTACAACATGGTGGTCTTCTACGCCGCACTGCAAGCGGTGCCCCGCGAGGTGATCGAGGCGGCGGTGGTCGACGGCGCCGGACCGGTGCGCACCGCGCTGCAGGTGAAGACGCCGCTGATCCGCGCCTCACTCGTGATGGTGGCGATGTTCACCCTGATCTGGGCGCTGCAGCTGTTCACCGAGCCGATGCTGCTCAGCCAGTCCTCGCCCATGGTCAACTCCCGGTTCTCGCCCAGCATGTACATCTACGACGCCGCCTTCACCCGCAACAACTACGGTCTGGCGGCGGCCGCGTCGGTGGTGTTGCTGGCCTGCACGATCGCCCTGTCCTACGGCGTGACCCGGTTCACCGGCCGCGCCGACGCGAAGGAGGCCCGATGAGTGCCCCCGGCAGCGCCCTGCTGCGCCCGAGGCTGATGGGCCGGGCCACCGTCAACGCCGTGGTCGGCCTCTCCGTGCTGTACACCCTGCTGCCCGTGCTGTGGCTGGTACTGGCCGCCGCCAAGAACCGGGACGCGCTGTTCGGCAGCGACCTGCTGTCGCCGAGCGGTTTCTCCTTCGGCGACAACCTGCGCGACCTGTTCACGATGGACGACGGCCAGTACGGCCGCTGGTACCTCAACAGCCTGCTGTACGCGGTGCTCGGCGCCGCGATCGGCGCGCTCGTGAGCATGGCCTGCGGGTACGCCTTCGACAAGTACCGCTTCCGGCACAAGGAGAAGCTGTTCGGGGTGGTACTGGCCGCCGTGATGGTGCCGCAGACGGTGCTCGCCCTGCCGCTGTATCTGATGGCCTCCAAGGCCGGGCTGGTCAACACCTTCTGGGCGGTGTTCGTGCCGGTGCTGTTCAACCCGTTCGGCGTCTACCTCGGCCGGATCTTCGCGCAGGGCTATGTGCCCGACGAGGTGCTGGAGGCGGCCCGCATCGACGGGGCGGGCGAGCTGACGACGTACGCGCGCGTGGCGTTCAGGATGCTCGGGCCGGGGCTGGTCACCGTGTTCCTGTTCCAGCTCACGGCGATCTGGAACAACTTGTTCCTGCCCATGGTGATGCTGTCGAACCAGGACCTGTATCCGGTCAGTCTCGGCTTGTACACGTGGAACAGCTCCGCGTCGGTGTCGCCGGAGTACTACCCGGTGGTGATCATGGGTTCGCTGCTCGCCGTCCTGCCCCTCATCCTCGCCTTCGTCCTCCTCCAGCGTTTCTGGCGCAGCGGTCTGACCGCCGGCGCCGTCAAGTAAGCCGCGCACGACAGGAGATCCATGACCGTGTCATCGCCGGGACCCGGCTTTCGCCCGCGCGCCGTCCTCGCCATGTCCCGGGCCGCCGCCGCGGCCGTCCTGGACCCCGAGGCCCTGGCCGCGCTCGGCGCGGTCTGCGACCTCGCGCCCCCTCCGGTGCTGGACGACCTGACCACCGCCCGGGCCCGGGCCCTGCTGGCCGACGCCGAGGTCCTCGTCACCGGCTGGGGCTGCCCGCCGCTCGATGAGGCGGTCCTCGCGGCGGCGCCCCGGCTGCGGGCGGTCGTGCACACCGCGGGCAGCGTGCGCGGCCATGTCACCGACGCCTGCTGGGAGCGTGGCATCGAGGTGTCCTCGGCGGCCGCGGCGAACGCGCTGCCGGTGGCCGAGTACACGCTGTCGATGATCCTGCTCACCGGCAAGCGCGCCCTGGAGCGGGCCCGCGAGTACCGCGCGGTGCGCCGCCGTGTCGACGCGCTCGCCACGCCCCGCTCGGTCGGCAACCACCACCGCACCGTCGGCATCCTCTCGGCGTCGCTCATCGGCCGCCGCGTCGTCGAACTGCTGCGCCCGCACGACGTGGAGGTGCTGCTGCACGACCCGTACATCACCGACGCCGACGCCGCCGAACTCGGCGTGCGCCGCGTGGAGCTGGCCGAGCTCTTCCGGCGTGCGGACACCGTCAGCGTGCACACGCCGCTGCTGCCCACCACGCGGGGCCTGGTCAGCCGTACGCTGATCGACTCGATGCGGCCCGACGCGGTGCTGATCAACACCGCCCGGGGAGCGGTGATCGACCAGGACGCGCTCACGGACGCCGCGCTCGCCGGCCGTATCCGCGCCGTCCTCGACGTCACCGATCCCGAAGTGCTGCCGCCGGAGCACCCGTTGTGGGACTGCGAGAACGTGCTGATCACCCCGCACCTCGCCGGTTCCCAGGGCAACGAGTGGCGCCGCCTGGCCGATCTGGCCGTCGCCGAGACGGCCCGCTGGGCCTCGGGCGCCGGCTTCCTCCACCCCGTACGACGCGAAAGGCTGGCCTTCCTCGCATGAGCATCCCCTTCGAACTGCCGCCTGCGGACCGGGCGTCCAGCCCGCACACCGGGTACACGCGCGCCCACTGGGAGGCGGTGGCGGACGGGCTCCTCACCGCGGCCTGGCGGTGGCGCACGCCGGGCGGCGCACTGCTGGACCTGCCCGGCCGCCCCTCCCGGTCGGGGGTGCGCTCCGACGGTCTGGAGGGGTACGCCCGCACCTTCCTCGCCGCCGCCTTCCGGGTCGCCGGGACGGGCGGTGAGGATCCGCACGGCTGGCTGGAGCGGTACGCCGAGGGGCTCGGCGCGGGCACCCGCACCGCCGGGCGGGACGACACCGAGTCGTGGCCGCTGATCCTCGACCACGAGGTGCAGGGCCAGCCGATGGTGGAGTCCGCCTCCGTCGCCCTCGGTCTCAGGCTGACGGCGCCCTGGCTGTGGAAACAGCTGGACGGCGGGGTGCAGGACCGGGCGGAGGAGTGGCTGCGCGGGGCGCTGCGGCACACGCCCGCGCCGAACAACTGGTACCTCTTCCCGTACACCGTCGCCGGGTTCCTGGAGTCGGTGGGCCGCGGCGACGCGGAGACCGCCGCGGCGCGGGAACGGGCGCTGGAGCTGATGGAGGGCTGGTACCGGGGCGACGGCTGGTACGCCGACGGTGACGGACGGGCCTTCGACCACTACAACGGCTGGGCGCTGCACCTGTATCCGGTGCTGGACGCCCACCTGTCCGGCGACCGCGAGATGCTGGAGCTCCACGGCGCCCGGCTGCGCGAGCATCTGGAGGGCTGCGCCCTGATGTTCGGCGCCGACGGGGCGCCCCTGCACTTCGGCCGCTCGCTGACGTACCGTTTCGCGGCCTCCGCGGCCGTGTCGCTGGGCGCGCTGACCGGGCACACCCCGCTCACACCCGGGGTGTCGCGGCGGCTGGCGAGCGGCAGCCTGCGCTACTTCATAGAGCGCGGGGCGCTGAGCGAGGACGGTCTGCTCACGCTGGGCTGGCACGGGCCGCACGAGGCGAGCTTGCAACCGTACTCCGGGCCCGCCTCCCCCTACTGGGCCTCCAAGGCGTTCGTCGCGCTGCTCGCGCCGGCGGACCACGCGCTGTGGACCGCGGTGGAGGAGCCGGCGCCTGTGGAGGAGGCCGACCGGGTGCTGGCGCTGCCCGCACCGGGGCTGCTGGTGCAGGCGACGCGCCCCGACGGGATCGTACGGCTGCACAACCACGGCAGCGATCATGTGCGCCCGCACGAGGGCGAGACGGCGGCCGAGGACGATCCGCACTACGGGCGGCAGGCGTACTCGACGCGGACCGGGCCGACCGCGCCGGACAACGTCGCGGACAACCATCTGTCGGTGCACGTCGGCGACCGGAGCAGCGTGCGGCGCCGGCTGCATCCGCTCGGCGCCGGGCACGGCGACGGCTGGGGCTGGGCGGCGTCCTGGCACCGGCCGGTGTTCGCGGGCGGCCCGCCGATGGTCCCCGGGCTGCGGGTGGAGAGCGTGACCGTGGCCAGGGGGCCGTACGAGCTGCGCGTGCACCGCGTGGTCGGCGCGCCGGCCGGGTCGCGCGTCACCCAGACGGGGTGGGCCACCGGCCCGGAAGAGGACCTGGTCTCCGCGCTGCACCCGCTGTTCGGATTCGACGGCGCTGCCGGGACCGTCCGCGCACCGCAGGGCACGGCGTACACGCGCTGGGCCGAGGTCCCGCGGCTCACCGGGGCGGCCGGGGGGACGTCCGTACACGTGTGCCTTGCCGCGCTGGTTGCGGGGGACGGCGTCGGCCTGGCGGGCGCGGTGCGGGGCGTGACCGTGACGAGCCGTGCGGTCGAGGTGGTCTGGGCGGATGACGCGGCGCGCACCCGGGTCGCGTTCGAGCCGCTCGGGGTGGTGCACGAGGTGCCGTAGCCGCGACGGTTCCAGGCTGCCCGGGACCTCTCCTAGGGTGGGCGGATGACGCACTGGAGCCTCGACCGGTACTGCGCCGCGATCCTCGACGAGACCGACCGGTTGCACGCACTTGTGAAAGGCGCCGACGTCACCGCCCGCGTCCCCACCTGTCCCGCCTGGAACCTCGGCCAGTTGCTGCGGCACGTGGGCGGCGCGCACCGGTGGGCGGAGACGGTCGTGCGGACCCGGGCCACGCAGGAGGTGCCGCACGACCTGGTCGACGACGTCTTCCACTACGACGACCGTGACCCCGCGGTCCTCGGCGGTTGGCTGACCGACGGGGCGCGGGAGCTGGTGGAGGCGTTCGCGGCCGCCGGTGAGGACGTGCGCGTGTGGACCGCGATGCCGGACCAGCCGGTGACGTTCTGGGCCCGGCACGCGCTGTTCGAGACCGTCGTACACCGCGCCGACGCGGCCTGGACCGTCGGCGCGGCCTACACCCTGGACCCGGCCGTCGCCCGGCACGGGCTCGATGTGTGGATGGGCTTCGGGCTGCTGCCCGAGGCGTACGAGGCGGGCGACGGCGCCCAACCGCTGCTAGGCGAGGGACGCAGCCTGTGCTTCACGCCGAGCGACCGCCCCGGGCCGGGCTGGTTCGTCGACCTCGGCCCGGACGGGCCCCGCTGGGAGCACGCCGGCGGGCCGGCGGCGGCGACGGTGCGCGGCCCGCTCGCCGATCTGCTGCTGCTCATGTACGGCCGGCCCGTCCACGACCGCCTCCGGATCCACGGCGATCGCCTTCTGCTCGACCTGTGGCTGCGGCGGACCGGGTTCTGGCTGAACTGACCGGCTGTCAGTCGAGCACGATCTCGGGTGAGTACAGGTCCAGCCACATCGCCAGGTCGAGGGTGCGCTCCAGGCCGCGCCGCTCGGCCTGCGTGCTCACCGGCTCGTCGCGCTGGGCCATCCGGCGCACCCGGCCAGGGTCGACGAGGTCGAACACCCGGTGGGAGGGACGGCTGAGCAGGTCCTTGACGTGCTCCTGCAGGGCGGCCGCGTACTTCGGGTCCTGTGTGGACGGATAGGGGCTCTTGACCCGGTCGTAGACGGACTTCGGCAGCAGGTCGGCGGTGGCCTCGCGCAGCAGGCTCTTCTCCCGGCCGTCGAAGGACTTCAGCGCCCAGGGCGTGTTGTAGACGTACTCGACGAGCCGGTGGTCGCAGAACGGCACGCGGACCTCCAGGCCGACGGCCATGCTGGCACGGTCCTTGCGGTCGAGCAGGATGCGGACGAACCGGGTCAGGTGCAGATGGCAGATCTGCCGCATTCGGTACTCGAAGTCGCTCTCGCCGGTGAGGCGTTCGATGCCAAAGACAGCCGTACGGTAGCCGTCGGCGACGTATCCGGACAGGTCGAGGGAGTCCAGCAGGTCGGGGCGCAGCACCTCGGTGTCCTCGCCGAAGTGGCGGCCCATGCTCACCAGCCAGGGGAAGGTGTCGGCGCGACGGGCCTCCTCGTCGAAGAACTGCAGATAGCCGCCGAATACCTCGTCGGCGGACTCGCCGGACAGGGCGACCGTGGAGCGCTCGCGGATGGCGCGGAACAGCAGGTAGAGGGAGGCGTCCATGTCGCCGAAGCCCGCGGGCAGGTCGCGGGCGCGGATCATCTTGGCCCGCACCTCGGGATCGGCGAGCGCCTGCGCGTCGAGCACGATGTCCTGGTGCTCGGTGTGCGCGGTGCGGGCCACGTCGTGCACGAAGGGGGTGTCGGGGGTGCCGCGCAGTTCGTCGGCGACGAAGTGATCGCTCTGGCCCGCGAAGTCGACGGCGAAGCTGCGCACCTTCTCGCCGCGCTCGGCGAGCTGCCGGGCGGCGAGCGCGGTCATGGCGGAGGAGTCGAGACCTCCGGAGAGCAGGGTGCAGCGGGGCACGTCGGCGACCAGCTGGCGGCGCACGATGTCGTCGAGCAGGGAGCGGACGGTGCCGATGGTGGTGTCACGGTCGTCGGTGTGCGGCCGGGTGTCGAGGCTCCAGTAGGCACGGGTACGCAGCCCCGTGCGGTCGACGGTGACGACGGTGCCCGGCTCGACCTCGCGCATGCCGTCCCAGACGGCGTGCCCAGGCGTCTTGATCATGGTGAACAGCTCGCGCAGACCGTCCGGGCGCACCCGGGCCCGGGCGAGCGGGTTGGCGAGGATCGCCTTGGGCTCGGAGCCGAAGAGGACGCCGTCGGAGGTGGGGTGGTAGTAGAAGGGCTTGATGCCCATGCGGTCGCGCACCATCACGAGCTTGTCGTGCCGTGCGTCCCATACGGCGAAGGCGTACATGCCGTTGAGGCGTTCGGCGAGGGCCTCGCCCCACTCCAGGTAGCCGCGCAGGACGACCTCGGTGTCGGAGCCGGTGGTGAAGCGGTGGCCGCGGCCGGTGAGTTCGCGGCGCAGCTCGGTGAAGTTGTAGGTCTCGCCGGAGTAGACCAGGGCGACGGTGCCCTCGGGGGTGTCGGCGGTCATCGGCTGGCGCCCGCCGGGCAGGTCGATGATCGCGAGCCTGCGGTGGCCCAGCGCGGCCGGTCCCTGGACCCAGATGCCGGCGTCGTCGGGGCCGCGGCAGGCCATCGTCTCGGTCATTGCGTCCAGTGAGGTGCGCTCTGTGCCCAGGTCACGGTCGAAAGAGACCCAGCCGGTGATGCCGCACATGTTCCGCCTCCCGCCTCCGGTGCGCCGGGGCACATCGCCGACCTGTGTCCGCGACCAGCGAGGTTGCCCCGGTGAACCAGTTGTATGAGCCATCTACATTCCGACCGTGCGTCACGGACCCGGTTCCGGTCAACGCGGCCCTCCCCCGCACAGACCGGCCGACCTGGGCTATTCAGCCGCGCTTTACGTTCGCGAAAGCCGTCGGAGGCTCAGCCTCGGCCGTCGGTCGTCAGGAATCGGCCATCGGCAAAGAGTTGTGAAAACATCCCGGCTTGAGCCGTCCCGGTGCGCCGCTGTTGCCGAGCGCGTCCGGTGATGTGACGGTGGAGGAGGCCCGACCGCCTCGGGGGTACGGCGTTCGACACGGCCCCGTCGCCGCCGCGCTTACCCTGTGTCCCTCCGGGGCAGGCGGATGACACCGGCCCGCAGACACCCTTCCCGATTCCCGCGGAGGCCATGTGGACGTCCACGCCGAGCGGCTCCCCGGTGCGCTCCGGGAGCCGCAGAACACAGCCGAGCGCATCCGTGAACTGGAGGAGACGGTCGCCCAGCTGCGGCAGGCCGTGACCTCGCACGCCGTCATCGACCAGGCGATCGGAGTGGTCGTCGCGGTCGGCCGCGTGCCGCCGGCCGAGGCGTGGGACGCGCTGCGCGAGACGTCGATGTGCACGAACGTCAAACTGCGCCGGGTGGCCCAACTGGTCGTCGCCTGGGCCCGCACCGGCGTCCTCCCCGCGGACGTGCGGGCGCACCTGACCGCACGGCTGGGCCGGCGCGGCCCAGGCTGAGCGCACACCCACGGAAGAGGTCGCGGCAGGCCTCGGAAGAGGTGCTGCAGGCCTGCCGGGCCCGGCTCACGGGCGGTCGGTGCCCCAGTCGTCGGGGCCCACGCCGCGCCAGTCGATCAGCGGGGAGTCGGCCAGTTCCTCGGCCTCGATCTCCAGGCCCGCCCGGCGCAGGAACTCCACGACGTCCGCCTGGCTGTGCGCGAGACCGAGGATCTCGCCGTCCACCCGCACACGCCGTCCCCCCGTCGGGGACGGCGGATGCACGATCACGGGACGCTGCGCGGACATGGGTCAAGGATCACCCGCCCATGGCCGCCGCGCATCCCCTCCCGCACCTTTCAGCGCTGCCCCGGCAGGCTCGCGCAGGTGTTCTGGGCAGGCCGGCCCGAGAGCCGGTCCGTCAGCCAGGTCACCGCGTCGCCCTGGTCGGCGAGCAGCGGTCCGAAGTGGTTGATCAGCGGGCTGACCAGGTTCGGCAGGTTCACGGGCCGGTACGTCACGTCGGCGCCCAGGGCGCACCAGTCGACGGCGAGCCGGCGGGCCTGGGCGTGCGGCACGAGGTTGTCGTTGACGCCGGTCGCCACCCGCACCGGACCGGCCGGCTTCAGCTTGCCGATCCGCTGCGTGTCCAGGAACGCCTGCAGCCTCGGCGTTGCGGCGATGATCTCGCCCAGCGAGGAGCCGTCGGTGGTCCACCGGGTGCTGCGCTGGTAGCCGTAACGGAAGAGGGCGTCTCCGACGCACATGGTGGACAGGTCGGCGAGGGCCGCCCGGCCGGCGGCGTTCAGGTGCGCTTCGGCGAGGGGCTTCAGGGACGGGTCGGACTGCAGGAAGCCGTTGAGGGACCAGCCGAGGGCGCCGGTCAGTTCAGTGCCGTCGATGCCCTTGGTGACCTCCGTCAGGTCGGCGGGCGGCGCACCGGAGTACGTTCCGACGAGGTGGACGTCGGGGGCGTACGCGGGCTGCAGTTCGGCGGCCGCGGCGGTGGCTCCGCCACCCTGGCTGTAGCCGAACAGGCCCACGCGGGAGGCGGCGGTGACCGAGGCGCCGCGCACCGAGCGGGCGGCGCGGGCGGCGTCCAGGACGGCGTGGGCCTCGTCCACCCGGTTGACGTAGGTGTGCAGCCGGTCGGTGGCACCGAGGCCCGCGTAGTCCGTGACGACGACGGCGGTGCCGGAGGCGAGCAGGCGGTAGACGGACAGATCCTCGTAGCCGACGGAGACCGTGCGGCCGTTGAACCGCAGGGGGTGCTCCAGGCCGAGGGAGGCGGCGCACTGGTCGCCCTGGCCCATCGTGCCGGGCGCGACCACGACGAGCGGGCGGGGGCCGTCGCCCTTCCAGGCTGCCGCCGGTTCGATGTAGGCGCCGGTGACGGCCATCGGCTGCCCGTTGCCGTCGGTCGACTTGTACATCAGCCGCGTCGCCTTCCCGGGCAGCGGCCCGTGCAGGCTCGGCAGGCTCAGCGCCAGCGGGAGCGGTTCGCTGCGTACGAGGGTGCCGTCGGCGTGGGGCAGGGCGGCGGGCGGGGTGTAGAAGGCGGGGATGGTGACACCCCGGGAGACGACCGGGTCGGCCGCCCGGGCGGCCGTGGCGCCGAGGGCCTGGGCGCCGAGGCAGGCGGCGGCGGTGACCGCCACGGCCAGGAGCCGTCTGGATGCGGGCATGGGGAACCTCCTGTGAAGCGGCCGGCAGGAAGTCTCCGGTGTGCCGGGCACCGCGCGTCGCCCGGGCACCCCGGAGCCGGCGGCGCAGGGGCGTCCGTCGCCCACGGACCCGCCCCCGCGCCACCGCTGGTGGTGGCTTGCCGGGACGCTATCCGGCCAGGGGTTACCGCCGGTACCGGCCGGTAGGTTACGGTTCAGTAATTTGACTCAGCGTCTGATTACGGCTGCGCAGAGCTAGTTCCGGTACCAGAACCGGGCCTCAGGAGGTGGTGGACCCGAAGCTCTGCGTCGTGTAGGCGCACTCCGTGTAGACGTAGTCGGAGGACAACTTGGCGGTGTCGGAGCCCGCGGTGGTGGTGCCGCCGACCGGCTTGTGCACGAACCAGGTGGTGCCGGGAGGCAGTTGCAGGGTGCGCTGCGGATAGTCCTTGCCGCTGTCGTCGCATGGCTTGAACGCCGGATTGAGGGTGCTGCTCCAGGAGTACGCGGTGCAGCTGCCGCAGCCCTTGAGGGTGAACGAGCCGGTGACCGGGCCGGTGTACAGCACCCGGATGTCGTCGGGGCTGTCGTTCTTGACCGTCACCGAGACGCTGCCGCCGCCGGCGGTGGTGGGCAGGTGCTTGCCCGCCGCGGGCAGGGTCTGCGCGACCTCCGCGGCGATGGCGATCTTCTCGGCCAGGGCGCGGTTGCGGTCGCCCCGGTGCCGGGCGGCGAAGTCCTCCATGGTCTTCTGCGCCGCCGCGAAGTCACCGTCCCTGTACTGGTCGACGCCGCAGGGATAAGCGCCCGCGTCCGCGCTGCCGGAGGCACGCCCGGCGTCCCGCGCCAGCGCCTCGCGCACGCCCGCGCTCCTGCCGGACAGGTCGGTGATCCGGGCGCCGAGACCGCGCAACCGCTCGACGGCGGCGCACGGGTCGGTGCCGCGCACGTCCTGCTCGGCCCGGCCCACGGCGGCCCGCACCGCCGGTTCGACACGGGCGGCCTGCGGCGAGCCGGAGAAGGCGGTCAGCAGGTCCGCGAACCGGTCCGCCCAGGTGGCGTCGCCGCCCGCGAGCGCGGTCGCCCCGCACTCGTACAGCGAGGTGGCCAGCCGGTCGTCCGGCCAGCTGGTCAGCGCGCCGAGGCTGCGGGCGGGCATCGTCCGCGGCACCGTGCGCAGATAGGCGAGCGGCGCGACGGCCCCGCAGTAGTCCTTGCGCTCGTACGGCGCGCCGATCGTCGCGTAGTAGGCACGCAGCCGGTCGGGCACCTTGCCGGCGGCGCGGGATCCGGGGTGGTTCGCGTCGAGGTCGCGGTAGGCGGTCAGGGCCTGCCGGTAGCCGGACTCGGCGGCGGTGAAGGACTGCGTACCCCCGGCCCGCACGAGCCGGTCGGCCTCGTCGAGCCGGTCCAGCAGCATCTTCTCCACGGCCTCGTCGCGGGCCCGGTCGTAGAGCACCACTCCCCCGGCCGGTACGGCGAGCAGCACCACGCCGAGCAGCAGGGCGACGGGGGCCCGGGACGGCCGGGTGAGCGGGGTGCGCAGCCCGGCGAGGGCACCGTGGACGGCGGCGGCCACCAGGAACGCGGCGTACAGGACGAGGGCGGCGCCCGGCACGCCGTCCGCTTCGGCGGGCAGCGCCACCAGGAGCAGCACCGCGGTCGCCGCCCAGCAGGCGGCCATGGCGAGCCATCGGCGCAGCAGTGCGTAACCGAGCCCGAGGCCGCTGAGGTTGAGCAGACCGACGGCGGCGGCCCGCAGACCGTCCGCCGGCGCGGGTGGTGGGGTGGGCGGGCCCGGAGGCATGGGCGGCAGCGGTGGCACGGCCTGCGGCCCGCTCGAGCCGTACGGATACCCGGACATGGCGGCTCCCCCCGTCAACTACGCCCGCATGTGGGCGCTTTGGGAGTGTACGGCCCGCACGGCCCGGTCGACAGAGTGCTGCCCGCACCCGACGAGGGCGCTTGTTATGACAGCCGTCATGACGGATGCTGCTGTCAGTGGCGGCGTCCGGCACCGGCCGGTGCCGGCGGACGACGGCCACAGGACGGGAGGACGCGGTGAGCGAGGGACTGGCGCGGGTGCTGTGGGAGCGGTACGAACCGGTGCACGACCTTGTCTACTTCGCCCCCGAGGCCCGGCGCGCCGCCGACGGCCTCGGGTTGCGCGGCTTTTGGACGGGCTACTTCGCGCTGCGCGCCGCCCCGCTCGGCCCCGTGGCGGCACCGGTCGTGACCAGCAGTTTCTACGTCTTCCACGCCGACCGGGTGGCGCGGGCACTGCCGGACGCGTGGCGGTACGCGACGCCCGAGGCCGTGCTCGCGGCGCGGGAGGAAGCCATGGACGCCGCGATGACGCGGGTGCTGGGCGCGGACACCGTGTCCTCGCCGAAGGTGGCCGAGGCGGCCGAGCTGGCCTGGGCCGCGGCGGCGGCCGCGGACACGGCGGGGCGGGTGCTCGGAGCCGCGAACCAGGCCCTGCCCGCGCCCCGGCTGCCGCATGTACGCCTGTGGCAGGCGCTGACCACGCTGCGGGAGCACCGCGGTGACGGCCATGTCGCCGCGCTGGTGACCAGCGGGCTGGGCCCGGTCGCCGCGATGGTCCTCAAGGCCGCGGCGGGCGAGTCGGACGCGGCACTGCTGCGGGAGGGCCGTAAGTGGGACCGCGCCACCTGGCAGGCCACGGAGGAGGAACTGCGCGCCCGCGGTCTGCTGGACCCCGCGGGCGCCCTCACCGCCGGCGGCACGGCGCTGCGCGAGGCGGTGGAGGCACGCACCGACGCGGCCGCACACCAGCCCTGGCAGGCCATCGGCGAGGACGGTGCCCTGCGCCTCGCTGCCCTGCTGGAGCCCCTGGCCCGGCGGGTCCTCGGCAGCCGCCTGATCCCGGCCGGCAACCCGGTGGGGCTGACCGGGCAGCTGTGGCGGTCGGGCGGTGACGTACCTGCGTGATCCCCGGCCCGGGCCGGGCTGTCAGCTGTCCAGCCACGCCCGGATGTCGTCCGTGTGTTCGCCGAGCCGGGGCGGGCGGCGATCGTAGCGGGCCGGAGTGCGGGAGAGGCCGATCGGGTTGGCGACCAGGTTCATCGGCGTTCCGTCGGGTCCGGTGACCGTGGCGCGGGGGTGCAGGCCGAGCGTGTCGGCCAGGTCGAACGCCTGGGCCACGTCGTTGACCGGCCCGCACGGCACTCCGAGCGGGGTGAGCCGGTCGAACCAGTCGGCCGCGGTGCGCTGGGCCAGCGCCGCTCCCAGCCCCTCGGCGAGTTCGCCGACGTGCGCCACCCGGTCGGCGTTGCTCAGGAAGCGCGGATCTGCGGCGAGGTGCGGCGCGTCCAGACCCCGGCACAGGGCCGCGAACTGACGGTCGTTGCCGACGGCGACGACGAACGGCCGGTCCTTCGCCCGGAACACCTCGTACGGCGCGATCGAGGGATGCCGGTTGCCGAGGATGCCCGGCACGCTGCCGGCGAGGGTGTAGCCGGCTGCCTGGTTGACGAGGCTGGAGAGCAGACAGGACAACAGATCGACCTGGACGTGCTGCCCCTCGCCGGTGGCGTCACGGTGGCGCAGGGCGGACAGCACGCCGACGGCCGCGTGCAGCCCGGTCAGGACGTCGACGACGGCCACGCCCGTCTTCACGGGCTGCCCCGGCTCCGCTCCGGTGACGCTCATCAGACCGCCCACCGCCTGCACGAGCAGGTCGTACCCGGGCAGGGCCGCGCCCGGACCGTCGCCGAAACCGGTCACCGAGCAGTACACCAGGCCCGGGTTGAGCTCGTGCGCCGGTCCGGGCCCGAGGCCGTACTTGTCCATCGTGCCGGGGCGGAAGTTCTCGAACAGGACGTCGGCGCGGCGCACCAGCTCCCGCGCGCGCGCACGGTCGCGCTCGTCGCGCAGATCGAGCCCGACGGAGCGCTTGTTGCGGTTGACGGACAGGTAGTACGTGGCTTCGCCGTGGGCGTGCGGCGGTCCCCAGGCCCGGGTGTCGTCACCGGTGTCCGGATGCTCCACCTTGATCACGTCGGCGCCCAGGTCGGCCAGCAGCATGGTGGCGTACGGGGCGGCCAGGACGCGTCCGAAGTCGGCGACGAGGACTCCGGCCAGAGGACTGCGGGCTGCTGCGCTGTGCGGCATCGGCCTACCTTTCCGAGCGGGCGCTCATCGCGCCCGGGGCGGGACGTGGGGCGTGCGGCGGTCATTCTCCGGGCGGTGCGGCGGCGCCGCACTCGACGGAATGTCCCGCATCGCCCCCTGCCCGCACGCCGCCTTGTCCAATGGACGGCCGCACGGCCGGACGTGTCACGCGCCTCGGCGGGGCGTTAGCCCTGGGGGCGCCGGGGCACTCGTGGCGCACGGCGGTTCCGGCCGGGACCGCCGCGCGCCCTGCCCCGGAGGTGAAAGAACATGGCTGGCCATGGAGGAAACGTCATCGACGAACTGGTGACCGATCACCGGGAAGTCGAGGAGATGTTCGGCCAGATCGAGGCGCTGCCGCCCGGCAGCAAGGACCGCAAGCTCCTGGCCGACAAGGTGACGATGGAACTGGTGCGGCACTCGGTGGCGGAGGAGGCCTACCTCTACCCGGCCGTGCGCGAGCACGTGCCCGGCGGTGACGCCATCGCCGACAAGGAGCTCGAGGACCACGCCGAGGCCGAGCAGATCATGAAGGATCTGGAGGGCTGCGACGCGACCGACCCGGAGTTCGACCGGCTCATCGGCAGGCTCATGACCGAGATCCGCTCGCACGTGGCCGACGAGGAGGGCAACCTCTTCCCCAAGCTGCGCGCCGCGTGCCCCCCTCAGGCCCTCGACCAGCTGGGCGACAAGGTGCGCCAGGCGAAGAAGATGGCCCCGACCCGCCCGCACCCCATGGCGCCGGACAAGCCGCCGGCGAACAAGATGCTGGCGCCCGGCGCGGGACTGGTGGACCGGATCCGCGATGCCCTGTCCGGACGCGGCAAGCACGCCTGACGTCACGCAGGGATCAGACAGGGAAGGGCCCGCCGCCTCGGGGACGGCGGGCCCTTCCACGTGACCATCTCGTGTTCCGCGCAGACGCGGGGGCTCCTCACCCGGTCAGCAGCCGCCCCAGGGCCTCGACGATGTCCCGCGGGGTGGCCTCCCGCTCCGCCCCGGCGCAGATGTCGTCCCCGAAGAGGACCGCGGGCACCTTGTACGGCGCCCGTCCCCCACGGGTGCCGCCTTCGAAGCGACGGGGGTGCCGACGGCCGCCGCCAGGTGGGCGGTGTCCGCGTCCCCGGCGAGCACGCAGTCGGCGTCGCGCAGCACTCCGGCGAGCGTGCGTGGCGAGGTCCGCCCGCCCAGGTCTACGGCGGTGTCGCCCGCGACCCGCCGGGGTGAAGGCGGCCTCCTGCGCGGTCCCGGTCACGGCGACGCGGTGCCCGGCGTCCGCGAGCAGGGCAGCGGTCCGCGCACAGCGCTCGGTGCCCCACTCGGGGAACCGCGCCGCCGCTCCGGGGGCGGCATGACGTAGGCCCGTTGCCGCCGTCGGCTGAGCGGTGTCCGGCGCGGGCGGTACCCGCAGCCGGTCGTCGTCACCCGTCCGGGGCCGGAACCCCATCGCGGCGGCCGCATCGAGGGCTGCCTCGGCCGCGTGCCGGCCGGGCTCGCGCCGGTGGCAGACATCGAGGACTCCGGCGGGCTCGTCCCCTCGGCCCCGATCCGAGCCGCCCCGCGCACCGAACGCAGCAGCCGGGCGACGGGCAGCGGACTGTGTCCGGACGGGGTGAGCACCACCGCGGTGTCGTAGGCCGTCGTCCGCCGCCGCAGCAGCTCCGCATCGCGGCCTCCCGCGCCCTCGGGGCCGGCCGGTTCCCCTACGACGACGTCGTCCACGTGCGGCAGCAGCCGGGCCGCGGGTGCTCCGGCGGGGGTGCAGAGCATCGTGACGGCACCGCTGCGAGCGGCCACCGCGCGCACGGCCGGTCCCGTGAGCAGGACGCCGTCGAATCCGTCGAGCCGTGCGACGAGCGCCGTCACGACAGCCACCCGCTGCCGCCCGCTGCCACGGTCACGGCGGCGGGCGCGGGCCGGGCGGCGGCCACGGTGCGCTCCAGGCCCTCCTGCCAGGAGACCCTGGGCCGCCAGCCGAAGAGTTCACGCGCGAAACCGGTGTCCGGCCGGCGCGGGCCGGGTGCGTCGGCCGTACCGTCCGCGAACTCCAGCGGCGCGCCGCATCCGGTCAGCTCGACCACCCGGCGGGCCAGCTCCCCGAGCGGCACCTGCTCCTCGCCGCCGATGTCGAGGGGCCGTACCGAACGGCCGGCGGCCACCCGCAGCATTCCGTCCACGGCGTCGTCGACGTAGCACAGCGACACGGTCCGGCTGCCGTCGCCGGCCACGGTGACGGGCTCGCCGCGCTCGGCCTGGGCCAGCAGGCGGGAGAGCGGGCGGTCGTCGTCGGCGCGCATCCGCGGGCCGTAGGTGTCGAAGACCCGCACGATACCGGCGTTGCTGCCGCGGGCGCCGGCATGGGCGGCGACCAGCACCTCGGAGAAGCGCTTGGTCTCGGCGTAGGCACCGCACGGGTCGACCGGGTCGGCATAGGAGTGTCCGTCGCCGGTGCACGGGCCCCCGGCCCCGCCGGCGAGTCCGCACGCCTCGCACGCGGAGGCGAGCAGGAAGCGGGCCCCGTCACGGTCGGCCACGGCGAGCGCGTGGCGGGTGCCGAGACTGCCGGCGTCCAGCGTCTGCAGCGGGCGGCGCCGGCAGTCGGCGGGCGAGGCGGGTCCTGCGAGGTGCAGGACCAGGTCGTAAGGGCTGCTCAGGACGTCGAGGCAGCCGGGGTCGGCCACGTCCAGCTCGAGGAAGCGGAAACCGGGGTGGTCGGCCACCGGCGCGACGTTCTCCGGGCGGCCCGTCGACAGATCGTCGAGGCAGTCGACTTCGACCCCTGAATCCAGCAGGCGCGTCACGAGGTGCGAGCCGAGGAAACCGGCTCCGCCCGTGACCAGGGCCCGGCGCCACGGGGGCGCGGGGGAGATCATGGTTGCCGACGTCATGAGAAGGACCCTCCTTCCCCGGTGGTGCCTGCCGCCGCGCTGGCGCCGCTCCCGGGTGCCCCTCCGAGTCGCTTTCATGCTCTGACGTCTGGTGAACAGGGGGTCGGTGGGGTCAGTGGGGGCCCGCGTGTGTCACAGGGTGATGGCCGCCACACGGCCGGCGGCTCCCGCACCGGCTCGTAGATCTCTGTGAGCAAACCCACTCGCCCCTCAAATGCCGTAGACGTCATGCTCGTTGAGGACTTCCGGACGGTCGCCCGGCGGGCGGTGGCCAGCACTCGGCACCCCCTTCTGCCACGATGGTCCGCGCCGTGATCCGGCATCCGAACGACCGTGCAGCGCAGCCGGCGTTCCCTGTGACCGCCGACGCGCCCCTCCGGGGCCCCGACTCGTCTTCGAGTGCCGCACTGTGTCTTCCTCGCCTCACCCCGCCCCGCCCAGTCCTGCCCACATCGCCGCCGCGCCGCGCTCCCGCGCCTCCCGCTCGCCCTGGCGCGCCCTGCGCCACCGCAGCATGCGCTGGTGGTCGCTGGCGAACTTCGTCTCCAACGCCGGTACCTGGATGCAGCTCACCGTGCAGAACCTGCTGGTCCTCCAGATCACCGGGTCCGCCGCCGCGACCGGCCTTTCGATGTCGGTGCAGGCCGCGCCCGCGCTGTTCATGAGCCTGGTGGGCGGCGCGGCCGTCGACCGCTGGCCACGGAAGCTGACCGCGGCCGTCAGCCAGGCACTGCTCGGGGCCGTGGCCTTCGTCACGGCGCTGCTGGTGGCGCTGGACCGGCTGGACATGACCTCGCTGATGATCCTCGCGGCCGTCACGGGCCTGGTCGCCACGGTCGACGGACCGGCGTGCGCCCTGCTCGGCAACGATCTCGTGCCCGTGGAGGACCTCCCCTCCGCCATCGGCGTGGGCGCCCTCGTGCACAACGCCGGCCGGCTCACCGGCGCGGCCCTGGCGGGCGTCACCGTCGGCTTCCTCGGGACGGCCGCCGCGTACGCCGGGAACGGGCTGTCGTTCCTGTTCGTCGCCGCCGTGATCCCCTTCCTGCGACCCGCACCCGGGGCGCCCGGCCGCAGCGAGGGTGCGGCGCGCCTGGCCACGGCGCCGCGGCGCGACCGGGGGCAGGACATGACCGTGCGGCAGGGGCTCGCGTTCTTCGCCCGCCGGCCCAGGCTGCTGGCGCTGGCCGGCATCACCGGCATCAGCGCGGTCTTCGGCCGCAACTACCAGCTGACGCTCGCCGTCCTCGTCACCGGACCCCTCGCGGGCGGCGCGGCTTCCTTTGGCACCGTCTCCACCGTGCTCGCCGTCGGTGGCATGCTCGGCGCGGTCCTCGGCGCACGACTGCACCGGCCGTCGGTGCGGCTGGTGGGCATGCTGGCCGCCGCGGGCGGGCTGCTGCAGGCGATCGCCGGGCTGTCGCCGTCACTGGCGGTGCTGCTGGTGATGGTGCTGCCGATGGCCGTGGTGGAGTCCGTCTCCGACACCGCGGGCACGGCCGTGCTCCAGACGGACCCCCCGGCCCATCTGCGCGGCCGGGTGCTGGGCGTGTGGGGCAGCATCGGCACGGTGTGGGGCCTCGGCGGGCCGCCGGCGCTCGGTCTGCTGATGGAGTGGGCGGGCGCGCGCGGCGCCCTGGTCACGGGCGGTCTCCTCATCGCCGGCACGATCGGCGCGGGCCTGCTGCTGCGCGACCGCCGCGCCACGACGCCGGTGACCCTGCGGCCCCAGGAGGGCGACCTGACCGGGCGCGAGTCGCTGAGCACGGCGGCGTGAGGCTTTCTCCGGGGAGAGGGTTGCCGGGGCGGGGGCGTTCTGCGGGGCGGGGACGTTCCACCAGGGCGAGGCGTTCCGGCGGGCGGGGGCCTTCTACCGAGGCGGGGGCATCCTGCGGGGTGAGGGCCTCGGCTGGATGAGCGAGGCCCGTGCGGCCGCCGGAAATCAACCGGCGGCGCCGCCCGCTCAGGCGATGAGTGCCTGTCCCGGCCGGAGCAGGTCCAGCAGGGGGGCGTGGTGCAGCTCGGCCACGGGGGCGAGCAGATCCGGGTGCCGCAGCAGTGCCGCCGCGCGGCGGTCGCCGTCGTCGGGGGTGACCAGGCGGCGGAACTCCACCGGCAGGCCGGTCGCGTGATCGCCCTCCATGAGCGCGGCCACGGCCAGCGCGGCCAGTTCCGCGTCCACGAGCAGGCAGGCCGCCCAGCTGGCCACGACCTCGTCGACCCAGCTGCGCCAGGCGTCCTCGTCGCCGTCCGCCGCGGCGGCACCGTCCGCGCCGGTGATCCAGTCGAGCCGGCCCGAGCCACCGGGCCCCGCCATCCCGACGAGGGCGGCGTCCATCACGGTCGGGTAGCGCAGCCAGGCGGCGACCGTCACGGCCTGCCGGGCCTGGACCTCGCACAGGGCGGACGAGAGCGCGCCGCCGCAGGCCGGGTAGGCGCTGGTCAGCCAGTGGGAGGTCGCCGCGATGAGCGGGGAGAGGTCTGCGTGCACTGCGAGGCCGTCCGAAGCCGCTGGAGGAAGGGGGATGCACAGAACGGTAGCCCCTGCCCCCGCCACCCCGGTCCCCGCCGACGGCGTGGTTTCGACCACATCCACCGCAAAGGGACGCGAAAAGGCCCGCACCCTTCTCCGGATACGGGCCCCTCCTCGTCCGCGGGCTTCAGCTTCCGCTCAGCCGCGCACGCAGCAGCTCCTTGCCCAGCTCGGCGCCCTTGCGGCTGTCCGCCTGGGCCTTGCGGAACAGGTCGGCGACCTCGGTGTCCTTCTCGCGCTCGGCGTCCTGGACGTAGTTCTCCAGCCGGAGCGCGTTGCTCAGGCATGCCTCGACGTACCAGATCAGGTTGTAGTCCTTGTCCTGCGTGCCGGTGACGCCGCCGGTCTCCGTGTTGCTGGTCATGCGGGCATCCTCCGTCCGATTCAGCGGTTGCCGTCTGTGTGACGGGCGGGTACCCGTGCGGGGTGCTGCCACACGCCTTTGCCTGTCGGTGCCTGCGGGTGCCTGCGGGTGCCTGCGGCGCCGGGTCGTGTTTCGGGCGCGGGTTTCGTTGTGGCTGGTCGCGCCGTTCCCCGCGCCCCTTTTGTGCCTGCGGCATCCCCTTTCGGTGCGTCGCGGCGTGCCTGGCGCCTGCGGTTCGTTGTGGGTCGGGGCCCCCTTCCCGCCGTACGCGGGTGCTGGCCGTCGTGGGTTCAGCTTCGCGCCGCCTCGGTGGGGCAGACACGTGGCCCACGGCGTTCACCGCAACGCCGGGCGCCCAGCGCGCCGTGGCCCCAGTCGACGCCAGGTGCCCCAGCTCGCCGTCGGCGGTGGGCAACGTCGGCGTGGGAGTCGGTGGGGGCATAAGCTCGGCGGATGGCGAAGTACTTCGACGTGCACCCCGACAACCCCCAGCCGCGCACCATCGCGCAGGTCGCCGCGAGTATCCGCGACGACGCACTCGTCGCGTATCCGACGGACTCCTGCTATGCGCTGGGCTGCCGGCTCGGCAGCCGCGACGGCATGGAGCGGATCCGCTCCATCCGGCAGCTGGACGACCGGCACCATTTCACCCTGGTGTGCCAGGACTTCGCGCAGCTCGGCCAGTTCGTGCGGGTGGACAACGACGTGTTCCGGGCGATCAAGGCCTCGACGCCCGGCAGTTACACCTTCATCCTCCCGGCGACCAGGGAGGTGCCGCGCATGCTGCAGCACCCCAAGAAGAAGACCGTCGGCGTGCGTATCCCCGACCACACGGTCACCCAGGCGCTGGTCGCCGAGCTGGGGGAGCCGCTGGTGTCCAGCACGCTGCTGCTGCCCGGCGAGGAGGAACCGATGACTCAGGGGTGGGAGATCAAGGACCGCCTCGACCATGTGCTGGACGCGGTGCTCGACTCCGGTGACTGCGGCACCGAGCCGACGACCGTCGTCGACTTCTCGGGCGGCGAGGCCGAGATCGTACGGCGCGGAGCCGGGGACGTGAGCCGCTTCGAGTGAGCGACGCCGGCCTGGCGGGGAACTCCGTGGCGTGTGCAACGATATTGGTCTCAGGAGCCAGGACCCGCCGACCGTGATGAGGTACGCACCATGACCTCCGTTCAGGGAACAGACGTCGAGATACCGACCCCCGACGGCACCGCCGACGCCTACCTGACCCGCCCCGCCGACGGCCGGCCCCGTCCGGCCGTCCTGCTCTACCAGGACGCCTTCGGGCTGCGCCCGCACCTGCGGTCCATGGCCGACCGGATCGCGGGCGCCGGGTACACCGTGCTGGTGCCCAACGTCTTTTACCGGCACGGGCGGGCGCCGGTCGTGGAGCTGCCCGAGTTCATCGACCCGGCGGCACGTCCGGGGATGTGGCAGAAGCTGCGCCCGGTGATGCAGTCGCTGACGCCCGAGCGCGCGATGCGGGACGCCGGCGCCTATCTGGAATGGCTGGACGGCTCCCCGTACGTGGCGGACGGGCCGGTGGCGGTCACCGGTTACTGCATGGGAGCGCGGCTGGCGCTGCGCACGGCCGGCGCCCATCCGGACCGGGTCGCCGCGGCGGCCGGCTTCCACGGCGGTCAGCTTGCGACGGACGCCCCGGACAGCCCCCACCTGGTGGCGGACCGGGTGAAGGCGGAGCTGTACTTCGGCCACGCCGACCAGGACCCGTCCATGGACCCCGAGCAGATGCGGCGGCTGGAGGACGCGCTCACCGCGGCGGGCGTCCGGCACCGTTGCGAGGTCTACCCGGGCGCGCCGCACGGGTACACCCAGGCCGACACGTCCGCGTATCAGGAAGAGGGCGCGGAGCGGCACTGGGTCGCGCTCCTGGACCTTCTGGAGCGCACCTTCGGCGAGGGCTGACCTCGGCGCGACGCCCGTGACCGTGGGGCACGGGCGTCTTTCTTCTGTGTCAATTATTGACATGAGCGCGTCTCAGCGGAAATCTGAGAGCGCTCTCAAAGTGGTCCGGACCAAGTCCGGACACCCCCCCACACAGTACGGAGGTGCAGCGTGCTCGCACGCCTGAAGCACCGGGTCCTCGCCGCGACGGCGACAGCAGCCCTGATCGGTGGTGTCGTCGCCGTACAGGCGCCGTCGACGGCGCAGGCCTCGGTGCCGGACACGATCCCGCTGAAACTGACGAACAACTCCGGCCGCACGGAGCCCGTCTACGTCTATACGCTCGGTACTTCGCTGACGACCGGTCAGCAGGGGTGGTCCGACGCCGACGGCGCCTTCCATCCCTGGCCGGGCGGCGGCACACCGCCCGTGCCCGCGCCGGACGCGTCGATCCCGGGGCCGTCCGCCGGGCAGTCGAAGACGATCCGCATCCCGAAGCTCTCCGGCCGGATCTATTTCTCCTACGGCCGCAAGCTGGACTTCCGGCTGGCGACCGGCGGGCTGGTGCAGCCGGCCGTGCAGAATCCGAGCGATCCCAACCGGGACATCCTCTTCAACTGGTCCGAGTACACGCTCAATGACGGCGGTCTGTGGCTCAACAGCACACAGGTGGACATGTTCTCCGCGCCGTACGCCGTCGGGGTGCAGCGTTCCGACGGCAGCACGGCGAGCACCGGGCACCTGAAGGCGGGCGGCTACCGCGCGGTGTTCGACGCACTGCGGGCCCAGGCGGGTGGCTGGGGCAAGCTGATCCAGACCCGGTCCGACGGTACGGCGCTGCGGGTGCTGTCCCCGGGGCACGGACTGGAGAGCGGGGCGCTGCCGGCGTCCGTCATGGACGACTACATCAACCGGGTGTGGCAGAAGTACGCCGGTTCCACGTTGACCGTGACCCCGTTCGCCGACCAGCCCGGCAAGAAGTTCTACGGCCGGATCTCCGGCGGCGTCATGAACTTCACCGACGGCACGGGCGCGGTCGTCACGTCGTTCAGCAAGCCGGACGCGGACAGCGTCTTCGGCTGCCACAAGCTGCTCGACGCCCCCAACGACGCCGTGCGCGGCCCGATCTCGCGCACCCTGTGCGCGGGCTTCAACCGCACCACGCTGCTGACCAACCCCAGCCAGCCGGACACCTCCGCGGCCGGTTTCTACCAGGACGCCGTGACCAACCACTACGCCCGGGTCATCCACGACCGCATGGCCGACGGCACGGCGTACGCCTTCGCCTTCGACGACGTGGGGCACCACGAGTCCCTCGTGCACGACGGCGCCCCGCAGCAGGCATATCTGACGCTGGATCCGCTGGACTGACCTCGCCCGGAACCGTTCATGTCGTCGCAATGACCGGGTCGTAGGATCGTCGCGAGACCGTGGACGGCACGGAGGGGCCCGGACGACGGAGGTGCCCGTGCCACCCGTCGCACGCCCCCTGCGCAAGCTCGGCTTCCTGACCATCGGCCTGTTCGACGAGGCCGATCCGGGCCGCGGTCACGCGTCGACCCTGGAACTGATCGAGCTCGGTGAACGGCTCGGCTTCGACAGCGCCTGGGTGCGGCACCGGCATCTGCAGTACGGCATCTCCTCGCCGGTCGCCGTGCCGGCGGCGGCCTCGCAGCGCACCCGGCGCATCGAGCTGGGCACCGCGGTGATCCCGCTGGGCTGGGAGAACCCGCTGCGGCTGGCGGAGGATCTGGCGACGGTGGACGTCCTGTCCGGCGGCCGCCTCGACCCGGGCGTCAGCGTGGGGCCGCCGACGCACTACGACCAGGTCAAGGACGCCCTGTACCCGGACAGTGCCGAGGCCGAGGACTTCGGGTACGGGCGGCTGGAACGGCTCCTGGACGCGGTGCGGGGCAGCCGGTCACCGACTTCAGCGGGAGGGAGGGGTTCGAGTTCTTCTCCGACCGGGTCCAGCCGCACTCCCCCGGCCTCGGAGGCCGCCTCTGGTACGGCGGCGGCAGCCTGCGCTCGGCCCGGTGGGCCGGTGAGCACGGGATGAACCTGCTGACCAGCAGCGTCGTCAAGGCCGAGGAGAAGGACGGTCCGTGGGACTTCGCGCGGATCCAGCGGGATCTGATCCGCGCCTGTTGGGGCTCCCACCCGGACGGCGCGGCTGCCCGCGTCTCCCAGGGGCTGGTCGTCGTCCCGACGGACTCCGCCACGCCCGGGCAGCGCGCCCGGTACGAGGCGTAGCGCGGCCGCGTGGCTGCCGCGCACGGCGTCCCCGCAGGGTCCCGGGCGGCTGCTGTTCGCCCCGGACCTGGTCGGCACGTCGGAGGAGATCGCCGCACGCCTGCACGCCGACCCCGCGTTCCGTGAGGTGGACGACGTGGCGTTCGCGCTGCCGTTCACCTTCGGGCACGAGGACTACGTGCAGATCCTCACCGACACGGCGACCAGGCTGGGACCGGCACTGGGGTGGCGGCCCGCCGGCTGAGCTACCAGCGGCCGGGCGCGCTCCCGGTGATCGCCTCCGAGGGCCGGCCGTCCACCCCGGTGGGCACGTCCCCGGCGAGCATCACCCGGTGCATGATCCGCGGGAAGCCGAGGTGGGCGTTGTCGCCGGGCGCCAGGTGGATGGTGGCCCGGTTGTCCCAGAAGGCGACTGTGCCGGGCTCCCAGCGCAGGCGCACGGTGTACTCGGGGCGGACCGCCTGTTCCAGGAGCATGTCGAGGACGGCCCGGCTCTCGTGGCGGGAGAGCCCGGTGATCTGCTCGAGGTAGTAGCCGTTGACGAAGAGGATCCGCTCCCCCGTTTCCGGATGGACCCGCACCAGCGGATGGACGGTGGCGGTCTGGTGGTCGAGCAGGTGGCGGACGTAGGCGTCGTCGCCGGGCCGCGGCCGGTAGCCGACGCCGAGCCGGTGCTCGGCCCGCAGCCCCTCCACGAACTCCCGTACGGGCGCGGACAGTCCGGCGTAGGCGGCGGCCAGGTTGGACCATGTGGTGTCGCCGCCGTACGGAGGGACGGTCTCGGCGCGCAGGATCGTCGCGGCCGGCGGGTCGACGCGGGCACCGTGGTCGCAGTGCCAGCCGCGCAGCAGGGTGTGGCGGCGGCGCTGCAACCACTCCTCGTGCTCCATGCCGAACCGGCCGCCCAGTTCCAGCCGGTCGGCGGTGGTCTCGACCTCGGGTACGTCGGCCGGGGAGGCGCTGCCGCGCCTGGGCAGCACCACCGGCTCGCCGAACCGGCGAGCGAACGCGACGTGGGCGGCGTGGTCGAGGTCCTGCCCGCGGAAGAACACCACCTTCCAGCGCAGCACGGCGGCGCGGATGGCCGCGACCACTGCCTCGTCCAGTTCCCCGGCCAGATCGACGCCGCTGATCTCGGCCCCGATGTACCCGGCGACCGGCCGCACCTCCACACCGTCCACCCGCGTCGTCCCGTCCGTCCCAGCGCTGTCGGTCGTCATACGCACTCCGGTGGTCGTGGGCGTTCACCTACCGCAAAGATCGTGACAGGGAACGCCCACCGGGGCGAGAACGCCTCACACCGTGAACTCCCGGATGACCACGTTCCGGAACACCGCGCTGCCGCCGCTCGTGAACAGGGCCAGGCCCGTGTCGAGAAGGTACGGGAAGACCTCCGAGGAGTGCACATAGCGGCCGTCGTCGACGAACATCTCGACGCTGGTGCGGTCCACCAGGATCCGCAGCCGCACCGAGCGCGCCGCCGGGTCGAAGGGGCTGTGGCTCTCCTGCCAGCGGGCGGACGCGTCGGGGTTCACGGTGGGACGGCGGTTGAGGAAGGCGTAGTCGCCGTAGATCCCGGCGTCGATGTGCCGGCCGCCGTCGGGTGAGCGGCGCAGTTGCAGGCCGGCGCCGGTGAGCTGGTCCCAGGTGATCTCGCAGCTGACCTCGTAGGCGGTGCCCCGGTAGTCCAGGACGCGGGTGCCGTCGACCGTCACATCGCCGAGCCGCACGGTCCGGGAGACGTACCCGTCCAGCGCGGCCACCGGGCGGGAGGCCAGGTGGTAACCGTCCGACGCGCGCACCAGGCGGATCTCGCGGACGATCGAGTCGGTGCCGTTGAAGCCGTCGCAGTCGATGGTGGGGGTGGTGTTCGCGTAGTCCCAGTTGTTCAGCCAGCCCAGCGCGTAACGCGCCCGCTCGTCGAGGGTGCCGCTGGCGTCCCGCTTGTCGAAGGTGACCGCCGCGTACCAGTCCCAGCCGTGGTCGAGCCACTGCGGTTCGGGCGTGTCGGGGGTGAAGTGCGTGCCGTCGAAGGAGCCCGTCCAGTAGGCGTAGGTGTTCGGCAGACCCGCGCCCTTGCCGTTGGCGCTCGCGCCCAGGACCCACTTCGGCGTGCCGTCGTCGGCGGTGATACGGAACAGGTCGGGGCACTCCAGGACGCCGATGCCGTCGTGCGTGAAGGATCCGGCGGAGGTCCAGGTGCGCAGGTTCGGCGAGTGGTAGAAGCCGAGCTTGTTCCCCTCGGCGAGGGCCATCACCCAGCGGCCGCGCTCGTCGTCGCGGATCACCTTCGGGTCGCGGAAGTCGCGCACGCCCGGGTTGGGCAGGACGGGAGCGGTGCCGTAGGGGGCGAAGGTGCGGCCGCCGTCGATGGAGTAGTACAGGAACTGGGCCTGTGAGGTGGGGCCGTCGTCGGGCGACATGGTCACCAGGACGACGACCGCGCCCTTGCCGAAGCCCGCCGTGCCGTCGGTGTCCACGACCGCCGATCCCGACCAGACGTCGCCGTTGGGGGTGGTGTCCTTGGGCACGGCGATGCCGCGGTCGGTGAAGGAGACCAGGTCGGAGCTGGTGGCCAGGCGCCAGGCGGTGCCGACGGCGCCGGTCGTGTAGTCCGCGTTGTACAGGTAGTAGTACCGGTACTCGCCGTCGATCCAGACCGGACGCTGGGGGTCGTTCTTCCACTGGTCGGGGACGGTGAGGTGATAGCGGGCACGGTAGCTGGCGCAGCCCGCGGAAGCCTTCGGCTGTGCTGCTGCCGGTACGGCCGGCAGCAGCGCCGCCGTCGCGCCCACGGCCGAGCCGGCGAACAACGCTCTCCGGGACATTCCACGCATCACACATCGTTCCTCTCGTCGGAAATGGCGACTCATGTGGACCAGGACTGTAGACCTAACTCGTTAAAGGTCAAGGCGTGCAACAGTCTTGACAGGGGCGTAACGCAGTTCTCATCATCTGGGGCATCAGTGCTCGACTAACACGAGTTAGGCCCCTCGATGACCGACCCGCACCTCCCGCGCCGCACACTGCTGCGGTACGGCGCCTACGGCACGGCCGCCGCTGCCGTCGCCGGTACCGCCGCGAGCTGGGACCGGCTCACCGGAGCCGACATCCCCGGCCGCGACGACGGCTCCCTCGTCGTCGCGACCCTCGGCTCCGCGTTCTCCCCGGACGGCGTGCGCACCCTGCTGGACGGCTTCCGCAGGCTGCATCCCGACATCAAGGTCCGTATCAACGCCGTACAGGCCGTGGACTGGTCGGACTTCTTCGCCAAGATTCTCACCCAGATCGCCGCGGGCACCGCGCCCGACCTGGTCTACGTGGCGACCGAGGGCGTGCAGCTGTTCGCGCAGCGGCTCGGTGTGTCGCTGGACCGCTGGGTGAAGCGCGACGCGGCCGAGCTGCGCGAGTACTTCGCCGACGTCCACCCCTCGCTGGTCGAGTCGATGATGTACGAGGGGAGCCTGTACCAGCTGCCGATCGAGTTCAACGCGGCCGACATGTACCTCAGCACGCAGGTGCTGCGGCGGGCCGGTGCCGACTTCCCGGACGCGGAGTGGACCCGGGACGACTTCACCGCGCTGCTGCGCCGGATGAAGCAGGCGAGCGACTCCCACTTCACGCCGTACTTCTGGACCAACCGGCTGTGGGGCGGCGTGGTGCCCTGGCTGTTCGCGAACGACACCAACCTGCTGGCCGAGTCCAAGGCACCGGGCGGCAACTGGCTGTGGAACGCCTTCTACCCGGCCGAGCAGCGGCACGGCCGCGGCGGCGGCTTCCGCTGGAGGACCCCGCAGGCCACCTCCGACCGGGTCGAGGAGACGTACGACTACCTCGCCTCCCTGGTGCGGGACGGGCTGTGCAGCCGCCCCGAGGGCGGCAACGGGCAGAACCTGATCGGTGTGTTCTCCACCGGCCGGGTCGGCGTCACACCCGCGGGCGGCTTCTGGGCCGGCGGCCTGCATCTGGCGGGGGTGCGGCCGGACGGCTTCGACACGCAGTACTTCCCGCGCTGGCGCACCCACCGTATGCAGTACGGCGCGGCCGGCTACGCCATGCTGCGCACCTCGAAGCGGCAGGACGAGGCATGGGAGTTCATCAAGTACTCCGCCCGCCGCGACACCCTGTCCCAGCTGTTCAGCACCAACCAGACGACCCCGGCCCGCCGCTCGATGCTGACGGCCGACCGCTACCGGGAGACCGGCCCGGCGCACTGGCGGGTCTTCTACGACACCCTCGACCGGTTCCCCGACACGGGACCGATCCCGGCACCGCCGCAGGTCGCCGAGGTGGAGCAGGTGCTGCTCAAGCACACCGGCACCGCACTGTCCGCCCCACGCGCCGTGCGTCCTGCGCTGCGCCGGATGCAGGGCGACCTGGAGAAGGCCATGGAGCGTGAGATATGACGAACACCCAGGTCCCTCCGGCGCGCACCACGCGCCCGAAAGCGCCGGCGGCCGCCCCGGCCCGGCCGGGCCCGCGCGAGCGCGGCACACGACTGCTGGCCACGCTGTTCCTCGCGCCCACGATCGTCGGCATCGTCGTCTTCACGGTCGTGCCGATCGTCGGCTCGGTGGTGCTGAGCCTGTTCCACTGGAACGTCATCGACTCCCCCGCCTTCGCCGGGGTGGCCAACTATCGCGAGGTGTTCGGCGACTCCACCGTGCTGGTCTCCTTCCGCAACACGCTGGTGTTCATGGTGCTGGCCGTCGTGCTGCAACTGCTGATCGCACTGGTGCTGGCGATCGTGGTGAACGGGCGGATGCCGGTGTGGCTGCGCTCGGTGTTCCGCTCGGCGTTCTTCTTTCCGCTGGTGCTGTCGGCGGCGTCGATCTCGGTGGTGATGAAGTACCTGTTCAACCAGGACTTCGGTGTCGTGAACTGGGCGCTCGGGCTGATCGGGATCGCCCCGGTGCCGTGGCTGACGTCGGAGCACGCGGCGATGGCGGCGGTGATCCTGGTCTATGTCTGGCAGCAGTTCGGGTTCTCGTTCCTGCTGTTCGTGGGCGGTCTGAACAACATCCCGAAGGAGGTCCACGAGGCGGCCTCCCTCGACGGGGCGACGGGCCTGCGCAAGCACCTGTCCATCACCCTGCCGTTGCTGTCTCCGACGCTGCTGGTGGCGTCCGTGGTGGGCATCATCAACGCCCTCCAGGTCTTCGAGCAGCCGTATGTGCTGACGAACGGCGGGCCCGGCGACTCCACCCGCACGGTGGTGATGGTCATCTACGAGACCGCGTTCGAGCAGCTGCGCTTCGGCGAGGCGTCCGCGGTCGGCGTGCTGCTGTTCGTGCTGATCATGGCCGTCACCGCCCTCCAGTTCCGGCTCAGCCGGCGTTTCGTCCACTACCAGTGAGCCCGGTGAGCGACATGAGCCAAGCGACCCCGACCCTGAGCCGTACCCGGAACTCCCTCGCGCCGTGGGCGCGCATCGCCGGTCTCACGGTGTGCGCGCTGCTGACCCTCGGTCCGGTGATCTGGACCCTGTCCACCTCGCTGCGCACTCCCGCCGAGTCCTTCGACCTGCCGCCGCGGATCATCCCGGCGCACCCCACGACGGAGGCGTACCGCGGGGTGTTCGACCAGATCGACGTGTGGCTGCTGGCGCTGAACTCCACGCTGGTGACCGCGCTGATCGCGGCCGGCCAGATGATCACCGCGGGCCTGGCGGGCTACGCCTTCGCCCGTCTCGAGTTCCGCTTCAAAAAGCCCCTGTTCGGCCTCGTCCTGGCGACGATGATGGTGCCGTTGCAGGTGACGATCGTGCCGGTCTTCCTGGTCCTGAAGACGATGGGGCTGACCGACACCCTGCTCGGGCTGATCGTCCCCGCCTTCCCCACCGCGTTCGGCACCTTCCTGATGCGCCAGTACTTCCTCGGCATGCCGAAGGACCTCGGCGAGGCGGCGATGCTGGACGGCGCGGGCCCGTGGCGGATCTTCCGGTCCGTGTACGCGCCGCTGGCCGCGCCCGGCCTCGCCATCGTCGGCGTCCTCGCCTTCAACTACCACTGGAACGAGTTCTTCCGGCCGCTGATCCTGGAGACCTCCAACCAGAACTACACGCTGCCGCTGGGCCTGGTCTCCCTCCAGGGCAACCTCGGCACCGGTTCGATCTCCGTCGTCCTCGCCGGAGTCGTGCTGTCCATGATCCCGGCCGTCGCCGTCTTCCTCGTCGGCCAGCGCCCTCTCCGTGAGGGCATCACCTCCGCAGGAGTCAACCGTTGAGCCTCGCCCACGCCCCGCGCTTCCGGGTCCGTCCGCCCGCCCACTGGGTCAACGACCCCAACGGGCCCTTCCGTTGGCGCGGCCGGTACCACCTCTTCTACCAGCACAACCCCGAGGCTCCGGTGCACGGCAACATCCACTGGGGGCATGCCTCCAGCCCTGACCTGGCCCGCTGGACCCACCACCCGATCGCACTGACGCCCGCCCCCGGCGGCCCCGACGAGGCGGGCTGCTGGTCGGGGTGCGTGGTCGACGACGACGGCGTGCCGACCGCCGTGTACACCGGGATCGACCATCACCACAGCGGCCTCGGTGCCGTCTGCCTGGCCCGCGCCGCCGACCCGGACGACGCCATGCTCACCGAGTGGAAGGCGCTGCCGGAGCCCGTGCTGTCCGGCCCGCCCGAGGGACTGGACGTGGTGATGTTCCGCGACCCGTTCGTCTTCCGCCACGCCGGCCACCGCTGGGCGCTGGTCGGCGCGGGTCACGCCGACGGTACGCCGTCGGTCCTGCTGTACGACTGCGACGACCTGGCGGCATGGCGGTTCGCCGGGGTGCTGCTGGACGGCAACGACCCGGTCGCGGCGGACGCGTTCGGTGACAAGGCGGTGGGCTGGGAGTGCCCGCAGCTCGCCCTCACACCGGGCGGTGCGTGGGTGCTGGTGCTGTCGCTGTGGGACGGCGACCCGTGCAGCACCGGCTACCTGACGGGGCTTTTGGCGGACGACGCCGAAGGCGGCCTGCGTTTCGAGGCCGGCGCGGGCGGCCGCCTCGACCACGGCCGCGACTTCTACGCGCCCGCCGCGCTCCAGGAACCGGACCGCGCCCTGCTGTGGGGCTGGTCCTGGGAGGCGCGGGACCCGGCCGAGGTGGAGCGTGCGGGCTGGGCCGGCGTGCTCACCGCCCCCCGGGTCCTCGACGTGACCGCGGACGGCTCCCTGCGCCTCTCCCCCGCCCCGGAACTGGCCCTCCTGCGCGCACCCGAGCCGTTCGTGACGGCGCCGGTCCGGACAGCGCTGCCCGACGCGTACGACCTTGAGGTCACCGCGAGCGCGCCGGTCATCCTGTCGCTGCTGCGGTCGGAGTCCGGTGACGCGCTGACCGTCCGGCTGGACCCCGACGCGGGCACGGTCACCGTGGACCGCTCCGCCTGGCCCCGGGTGGGCCGGGAGGGCTCGGCCCCGCTCGTGCTGCGGACCCCGGCGCGCAGCGTACGGCTTCTGGTCGACGGCTCCCTGCTGGAGCTGTTCGCCGACGACCGGTCCATGGTCACCGAGCGTGTCTACCGGAGCCCGTCCGACGTCGCCGAGCTGACCGTCACCGGTGAGGGGGCCGCCGTCACCGGGTGGGCGCTGGTCCCACCGACGCACGGCTGACCACCGGGCACGCGATCCGCCGTACCGTCGCGGCCGGGGTACGGCCCGTGTCGATCGCGTCGAGCAGCAGCGCGGCGGCGGCCTCGCCCATCTCCCGGTGCGGCAGCGCCACGCTGGTCAGGGCGGGGGTGAGGAAGGCGGCCATGTGCTCCTGGTCGTCGTAACCGACGACGGACAGGTCACCGGGGACGTCGATCCCGAGCCGGGTCGCGGCGTGCAGGATGCCCGCCGCGACCCGGTCGTTGTAGGCGAAGATCCCGGTGGGGCGGCGGTCGGCCGGCACACCCTCGAGCAGCCGCACCGCACCCTCGTAGCCGCCGGCGATCTCCCCGCCGGTGCGCACCACCCACTCCTTGGGAACCGTGATGCCCTCGGCGCGCAGCGTGTCGCGGAAGCCGCGCAGCCGCTCCACGGAGGCGATGTCGTCGAGGCCGCCGATGTGCGCGAGGCGCCGGTGGCCCTGGTCGAGCAGCAGCCGGGCCGCCGTGCGGCCGCCGGCGCGTTCGGCGGGGATGACGGCGGGCAGGGAGTCGTCCTCGGGCAGGCAGTTGGCCAGCACGGAGTGGGTGCGGTGCAGGCCCTCGGGGACCCGGACGCGGCGCAGGGACATCGCCGCGTAGATGATGCCGTCCACGCGCCGGTCGAGCAGCTCGGCGACGGCCGCGTCCTCTTTGGCCGGGTCGCCGCCGGAGTCGACGGTGAGCACCAGGTGCTCCCTGCCCCACGCGGTCTCCATGGCGCCGCGCAGCAGCCGCCCGGCGAACGGCGAGGACGCGATCTCGTCGGTGACCAGCCCGATCACGGCCGTACGACGGCGGCGCAGGCCGCGCGCGACCGGGTCGGGGCGGTAGCCGAGCTGGGCGGCGGCCTGCCGGATGCGTTCCTGGGTGGCGGGCGAGAGATTGCCCTCGGCCCGGCCGTTGAAGACGAAGGAGACCGCGGTGTGCGACACCCCGGCGAGCCGTGCCACGTCACGTGACGTGGCACGGATGCCCGTGGTGCGCTGTTCCTCGGTGCCGCCCATGCCGTCCGCTGCCCTCATCCCCACCCGGTCCGGTTGATCACTGCTCACCCTATCCGTGACGCTGGTAGGACGACACAGCCGAGGGAAGGTCCGACCCGTGAGCGACATCCCGACGTACACCCTCAACGACGGCCTGGTGATCCCCGCCCTGGGGCTCGGCACCTGGCCGATGGACGACGCCCTCGCCGAGCAGGCCGTGCGCGGCGCCCTCGGCCTGGGCTACCGCCTGGTGGACACCGCAGCGAACTACGGCAACGAGACCGGCGTCGGCCGGGGCATCGCGGGCAGCGGCGTACCCCGCGAGGACGTGGTGGTGACCACCAAGCTGCCGGGCCGCCACCACGGCTACGAGGAGACCCTCGCGTCCTTCGAGGAGTCCCGCCGGCGCCTCGGCCTCGACCACGTGGATCTCTACCTGATCCACTGGCCGCTCCCCCGTCTCGACAAGTACGTCGACTCCTGGAGGGCGATGATCAAGCTGCGGGAGGAGGGCCTGGTCCGCTCGATCGGAGTCTCCAACTTCACCGCGGAGCACATCACGCGCTTGGAGAAGGAGACCGGGGTCCTGCCGAGCGTGAACCAGATCGAGCTGCACCCGCTGTTCCCGCAGCCGGAGCTGCGCGCCTTCCACGCGGACAAGGGCATCGTGACGGAGAGCTGGAGCCCGCTGGGCCGGGGCAGCCATCTGCTGGACGACCCGAGGATCGCCGGCATCGCCCGCACGTACGGGGTGTCGCCCGGGCAGGTCGTGCTGCGCTGGCATGTCCAGCTGGGCGCGCTGCCGATCCCCAAGTCCGCCGACCACGAGCGCCGGCGGGACAACCTGGACGTCTTCGGCTTCACGCTGGACGCCGAGGAGATGGAAGCCGTCGGACATCACCACAGCCCGCACCGGCTGGGCGGCGACCCGGAGACCCACGAGGAGTTCTGAGCCACGGCGCGGGTACCCGTCGCTCGCGTCGGAAGGCTCGCGTCCGGAGGCCGGCGTCGGAAGGAGGAGCCGGTGGAGCGCTTGCGGGAGTACCAGACCAAACGGGACTTCGACCGCACGGCGGAGCCACAGGGTCACGCGACGGCCGCGAGCGACGAGCCGCGTTTCGTGGTCCAGATCCACGACGCGCGCCGGATGCACTTCGACTTCCGGTTGCAGGTCGGCGACGTGCTGAAGTCCTGGTCGGTGCCGAAGGGGCCGTCCGGCGACCCGCACGACAAGCGGCTGGCGGTGCCGACCGAGGACCACCCGCTGGAGTACGAGGAGTTCGAGGGCGTGATCCCCAAGGGCGAGTACGGCGGCGGGACGGTGATCGTCTGGGATGCCGGGACCTACGAGCCGCTGAGCCACGACCGCCGGGGCCGTCCCGTCGACTTCGCCGAGTCGCTGGAGCGCGGGCACGCCACGTTCCGGCTGAAGGGGAGCAAGCTGCGCGGCGACTACGCGCTCACCCGGTTCCGGGACGGCGACTGGCTGCTGGTCAAGGCCGGGCACGGCGCACACGGGCACGGCACGCCCGACCCGCGCCGTGCCCGCTCGGTGCGCACCGGCCGGACGCTGGCCCAGGTCGCGGCCGACGCCGGAGGGTGAGCCGTCACTCCAGGTGCTTGCGCAGCGCGGCCAGCGCCCGGTCCGCGTGCGTGTTCATGCGCAGTTCGCTGCGGACGACCTCCAGGACCGTGCGGTCCTCGGCGATGACGAAGGTGACCCGTTTGGTCGGCGCGAGGGAGAACCCGCGCTTCACACCGAACCGCTCACGCACGGCGCCGTCGACGTCGGAGAGCAGCGGCACTCCCAGCGCATGACGCGCGGCGAACTCCTGCTGGCGGTCCACGGCGTCACCGCTGATCCCGACCGCCCGGGCCCCGACGGCGGCGAACTCGGCGGCCAGGTCACGGAAGTGGCAGGCCTCGGCCGTGCAGCCGGGAGTGAGAGCGGCCGGGTAGAAGAAGAGCACGACCGGCCCGTCGGCAAGCAGCTCGGTGAGCCGCCGGGTACGGCCGGTCTCATCGGGCAGCGCGAAGTCCTCGACCCGTTCCCCCACGGTGGGCGCATCGCTCACGGCCGCACCCCCGCGGCGCGGGCGACGCCACGCGCCCACAGCACCAGCGGCACCTGGAGGGGCAGCCGCGCGACGGCCGCGGTCCGCTGCGGGGCGGGACGGTCACGCCAGTCGACGGCCATCTTCACATTGGCCGGGAACACCCCCACGAAGAAAGCGGCAGCCGCCAGCGCGGCGGTCCGCCGGGTGCGCGGAACGGCCAGGCCCGCCGCGAGGGCCAGTTCGGCGGCGCCACTGCCGTACGTCCAGGCGCGCGGCCGCCCGGGCAGAGCCCGCGGGATGGTCGCGTCGAACGAACGGGGCGCGGCGAAGTGGGCGACACCGGCCGTGGCCAGCAGACCGGCGAGCAGCAGGGGCGAGCGTTGGGACACGGTTCCTCCTGAGGGTGGCCAGGCGCGCGATATTACTGGAGAGTAGGACCACGCGGACACCCCCGCCGGGGCCCCGCTCACAGGCAACGGCAGGAGCGACGCACGCCGCGACGTGCCGCAGCGGGCCGCCGCAGGCGACGATCAGACATCGCCCTCCTCCTCCACCGCCGCGGCCCGGGCCAAGAAGTCGTCCACCATGCGATGGAACAGCGTGGCCAGCTGCCGCAGGTCCTCCGTGGACCACTCGGCCAACGCGAGCTGCATGCCGCGCGCCCCCGCGTCCCGGACGGCGTCCACCGCACGGCGCCCCGCATCCGTGAGCTGGATGCGCTGGGCGCGCCCGTCGTCCGGATCGGGCACCCGCGTGAGGTACCCGGACTTCTGCAGCTGCTGCACGGTACGCGTGACGTGCGAGGCCTCCACACCGAGCCGGTTGGCCAGCTCCCCGGAGCGCAGCGGCTCGGAGTCGGCGACCTGGCGCAGCAACGCCACGGCGGCCCGGTCCAGCGGAACGCCCGCCAGGGCCATGAGCCGCTCGTGCTGCCGCGCCCGGGTGCTGAGATAGGTGATGCGGTTCAGGGCGCGCTCGATCTCGGCGACTTCCGGGGAGGCAGCGGGGGCGGCGGGAAGCGGTGATGTTGCCATGGAATCCACGGTACCATATAGTTGCGTAACTCAAGTAAATGCGTTTCCGGGCCAGCGCCGCACGCCGCCCCGTTCAGGCGAATCCCGCGCAAGCCGCGCGTGACCCCGGCCTCTTCCGTCCACCTTTCAGGACGTGACCCTGCCACTGATCGTTCCCATGCTCGCCACACCCGGCACCCTGCCTCCCGCCTCCCAGGACTCCCGCTGGGCGTACGAAACGAAGCAGGACGGGCAGCGGGTCGTGGCGTATCTGGCCGGGGACGGCACCGTGGTGCTGCGGGCCCGCTCCGGGGAAGTGATCACCGCCGCCTACCCGGAACTCCACGCGCTGGGCGACGCGCTCGGCGGCACTGCGGCCGTTCTGGACGGCGAGGTGCTGGCGCTGGATGCGCGGGGACGGGCCGACTTCCAGTTGCTGCAGTCCCGGATGGGGCTCGCCCACGCCCCGGCCCGCGCGGCGCGCAAGGCGGCCGAGCAGCCCGCCCATCTCGTCCTGTTCGACGTCCTGCACCTCGCCGGCCGCTCGCAGCTGGCCCTGCCATACCGGCAACGGCGCGCCCAGCTGGAGGCGCTCGGCCTGCACGGGCCGTACTGGTCGACCCCCGCGGCACTCGTCGGTCATGGCGCCCAGGCGCTGGCGGCAACCCGCGAACACGGCCTGGAGGGCCTGGTGTGCAAGCGCCTGGACTCCGTGTACGAGCCGGGGGTGCGCTCCCGCGCCTGGATCAAGATCCGCAACATGCACGGCGTCGACGTGATCGTCGGCGGCTGGCTGCCAGGCAAGGGACGGCTGTCGGGGCTACCGGGCGCGGTGCTGGTCGGCCAGCGTGACGCGGCCGGCGCACTGCGGTACGTGGGCGGCGTCGGCACCGGCTGGAGCGAGCAGGAACGGACCCATCTGGCGCACCTGCTGGGCGAGTTGGCGACCGGCACCTGCCCGTTCACGCCCGGCCTGCGGGTGCCGGGCGCCCAGTGGGTGCTGCCCCGGCTCGTCGGCGAGGTGCGGTACAGCACCCGGACCCGGGCGGGGATGCTGCGTCAGCCGTCCTGGCTGCGGCTGCGACAGGACCTCACGCCCGAGGAGTCGGCCGCCGATCTGCCCGACACCACGTCATGATCCTTTTCTTCAACGGGACTTCACCGGAGATACCCTACGGCCCTCTTGGCGCGGACATGTAAAACGCGGGACGCTGAACGCCCCCACAGCCGCCCGGCCACACCCGTGCCAGGAGGAGGACGCAGTGACGTTCAAGGCCCACAGCAGGAGATGGCTCACCGGACTCGGCGCCGCGCTCGCGCTCGTCGTCGCCGTCCCCACCACCGCCTTCGCCGCCCCGCCGCAAGCTCTGCCGGCCGACGCCGACAGCCTGGAGCGCACCTACCAGCCCGCCTTCGACTACGACACCGACGGCTGCTATCCCACCCCGGCCATCGGCCCGGACGGCACCGTCAACGGCGGGCTCAAACCGACCGGCGCCCTCAACGGCAACTGCCACGACGCCGCCGACCTGGACAACACCAACGGCTACTCACGCTCCCGGTGCAACAACGGCTGGTGCGTCATCCTCTACGGCCTGTACTTCGAGAAGGACCAGGCCCTGCCCGGCAGCAGCCTCGGCGGACACCGCAACGACTGGGAACACGTGGCGGTGTGGGTGCAGGACAACCAGGTCAAGTACGTCTCCACGTCCAACCACGGCTCGTTCACCGTGCACGCGGCATCCCAGGTCCGCTTCGAGGGCACCCACCCGAAGGTCGTCTATCACAAGGACGGCATCAGCACGCACTGCTTCCGGCTGGCGGGCGCGAACGACGAGCCGCCGGAGAACCACAAGCACACCTGGCAGTACCCGCCACTCGTCGGCTGGAACGGCTACCCGCCGGGCATCCGCGAGAAGCTGAGCGCCTACGACTTCGGCAGCGCGCACTTCGGCCTGAAGGACGCGAGCTTCGCCTCCCACCTGGCCTCGGCCGAGCCCGCCGGCATCCCCTTCGACCCGAACGCCTGACCACCAGCCGCCGCGTTCCGCTCACGCCTCGGCCTTGAGGCCCTCCAGACCGGGTGTGACCAGCAAGGGGACGAACTCCACGACATGGTGCGCGGCGACGCCGTTGAGCAGGTACGGATCGGTGGCCAGGATCCGGTCGAGCTCCTTTGCGGGCATCGAGGCGGCGAGGTAGACACCGCCCGTCAACGGCACTTGCCGCCCGGCTGCCAGCAACAGTCCCTGCGCGACGAGGTCGTTCAGCCAGTCGCCGTGGGCGGGTCGGTACGGATCCACTTCGGGCAGCGGCACGGTATAAGTCACTGTGACGACGAACATGCCGCGGACCGTAGCCGACCCCCGGGCGCACAGCGACCGGGTTTCCGGTCGGCCGAGACCGACAGGCCTAGGACTCCCGCCGTGGGCCGGCTTCGGACCGCAGGCCGATCCGCGGCCGGGGGACAGGGCGTAGCGTCCGCATCATGACCGCGAAGGACAGCACGGGAGAACTCGACGAGGCGTTCGAGCGCCTGCACGCCACCGGTCCGGAACGGCTGGGGCGGCTCACCAACCACGCCCCCATGGTGGTTGAGGCCCTCGCCGCGCACGGCCGGGCCGGAGCCGTGCACCGCTGGCTGGATCTGTACCGCCGCAAGCTGGAGGACTTCCCCGCCCCGGTCGCCCGCGTCACAAACGCCAACTGGCGCGAGGCGCTGGGCGACCACCGGCGGGCGGCCGACTGGATCGACCATTTCTCCCGCGCCCTCGAGGACCGCCCGTGGCGGGCCGTCCTCGCTGAGTGGTGGCCACGCCTGCTGCCCGGGCTGTACGGCGCCTCGACGCACCCGGTGATCCGGGTCGGCCACGCCGTCCGCGCCCTCGAGCAGGAGGAGAACGCCCCCCGGCGCACCGAACTCGCCCACGCCCTGGGCTACTGGGCGGCCCGCCACCGTACCGTCGAGGGCATCGTCACGCTCCCCGGCGCGGACAGCGCGGCGCGGACCCTGGATGCGGTGCCACCGGTCGAGGGGGCCGAAGGTGGCTTCCCGGCCCGGCTGGCGGCCGTACGGCGGCTGCCCGGCTGGGCGCAGGACGTGACCGATCCCGGCACGGCGCGGGCACGGCTCACCGAACTCGTCCGGGCCGCCACGCACCGGTACGCCACCCACGGGCACGGCGAGGAGACCATGCTGGTGCACGCGGCGACCGCCCCCAACGCCGTTCTGCGCACGCTTCAGGCGCTGCCACGGGAGTTGTGGGTGCCCAGCCTGCACGCCGCGTGGACGGCGTCCGCGGCGGTCACCGCCATGTACGCCCCCGCCGAGCCGGTTGCGTGGCAGACGCCGGGCACGCTCACGGCCGAGGACGTGCTGGAGCGGGCGCTCGCGCACGGCGACGAGCACGTGATCAAGCTGACCGACACCGCCCTGGACGTCGGCGACGAACAGGCCCTGGCCGCCGCGCTGCGCGCAGCCGAACTCAGCGAACCGCTGGTCTGACGCGCCCGTGAACCGGACCTGACCGAGGTGCGACAGCGGACCCCGGCCTGGACGGCCTGGCCGTGGCGCGCGGATCGGTGGGAAGGGTCTATCGTGACCCGCATGTCCGTTCCGGAACTGATCCGCATCGTCTCACGCGACTCACCGATGGCTCTGTCTCAAGTGGAGCGTGTCCGCGCCGAGTTGGCCGCCGTCCATCCAGGGGTGCGCACCGAGGTCGTACCGGTGAAGACCACCGGCGACAAGTGGCTCGGCGATCTGTCCCAGGTCGAGGGCAAGGGGGCCTTCACCAAGGAGGTCGACGCGGCCCTGCTGGCCGGGGAGGCCGACCTCGCGGTGCACTGCGTCAAGGACGTGCCCGCGGACCGGCCGCTGCCGGCCGGTACGGTTTTCGCCGCGTTCCTGAAGCGGGACGACATCCGGGACGCCCTCGTGCACCCGGGCGGGCTCACCCTGGACGAGCTCCCCGCCGGCACCCGCGTCGGCACCTCGTCGGTGCGCCGGATCGCCCAACTGGCGGCCACCCACCCGCATCTGACGTGCGTCCCGTTCCGCGGCAACGCCAACCGGCGGCTGGAGAAGCTGGCGGCCGGGGAGGCCGACGCGCTGCTGCTGGCCGTGTCGGGTCTGGAGCGCATCGGGCGGCCGGACGTCATCAGCGAGGTCCTCTCCCCCGACGTGATGATGCCGCCGATCGGCGCGGGCATCCTCGCCCTGCAGTGCCGGGAGGACGACGGCGACCTCATCGACGCCGTCAGCGCGCTCGGCGATCCCGACACGCATCGGGAGGCCACGGCGGAGCGGATGTTCCTGCACGTGCTCCAGGGCCACTGCAACAGCCCGATCGCCGGCTTCGCCCGCGTGGACCGCGGCGGAGAACTCTCGCTGCGCGCCTGCGTCTTCACCCCGGACGGCAAGACCCGCCTGAACGCCCACGAGTGGGCCGGGCGGCTGGATCCGGCGACGCTGGGCACGTCGGTGGCGGTGGCGCTGCTGCGGCAGGGCGCCCGCGAGATCATCGACGGCATCGCGCACTGAGCGGACGCCGTCGCGTCTTCGCGGCCGGTGGCCCGAGCGTCAGGCGGTGCCCTCTTCGGCCTGGTCGCGCAGGAAGGTGCTGACCTGGTGGGCCAGGCAGTCCCGGCCCGCGCCCGCCGGGACGTGGGAGGGCTGCGCCTTTACGCCCAGGCCGCCGGTCCACATCCGGCGCTCCGCCCACTCCTCGTCGACGCGCAGCTGGACTTGTACGTCCACCTGACGCAGGGCGTCCTCGGGTCCGGCGGCGAACAGCACGGCCGTGACCCGGCGCAGCGGGTACACGTCGAAGCCCTCGATGAACTGCGAGTTGCGCCAGTCGATGAAGGCGCCCTCGCCGTCGGGCCCGATGCGCACGTCGATCTGGCCGTCCTCGAGGTGGACGCCGAACCGCTCGGGTCCGCGGTTCTCCACCGTGACCCGCAGCGCGAAGTACGTCAGCCCTTCGGCCGCGTCGTCCCGTCCGCGCGGCGGCTCCGCCTGCTCCAGACGGTGGACGCGGACGCGCAGACCGGCATGCTCCTCGTACTCGTGCCAGTCCCCGACCACGTTCGGCTCGTACACAGTCCACCTCTCGACTTCTGAGAGCTGCTTCCTATCCAGGCGGTCAGGGCACTGTCAAATGCGCCTCATGCGCTGTGGCCAGCGGATTCGGCGCAGGTGATCGATGATCAAGCCGTGCGCAGGGAGAATCGGTTTCCGGTCGTTCGGCCGGTTTTCGGGGGCGTGCCGCACATCACGTCCGCGGCCATGATCACCGATCTTGACGGTGTGTCATGATCAGCGGGCCAGCCGGCCCAGCAGCGGGGAGGCGGCGGCGATGCCGAGCGCGGCGGCCACCAGGAGCACCGCGAAGTCCGCGCCGAGGTGTGCCGGGGTGCCCAGCAGCAGGCCGCGCAGGGCGTCGACCTGGTAGCTGAGCGGGTTGGCCCGGCTCACGGCCTGGAGCCAGCCGGGCATGACGGAGACCGGGTAGAGCGCGTTGGAGCCGAAAAACAGCGGCATGGTGATCGCCTGCCCGAAGCCCATCAGCCGGTCGCGGCTGAGCACGATGCCGGCGATGGTCATCGACAGGCAGGAGAAGAAGGCCGATCCGAGGACCACGGCCGCCGCGACGGCGAGCAGCTTCAGCGGGTTCCAGGTCAGCGCGACGCCGAGCGCCGCGGCGATGACGAGGACGACGACCGCCTGCACAAGTGCCTTGACCCCGGCGGCGAATGCCTTGCCGGTGATGAGCGCGGCGCGTGGAGTGGGCGTGACCAGCAGCTTGTTGAGGACTCCGGCGTCGCGCTCCCAGATGATCTGGATGCCGTAGAAGATGGCGATGAACATCGCGGACTGGGCGATGATGCCGGGCGCCAGGTAGTCGACGTACGGGATGCCGCCGGTCGGGATCGCCCGGATGCGGGTGAAGGTCTGACCGAAGATCAGGAGCCAGAGGGCGGGCTGTACGGCACGGGTGTACAGCCCGGTGCGGTCGTGGCGCAGCTTCTGCAGTTCGACCGCGCACATCGCAAACACCCGGGCGGGCACCAGCCGCCACGGCGCCCTTGGCTCGGGCGGGCGGAGCAGGAGGCCGAGCGCCCGCTCAGCCGACGCGGCGTGCGGTGCGGCGGGTGGATCGGACATCGCGGAAGTCTCCTGAGGTGTCGTCGAGGCCGCTGCCGGCGACGTCGCGGAAGACGTCCTCCAGCGTGGCAGGGGTCGCCGCGCCGCTCGGCGAGCCGCTCGCGCAGTGCGGCGGGGGCGCCGAGGGCCCGGACATGGCCGCGGTGCATCAGGCCGACCCGGTCGCAGTACTGGTCGGCCTCGTCCATGTAGTGCGTGGTCACCAGGACCGTCATGCCGGTGGCGGCGCGCACGGCGTTGATGTGCTCCCACACGCCGGTGCGGGCGATGGGGTCCAGGCCGATGGTCGGCTCGTCGAGGATCAGCAGACGGGGCGCGCTGACCAGCGCCTGGGCGAGTTCGAGGCGGCGGACCATACCGCCGGAGTAGGTGGCGGCGAGCCGGTCGGCGGCGTCGGCGAGGTCGACGGCCGTCAGCGCCTGGGCGACCCGGGCGGCGCGCTCGCGGCGCGGCACGTCGAAGACGCGGGCGAAGAGGGCGACGTTCTCCCGGCCGGTCAGGCTCGCGTCGGCGGACAACTGCTGCGGGACGTAACCGAGCAGCCGCCGTACGGCCATGCGCTCGCGGGCCGCGTCGTGGCCGAAGACTCCGACCGTGCCCGGCGGGACCGGGAGCAGGGTGGCCAGGCAGCGGATCGCGGTGGTCTTGCCGGCGCCGTTCGGCCCGAGCAGTTCCGAAGACCTCGCCTCGTCGGACGGTCAGATCGAGTCCGTCGACGGCCTTGGTCGCACCGAAGGCGTACACCAGGCCGGTGCACGACACGGCATCGGAAGCGGTGTCGGTCGTGGGGCCGGCCACCGGGCCGGTCGCGGGATCGGTCACGGGGCCGGCCACCGGACCGGTCTCGGTGTACGTGTCGGCCATGAGATCGGGCTTGGGATCAGTCTTGGGATCGGTCATGGCGTCTCCCCCTCCTGCCTCAGGCTCTCGGCCAGCCGGCGCAGCGCGGGTAACGCGGCGCGCAGGGGCCTCCCGGTCGGCCTCGGGCAGCCCGGCGAGGTGGCGGTCCAACAGTTCGGCGCGGCGCTCCTGCCAGTCGCGCAGCCGCTTGAGGGCGGCGTCGGTCGGCAGCAGGCGGGCGGCGCGCCGGTCGGCGGGGTCGGACTCGCGAACCAGGTAGCCGTCCCGGACCAGGTGATTGACCAGTGTGGACACGGAATTGCCCGCGAGGTGCAGCTCCTTGGCCGCCTCGGAGATCCCGATGCCGGGCCGCGCCTCGACCAGCCGCAGCAGCTCGACCTCGGCGCCGCGCAGCCGTGGGGCGGTCAGCCCGGCGCGCAGCCGGCGCCGGGTCAGCCGGTGCACGCCGACGAGGGCGCCGGCAAGCTCCTCCGGGAGGGTGTCCTGGCCCACGACGTCCGACCAAGGGCCGGTCAAGAGACGCCGCGCTCACGCAGCACTGCCGGACTTTCGCAAATCACCATGTTCTTCGCGAATGGGGTTTCACTCGTATGGAAGCGGGGAATCTGCTTGTCAGTGCTTCGGACAGGAGGCACTCCGTGGGGCCGGTGTGCCGGGCCCGACGCCCTCCATGTCCGGTCCGCGTGCTCGTCCCACGGTGTCTGTCCACCCAGCATCCGCTGAGGGAGGCGCGCATCGATGCGTACCGCCATCAGGACGCAGCAGCATCCGCACGACGACGCCCCCGACACAGCCGCCGACTTCGCCCGGCTGGCGACGCTGCCCGACGGCACCGAGCGCAGGGCGCTGCGCGACGAGCTGGTCCGCCTCTGGCTGCCCATGGCCGAGCGGATCGCCGTACGGTTCCGGGGGCGCGGGGAGTCCCTCGAGGACCTGTACCAGGTCGCGGCGCTCGGACTCGTGAAGGCCGTCGACCACTTCGACCCGGACCGCGGCGGGGCCTTCGAGGCGTACGCCGTGCCGACGATCACCGGTGAGATCAAACGGCACTTCCGCGACCACATGTGGACGCTGCACGTGCCGCGCCGGGTCCAGGACCTGCGCAACCGCGTCCGGCGCGCGGTCAAGGAACTCGGTCAGACCATCCCGGGCCGGGCCCCCACCGTCGCCGAGATCGCCGCGTTCGCGCAGCTCACCGAGCAGGAGGTGCGCACCGGCATGGAGGCGCTGGAGTGCTTCTCCGCGCTGTCGCTGGAGGCGGAGATGCCCGGCACCGACGGCTACGCCCTCGGGGACGCGCTCGGCGGCCCGGACCCGGGCTACGACACCGTCGTGGACCGCGAGGCCGTCAAGCCGTGCCTGCAGGCGCTCCCGGAGCGCGAGCGCACCATCCTCTACCTGCGGTTCTTCAAGGGCATGACGCAGAGCGGGATCGCCGAGCAGCTGGGAATCTCGCAGATGCACGTCTCCCGACTGCTCAGCGGCTGCTTCGCCCAGTTGCGCGAGGAGATCCTCGCCGATCGCCCGTGATCCCCGCAGTGGTCTTCGATCCGGGCGCTGATCCCGGCAGAGGTCCAGGCACTGATCCGGACAGTGGTCCAGATGCGGGGGCGTCACCCGATCGGTGGCGTCCCCGGGATCTGGGTGGGGCCGTGGCGGTCCAGGGCGTCCTCCAGCTCCGCACGGATCTGCTGCGGCATCTCCCCGTTGCGCGCCCAGATCAGTATCAGCTCCGCGACATTGCGCAGTTTGATGTTGGTGTGCTGGGAGACTTCCTTCAGAACGCGCCAGCCCTCATCAGGTGACATCCGGCCGAGCGCCACGATCATTCCGATCGCCTGGTCGACCACGGCGTGCGAGGTGACCGCTTCCTTGAGCTGATCCACTTCTTCCTGGAGCTCGAAGAGCCGACCGGTTTCGTCGTCCTGGTCCCGCGGTACTCGTGCCACCTCTCCCACGTTGCCCCCGGGGGCCGCCCGCCGCCACCGGGGGTATTCGACAGGCGGCCCGCAGGGATCCGGTCGGACACTGGAGGTGGACCGGCGGCCGACCGGCCGAAGAGATCAGGACGCGAGCGCCATGAACCACGACACGCCACCCTCCCCACGAGCGACAGAGGTCGTCTCGTCCCACCACGTCTTCGGCGCACCCTGCTGGGTGAGCCTGACCAGTCGCGATCTGGAGGCGACCCAGGACTTCTATTCGGCGGTGCTCGGGTGGAAGTGGCGCAAGGGGAAGCTGGGTGACCGGTTCCGGATCGCGCTGGCGGACGACGTGCCGGTCGCCGGGATCGCCGCGGTCGCCACGATGTGGCAGATGGCGGTGGCGTGGACGCCGTACTTCGCGGTGCCGAGCGCGGACGAGGCCGTCTCGCGGGCGCGCGAGCGCGGGGGGACGGTGGCCGTGGGCCCGATCTCGCTGCCGCCGGGGCGGGCCGCGCTGATCGCGGACCGCGACGGGGCGACGTTCGGGATCTGGGAGGGAGAGCTCTTCACGAACTGGGAGAACTGGCGGCAGGCCGCGCCGGCCTTCATCCGGCTGCACACCCGCGACGCCTTCGACGCGGCGATCTTCTACGGCGAGATCCTCGACTGGGCCTCGCGGCTGCCCGGCTGCTGCGAGGTGGGCTACGAGGGCAACGAGGTCGTGCTGCGCAGCGAGGGCGAGGTCGTGGCCCGGATCGAGTCGGGCGCGCTGGAGGCGGCGCCCGATCCGACGATCCGACCGCACTGGCAGGTCCACTTCGCCGTGGCCGACGTGACGGCGTGCGCGTTGGCGGCGGAACAGCATGGGGGCAGCGTGCTGGGCAAGGGGGCGGATGAGGCTGTGCTGCGGGATCCGGACGGGGCGCAGTTCACGATCACCTCGCGTACGGTGACGCGCGGCTGAGGGGGCGGGGGGTGCGTTGTTCGTCTGCGGGTCGCGTTGTGGCTGGTCGCGCAGATCCCCGCACCCCTTGAACGCCTGGGGCGTCCCTGACGAAGAAGGCGCCGCCGCCCACAGGGGCGGCGGCGCCTTCTTCGTCAGCTGCGTTCCGGGGGCGGGGTCGGGTTTCTGCGGCCTCGGGCCGGGCGGGAGAGGACGACCAGGCTGCGGGAGGCGACCGTGACGTCCGTCGCCGCCTTGTACTCGGTCTCGTCGGGGACGCCGTCCGGCTCCGCGGTGTCGATGCGGGCCGTCCAGCGGGTGCCGTACAGGGCGTCGGGGAGCGTGAAGACGATGGGTTCCCAGTAGCTGTTGAGCAGGAGGAGGAAGGAGTCGTCGACGACCGGGCGGCCGTAGCGGTCCGGTTCGGCGATGGCGTCGCCGTTGAGGAACACGCCGATGCAGTGGGCGTCGGAGCGCTGCCACTCCTCGTCGGTCATCTCCTGCGCGTCCGGCAGCAGCCAGACGAGGTCGGGCAGCGGCTGGTCGGCGTTGGTGACCGTGTCGCCGCGGAAGAATCGGCGGCGGCGCAGTACGGGGTGCTCCGCGCGCAGGCGGATGAGGCGGCGGGTGAAGCCTGCCAGGTCGCGCTGTTCGTCGGTCAGCCGCCAGTCGATCCAGGAGATGTCGTTGTCCTGGCAGTAGGCGTTGTTGTTGCCGCGCTGGGTGCGCCCGAGTTCGTCGCCGTGGCACAGCATCGGGATGCCCTGGGACAGCAGCAGGGTGGCCAGCAGGTTGCGTTGCTGGCGGGCGCGCAGTTCCAGGACCGCGGGGTTGGCGGTCTCGCCCTCGGTGCCGCAGTTCCAGGACCGGTTGTGGCTCTCGCCGTCGCGGTTGCCCTCGCCGTTGGCCTCGTTGTGCTTGTCGTTGTAGGAGACCAGGTCACGCAGGGTGAAACCGTCGTGCGCGGTGACGAAGTTGACGCTGGCGCGCGGCCGGCGCCGGTTGTGCTGGTAGAGGTCGGAGGAGCCGGTCAGGCGGGAGGCGAACTCGCCGAGCGAGCCGGGCTCGGTGCGCCAGAAGTCGCGTACCGTGTCGCGGTACTTGCCGTTCCATTCCGACCACAGCGGCGGGAAGTTGCCCACCTGGTAGCCGCCCTCCCCCACGTCCCACGGCTCGGCGATCAGCTTCACCCGGCTGATCACCGGGTCCTGCTGGATCAGGTCGAAGAACGCCGACAGCCGGTCCACCTCGTGGAACTGCCGGGCCAGGGTGGCCGCGAGGTCGAAGCGGAACCCGTCGACGTGCATCTCCGTCACCCAGTACCGCAGCGAGTCCATGATCAGCTGCAGCACGTAGGGGTGGCGCATCAGCAGGCTGTTGCCGGTGCCGGTGGTGTCGTAGTAGTGCGCGAAGTCGCCGTCCACCAGGCGGTAGTACGACGCGTTGTCGATGCCGCGGAAGGACAGCGTCGGGCCCTTCTCGTTGCCCTCGGCGGTGTGGTTGTAGACGACGTCGAGGATGACCTCGAGGCCGGCCGCGTGCATCGCCTTGACCATCGATTTGAACTCCGCGACCTGCTGGCCCCGGCTGCCGTGGGCGGCGTAGGCGTTGTGCGGGGCGAAGAAGCCGATGGTGTTGTAGCCCCAGTAGTTGGCCAGACCCTTGTCCTGCAGGACGCCGTCCTGGACGAACTGGTGGACGGGCATCAGCTCCACGGCGGTGACACCGAGCGAGGTCAGGTGTTCGAGGATCGCCGGGTGGGCGAGGCCGGCGTAGGTGCCGCGCAGTTCGGGCGGCACGTCGGGGTGGGTACGGGTCAGGCCGCGCACGTGCGCCTCGTAGATCACGCTGTCCGCGTAAGGAGCGCGCGGCGGCCGGTCGTCGCCCCAGTCGAAGTACGGGTCGGTGACCACACCGAGCATGGTGTGCCCGGCGCTGTCGGCCGGGTCGGGGCCGTGGGCGTTGCGCTCGTACAGCGAGGGGTGGTTGTCGATCTGCCCGTCGACGGCCCGTGCGTAGGGGTCCAGCAGCAGTTTCGCCGGGTTGCAGCGGTGCCCCATGGCGGGCGCCCACGGCCCGTGGACCCGGTAGCCGTAGCGCTGGCCGGGTCCGACGCCCGGCAGGTAGCCGTGCCAGACGAAGCCGTCCGCCTCGGTCAGCGGGACGGTGCGGTGGGCGCCGCGATCGTCGACGAGGATCAGTTCGACGCGCTCGGCCACCTCGCTGAACAGCGCGAAGTTGGTGCCCTGGCCGTCGTGGACGGCACCCAGCGGGTAGGGGTGCCCGCTCCACACGGGCACCCCTGCCTTCTTCTTCGGGTCGGTGGTCGTCACCGGCTCGCCTCCAGTACGTCGCCCACCGTCTCGCCGGCCAGTGCGACAGTCCGGAGCGCGCGCGGCACCTGGAGCATCTCGCGCAGGGCCGGGAACGGGGTGGTCGGGATCAGCGGCTCGCGGTCGCCGACCCGGGCGCGCTGCGAGAACCAGATGACTTTGCTGCCGGTGTCGGTGGCGCAGCACCCCCACCCGTCGCTGCTCGCCGCGATGCGCTCCAGGCAGCTGCGCAGGTCCTGGTCCGGGCGCAGCTCGCAGTCGTTCTCCCCGATGGCGGTGATCAGGTGCTGACCGTTCCACCACATCTCGATGGACGTGTTCTTGTCGGTGGCGTGTTCGTCGATGGCCCGCAGCAGCATCTCGGTGCTGCGGCACACGGGCTCGACCAGGTTCTCCAGGTCCCAGTACTTCAGGTGCGCGGCCATGATGCGCCTGACCTGTCCGACCCGCTCCGGGCTGACTTCCACGTCGAGGTGGTAGTAGCAGGGCACTGCGGTCTTCATCGTCGTTGGCTCCTCACCGGCGACGCTCAGGCTCCTAACGCCCTGGCGGGCGGTACCCCGAACACGAAGCGTGAGCGATGTTCGCTTCTGAGTCACCCCCAACACTGAGGGTGATACGCCATTCGTGCAACACGAGCGCACCACGGCCAAGATCCAACAGGACGGTAGGTCATCGCACGTGCACCATAAGTGAAGGCCACGAGAGGTTTTTCGGCTGATGCCCCTCTGCGTACGCGGCCGGCCCGTCCGTCGGGCGTCGTACCTCTCGCACTCCCGGAAGGTGAACAGCGCCATGCTGCTACCCGCGAAAGCCGAAGTCGCCAGGCATCTGCAGCGTTACCGCGCCTGGGAGCGGGCCATGCTCGCCTCGCCCGCCGACAGCGCGGTGCGGGCAACCTTCGAGGACACGGGATACACCCTGTGCGTGCTGATGGGCAAGCGTTGCGCACGGGAGGCCGCCGACGCCGCGGAACGCTATCTGCGGTCGGACGCGGCCACCTCCCTGTGGCAGGGCGCTCCGCGACGGCGGACGAAAAACGTGGCGCGCAGGAGTGGAACCCGCTCCGCCCGGCGTTTCCCGGCGGAGCACTAGCCCTCCTCCGGTGCAGCTTGGACATCCACCAGCCGGGTCACGGCCCGGCTTCGAGCACGCAGGAGGTTCACGATGAAGTCCACCAGGCCCATCGGCCGTATCCCCGTGCGGGATGTCCATCCGCGCGTGGAGTGCGGCAGGCGACCGGCGAAGGCCGTCGTGGGCGAGACGTTCATGGTCACCGCGACCGTGTTCCGCGAGGGGCACGACGCGGTGGGCGCGAATGTCGTCCTGCGCGGCCCGGACGGCCGCAAGGGGCCGTGGACTCCTCTGCGTGAACTGGCCGAGGGCAGCGACCGCTGGGGCGCCGAGGTGACCCCTGACGCGGAGGGCCACTGGACGTACACCGTGGAGGCGTGGAGCGACCCGGTCACCACCTGGCGCCGGCACGCCGCCATCAAGATCCCGGCGGACATCGACACGGGCCTGGTGCTGGAGGAGGGCGGCCAGCTGTACGAGCGGGCGGCGGCCCGGGCGCCGCGCGGCCCGGCGCGCACCCTGCTGCGGGAGACCGCGAAGAGGCTGCTCGACGACTCGTTGCCGGTGCAGGACCGTTACGCCGCCGCGCTGGCGCCGGAGGTGGACGAGGTCCTGGCCTGCCATCCGCTGCGCGACCTGGTCACCGCGTCCAAGGCCATGCCCCTGCTGGTGGAGCGGGAGCGGGCTCTGTTCGGTTCCTGGTACGAGTTCTTCCCCCGCTCGGAGGGCACGCCCGAGCAGCCGCACGGCACGTTCCGCACCGCCGCCCGGCGGCTGCCGAAGATCGCCGCGATGGGCTTCGACGTCGTCTACCTGCCGCCCGTCCATCCGATCGGCACGACCTTCCGCAAGGGGAAGAACAACACCCTCACCGCCGGTCCCGAGGACGTCGGCGTGCCGTGGGCGATCGGCTCCCCGGAGGGCGGCCACGACGCCGTGCACCCTCAGCTGGGCACGATCGAGGACTTCGACTGGTTCGTCGAGCAGGCCCGCTCGCACGGTCTGGAGATCGCCCTGGACTTCGCACTCCAGTGCTCACCCGACCATCCTTGGGTGCACAAGCACCCCGAGTGGTTCCACCACCGCCCCGACGGGACGATCGCCTACGCCGAGAACCCGCCGAAGAAGTACCAGGACATCTATCCGATCGCCTTCGACCAGGACATGGACGGCCTGGTCAAGGAGACGGTCCGCGTCCTGCGGCACTGGATGGACCACGGGGTGCGGATCTTCCGCGTGGACAACCCGCACACCAAGCCGGTGGTCTTCTGGGAGCGGGTGATCGCGGACATCAACGCCTCCGACCCGGACGTGATCTTCCTGGCCGAGGCGTTCACCCGCCCGGCGATGATGCACACCCTGGCCCAGATCGGCTTCCAGCAGTCATACACCTACTTCACCTGGCGCAACAGCAAGCAGGAGCTGACGGAGTACCTAACCGAGCTGTCCGGTGAGGCGGCCTCCTACATGCGGCCGAACTTCTTCGCCAACACCCCGGACATCCTGCCGGGCTACCTCCAGCACGGCGGACGGCCCGCCTTCGAGGTGCGTGCGGTGCTCGCGGCGACCCTCTCCCCCACCTGGGGCGTCTACTCCGGTTACGAGCTGTGCGAGAACACCCCGCTGAAGCAGGGCAGCGAGGAGTATCTGCACTCGGAGAAGTACCAGCTTGTGGCGCGTGACTGGGAGGCGGCCGAGCGCGAGGGCCGCAGCATCGCTCCGCTGATCGCCCGCCTGAACGAGATCCGGCGCGGCCACCCGGCGCTGCGCCGGCTGCGCAACCTCCGTTTCCACGCCACCGACAACGACGCGGTCATCGCCTACAGCAAGCGCGAGGGTGACGACACGGTGCTCGTGGTGGTGAACCTCGATCCCCACCACACCCAGGAGGCCACCGTCTCGTTGGACATGCCGCACCTCGGCCTGGACCGGCACGCCGAGACGACCGTGCACGACGAACTGACCGGTGCGACCTACCGCTGGGGCAGCGCCAACTACGTGCGCCTCGAACCCGGTCGGACGCCGGCCCACGTGTTCCACGTCCGGTGAGCCACCCCACGAAACGGAGGTCGATCAGCCCCATGTCCGTCAACGAGCCCGTCCCGGACACATTCGAGGACACCCCGGCGAAGGACCGGGACCCCGACTGGTTCAAGCGCGCTGTCTTCTACGAGGTCCTCGTCCGCTCCTTCCAGGACAGCAACGGCGACGGCGTCGGCGACCTCAAGGGCCTGACCGCCAAACTCGACTATCTGCAGTGGCTGGGCGTGGACTGCCTGTGGCTGCCGCCCTTCTTCAAGTCACCGCTGCGGGACGGCGGCTACGACGTCGCCGACTACACCTCGGTCCTGCCCGAGTTCGGTGACCTGGCCGACTTCGTGGAGTTCGTGGACGCCGCCCACCAGCGCGGCATGCGCGTGATCATCGACTTCGTCATGAACCACACCAGCGACCAGCACCCGTGGTTCCAGGAGTCGCGCAAGAACCCGGACGGCCCGTACGGCGACTACTACATGTGGGCCGACCACGACAAGGGCTACCCGGACGCCCGGATCATCTTCGTCGACACCGAGAGCTCCAACTGGACGTACGACCCGGTGCGGGGGCAGTACTTCTTCCACCGGTTCTTCTCCCACCAGCCGGACCTGAACTACGAGAACCCGGCCGTGCAGGAGGAGATCCTGGCCGCGCTGCGGTTCTGGCTCGACCTGGGGATCGACGGCTTCCGGCTGGACGCGGTGCCGTACCTGTACGCGGAAGAAGGCAGCAACTGCGAAAACCTTCCGGCAACCCATCAGTTCCTGAAGCGGGTGCGCCGGGAGATCGACCTGATGTACCCGGACACGGTGCTGCTGGCGGAGGCCAACCAGTGGCCGGAGGACGTGGTCGACTACTTCGGCGACTACTCCGCGGGCGGCGACGAGTGCCACATGGCCTTCCACTTCCCGGTCATGCCGCGCATCTTCATGGCCGTACGGCGGGAATCCCGGTACCCGGTGTCGGAAATCCTCGCGAAGACCCCGCCGATCCCGGACGGCTGCCAGTGGGGCATCTTCCTGCGCAACCACGACGAGCTGACGCTCGAGATGGTGACGGACGAAGAGCGCGACTACATGTGGGCGGAGTACGCCAAGGACCCGCGGATGCGCGCCAACATCGGCATCCGCCGGCGCCTCGCGCCCCTGCTCGACAACGACCGCAACACGATCGAGCTGTTCACCGCGCTGCTGCTGTCCCTGCCCGGCTCGCCGATCATCTACTACGGCGACGAGATCGGCATGGGCGACAACATCTGGCTCGGCGACCGCGACGCGGTGCGCACGCCCATGCAGTGGACGCCGGACCGCAACGCCGGGTTCTCCACGGCCGACCCCGGACGGCTCTATCTGCCCACGATCATGGACCCGGTCCACGGCTACCAGGTCACCAACGTCGAGGCGTCCATGGCGTCGCCGTCGTCGCTGCTGCACTGGACCCGCCGGATGATCGAGATCCGCAAGCAGAACCCCGCTTTCGGACTGGGGTCCTACACCGAGCTGCCGTCGTCGAACCCTGCGGTGCTGGCGTTCCTGCGCGAGTACGAGGACGACCTGGTGCTGTGCGTGCACAACTTCTCCCGCTTCGCCCAGCCCACCGAGCTGGACCTGCGGGCCTACGACGGCCGCCATCCGGTCGAACTCTTCGGTGGCGTGCGCTTCCCCGCCATCGGAGAGCTGCCCTACCTGCTCACCATCGCAGGCCACGGCTTCTACTGGTTCCGGCTCGCCCGAGTCGCATCCCGCATCGGCCGCCGACAGTAGCGCGCCGAGGAAAGGACGCGTCACCATGCCGAAGACCGCATCCCTCCAGCCGAGCACTTCCGGCATCGCTCTGCATCTGGACTCGCTCGCGGGTCTGCTGCGCGAGTGGCTGCCACGGCAACGCTGGTTCGCCGGGAAGGACCGGCCGGTCACGGATCTGCGTCTGCTGTCGATGACCGAGCTGTTCCCGGGCTGTCTGCATGTGCTCATCCATGCCGCGCACGCCGGGTCGCCCCCGCCGCACGCCGGGGTGCCCGCGCCCGGCGGGTCGGCGGCTCCGGCCGGCGGCGACTGCTACCAGTTGCTGCTCGGCTTCCAGGAGCATCTCTCGCCCCGGCTGGGCAAGGCGCTGATCGGGCGGGCGGAGAGCGGCCCGATGGCCGGTCTCACGGTCTACGACGCGCTGCTGGACCCGCGCTCGGCGCATCTGCTGCTGGAGCGGATGCGGCACTCCGGGACGCTGGGGCCGCTGCTGTTCGACTCCGATCCGTCGGTGCCGATCCCGTCCGGTCTCGCGCCCCGGCTGCTGGACGCCGAGCAGTCCAACACGTCGCTGGTGTACGGCGACGCGTTCATCCTGAAGCTGTTCCGGCGTATCCAGCCTGGTATCAACCCGGATCTGGAGGTGCCGCTCGCGCTCGCCCGGGAGGGCTGTGCGCGGGTGCCGGCTCCGGTGGCGTGGATGCGGACCAGCCGGCCCCAGGAGGCGACGCTGGGCGTGCTGCAGCCGTTCCTGCCGAACGCCTCCGACGGCTGGACGCTGGCCCTGCAGGCCCTCTCGCGCGGTGAGGACTTCACCGCGGAGGCGAGCGCGCTGGGCGCCGCCACCGCCGAGGTGCACCTCGCGCTCGCCGCGGCCTTCCCGGCCGACGGCCACGCGGAGAACGCACGGCTGGCGGATGCGATGACCGAGCGGCTGAACGCCGCCGCCCACCAGGTCAAGGCGCTGCGCCCGCACGTGCCGGGACTGCGGGCGGCGTTCGGCGCGCTCGGCGCCTGCGACCCGGGCCCGCCGGCCCAGCGCATCCACGGTGACCTGCACCTGGGTCAGGTGCTGCGCGCCGGACGGGAGTGGTTCGTCATCGACTTCGAGGGCGAACCGTCACGGCCGCTGACCGAGCGGCGCAGCACCCACTCGCCGGTGCGGGACATCGCCGGCATGCTGCGCTCCTTCGACTACGCGGCCCGGCAGCGCAGGCCGTGGCGTCCCGAGTGGGCGCGCCGCTGCCGCGAGGCCTATTGCGCGGGTTACGCCGCGCGGGCGGGCTGGGATCCGCGCAAGAAGCACGCCCTGCTGCGCGCCTACGAGACGGACAGGGCTGTGTACGAAGTGCTCTACGAGGCCAAGCACCGTCCTGCCTGGCTTCCCGTACCCATGGCGGCGATCGAACGACTCGCCGTGAGAGGAGACTGACCCGTGGCGCTCCGCGACACCTCACTCCCCGAGCCGTCGGGCCCGGCCCGCACAGCGGCCACCGACCTGGACCCGGCCGACCGGGGCCGGCTGCTGGCGGGTGCCCATCACGATCCGCACGCCCTGCTGGGCGTTCACCCGGTGCCGGGCGGGGTGCTCTTCCGGGCGCTGCGTCCCTTCGCCCGCGCGGTCAGCGTGGTGGTCGGCCGCAAGCGGCATCCGCTGACCTCGGACGGCGACGGTCTGTTCTCGGCCGTGCTGCCGCTCAAGAAGATCCCCAACTACAAGCTGGCGGTCGCGTACGAGGACGCCGAGTACGTGGTGGACGACCCGTACCGGTTCCTGCCGGCGCTCGGCGAGTTCGATCTGCACCTGATCCGGGAGGGCCGGCACGAGCAGCTGTGGAAGGCGCTCGGCGCGGAGCCGATGACCCACGAGGGCGTGGCCGGCACCCGGTTCACGGTGTGGGCGCCGAACGCGCAGGGCGTGCGGGTCGCCGCGGACTTCACCTACTGGGACGGCACCCAGTTCCCGATGCGCTCGCTCGGCGCGTCCGGGGTGTGGGAGCTGTTCCTGCCCGGGGTCGGCGAGGGCACCCGGTACAAGTTCGAGATCACCTCGCGCTACGGGCACCGCTTCCTGAAGGCCGACCCCATGGCGCGGTGCACGGAGGTGCCGCCGGACACCGCGTCGATCGTGACGGCGTCGGCGCACGAGTGGGGTGACGCGGACTGGATGGCGCACCGCGGTGACGTTCCGGTGCACCGGGCGCCGTTCTCGGTCTACGAAGTCCACCTGCCCTCCTGGCGACCCGGCCTGACCTACCGCGAACTCGCGGAGGAGCTGCCGGCGTACGTCAGGGACATGGGGTTCACGCATGTGGAGCTGATGCCGGTCGCCGGGCACCCGTTCAGCGGGTCGTGGGGTTACCAGGTCACGTCCCACTACGCGCCGATGCCGCGGCTCGGCACGCCGGACGACTTCCGCTATTTCGTCGACGCCTGCCACCGGGCCGGCATCGGCGTGATCATGGACTGGGTGCCGGCGCACTTCCCGAAAGACGACTGGGCGCTGGCCCGCTTCGACGGTGACCCGCTGTACGAACCCGGGGACGACCAGCGGGCGGAGCACCCCGACTGGGGCACGTACGAGTTCGACTACGGCCGCACCGAGGTGCGCAACTTCCTGGTCGCCAACGCGGTGTACTGGTGCGAGGAGTTCCACATCGACGGCCTGCGCGTGGACGCCGTCGCCTCCATGCTCTACCTGGACTACTCCCGCGAGGACGGCCAGTGGACGCCGAACATCTTCGGCGGCAACGAAGACCTCGCCGCCAAGTCGTTCCTGCAGGAGATGAACGCCACCGTCTACCGGCGCTGCCCGGGGATCGTGACGATCGCGGAGGAGTCCACGGCCTGGGACGGCGTGACGCGGCCCACCGACAGCGGCGGCCTGGGCTTCGGGCTGAAGTGGAACATGGGCTGGATGCACGACTCCCTGCAGTACATGAGCAAGGAGCCGATCCACCGCAAGTACCACCACCACGAGATGACGTTCTCGATGGTGTACGCCTACAGCGAGAACTACGTCCTGCCGATCAGCCACGACGAGGTGGTCCACGGCAAGCAGGCCCTGGTGTCGAAGATGCCGGGCGACTGGTGGCAGCGCCGCGCCAACCACCGTGCCTACCTCGGCTTCATGTGGGCTCACCCGGGCAAGCAACTCCTCTTCATGGGGCAGGAGTTCGCCCAGGGCGGCGAGTGGAACGTGGAGCACGGGCCGGAGTGGTGGCTGATGGATCCCGGCCACATGGCGGCGGGCGACCACCGCGGGGTGCAGGAGCTCGTGCGCGATCTGAACACCCTGTACCTGGCCACGCCCGCGCTGTGGCAGCGGGACACCGAACCGGCCGGCTTCCGCTGGGTGGCCTGTGACGCCGCCGACGACAACGTGTTCGCGTTCGTGCGCTACGACGCCGAGGGACGCCCGCTGCTGGCGGTGTCCAACTTCTCGCCCGTCGTCCGCCACGACTACGTCCTGCACGTCGGTGACGACGTCACGGCCTGGCAGGAGGTCCTGAACACCGACGCGGCGAAGTACGGCGGCAGCGACGTCACGCTCCCCGAGCCGGTCAAGCCGGAGGACGGGAAGGTCCGGCTCACGCTGCCTCCGCTGGCGACGGTGTGGATGTCGTCGTATCCTCCGCGTTCCATGTAGCGATCACGGGGAACCCGACTGTGCGTCCCGTAGCGGTTCGGCCAGGAAAGGCGGCCTGAAGGTGCGCACAGTCGGTGTGGAGGAGGAGCTGCTCCTCGTCGACCCGGAGACCGGTGATCCCAAGGCTCTGTCCGCGGCCGCCCTGGCCCGCGCGGAGCACGAGGACGCCGGTCAGGAGGTCTTCGAGAAGGAGCTGTACGACCAGATGCTGGAGTTCGCCACCCGGCCGCAGTCCGGGATGGCGGACCTGTACGAGGAGATCGTGCGGTGCCGCAAGGAAGCGGCCCGGCACGCCGAGAGCATCGGCTGCACCGTCGCGGCGCTGGCCACGTCGCCCCTTCCGGTCAGCCCGGCGATAGGGATGAACGACCGCTACCAGTGGATGGCGGAGCAGTACGGCATCGCCACCCGGGAGCAGCTCGTGTGCGGCTGCCATGTCCATGTGTCGGTGGACTCCGACGAGGAAGGCGTGGCCGTCGTCGACCGGATCCGGCCCTGGCTGCCGGTGCTGTCCGCGCTGAGCGCCAACTCGCCCTTCTGGCAGGGCCGGGATTCCGGTTACCGCAGTTACCGCAGCCGGGTGTGGGGGCGCTGGCCCTCGGCCGGACCGACCGAGCTGTTCGGGTCGGTCGCGGGCTACCGGCAGCGGGTGGACGACATGGTCGCCACCGGGGTGATCCTCGACAAGGCGATGGTCTACTTCGACGCCCGCCTCTCGGAGCGGTACCCGACGGTGGAGATCCGGGTCTCGGACGTGTGTCTGCACGCGGACACGGCGGTGCTCGTCGCCACGCTGGTGCGGGGTCTTGTCGAGACCGCGGCACGGCAGTGGCGGGCGGGGGTGGAGCCGGCCGGGCACAGCGTGAGCATGCTGCGGCTGGCGGCCTGGCGGGCCGCGCGCTCCGGGATCGACGGCGAGCTGGTGCATCCGGCGACCATGCGGCCGGCGCCCGCCGAGGAGGTCCTCCAGGCGCTGCTCAGGCATGTCGAGGAGGCCCTCGCCGACAGCGGGGACCTGGAGTACGCCCGCGAGTCGTGTGCCCGGCTGCTGCGCGACGGCAACGGCGCCCGGATCCAGCGCGCGCTGCTGGAGCGCACCGACAGCCTGCGGGACGTGGTCGCGGAGTGCGTACAGCACACGCAGGCCTGAGGTCCCGGCGGTACCGTTGCCCGGCCGGGATCCGCGCGGTCGCTCACAGGGCCAGGGAGATGGCGTAGGCCAGGAAGAAGGCCGCCACCAGCACCACGAGGACGATGATCAGCACCAGCGGGGTCTTCGCCCAGCCCTTGGGCGGGTTGTGCACCTCGCGGGGGCCGGCCTCGGGCAGGCTGCTCTCCGCGGGCGGGGTCTCGCCCGGGGGGACGCCGCCGCCCGGTTCCAGTCCGGTGGTGCGTTCCGGTTCGGGGTCGGGGTTGGTGTAACTCATGCCTTCCGAGTCCCCCATAGGGGGCGGGACCAACGAAGCGGCATCACTTCCGCGAACCGGGCACCGCGCGCGGCCCGGCGGAGCTAGAGTCCCCCCACCGCCGACCTGGGTGGTCCCGCAGGTCAGCGGTGGAGCCGCCCGCGCATCCCCAGGAGCAGCGCATGCCCGAGTCCGCCCTCGCTCCCCCGGTCGTCGCCCCGCTGACCGGTGGGCTGGCCGACAGTGTCTTCGCCGCCGCCGACCGCGACCCGGTGCGGCCCGCGCTGGCGCGCCGTCGCGCCGACGGCGGATGGGACGAGGTCACGGCCGTGGAGGTGCGCGATCAGGTGCTCGGCCTGGCCCGGGGGCTGGTGGCTTCCGGGATCCGGCCGGGCGACCGCGTCGCGATCATGGCCCGCACCCGTTACGAGTGGACGCTGCTGTGCCACGCGCTGTGGGCGGTGGGAGCCGAAGTGGTGCCGGTGCATCCGACGGCCTCCCGGGACCAGGTGGCGCTCATCCTGCGGGACGCCGAGTGTGTGGGGGTGGCCGTCGAGGACGAGCCGAGCGTGATGACGGTCGGCTCGGTGTGCGCCTCGCTGCCGCGGCTGCGGCATGTGTGGCAGCTGGACGCGGGGGCGCTCGGGCAGCTGGCGGAGCGCGGTGCGCCCATCGCGCCGACCACGGTGGACTCGCTGCGCCGGCTCGTGCTGCCCGACTCGACGGCGGTCGTCGCGTACACCTCCGGCAGTTCGGGCCGGCCGATGGGGTGCGCGCTGAGCCACCGGGCCCTGGCGCATCCCTGCGACACACTGCTGGCGGGCTGGGGGCACACGGCGGCACCGCCCGGGCAGCAGGCGTCCGTGCTCGCCTTCCTTCCGTTCTCCCATGTGTACGGCCTGATGATCCAGGGCCTGTGCCTGCGCGGCGGGGTACTGCTGGGGCACGAGCCGGACATGAGCGAGGAGGCGCTGTCCTCGGCGCTGCGCACCTTGCGGCCGACGTACTTCTACGCGGTGCCGTCGGTGTTCGAGAAGGTGTACAAGACGTTCCTGCGCACCGCCCAGCGGGCCGGCCGCGGCGCTCTGTTCGAGCGGGCGGCGCAGACGGCGCGGGATTTCGCGGCGGCCTGTGAGCGGCAGCGCACGGGCCGTGGCGGGGGACCCGGGTTCGAGCTGCGGCTGCAGCACGCCCTGTACGAGCGGACGGTGTACCGGCGGCTGCGGGCGGCGCTGGGCGGCCGGGTGACGCGGGCGACGTCCGGCGGATCACCGCTGCACCGGGAGCTGTCCTGGTTCTACGAGGGCATCGGCATCTATGTGCACGACGGGTACGGGCTGACGGAGACCGCCGGCGGGATCACCATGCAGCCGCTGGGCCGGGAGAAGGCGGGGACGGTCGGGCAGGCCCTGCCCGGGATGGAGATCCGGACCGCCGAGGACGGGGAGATCCTGGTGCGCGGGCCGTCGGTGTTCCAGGGATACGTCGGGAACCGGGCCGCCAGCCGGGCCGTGCTGCGCGGCGGCTGGCTGGCCACCGGTGACCTCGGACACCTGGACGGCGAGGGGTATCTGACCATCACCGGCCGGAAGAAGGACGTGATCATCACCAGCGGCGGCAAGAGTGTGGCGCCGGCCTTCCTGGAGCAGCGGCTGCGCATGCATCCCCTCGTCCATCAGGCCGTCGTCGTAGGCGACAACCGGCCGTGCGTGGGGGCGCTGATCACCTTGGACCCGGAGTTCCTGACGCACTGGCGGCGCTCGCTGGCGCTGCCGGGCAGCCATCCGCTGCGGGAGGCCCGTGAGGAGAACGCGCTGCGTGAGGAGATCGGGCGGGCCGTGGCCGCGGCCAACAGCGCGGTGTCGCGGTCGGAGTCGGTGCGGGTCTTCCGTGTGCTGCCGGAGCCGTTCGACCAGGCGAGCGGGCTGCTGACCCCGTCGCTGAAGCTGCGCCGGGACGCGATCGTGCGGGCGTACGCCGCCGAGATCGAGGCGATGTACGCGGCCCGCTCACGCCCGGCGCGGCACTACGCGTCGGAGCCGCCCGGCTGGGACGACTCCGACGATGTGTTCCGGTGACATGTGAGGTCACCAAGCATGGCACGCGAGGCCGGCGACCATGGTGGCGACGAGGCCCGGTCAGCTGCCGACGTACCAGCTGAAGCCGCCGTGGGAGGCGGCCAGCGAGATCAGCACCACGAAAATGATCAGGTCGATGACGCCGAGCACCACACCGGCCTTGGCCATGCCGCCGCCGCCCTTCACGGGCGCCTGGCGCAGGCCGACGGCTCCGAACACGATCGCGAGCGGGCCGAGGATCACGCTGGCGAAGAACACGCCGACGATGCCGCAGACGAGGCCGGCGATCGCCAGACCGTTGGTGCGCGAACCGGAGGACGCGGCAGGGGAACTGCCGTAACTCGACATCAGATTCTCCCGGTATAGGGGGTGTTGGGCTCCTACGGCCGTCGGGTGCCCCCGGAGCGGGTCCGCATTCCGCCGGGAAACGAATACGTTTTCGATGGTGCTGATGGATCGAGACGCGTACCTTCCAGACCCCTGGGAACCCTCCAGATGGCAACGGAATGCTCACAAGAAGGGACGACCGCCCTGCTGTCGCCGGGGTAGTGGATGGGACATGGCAACCGAGCCGCGTTGGGACAATGCGCTGACCACCCGAGATATGCCGCACCGCACGACACGTTTCGAGGGCGAACCACGGGACGTGACTGGAGCCCGGCTGGCCGCGGAGGACTTCCTCCGCGCTCTGGCCAGGATCCAGCCGCCCTCTGCGGACGAGTGCTGGCACGACATCGTGTTGATCGTCACAGAGCTGGCCGCCAACGCGGTGCAGTACGCCCCGGGCCCCTTCGAGCTGCAGCTGCGGCGGACCTTCGACGGTGTGCACGTCGTCCTGCACGACACCAGCACCACCCCGCCGACTCCGCGCCCCTTCCACCCCAGCCGCGGGGGCGGGGGCATCGGCTGGTACCTGGTGCAGACCCTGTGCACCCAGGTCAGTGTGGTGACGAACGACGACGGCAAGGACGTGCACGTCTTCCTGCCCTGGTGACCGCGGACCCGTTGCCCGGCCCCCGTTCCCTCGGCGGGGCCGGGCAACGGCACGTCACACCACCGGTACGCCGACCGTGCTGCCACCCCTCAGGCACGGGCTGACGGCGGGCCGCCGGCCCGGCCGCCGGACCAGCGTGCCGCACGCAAGGACGATCAGCATGCCGCGCCCCGCGAGGGACGGTTTTCGGCCGCTCCGTGAGGCCGGCGCAAGCTCGCTCGCGCGGTGCGCGGTCCTTCGCCGGACCACCCGAAAATCCAACCGGGTACCCGGTTTCACGCTTCGCACACATGGTGCGTGACGTGCAGTTTCCGTGTGACCGTTCTTTGACGGGATGCTGTGTCGCCGGTCGGCTGCGTGGGTTAATCTGCGGCGTATTTCTCACACCGCCTCAGTCCTCGTGAACTGCGAAGACACCACCTGGCGGACGACTGTGACCTGGGAACGAGGGGACGGATGACCAGCAACACGACCGAGGCCGTGGACCCGGTCCCGGCCGACCAGGAGCTCAAGAGGCTCCTGGTCGGCCTGACGGCGGTCCGGGACGGCGACTTCGGTACGCGGCTGCCCGACGATGTCGGCGGGCTGATGGGCGACATCGCCAAGGTCTTCAACGGCATGGTCGACCAGCTGTCGGTCTTCACCTCCGAAGTGACCCGGGTGGCGCGGGAGGTGGGCACCGAGGGGACGCTCGGCGGCCAGGCCGAGGTGCCGGGGGTCTCCGGCACCTGGGCCGATCTGACCGACTCCGTCAACGCGATGGCGGGCAACCTGACCACACAGGTGCGTGACATCGCGCAGGTCGCCACGGCCGTGGCCAAGGGTGATCTGTCCCAGAAGATCGACGTGCCCGCCCGCGGCGAGATCCTCCAGCTGAAGAACACCGTCAACACGATGGTCGACCAGCTCTCCGCCTTCGCCGACGAGGTCACCCGCGTCGCCCGCGAGGTCGGCAGCGAGGGCCGCCTCGGCGGCCAGGCCCAGGTGCCCGGGGTCGCCGGTGTCTGGCGGGATCTCACCGACTCCGTCAACCTGATGGCCGGCAATCTCACCGCGCAGGTGCGCAACGTCGCCCAGGTGACGACCGCCGTCGCGCAGGGCGACCTGTCGCAGAAGATCACCGTCGACGCACGCGGCGAGATCCTGGAGCTGAAGAACACCATCAACACGATGGTCGACCAGCTCTCCGCCTTCGCCGACGAAGTCACCCGCGTCGCCCGCGAGGTCGGCACGGAAGGCCGCCTCGGCGGCCAGGCGGACGTCAAGGGCGTCAAGGGCACCTGGCGGGATCTCACCGATTCGGTGAACTTCATGGGCGGCAACCTGACGGCCCAGGTGCGCAACGTCGCCCAGGTCGCCACCGCCGTCGCGCAGGGCGACCTGTCGCAGAAGATCACCGTGGACGCGCGCGGCGAGATCCTGGACCTCAAGGAGACCATCAACACGATGGTCGACCAGCTGTCCGCCTTCGCCGACGAGGTCACCCGCGTCGCCCGCGAGGTCGGCACCGAGGGCCGCCTCGGCGGGCAGGCCCATGTCCGCGGGGTCTCCGGGACCTGGAAGGACCTCACCGACAACGTCAACGTGATGGCGTCCAACCTGACCAGCCAGGTGCGCTCCATCGCCCAGGTCGCCACCGCCGTCGCCAAGGGCGACCTGTCCCAGAAGATCACCGTGGAGGCCAAGGGCGAGGTCGCCGCGCTGGCCGACGTCATCAACACGATGGTCGACACACTGTCGGCGTTCGCCGACGAGGTCACCCGCGTCGCCCGCGAGGTCGGCACCGAGGGCCGGCTCGGCGGCCAGGCGCAGGTGCCCAATGTGGCGGGCACGTGGAAGGACCTCACCGACAACGTCAACTCGATGGCGAACAACCTCACCGGCCAGGTGCGCAACATCGCGCTGGTGACGACGGCGGTGGCCCGCGGCGATCTGTCGAAGAAGATCGACGTCGACGCCCGTGGCGAGATCCTGGAGCTGAAGACGACCATCAACACGATGGTCGACCAGCTCTCCGCCTTCGCCGACGAGGTCACCCGCGTCGCCCGCGAGGTCGGCACCGAAGGCCGCCTCGGCGGCCAGGCCGAGGTCGAGGGGGTCTCCGGCACCTGGAAGCGGCTGACGGAGAACGTCAACGAGCTGGCCGGCAACCTGACCCGGCAGGTGCGGGCGATCGCCGAGGTCGCCAGCGCCGTCGCCGAGGGAGACCTGACGCGGTCCATCAACGTCGAGGCCTCCGGCGAGGTCGCCGAGCTCAAGGACAACATCAACTCCATGGTGGAGTCCCTGCGCGAGACCACCCGGGCCAACCAGGAGCAGGACTGGCTCAAGACGAACCTCGCGCGGATCTCCGGCCTGATGCAGGGCCACCGGGACCTGCCGGTGGTCGCCGAGCTGATCATGGACGAGCTGGTGCCGCTGGTGTCCGCCCAGTACGGCGCCTTCTACCTGGCCGAGGAGAGCGCCGACGGGCCCGAGCTGCGGCTGGTGGGCGCCTACGGGTGGCCCGACGACGACGCGCGGCCGACCCGCATCCGCTTCGGACGCAGCCTGGTCGGCCAGGCCGCCCGCAGCCGGCGGGCCATCACCGTGGACGAGCTGCCGCCGGGCTATGTGAGCATCTCCTCCGGGCTCGGGCAGGTCCCGCCGACCGCCCTGGTGGTCCTGCCGATCGTGGTGGAGGGCCAGGTCCTCGGCGTGATCGAACTGGCCTCCGTGACGCCGTTCACACAGACCCACCAGGACTTCCTGACCCAGCTGATGGAGACCATCGGCGTCAACGTCAACACCATCGTGGCCAACGCCCGCACCGACGAGCTGCTCGGCGAGTCGCAGCGCCTGACCGCAGAGCTGCAGGCCCGCTCCGCCGAACTGCAGGTGCAGCAGGAGGAGTTGCAGCGCTCCAACGCCGAACTGGAGGACAAGGCCTCGCTGCTGGCCGAGCGCAACCGCGACATCGAGGCCAAGAACCTGCAGATCGAACAGGCCCGGCAGGAGCTGGAGACGCGCGCGCAGCAGCTGTCGCTCGCCTCCAAGTACAAGTCGGAATTCCTGGCCAACATGAGCCACGAGCTGCGCACCCCGCTCAACAGCCTGCTGATCCTCGCCCAGTTGCTCGCGCAGAACCCCTCGCGCAATCTCACGGCGAAGCAGGTGGAGTACGCGCAGATCATCCACTCCGCCGGCTCGGACCTGCTCCAGCTCATCAACGACATCCTCGACCTGTCGAAGGTGGAGGCCGGGAAGATGGACGTGGCGCCCGAGCGCGTCGAGCTGCAGCGGCTGCTCGACTACGTCGAGGCCACCTTCCGTCCGCTGACCACGCAGAAGGGCCTCGACTTCCAAGTGACGACGGCGGCCGGTGCGCCCGCCGATCTGCTCACCGACGACTCCCGGCTGCGGCAGATCCTGCGCAACCTGCTGTCCAACGCGGTGAAGTTCACCGAGCAGGGCAGCGTGGAGCTGAGCATCGGACCCGCGGTCGACGACGAGGTGCCGGCACCCGTCGTCCGGGGCGGCACGATCGTGGCCTTCCGCGTGAAGGACACCGGCATCGGCATCCCGGAGCAGCATCTGGAGTCCATCTTCGGGGCGTTCCAGCAGGCCGACGGCACCACCAGCCGCAAGTACGGCGGGACCGGACTCGGACTGTCCATCACGCGGGAGATCGCCCATCTGCTCGGCGGCGCCGTCACGGTGGACAGCGCACCGGGCCGCGGCAGCACCTTCACCCTGTTCCTGCCGGTGGCCCGGGCCGACTTCGAGGAGGCGCTCGTGGCCGCCCGCCGGCCGGAGATCACCGGGAACGCGGAGCCCGCGGAGGTGACCGGCCGGCCGGTCCCGATCGGCTCGCCGCTCACCGCCGCGCCACGGCCGCGCCGCCTGCTCGTGCTGGAGGAACGCCCGCGAGGCCTGCTCACGCTGGTCGCCGAGAGTGTGATCGCCGACATGGGGCGCACCCGGGACGACGGCACCGAGGCGCCCTTCATCGAGGTCATCACGGCGGTGGGGGCGCAGGAGGCGGCCGGTGCGCTGGCGGCCGAGCCGTGCCACTGCGTCGTTCTCGACATGGGCATGCCGGAGGAGGAGGCGATCCGGTTCCTGGACGCGCTGCACGGCGACTCGGCGCTCGCCAATGTGCCCGTGCTGGTGCACCACGGCAGCCGGCGCCCCGGCGCCGCCCAGGAGAAGGTGCTCGCCGCGCGCGCCGAGGGACGCCCGCTGGAGTTCCTGGCCGGACTGGACGAGCTGCGCGAACGGATCACCCTGCATCTGTCGGCCGAGGAACCCGGAGAGGCGGTGCCCCTGGTACGGGTGGAGGAGACGCCTTCCTCGGAGCACGACGCGGCCACGGACGGCCGCACGGTCCTGGTCGTCGACGACGACGCCCGCAACCTCTTCGCGCTCAGCGGCATTCTGGAGCTGCACGGTCTGCGGGTGCTGCACGCCGAGAACGGCCGCGAGGGCATCGAGACGCTGCTCGCCCATCCGGACGTCGCGCTGGTGCTGATGGACGTGATGATGCCGGAGATGGACGGCTATGCGGCCACCGCCGAGATCCGCGGCATGCCGCAGTTCGCCGATCTGCCGATCATCGCCGTCACCGCCAAGGCGATGCCCGGCGACCGGGAGAAGAGCATCGCGGCCGGGGCCAGTGACTACGTCACCAAACCCGTCGACACGGACGACCTCATGTCCTGTGTCCGGCGCTGGCTGACCGGGTGAGGGCGGCATGAGTTCTTCCCAGGAGTCGGCCGATCAGGCCGACATCGCGCAGCAGGCGCCCGGGCCGGCGGCGGGCGGTACGCCCGCGGTCGCCCCGGACGCCTCGCCCGGCCGGTGGGCCGGGGTGCCCACGAACTCTCCGGTGGGACGGCTCGCGGCGACCGTGGAGCGGCTGCGCCGTGAGGTGCGGGCCGCGCAGGCGGAGGCGGAGGGCCGCGCCCTCATCGAGCTGGCCAAGGGCATCCTCGTGGAGCGTCTCGGGTGCGGGCCGGCCGAGGCCGCCCGGCAGCTGACCGAGCTGGCCGAGCAGGCCCGCATGACGCCGCTGGAGTTCGCCGTCGACGTCATCAACCAGTCCGCCCGGGACCGGATGTCGGAGGTCGCGAAGTCCTTCCTCGCCACCGTCGAGACGGGTGGCGAGACGGGCGGGGGCGCCGGCGACGGTTCGGCGGCTGTGCGGCTGCGGGCCGCGGAGAGCGGCGCGCTGGCCGCCGGCGACACCCAGTCCGTCGCCCAGTCGCTGCTGCAGCACGCCCTGCAGCCGCTCGGCGCGGTGGCCGTCGCCATCTGGTCGGCCGGTCCGGACGGGTCCCTCACCCTGGCCGGGAGCGCCGGGTTCGCCGCCGCGGAGACCGCGCGCTGGCATTACATCCCGCCCGAGGTGGCGACCGTGGCCCGGCGTGGCCTGACCGAGCCCGAGGGCCAGTGGATGACGTCGCTGGCGGCGACCGGGCTGCCCACCATCGGCCGCCGGATGTACCCGGAGGGCGGGCGGGTGGCGCTGCCCGCCGGTACCGCGGGGCGTGTGCTCGGAGTGCTGGAGATCGCCTGGCCCGAGCCGCTCGCGCCGGTGTCGCCGCAGGTGGTGAGGCAGGTGGAGGCACTGGCCGAGCTGTGCGCCCACACCCTGCACAGCTACCCGCCCGAGGCCTTCGGCGACAGCGAGCCGCGGCTGCTGCCGGACGCGGCGGAGCTGATCGACCTGGCCGACGGGTTGCACGACCCGGCGCTGGTCCTCGTGCCGCATCTGGACGCCTCGGGGCAGCTGGCCGACTTCCGCATCCAGCACGTCAACGGCCGCTTCCTCGATCCGGCGGGCCGGCCGAGGGCGGTCGTCAGCGGTGCGCTGCTGCTGGAGGCGTTCCCGATGGCCGCCGGCCAGAGCGAGCTGTTCCAGCAGATCGAGCGCGTCTACGCCACCGGGGAGCCGTTCCGGGCCCAGCGGATGAGCCTGACCGCCCTGGTCGACCAGGTGCCGCTGTCGGCGGTCGCGGACATCAGCATCAGCCGGCACGGCTCCTGCGTCCTGCTCATCTGGCGCATCGAGGACGAGGCCGCGCGGCTGGCCAGCCTGCTGCAGCACGCCCAGCGACTCGGCCGGATCGGCGGCTTCGAGGAGAACGCGCTCACCGGCGAGATCACCTGGAACGGACAGCTGTTCGACCTGTACGGGCGTTCCCCGTCGGCCACCCCGGTCCCCCTGGAGGAAGTCCCCGCACACGCGCACCCGGACGACTCGGTCGCCCTGGGCCGGTTCCTGCGGACCGTGCTGCACCACCGGCGGCCGTCCTCGACGGCGTTCCGGTTGCAGCGGCGGGACGGGGTGACGCGCCACATGCGCATCGTGGCCGAGCCGGTGCTGGACACCGACGGCCGGCTGGTCGCCGTACGCGGGGCGTACCAGGACATCTCCTCCCAGCACTGGACGGAGGTGGCGCTCGCCGCCACCCGGGACCAGCTCGCCCACACCGAGCAGCAGGCAAGTGAACGCAGCCGGCTGGCGCTGCAGTTGCAGCAGGCCATCATGCCGCCCACGCGCGATCCGCTGGCGGTGCAGGGGCTGCAGGTGGCCGTGCGCTACCGGCCGGCCGAGACCGAGCACCTGGTGGGCGGCGACTGGTACGACGCCGTGGTGCTGCCCTCCGGGCTGGTGCTGCTGTGCGTCGGCGACGTGGCCGGGCACGGTATCGAGGCGGCGACCAGCATGGTGGTGCTGCGCAACGCGCTGCGCGGCCTCGCGGTCACCGGAGCCGGCCCCGGCCAGCTGCTGTCCTGGCTCAACATCGTCGCGCACCATCTGACCGGCGCCGTCACCGCGACGGCCGTGTGCGCCCTGTACGACCCTCATCGGCGCACCCTGCGCTGGGCCAGGGCCGGGCATCTGCCGCCCGTCCTGGTGCGCTCGGCGCAGGCCAGTCCCCTGCCGCTGGTCAAGGGCATACTGCTGGGCGCCGTGCCGGAGGCGCCGTACGAGGAGGACGAGGTCGCGCTGTCTCCGGGGGACACGCTGCTGATGTTCACGGACGGTCTGATCGAGCGGCGCGACCGTTCCATGGAGGACTCGCTGGCCCATCTGCTCACCACCGCGCGCAGCGCGCCGGCCGCCCTGGACCACCAGCTCGACCGGCTGCTGACGTACAGCCGGTCGGACACGGACGACGACACGTGCATCGTGGGCATCCACGTCACCTGAGCGCGCGGCAAAACCACACGATCTGGGGAGGCATGGCTGTGCTGTTCGGGGGTAACCGCGGGTGGGCAGTGAAACGACCATGGGCGGCAGCCCTGACGGGCGGGCGCACCGGCACCCGCCTCACCGACCCGACCCGGCCGCCCGCTCTTGTTGGAGGTACCCGTGCCCCTTGCCCAGAACCCGCTCTCCGTCGAGGTCACCCTGCCCCGGGAGGATGTCGCCCTGGTCGTGGTCGAGGGGCATCTGGACCTCGACACGGCGACGGAGTTCCAGGCCCATCTGGCCAACCAGCTGCACCACGGCCGCAAGCACTTCCTGCTGGACCTGTCGGCGGTGCCGTTCATGGACTCCTCCGGGATGAACATCATCCTGCGCGTGTACCAGGAGGCCCGCGATCTGCCCGGGACCGTGCACGTCATCGCGCCGACCCCCGCGGTGCGGCGTGTCCTCGACCTCACGGGCGTGAGCATCACCGTCCCGATCTCGGATTCGGTGCAGGAGGCGCTGGCGCTGATCGACCGGGGCGCGCAGAACCCCGAGAACCCCGAGAACGCGGAGGCGCCCCGAGCCTGACGCGGCGCGGACCCGGACGGGCTCCGGCCGGGTCCGCGCATGATCATCTTGTGATCGTTCTCACCCCGGGACGGGTCTCACCGTCACCGGGGTCGTCGTGGTGCACGCACGCGGCGCAGCCCGGCCCCGAACACCGGTTCCCGCCTTCACCGCGTGTCGTACCGGCACTCCCAAGGGCCCTCCGCCCTCGGGTTCAATGGCCTCGACCCGGTGTCGTCGGTCGTTCGAGCATGGTTACAGTGGGCGACCGGCAGAGATCACATCGCCTCTCGGCGCCTTCCGCAGGCCGCAGCGATGCAACGCAGATTGAGGAGTGACACACGTGCCGGAGCACGAAGCGTCAGCCGACCACGGCTCGCCCGCACGGGACGTCGCGGCGTTCCTGCGCCGCCGCCGTGAACAGATCGCCCAGCGGTGGGCCGACGAGCCGCTGTTCCGCACGGTGTTCACCGTCTCGCGCGACGAGGCGGTGGAAGCGGGCAAGGCGGTGGCGGACGCGCTGGCCGACGTGGCCGCGTCCGAGCGCGTCGCGTCGCTGGACGCGCCCGGTTTCGCCGCCGTACGCGAGCAGCTCGGCCGGATGGGCGCCGCCCGGGCCCGCGCCGGGCTGACCCCCGGGCAGATCTCCGGCGAACTGGACTCGTTGCGCCGGCCCACCGTGGAACTGCTGCTGGCCGACCTCGCCGAGGCGCCGTCCGAGCGGGTGCGGGAGTGCTCGGAGGCACTGACCGTGCTCCTCGGCACGCTGCGCCTGGTCGTCATGGAGACGGCGGTCCTGGAGGGGCAGGCGCTGATCGACCGGCAGCGGCTGCAGCTGCTGGAGGTGGCGACACCCGTCATCCAGCTGTGGAACGGCGTGGTCGCCGTGCCGCTGATCGGCACCCTGGACAGCGCCCGCAGCCAGGTCGTGATGGAGACGCTGCTGGAAGCGGTCGTCGAGCAGAAGGCGCGCTTCGCCATCCTGGACATCACGGGCGTGCCGACCGTGGACTCGCTGGTGGCGCAGCACCTGATGAAGACGGTGCAGGCGGCCGCCCTGATGGGCGCCGAGTGCGTCGTCTCCGGTATCCGCCCGGCCATCGCGCAGACCATCGTCCACCTCGGTCTGGACCTCGGCTCGGTGAAGACGCGTGCCTCCCTCGCCGACGCGCTGGCCTACGCCCTGCACGAACTGGGCGTCGGCATCACCGGTCCCACTCCCGGCGGTGCGGGTCCGCGGTGACCGAGGGCTTTTCGCATCCGATGGGCGCCGGGCACGTGCCGGTGCTCCGGCTCGGTGACGTCCTCCTGGTCACGCTCCAGGGGGACCTGTACGACAGCATGGCCCAGCGGTTGCTTCAGGACATCACGGAGGCGATCTCGAGCAGCCGGGTCGCCGGGGTCGTCATCGACCTGTCCGGCGTGGAGATCGTCGACTCCTTCCTCGGGCGGGTGCTGGCGGAGATCGCGGCGAACGCCCGGCTGCTGGCCGCGCAGACGGTCGTCGCGGGGATGCGGCCCGCCGTCGCCATCACCCTGGTGGAGCTGGGCCTCACCCTGCCCGGGCTGCGGACCGCGCTGACCACCCAGGCCGCTCTGGACCTGCTGACCGGGCCGAACGGCCCCCGGCCGGGGAGCAATTGATGGAGACGGCTGCGGGCATCGAGGCCCGTCTGCCGATCCGGTCGGACATGGACCTGGTGTGGGTGCGCCAGCACATCCGCCAAGCGGCCGCACAGCTCGGCTTCGGCCTGGTCGAGCAGACCAAGCTGGTCACCGCCGCGAGTGAACTGGCGCGCAACACGCTGGTGCACGGCGGCGGCGGCGAGGTGCACACCCTGCCCCTGGTGAGCGGGCGGGCGCGGGGGCTGCGGCTGACCTTCACCGACCGGGGGCCGGGCATCCCGGACCTGGAGCGGGCGCTCAGCGACGGCTACACCTCCGGGGGCGGCCTCGGGATGGGGCTGGGCGGCGCGCGTCGCCTGGTACACGAGTTCGCCATCGACTCCACCCCGGGCGCCGGCACCACGGTCACCGTGACGTCGTGGGCGGCCCGGCCGCCGCTGCCGCGTGAGGAGATCTGATGGCCCGGGTGTGGCATGTGCCGGTACAGGACTCGACGCGGGTCCGGGACGCCCGGGTCGCCGCGGAGAGCGCGGCGGCGTTCGCCGGGCTGGACGAGCCGCGTACGGCCGCCGTGGCACTGGTCGCCACCGAGCTGGCCACCAACCTGCTCAAGCACGCCGGCGGCGGCCTGCTCCTGGTCGACGTGGTCGCCCCGCCCGCCCTGCCGGGCAACGCCGAGGAGGCGGGCGTGGTGCAGATCGCGGCCGTCGACCACGGTCCCGGCATCGCGGACGTGACCGAGGCGCTGCGCGACGGGTTCTCCACGACCCGCTCGCTCGGGGCGGGTCTGGGCACCTGCCGGCGCATCGCCGACGACTTCGGCCTGCACAGCGTGCTGGGCCGCGGCACGGTGGCGCTGGTCCGCATCGGTCCCGTGGTGCCCGCACACGCCCGGCAGCGGGCCGCGGCGGCGCGGTCCGGCGGGGTCGTCGTGCCGTTCGCCGGGGCCGACTTCTCCGGTGACGCCTGGGCGTGGGCCCGGGCCGGGGACCGGCTCACCCTGATGCTGGCCGACGGGCTCGGGCACGGCCCGGAGGCGTCCCGGGCCTCCGCCGCGGCCGTGCGCGAACTGCACCGCTCCGCCCATCTGCCGCCGCCCGAGCTCCTGCGCCGGCTGCACACGGAGCTGGCCGGAACCCGGGGCGCGGCTGTGGCGCTGGCCCAGCTGGAGACGGACGTGAACCGGCTGCGGTTCGCGGGCGTCGGCAACATAGGAGCGCGGCTGCGCGAGGGCGGCACATGGCGTTCGCTGCTGTCGCGGCCCGGCATCGTGGGCGTACACCGGCCCACGACGCTGACGGAGACCCTGCTGCCGTGGTCCGCGGACCGGCTGCTGATCCTGCACAGCGACGGCCTGCCCAGCCGCTGGGTCCCGCCGTCCGACCCGCTGCTGCTCGCAGCCGATCCGGCGGTCCTCGCCGCCGTGACGATCCGTGACGCGAGCAGCAGCGCCAGCCCGGTGCGGGACGACACCTCCGTGGCGGTGCTGGCGCCGAACCCGCCGGAGCGAGCATGACCCGTACCTGGCAGATCGCCACCGCCACCGACGCCGCCCGCGCCCGGATCGCCGCTGCCGGGCTGGCCGCCGCGCACGGAGTATCCGTTCTGGACCGCACCCGGCTGGCGGCGGAGCTCAGCGGACGGCTGCGGCAGTGCCTGACCAAGGGCGGCACCTGGCGGCTCACCCTGGAACCGGATCCGGCCCAGGGCCTGCTGCACGCCGTCGTCGAGCGCACGCCGGGCACGGACGCCGCCGGCGAGGGGCCGTGGCGCGCGACGGTGCCCTGCCCGCAGCCCATGGACACCGTCGCGGTGGGCGACCCGCCGGACGACGCCGAGCTGCTCGCCGAGGCGCTGCTGGGCGCCGACGAGGACGCCGCGCTGGTGCTCGGCAAGCTCGCCGAGCAGGAGGATCTGGTCGCCTTCCACCGGGAGGAGCTGCACCAGACCAACCAGGGCGTGCTGGCGCTGCACGCGGAGCTGGACGCCGCCGGGCGGGCCCAGCGCGAGGCGTTCGCCGCGGAGCGCGCGGCCCGTCAGGAGGCGGAGCGGGCGCGGCGCCGGCTCACCTTCCTGGCCGACGCCAGCGCGGAGCTGACGGCCTCCCTGAACCATGACGAGATCGTGCGCCGGCTGCCGCAGCTGCTGGTGCCGGAGTACGCCCGCAGCGTCGACGTGTGGCTGTTCGACGGCGACGGGGAGCGCGGCGAGCGGGCGGACGGGGCGCCAACGGTGCCGCATCCGGCGGCCGCGGTGATCGCGGCCCGCACCGGCCGGCCGCAGTACGCCGCCGATCACCCCGGCGCTCTGCCCGGGGTCGACGACCAGCCGCCGTCGGCGCTGGATCCGCTGCGGCCGCTGTTGTGCGTGCCGCTGTCTGCGCGGCGGGCGCCGCTGGGCGTGGTGACGCTGTCGCCGCCCGGCGAGCGCTGGGACCCCGACGACGCGGTGATGCTCATCGAGCTGTTCCGGCGGGCCAGCACGGCCATCGACAACGCCCGCCGCTTCGAGCACAACCGGGACATCGCCGAGACCCTGCAGCGGGCCCTGCTGACCGACCTGCCCACCACGCCGGGGCTGCGGCTGGCCGCGCGCTACCTGCCGGCGACGTACGGGCTGAACATCGGCGGTGACTGGTACGACGCGTTCCTGCAGCCCGACGGAAGCCTGATCACCGTCGTCGGCGACGTCACCGGGCACGGGCTGCACGCGGCGGTGATGATGAGCCAGCTGCGCACCGCCCTGCGCGCCTACGCCGTGGACGGCAGCAGCCCCGGCCGGCTGCTGACCCGGCTGCACGAGTTCCTCCATCATCTGCAGCCCGACCTGTACGCGACCGCCGTCATCGCCCGTTTCCACCCGGACGAGGCGACGCTGACGTGGGCGGCCGCCGGACATCCGCCGCCGGTGCTGCGCGGCCCGGACGGGCGGGTGCGCATCCTGGACGACAAGCCCGGCGCGATGCTCGGCATCCCGCTGCGCCAGGAGATCGCCGATCATGCCGTGCCGGTGGCGCCCGGTTCGACGCTGGCGCTGTACACCGACGGCCTGGTGGAGCGGCGTGCCCACGGCATAGACCCGGGCATCGGCCGCCTGGCCGACGCGCTCGGGGATTTCCCCGGCGCCGAGCTGGCACGGGACCTGGAGAGCGCGGCCGACCTCATCCTGCCGCCGCTGCTGAGCGATTCGGAGCGCGACGACGACGTGTGCCTCCTGCTCTGCCACCTCGCCGGGTCGTCCTGACCCCGGGCCCGCGTCCTGCCCGGGCTCCCCGCTCACCGTCCTGACCTGCGGTCAATCCCGCGTACGGGGCGCCCGCACCGGCGTAAGGGGGCAGACTGACCGGCATGGGTTCGTCTGCCTGCCGCACCCGACTGGCGCGGTGGCCGCGAACACGGTGGGATCAATGAGGTGCGAAGCAGCGCTCCGGCGGGCACACGCACACGAGTCGATCCAACCGCCCGGAGCCGCAGAAGGGATGACCAACGTGACACGACCCAGGATCCTGGTGGTGGGCGCGGGCTTCGCGGGAGTGGGGTGCGTACGGCGCCTGGAGCGCATGCTCTCCCCCGGCGAGGCCGATCTCACCCTGGTGACACCGTTCTCCTACCAGCTCTATCTGCCGCTGCTTCCCCAGGTCGCCTCCGGTGTGCTGACACCGCAGTCGATCGCGTTGTCGCTGCGCCGCAGCCGCAAGTACCGCACCCGGATCATCCCGGGCGGCGCGATCGGCGTGGACCTGAAGTCCAAGGTGTGCGTCATCCGCACGATCACCGACGAGATGGTCAACGAGCCGTACGACTACATCGTGCTGGCTCCCGGCAGCGTGACCCGCACGTTCGACATCCCGGGCCTGACGGACAACGCGTTCGGGATGAAGACGCTCGCCGAGGCCGCCTACATCCGCGACCACGTCATCTCCCAGCTCGATCTCGCCGACGCCAGCAACGACCCGGCCGAGCGGGCCGCGCGGCTGCAGTTCGTGGTGGTCGGCGGCGGCTACGCCGGTACCGAGACCGCGGCCTGCCTTCAGTTGCTGACCTGCAACGCGGTCAAGCGCTATCCGCGCCTGGACCCGAAGCTGATCCGCTGGCACCTCATCGACATCGCCCCGAAGCTGATGCCCGAGCTGGGCGACAAGCTCGGCCGCAGTGCGCAGGAGGTGCTGCGCAAGCGGGGCATCGAGGTCTCGCTCGGTGTCTCCATCGAGAAGGCCGGACCGACCGAGGTCACCTTCACCGACGGCCGGGTGGTGCCCACGCACACTCTGATCTGGACGGCCGGTGTGGTCGCGAGCCCGCTCATCGCCACGCTCGGCGCGGAGACCGTGCGCGGGCGCCTGGCGGTGAACCCGGAGATGAACCTCCCCGGCCAAGACGGGGTGTTCGCGCTCGGCGACTCCGCGGCCGTGCCCGACCTCGCCAAGGGCGGCGACGCGGTCTGCCCGCCGACCGCGCAGCACGCCATGCGGCAGGGCAGGGTCGTCGCCGACAACGTCATCGCCACGCTGCGCGGGCAGGCGATGCGGCCGTACGAGCACAAGGACCTCGGGCTGGTCGTCGACCTCGGCGGCAAGGACGCGGTGTCCAAGCCGCTCGGCATCGAACTGCGGGGCCTGCCCGCCCAGGCCGTGGCGCGCGGCTACCACTGGTCGGCGCTGCGCACCGGTGTCGCCAAGACCCGGGTGCTGACCAACTGGACGCTGAACGCGCTCGCCGGCGACGACTTCGTCCGCACCGGTTTCCAGGCGCGGCGCCCGGCCAAGCTGAAGGACTTCGAGTACACCGACACGTATCTGACGCCGGAACAGGTGCGCAAGCGGGTGGAAGGGGCCGAGGTGCCCGGCCAGTGAGGCGGTGCACGGTGTTCCCGCACGTCATGGCATGCTGAAGGCCGTAGACCACGACCTTCTGAGCGGAGTGACACGGCGGCGTGAGGGCAGCTGGACGATCGGGCCGGACACGACTGAGGGACGCTCTGGCGGCGTCCGACCCGGGGCTGCTGCGGCTGGTCGCGGGTCTGAGGACGGCGGGTGCGATCGCCCTGACGCTCGCCGTGCTCGGCCTGCTGGGCGCCCCGGTGAAGCATCTGGTCGCCGGGGCGATCGCCGCGATGGTGGCGACCTTCGCCATCCGGGAGAAGCAGCGCACGCAGCAGGCGGTGACGCTGGCGCTGGGGCTGCCCGTGGCGCTGGTGTCGCTGTCGCTGGGCTCTTGGCTGACCACGCTCAGAGTCGCCGGTGACGTCTTCTTCGTCGTCCTCATCTTCTGCGCGGTGTACGCACGGCGGTTCGGGGACCGGGGCACCGCGCTCGGCCTGATCGCCTTCCAGGTGTACTTCCTGTCGCTGTTCGTGGGCGCCACCTCGGCGACGCTGCCGCAACTGTGCGGGGTCGTCGCCATCGCGTTCGCCGCCAGTGCGCTGCTGCGGTTCGCGGTGGTGCCGACGGGGCCCACCTGGATCCTGGAACGGCTCCGGCAGGCGTTCCGGGCCCGGCTGGCGCAGCTGCTGGCCGCGCAGGTGGAGTTGCTGGACGCCGGGCCCGACGACATCGGCAAGGCGCTCGAGGAGGTGCGCGAGGGCACCGCGCGGCTGCACGAGACGGCGCTGATGATCCAGGGGCGCCTGGAGGAGGGCACCTCCGACGAGGCGGTGGCGCGGCTGGTGCAGCGGCGCATCGCGGACGCGGAGATCGCCGCCGAGCGGCTCGGGCTGCTGCTGCTCACCGCACGCAGCGCCGAGCGCGCCGACACCCTGACCCTGCATCTGCCGGGCGCGACGCTGCCCACCGGCGGTCATCTGCCGGTACGCGACGAGGCGACCGGGGCGCTGCGCCGTGATCTGCAGGCGCTGCGCATACTGGTGCTCCAGCCGGCCGCTGCGGCCCGCGGCACCGGGCTCGCGCAGGTGCGCAACCGGCTGCTCGGCTACCGCGAAGAGGACAACCTGCCGCCCGGCGCGAGTGCCGTCCAGGACGTCTTCCGCGGCATCGGCGAGACCGCGCGCGCCGTGATGGGCCTGCGGGTCGCCCTGGACGGGCCGCAGGACGAGTCGGACGACTCCCCCGCGACGACGCGTTCCCGCGAGGAGCTGGACGCCGAGGACGCCGCGATCGGCGGGGCTGAGGAGAGCGAGCGCGACGAGGAGGAGCAGCTCGCCGGGCTGAAGCGGCCCACCACGCGGGCGGCGGTTCAGGTGGCGGTGGGGTCGTCGCTGGCCATCGTCGGCGGGGAGTTCCTGTCGGCCCAGCGCTGGTACTGGGCGGTGCTCACCTGCTGGATCGTCTTCATCAACACCTCCTCCACCGGGGAGATCCTGGTGAAGGGCTACCGCCGGCTGCTGGGCACCGTGCTCGGCGTGGTGGCGGGCATCGCGCTCGCGGGGGTGGTCGGTCACCACACGTGGACGGCGTTCGCGCTGGTGCTGCTGTTGGTGTTCGCGATGTTCTACACCGCTCCCCTGTCGTACACGCTGATGTCGTTCTTCGTGACGGCCGCGCTGGGGCTGCTCTACACGCTGCTGCACACCTACAGCGCGTCGGTGCTGGTGCTGCGGGTGGAGGAGACGGCGCTGGGCGCGGCCTGCGGGGTGATCGCGGCGGCGCTGGTGCTGCCGGTGCACACCGGGCGGCGTACCGACGAACTGCTCGGGACGGTGCTGGAGCGGCTGGCCGATGTCACCGAGCGGGCCGTGGACCAGCTCAGCGGCGGGCCCGAGGTGGAGCTGCTCGACCTGGCTCGCGATCTGGACCAGGCGCTGGCGGACCTGAGCGCGGCGACGCAGCCGCTGACGCATCCGGTCACGCCGCTGCGCTCGCGGCGCGACACCGCGCGCTATGTGGTGGCGCTGCTGGAGACGTGCGCCTATCACGCGCGGTCGCTGGCGGCGATGGCGGAGCTGCTGCCGACGCATCCCTCGATCGCGGCCGACCCGCGGCTGCGCGGGGCCGGGCAGCGCATCCTGGACAACATCCGCACGATCGCCGCGCACGTCCTGGACGATCCGGTGGCCGGGCGGGTGGCGACGGGACCGAGTCTCGCCGCGCTGCTCCAGCCCGGCGACCCCGGCACGCCCCGCTACGGCCGCATCACCGACCGCGTGCTGCGGCATCTGCAGCGCCTGGACGAGGCGGTGGTGGGTCTGGCCCGCCCGCTCGGGGCACCCCGGGCCGAGCCGGAGCCGGCGAAGTAGGCGGTGCGGCGCTAGCCGGCGGAGCCGCCCGGCACCGGTGCGAGGCGCGGGGCGGGCCGGGCGGGGCCGTGGGTCAGAAGTCGCTGGGGAGGCCGCTGGCCTCGGCGATGCCGCGCAGTTCCTCGTCGGTGCGGCGGCGTTCGTGGAGGTAGCCGGCTATACGGCCGAGGCTCGTGGGGTCGGCGGCGGTGGCCGCGTCGGTGACCACGCGGACCGGGCCGGAGCCCTCGACCTCGATCTCGACGACCTGGTTGTCCATGCGTCCGGTCACGGCGGTCGCGATGACGAGGGCCGCCTCGTCGCGGATCATCTGGGGCAGGCCCTCGGCGCGGTCGCAATCCACCACCAGCTCCACACCTCCGAAGCGCTGCTCGTCGATGGCCCGCAGCACCGGCTCCACGACGCTGAGCAGCAGCTGGAAGTCCTCGCTGTCCAAGCGGAACCGCAGCAGGTCGAGGTAGACGTCCACGGGGCGCTCGTCCGGCGGGAGGTCTGAGTCGTCCATGTCCCCCGTGTTCCCCGGCCCGCGCCGCTCAGACGCGCCGCCAGCGTGCGAGAGCGAAGGAGAACACGCCGAACAGCACGAATCCGGCCGCGACCAGTGCCAGCAGCCACGGCCCGAGCGGGGTGCCGGCGAAGGAGCGCAGCGTGTCGTCGAGCCCCTTGGCGCGTGCGGGGTCGTAGGCGACGGCCGCGCGGACGGCGAACACGCCGGCGGCGGTGAAGACGAGGCCGCGCGCGACTCCGCCCGCCACCCCGGTGACGTCGGTGAGCCGCAGGGCCCAGCGCGGCATCAGCACCAGCCGCAGCTGGTCCCGGTAGGTGCGCCGGACGGCCGCGACGGCGATCCATACGCCGGCCACGACGATCCCGGCTCCGACGGTGCCGACGAGCCACTGCCCGGCGGGCAGGTCGAGCACCCGCGCGGTGACGTCCCGGGACTGCCGGTCGCTGGAGCCGCCGCCGCCCGATCCGGCCGCGAAGGACAGCACGGAGAAGGCGACGGAGCAGTAGAACACGCAGCGGACCATCGCGAGGAGCCGCTTCTTCGCGGTGCGGCCGTCCTTGCCGGCCGAGCCGAAGACGGCCTCGGACAGCCGCCACAGCGCCATCCCGGCCAGGCCGACGCCGAGCGCCCACAGCAGCACCGCGCCGAGCGGCTGCTGTGACAGCTCGGCGAGGGCGCCGCCGCGGTCGGCCTGGTGGCCTCCGTCGCCGGTGGAGATCTGCAGCGCCAGTGCGCCGACCAGCAGATAGATGACGCCCCGCGCGGCCAGTCCGGCGCGGGCCGCGCCCTCGGTGAGCGTCCCCCGGGCCATCCGTTCGGCCTCTGCGCGGCCGCCTTCCCCCATGGCATATGTGTTCATCGTCGCCTCCCCGACTCCGGATGCCCCGGCCTGCGGGGAACACACCGCGCGGTTCCGGTCCACTCCTGGTGGACGGCACCTGAGCACTGAAACGCCGTACGCCTCCCAGGTCCCGCGTGGTGCCCTGCGGGGCCTGGAAGGCGTACGGCGTCGTCGGGTGTGCGGCGGTGTCTCAGCCGGAGGTGGAGCCCGGGCGGCCCGCACGGCGGCCCATGGCCTCCTCGCGGACCCGGGCGCAGCTGCGGCTGATCAGCCGGGAGACGTGCATCTGGGAGATGCCGAGACAGTCGGCGATACGGCTCTGGGTCATGTCCTCGAAGAAGCGCATGTAGAGGATGGCGCGTTCACGTTCCGGCAGATGGCGCAGGCCCTCCTTGGCGGACTCGCGGTCGATGACGATGTCGTACGAGCCGTCCGGCGCGCCGAGGGTGTCCGCGAGGCTGTAGCCGTCGTCGTCGGCCGAGACCTCGGCGTCCAGGGACAGCGTGCTGAAGCTGTCCAGGGCCTCGAGACCGGCGTTGACCTCGTCCTCGGTCAGTCCGGTGTGGGCGGCGATGTCGGCGACGGAGGGTTCGGGGGATCCGGGGCTCTGGGTGAGGTTGCGGCGGGCGAGCCGTACCTTGTTGCGCAGCTCCTGCACCCGGCGGGGCACGCGCAGCGCCCACATCCGGTCGCGGAAGTGCCGCTTGACCTCGCCGGTGATGGTCGGCACGGCGTAGCTCTCGAAGGCACCGCGGCTCGGGTCGTAGCGGTCGATTGCCTTCACCAGGCCCAGCGCGGCCACCTGGCGCAGGTCCTCCAGCGACTCGCCGCGGTCGCGGAACCGCCCGGCGATGCGGTGGGCCATGGGCAGCCAGGCGGTGACGAGCTCGTCGCGCAGGGCGTCGCGCTCGGGGCCGTCCTCGAGCGCCGCGAGGCGGGCGAACGCCTCCCCGGTGTCGGGGGCGTCGTCGTGGGACCGCCCGGGGGACGTGGTGGGTCGGACATCCGTGCCAGGTCGGCTTGTCGACATGTCGCTCAGCATGATGCGGATTCGCTCCTGACAGGTGATCTCAGGGACTTACCGCGGGAGGGGTGGTGGTGCCGTCCGGTTCGCCGTCAGGCTCCGGGGCAGACATACCGCTCCCGCTGACGCGCCTCCGGTCCGAAGCACGAAAATGCGTGTGCCCCTCCTCTCCGGCAGCAAACACGGCCGTCGAGGTGAGCTGCGGAAAGTCATCGGTGGAACGTCATCGGAAGACGGGCACCTCGGCGGTGATCCGCTTGCCGCCCGCGGGCAGGTCGGTGACGTGCACGTCACGGGACAGCCGGCACACGATCGGCCAGCCACGGCCGCCGACCCTGCGCCGCCCGTCGGTGTCGAGCGGTCCCGTCGTCACCGGCAGCCGCCGGCTGCGGTCGCACACGGAAACCCGTACTCCCCCGGACACGAGATCCACGGCGTAGTCGGTGACACCGCCGCCGTGCAGGATGGCGTTGGACGTCAGTTCCGAGGCGACGAGCAGCGCGTCGGAGAGCGACTCCTCGTCGCAGTGTGCCCCGGTGGCCCGGCAGCGCCGGTCGACGGCGCTGCGCACCGCCGCGCGGACGTCGGCCGGGCAGCAGACGCCGCACTGGTCGCAGCCCCCCGTGTCCAGGGGGTCGATGGCGTACTCCGCGCTCATCCTCTCGCTCCCTCACAATGGTCCCTGGCGCGTTCGAAGAAGTGACCGGCGCGTTCGCCGGGTCGGGCGGGTCGGGGGCCCGACGGCTCGGTGCCGCGCGCGCCGACCGGGTCGAGCCGGTCGGGTCGGCAGGGGCCGCGGCACCGCCCGGGGGTCCCCGGTCTCCGCGGGGTGCGTGGGCCTCTGTAGTCCGGCTGACCTCTCCGGGCCGCGGCAAACCTGGCGTTTCGGGCATGCTCCGGTCATTGACGCGTGCGGCCGGGGTAGTCGGACGGCATGACCGATGTCGTGGACTCAGACGAGCTGTTGCGACGGATCCAGCGCGCCCGGACCTGCGCCGCCGAGGAGGCGCGCAACTGGCGGGCCCGCAGCGAAGAGGCGGAAGGGCGGGCGAACACGGAGAGCGGGCCCTCGGAGGCCGCGGTGCGGGCCGTCGCGTACGAGGCGGTGCTGCGGGTGCTGGACGAGATCCTCAGGCCGGGCGCGCACGCGAAACCGGGCTGATCACCCGCATGGGCCGGGTTGCCCGCGCCGGTGCGGGGAACCCGGCACCCATGTCAGTTGATCACACCCGAGCACCGGTCCTGGAGGCCCTGGTCGACTACCGTCGCCGGGGCCGCCTTTCGTTCACGCCCCCCGGCCACAAGCAGGCGCGCGGCGCCGACCCGGCCGTACGGGAGGTGCTGGGGGACGGGGTGTTCCTCGGTGACGTCCTGGCGGCCGGCGGCCTGGACGACCGGCTGACCCGTGGGCGGGTGCTCGAGCGGGCCGAGAAGCTGATGGCCGACGCGGTGCACGCCGAGCACACGTTCTTCACCACCTGCGGCAGTTCCCTGTCCGTGAAGGCGGCCATGCTGTCGGTGGCGGGACCCCACGAGAAGCTCCTCGTCGGACGGGACGCGCACAAGTCGGTGGTGTCGGGGCTGGTCCTGGCCGGGATCGAGCCCGTGTGGGTGGAACCCCGCTGGGACGCCGAACGGCACCTGGCGCACCCGCCGGCGCCCGAGGACTTCGCCCGGGCCTTCGCGGCCCATCCGGACGCCAAGGGCGCGCTGGTGACCTCGCCGACTCCGTACGGTGCCTGTGCCGATCTGCGCGGCATCGCGCAGGTGTGTCACGGCCGGGGCCTGCCGCTGATCGTCGACGAGGCGTGGGGCGCCCATCTCCCCTTCCACCCGGATCTGCCGTCCTGGGCGATGGACGCGGGCGCCGACATCTGCGTGACGAGCATCCACAAGATGGGCAGCGGTCTGGAGCAGGGATCGGTCTTCCATGTGCAGGGCGATCTCGTGCCGCCGCAGTTGCTGAAGAACCGTTCGGACCTGCTGGGCACCACCAGTCCGTCGGTGCTGATCTACGCGGGCCTGGACGGCTGGCGGCGGCAGATGGCGCTGGGGGGCCGGGAGCTCATGGCCGGTGCGCTGGAGCTGGCCGCCGAGGTGCGCGGTGCCATCGAGGAGATCGACGGGCTGCACGTCAACGACCGGGACGACTTCTGCGGCGCCGGTCTGGCCGACGACTTCGACCCGCTGCCGACGATCATCGACACCAGCGGCATCGGCGTCACCGGCTACCGGGCGGCGGACTGGCTGCGCGAGCACCGTGAGGTGGAGATGCATCTGGTCGACCACCGGCGGATCGGCGCGCAGATCACCCATGGGGACGATCGGGAGACGACCGGGGAGCTGCTGGCCGCTCTCAAGGAGCTGGCGCGGATCGCGCCGGACCTGCGGGACGCGCCCGGGGTGGACGTGCCGTCGCCCGCCGAGCTGCGGCTGGAGCAGGTGGCGCTGCCGCGCGACGCGTTCTTCGGGCCCGCGGAGGACGTGCCGGTGGCCGAGGCGACGGGGCGGATCGCGGCGGAAATGATCACGCCGTATCCGCCGGGCATCCCGGCGGTGCTGCCCGGTGAGCGGCTGACCGAGCCGGTGCTGCGCTATCTGCGCACGGGGCTGGGGGCGGGGATGTACCTGCCCGACCCCGGTGACCCGGAGCTGGAGACCGTCCGGGTGGTGAAGTGAAACGGGTCACGTGACCGGGTTCCGGCTGGGCATCTGCGCCCGAGATGATTTACGGTTCATCCATACGTGGTGACGGGGTCGACGTTCGCAGTCCCCCGTACTCCACCCTTTACGGCCCTGGCTGGTTTCCCCCGTCCAGCCAGGGCTTCTTCATGCCGCCTTTCTCCTGCCCTCGCATCGTGCGTCCACCGGTCGTCCCGTGGATTCACGCCGTCCCGTGGATTCACCCCGTCCGCCGAGGTGCCTGCCGGCCCGGCAGCGGCTGAAATGGGCGTAGGGAAAGCACCGGAACCATCGCCGGCGAGGAGCCCCGCCTCATGACCAAAGCGACGAAACTGCTGACTGCTCTGCCCCCGCCCCAGCGTCGGCACCTCATGGAACTCGCCCATGAGGTGTCCTTCCCGGAGGACATGCACGTCTTCGAGGCGGGCGGGCGGGCCGACCGCTTCTGGGTCATCCGCTCCGGCTCGGTCTCCCTGACCCAGCAGGTGACGTCGATCCAGCGGGTCACGGTCGCCTCGCTGGGCGCGGGCGACCTGCTCGGCTGGTCCTGGCTGTTCCCGCCGTACGAGTGGGACTTCGGCGCGGAGGCCTTCAGCCCGGTAAGGGCCTACGAGTTCCACGCGCAGCCGGTGCTGCGCCTGTGCGAGGAGGATCCGGCCCTCGGTCTGTCGCTCATGCGCATCGTGGCCGAGATCCTGGCCCACCGGCTGGAGACGACCCGCAACAAACTGATGGAGCAGTACGCGATGCGGCGCACGCGGTAGACGGGTACGACCGGTACGACGGCCGGGTCTCGCGCGCATCCTGCGCGCGGGCCCGGACCGCCCGGGTGGCCCGGCGGTGGCCGGCTCCGGGCCCCGGACCGTGCGTGCCGGTCCCGCCCCGGACTCTGCCCCGCCGTCCCGCGCCGGACTCTGCGCCGCCGTCCCGCGACGGTCTGGCCTGTGTCCGTCGGCGCGGCCCCCGGTATCAGGTCCGCGGTCCCCGGTGTCAGAACCGCGGCCCCGGTGTCAGATCCGGTACCGGCGCAGCGCCGGCATCGCCGTGGCCAGCAGGAGCATGACCGTGACGACCAGCAGGCCGCCGCCCGCCACCGCCGTGCGGGGGCCGAAGGCCGAGCCCGCCGTGCCGTGCAACACGTCGGCCAGACGCGGACCGCCCGCGACGACGACCGTGAACACGCCCTGCATCCGGCCGCGCATCTCGTCGGTGGCGGCGGAGAGCAGGATCGCCCCGCGGAAGACCATCGAGATCATGTCGGCGAGCCCCGCCACCGCCAGGAACAGCACGGCGAGCCACAGGTTGCCGCTCAGCCCGAAGCCGGTGATCGCCACGCCCCAGGCGACGACCGCGCCGATCACCATCCAGCCGTGCCGGCGCGCACGGGAGAAGGTGCCGGAGAACAGCCCGCCGAGCACCGCACCCACCGGGATCGCCGCGAACAGCAGGCCGAGGGCGAGCCCCTCGCCGTAGGAGGCGTAGGTCTGGGCCGCGAGCTGCGGGAACAGGGCGCGGGGCATGCCGAGGACCATCGCGACGATGTCGGCGAGGAAGGACAGCAGCAGCACCTTGTGCCCCGAGATGTAGCGGAAGCCCTCCGCTATCTGCCGCACGCCCGCACGCCGGGCCGCGGCCTGTCCGAGCGGCGGCAGCGCCGGCAGCCGGAACACCGCCCACAGCGTGACGCACAGCGCGAGGGCGTCGACGAGGTACAGCTCGGGCAGGCCGATGACGGGGATCAGCGCGCCCGCGAGCAGCGGCCCGGCGATCAGGCCGGTCTGCATGACGGTGGAGCCGAGCGCGTTGGCGGCGGGCAGTTCCTCGGCGGGGACGAGACGCGCGATGGAGGCGTTGCGGGCGGGCGAGTTGAGGCCGAAGAACGCCTGCTGGGCCGCGAGCAGCAGCATCAGTACGCCCACGGATCCGAGGCCGACGGCGGCCTGGACCCAGAACAGCACCGAGGTGACGGCGATGCCGGTGTTGGTGATCAGCAGCAGCCGGCGCCGGTCCACGGTGTCGGCGACCGCGCCGCCCCACAGCGCGAACACCACCATCGGCACCAGGCCGGCGAGGCTCGCGTAGCCGACCCATGCCGAGGAGCCGGTGATGTCGTAGATCTGCTTGGGCACGGCGACGGCGGTGAGCTGGCTGCCGACGGCCGTGACGATGGTCGAGGACCACAACCGCCGGTAGGCCGGGCGGCGCAGAGGACGGGTGTCCATCGCCCATCGGCGCCAGCCGGTGCGCACCCCGGGCGCCCGGGCCGCCGTGCGCGGCTCTTCCTTCTCTTCGGTGGTGCTGTCGCTGGTGTCCACGGGTTCCCTGGATGGTCGCCACATCTTTTGTTGCCGGGGTTCACTATCGCAGCACCAGCTGTGCGCCCGGCCGGGCGAGGTATTCAGCTGCCGACGATCAGGGACACCCCGAGCGTGAGCATCGTGACGGCGACGAGGGCGTCCAGGACGCGCCAGGCCGCCGGGCGGGCGAGGTGACGGCTGAGGAGGCGGGCGCCGAAGCCGAGGGCGGTGAACCAGCACAGGCTGGCGAGCGCGGCTCCGAGGCCGAAGGTCCAGCGCAGCGGGCCGCGGTCGGCGGCGATCGAACCGAGCAGGAAGACGGTGTCGAGGTAGACGTGCGGGTTGAGCCAGGTCATCGCCAGGCAGGTGAGCACCGCGCGGCGGCGTGAGCCCGCCGCCTCCCCCTCCGCCCGGAGCGCCCCGGGCCTCAGCACCCGCCGGGCGGCGAGGACGCCGTAGCACAGCAGGAACGCGCCGCCGATCCAGCCGACCGCCGTCAGCGCGCCCGGCCAGGCCACCACCACGGCGCCCACGCCGCCCACCCCGAGGGCGATCAGGAGGGCGTCCGACAGGGCGCAGATGCCGACGACGGCGAGGACCGCGTCCCGGCGCATCCCCTGGCGCAGGACGAAGGCGTTCTGGGCGCCGATGGCGACGATGAGCGACAGGCCGGTGCCGAAGCCCGCGGCGGCGGCGGTGAGAGAGCTGGACATGCCCTCGACGCTACGGAAGCGATCACTCCTGGTACAGCTAAAGATTCTTACGTATCGTTAGCGCACGTGATGACGCGATGACGGCGGAGCTTCCCCTCGACCAGGTGCGCACCCTGCTCGCGGTGGTCGACGAGGGCACGTTCGACGCGGCGGCGGCCGCCCTGCACGTGACGCCGTCCGCGGTCAGCCAGCGGGTCAAGGCCCTGGAACAGCGCACCGGGCGCGTCCTGCTGCTGCGCACCAAGCCGGTACGGCCCACCGAGTCGGGCGCGGTGCTCGTGCGGCTCGCCCGGCAGGTGGCCCGGCTGGAGCGGGACGCCCACGCGGAGCTGGGGCTCAGCGGGGCCGGGGAGCCGGTGCGGGTGCCGGTGGCGGTGAACGCGGACTCGCTGGCCACCTGGTTCCTGGGCGTGCTCACCCGGGTGCCCGAGGAGCTGCGGCTCTGCTTCGAGCTGCGCCGCGAGGACGAAGACCACACCGCGGCCCTGCTGCGCGAGGGCCTGGTGATGGCGGCGGTGACGTCCTCCTCCGACGCCGTGCCCGGATGCTCGGTGCGGTACCTGGGCCGGATGCGCTATCTGCCGGTGGCGGCGCCCGAGTTCGCCGCACGGCATCTGACGCGCGGTCCGCTGCACGACGTCCTCACCGAGGCGCCGGTGATCGTCTTCGACCGGCGCGACGACTTCCAGGACGGATTCGTACGGCAGCTGCGCGGCGGGCGTGGCCGTGCCAGCGCGCTGCGGCACCACGTGCCCACGTCGGAGGGGTTCGCCGAGTCCGTCGCCGCCGGGCTCGGCTGGGGCATGGTGCCCGAAGCGCAGGCCGAACCGCTGCTGCGCGCGGGCCGTCTGGTCGAGCTGGCGCCCGAGCGGGCGGTGGACGTCCCGCTGTACTGGCAGCAGTGGCGGCTGGACTCCCCCGCGCTGGCCACGGTCGCCGACACGGTGGCGCAGACGGCCGCAGAGGCGCTGCGCGACTGACCGGCGGTACCCCGGCGGGGTAGCCGTCCCAACAGGCAAGGAAGAACGGGGGGTTTCACCCGAGCGTCGACAGGTGACCCGAACGCGAGTGAATCATCCGTATGCCCACGCAACCAGTCGACGCAATCGAAGGTGACTTTGATGGACAACTGGCGAGAGCACGCCGCGTGCCGCCACGAGGACCCCGACCTCTTCTTCCCGATCGGCACCACCGGGCCGTCGCTGGTCCAGACCGAGCAGGCGAAGGCGGTGTGCCGGGGCTGCCCGGTCCAGGAGCCGTGCCTGCGATTCGCGCTGGACGCCGACCAGACGATAGGCGTGTGGGGTGGCACCAGCGAGACGGAGCGCCGCAGGCTGCGGCGCCGGGCGGGCAGCCGCAAGTCCGGCTAGACGGCCGAACGGGCGGCCGCCCCGGCTTGCCGCTCGGCAACCCCGGCGGGCGGCCGCCCGACTGCGGTCGGTCCCCCCGGCCGGGGGCGCCCGGCTCCGATCAGCGGCAGCGTCCTCAGCACCGGACCGGCGTCGCACACACCCCGGCCACGACCACCCCGGCTGTGGTCAGGAAGGCCGGCTGCGGCCGGTGCGGTCCAGCGGCCCCCAGTCGTTGTGCTGCTTGTCCACCTCGGCGCGGGCCTCGTCGATCACGGCGGGGTCGATCCAGCACATCGGGTGGACCTCGGCTACCAGGGGTTCGTTGTCCGGCCCCCGCCCCGTCTCGTGCCCCTGCAGCACCCAGGGCCGGATGCCGGGCCCCTTCTCATGGGGCAGATGGGCGTAGTCGTAGAGCCGACGCGCCACCCAGAGCTTGAGCGGGTGGCCCTCCCACCACCGCTCGACGTCGAGCGGGTTGGCGGACAGGCCCGGCATGGGGACGCCCGTGAGGTCGTCGGTGCTGGAGACCTTGCAGAGGTCGGTCTCCGGCCCCCTGGACCAGCGGACGTACAGCCGCCGGTTGCCGTCCACCAGGTCGGTGAGTTCGGCGAGCGAGCGCACGACCGGCAGGTCGTCCCCTTCACGCATGGCAGGACCTCCCTGTGAGCCGTTCAGGCCGACGGAGTACCCGTGGGGCAGGCGGGAAATCAGGGAGTTCCCGCGCCGCCGGGGCGGGCCGGTTTGCCGGGGGCGTAGAGCCAGGTGTGGAGCAGGCCGGACAGGTTCTTGCCGGTCAGGCGCTCGCAGAGGGCGATGAAGTCCGCGGTCGTGCCGTGGCCGGACCGGTGCTCGGCCGCCCAGGCGCGCAGCAGGTGCGGGAAGGCGCGGTCGCCGACGGCCCGGCGCAAGGCGTGCAGGGCCATGGCGCCGCGGGCGTAGACGGGGGTGCCGAAGATGCGGGCGCCGCTGCCGGGGTCGGCCGGCGGATACGCCCACAGCTCGTCGCTCGCCGGGCGGGCGTAGAGCTTGTCGAACGTCTGCTGAGCGCTCGGGCCGCCGTGCTGTTCGTCGTACAGCCAGGAGGCGTAGGTGGCGAAGCCCTCGTTGAGCCAGATGTCCTTCCAGGTGGTGAGCGAGACGGAGTCGCCGAACCACTGGTGGGCCGTCTCGTGCACCAGGGTGTCGATGTCGGGCGCGGAGTCGTACACGGGCCGGGTCTGTGTCTCCAGCGCGTAGCCGACGTCCGGCGCGCGGTCGACGATGGAGCCTGCGGCCCGGAAGGGGTACGCCCCGAAGATGCCGCTCTCCCAGGCGAGCACGGCCGGCAGCTGCCTGAGCACGGGTTCGGCTGCGCCGGCCTCCCGCGGGTCGACGGCGTCGTAGACGCGGATGCCGTTGCGGGTGGTGTACTGCCGCACCTTGAAGGTGCCGATGGTCGCGGTGGCCAGGTAGGCGGCCATGGGCTCGGCCTGGTGCCAGCGGAAGGTGGTGGTGCCGCGGGTCGTGCGCGTGCCGAGCAGGACACCGTTGGCGACGGCGGTGCGCCCCTCGGGCACGGTGAGGGTGAAGTCGTACGACGCCTTGTCCAAGGGGTGGTTGTCGGCCGGGAACCACGTCATGGCGCCCTGCGGTTCCCCCGCGACGAACGCCCCGTCGTCCGTGGCGATCCAGCCGTCGGGTGAGCCGTCGGGGTCGGTGACCGGCTTCGGGGTGCCGTCGTAGGTGACGGTGACCCGGAACCGCTGCCCGGCGCGCAGGGCGTGGCGCGGTGTGACGACGAGTTCCTGGCCGTCGCGCCGGTAGGCGGCCCGGGTGTGGTCGACGGTGACGCCGGTGACCTTCAGGCCGCTCAGGTCGAGGTCGAAGCGGGTGAGCGGCTGGGTGGCGCGGGCGGTGAGGACCGCACGGCCGTCGAGATGGCGGCTGCGGGTGTCATAACGCAGCGTCAGATCGTAGTGGCTCACGTGATAGCCGCCGTTGCCGGCGAGCGGGAAGTACGGGTCGCCCACCCCTGCGGCTCCCGTCGTGCCGGCCGCCGCGGGCGTGGCGGTGGCCAGCAGGGCGGCGAGCGCGACGGGGACGGTGGCGAGGACGGCGATGCGGCTCGGGGACGGAGTGCGTCCGGCGGGCTGCGGGGATCGGCTCGGGGAGGCGGTACGTCTGGCGGGCTGCCGCCGGGATCGGCTCACATGCGCTCCTTGTGGGTGCCGGGTGATCAACCGGCCCTCAGCGTAGGAGCCGCGCGGCGCCCGGTCGCCGCTCGTTCAGGCCACGTCGTACGGCGTCGCCCGGGCGGCCCGCATTACGCTCGCAGCGACCGCCCCCGCAGAAAGGCCCGACGATGAGCGTCCGCGTGCGTCGCGTGTACGACCCCCCGGAGCCGGACGACGGCGTCCGTGTCCTGGTCGACCGGCTCTGGCCGCGCGGCCTGGCCAAGGACGCCGCGCACATCGACGAGTGGCCCAAGGGGCTGACCCCGTCGACGGAGCTGCGGCGCTGGTACCACGCGGGCGAGGGCTCCTACGAGGAGTTCCGGCAGCGTTACGAGGCGGAGCTCGCGGAGCCGGAGGCGGCCGAACTCCTCGGCCACCTTCGGACGTTGGCCCGCCGCGGGCGGGTCACGCTGCTGACCGCCTCCAAGGCCCCCGGCGAGTCCCACGCGGCGGTGCTGCTCGGCCTGCTGAAGGGAAAGCGGTAGGGAATCGCCGCCAAGGGCTCGGGCGGCCCGGCCTGCGGCCGCCGGCCGCCCCTCACACGTTCCGGCCGCCTGTCCTCACCCGGTCCGGCCGCCTGCCGTCACGCGGTCTGCGCCGCCGCCGCCCGTCCCGCCGCGCGCCCCGAGAACAGGCAGCCGCCGAGGAACGTGCCCTCCAGGGCGTTGTAGCCGTGCACGCCCCCGCCGCCGAAGCCGGCGACCTCACCGGCCGCGTACAGCCCGTCGATCGGCGTGCCGTCCAGGCCCAGGGCGCGCGAGTCCAGGTCGGTCTGGATGCCGCCGAGGGTCTTGCGGGTCAGGATGTGCAGCTTGACGCCGATGAGAGGACCGGCCGCCGGGTCGAGAACGCGGTGCGGGCCGGCGACCCGGCCGAGGCGGTCGCCGATGTAGCGGCGGGCGTTGCGGATGCCCTGCACCTGGGCGTCCTTGCTGTAGGGGTTGGCGATCTGCAGGTCGCGGGCCTCGATCTGGCGGCGGATGCCGTGGGCATCGAGGAGCGGCTTGTCGGTGAGGGCGTTCATCTTCTCCACCAGCCCCTCCAGCGTGTCGGCGACGACGAAGTCCGCGCCGTGCCGCAGGAAGTCGGCGACCGGGCCGGGCGCGCCCTTGCCGAGCAGGCGGTCGCGCAGCACGGCGCCCTTGTCCTTGGCGGTGATGTCGGGGTTCTGCTCGGAGCCCGACAGTGCGAACTCCTTCTCGACGATCTTCCGGGTGAGGATGAACCAGGAGTGGTCGTACCCGGCGATGTCCTCGGTGGTGCGCAGGTGCTTCAGGGTGCTGAGGGTGTCGTAGCCGGGCAGGCAGGGGTCGGGCAGCCGGCGGCCGAGGGCGTCGAACCACAGGGAGGACGGGCCGGGCAGGATGCGGATGCCGTGGCCGGGCCAGATCGGGCTCCAGTTCTGCAGGCCCTCGGTGTAGTGCCACATGCGGTCGCGGTTGACCAGGCGGACGCCGGCCTCGGCGCTGATGTCGAGCATGCGGCCGTCGACGTAGGCGGGCACGCCGGTGACCATCTCGGCGGGCGGGGTGCCCAGCCGTTCGGGCCAGTAGCGGCGGACGATGTCGTGGTTGGCGCCGATGCCGCCGGTGGTGACGATCACGGCCTGGGCGGTGAGTTCGAAGTCGCCCGTCTCGTCGCGGTTGGAGGCGACGCCGCGGGGTGCGTCGTCGTCGGCGAGCAGCTTGCCGCGCACACCGCGGGCGGCGCCGGCTTCGATGACGAGTTCGTCGACGCGGTGGCGGTGGTGGAAGGTGAGCAGCCCGTCGCGCGCGGCCTGCCTGGCGTGGTCGGCGAACGGCTCGACGACGCCGGTGCCGGTGCCCCAGGCGATGTGGAAGCGGGGTACGGAGTTGCCGTGGCCGTCGGCGCGCAGGTCGCCGCGCTCGGCCCAGCCGACGGTGGGCAGCAGATCGATGCCGTGCCCGGTGAGCCAGGACCGCTTCTCCCCCGCCGTCCACTCGACGTAGGCGCGTGCCCAGCGCACGGCCCAGGAGTCCTCGTCGGCGAGCCGGTCGAATGCCGCGCTGCCCTGCCAGTCGCTCCAGGCGAGGTCGAAGGAGTCCTTGATGCCCAGGCGCCGCTGCTCCGGGGTGTCGACGAGGAACAGCCCGCCGAAGGACCAGAACGCCTGTCCGCCGAGGTTCGCGGCGTTCTCCTGGTCGACCAGGGCGACGCGCCTGCCCCTGCTGGTCAGTTCGTGCGCCGCGACCAGGCCGGCGAGTCCGGCTCCGACGACGATGACGTCCGCGTCCATGCGCGCTTCCCTTCACTGTCGGGGGGTCGCGCTGCCGTTGGTGAGCAGCGCGGTGAGGAGTTGCTTGAGCCAGGCGCGGGCGTGCTCGACGTCCTTGTCCAGCAGCAGTTGGGTGGTGACGCCGTCGTAGGCGGCGACCACGGCGTGTGCGGCGCCGTCGGCGTCGCCGAGGAGGGCGGGCAGGGGGCTGTGGGCAGTGGCGCGGGCCAGCCGGTCGGCGATGGCCCGCCGCAGCCGCGCGCGGTGCTCGAGCAGGGTGCGGGCGACCTGCGGATCGCGGGCGGCGTGCACCAGGAAGTCGGTCTTGACCAGCAGCCAGTCCACGTCGAGCAGCAGCACCTCGGTCACCCGGTCGACCGAGGCGGCGACGTCGAGGTCGGGGCCGTCCTGAGCGAGGGCGGCGGCGACCTGCTCGGCGATCAGGTCGGCGCGCTGCTCGTACAGCGCGAAGAACAGCTCGTCGAGGCTGGAGAAGTTGGAGTAGAAGGCGCCGCGGCTGTAGCCGGCGGCCTCACAGACCTCCTCGATCGAGACGCGGCCGAACCCCTTGGCGGCGAACACGGCGAACGCGGCATCCAGCAGGTTGGCTCGCGTGCGCACCCGCCGCCGGGTGACCCGCGGGGCCGTGCCGTCCGTCGCCATGGCCACCTCCGTTCGATACGCGAATGTATCGGATACATCGATGTATCGAAAGGGCGCGGTGGATCGACGCCGGTCGCATGGAACATATTTTCGATTCAGGGTTTACGCTGAAGCCATGGCCACGCACCTCCAGGGCTCCCTGTTCGACCAGACCGACGAGCTGCGCCTGGGCTCCCTCGACGGGATCCGCCGGACGGAGCTGGACGCCGGCGCGTGGATCGACGTGCTGCCGGGCTGGCTGACCGGGGCGGACGCACTGTTCGAACAGCTCGCGGCCGAGGTCCCCTGGCGCGCGGAGCGCCGCACGATGTACGACCAGGTCGTCGACGTCCCCCGGCTGCTCTCGTTCTACGGCGCGGACGACCCGCTGCCCCACCCGGTGCTCGCCGAGGCCCGCGACCTGCTGTCCGCCCACTACGCCGAGGAGCTGGGCGAGCCGTTCACCACCGCCGGGCTGTGCTTCTACCGCGACGGCCGCGACAGCGTCGCCTGGCACGGGGACCGGATCGGCCGGGGCTCGCGGGAGGACACCATGGTCGCCATCCTGTCCGTGGGCGCTCCCCGCGACCTGCTGCTGCGCCCGGTGCACGGCGGCGGCCCCGCGGTCCGCCGGCCACTGGGCCACGGCGACCTGATCGTGATGGGCGGCTCCTGCCAGCGGACCTGGGAGCACTGCGTCCCCAAGTCCACCCGGGCCACGGGACCGCGCATCAGCATCCAGTTCCGGCCGCACGGCGTGCGCTGAGGCGGGCCGCTCTCCCCACCGTCCCCATGATCTGCTTTGCTTCTGCCGACGGCCGGCGATCTCACGACGGGGGACCACACATGCGAGCGGACGTACACCAAGTCGCCGACGGCACCTACCTGGTGCACGGCTCCAACACCAACTGGGTGATCCTCACCGACGGGGGCGCCGTGACCCTGATCGACACGGGATACCCAGGGGACCGGCAGCTGGTGCTCGACTCACTGGCCCAGGTGGGCAGTTCACCGGAGGCGGTGGCGGCCGTGCTGATCACCCACGCGCACAACGACCACCTGGGCTCGGCCGAGTACCTGCGGGCCGCCCACGGCACGCCGGTCCACCTGCACGAGGCCGAAGTTCCCCACGCCCGCCGGGAGTTCCTCCAGCAGGTCACCGTCGGCGAGGTGCTGCGCAACGCCTGGCGGCCCGGTGTGCTGCCGTGGATGGTGCACGCGCTGCGCTCCGGCGGCACCGAGCAGCACCCGGTCACCGCTCCCACGGCCTTCCCCGGCACCGGACCGCTCGACCTGCCCGGCCGTCCCGTGCCCGTGCACACGCCGGGCCACACGGACGGGCACTGTGTCTTCCACCTGCCCGAGACCGGTGTCCTCATCTCCGGGGACGCGCTGGTCAGCGGCCATCCCACGTCACGGGCGAGGGGACCGCAGCTGCTGCCGGACATGTTCCACCACGAGCGGGAGCGCGCGGTGGCCTCCCTGGAGATCATCAGGGGTCTGGAAGCGGACGTCCTGCTGCCGGGCCACGGGCCGGTGCACCGGGGCGCGACGACGGCGGCCGCCCAGCAGGCGTGGGAGCGGGCTGCCTAGGCCTTTCCCCACGGCGCGCACATCCGCTTAGGCTCTGCCCATGGCTTTGCAGATCAGCGCCACCAACCCCGAGCACCCCGCGCTCCTGCTCGAACTGCCGTGGCAGCTGCCGCTGGAGGAGTGGCCCGAGGAATATCTCGTACCGCTCCCCCGCGGCATCTCCCGGCACGTCGTCCGTTACGCCCGCGCCGGCGACGAGGTCATCGCCGTCAAGGAGCTGGCCGAGCGGCCCGCGCTGCGCGAGTACGAGCTGCTGCGCGATCTGGACCGGCTCGCCATCCCCGCCGTGGACGCGCTCGGCGTGGTCACCGGGCGCACCGACGCCTCCGGCGCACCGCTGGAGCCGGTGCTGATCACGCGCCATCTGCGGGGCTCGCTGCCGTACCGGTCGATGTTCGAGACGACGATGCGGCCGGCGACCATGCACCGGCTGATGGACGCGCTCGCGGTGCTGCTGGTGCGGCTGCACCTGGCCGGGTTCGCGTGGGGCGACTGCTCGTTGTCCAACACGCTGTTCCGGCGGGACGCGGGCGCCTACGCCGCCTATCTGGTGGACGCCGAGACCGGCGAGCTGCACCAGCGGCTGAGCCCCGGCCAGCGCGACTACGACCTCGACCTGGCCCGGGTCAACATCAGCGGCGAGCTGCTGGACCTGGAGGCGTCCGGGGCGCTGCACCCGTCCGTGGACCCGGTCGAGTTCGGCACCGAGATCTGCGCCCGCTACCGGGGGCTGTGGCAGGAGCTGACCCGCACCTCGGTCTACCCGGCGGGCAAGTACCACTACATAGAGCGCCGGATCCGGCGGCTCAACGACCTCGGTTTCGACGTCGCCGAGATGCAGATCGAGCACAACTCCCACGGCGACTCGGTCACGTTCGTGCCCAAGGTCGTCGACGCGGGCCACCATCAGAGGCAGTTGCTGCGGCTCACCGGCCTGGACGCCGAGGAGAACCAGGCGCGGCGGCTGCTGAACGACCTGGAGAGCTGGATGGCCACCCAGGACGACTACGCCCCGGGCGACCCCCTCGCCGCCCGCCCCGAGGTGCTGGCGCACCGCTGGGTGCGGGACGTCTTCCGGCCCACCGTGCGGGCCGTACCGCTGGAACTGCGCGGCACGATGGACCCGGCGGAGATCTACCACGAGCTGCTGGAGCACCGCTGGTACCTGTCCGAGCGGGCCCAGCACGACATCGGTCTGGACACCGCCGTCAAGGACTACATCGACAACATCCTGCCCAAGGCGCGCGAGACGCTGGAGCCGACGGTCCCCCGGTGACGCCTCAGGTGTGCGGGACCACGGCCACCGGGCAGCCGGCGTGGTGCAGCACCCCGTGGGCGACGGAGCCGATGCGGGCGCCGACCGCCGTGCGGTGGGCGCGCCGCCCGACCACCAGCAGCTGCGCGTGGTCGGCCGCCACCGACAGCAGCACCTGGCCCGCGCTGCCGATCTCCACGTGCTCGACCACCGGCACGTGCGGGAAGCGCTCGCGCCACGGCTCGAGGGCGTCCGTGAGGGCCTGGCGCTCGAACGGCTCCAGACCGCCGGCGTCGTCCAGCAGCTTCAGCGAGCCGGGGCTGTAGGCGAACACCGGCGGCAGCGTCCACGCCCGTACCGCGCGCACGGTGGCGCCGCGGGCCGCGGCCGTCTCGAAGGCGAACCGCAGCACCTCGGCGCTGTCCTCCGGCTCCCCGTGCTGGCCGACGACGATGTCCCGGCCCGCCGCCTCGGCGCTGGCCTCGTCGCCGGCGCGCACCAGCACCACGGGCTTCGTCGCTTCGACGATGACCTGCTGGCCGACCGAACCGACCAGGAAGCCCACCAGCCGGCCGTGCCCCCGCGAGCCCAGCACCAGCAGCTCGGACCCGGCGGCCGCCTCCAGCAGCGTCCGCACCGCCGGGCCCTCCAGCACGTCGCTGGTCACCGCGAGCTCCGGGTGCCGCTCGGTGACCGCGCGGACCGCGCCCTCGAGCGCCTTCACCGCCCAGCCCTGCTGCGCCTCGAAGCCCGCCACCTCGGACGGCACGGCCGGCTGGAACTCCCAGGCGTGCACCACGCGCAGCGGCAGCGAGCGGCGTACGGCCTCCCGTGCCGCCCAGTCCAGCGCGGCACGGCTCTCGTCCGTCCCGTCGACCCCCGCCGTGATCGCGCCTGTCATCCGGCCGCCTCCTCATGTCGTATTTCGCTTGTGCCACCCACAGTCTTCACCCATACCCTGCCGACATGACCTTGGAGTGGGAGCAGGTGATCGTGGACGCGGCCGATGCCGCGGCCCTGGGCCGCTGGTGGGCCGAGGCCCTCGGCTGGACCGTCGTCAACGACGATCCCGACGAGTTCGAGATCCGTCCGGCGCCGGACCGCATGCCGGGGCTGCTCTTCGTGCCCGTCCCGGAGGCCAAGAGCGTCAAGAACCGTCTCCACCTCGACTTCCGCCCCGACGACCAGCGGGCGGAGGTGGAGCGCCTGCTCGCGCTGGGCGCGCGCCACGCCGACATCGGGCAGGGCGAGCAGCCGTGGGTGGTCCTCGTCGATCCGGAGGGCAACGAGTTCTGCGTGCTCGGTGAGCGCCGCGCCTGAGCCCGGCGCGCATACCCGAGCGGGCCGGGCGGATCGAACATACGATGGCCACGGACCGGCGCGTCACGAGGGCGGGCCGGGCCCGTGACCGACCTCGGGGTGGGAGTCGTATGGCACAGGCCGCCGACACAGCGCGGACCGTCATCCTGACCGTGGACGACGACCCGGGGGTCTCCCGCGCCGTCGCCCGCGATCTGCGGCGGCGCTACGGCGAGGCGTACCGGATCGTGCGGGCGGAGTCCGGCGAGTCGGCGCTGGACGCGCTGCGCGAGCTGAAGCTGCGCGGCGACCTGGTGGCGGTGATCCTGGCCGACTTCCGCATGCCGCAGATGAACGGCATCGAGTTCCTCGAACGCGCCATGGACGTCTACCCGGGCGCCCGGCGGGTGCTGCTGACCGCGTACGCGGACACCAACGCGGCGATCGACGCGATCAACGTCGTCGACCTCGACCACTACCTGCTCAAGCCGTGGGACCCGCCGGAGGAGAAGCTCTACCCGGTCCTTGACGACCTGCTCCGGGCGTGGAAGTCCAGCGACTTCAAGCCGGTGCCCAGCACCAAGGTGGTCGGGCACCGCTTCTCGGCGCGCTCCTCGGAGGTGCGCGAGTTCCTGGCCCGTAACCAGGTGCCCTACCGCTGGTACTCCTCCGACGAGCCCGAGGGGCAGCGGCTGCTCGCGGCGGCCGGCGCGGACGGGCGGCGGCTGCCGCTGGTGGTCACACCGGACGGAGAGCCGCTCATCGAGCCGGACCCGCCCGAGCTGGCCGCCCGCGTGGGCCTCGCCACGACGCCGACGGCCGACTTCTACGACCTCGTCGTGATCGGCGGCGGCCCGGCCGGGCTCGGCGCGGCCGTGTACGGGGCGTCGGAGGGGCTGCGCACGGTCCTCGTGGAGCGGTCGGCGACCGGGGGCCAGGCCGGGCAGAGCTCACGGATCGAGAACTACCTCGGCTTCCCGGACGGCGTCTCCGGCGCCCAGCTCACCGACCGGGCCCGGCGGCAGGCGGCCAAGTTCGGCGCGGAGATCCTCACCGCGCGGGAGGTCACCGGCCTGGAGGTGAGCGGCGCCGCGCGGATCGTGCGGTTCGCGGACGGCTCGGCGGTCGCCGCGCACAGCGTGATCCTCGCGACCGGCGTGCAGTACCGGCAGCTGCCGGCGCCCGGCGCCGACGACCTGACCGGCTGCGGCGTGTTCTACGGCTCGGCGCTCACCGAGGCCTCCTCCTGCCACGGCCAGGACGTGTACATCGTCGGCGGCGCCAACTCCGCGGGCCAGGCGGCGATGTACCTGGCGCGGGGCGCGAAGTCGGTGACACTGCTGTTGCGCGGTCCGTCGCTGTCGGCGTCGATGTCGCACTACCTGATCCAGCAGATCGAGGAGGCGCCCAACATCTCGGTGCGCCCCCGTACCGTCGTCGAGGCCGCGCACGGAAACGGCAGCCTGGAGCGGCTCACCCTGCGGGACGTCGACACCGGCGAGCGGGAAGAGGTCGACGCGGGCTGGCTGTTCGTGTTCATCGGGGCCGCCCCGCTGACCGACTGGCTGGACGGGACGGTGCTGCGCGACGAGCGCGGGTTCATCCTGGCCGGACCCGACCTCACCCCCGACGGGCGGCCGCCGGCGGGCTGGGAGCTGGACCGGCCGCCGTACCACCTGGAGACCAATGTGCCGGGCGTGTTCGTCGCGGGTGACGCGCGCGCGGAGTCCGCGAAGCGGGTCGCGTCCGCCGTCGGAGAGGGAGCCATGGCCGTGATGCTCGTCCACCGCTACCTGGAGCAGTCGTGAGCGGGCGGCCCGTGCCGTGCAGCCCGGCGGAGATCGGCTCGTTGTTCCTGTTCGAGAAGCTCTCCGACGAGCAGCTCGGGCGGCTGTGCAGTGAGGGCCGGGTGGAGCTGTTCGACCCGGGCCCGGTGTATGCCGAGGGTGACCCCGCCACCTGCTTCTTCGTGATGGTCGAGGGCACGGTGGTGCTCTCGCGGCGGGTCGGCGCCGAGGACGTGGAGGTGACGCGGACCTCACAGCCCGGGGTGTACGCGGGCGCCATGCAGGCCTACCTCGGGGACCGGGTGCGGCAGGTCTACAACAACTCCCTGCGCGTGACCGAGCCGACGCGGTTCTTCGTACTGCCCGCGGACACGTTCGCCAGCGTCATGCAGGAGTGGTTCCCGATGGCGGTCCACCTCCTGGAGGGCCTGTTCTTCGGGTCGAAGGCCACCCAGCGGACCATCGGGCAGCGCGAGCGGCTGCTGGCCCTCGGCTCGCTGTCCGCGGGGCTCACCCATGAGCTGAACAACCCGGCCGCCGCGGCCGTGCGAGCCACGGCGACGCTGCGCGAGCGGGTGGCGAAGATGCGGCACAAGCTCGCCGTGATCTCCTCGGGGCCCTATCCGCGGGAGGTCCTGGCGGGCCTGATCGAAATCCAGGAGCGCACCGCCGAACGGGTCGGCAAGGCGCCCGCGCTCAGCCCGCTGGAGGCCGCCGACCGGGAGGACGCGCTCAGCGACTGGCTCGACGACCACGACATCCCGGACGGCTGGCGCGTCGCGCCCACGTTCGTGCAGGCCGGGCTCGACGTCGACTGGCTGGAGCAGGTCGCGGCGGCCGTCGAGCCCGACGTCCTGCCCGGCGCGATCGGCTGGCTGAACTACACGGTCGAGACCGAGCTGCTGATGGACGAGATCGAGGACTCGACCACCCGTATCTCGCACCTGGTCGACGCGGCCAAGCAGTACTCGCAGCTCGACCGCGCGCCCTACCAGGTCGCCGACGTGCACGAACTGCTGGACAGCACGCTGCTGATGCTGTCCGGCAAGATCGGCGACGGGATCAAGGTCGTCAAGGACTACGACCGCACGCTGCCGAGGATCCCCGCCTATCCGGCGGAGCTGAACCAGGTGTGGACGAACCTGATCGACAACGCCGTCGCCGCGATCCACGACACCGGCGCCGAGGGCACGCTGACCGTGCGGACGGCGAGGGAGAACGACCGGCTGCTGGTGGAGTTCCGCGACACCGGTTTGGGCGTGCCGCCCGAGATCCGGGACCGCATCTTCGACCCCTTCTTCACCACCAAGCCGGTCGGCGAGGGCACAGGGCTCGGCCTCGACATCTCCTGGCGCATCGTGGTCAACAAGCACCATGGCGGCATCGAGGTCGACTCCGAGCCCGGCGACACCCGGTTCCGGGTGCTGCTGCCGCTCACCGCGGCGGAACCCGACACCCCACCCGAGGAGACGGCATGACCCAGGGCGACGGCATCGACCAGAGCGCGGTGCCGAGCGGCACCGGCTGCGTGGAGTGCGAGGCGGCCGGCGGCTGGTGGTTCCATCTGCGCCGGTGCGCGCAGTGCGGGCACATCGGCTGCTGCGACTCCTCCCCCGCCCAGCACGCCACCGCGCACTTCCGCGCGACGGGGCATCCGGTGGTGCAGAGCTACGAGCCGGGCGAGGCGTGGTTCTGGAACTACGCCACCGACGAGCTGTACGACAGCGGCCCCGCCCTCGCGCCCCCGCACAGCCACCCCGAGGACCAGCCCGCTCCGGGGCCGGCGGGCCGGGTGCCGGCGGACTGGGCGCGGACGCTGCGCTGAGAGCCGGTCCGGTGGGGCGCGGACGCCGTGCCGAACGCCGGTCCGGTGGGGCGCGGACGCCGCACCGAACGCCGGTCCTGTCCGGTGCCCCCCGCGGTGTCAGTGGTGCGTGCCAGGATTGATCCGTGCCGCAGACCGATTTCACCTCCCCGCTCGTCGGCCGGGACCGGGAACTGACCCGGCTCCTCGGCGCCTTGGAGCGCGCCCGCGCCGGTGAGGCGCGGGCGGTGGTGGTGGCCGGCGACGCCGGGGTGGGCAAGACCCGGCTGCTGGACGAGGTCGCCGGGCATGCCGCCGGGCAGGGCATGCGGGTGCTCACCGGGCACTGCGTGGACCTCGGTGACGTCGGCCTGCCGTATCTGCCGTTCACGGAGATCCTCGGCCGGATCGCCGAGGACGAGCGGCTGGCCCCGCATCTGGCCGGGCATGCCGCGGTCGAGCGGCTGCGCGGCGGTGGCGAGGCGCGCGGCGGCGACCCGGCGCGGGACGCTGACGCCCGGCTGCGGCTCTTCGAGGGCATGGCGGCCCTGCTCGCCCGGCTCGCCGAGGACGCCCCGCTGCTGCTCGTGCTGGAGGATCTGCACTGGGCCGACCAGTCCTCCCGGGACCTGCTGCGGTTCCTGCTGACCCGCGGCGCGCTGGGAGCACCCGGGCCACGGCTGGCGGTGCTCGCCTCCTACCGCTCCGACGACCTGCACCGGCGTCATCCGCTGCGGCCCCTGCTGGCCGAGCTGGTGCGGCTGCCGGCGGTGGAGCGGCTGGAGCTGCGGCCCATGCCGGACGCCGAGATGACCCGGCTGCTGCGGGCACTGCGCGGTGAGCCGCTGCCGGACGGCACGGTGCGCACGATCGTGGAGCGGGCCGAGGGCAACGCCTTCTATGCGCAGGAGCTGCTCGCCGCCACCGGCACACAGGCGCAGGGCGTGCCGAGCGCCCTCGCGGACGTGCTGCTGATCCGGGTGGAGCAGCTGCCGGAGACCGCGCAGCAGGTGCTGCGCACCGCCGCCGTCGCGGGGCGCCGGGTGGAGCACGATCTGCTGCGCGAGGCGGTCGGGTTGTCCGAGGACACGCTGGAGGCGGCGCTGCGCGAGGCCGTCGGCCGCCAGCTCCTGGTACCCGACGACGGGGAGACCTACGCCTTCCGGCACGCGCTGACCCGTGAGGCCGTCTACGCCGACCTGCTGCCCGGTGAGCGGGCGCGACTGCACGGCACGTTCGCGCGGCTGCTCGCCGGGCGCGGGGGCACGGGCGAGAGCGCGGCGGAGCGCGCCCACCACTGGCGCGAGAGCCATCATCTGCCCGAGGCGCTCGCCGCCTCGCTTCAGGCCGCCGACCACGCCCGGGGGGTGGGCGCGCCGGCGGAGGAGCTACGGCATCTGGAAGCGGCGCTCGATCTGTGGTCCGCGGTCGATCCGGCGGCCCGCCCGGCCGGTGAGGGCGGCGACCGGATCACGCTGACGCTGCGCGCTTCGGCGGCTGCCGTGCACGCGGGCGAGGTGCACCGCGCGGTCGCGCTGACCCGGGCGGCGCTCGCCGGCATCGGGCAGGACGCGGACTCGGAGCTGGCCGCCCGGGTGCGCTACACCCTCGCCGGGAACCTCCTGACCGCCGACAATCTCACCGCCGCCTTCGCCTACAGCAGCGAGGCGCTCGCGCTGATCCCGGAGGAGCCGCCGACGCGTACCTGGGTGTGGGCGGCGGCCACCCATGTGATGGCGGCCCGTGAGGTCGGGGCGTCCCAGGCCGCATTGCACGTGGCGCGGCGGGCGCTGTCCGCGGCGGAGCAGCTGGGGGTGGCGGACGCGCAGGCCGATCTGCTGATCTCGCTGGTGGGGCTGGAGGGCGGCGCGCGGCGCACGGCCGAGGGGCGCGAGCGGCTGGTGCGGGCGCGGGAGCTGGCCCGGCGCGCGGGCAACGCCCCGGTGGAGATGAGAGCGTTGTTCCATCTCGCGGTCGGCTGCTTCGAGGCGGGCGCCTTCGCGGAGAGCGTGCCGTGGGCGGCGGAGGGGCTGGAACGCGCTCGCGACGCGGGGTTGCTGTCGTCGCCGTATCCGCTGGAGATGCGGTATCTGCAACAGCTGGTGCTCTACACGCTGGGCCGGTGGGACGAGTGCCTGCGGGCGGCGGCGGAGGCCAGGGCGGTGCCGGCGGCCGGCGGTTACACGGCGGGCCCGGCGCTGTACGTGGCGCTGGCGCGCGGTGACGCGGGGGCCGCCGGGCGGGCGCGGGCGCTGCTGCGGGGCCCGTTCGACTGGATGGCGACGCTGGTCGCGGGGATCGTCCTGACCGACGCGGCGGCGTGGCGGGGTGATGCCGAGGCGGCGGTGGAGCAGGCGCGCGCCACGGTGGCGGCGCTCACCGACGACGCGGGCACCCTGCCCGACGCGGCGGTGCGACTGCTCGCGCTGGCGCTGTCCGCCGTCGCCGACACGGCCGCCGGGCTGCGGTCGGCCGGTGACGCCGCGGGGGCGCGGCGGTGGGCCGACGTGGCGGGCGAGCTGGTGGAGCAGGCGCGGCGGGCGGCCGGGCACAGCGAGGCGGGCCCGCCGCAGGGGCCTGAGGGCCAGGCGTGGCTTGCCCGGGCCGAGGCCGAGTGGACCCGGGCCGTCTCCGGCCCGGACGCGGCGGCCTGGGAGAAGGCGGTGGCCGCGTTCGGCTTCGGCGAGGTGTACGAGCAGGCGCGGTGCCGGCTGCGGTGGGCTCAGGCCCTGCTCGCCGAGGACCGGCGCGCCGAGGCCGCGGTGCAGGCCGGTGAGGTGCGCGGGACGGCCGTACGGCTGGGGGCCGCGCCGCTGCTGGAGCGGGTCGAGGCGCTGATCCGGCGCGGCCGGCTGAGTGGCGCGCCGGGGGCCGAAGGACCGTCCGCTCCTTCGCCACTGACGGCGCGTGAGCAGGAGGTGCTGCGGCTGCTCGCGCTCGGCCGCAGCAACCGCCAGATCGGTGAGGCGCTCTTCATCACCGGCAAGACGGCGAGCGTGCACGTCTCCAACATCCTGGCCAAGCTGGGTGCGGCGAGCCGCACGGAGGCGGTGGCGATCGCCCACCGCGACGGGCTGCTGGCATCCGAGCCGAGCACCTCCTGACCCCGGGGAGGCTGTGGCCGTGACGCGGCCGCCGCCGTCCCGGACATGACCCGACGTCAGATCTGCGCCCGGATTGTCGCTTTTCTTGATTTTCGCCGCGATACTGTGCGCGGCCACGCCGTACCGTTTCCGACGGGCGGTCAGATGTGGCTCCAGCACAGCGACGTGACGAAAGGCGAGGCCTCGGATGATCCCAGCAGCACTGCGCAGAGGTACGGCACTGGGGGCGGTCGTGCTGTCCCTGCTGACGGTCCCGGCACACGCCGCCACCGCACATCCCGCACGTCCCGCCGCACCGGCGGCCGCCCTGCCACGGCCCGACCTCGCCGGCCTGCGCGAGGTCCTGCGCACCGCCCAGCGGCAGGGCGCGCCGGGCGCGATGGCGCGGATCGACGACGGCGGCTCGGTGCTCGGCGCGTCCGTGGGCGTGGCAGACCGGGCCACCAAGCGGGCGCTGGCGGACACCGACCGCTTCCGCGTCGGCAGCATCACCAAGACCTTCACGGCCGTGGTACTGCTGCAACTGGCCGACGAGGGCAAGCTGAACCTGGACGCGTCCGTCGACCACTACCTGCCGGGGCTGCTGCCCGACCGCGGGATCACCGTCCGGCACGTCCTGAGCCACCGCAGCGGGCTGTACGACTACACCAACGACATGTTCGCGCAGACGGTGCCCGGCTTCGAGGCCGTGCGCACCAAGGTGTTCACCTACCGCCAGCTGGTGGACCGCTCGCTGCGGCACGCCCCGACGGGGAAGCCCGGCGGCGCCTACTCCTACTCCAACACCAACTTCGTGGTGGCCGGCATGCTCGTGGAGAAGCTCACCGGCCGTCCGGTGGCCACCGCCTACCAGGACCGCATCATCACGCCGCTGAAGCTGCGCGACACCTTCTACGTGCACCCCGACACCGCGCTGCCCGGCCGGTACGCGCGCGGCTACCTCACCCCCGACACCGAGGGAGCCGCGCTGGTCGACGCCACCCGGCAGACCGTGTCGTGGGCCCAGAGCGCGGGCGCCATCATCTCCAGCACCCGGGACCTGAACACCTTCTACTCGGCGCTGCTGCGCGGCAAGCTGACCTCCGCCGCGCAACTGCAGCAGATGCGGCGCTGGGTGCCGGCCGGCACCGGGCAGGCCTACGGCCTCGGGCTGCGCCGCCGCGACCTGTCGTGCGGGGTGTCGGTGTACGGGCACACGGGGGCCGTCCAGGGCTACTACAGCTACGCGTTCACCTCGGCGGACGGGCGGCGCAGCCTCGCCGCGCTGGCCGACACCTCCAACAACGCGGCCGTGCACACCACGATGCTGCGCACGCTGGAGTCCGCTTTCTGCGGCACCCCGGCGAAGAGCCGACGCAGCAGCACGGTGACCGAGCGGCCGGAGGACGCCGCCGAGCCTGCCGTCCGCCGATGAGAAGGAAGCCGGTTCTCTTCACCGTGCGGAGCAACCCCCGTGCGTGATCCGGCGTCTTGAAGGGCAGCACCATACGCCGCCCCGGCCCACTCCCCCCTTGGGCCGGGGCGGACCTCTGCGTCCCGCACATCCCGGCGCCCCGGAGTCTTTTGAACGAAGGACAGGAATCCGGGCCGCGTTGAACGGACGCCGTCCCGGTCGCCGTACCTCAGGGAAACGGGTGAACCGGGGTGCAGCGAGGGATGACCATGGGCACAGCGGACGGTTCCACGCAGGCGTGGGTCGCCGGACGGTACCGGCTCCTCGACGTCGTCCACGAGGAGACCAACCGCGTCTGCTGGTACGGCGAGGACACGGCCGCCGGACAGCCCCGGCTGCTCACCCGGACCGGGCTGCCCGACACCGGGACGGGCGCGGAGGAGCGGGACCAGGCGCGCCGCGCCACCGGGCGTGTCCTGCGCATGGCCGAGACGATGAGCCGGCTGTGCCCGGGCCGCGTCCCGGCGGTCGTCGACGCGGTGTACGAGCGGGGCGATCTGTGGACGGTGACGGAGTGGGCCGAGGGCACACCGCTCGGTGAACTCCTCGCCCAGGAGGGCCCGTTGCACCCGGTGCGGGCCGCACGCATCGGGCTGGAGCTGCTGGACGTGCTGGAGGCCGCGCACGCGGAGGGCATCACGCACGGCGAGCTGAGCCCCGGGCAGGTCCTCGTGCGCGACCACGGGCCGGTCGCGGTCACCGGCTTCGGCCTGGCCGGCGCGACCCTGGCCCCGCGCGTCGCGGCACCGTCGTACGCCTCGCCGGAACAGGCACGCGACGAGCGGATCTCACCGGCCGCCGATCTGTGGGCGCTCGGTGCGCTGCTCTACACGATGGTCGAGGGCCGGCCGCCGTTCCGGGAGCGCGAGCGGCCTGAGGCCACGCTGAGGGCCGTGGACCGGCTGCCGCTGCGTACGCCCGTGCGCTGCGGGCCGCTGACGCGGGTGGTGCAGGGGCTGCTGCGCAAGAACTCCCGCGAGCGGCTGTCCCGTGGGGTGGTCCGCGAGGTGCTCACCCGCGTGCTGCACGAGGACCCGGACGCGGTGGTGCCGTCCGTGCCCGCGCCCCGGCTGCGCCGCGCCTACGCCGCCTGGCACGCCGGCCCGGCGTGGCGGCGGCGGCACGTGGCGGTGGGCGCCGCGGTGGCGGTCGTCGCCGTGACCGCCGTGGCTCTCGCCCTGCGGCAGGGCCCGGGCTCCGCGGACGCCGCGCGGACACCCGCGCCCTCCCCCGCGGCGACCGGGACGGCGCCCGCGGCCACCGGGACGGCGGCGGCCCCCCGGCCGTCGGGCACGCCGGCGCCGGGACTGCCGTCCGGCTACCGGCTGTACCGGGCGCCGGAGGGATTCTCGGTCGCGCTGCCGGACGGCTGGGGGCGGCTGCGCACCTCGCCGGGCCGGGACGGGGCGTACCGAGTCGTGTTCGGCGCGACGGACGATCCGCGCACGCTCGCGGTGACGTACAGCGAGCGCGTCGGCGGGGACCCGGTCGCCGTGTGGCGGGACGACGTGGAGCCCGCTCTGCGCGCGGCGGGCGGTTACAAACGGGTCGGGGCGATCCGGGCGACGACGTACCAGGGCCGCCGAGCCGCCGACATGGAGTGGCTGGTGACGACGGCCGGCGGGACGCGGGTGCGCACCTTCGGCCGCGGTGTCCTGCTGGGCGGCGGCCGGGGATTCTCGTTGCGGTTGACCGCCCCCGCCGCCGACTGGGGCGACCCCGGCAGGCGTCAGGCCCAGGAGGTCGTCCTGCGCAGCTTTCGGCCTGCCTCAGGATGACGAGCCGGGTGCGCGCAGCTTGCGCAGCGGCACGCCGGGCATCAGCGGCGTCGTGTGCCAGCGGGCGGTGAACGTCCGGGCCGGGAGGGAGCAGGTCACGCGCAGCGAGTGGGGGGTCTCCAGGAAGGCGACGTCCACGGCCAGGGTCCCGGCCTCCGTCCAGCCGCCACTGACGGCGGTCGGCAGCGGCTCCTCGGCGACGGCCCACCCGCCGTCGCCGAGGTGCAGGGGCAGTGCGTGGCCGTCCTCGGTGAGTGTGAGCGTCCAGCCGTCCTCCTGCGCGGTCACCGACACGGAGGTGAGGCCCGGCTGGTCCGCGCAGCCGCCGCCCTCCGGGTCGAACACCGCGCCCGTCCAGGCGTCCGCCCGCTCCGGCGGTGCGGGTTTGCCGGCCGCTGCGGGCAGCGTGAGGTGCGCGAGCCGCTCGCGCAGGGCCGCGTCGGCTTCCTCCCGGCCCTCCAGCGGCCCGGGGCGGAAGGCGGGCAGCAGATGGGCCCAGACCAGGTCGAGAACCGTCTGCATGCCCACGGTCTCCGACGTGAGGGCGACCACGGCGTCCTGCTCCGGCAGCACCAGGCAGAACTGGCCGTAGGCGCCGTCCCCGCGGAAGCCGTGCCGGGACATCCAGAACTGCAGGCCGTAGCCGAGGTCCCAGTCGCCGCCGGACATGGCGCCGGCCGTCGCGATGTGCGCGCGGGTGGCCTCGGCCACCCACTCCTCGGGCAGCAGCTGCCTGCCCTCCCACCGGCCGCGGTCGAGATACAGCTGCCCGAGCCGGGCGACGGCGTCGCAGGTGGCGTGAAGACCGCTGAAGCCCAGCTCGCGACCGCCGCGGTCGCGGTGCCAGACCGCGCCCCCGATGCCGAGCGGATCGAACAGCCGCGGACGCAGGTAGTCGGTGAGCGATTGGCCCGTCACCCGCTGCACGACGGCGGCGAGCGTGTAGGTGGCCGGCTGGTTGTAGGCGAACACGGTGCCCGGGTCGCGTTCCGGCGGCAGCCGCAGGAAGCCGTGCAGCAGGTCGTCCGGGTCCAGGGCGCGCGCCCGGTCCATGGTCTCGGCGACATGCCCGCTCGCCATCGACGCGACGTGCCGCACAAGCATGCCCCGTACCCGGGGATCGGTGACCTCGTCCGCGAACTCGGGGAAGTAGGCGAGCACCGGGTCGTCCAGCCGCAGCAGCCCCTCCGCGGCGGCGAGCCCGGCGGCCGTACCGGTGAAGCTCTTGCTGAGCGAGTACAGCAGGTGCAGGCGGTCCTGGGTGTACGGCGCCCACGACCCGGCGGCGACGAGGTGGCCGTGGCGCAGGATCAGCAGGCTGTGCGGCCTGATGCCGGGCGCGGCGTCGAGGGCGTCGAGGAAGGCCTCGACACCGGTGGCGTCGACGCCCTGGGCGGCGGGGGCGGACGAAGGCAGCGGGCGCGCGATCATGAGGGCATCCTGCCTCGGGATAGGCCGAATGGTCGAGAGGGCCTTCGCGGGAGGGGCGCCTCGTTTTCACCCTCCGCCCCACGGGGACCCGTGACCCATGGTGCAAATCGGATACACGATGATGACCGAGCAGGCCGGCCCCCGGGAGCTGGTCGACCACGTGGTGCGCGCCGAGGAGGCGGGCTTCGACTTCTCCGTGACGTCCGACCACTACTTTCCGTGGCTGCGCTCGCAGGGGCACGCTCCGTACGCGTGGAGTGTGCTGGGCGCCGCCGCGCAGGCGACCGAGCGCATCCCGCTCATGACGTACGTGACGTGCCCGACCTTCCGCTACCACCCGGCGGTCGTGGCGCAGAAGGCCGCCACCCTTCAGCTGCTCTCCGAGGGCCGGTTCCGGCTGGGGCTCGGCTCCGGCGAGAACCTCAACGAGCACGTCGTGGGCGGCGGCTGGCCCTCCGTGGACGTCCGGCACGAGATGCTGGAGGAGGCCGTGGAGATCATCCGCGCGCTGTTCGATGGCGGCCATGTCAATCACCGCGGCACGCACTTCGACGTGGAGTCGGCGCGGCTGTGGGACGTGCCCGAGGAGCCGCCGGCGATCGGGATCGCGGTGTCCGGGGAGAGGTCCTGCCGGCTCGCGGGCCGGCTCGGCGACCTGGTCATCGCGACCGAACCCGAGGCGGGCCTGCTGGAGGCCTTCGACCGGCACGGCGGGCAGGGCAAGCCGCGGGTCGGGCAGCTGCCGGTGTGCTACGACACCGACCGGGACACCGCGATCAAGCGGGCGCACGCGCAGTTCCGCTGGTTCGGCAGCGGCTGGAAGGTGAACTCCGAGCTCCCGCACCCGGACTCCTTCGAGGCGGCGACGCAGTTCGTCACGCCGGACGACGTGGCCGAGTCGATCCCGTGCGGCGACGATCCGGAGGCCTTCGTGGAGGCCGTACGGCCCTATGCCGAGGCCGGTTTCACCGAGATCGCGCTCGTGCAGATCGGCGGCGACGCGCAGGTGCCGTTCCTGGACTGGTCGGAGAAGACGCTGCTGCCCGCGCTGCGGGACGCCTTCGCCTGAGCCGGCGCCGCGTCGCGTCGCATCGGGCACACGTGCGCACAAGCGCGGCCAATCGGTGGATATAGGCTGCCGGTCTGCACACCCGTCGGCCCTGCCCCCCTCTGGAGTGTCCCGGTGACCCAAGCGATCGCCCCGTCCGAGCCGCCCACCGCCCCCGAGTCCGCGTCGGTCCCGGCGCCCGCGTCCGCGCCCGAGTCCACGTCGAGGTCCGGGCCCGAGACCATGTCGGCGCCCGAGCCCGAGGCCCCGTCCTCCGCGGCGTCGGGGGACGTGGACGACCTCGTCGCCCGTGACGCGCGCGAGTTCGGGGCGTACGCCCGTACCGGAGGGTGGACCTTCGCCCTGATGGTGGCGCGCAGTGTCCGCCCGGGCGGGCAGGCCGCCGACGAGACGCCGAAGGTGAGCGCCAAGGACTTCGCCGAGCTGGCGGGGTGCTCGGCGGAGCGGGTGCTGCGCTACTACAAGGCATGGGACCGGGCCGCCGACGACGGTCTGGTACCGCACCTCGAGGCGCTGCGGCCGGGGCAGGACGTGGAACTGCCGGACGCCGACGTGTGGCCGGCCTACTACGTCTCGCGCAGCAGCGCCGCCTCCGAACGGGGCACGGTCATCGCCGAGGTGGCCGCGGCGGAGGGCATCCGGCCGACGAAGGCGCTGGAGGTGGCGGAGAACCCCACCGCGCTGCGCGCCGCGATCCTGGCCGACCCCTCCACCGCACGCGCGGCGCAGCAGGCACTGCTGGACCGGGTGCGCGAGGATCCGGAACTGCAGGCCGCGCTGGCCCGTGACGTGGTGCGCACCGACGACCTGAAGAAGGCCGTGGCATCCGAGAGCCGCTCGGCCGACCGCATCGGCTACGTACGGCAGATCGCCGAGTCCGGACAGATCAGGACCCCGGCCGGGCAGACCGTCGAGGCGCCCGTCGAGGTGCGCCGGGAGGCCGAACGGCACCTGTCCCTGATCGACGAACTCGACGACGGCGAGGACAGCGCCGAGTGGGCGTCCGAGGCGTACGACACGATGAAGGATCTTGTCGCCGAGACGGTGGAGGCCGACCCGGACCTGCGGGTGACGGAACGGCGGCAGAAGTTCTACAGCAGCCTGACGAAGGCCACCCGGGTGTTCGAGGAGCTGACCTTCGACGACGCCGAGGACTTCTACGAGGACGACATGCTGCTGCGGCTCGAGGAGCTGCAGCAGGCGATCGGCTCGTGCCTTGCGGCACTGCGTGCCAGTCGCGGGAATCACTCGAGTAGCTGAGCATCTTTGGCGTTACGGGGGTACCAGGGGTTCGCTCCCGTCCGTTCCTCTCGGAAGGCCTGTCCAGGTGAACCCCTTCGCTCACACGACGCTGGTGGTGGAGTTGCAGGCGGGCGACACGGAACGCTTCGCCGTGCTCGCCCATCTGAGCTACGACGCCGCCGACCCGTTCGTCGTCACCGCCGTGTTCAGCCACCGGGGCCGGGTGCTGGCCCGCTGGCAGCTGGACCGGGAGATGCTCGGAGAGGGGCTGCGGCGGCCCGTCGGTGTCGGGGACGTGCGGCTGCGCCCGACGGGCGGCGGACTCTTCGACGAGCTGCGCATGGAGTTTCTCGGCGACGCCCACCCGGACGGGGGGCGCCACCATGCGGTCGTGTTCGCCTGGGCCGCGGCCGTCTCGGCGTTCCTGCGCAGAACGTGGCAGCTGGTCCCGCCGGGCCGGGAGGAGGTCCGCGTCGACGACTTCCTGGCCCAGCTCTCCGTGGGGCCCTGACGGGCCGGGATACCTGCGCTCCTGCCGTGGCGGTCGCGTTCCCGGCCGCCTGCGCCCTGCGGCCGGGACGCCCAGCGGGACATCTTCCGTGCGCCGCGCTGGGCCGTCCCGGCCGCCTTGGCACGCCTTGGCCGGTTCTCAGCGTGATGTGTAGCGGCGGCGGGTCCACAGGGGCAGCACGAACCAGCACAGTACGTACCAGGCGACCACGGCCGACACCAGGTACGGGACATAGCTGTCGTGGGTCGCCACCCGGAGGATCAGCAGCAGCGACGAGGTCATGGCGGCGAGCAGCAGGAGCAGACCGACGAATGTCAGCCGGGACGCCCAGCGCACCGCCATCGGTTTGACCCGGCGGCCGGCGACCAGGCGGTGCAGGGAGACCGGCCCTATCAGCGCACCGGTCGCGCAGGCGCCCAGGACCACCGTCACGATGTAGATGGCCTGGTCGGTACTTTCCAGCTGCGCGTACTTGGGCGTGAACACCACGGTCAGCAGGAAGCCGAAGAGGATCTGCACGCCGGTCTGCGCGACCCGCACCTCCTGGATGAGCTCGACCCACATCCGGTCGGCCCGCTCCTCCTCGGTCTCGTTGCGCCCCCGGCGCCGGACCGGCCCCTCTTCGGCGACCGCCACCATTCCTCCCCGGTGAGAACCACGAACATCGTCCTCTCCGCGAGTACCCAGGAAAGCGGCGGTCCTGCCCGGTCAGGGTCTACCAGCGGTGCTCGACCTGTTCCCGGATGCGCCGGTCGTACAGGTCGCGGATCGCCGTGAGGGTCTCCTCGGACAGCTCCGGCAGCCGGGCGGCCGCGGCGTTGGCGCGGGCCTGCTCGGGCGATCGGGCGCCGGGGATCACCGTGGTGACGCCGGGCTGCTGGACGATCCAGCGCAGGGCGAGCTGGGCCGGGGTGTACCCCTCGGGGGCGAGGGCGGCGAACTCGGCGGCTGCCTCCACACCGGTCGCGTAGTCCACGCCGGAGAAGGTCTCGCCCTGGTCGAAGGACTCGCCGTGCCGGTTGAACGTGCGGTGGTCGTCGGGCGGGAAGACGGTGTCCTTGGTGTACTTGCCCGACAGCAGACCGGAGGCGAGCGGGACGCGGGCGATGATGCCGACGCCGGCCTCCCGGGCCGCCGGGAGCACCTCGCGCAGGGGTTTCATGCGGAACGGGTTGAGGATGATCTGCACACTGGCCAGGTTCGGCCGGGCGATCGCCGTCAGCGCCTCGGCGCAGGTCTCCACGCTGACGCCGTAAGCGGCGACGCGCTCCTCCTCGACCAGGGTGTCGAGGGCGTCGAAGACCTCGTCGGAGGAGTAGACGGGGGTGGGCGGGCAGTGCAGCTGCACCAGGTCGACGCGGTCCACGCCGAGGTTGCGGCGGGAACGGTCGTTCCAGGCGCGGAAGTTGTCCAGGACGTAGTTCTGCGGGATCTGCTCGACGCGGCGGCCCATCTTCGTGGCGACCTCCACGTGCAGGTCGGGGCGGCTGCTGAGGAACGTGGCGATGGTGGACTCGCTGCGGCCGTCGCCGTAGACGTCGGCGGTGTCGAAGAAGGTCACGCCGGACTCGGCTGCCGCTTCCAGCACCGTGAGGGCTTCCTTGTCGTCGACCTCGCCCCAGTCGGCGCCCAGTTGCCAGGTGCCGAGACCGATGACGGACGCGTGCTGACCGGACCTCGGGAATTCGCGCTCTTCCATGGCCTCAGTCTGTCACCGGGCGAGGCACAACGCCGGAACCGGCTGCCGCGGCGTGAGATGCGCCAGGATCGTCGTTCCGCTACGGCGTGAGGTGGGCCTGGATCGTCGGGCCGTACCGGGCGACGAGGTCGTCGACCGGCAGGGCGCGTACCTCCTCGCCTCGGGCGATGCCGGCCATCACGCCCAGGCCGAGCAGGCCGGCCACGGCGAGTTCGGCGCGCAGGGCCGCGTCGGGGCCGCTCAGCCGGGCGGCGAGCCGCGCGGTGACCTGGCTGCGGAAGTTCGCCCGCAGCACCTCGCCGTGCTCGCCGTGCAGCGGGGCGAAGACGATGCGCAGGATCGGGTCGGCGCCCTGCTCGCGCTGGCTGACGACGACGTGCCGCACCATGTGCCGGCCGAGGTCGTCGAGCGGGGCGTCCAGCAGCGCCTCGGCGTCGTCGGCGAAGGACATCACGCGGGCGAAGAGGGCGTCCTTGTTCCCGAAGTACTTCAGGATCAGCGGGGCGCTCACCCCGGCCCGCTCCGCGACGGCCTTCAGCGTGATGTCGGCGTGCGCGTGCCGAGCCAGCAGGTGGCGGGCGGCTTTCAGGATGGCCGCTCGGGTCGCTTCGGCATCGCGACGGGCGGCGGCCCCCGGCCGGGGCGGGGTGGCGGTGGGGTCCGCGGCCGTCGTGCGGGACGTGGTGCTCACCTCTCTCATGTTCCCGCCGGCGTCTGGTCCCGGTCGGACCGGCTCTCGCCCCGGGCTTCGCGGGTGGCACCGGACGCCGCCTCGCCCGGAATGGACAGGGCAGCCGCGCAGGCCACCAGGGCCACGGCGCCAGCCATCGCGAACGCGCGCAGATAGCCGTGCAGGGTGGGCACCGGCGTCCCGGCGACCGGGCTGCTGTGGTGGACGAGGACGGCGGCGACGGCGGCGCTGGAGACGGCCTGGCCGATCGTGCGCATGAGGACGTTGACGCCGTTGGCGGAGGCGGTCTGCCCGGCCGGCACGGCGCGCAGGATCAGCGTCGGCAGCGCCGAGTAGGCGAGGGTGGTGCCCGTCGCCACGACCGTCGCCCCGAGGATGATCATCCACAGGTCCCGGCTGTCGACGATGCGCACCGCGTAGCCGCAGGCGATCACGGCGGCGCCGAGGGCGAGCGTGATGCGGGGGCCGCGCGCGGCGGAGATGCGGGCCGAGACCGGGGACAGCAGCAGCATGGTCACGCCGCCGGGCAGCAGGCACAGGCCGGTGGCGACGATCGACAGCTGCAGCCCGTACCCGGTGGACTTGGGCGCCTGCACCAGCTGGGCGGTGACCAGGGAGTTGGCATAGAAGGCGAAGCCGGTGAGCAGGGCGGCCACGTGGGACAGGCCCACCCGCGGGCGCACGGCGAGCCGCAGGTCGACCAGCGGCCGCGGGCTGCGCAGCTGGTGCCACCACCACAGGGCGAGGACGACGAGGGCCCCGGCGAACAGACCGGTGATCCGCGGGCTGCCCCAGCCCCACTGCCCGCCCTGGGACACGCCGAGCAGCAGGCAGACCAGGCCGGCGGCCAGCCCGAGCGCGCCGAGGGCGTCGAACCGGCCCGGCTCGCGCACCGGCGATTCCTTCACCGCCCACCACACCGCCGCGACGCCCGTCGCGCCGAGGGCGCTGGTCAGCCAGAACATGGTGTGCCAGTCGGCGTACTGGATGACGAGCGCGGCCAGCGGAAGGCCGAGCGCGGCCCCGATGCCGACGGTGGAGCTCATCAGCGCGACCGCGGAGCCGCGGCGCTCGGGCGGCAGTTCGTCGCGCAGGATGCTGATGGACAGCGGGACGACGGAGGCGGCGGCGCCCTGCAGGGCGCGGGCGGCGATCAGCACGGTGATGTCGGAGGACAGCGCGCACATCACCGAGCCGACGGTCATCAGGGCGAGTGCCGCCGTCAGCACGCGCCGCTTGCCGTACATGTCGCCGGCCCGCCCGAGCACCGGGGTGAGGACGGCTCCGGACAGCAGGGTCGCCGTCACCATCCAGGACACCGCGCCGGGCGAGGAGCCGGTCAGCCGGGGCAGGTCGGGCAGCAGCGGCACGACCACGGTCTGCATGACGGCCATGAGGATGCCGCCGAAGGCGAGCACGGGGATGGTGAGCCGGTCCCGCAGACCGTTCGGCCGGGATATCGGTACGGGCGACGCCATGAGCACTCCAGCGGCCGGGGCCAGGGGACGACGAGGGTGAATTCCCATTCACCCTAGCCGGTGAATGGGAATTCACCTTCTTTCTTTCACGAGACTTTCCGCTGACCGCCGGCGGCGTCGCTCCGGCTTTTCCCGGTCCGCGGGAGGCCTGCTCAGGTTCCCTCAGTCCGCCGGGCGCCGTGCGGCGAGCTCCCGTGCGTGCACGCTCCGCGCGAGCCTCGGGCCGAGCCAGCGCTTGAGGCGGCGCAGCGCGTCGAGCTGACCGGCCGCCTTGTCGAGGCGGTAGTACAGCTGGGGTGGGACGTACGGCAGCAGCGGCGAGTGGCGCTGGCCGAGCAGGGCGAACATCTGCTCCGGCGGGAGCTGGAGATAGCGGGTCAGGTCCTCATACCACCGGGCGCTGTAACGGGCCGCGCTCTGCGCCGGCAGCAAGGCGGTCGTACGCGCGCGTTCGTAGACGGCGAGCGCCTGCGGCAGGGCCGCGTGCTCACGCAGGGCCCCGGCGAGGGCGATGGCGTCCTCCAGGGCGAGGGTGGTGCCCGCGCCGATGGAGTAGTGGGTGGTGTGCGCGGCGTCGCCGATCAGGACGAGGTTGCCGCGGTGCCAGGTGCGGTTGGTGAGGGTCCGGAACGTCGTCCAGGGGCTTTTGCCGTCGCCCGCAGGACGTCCGACGAGGGGGTGGCCGTCCAGGATGTGCGCGAAGAGGTTCTCCAGCAGGGCGAGCCGGTCGGGTTCACCGCGCCGGTCGAGACCGAGGCCGGTGAAGGTCTCGGGCGCGCACTCGATGACGCACGTGCTGTGACCGGGGCCGTAGGGGTAGCCGTAGCACCAGATCCAGCCGTGCGCGGTCTCGACGAAGGCGAACGTGAAGGAGTCGAAGACGCGGGTGGTGCCGAGCCAGACGTAGCGGTTGCGGCCCGGCGTGAGACGGGCCCCGAAGTGGCCGGCGTGGCGGCTGCGCAGGGCGCTGTGGACGCCGTCGGCCGCCACGACGAGGTCGGCCCCGGGCAGGTCGTCGGCGCGGACCTCGGATTCGAACTCCAGCCGTACGCCGAGGTCGCGGGCGCGGTCGGCGAGGATCTGCAGGAGCCGGTGGCGGCCGATGCCGTGGCCCTCGTCGCCGGGCTGGCGGGTCAGGTCGCCGCGCACATGAGCGACGCCCTCGTTCCAGCGCACGGAGCCGGCCTCGACGGCGCGCGCCGACTCGGGGTCGTGCGCGTGGAGCTGGTCGAGCAGTCCCCGCCAGTAGGTCACGCCCCAGCCGTAGGTGGAGCCCTCCGGGTTGCGCTCGTGGACGGTGATGTCGTGGGCGGGGTCCTGCCGCTTGAGCAGGATCGACAGATACAGCCCGGCGGGCCCGCCGCCGATGCAGGCGACCTTCACGCGCACCTCTCGAGTTACCCGAAGCGGTCGTTCGACGACGCAGAGTAGCAGTCGAGGGGGTCCGTTTTACGCCCGCTCGCGTCTCCGGCGCGTGAGCCGGCGGCCGATGGGTGCGCCCGTCAGCCAGCCGCCGCTTCCCGGCACTCGGGGTGGCCCCAGCCCTGGGCGTTCTTCGCGATCTGCTCGCCGGCCGCGTAGGCACGGCCGCAGACACAGCGGCCGGGGAACTTGGCCTTGATCGTGCGGGACGACGACGCGGCCTTGCCCGCCCGGGCGGGCTTGGCTCCGCCGGTACGCCGGCGCGGTCCGCCGGCGGACGGCGTGTCCGGCGCGGGCGGCGGCTTCGGCGAGCCGAGGGCGCTGCCCGCGGCCTCCTGGACGCTCGCGGCCTGGCTCGCCGCCCGGTCGGCGAAGTCGTTGAGCGGGTCGCCGTCGACCTGGTGCGCGGGCACGTAGCGGAACTCGACCTCACGGCCGGCCAGCAGCTCGTCGATGCGCACGACCAGTTCCTGGTTGGCGACGGGCTTGCCGGCCGCGGTCTTCCAGCCGTTGCGCTTCCAGCCGGGCAGCCAGGTGGTGACGGCCTTCATGGCGTACTGGGAGTCCATGCGGACCTCCAGCGGCACGCCCGGGTCGGTGGCGGCGAGCAGCCGCTCCAGCGCGGTCAGTTCGGCGACGTTGTTGGTGGCCCGCCCGAGCGGCCCCGCCTCCCAGCGGGCCGGGACCTCCGCGTCGTCGGCCACCACCCAGGCCCAGGCCGCCGGTCCGGGGTTCCCCTTCGACGCCCCGTCGCAGGCCGCCACCACTCGTTCACGCATGCGCCCGATCATGCCATGCACCGCCCGGCGGTTTCCCCGCGGCCGGCCCCAGTCGTGTGGATCAGGCAGGACCTAGGAGACGTCCGCGGTCTGCGGCATCTCGCCTGCCGTGGTGGTGATGTCGATCACCGAGAAGGCGGCTCCCTGCGGGTCGGTCAGCGCGGCGAAGCGTCCGAAGGGGCTGTCCATGGGGCCGAAGCGCAGCACTCCGCCGCGCTTGGTCGCCTTCTCGACGGCCTCGTCGCAGTGGGGCACCGTGAAGTAGACGTTGACGTAGGACGGGATCTCGGGCGGGAACTCCTCGCCCATCTTCATCCGGCCGAGGACGGTGTCCTCCCCGACGACGAACATGCGGAAGTCGACCGCGTCGTCCTGCAGCTGCTTGGCCTTGTAGGGGAAGACGGCCGCAAGGAACGCGTCGGTCTTGTCCGGGTCCCGGGTGAAGACCTCCGCCCAGCAGTAGGCCCCGGGCTGCTGCGGCGCCGCCTCGAAGCCCTCGTGCGTACCGCCCTGCCAGACGCCGAACACGGCCCCGCCGGGCTCGCGCGCGAGGACCATCGTGCCGAAGTCGCCGACCCGCATCGGTTCCAGCAGCACCTCGCCGCCGTGCTCGCGAATCTTCGCGGCGGTCGCGGCGGCGTCCGGCGAGGCGAGGTACAGGCACCACGCGGACTGGCCCTCCTGCCCCGGCATGGGCGGAACGACGGCGGCGACGGCCTTGCCGTCGGCGTACGCCTGCGTGTAGTTGCCGTACTCCGACGACGCCTCGCCGAAGGTCCAGCCGAGGACGTCGCCGTAGAAGCTCTTGGCTGCCTCCACGTCGGAGAACATCGCGTCGGCCCAGCAGGGGGTTCCCTCAGGTGGAACGGCCATGATCGCGGCCCTCTTCCCGTTCGATGGAGTTTGTCACGGTTCCTCACGCTAGCCACCCCCCGCCCCCGACGCGCGCCGAACGGGCGGCTCCGGCAGGCCGTCGGGGTCGTCACCGACGGGGCCGGGCTCGGCGACGAGGCCGTCGGGCGTGCCGACCCGTTGTGGCTGACCTCGGCGCGGGCGGAGACCGCGGGGACCGTGCTGGCGCTGCCCTGGGACACCCTGACCGCCTTCATGGACCGTGCCCCCTCCCTCGCCGCCCATCTGGCGGCCTACGCCGAGCGGCGGAACCGGCCGATGAACCGCAAGGGCGAGGCCGACGTCCCCGTGCAGGCCGGTCACACCGGCGAACCCACCCTGTCGGGCGGCTTCGTCGACTACGAACCGGCCCCGCACGAGTACGAGTTGTCGCTCACGCAGACCGTGCTGCGGGTGCACACCCGGGTCGCCGACCTCTACAACGACCCGATGAACCAGACCGAGCAGCAACTGCGGCTCACCGTCGAGGAGATCCGCGAACGGCAGGAATGGGAGCTGGTCAACAACCGGGAGTTCGGCCTGCTGCACAACGCCGACTACAGCCAGCGGGTGAGCACCTTCACCGGTCCGCCGACCCCGGACGACATGGACGAGTTGCTGTCGATGCGACGCAAGACGAAGCTGTTCCTCGCCCATCCGAAGGCGATCGCGGCGTTCTTCCGGCAGTGCAACCGGCGCGGTCTGGTGCCGGGCACGGCGAACGTCGAGGGGCACGAGATCCCCGCCTGGCGCGGGGTGCCGATCTTCCCGTGCAACAAGATCCCGGTCACCGAGCAGCACACCAGCAGCATCATCGCGCTGCGCACCGGCGAGAAGGACCAGGGCGTCGTCGGCCTGTACCAGACGGGCATCCCGGAGGAGTACCAGCCCGGTCTGAACGTGCGGTTCATGGGCATCGACGCCGCCGCGATCGTCAGCTACCTGGTGACCGCCTACTACTCGACGGCCATTCTCGTCCCCGACGCGGCCGGAATCCTGGAGAACGTCCAGATCGGCCGGACGGCCGACTGACCGCGGAGGACGCGATGAGCACAACCCAGGACACCGCGGCCACCTCTTTCGTCCCGCCCGGACCACCGAACCTCGCCCGGTCCGTGCGCACCCGGCGCGGCGGGCCGGTCCCCGGGCTGAAGCACCGGCCCGTGGCGCCCGCCGACCCGGAGAAGGTGCGGGAGGTGGACCGCCGGCTGGAGGCCTGGGCGCGCCGCCTGGAACTGTTCCCGCCGGCCTGGAAAGGAGACTTCGCCGGATTCCAGTTCGGGCGTGCGGTGGTGCTGCAGCACCCCCGCGCCGCCGACCTGGAGCGCCTGACGGTCGCCGGGAAGCTGCTGCTGGCGGAGAACCTGGTCGACGCCTGCTACTGCGAGGAGGACGAGGGCCGGGGCGCCTCCCGCAGCCGGCTCGGAGGCCGGCTGATCGTCGCGCAGTCGGCCCTCGACCCGTTCCACGGCACACCGGCGACCGAGGAGCAGTGGCGGCGCGGCCTGGAGGCCGACGGGCCGCTGCGCTCCTACCACGCGGCGGTGAAGGACTACGCCGCCCTGGCCACGCCCAGCCAGACCGACCGGTTCGTGCACGACATCGCCCGGCTGCACCTGGGCTACCTCGCCGAGGCCTCCTGGGCCGGTACCCGGCACCGGCCGAAGGTGTGGGAGTACCTGGTCATGCGGCAGTTCAACAACTTCCGGCCCTGCATGTCGATCGTCGACGCGGTGGACGGCTACGAACTGCCCGCGCAGATCCACGCCCGCCCCGAGGTCCAGCGGATCACGGCGCTGGCCTGCAACGCCACCACCCTCGTCAACGACCTGTACTCCTTCACCAAGGAACTGGCCGCCGACCCCACCCATCTCAACCTGCCGCAGGTGATCGCCGAGAACGAGCGGTGCGGGCTGAAGGCCGCCTGTCTGAAGGCCGTGGAGATCCACAACGAGATCATGACGGCGTTCGAGGAGGAGTCCGCCCTGCTGTCGGCCGCCGGTCCGCTCGTGGAGCGCTACGCCCAGGGCCTGGCCGAGTGGGTCGCCGGCAACCACGAGTGGCACGCCACCAACACCCACCGCTACTCCCTGCCCCACTACTGGTAACGCCCGCACCGCCGACCTCGGGTCAGGCGCATCACGAGGAGTCATTCCGTTGACCACCGCACCCGACACCGGCACCGCTTCCGCTCCGGTGCCGACCCAGTCGACGTACCAGAACCGCGTGGCGGACTACTGGAACGCCGAACAGAATCCGGTCAACCTCGAACTCGGACGGATCGACGATCTCTACCATCACCACTACGGCGTCGGCCAAGCCGACGTCTCGGTGCTCGACGAGCCCGACCCGGTCCGCCGCCGGAAGAGGGTCACCGCCGAACTGCACCGCCTGGAACACGCCCAGGCCGAGCTTCTCGCCTCCCACCTGGGTCCGCTCACCCCCGCCGACCGGGTCTTCGACGCGGGCTGCGGGCGCGGCGGCGGCAGTGTCGTGGCGCATCTGCTCCACGGCTGCCACGCCGACGGAGTGACGATCTCCGCCAAGCAGGCCGAGTTCGCGAACGCGCAGGCCCGCAAGCGGGGCATCGACGGCAAGGTGCGCTACCACCACCGCAACATGCTCGACACCGGCCTGCCGACCGGGGCGTACGCGGCCTCCTGGAACAACGAGTCCACGATGTACGTCGAACTGGACCTGCTGTTCGCGGAGCATGCGCGGCTGCTGCGCCGCGGCGGCCGGTATGTGGTGATCACCGGCTGCTACAACGACACCTACGGACAGGCCTCGCGCGAGGTGTCCCTGATCAACGCCCACTACATCTGCGACATCCACCCGAGGTCGCAGTACTTCCGGGCGATGGCCCGCAACCGGCTGGTGCCGGTGCACGTCGCGGACCTGACGCAGGCGACGATCCCGTACTGGGAGCTGCGCCGGCAGGCGGAGCACCTGGTGACGGGCATCGAGGACACCTTCCTCGACGCCTACCGCAACGGCAGCTTCCAGTACCTGCTGATCGCCGCCGACCGGGTGTGAGCCGGGGCGGGGGGCGTCGGCCCGGCCGAGCGGCGCCCCCGCCGCCTCACTCCTGCCCGGCGTAGGCCCTCTCCAGCGCGGCCTTGTCGAGCTTGCCCATGGCCATCATGGCCCTCATCGTGCGGGCCGCCTTCTCCTGGTCCGGGTCGCTGATCATGTCGGTCAGCCCGTTCGGGATGACCTGCCAGGACACCCCGTACCTGTCCTTCAGCCAGCCGCAGGGCCCCGGCTCTCCGCCGTTCTCGGTGAGCTTGGTCCAGTAGTGGTCGACCTCCTCCTGGCTGTCGCAGTAGATCTGGAAGGAGATCGCCTCACTGAACGTGAACTGCGGACCGCCGTTGAGGGCGACGAACTTCTGGCCGTTGGCCGTGAAGTCGACGGCGATCACCGAACCGGCGGGGCCCGGTCCGGCCTCGGTGTAGCGGCCGATCCGGCCGATGCTGGAGTCCTTGAAGACCGACACGTAGTAGTGCGCGGCCTCCTCGGCCTGGCCGTCGAACCAGAGACACGTGGTGAATCCGTCGGTGGTCATGCGACACCTCCTGAAGGCGCCGAGCGGCGCGTAACGCGGTCACCAGTGTCGACCGGCCAGGGCGGCGAAACTCATCGGCCACGCGCTGCCGATAATCCGTACGGCCCCTTCGGCGAGGTCACCTAGCATCCCGGCCATGACGCCACCTTCCGCTGATACCGGCATCCGTCCCTTCCGTCTCGACATCCCGCAGAGCGACCTCGACGACCTCCACGACCGCCTCGACCGGACCCGCTGGCCCGACCAGCTGCCGGGCACCGGCTGGGCGTACGGGGTGCCCGTCGGCTATCTGCGCGACCTCGTCCACTACTGGCGGCACACCTACGACTGGCGGGCCGCGGAAGCGCGACTGAACCGGTGGCCGCAGTTCACCACCACCCTCGACGGGCAGCAGGTGCACTTCGCGCACGTCCGCTCCCCCGAGCCGGACGCCACCCCGCTGATCCTCACGCACGGCTGGCCCGGCTCCGTCGTGGAGTTCTGGGACGTCGTCGGACCGCTGGCGGACCCGGCCGCGTACGGCGGCGACCCGGCCGACGCCTTCCACGTCGTCGTACCGAGCATCCCGGGGTTCGGGCTGTCCGGGCCGACCACCGAGCCGGGCTGGGAGGCGGGCCGGGTCGCGGACGCGTGGGCGGAGCTGATGACCCGGCTCGGCTACGAGCGGTTCGGCGTGCAGGGCGGTGACTGGGGGGCGGCGATCTCCCGGGAGCTGGGCCGCGCCCACCCCGGCCGGGTCGTCGGCGTCCATCTCAATCTGCTGCCGGGCGCGCAGCAGCTCACCGAGCCCACGGCGCAGGAGCTGGCGGCGCTGAGTCCGGCCCAGCGGGAGGAGGCGCTGCGGTCCTGGCGCAGCTGGGAGGAGTGGTTCCGTGAGGGCAGCGGCTACGCGGCGGTGCAGGCCACGAAGCCGCAGACCCTGGCCTACGCGCTGACGGACTCGCCGGTCGGGCAACTCGCCTGGGTCGTCGAGAAGTTCCGGGAGTGGACGGACTGCGAGGAGCTGCCGGAGGAGGCGGTGGACCGGGACCGGCTGCTGACGAACGTGATGCTGTACTGGCTGACGGGTACGGCCGGCTCGTCCGCGCGGATCTACTACGAGCGCGCCCACACCACCGGCCGGACCGCCGCCCCCCAGGAGCCGTCCACCGTGCCCACCGCCCTCGCGCTGTTTCCGAAGGAGATCCAGATCCCGCTGCGGCACCGGGCGGAGCGCACCGAGAACCTCGTGCGCTGGACCACGTTCGACCGCGGCGGCCACTTCCCGGCGATGGAGGAGCCGGACCTGCTGGTCGGGGACGTGCGGGCGTTCTTCCGGCAGCTGCGCGCAAAGGGCTGACGGCGGGCTTAAGCCGGGGGCGAATCTGCGGCGGGCAGAGAAATCTCCTCGGACCGCGCGCCCGGGCCGACAGTGGAGTCGAATCCGATCCCCGACCCGACGGGAGCTCCCATGACTCCACTCACCGCCCTCGCGCCCCGCGCCGAGGAGGGCGACACCCCGCCGACCCGCTTCGACGACCAGCTCGCCGCCCAGCTGCTCGGACAGCGGATCGTGCTGCTGGGCACCCAGGTCGACGAGGTCTCCGCCAACCGGGTCTGCGCGCAACTGCTGATCCTGTCGGCGGAGGACCCGCGCACCGACATCAGCCTGTTCATCAACTCCCCTGGCGGCTCGGTGCACGCCGGACTCGCGATCTACGACACGATGCGGCTCATCCCGAACGACGTGTCGACGCTGGCGATGGGATTCGCCGCGAGCATGGGCCAGTTCCTGCTCGGCGTCGGCGCACCCGGCAAGCGGTACGCCCTGCCCAACGCGCGCATCATGATGCACCAGCCGTCCGCGGGCATCGGCGGCACCACCGCGGACATCGAGATCCAGGCGGAGAACCTGGAGTTCACCAAGCGGACCATCGAGCGGATCACCGCCGAGCACACCGGCCAGAGCCCGGAGACCATCTCCCGGGACGGCGACCGGGACCGGTGGTTCACGGCCGAGCAGGCCAGGGAGTACGGCATGGTCGACCGGGTCGTGGAGTCCTTCGCGGACGTGCTCCCGGCCGCCTCCAGGCGACGGATGGGGCTGTGAGCATGGGCACGTACACGATTCCGAACGTCATCGAGCGCACCCCGCAGGGCGAGCGGTCCTTCGACGTCTTCAGCCGGCTGCTGAACGAGCGGGTCATCTTCCTCGGTACCGAGATCGACGACGGCGTGGCCAACGTCGTCATCGCGCAACTGCTCCACCTGGAGTCGGCGGCCCCCGAGCAGGAGATCGCGATCTACCTCAACTCGCCCGGAGGTTCGTTCACTTCGCTGATGGCGATCTACGACACGATGACGTTCGTGCAGGCGCCGATCTCCACGTTCTGCGTCGGCCAGGCGGCCTCCACGGCGGCCGTGCTGCTGGCGGGCGGGGACCCGGGGCGGCGGTTCGTGCTGGAGCACGCGCGCGTGCTGCTCGGCCAGCCCGCCTCCGGGGGCCGGCAGGGCACGGTGTCCGATCTGGCCCTGCAGGCCCAGGAGATGGTGCGCATCCGCTCCCAGGTGGAGGAGGTGCTGTCCCGGCACACGCACCACGACATCGCCACGCTGCGCGCGGACATGGACCGGGACAAGGTGTTCACCGCGCCCGAAGCGGTCGCCTACGGGCTGGCCGACCAGGTGCTCAGCAAGCGCCGGGCCGGACGGTGAGCAGCCGGCCCCCGCTCAGGCGGCCAGGCACAGGCCGCCCCGCGGTGCCGCGTGCCCGGTCGTCCTGCGGCCGTGCTGTGCCGTACGGGCGGTGAGGCGGACGAGTTCCGTCTGGGCGCGTGCCAGCAGGTCGCCGAGGCTCAGGCCGAGGGCGTGGGCGGCGGCCGCGAGGACCTCCGAGGAGGCCTCCTTGCGGCCCCGTTCCACCTCCGACAGATACGGCATGGAGATCCGGGCGCTGTCGGCGACGTCCTTGAGCGTGCGCTCCTGGGCCTGGCGTTCGCGGCGCAGCACATCGCCGACCAGGTCCCGCCACAGGGGTTCCTTCGCGGCGGGGCGGCGCTCCGGGCGGGCGGCAGGGGGGCGCAGCGGGATGACTCGGGCTTCGTTCCCACGGGCTTCGTTCGGTGTCTGAGTGCTCACCTGCCCAGCCTAGAAGCCGTGTTGGCGAGGGGAAGCCCTCCGAGTTCCGCCCTGGGTGAAGCCGCCCCTCTCCGCTCGACGAGGTTTTCGACCGCTCTCGCAGACCGGGAGGCATGCCCTGGGCGAGTCCGGGTAGGCGGAGGGGCAGCGCGAAACGTCGCACCGTACATCCGTGGGAGGGAAAGCCGATGTCCACCGCCGTGATCCGGTCGGAGGCACAGGTCGCCGCGAAGGCTGCCGGAACCAGCACGGGTGAGAGCCCGCTGCCGGGAGTCGAGGACCCGCGGACGATCGCCCCGCGGGACGCGCGGCAGCTGTCCCGCCAGTTCTTCCGACGCCTGGCGGAACTCGAGGAGGGCACGCACGAGTACCAGTACGCCCGCAACACCCTCATCGAGATGAACATGTCCCTCGTGCGCTTCGCGGCCGGCCGCTTCCGCGGGCGCGGGGACGACATGGAGGACATCGTCCAGACCGGCATGATCGGCCTGATCAAGGCGATCGACCGGTTCGAGCTGGCGCGTGAGGTCGAGTTCACCTCGTTCGCACTGCCGTACATCGTCGGTGAGATCAAGCGTTTCTTCCGCGACACGACCTGGGCGGTGCACGTGCCGCGGCGGCTGCAGGAGCTGCGCGTCGAACTGGCCAAGGCCCGCGACGAGCTGGCGAGCCGGCTGGACCGGGAGCCGACGGTCGCCGAGCTGGCGACGCTGATGAACATCTCCGAGAAGGAGGTCGTCGAGGCCCAGATCGCCGCCAACGGCTACAACTCCTCCTCGCTGGACGCCGCCCTCACCGGCGACGGCCCGGAGCACGGCGAGGCCGTGCTCGCCGACTTCATCGGTGTGGAGGAGGACGGGCTGCGGCTCGTGGAGGACTTCCAGTCGCTGGCCCCGCTGATGGCCGAACTGGGCGAACGCGACCGGCAGATCCTGCACATGCGGTTCGTCGAGGAGGCCACACAGGCGGAGATCGGCGAACGGCTCGGCTGCTCGCAGATGCACGTCTCACGGCTGATCAAGCGGATCATCCTGCGGCTGCGTGAGGGCATGCTGGGTGAGCTGGGCTGCGCCTGAGCGGGGGGCGGCCGGGAGCGGGCCGGCGGCACCTTCCGGGAGGGTGCTCGGCCCGCTCACTGCTGGTGCAGACGCACCAGGGCACTCACCCGCTTGCCGACGGGGACGCGTTCGGCGACGACCTGCGCCGACAGGGCGTGAACGATTTCCAGACCGTGCCGGCCGACCCGCTCGGGATCGCGCGGGAAACGCATCGGCAGAGCGGCACTGCTGTCGTAGACGGACACCCTGACCGTGGCGTCCGTGCCTTCGAGCTCCAGGATGTAGGGGCCGTTGCTGTGCCGTTCGGCGTTGGTGACGAGCTCGCTGACGACGAGCAGCAGGGCTTCCTCGTCGCGGCCGCCGATCTGCGCGCACCACTCGGTGCGCAACTGCTCGACGAACTGCGCGGTGAAGCCGCGCGCCTCGGCGATGCTTCCGGGCTCGCCGGTGTAGTGGGTGGCCCGCCTCAGGGCCTCCACGGGTACGTCGAAACCCGTCGCTATCACTTCCCCGCCCAAGTGCTCGGTCATGCGTGTCTCTCTAGGAAGCCGGTACGGCCGGATGCTGCTGCATCTGTGCTCGTACCCCGAGTCTCGCCGCGCACTCCCCGCCCGGGCCGCCGCACCGAGCGGTTTCGGTCACATGCGATTCAGCCGGACTGGGGCGACTCGCCGGGCGGCGATCCGGGAGCGGGCGGCTCGGAGGAGGGGGGCGGCTGCGAGGTGGGCGGCGAGAAGCTGGGCGGCGCGGAACCGGACGACTGGGGAGCGGGCGGCTCGGCGGACGTCGGTGGTGCCGTCCCCGGCGACGTACCGGACGAGGGCGCGCTGGAGGTGACCGGCACCGGGTGGGTGGGGCCTACGGAGGTGGACACGCTCGCCGAGGGGGTCGGCGAGGCGGGCGGGTGGGTCTTGCGGTCGTGGCCGCCGTCGTCGCCGCGGTGCCGGGCGATCCAGGTGTGGTGGTCGGGGTCGTAGAGGACGAAGACGGTGATGACCCGGGTGCTGGGGGCGACCGCGACCACGTCGGAGGAGCGGTACGACGGCCAGGAGTCGCCGGTGCGGGTGACGGCGCCCTGCTGGGCGACGGGTGGGGTGAGCGGGTTGCCGCAGGCGCAGCGCACGCTCGGTGACCCGTGGCCGTCGACGAGGACGGCGGTACCGGCCTGGAGGACGGCCTGGTAGGTGGTCGCGGCGCCGTCGCGGTAGCCGTGGTTGGTGACGCGGGTGTCCATGCGCAGCTGTACGGGCGTCAGGGAACGCAGGTAGGCGGGCACCTGGTCGGCGCGGACGCCGGCGACGGCGGCGAAGGCGCGGTTCTTCTCCGGTGCCGCCGTCAGATAGCGGACCTGGCGTTCGACGTCGCAGCTGGAGACCTCGCGGGTGCCGCCGTACAGGCCGGGTGCGGAGCCGTCGACGCCGCGGACCGCGTTCGCGGGGGCCGACGCGGTGTCGGGGGCGGCGGAGACGGGCGGCGCCGAGCTGTCCGTGGCGGTGGACGGCGTGAAGGGGTCCGGGCCGGTTTTCCCGGCGGCCTGCAGGAACACCTCGCCGCTGCCGCCCGAGCCGCCGGAATCGCCGCCGGAGCTGCCGAGGACGACGGCGACGACCACCGCCGCGACGACCACCGCGGTGAGGACGGCGACGCGGGGAGCGGACTTCCACCAGGGGCGGGGCGGCTCGGGCGCACCGGACGAGCCGCCCGCGGGCTGCACGGGAGGCCCGGAGGGCGGCCCGCCGTGGCCCCCGGGCCCGGAGAGCGGGCCGGAGGGAGGTCCGGTCGGCCGGCCGGAGGAGTCCGGCGGTCCGGTGGGGCGGCCCGAGGAGGGCGGTTCGACGCTCACATGCTCCTCTTCCCGCGTGGGTCACTCGCGGCATCTCCTCTACCGAGTGCCGCTTTTGTCCACACTGTCCTTATTCTGGTCCGGGTTCCGGCGGGGCCGCGAGCGGACGCGGACGGCTCTCCCGGCGCGCGCCCGGAGCGCGCCCTGCATAGCGTGGCGGTGTGAGCCCGCGAACCACATCCGCCCCTGCCGTCGCACGGCACGGCTGGATTCAGGCCCTGGCCACGGTGTTGTCGGGTCTCGTCGCCATGGGAGTGACGGCGGCGCTCGGGCTGTGGGCGGCCGGCGCGGCGGACCTGCCGGACGGCGGGTTCTGGCGGGTGGTGGCGGCGACCGTCGTCACGGCCGTCGGCGGCTCGGTGGAGGTGACCGGCAGCGCCGGCTCGCTCGCCGACACCGGGGCCGGTGTGACGGTGATGCCTCTCTCGGTGACCCTGGTCGGCGCGCTGGTGGTCGCCGGGGGCTTCTTGCGGCCGCTGCGGCACCGCGCGGTGGCGGGCGGCACCGAGCTGGCGGGCTGGGCGGGACGGATCGCACTGCTGTGGCTGCTCGGGGTGATCGGGCTGGCCTTCGCCGCCCGGCACACGTTCGCGATCCCACTGGGCAACGACACGCTCAGCGATCTGGGCGAGATCTTCGGCATCCGACCCGAGGTCGGTTTCACCACGGACGTACCTCTGACCGTGCTGTTCGGTCTGCTGTGGCTGGCCGGCGTGCTGGCACTGGCCCTGCTGGTGGCCCGCGGGGCGCCGCTGCCGCCGCGCGTCGTGCGGTTCGCGGACTCGGTGCGCCCGGCGGCGTATGCGATGGTCGTGCTGCTGCTGGCCTGCGTCGCGTCGGGCGTGGTCGTCGCCCTGATCGTCGCGGCGTCTCGTGGCCATGCGGCGGAGACGTTCGCCGTGATCCTGCTGGGGCTGCCCAACGTGGTCTGGCTGGCGTTCACCCTCGGTCTGGGTGCCACCTGGCACGGCCGGGTGGACGGACCGTTCGGGCTGCCGATGCCGCACCTGCTGGACGAGGTGCTGCGCACGCCGGACGTCTCTTCGCTGAACCTGCACACCCTCACCGAGCGCGACGGCAAGGCCTGGTGGCTGCTGGTCGCGGCCGCCGTACTGGTACTCGGTGCGGCGTTCGTGATGGCGGTGCGCTCCCCCGCCCGGGTCCGGCTCTGGCAGCACGCGGTGCACCTGGCGATCGCGCTCGCCCTGACGGTTCTGATGATCTGCCTGGTCGGCCGGATTTCCGCCCACTACGGCCTGTCCTTGATGGGCATCGGCGACCTCGGCGGGGGTCTGTCCGGCCGGCTGTTCCTGCGGCCCGAGGTGTGGACGGCGGTGGGCTGGGCCCTGCTGTGGGGCCTGGCGGCGGGCTTCCTCGGCGCCCTGGCGGCCGTCCGGGTGCGCCGCCGCGGGCCCCGCCCCTAGGGGGCGTCCCGCCGCGTTCGGAAGACGGGCCGTGCCCAGCGCGGCGGCGCCTTCGGGCCACCCCGGCCGGGCGGTACGACGCTGAGGTCCACCTGCGTCGGCGGGTGGCCGCCGGCTGTGCCTCCCGCCGCCGCGGCGCGCAGGTCGGTGACGAAGGCGAGGCAGGTGGGGTGGCGGTCGTCGGGACTCTTGGCCAGGGCCCGCGCGAACACCGCGTCGACGGCGGCGGGCAGATCGGGGCGGGCCTCGGTGAGCGGAGGCGGGTCGTCGTACTGGTGGGCCCACAGCAGGGCCATGTCGTCGTCGCGGCGGAACGGCGGGCGGCCGGCGAGGGACTCGTGGACGACGCAGGCGAAGGCGTAGACGTCGCAGCGGCCGTCGACCGGGCGGCCGGAGATCTGCTCCGGGGCGACGTAGTCCAGGGTGCCGACGAACTGGCCGACGGTGGTGAAACCGGTCAGTGACAGCGACTTCTTGGTCAGGCCGAAGTCGGTGAGGTACGCGTGTTCGGGGTGGTCGCTGTCGGTGCCGCGGGCGACGAGGATGTTGCCGGGTTTCACGTCCCGGTGGACCAGGCCGTGCTCGTGCGCGGCGTCGAGCGCGGAGGCCACCTGGGTGGCGATGCGGACGGCGGTCGCGAGCGGCAGCGGGCCCTGCCGGTCGAGAAGGTGGCGCAGGTCGCTGCCGGCGACATAGCGCATGGCGATGTACAGCACGCCGTCGGTCTCGCCCGCTTCGAAGACCGGCACGATGTGCGGGTGGTCGATGGCGGCGGCCACCCGCGACTCGTGCACGAAACGCCCCCGGAAGGTGTCGTTGCGGGCCAGTTCCGGCGCGAGCAGCTTCAGCGCGACGGTGCGCTCCAGGCGCAGGTCGTGGGCGCGGTAGACGACGGCCATGCCGCCGCGGCCGATCTCCTGCTCGATGCGGTAGCCCGCGATCTGCCGGCCGATCAGGTCGGCGGGGCGGCCGGAGAACAGACTGGTGTCACGGCTCATCGGGTCTCACCACGCGGGTGGGGGCGTAGGTGGGCGCCCGGTCGGCCCGTTGTCCGTCGTCGGCGCCGTCGGCGGGGGGCCGGTCCACCCGGGGTTCCCCCTCGACGGCGTAGGTACTCAGCCGGGTCCCGTCCGCGTACAGCCACCGCTCGTGCGCGGCGTCGAACAGCCATACGTCCTCGCCGTCGACGACGACACCGATCCGCGTGCCGTGCGTGCGCCGGTGGAAGGTCTCGCCGTCCAGGGTGCCGGCCGCGAGGTCCTCGACGGCGCCGCGGTAGCGCGCGAGAGCCGCCTCGGCGCCGGCGAGCAGGGGGCGCGGGTCGGCCGTCGCTGCGGCGGGTCCGCCGGATCGCGGCGGGTCCTGGGGCACGGCCAGGAGGAGGCGGCCGTCGACCCAGGCGGACCAGCCGTTGGAGCACAGCACATGCGCCCAGTCACCGCGCCGCTCCACCAGCTGCACCGGCAGCAGCGCGTCCAGAGGGACCGTCGGGCGGCCCGGGTCGGGTGCCTCCCAGGCCGGCGTGCCGTCCTGGGGGACGACATGGGTGGGCGCGAAGCCGGGTACCGGCGCGGTCATGGGTGCCTGCTTCCGCACGGCGGTTGGGGTGCCTGGGTGCGCATCACGTCCGGGTGCCTACTTCCGCATCACGACGGGTTCGTGGCGACGCAGCAGCCGGGCGACGGCCCAGCCGAAGAGCGCCGACAGCACGAGCAGCATGGCGATGTCGAGCAGCCACACGCCCGCCGCGTGCCTGAACAGCGGGTCGGACGTCACCCCGCCGGGCACGATCCGGGCGAGCCCGACCGTGCCGGCCATCGCGCCGAGCGCCCACCTCGAGGGCACCAGCCAGGCCAGCTGCTCCAGGCCGGGCACGCCGTGCAGCTTGAGCAGGGCGCCGCAGAACACCACCTGGACGATGGCCAGCAGCACCAGCAGCGGCATGGTGACCTCTTCCTTGCGCACCAGCGCCGACACCAGCAGCCCGAGCATCATCGCGGTGAACGCCAGCAGTGCCACGGCCACCGTGATCTCCACGAGCGGCGGCAGCAGCACGCCCTCGCCCCTGGGCGCGTTCAGGTCGACGCCGAGCAGGGCCACCAGGGTCAGCACGATCGCCTGAAGGATCGTCACCGTGCCGAGGACCACGACCTTGGACATCAGGTACGCCGATCTGGACAGGCCGACGGCTCTCTCCCGCTGGTAGATCACCCGCTCCTTGACGAGTTCGCGCACGGCGTTGGCCGCGCCGGTCAGGACGCCGCCGACGCACAGGATGAGCAGCGCGTTCATCGCGGTGTCCCGGGTGAGGTGGCTGCCGGCGAGGGCGCGTGCCATGGCTCCCATGACGAACGGCAGCGCGACCATGATGGCGAGGAAGGTGCGGTCGGCGCCGAGCGCTGCCGTGTAGCGGCGGATCAGGGTGCCGAGCTGCGCGCCCCAGCTGCGGGGCGCGGACGGCCGCTCCATGATCACCGGGCCTTCGCGGGGAACGCGCGGCTGCGCTCCGGCGTCGGCGACATGGCGCCGGTGCTGCGGCGAGGTGCGGTACTGGCCCGCCCAGTCGCGGTCCTGGTCGCGTTCGAAGGCCTCGAACGCCTCCGGCCAGTGCTCGTAACCGAAGAAGGCCAGCGCCTCCTCGGGCGGCCCGTAGTAGGCGACCTTGCCGCCGGGCGCGAGCACCAGCAGCCGGTCGCAGACGTCGAGGCTGAGCACGCTGTGGGTGACGACGATGACGGTGCGGCCGTCGTCGGCGAGGCCGCGCAGCATGTGCATCACCGAGCGGTCCATGCCGGGGTCGAGTCCGGAGGTCGGCTCGTCGAGGAAGAGCAGCGACGGCTTGGTCAGCAGTTCCAGTGCCACGCTGACGCGTTTGCGCTGGCCGCCGGAGAGGCTGTGCACGGGCTGTCCGGCGCGCTGTTCGAGGCCCAGCTCGCGGATCACCTCCTCGACGCGCGCACGGCGCTCGGCCTTGGCGGTGTCCTGCGGGAAGCGCAGTTCGGCGGCGTAGGACAGGGCGGCGTGGACGGTGAGCTGGGGGTGCAGGATGTCGTCCTGCGGCACGAGACCGATGCGCTGGCGCAGCTCGGCGTAGTCCCGGTAGAGGTCGCGGCCGTCGTACAGGACGGTGCCGTGGTCGGCGGGGCGCTGTCCGGTCAGCGCGCCCAGGAGGGTGGACTTTCCGGCGCCGCTCGGGCCGACGACGGCGAGCAGGCACTTCTGGCCGACGGGGAAGGAGACGTGGTCCAGCAGCGTCTTGCGGCCCCGGTCGACGGCGACCGTGAGGTCCTGTACGTCGAGGGAGACCTCGCCGGTGTCGACGTACTCCTGCAGCTGGTCGTGAACCAGGCTGAAAGCGGAGTGGCCGATGCCGACGATGTCGCCCCGTCCGATCGGGGCCACCTCGATCGGGCGGCCGTTGAGGAACGTGCCGTTGTGGCTGCCGAGGTCGGCGATCTCGTACGTGCCGTCCGGCAGACGGCGCAGTTCGGCGTGGCGGCGGGAGACGACCAGGTCGTCGACGACGAGGTCGTTGTCGGCGGCGCGGCCGATGCGCACCGTGTGCGTGGGCAGCGGCCGCACGGTGGTGGGCCGGCGGAAGGTGCCGGTGAGGGCGGGCATCGACACTCCGGAGGGCCGCTCGGGGGTGCGCGCGGGCGGGCCGACCAGGACGACGCACGGGCCGTCGGAGGGGTTGCCGAACCGGATGACGCTGCCGGGGCCGACACCCCGCTGGTGGACGCGCCGCCCGTCGGCCCAGGTGCCGTTGGTGCTGTGGTCGTCCTGGAGCGTCCAGTGGTCGGCGTCGGGGTGCAGTACCGCGTGGTGCCAGGAGACGCGGGCGTCGTCGAGGACGATGTCGCACAGGGGGTCGCGGCCGACGTGGTAGTCACGGCCGGGGGTCATCACCGTGGTACCCGAGTCGGTCTCCAGCACGAGTTCGGGTGCGGTCGGGACGGCAGGGCGCTCCGCCATGTCCAAGATTCTACCGAGGGGGACCCTTGTGCGCCGTTCGAGTGAGGAAGCCCGGACGGCGAGCAGGTCAGGCGACCGGGGCCACCAGGACCGGGGCGGCTCGCTGCATGCGCAGCGCGTCGACCGACTCGGCGAGCAGTTCGTACTCGGTGGTGTCGTCGCTGGCGGCGATGCGCACCAGCCGTCCGGCGGCCAGCGCGTCGGCCACCTGCTCCTGCCGGGTCACGTCCGCGCACCAGGCGCGCAGCACGGCGGGGACGTCGGGCACGGTGTCGGCGACCGGCACCAGGGCGCTCGGCGGGAACGCGGCGCTCTCCGGACGCGGATCCAGCCGTTCGGCGATCCAGGACGCCCGGTCGCGCAGCCACCACAGGGCGAGCGCCAGTGTGGGCGCCCGGTAGGTGCCGAGCGGTACCCCGATGCGCCGGCCGTCGCAGACGCCGTACGCCGTGACATGGCACAGGAATTCGTCGTGCACCGTCCCACTCCCCCGTCGGTCGCTCGCGCGCCGGGCCTCGCTTTCGGTGCGGCTCGTTAGGCGGTGCACTACCGCCCGTGTTCGAGTATGTTCACGGCTGAATCACTGTCACCATGACTTTCCGGCCACTCTCCTGGCATATTCACCGCTCCCGTTGGCCGAAACCCTCCGCCCCGCCTCCGAGGCCCCCTTACCTCACTGGTAATCGACCCCTTTCCCGGGCTCGGGCACGGTGGTGTCACCGGATCGCACCGATGCCCGGTCCGGGATCGGCGCCATCGCCGTACGACCTCGTGAAGGGTGATTCACCATGTCCGTGCCCACCGACCGTTACGACTCCGCCGTCGCCCGCTACTTCGAGGCCTGGAACGCCCCCGACGCCGAGGCGCGCGCCAAGGCGGTCGCCGCCGCGTGGACGACCGACGGCAGCTACACCGATCCCCTGGCCGACGTCCGCGGCCACGACGCGATCGCCGCGCTCATCGCCGGGGCCCGCGAGCAGTTCCCGGGGTTCGCCTTCCGGCTCACCGGCGCGGTGGACGGACACCACGACACCGCCCGCTTCTCCTGGGAGCTGGTCGCCGAGGGGGACGGTTCGGCGCCGGTGGCCGGCTCCGACGTGGTGACGCTGGACGGCGAGGGACGCATCCGCGCCGTGCTCGGCTTCCTGGACCGGGTGCCGGACGGGGCCTGAGCGGGACGCCGATGAGTTCTCCGGCGGTCGGCGGTCTGCCCATCAGGACGACCGACCGCCGGAGGATGTCATGACGACCCACATCGCCGTGGACGCGGAGTTCACCGCCGTGCTGCGCAAGAGCCCGGGCAAAGGCGGCTGGACCTATGTGGTCTGGCCCGCATCCGTCGGCTTCTTCGGCACCCGCGGACTGGTCAAGGTCCGCGGCACCGTCGACGGCCACCCCTTCGAGAGCTCCTTCATGGCGCTCGGGGACGGCACCCACAAGCTCCCCGTCAAGGCCGGCCTCCGCCGGGCCATCGGCAAGGAGGAGGGCGACGCGGTGACCGTGCGGCTCACCGAACGGCTCGGCCGCTGAACAGTCGCCTCAGCCGCCTAAGTCGCCTCAGCCGTCTGCGCAGCCTTCTCGCCGGCGGCTCGGGCTCAGCCTTTGATCACCGCGTCGATGCGGGCCAGCTCCTCGGCGTCGAAGCCGAGGTTGCCGATGGCGGCGACGCTGTCACGCAGCTGCTCCGGGCTGCTCGCACCGACCAGCGCGGAGGTGACCCGGCCGCCGCGCAGCACCCACGCCAGCGCCATCTGGGCCAGCGACTGACCGCGGGACTTCGCGATGCCGTCCAGCTCCCGCAGCGTCGCGACGAGGTCGGCGGTCAGCGCGTCGCGCTGCAGGAAGGGACTGTCGCTCGCCGCGCGCGAGCCCTCCGGGATGCCGTCCAGGTACCGGGCGGTGAGCAGGCCCTGGTCCAGCGGCGAGTAGGCGATGGAGCCGACCTGCAGCTCGTCGAGGGTGTCCAGCAGGCCGCTGTCCTCGGGCCGGCGGTCCAGCATCGAATAGCGCGGCTGGTGGATCAGCAGCGGGGTGCCGAGGTCACCGAGGATGCGGGCCGCCTCCCGGGTCTGCTCAGGCGAGTAGTTGGAGACGCCGACGTACAGGGCCTTGCCCTGCTGGACCGCCGAGTGCAGCGCGCCCATCGTCTCCTGAAGCGGAGTGTCCGGGTCGGGGCGGTGCGAGTAGAAGATGTCGACGTACTCCAGGCCCATCCGCTTCAGGCTCTGGTCCAGGGAGGACAGCACGTACTTGCGCGAACCCCACTCGCCGTACGGGCCGGGCCACATCAGATAGCCGGCTTTGGTGGAGATCACCAGCTCGTCGCGGTAGGCGGCGAAGTCGTCCTTCAGCGCCTCGCCCAGGGCCAGCTCGGCGGCGCCGGGCGGCGGGCCGTAGTTGTTGGCCAGGTCGAAGTGGGTGACGCCCAGGTCGAAGGCGGTGCGCAGGATGGCCCGCTGGGTCTCGACGGGGCGGTCAGGGCCGAAGTTGTGCCACAGTCCGAGCGACAGCGCCGGCAGCTTCAGGCCGCTGCGTCCGGTGCGCCGGTAGGGCATGTCCGCGTAGCGGTCGGGGTGTGCGGTGTACAACGCGACTCCATGAGGGGTAAGGCACATGATCCGGTGTGTGGAACCGGTACCCACTCTGGCCTGACCTGGGTGCAGTGGTCCAACAGGAGAATCCGATGGGATTGTGCGACTAGGCTGCACAATCATGGAACTGCGCCATCTCCACCACTTCGTCGCCGTCGCCGAGGACCAGCACTTCACCCGGGCGGCCGAGCGGCTGATGGTGTCCCAGTCCGGCCTGTCCGCCTCGATCCGCGCGCTGGAGCGGGAGTTGCAGACCCCGCTTTTCGTGCGCACCACCCGCCGGGTCACGCTCACCGAGGCCGGGCGGGCCCTGCTGCGGGAGGCGGAGCGGATCCTCGCCGGGGTGCGGGCCGCGCACGAGGCGGTCGCCGCGGTGCAGGGCGTGCTGCGCGGCACCCTGTCGCTGGGCACCGAGCAGTGCATCGCCGGGGTGAACGTGGCCGGGCTGCTCGCCGCCTTCCGGCGGCGCCATCCGGACGTCGAGATCCGGCTGCGACAGACCGGCTCCGGCGCGCTCGCCGAGGAGGTCGCCGCCGGGCGCCTGGACTGCGCCTTCGTCTACCGCACCCAGGCCGACACCGAGCAGCTGCGCTCGGTCGCGCTGGCCGGCGAGCCGATGACGGTGCTGTGCCATCCCTCGCACCGGCTGGCCGCGTCCGGTGCCGCGGTCCCGCTCGACGACCTGGGCGGCGAGGTCTTCGTCGACTTCCACCCCGACTGGGGTCCGCGCGGCGCCACCGACGCCGCCTTCGCCGCGGCGGGCGTGCGGCGCACCGTCGCGCTGGAGGTCAACGACGTGCACAGCCTGCTGGACCTGGTCGACGAGAACCTCGGCATCGCCGTGGTGCCGCGCCACTTCCGCCACAAGCGGCCGTCACTGACCGCGCTCCCGGTCAAGGGCGGCGACCACCCGGCGTACGAGACGGTGGCCCTGCTGCCCCCGGCCCAGTCCACCAGCCCGGCGGCACGGGCGCTGATGACGCTGCGGGAGAGCCACGGCGACTGCCCATGACGCGCGGGCCGGTGACACTTCGGGCCGGCGACACGGCGTGATCCCGAAACGGGGAGCGCCCACGCCCGGCGTGCGCGATGGTGGACGTATGCATGCGAAGGACATCCTCATCGACGGCTACGGCCGCATCCGCGAAGAAGTCCATGCCGCCGTCGAGGGGCTGGGCCCGGACGAACTCGCCGCCCGCCCCTTTGCCGACGCCAACTCCATCGCCTGGCTGATCTGGCATCTCACCCGGGTCCAGGACGACCACATCGCCGACGCCTTCGATCTGGACCAGGTGTGGCTGAGCCAGGACTGGGAGAAGCGGTTCGGCCTGGATCTGCCGCGCAAGGACACCGGGTACGGGCACACCTCGGCCAAGGTCGCCAAGGTACGGGTCGACTCCCCCGACCTGCTCACCGGCTACTACGACGCCGTTCACGAACAGACCCTGTCGGCCCTGCGCAGCCTGGCCGCCAAGGACCTGGAGCGCGTCGTCGACGAGCGCTGGGACCCGCCGGTCACCCTCGCGGTGCGCCTGGTCAGCGTCCTGTCCGACGACCTTCAGCACGTCGGACAGGCCGCCTACGTCCGCGGGCTGCTCTAGGCGCCGTCTCTACAGCGCGTAGCCCGGCAGGATCACGTCCTCGATGAGGGCCTTGCGCTCGTCGAACGGGAGGAACGCGCTCTTGACGGCGTTCACCGTGACCGTGCGCAGGTCCTCGACCGTCCAGCCGGCCTGTTCCACCAGCAGGGACATCTCGCGGGTCATGGACGTCCCCGACACCAGACGGTTGTCGGTGTTGAGGGTGACGCGGAAGCCGAGGTCCTTCAGCGCGGTGATCGGGTGCTCGGCTATGGACGTGGCGCAGCCGGTCTGCAGGTTGGACGTCGGGCACATCTCCAGCGCGATCCGGCGGTCGCGGATCCAGGAGGCGAGGCGGCCGAGCTTGCCCTCCACGATGTCCTCGGTGATCCGCACGCCGTGCCCGATGCGCTGCGCGCCGCACACCTGAAGGGCCTGGTGGATGCTGGGCAGGCCGTGCGCCTCGCCGGCGTGGATGGTGAACGGCACGCTCTCGCGGCGCAGGTGCTCGAAGGCGGCGAGGTGGTCGGCGGGCGGGAAGCCGTCCTCGGCGCCGGCGATGTCGAAGCCGACGACTCCGGCGTCACGGAAGGCGACGGCCAGGTCGGCGGCCTCGCGGACCCGGTCGAACATGCGCATGCCGCACAGCAGGGTGCCGACGCGCACGGGCGTCCCGGCGGCGGCCGCCTTGGCCATACCGGCGGCGAGGCCCTCCTGGACGGTCTCCACGACTTCGCTCATCGCCAGGCCGCCCTGCGTGTTCAGCTCGGGCGCGTAGCGCACCTCGGCGTAGACGACGCCGTCGGCGGCGAGGTCGAGGACGTACTCCTCGGCGGTGCGCAGCAGGCCCTCGCGGGTCTGCATCACGGCGAGGGTGTGCTCGAAGGTGGCGATGTAGCGCACCAGGTCACCGGAGTTGGCGGCCTCGTAGTACCAGGCGGCCAGCTCGTCGGGGTCGGTGGTGGGCAGGGTGTGGCCGACCTCGGCGGCCAGCTCCACGACGGTGGCGGGGCGCAGGCCACCGTCCAGGTGGTCGTGCAGGACGGCCTTGGGCAGGCGGCGGATCACATCGGCGTCTACGCGCGTAGCGGTCATGGCGGGTCTTTCCTCGAGCGGGCGGTTCACAAAAACGGGGCCGGGATCGGCGGGCAGGGACCGAGGACGTCAGCCGGCGGGCTGGAGCAGGTCCCAGCGGTTGCCGTACAGGTCCTGGAAGACGACGACGCTGCCGTACGGCTCGTGCCGCGGCTCCTCCAGGAAGGTCACGCCGGCGGCCGCCATGCGGGCGTGGTCGCGGGCGAAGTCGTCGGTGTGCAGGAAGAAGCCGACTCGCCCGCCGGTCTGGTCGCCGACCCGGGCCGCCTGCGTCTCGCTCTTGGCCCGGGCCAGCAGCAGACCGGTGCCGTCGGTACCGGGGCCGGGCTCGACGACGACCCAGCGGGAGCCGTCGGGGCGCGGGGCGTCCTCGGCGAGACGGAACCCGAGGGCCTCGGTGTAGAAGCGGATCGCCTCGTCGTAGTCGTCGACGACGAGGGTGACCAGGGCGATGCGTCTCATCGGTACCTTCCGTGCGGGCGATTAGCGGGAGAGGTTATACGTAAAACTACGTGGGCGCCAATCCCCCTCGCCCGACCTAGGGCGACGGTCGCATCCCGGGCGGGACCGAAGCCCCAGGCGCCGGCCGCGGACGGTGACTATCGTCCCGGGGATGAAGATCACCGAGGAGCCCCGTGACGCCGTCCGGCGCAAGCGGGATGTGCTGGCACGGCTGGGCCGGGAGCGCGATGTGTGGGTGGCGACGGCGGACGCCGGGGGGCTGCCCTGCCTGGTGGCGCTGTGGTTCGCCTGGGACGGCGAGTCGCTGTGGCTGTCGACCCGGCTCACCAACCCGACCGGCCGCAATCTGCGGGACGGCCGGCGCGCCCGGCTGGCGTTCGGGGACACCCAGGACGTGGTGCTGATCGACGGGGAGGTGGAGACGTACGGCGCCGCCGGGGTGCCGGCCGCGGCCGCGGCGGCGTTCACGCAGCGGACCGGCTGGGATCCCCGCCGGGACAGCGCGACGTACGCCTTCTTCCGGGTGCGGCCGGTAGCTGTCCAGGCATGGCGCGGTGAACACGAGCTGCCTGGGCGGCACTTGATGCGCGCAGGAGGGTGGGTGATCTAGCCGCCCGGGAGTCACTCGGTGGCCTCCAGGGGGTTACCCAGTGGTAATTCCCGGTGGTTTGATGTCCGGCGCCGCTGCTCACGTCCCTTCACCCCACAGGGAGATCCAGTGACGCTTCCCGCACCGCGCCGCACCCTGGGCGCCGTCGTGCTCGCCCTGGCCCTGCCCGCCGCCGCACTGGCCGGCGCGGCACCCTCGGCCGCGGCCGATCCCGCTCCGCCGCTGAGGGTGCTCACGTACAACACCTTCCTCATGAGCCGGAACCTGTACCCGAACTGGGGTCAGGACCACCGGGCAGCGGAGATCCCGAAGACGTCCTTCTTCCACGGCAACGACGTCGTGGTGCTGCAGGAGGCGTTCGACAACTCAGCCTCCGACGCGCTGAAGAGGGCAGCCGCGGCCGAGTATCCCTACCAGACCCCGGTGGTGGGGCGGAGCAAGGACGGCTGGGACGCCACCGGCGGCGCGTACGCGTCGACGACGCCGGAGGACGGTGGCGTCACGGTGCTGAGCAAGTGGCCCGTCCTGCACAAGGAGCAGTACGTCTACAACGACGCCTGCGGGGCGGACTGGTGGTCCAACAAGGGCTTCGCCTATGTGGTGTTGAACGTCAACGGCACGAAGGTGCACGTCGTCGGCACGCACGCACAGTCCACGGACCCGGGCTGCGATGCGGGCGAGGCCGCGGCGATGCGCGGCCGGCAGTTCAGGGCGATCGACGCCTTCCTCGACGCCAAGAACATCCCGGTGAACGAGGAGGTGCTGGTCGTCGGCGACATGAACGTCGACTCGCGCAGCGCCGAGTACGGCTCGATGCTCCGCGACGCCGATCTCGTCGGGGCCGACGCCCGCATCGGGCACCCGTACTCCTTCGACACGCAGGACAACTCCATCGCCCACTACCGCTACCCGAGCGACCCGCGTGAGGACCTGGACCACATCCTCTACCGCGCGGGGCATGCCCGGCCGGCGGTGTGGAAGAACGAGGTGGTCGAGGAAGAGTCGGCGCCCTGGACAGTGTCGAGCTGGGGCACCGACTACACCTACACGAACCTCTCCGACCACTATCCGGTGACCGGCTACGCGGGCTGAGACGCCTGCCCGTGCAGGGCGTTCAGCCGTGACAGCTCCTCGTCGGTGAGGCGGAGGGCTCCCGCTGCCACGTTCTCGGCGAGGTGGCCGGGGTTGCCGGTGCCGGGGATGGCGAGGACGTGCGGGCCCTGGTGCAGCGTCCAGGCGAGGCGGACCTGTGCCGGGCTCGCGCCGTGGGCGCGGGCGACGTCGAGGACCGCGTCGTCGTGCGCGGTGGTCGCGCCCCGCTCGCCGGCCTCACCGGCGACGGCGTAGAAGGGCACGAAGGCGATGCCCGCCTCGCCGCACAGACGCAGGACCTCCGCGCTCTCGGGCGGGCGGTGGTCGAGCCCGTAGCGGTTCTGCACGGACACCACCGGCGCGATGGCCCGCGCCTCGGCGAGATGGCGGGCCCCGACGTCGGAGATCCCCAGGTGGCGGATCAGACCGGCCTCGCGCAGCTCGGCCAGGGCGCCGAAGTGCTCGCTGATCGACTCCTGCCGCATGCGGCGCAGGTAGACCAGGTCGAGGTGGTCACGGCCGAGCTGGCGCAGATTCTCCTCGACGTGCCCGCGCAGTTCGTCGGGCCGGGCGGAGGTGGCCCACTCCCCCGTGTACGTGCGGAACGGGCCGACCTTGACGGCGATCACGAGATCGTCCGGGTACGGCGACAGGGCGCTGTTGATGAGTTCGTTGGCGGAGCGCAGGGAGGAGAAGTAGAAGGCGGCCGTGTCGATGTGGTCGACGCCGAGCTCGACCGCCTTGCGCAGCACGGCCATGGAGCGGTTGCGGTCGCTCGGGGTGCCGTGGTGGAAGGCCGCGCTGCCCGTCAGCCGCATCGCGCCGAAGCCGACGCGGCTGACGGTGAGATCGCCGAGTTTCCAGGTGCCCGCACTGTCTGCGGTGATCGTTTCCGTGGTCATCGGCGGATCCTATCCGTACGGCAGTCCTCAGAGCGGCTTGCTCAGGAGGGCCTTGCGGTGGCTGAACGTCTCCAGGGAGTACCGGCCGTGGTAGTTGCCCATGCCGCTCTCGCCGACGCCGCCGAACGGCAGGTCGGAGACGGTGAGATGGGCGAGCGGCAGCCCGTACCCGAGTCCGCCGGAGGAGGTCTCGGCGGCGATGCGGCGGCGGGTGTCTTCGGAGTCGGAGAACACGTACAGGGCGAGCGGCTTGTCCCGGTCGTCGATGAAGGCGATGGCCTCGTCCAGGCCGGCGACGGTGACGATCGGCAGGATCGGTCCGAAGATCTCCTCCTGCATCACCGGGGCCTTCGGGTCGACGTCGGCCAGGACGGTCGGCGCGAGGTACTTGGCGTCCCGGTCGCTGTCGCCGCCGACGACCACGCGGCCGGAGTCCAGCAGGGCGGTGAGCCGGTCGAAGTGGCGTTCGTTGACGATGCGGCTGTAGTGCGGGGCGGTCCGCGGGTCGGTGCCGTAGACCTTCTCGACGGCTGCGGCGAGGGCCGGTTCGAGGGCGGCGGCCGTGGCGGGGTCGGTCAGGACGTAGTCGGGGGCGACGCAGGTCTGGCCGGCGTTGAGGAACTTGCCGCGCACCAGGCGGTCGGCGACGACGTGGAGGTCGGCGCCCGCGTCGACGAACGCCGGTGACTTGCCGCCGAGTTCGAGGGTGACCGGGGTGAGGTGCTCGGCGGCGGCGCGCATGACGATACGGCCGACGGTGCCGTTGCCGGTGTAGAAGATGTGGTCGAAGCGCTCGGCGAGCAGGGCCGTGGTCTCCGGGACGCCGCCCTCGACGACGGCGACCGCGTCGGTGTCGAGGTGGGCGGTCAGCAGCCGGGCCAGCGCGGCGGAGGTGGCCGGGGCCAGCTCGCTGGGCTTGACGACCACGGCGTTGCCGGCGGCGAGGGCGCCGACGAGCGGGGCGAGCAGGAGCTGGGCGGGGTAGTTCCACGGCGCGATGACGAGGACGACACCGAGGGGGTCGTACTGCGTCCAGGCGGTGGCGTCGGCGCCGAGGTGGGCCGGGACGGGGGCGGGCTCGGGGCGCAGCCAGTCGTCGAGGTGGGCGAGGGTGTGGTCGATCTCCCGGATCGTGAAGTCGATCTCCGTACGGTAGGCCTCCGCCTCGCTCTTGCCGAGGTCGGCGTGGAGGGCGGCGGCCAGTTCGGTGCCCTGGTCGGTGAGCATCGTGCGCAGGGCGCGCAGCTGGGCGGTGCGCCAGGCGACGGGCTTGGTGCGGCCGGTGCGGAATGTGGCGCGCAGCCGGTCGACGGTGGCGCCGATCTGCTCGGGGGTCTGGTTCACAATGCCTCCTCGGTGGATGCATTTGCCAACCTTTCAGGTACGAAATGAATTCCCGCGGGTGATCGACGTCACGGGACCAGCTCCCGGCGGCGCCGCTCCAGGTAGCCACGTTCGGCGGGGCCGGGGACGAGCGCGAGCGCCCGGTCGTACGCCCGCAGGGCATCCGCCGTCCGCCCCAGCCGGCGCAGCAGGTCGGCACGTACGGCGTGGTGGACGTGGTAGCCGTCCAGGTCCAGGGCGTCCACCAGGGCCAGCGCGGGCTCGGGACCTTCGGTCTCGGCGACGGCCACCGCGCGGTTGAGCGCGACGACCGGGCTCGGCGCGAGGGCCATGAGGTGGTCGTACAACTGCCGGATCTGGGTCCAGTCGGTGTCCTCGGCGGCGCGGGCGTCGCTGTGGACGGCGTTGATCGCGGCCTGGATCTGGTAGGGGCCGGGCCGGTCCCGGCGCAGGCAGCGGCGGACCAGGTCCTGTCCTTCGGCGATCAGCGCGCGGTCCCAGCGGGAGCGGTCCTGTTCGGGCAGCGGGATCAGGGCGCCGGAGGCGTCGGTGCGGGCGGGGCGGCGCGCTTCGGTGAGCAGCACCAGCGCGAGCAGGCCGGTGACCTCGGGTTCGTCCGGCATCAGCTCGGCCAGCAGCCGGCCCAGGCGTACCGCTTCGGCGCACAGTTCGGGGTCGCCCGCGTATCCCTCGTTGTAGATGAGGTAGACCACCGCGAGCACCCCGCGCAGCCGGTCGGGCAGATCGGCGTCGCGCGGCACTCGGTACGGGATGCGGGCGTTGCGGATCTTCGCCTTGGCGCGCACGATTCGCTGGGCCATCGTCGCCTCGGGCACGAGGAAGGCGCGGGCGATCTGCGCGGTGCCGAGTCCGCCGAGCAGCCGCAGGGTGAGCGCGGCCTGGGCGGAGGTGGCGAGCGCGGGATGGCAGCAGGTGAAGATCAGACGGAGCCGGTCGTCGCGCACGGGGCCCTCCTCGGCCGGCGGGTCGGCGGCGAACAGCCGGGCCGCCTCGGCGTGCCGCGCGTCCCGCGTGGACTCGCGGCGCAGCCGGTCGACGGCGCGATTGCGGGCGGTGGTGATGATCCACCCGGCGGGGCTCGGCGGCACGCCCTTGTCCGGCCAGGTGCGCAGGGCCACGGTGAAGGCGTCCTGCACCGCTTCCTCGGCGAGGTCGATGTCGCCGACGAAGCGGACGAGGACGGCGACCGCGCGGCCGTACTCCGCGCGGAAGACGGACTCGACGTCGGCGGTCATCGGTCCGCTTCGCCCAGGAAGGGCCGCACCTCGATCGGCAGGGTGGTGGCGAGGGCGGCCTTGCGGCCCCAGTCCAGGGCGGCGTCCAGGTCGGGCGCCTTGATCAGGCAGATGCCGCCCAGGTGCTCCTTGCCCTCGGCGTACGGCCCGTCGGTGATCAGCACCTCGCCGCCCTCGGGGCGCAGCACGGTGGAGGACTCCGGTCCATGCAGGCCGCCGGCGAACACCCAGGCGCCGGCCTGGCGCAGTTCCTGGTGGAAGACCTCGAGGTTCTTCCCGATCCCGGCGAGCACTTCGGGCGCGGGCGGTTCACCGACCGGCTGCATCACGCTGAGCAGGTAGTACGTCATGACGGCCTCCTCGGCCTTGTGGGGTTGTGTCACCTCCTACACGAACGACCGCGGCCCGGATCGACATCCGGGCCGACGGGATCGGAAAAAAATCTGGGCGGCGTCGGCGCCGCCTGGTTCGTGAACGGCACCTGAGTCGCAGGCGGGGACGCCGGGGCGGACGGGTGGCGCCACAGTCCCTGTGCGGCCAGCCGTGGCAGGACGCCTTCGCCGAACCAGTACGCCTCCTCCAGGTGCGGGTAGCCGGACAGGACGAACTCGTCGATGCCGAGGGCGGCGTACTCCTTGATGCGTTCGGCGACCTCGTCGTGGCTGCCGACCAGCGCGGTGCCGGCGCCGCCTCGCACCAGGCCGATGCCGGCCCACAGATTGGGGTGGATCTCCAGGCCGTCGCGGCCGCCGCCGTGCAGCGCGAGCATCCGCCGCTGGCCCTCCGACTCGCTGCGGGCGAGCCCGGACTGCACCGACCGCACTGTCTCGGGGTCGAACCCGGACAGCAGCCGGTCCGCCTCGGCCCACGCCTGCGCGGCGGTGTCACGGGTGATGACGTGCAGCCGGATGCCGAAGCGCAGGGTGCGGCCGTGCCGGGCGGCGAGCTTCCTGATCCAGGCGATCTTCTCGGCGACCTGGGCGGGCGGTTCGCCCCAGGTGAGGTAGACGTCCACGTGCCGGGCGGCGACGTCCCCGGCGATCGGCGAGGAGCCGCCGAAGTACACCTGGGGGACGGGGTCGGGCAGCCGGGCGAGCGACGCGTCCTCGACCCGCAGGTGCTCGCCGTCCAGGTCGACGCTCCTGCCGTCCCACAGACCCCGCACGATCTCCAGGAACTCCCCGGTGCGCCGGTAGCGGGCTTCCTTGTCGAGGAAGTCGCCGTAGGCGCGCTGCTCCTGGCTCTCGCCGCCGGTGACGGCGTTCAGCAACAGCCGTCCGCCGGTGTGCCGTTGGAAGGTGGACGCCATCTGCGCGGCGAGCGTCGGGGAGACGAAGCCGGGCCGGAAGGCGACGAGGAACTTCAGCCGCTCGGTGTTCTGGCTGACCATCGCGGTGGTCAGCCACGCGTCCTCGCACCAGGCACCGGTCGGGGTGAGCGCGCCGACGAAGCCGAGATCCTCGGCGGCGCGGGCGATCTGGCTCAGATAGCCGACCGTGGGCGGCCGGTCCCGGCCTGAGGCGGTGGCCGGGGTGCCGTGGCCGCCGCCGACGACATCGCGGCTGTCGCCGTTGGTGGGCAGGAACCAGTGGAAGGTGAGGGACACGGCGTTTCTCCGTTCGAGAGGGCCCGGCCTGGGGCCGCCAGGACGCGTGATGGCGTCCGTCCGGGCGGACCGGCGCAGGGGTCCGCCCGGGGAGCGGGGCAGGCTGGGCCAGGGTCTGACCGGGTGGTGGGGCGGGTCAGCTCGCCGCGGCCAGGACGGGGCTGCGGTGCAGGGCCGCCCCGAAGTGGTCGACGACCTGCCCCAGGGCCTCGGCGGTGGCCGGGGCGACGGTCACCGAGCCGTCCTCGCGGACGGTGATGTCCTTGTCGAGGGTGAACCAGCCCGGGACGATGTGCGCGGCGCCCATGGAGTTCAGCACCGGGCGCAGCGCGTAGTCCAGCGCCAGGACGTGCGCGGTGCTGCCGCCGGTGGCCAGCGGCAGGACGGTCTTGCCGGTCAGCGCGTACTGCGGGAGCAGGTCCAGCAGTGCCTTGAGCACGCCGGAGTACGCCGCCTTGTACACGGGCGTGCCGACGACGACCCCGTCGGCGCGGGCGAACAGTTCTGTGGCCTCGACGATCGCCGGGTGCCGGAAGTCGGCGCCGAGGAGGGCCTCGGCGGGGACGGTGCGTACGTCCAGCGGGATGACGTCGTGGCCCTGCGCGGCCAGCCGCTGGTCGAGGTGGCGCAGCAGACGGGCGGTGCGGGAGGTGGCGGAGGGGCTGCCGGAGACGGACAGGACGATGGCCATGGGTCCTCTTTCTTACGGAACTCCGGTGGCGGAGCTGCGGGGGCGCGCGGGGGCGGGCGTGCACGCAGGCGTGGCGGCGTGGTGGGACGCGCGACCACGCAGGGGTGCGCGGTGGCGAGGGAAGTGGGCACGCCGGATTCAGGGCAGGCGGCGGGAAGCCGGTTCAGACGGCTGGTGAGGAAAAGAGGCTCGGCGGAGTCAGGCCGCGAGGCGACAGCAGGCGCTGGAGACGCGCGCGAGGTCGACGTGCCGTCGCCGCGTGAGGTCCAGTCGCATGGTCATGCCATGGATCGTGGCAGCAGCGGAGGAGCACCGTCAAGGAAAACCCGGTCGTTCTCGCATCGCGGACCCAGGGGGCCCACCACCCCTGCGACCTCTACACATAAGGGTGAAGTAAGAGCAAAATGGACAGAGGTGGCGCCGACCGCTCACCACACCGGACACGGTCGGCCGGCCAGTCAAAGGAGACAAGTCATGGCCAACCTCTCGCACGGCAGGGGTGACATCACCACTCACCCGGACGTCTCCGAGATGCAGGCGCGGTACGCCCGCATGCTCGGCGGTCGTGATGTGGCGCTCGTGGACGGGCCGGTGTTCCTGCTCGGCCTGTACTGCGCCGTGTCCCCGTGGATCGTTCACTACACGACAAGCCAGCCCCCGCTGGTGACGCACAACCTCATCATCGGTATCGCGATCGGCCTTCTGGCCCTCGGCTTCACCCGCGCCCCCGAGCGCATGTACGGCCTGAGCTGGGCCATGTGCGCCCTGGGCATCTGGATGATCATCGCCCCGTGGGTCGTCGGCAGCAGCCCGGACACGGGCGTGGTGGTGAACAACATCGTCATCGGCGCCCTGGCGCTCGTGCTCGGAATGCTGTGCGCCGGTACGGCGGCCAGGAGCGCGCCACCCCGGCCGTGACACCCGGACGGTGACCCCCGGATCACTACCACCCCGGCCATCATCAGGTGGGGCATCACACGAGAAGAAGGCGAAGGAAACAAGGGCCGGTCCGCATGACGCGGACCGGCCGCTCGGTCACACCCGCGCACAGTCCGGACCAGGCCAAGCGTGTGTACGTCAAGACGGTGAAGCTCGCCCACAAGGTCTCCACCGCGAAGGTCTTCAAGAGCGGCAAGCACCGCTACGAGGCGGAGATCCGGGCCAAGGACGTCAAGTACGGCACCCTCGTCGCGCACGGCAAGCCCGCGCACGGCGTGAACAACCGGCTCCGCGTCACGCTGCGGCGACCGGCAGGACGAGGACACCACCACGCCGGACGCCCAGCCCGCGGCACAGCAGGGCATCGTCCCGTGGAGGGCGGTCCGGCAGGACCGCCCTCCACGGCGTCAGCTCACGCTCATCGAGGTGTCGTCGAGGACGAACGAGGTCTGGAGGGTGGACCCCTCGGTGCCGGTGAACTTGATCGTGACGGTCTGTCCGGCGTAGCCCGCGAGGCTGAAGCTGCGCTGGGTGTAACCGCTCGCCGCGTTCAGGTTCGAGTAGGTCGCGAGGGTCGACAGCACCGTGCCGCTGCTGCTCACGACCTGCGCCTTGAGGGTGTCGTAGGCCGTGGTCGTGGTCGCCTCGGCGGTGTCGACGTGGAGATAGAAGGTGAGGGTGGCGTTCGTGCACCCGGCGGGGATGGTCACCGACTGCGCGAGGGTGTCGGTGTGGGCGGCGCCGTAGCCGTTCAGCCAGGCCTTGTAGGAACCGGTACGGGCGGCCTCGCCGGTGTCGTTGGTGATGACCCCGCTGGAGGCGCTCCAGGCGGTGGCACCGGACTCGAAGCCGGGGTTGGCGAGCAGCTGGGCGGCCGTGCATGTGCCGGTCGTGCCCCCGCTCGTGGTGCCCGTGCCGGCGAGCCAGGCGGTGGCGTTCAGGGCGAGCGGGGCGTCGGTCGCGCTGGTGTCGTTCCAGCCGTCGTACAACGTGTTGCCCGACTGGCCGGTGCCGTCGTCGATGGGCGAACTGTCGCCCCAGAAGGCGACGCGGCCGCTGCCGAAGGTGCTGGTGGCGAAGAAGGCACCGGTGTTGCCCGAGTAACCGGTGCGGTAGAGCAGGCCCTTGACGCTCGGATTGTCCGCGGGCTTGAGCGTGGCGGTGGTGCCACTGGCGATGAGGCTCTTGGTGACGGTGCCGAACGAGCCGTGCAGCACGGGGTCGGTGGCGTCGCTGATCGCGGCCGGGTGGTCGGAGCTGATGCTCAGGGCGTCGATGGAGAAGCCGAAGGGGTCGGTGGAGTCGACGCTGTTGTTCGTCATCAGGTCGTTGAGGATCTCGACGGCGTCCTGGCCGTCGTTGTTGCGGTCGGCCCCGGTGTGGTCCGAGATCATGAACAGACCGCCGCCGTTCTTGACGAAGTTCATGATCGCCGTCTTCTCGGCGCTGGTGAACAGCGTGTTGGGCTCGGGCAGCACCAGCGTGTCGAACTGGGACAGGTCCGTCGCCGAGGTGCCGCCGTAGCTCAGGCTCGAACCGGAGGGCAGCGTCTTCAGGCTGTAACCGCCGGTCTTTTGCAGCGCCACGCCCCAGGACGACAGGGCACCCGTCCAGTCGGTCTCGGCGGACGGGGTGGCGTCCTGGCCCAGCGGGTCGGGCTGACTGGTGGAGATGATCCAGTCGGCGTTGCCGGCCGTCTCGGCGTGGGCGTTGTCGAACAGGACGCGGTGGGGGGTGGCCGCGTGGGCCGGGGTGGCCGTGGCACCGGTCTGCAGCGCGGCTCCGGTGAGGCACAGGCCGAGGGCGGCGAGGACGGTGGTGACCGTGCGGCGGGGTCTGATCGATCCGGACATCCGGCGAACCTCCGGGTGAGGGGGAGAGTAGGCGGTGGGGGCGCCGATCTCCGCGCGTAGAGAAGAGCCGAGCGGGAGTGTTCTACACGCGTGGAGACAGTTGAAAGGTACATGGCATGACGGCGCGGTGAACAGAGCGCGCGTTCGCTCGACACCGGGGAGGCGGGACCTCGGTGGGACCCTCCTGCCGATGGAACGCCTCACGCCTGACCTCGGTGTCGATGCCGGTGCCGGGGGGTGCTCGCGGCACCACGGTCGAGAACCAGGTGCTGGAGCTGACGCAGGAGCTACGGGCTCCGAACGTCCAGTCCCGCCGGGGGCCAGCCGGGCCGACCGCGTCCTGAGCGCGGACGCGGTCGGCGGTGGGGCGGTTTTCTCCGGGGCGGCTTGACGGGGCCCGGGCCGCCACCGCCGCGGCATCGGGCGCCATGCTTGGCCGCCATCGCCGGATCAGCGCCCATGCTCGACGCCGGCGTCGAATCAGGGCCGCGTCCACGGCCACTGCCGCCGGATCAGCGCCCCGTCCGCCGCCGCTGCGGCTGGATCAGCGCCCCGTCTGTGGCCGGAAGCGCCGGTAGAGGGCGGCGCCGCCGAGGACGAGGGCCGCGCTGCCGACCGCGGCGGGCAGGTCCAGGTCCGCGCCGGTGTTCGCGAGGGAGGTGACGACCTGCCGATTCGGGACGTGCGGCGCGGGGTGACGCTTCGGGGGCGCGGCCGGACGCGGGGTGGGCCGGGCGGGACCGGGAGCCGGGTGGCCGCCGGAGTGGTTCACGGACGTGTTGCCGGTGGCCTGATTGCCGATGCCGACGACGTTCACACTGTTGCCGCTGACGTTGACCGGCAGGTGGACCGGGAGCTGGATGCCGTTGCCGGAGAGCACTCCCGGTGAGTCGGACGTGACGCCGTCGGCCCGCACCCCGCCGGAGTTCCCGGAGCCGCCCGGGCCCGGGGCACCGGAGCGGGTGTGGGCCGAGCCGCCGGCACCCGGTGCCGGGGCGCCGCCGCCGGAGGTGTTCGCGCAGCGGTTGCCCGCCGCGGGGTTGAGCACACCGGCCACGCTCACCGTGTTCCCGCACAGGTTCACGGGCACCTGCACCGGGAGCTGGAGGGTGTTGCCGGAGATCAGCCCGGGTGAGCCGGCGGCCGAGCCGTCCGCCGCGGAGTCGGCGTACGCGGCCCCCGTCAGGGCCATCGCACCCGACGCGGCGGCGACGGCGATCAGACCGTTTCGGGTAACCCGTTTCATAGGCTCCCTGCCTTCCAGACATGGACACGGGCACTCGCCCGCACCGACTGGAACGCAGCCCGGCGGTCCGGGTTATGGGCGTATCGGACGTTGATTGTTTCTTCACTCCATCGAGCGGCATGTTTGTCGAACAAGCGGTAAAGCCGCACGGGCCGTGACATCCCGGGCGCGGTCCGGACGCCCCGGGTACGGACTCCCCGGCACGCCCCGGGCCGGCGGAGCGGGGCTCGTGTCACCGGTCCGTGCGCGGACGGGCGGGGCGTGCGCGGCCCGCTTATGGTGAGCGAGGGCGCCGGTTCCGGTCCGCGACGGGGCGCCCTGGGAGGCAAGGATGCTGTCCGAGCGGTCGACGCGGTCCGCGGCGATACGCCGCTGCGCGCTCTCCGGAGCCCTCGGGTTCGCCCTGCTGGCTACGGGAGTGCCGGCGGCGCACGCCGGTTCCGGGCCCGACCTGAGCCGGTTCTACGACCAGAAGATCACCTGGGGCCGATGCCAGGGCGACGGGATGCCCAGGGACCTGCAGTGCGGGAAGATCACCGTCCCGCTCGACTACGCGCACCCCCGGGCGGGCAAGCTGGACCTGGCCGTGGCCCGCTACCGTGCGACCGGTCACCGGCGCGGCTCGGTGGTGCTCAACTTCGGCGGGCCGGGCGGTGCGGGCGTGCCCCAGCTCGCCGACAGCGGCAAGGACTTCATGGGGCTCACCAACGGCTATGACGTGGTGACGTTCGACCCCCGTGGCGTCGGCCGCTCCTCTCCGGTCAGCTGCGGGGAGGGCGAGGACGACGCGTTCGCGGCGGTGGCGGGCCAGGACGAACTGGCCGACCCGCGGGCCGCGCTGGAGCAGCTGCGCCAGGCGGCCGTGGCCTGTGCCCGGCACTCGGGTCCGGTGCTGCGGCACATCGGCACGGTCGACGCGGCCCGCGACCTGGACGTGATGCGCGCGGCACTCGGCGAAGGCAAGCTCAACTATCTCGGCTTCTCCTACGGCACCCGGCTCGGCGCGGTCTACGCGGCCCGGTTCCCGGACCGGGTGGGCCGGGTGGTGCTGGACGGTGTGGACACACTCTCCGAGCCGCTGACCGAGCAGGGCATCGCGGGGGCGCAGGGCCAGCAGGTGGCGCTGGACGACTTCGTCGACTGGTGCGTGCAGGACATCGCGTGCCCGTTCGGCGAGGACGCGCGCTCGGCCCGCGAGCAGGTCGTGAAGCTCATCCACTCGATGGACGAGGACCCGGTGCAGAGCGGTATCGGCAAGCCGTTCACCGGCCAGGACCTGGTGGGCGCGATCGGGCAGGGGCTGTACAGCAAGAAGCTGTGGCCCTCGCTGGAGCGGGCGCTGGCCGAGCTGGTCCAGGACGGTGACACCAACGGCGTGATGGGCTTCGCGTCCGGCGGTTTTGCTCCGCCGGTCCGCCGCGACCCGGGCGATCGCGGTGGCACGGGGCTGACGGACGCCGACGACGTCCCGCTGGACAACCCTCCGGCGGCGCTGATGGCGATCAACTGCGCCGACGATCCCGACCGGCCCTCCGCCGACCGGATCACCAGGGATCTGGGCCGGCTGCGCGCCGCCTACGAGCAGGCCTCACCCGTCTTCGGCCGGTTCCGGCTGGCGCAGGTGCTGATGTGCTACGGCCGGCCCGCGGGCACCGACTTCGTCCGCGAGAAGGTCAAGGACCTGCACTCGGCGAAGATGCTGCTCGTCGGCACGCGGGGTGACCCGGCGACGCCGTACCGCTGGACGCAGGAGACCGCCGAGCGCCTCGGCTCCTCGGCGGTGGTGCTGGACAACCGAGGCGACGGTCACACGGGCTACGGGTCGTCCAAGTGCGTGCACCGCAAGGTCGACGACTTCCTGCTGTACGGATCGCTGCCGGTGAGCGGCAGCTCGTGCGGGCCGGACGAGGAGGACTGACGTCGCGCACCCTCGGACGTGGAACGGTGCCGGGCGTCGCGCTCAGGCCGCCTGTTCGGCCAGGAACCGGTCGATCGCCCGGGTCAGTTCCCGCGGTTTCTCCAGGGGCAGTTCGTGCCCGGCGTCGATCAGCCGGACCACGGCGTCCGGATAGGCGGTGGCCATCCGCAGCATCTGCGCGACCGGCAACTGGACGTCGCGGGCGCCGTGGACGAGCAGGGTGGGCGTGCGGATCTCGCCGACCCGGTCGAGGACGTCGAAGGCCCGCATGGCGCCGTAGAGGGTCATGACGACCTCGCGCGGGGTGGCGGCGGAGGCCGCGATGGAGCGGCGGATCTCCTCGCGCGGGTGTCCGGGGGCGAAGGCGCGCCGGATGTTGGCGGCGACGAACAGCCGGTACGGCACGAGCGTGGACGCCGCCATCAGCAGGCCCCTGGCCCGGCTGTATGTCATCCGGCCGATGGTGCCCACCAGGACCAGTCGCTCGACGCGCGCGGGATGGGACAGGGCGATGGTCTGCGCGATCATCCCGCCCATGGAGTGACCGGCCAGGACGCAGCGCTCGACCTGAAGGTGGTCGAGCAGTGCGAGCACGTCGTCGGCCAGTGCCGCGATGGTGCGCACACCCGCGCCGCTGCTCTCGCCGTGCCCGCGCAGGTCGAGCCGGATGACCCGGCGCCGCCGCGCGAAGTGGCCGACCTGGTGGTCCCAGCGGTGCCGGTCGGCCGTCCAGCCGTGCACGAACACCAGGGGCGCCGCGCCGTCGCGGGGGCCCTCGTCGTCGTACGTCAGTGTCGCGCCGTCGACCTCGAGCTGCGGCATGGGCGTCTCCTGGGAGCGATCCGGTTACTGGCGGGTAGCGTAACCGTCCGCAGGTCGCGCGTCACTGCCGTGGAGCTGTGAAGATCCCCGCAGGAACAGCCAGAGTTACCCCAAATGCCCGATACGCGAATCAGCCCTATGGTGCTGTCATGGAGCATGCACTGAGCCCTGCCACTCTCGCCGAACTGCGCCGTCCGCGGCCGTATCCGGCGGTGTCCGTACTGACGCCGACCCATCGCCGCGAACCCGACAACTCCCAGGACCGGGTCCGGCTGCGCAATGTCGTGGCCGAGGCCAAGCGCCGGCTGGAGGCCGACCCGGCCGTCAGCCGGGAACGGCGCGCCGAGGTCGCGCGCGAACTCGACCGGGCATTGGCCGAGGTGGACCTGACCCACGCCGAGGACGGGCTGGTGATCTTCGCCGCTCCCGGTGAGCATCAGGTGTGGTCGCTGGCCCGTTCCGTGCCGGAACGGGTGGTGCTGTCGGACACCTTCCTGACCCGCAACCTGGTCTCCGCCCAGGCCGCCGACCGGCCGTTCTGGGTGCTGTCGGTCTCCGCCGACCGCGTCACGCTGTGGAGCGGCGGCCACGACCGGGTGGCCGAGGACCACACCGGCGGCTTCCCCCGGACCCGCAGCCGGGACAACTTCGACGCCGAGCGCCAGGAGCGCATCGGCGACCTGCAGAGCACGTTCCGCGACGAGGGCACCCGCCAGTTCCTGCGGGAGGCCGACACGGCGATGGCCGAGGTGCTGCGCCAGGACTCCCGGCCGGTCTACGTCACCGGTGAGCAGGCCGCGCTGTCCCTGTTCGACGACGTCGGCACGGTCGCCAAGTGCGCGGTGCACATACGGCACGGCGGACTCACCCACGCCTCGCCCGAGGCGGTGTGGCGAGCCGTACGGCCGGTCGTGGCCGAACAGCAGCGCCGGACGGCCGACACGGTCGCGGCGGAACTCGAAGCGGCCCGCGGACGGCGCGCGTTCGCGGCCGGGCTCGACGAGATCTGGCGCAGCGCCCGCGAGGCCCGCGTGCGGCTGCTCGCCGTCGAGGAGAACTACCAGGTGACGGTCCGCGACGTCGGCGACCATCTGGAGCCCGCCGCGGACGGCGAACTCGACGCCCGCGAGGACGTCGTCGACGAGATCGTCGAGCAGTGCCTGGAGACCGGCGCGGACGTGCGGTTCGTCCCCGACGGCTCACTGCGCGACGCGGAGGGCATCGCGGGCGTGCTGCGGTTCTGACCCTCCCGCGCCGGCTCCCGCGCGGCCTTGACTGCCGTGACACCCTGGTTCGCGTGCGCCGCCGGGCACGCGCACGCGAACCGGGGAAGGAGCCGTGGGAGACGTGGCTGAGCCGCTGGGCGTGGCCGTGCTGGGTGCCGGGCACATGGGTGCCGACCACATACGCCGTCTCGACCGGGTGGTGAGCGGGGCGCGGGTCGCCGCCGTGGCCGACCCGGACACCGGGCGGGCCAAGGAGGCGGCCGCCGGGATCGACGGCGTGAGCGTGCACGCGGACGCCGAGGCCGCGCTGGGCGCACCGGGCGTGGCGGCGGTGCTGATCGCCTCCCCCGGCCCGGCGCACGAGGAGGCGCTGCTCGCGGCGTTCGCGCGCGGGCTGCCGGTGCTGTGCGAGAAGCCGATGGTGCCGGACTCGGCGGGCGCCCTGCGCGTGGTCGAGGCGGAGGCGCGGCTCGGCAGGCGCCTGGCGCAGATCGGTTTCATGCGCCGCTACGACGCCGAGTACCTGCGGCTGAAGGCGCTGCTGGACGGCGGTTCGCTCGGCCGGCCGCTGATGCTGCACTGCGTGCACCGCAACGTCTCCTCCCCGCCCGGCTTCACCAGCGCGATGCTGGTCAACAGCTCCGTGTCGCACGAGATCGACGCCGCGCGCTGGCTCCTCGGGCAGGAGCTGACCGCGGTGACCGTGCTGCGTCCACGCTCCTGCGCCGGCGCTCCCGAGGGGCTGGCCGACCCGCAGTTCGTGCTGTTCGAGACCGAGCGGGGCGCCCTGGTGGACGTGGAGGTGTTCGTCAACTGCGGCTTCGGCTACCAGGTGCGCTGCGAGGCCGTCTGCGACGGTGGCAGCGCGCGGATCGGTGAGGAGCACGGCATGGCGGTCACCGCGCGCGGCGGCGCGGGCGTCGAGGTGCCGCAGGACTATCTGGTGCGGTTCGCGGACGCCTACGACCGTGAGGTGCAGGCCTGGGTCGACGCCACCCGGGCGGGCCGGGTCACCGGGCCCGGCGCGTGGGACGGCTATGCCGCGTCCCTGGTCGCCGAGGCCGGGGTGCGCTCCCTGGAGGACGGCGGACGGGTCTGCGTCGACCCGGCCCCGCGCCCGCCGCTGTACGCCGAGGAGCGCCGCTGACCTGGGCGCGCCGGTCGCCAGGCGGCCGGTGAACGGGCGCGACCACCGCGCGCAAGGGTGCACCGTGAGGCGGCCGGGGTCCGTATCCGTGCGGTGGGGCGGCACATGAACAGCAGGCGGCCAGAGAGCCGAACACACAACCGTCGAACATCCGCCTGAACGTCTGCGCGGAATGCTCGACGGTCCGTCAAGTCGCGTACAACGACTACGATTTGCCAGTGGTGCGATCTACGCCGACCGTACCGCGATGCCCCTCCGGGAAGACTGTGGCATATGCCAGAAGCACCACCGGATCGTGTGGTGCCAAATCCCTTACACGACATCGCGGGCTGTGCAACAGTCGTAACCGGTCCCACCCGTCCGCCTGGCCGTACCGTCCCGCATCGGAGTGCGTCATGCCGTCCCATGTCTCCGCGGACCGCTCTTCCGCCCAGCCGCCCTCCCGCGGTTCGGTGGACGCGCTGATTTCGCAGGCGCGGCGGCTCAAGGGCGACGTGGACGCGGTACGGCGTGACACTCAGGGCGACGGCAGCGATCCCACGGAACGCTGGCAGCGCGCCCTGTACGACCTGGCCCTGCACCAGCTCGACGACCTCGACGAGCACCTGGCGCAACTGCGGGACGGCCCGCTGCCCGCCGGGCCCGCGGCAGAGCAACCGCCCGCCGAGGCCGCACAGGCGCCGAGCGGTCCGCTGCTCAGCCGGGTCGGCAGTGCGGAGTGGAACCTGCTGACCGACGAGGCAAGCTGGTCCGGCGAGTTGTACCGGATCCTCGGCCGCGACCCGGCGAGCCCGGCGCTCACCCTGGACGAACTGCCCTCCCTCGTGCTGGAGGAGGACCGGCCGCAGCTCACGGCGATGGTCACGGACTGCCTGATCGACGCCAAACCGATCGACGGCGAGTTCCGCATCGTGCGCCCGGACCGCGAGGTCCGCACGGTGCACGTGATGGGCGAGCCGGTGCTCGACGCCGACGGCAGCACCACGTCCATGTGGGCGGTGCTGCGCGACGTCAGCGAACTGCGGCGCAGCGAGCGGGCGGTGAGCGAGACCCGTGACTCGCTCCAGCGCCGCCGGCAGCGGGCGCAGGCCGAGCACCGGGTCGCGGTCGAGGTGCAGGGAGCCGTGCTCCCCCCGTGGCACGGCTCCCTGCGGCTCCCGCGCCGCGGCGCCGGGTCCCTCGACATCGCCGCCCACTACTTGTCCGCCCCGGCGAGCGAGCTGATCGGCGGCGACTGGTACGACGCCCTGGAACTGCCCGCGGGCGAGAGCCTGCTGGGCGTCGGCGACCTCACCGGTCGCGGACCGGTCGTGACGTCCACCATGGCGATGCTGCTGGGCGCGGTGCGGGGCATGGCGATGGCGGGCACCCGGCCCGGCGAGCTCATGGCGCTGCTCAACCGGTTACTGGACTCCGCCGGCCGGCCGGCCCTCGGCAGCGCCGTCTGCTGCCGCTACCGGCCGGCCGACCGCACCCTGACCTGGGCACAGGCCGGGCATCCGGCCCCCGTGCTGTACCGCGCCGGAACGGGGCGCAGGCTGGCGCCCCCGGACGGCGTCCTGCTCGGCGCCACCCCGACCGCCGCCTACGGCCAGGCCGAGGAGACCCTCGAGGCCGGTGACCTGCTCCTGCTGCACACCGCCGGCCTGGTGCCCGGACGTGCGGGGGCGGACGGCTCGGACGCCCTGCTCGACCTGGCCCCGCGGATCGCGGATGCCGCCGACGCGCAGGACTGCGTGCGCGCGGTCGTGGCGGAGTTCGACACCGCCGAGCGCCAGGACGGCGCGTGCGTCCTGGTGGCCCGGGTGGAGTCGTAACCCTTCGCCCGTTTCTCACACCCACAGCGTCCGCTCCCCGCACCCGGGGGACGCCCGCTCCCTACGCCGGTGCGCTGCCCCCCGCCTTGCCGTTCTTGCCCTTCGGCAGGGCCTGCACGATCTCCTCGCGCAGCTCCTGGATCCCCGGGTAGCCGGCGTACTGGGCGGTGAGCCGGTACATCTGGCGCAGCCGGTCCCAGGTGCGGCGGGAGGAGTTCGAGCCCATCGACATCAGGGCCAGCCGGGCGTAGCGGTCGGCCTGTTCGGGGTCGTCGGCGATGAAGCAGGCCGACGCCATGGACAGGTGGTCGAAGATCTTCGAGCGCTCCCGGCCGTCGATCCGCAGATCCAGCGCCTTCTGCGCGTAGTACTGGGCGTGCACGGCGGCGCCGGGGTCGAACTCCGCCAGGGTGCGGTAGGCGAGCGCCTGCATGCCGTACAGATCCTCGGCCTTGAAGGTCTGCATCCAGTCCGGCGTCTCCTCGTCCGCCATGTCGGAGACGAAGAGGTCCTCGGCCTGGCCCAGGGTGCGGCGCATGGCCTGGCCCTTGCCCATCGACGCCTGCGCCCAGGCCTCGATGGTGTGGAACATCGCCTTGGTCCGGGGCAGCAGCCGGTCGCCGGAGCCGGACTGGGCGAGTTTCATCAGGTTCAGCGCGTCGTCGGGGCGGCCCAGGTGCACCATCTGCCGGGCGGCCCGGGACAGTGCCTCGCCCGCGCGCGGCCGGTCCCCGCCCTCGCGCGCCGCGTGGGCGGCGATGAGGAAGTACTTCTGCGCGGTGGGCTCCAGACCCACGTCGTGCGACATCCAGCCGGCCAGGACGGCGAGGTTGGCGGCGACGCCCCACAAGCGGCGCTGGATGCCGGGCGAGTGGTGGTAGGCGAGGATGCCGCCCACCTCGTTGAGCTGGCCCACCACGGCCTTGCGCTGGAGCCCGCCGCCGCGGGCCGCGTCCCAGGCGCGGAAGACCTCGACCGAGCGTTCGAGTTCCTCGACCTCCTGCGTCCCGATGGGGGCGGCCTCGTAGCGGTCGAACCCAGCGGGGTCGGCATGCAGGGGGTGATCGGTGTGGGGGGCGTCGGCGGAGAGGGTCGGGTCGGTGTGCAGCCAGTCGTGCATGGCTCCGCTGAGTGCGGATCCCGCGGCGAGCGCGGCACCCGCGCCCACCAAGCCGCGTCGGTTGAGCATGAGGTCCATTCCCGTGAATTCGGTGAGGACCGCCGCGGTCCGCTCGGGCGCCCACGGCACACCGTCGGGATGCTCCACGCTCCCGTCGCCCTGCCGTTTCCCCGCGCGCCCGTGCCTGACCAGACCGAGGTCCTCGATGGTCACGACACGGCCGAGACGCTCGGTGAACAGGGCCGCCAGCACCCGCGGCACCGGATCGCGCGGGATCTCTCCCGTCTCGATCCACCGCCGCACCCGGGAGGTGTCGGTCGACAGCTGAGGGTGGCCCATGGCCGCCGCCTGCTTGTTGACCAGCCTCGCGAGTTCTCCCTTGGACCAGCCGGCCATGCCGAACAGGTCCGCGAGTCGGGTGTTGGGTTGTCCGCTCACTCAAGCCCCCAGGTTCTCGGCTGAGTTGACACTAGCCCGGTGAGAGTTGCCGAGCGACTATTCGCCAGGGTTCGCCAGGGTCCGCCAGATGGTGTGCCAGTGGCCGCCGGGTGTCAGGTAGATATGCGCCACCCCGACCCGGTCGCCACCCGCTCGCAGTCATCGCGACGGGCGCACTCCCCAGGGTGCAGCACGGCGGCCGGGCCGGACGGCGCCTTGACGTCACAGGCACACGAAGGGATCTGTTTCGCCCATGTACGCAGCATCGTCCTCCGTGTCCGCCCCGCCCCGGCCGCTGCTCCCCCGCCCCGCGGTGGGCGGCAGCGGCCCCTACCTGGCCCCCGCGCGTGGGGCGGCCCCCGTGCTCGGTGCGGGCCGCGGCCGGCGCGGCCCGGGGGCCGGCACACAACCGCTCAGCGGGAGACTCGACTTGTCCGGCCCTCAGGGAGCGCAGCTGCGCACGGCGATCGCGTCGGTGCACCGGATCTGCCCGGAGTTCGCCCCGGTGCAGGTGCTGCGCCGCAGCGGACGCTCCGTGCTCCTGGTCGGCACGACCGGTCGCAGCACGGCCGTCGCCAAGTGCTTACTGGATCACTCCCCCGAGTGGGCCGAGCGGTACCGGCAGGAGATAGCCGCATACCGCACGTTCGTCCGGCACCGCCCCCCGGTGCGGGTGCCGAGGCTGATCGCGGCGGATCCGGACAACTGCACGCTGGTCGTGGAGCGGATGCCGGGACGGGTGGCGGCACTCCAGCGGCACCCCGTGGAGGCACCGCCGCGGGCGGACGTACGGGCGGCGCTGGCGGCGATCTGCCGGCTCAACGCCTGGCGGCCGCCGGCCGGGACGTTCGGCGCCCCGCTGGACTACGCGGCCCGTATCAACCGCTACCACGAGCTGGGCCTGCTCACCGACCGCGACCTGGGCGACCTGCAGAAGCTGTTGCACGGCATCGCGCACGCGGCGGGCCGGGGCGGCATGGGCCAGTTCTGCCACGGCGACGCCCTGCTGTCGAACCTCCTGCTGTCACCGGCCGGTCCAGTGCTGGTGGACTGGGAGCACGCGGGGTGGTACCTGCCCGGCTACGACCTGGCGACACTGTGGTCGGTGATCGGGGACGCGCCGGTGGCCCGGCGGCAGATCAGCCAGCTCGCGCAGCAGGCGGGACCGGCGGCCCGGGACGCGTTCCTGGTGAACCTGATGCTGGTGCTCACCCGGGAGATCCGCACCTACGAGACGGCCGTGCAGCGTTCGATGCACGACGCACCCCCGGCCGCCGCCGGCCCGGCCCATCCGGGTGCCACGCCCTCCGGTGAGGAACTGCGCCTGCTGCTGCGCCGCCTGCACGACGACTGCCAGCTGGTCCGCCGAGCGGTACGCGCTGCGGTCGGCACGCGCTGACGAGCGCGGCGAGGCGAGGATGCCGCGCTCGCCGACGGCCCATGAGGGCTGAGGCGCGGCACTCACCGAAGGTCTCCCTGCGATGCGGCCGGCCACGGTGGGCCGGATCCACCGGCCCGATACACCGGCCGCCGAGCGCCGGCACCCTCCCACGCCGGTCGGTGCTCGTCGGCCGGGACGGCGGCCCACGGTGCGCTCGGAGCGACGGCGCACCGCGGACGGCCGCCGGGTGGCGGACCGCAACCACTGGTATGGGCCACTGACGCCGTGCAGGCGGGTGAACCACCCGTCGCGAAACCCGCCCCACCCACCGTTTGACATGGGAAATCGCCTCTGTGACCGCATGATTGACGGATCGTCGGCCAGCCGGTACCACTGTCCGGGTTCGGCCCGCACGCCCCGTCATGACCGCACGTCTCTGGAGGCAGCTTTGCGCGGTTCCGTCACCGACCCCCACCACTCCCCCGGCCACAGACGCCTCGCCCGCCGGGGCGCCGTCGCCGTGGCGTCCGGCGCGCTGCTGCTGCCGCTGCTCGGCGCGGGCCCGTCCCACGCCGACGACTCGGCGGGCGCACTCCAGCGGGCCTTCGCCGCCGCGGCGGCCGAGTACCGGGTGCCGCAGAGCGTGCTGCTCGGCGTCTCCTATCTGCAGTCCCGCTGGGACGCGCACGCCGGCGCGCCGAGCGTGACCGGCGGCTACGGCCCCATGCACCTCACCGACGCCCGCACCGCGCTGGCGACCTCGCCGCACCACAGCGACGGCACCGAGGACGCCCGCGGCGACGAGGCCCGCCCGCCGCTGCGTCCCGAGGCCAAGCTCCCCGCGGAGAGCGCGCTGCCCGCGCGGCTGAAGACCCTCACGCGGGCCGCCGAGCTGACCGGCATCCCGGACGAGGAACTGCGCTCCGACGCGGCCGCGAACATCGCGGGCGGCGCCGCGCTGCTGGCCGCCGCGCAGAAGGATCTGGGCGAGCCGCTCAGCTCCGACCCGGCCGAGTGGTACGGCGCCGTCGCCCGGTTCTCCGGCGCCGACGACACGGCGACGGCCGCGGCGTACGCGAACGACGTGTTCGACGTGATCCACACCGGGCAGGAACGTTTCACGGACGCGGGCCAGCGGGTGGCGCTCGCGGCGCAGCCCGGCGTGGCCCCCGACACCGGGCAGCTGACGCGCACGGGCCTGCGCCGGTCGTCGTCGGCGAACACCGAGTGCCCGGCGTCGGTGTCGTGCGAGTGGGTGCCGGCGCCGTACGAGGAGTTCGGCGACAACGACTACGGCAACCACGACCTGGGCGACCGGCCCGCCTCCCAGCGCATCCGCTACATCGTCGTCCATGACACCGAGGGCGGCTGGGAGGGCGTCCTCGACCTGATCAAGGACCCGACGTATGTGTCGTGGAACTACACGCTGCGCTCCACCGACGGGCACATCGCCCAGCATGTGAAGGCCAAGGACGTGGCCTGGCACGCGGGCAACTGGTACATCAACGGCGCGTCGGTCGGCCTGGAGCACGAGGGCTTCCTGGCGAACCCGGACGCCTGGTACACGGAGGCGATGTATCGTTCCTCCGCTCGTCTGGTGAAGTACCTGTCCGACCGGTACGGCATCCCGCTGGACCGGCAGCACATCCTGGGCCACGACACGGTGCCCGGCCCCACGACCGGCACGATCCCGGGCATGCACACCGACCCGGGCCCGTACTGGGACTGGCGGCACTACTTCGAGCTGCTGGGCCACCCGGTGAAGCGGACCGCGCGCAGCGGCGGCGGCCTGGTGACGATCCGGCCGGACTACGCCGCGAACCAGCCGGTGTACACGGGCTGCGCCAAGGGCGGCCAGCCGTGCCCCGTGCACGGCTCCAGCGAGGTGCGGCTGTACTCGCAGCCGGACGAGGACTCCCCGCTGATCAAGGACATCGGTCTGGGCACGACGCCGACGAACGACGTCAACGACCTGTCCTCGCGGGTCTCCACCGGCCAGCAGTTCGCGGTGGCCGGGCAGAACGGCGACTGGACGGCGATCTGGTACCTGGGTCAGAAAGCCTGGTTCAAGAACCCCAAGGGCAAGCCGGCGGCCGTGCCCGCGGCGGGCCTGGTGGTGACCCCGAAGGCCGGCGCGGCGAGCATCCCGGTGTACGGCAGGGCGTATCCGGAGGCCTCCGCCTACCCGGCGGGCGTCCCCGCGCAGTCGGTGTCCCCGCTGCCGTACAAGGTGCCGGCGGGCCAGAGTTACGTGGTCGGGGACAAGGTGCCGGGTGAGTACTACTACGCGGTGACCTTCACCGAGGGCTCGCACCGGGTGGTCGTCGGCAAGGACCTGTACTACGAGATCCAGTACGGCCACCGCGTGGCGTTCGTGCGGGCGGCCGACGTGCAGGTGGCGCAGTCGGCCCCGTAACCCCTGCGGGCCTCAGCCCTGCTGGAACAGCTCCGCGGGGAGCGGCTTCAGCAGGGCGTACAGGTCGTCCGTGATGGGCCGGTCCCAGGCGGCGATGGTGACCAGGACGTTGTCGCTGCGGTCGAACTGCACGCAGGAGATGCGGGACTCCGACAGCTTCAGGCGGCGCACGATGAGGAGGTTGTCGCCCTGCAGGACGGGCACGTCCTCGGTTCCGACGACGGTCACCTCCTCGTCGTTCTCCAGCGCCAGCAGGAGCTGGGCCACCTCGAAGGGGACCTCTCCCTCGTCGACCTCGCGGGCCGGGGAGCCCTCGGGGAGGTTGCCGATGATCATGGCGGGGCCGCGGCCGCCGAAGAGGTCGTAACGCAGGTAGACGCCCTGGCAGGTGCCGTCGGGGGCGGGCAGCAGGCCGGCGCCCAGGTTTCCGGGCCAGTCACCCGGGTCCATGGCCAGCACGTCGAAGTCGGGGCCGGCGGGGGTGGCGCTGCGGCGACGGAGGAACGACATGCGGCCATGGTACGTGCCCGGGGCGCCTCGGCGTCGTACGGGCCGCCACCTAGGTGATCTTGCGGTGGCGTTCGTGGTGGCGTGCGACGCGGGCGCGGTTGCCGCAGGACGGCTTGCACCACTCCTGGCGGGGATGCTCCTTGAGGAAGTAGCGCACGCACCGCGGGGCGTGGCAGGCCCGCAGGCGGTGCCGGTCGGGGCCGGCGAGGAAGGCGATGGCGGCGCGGGCGAGGCGGGATACGAGATCGTCGGGGCCGGCGGCGGGCCGGCACTCACGTTCGGGCTCGGTGTCCTGCGCCCAGGTCAGCACCGGTACGACGGGCCGGCGGGCGGCCGCCGCGTTCAGCGTGTGCAGCGCTTGCGCCACGGGCGGCAGCACGTCCGCGTCGGCCGGGCTGGGCGCGGCGGGGCGTACCGCGTGGGCGAAGAGGGAGCGGACGGCGGCGCGCAGCTCGCGCACCGCCACCAGGGTGGTCTTGTCGGCGTCGGAGGTCAGCTCGGGGTGGGCCCGCAGCCAAGCGGTGAGCCCCTCCCGGTCGGCGAGGTCGTCGGTGACGCCGCCGTGTCCGTCGTGCCGCAGCGTCAGCGCGAGGTCGAGGGCGAGCCGGGTGTCCGGGCTGATCGGGTCCTGCATGCGGCCGATGATAGGGCTGGGCCCTCGCGGGTCACTCCTCCGGCGGATGCGGGGGGACGACCGCGATCGGGCACACCGCGTGCAGCAGGACCGCGTGCGTGACGGAGCCCAGCATCCGCGGGGCGAGGAGCCGGCGGCGGTGGCGGCCGACGACGAGCAGCTCGGCGCCCTGGGAGGCGGCGACGAGGTTGCCCGCCGCGTCGCCGGGAAACACGGACGGCTCGGCCCGCACCTCGGGGTGGCGTTCGCGGTAGGGGGCGAGGAAGCCGTCGGTCAGGGCACGGGTCTCGGCCTCGACGGCCGCCTGGTCGACGGCCGGCGGCAGCATCTCGCCGTGTGTGGTCCAGGTCTGGGCGGGCCACGGGTAGGCGGCGATCACCTGGAGAAGGGCCCGGCGCAGCTCGGCCTCCGTGAAGGCGAACTCCAGGGTGGCCTCGTCGGGGCCGTCGGCGTTGAGACCGACCACCACGCGGGGGCCCGGCTCGGCCGGCAGGGGCGCCTCGACCGTGCGGTCGGGCCGGGGCACGACCACCACCGGGCACGGGGCGTCGCGCGCCGCGGTCATGCCGTTGGAGCCGAGCAGCAGGCTGGCGAAACCGCCGCGGCCGCGGGATCCGAGCACGAGCAGCTGGGCGTCCGCGGCCAGTTCCGGCAGCGCGGCGGCCGGTGCGCCGTCGATGCCGATGTACGCCGCCGCCGGTGTCTGACCGCGCGCCTCGAGGCGGGCGGCGGCGTCGGTGAGCACCGGGTCCTCCTCCGGCGGGGGCGGGAGGACCACGGGAGCGCCGGGCTGGGCCCAGGCGACGTACTGCCGCACATGGACGACCTGCAGCGGTGCCGTGCGCGCCCGGGCCGCGTCGGCGGCCCAGTCCAGGGCGCGCAGGCTGTCCTCGGAGCCGTCGACCGCCGCGATGACCGGCAGTGTGCTCATGCGTCCCTCACCTCCGGAACAAGACCTTCCTCATCCTGGGGCCAGCCTGGCGCAGGCGGCGTCCCGGGAGCGGCTTCCTTGGTCGCGTGTCCGGAAAAGGGGCGGAATTTTACGCGGGCGGCCCTCGTCACGAGGGCCGGCCGCCACAGGGCGAGCGGGCCGGCGGTGGTCGGCTCGAGGGTGCGGGCGCCGAGGTGGAAGGCCTCGGCTCCGGCTCGGAGTCGACGTGCAGCCGGGGGCGGGCCGCCCCGGCGACCAGCGCGGCGCCGACGCCGGCCCCGGGCCTCGTCGTCGGTCAGGTCGCCGCCCCGGTCGCAGGTGATCGTCACCGCCGCATCGCAGCGGCGGGCGGGCGAGCGGTTCAGGTCAGGTCGAACTCGCCCTCCCGTGCGCCGGAGACGAAGGCGCCCCACTCCGCGGGTGTGAAGATCAGGGACGGGCTCGCGGGGCGGCGGCTGTTGCGCATCGCGATGAACCCCTCGACAAAAGCGATCTGGACATCCCCCAGGCCTCGGCTGCCCGACTGCCACTGGGCGTTGCTGAGGTCCAGCTCCGGCTTGTCCCAGCCCGTGAGCGGCTGCTGCTGGATGGTGCTCTCCGCCACGTCCGTGCTCCTCCCGACTCGTCGTCCGCGGCCAGCCTAGCGATCGACCGCGGACCTCAACAGGGCACGTGAGACGGACCTTTCGGGAGCCGGGCGGTTCGGATACCCGCCTACGCCACGGCGTGGGCCAGTTCGATGTCGTGCTCCCCGTCTCCCCCGCCGGCGACGGTGATCCCGGTCGCCTTGGGCGGATAGCCGGTGGCGATCACCGTGTACGCGCCGCTGTCGAGGTCGGAGAAGGCGTACGCCCCGTCCGCGCCGGTCGTGGTCGTACCGACGACGTTGCCCGCGGCGTCCACCAGCGTGACCCGTGCGTCGCCGAGCGGTGCGCCGGCGCCGCGCACGGTGCCTCGAACGTATGCGCCCGCGGTGAGGTCGACGTCCACGCGGGTGACGCCGGTGGCGGATATCTCGGCGTGCAGGGCCAGCGGGCGGTGCTTGGGCGCGTTGACGGCGAGGGTGACGGGGCCGGGCACCAGGTCGGTGAGGGTGAACTCACCGAGGGCGTCGGTGCGTCCGGTGACCAGGACGTCGCCGCGGACGTCGGTGACGATGACGACGGCGTCGGCGACGGGCGCCCCGCTGTCCGCGGACCGCACGACACCGCTCAGCCCGCCGGAGCCGTCGAGCAGCACGTCGTGGGAGACCTCGCGGTCGGTGACGACGAGGGTCGTGGCCTGCGGACGGCAGCCATCGGCGGCCGCGATCAGCACATACGTCCCCGGCCCGGGCGCCGGCAGGGCGTAGGAGCCGTCGGTGTCCGCGACCGCGCGGCCCAACTGCCGCCCCTCGAGGGAGATCAGGGTCAGCGCGGCCCCCGGGACCGGCGCGGATTCGGCTCCGCGCACCCAACCCCGTACCTCCGCTCCAGCGGGCGCCGGTTCGTCGCCGGTCAGGCCCGGGACCGCCGCCACCAGTTCGGCGACCGCCCGGGCGAGCGGTATGGCGACCGCCGCGCCGACAGCCTCCTCGTCCGCCTCGGCGACGGCCGGTGCGGTCTCCTTCGGCGGGGCGGGTGCCGGTTCCTGGGCGGGGGCGGGCACCGCGGCCGGGCGCCGGCCCGGGATGAACGCGGCGACCAGCAGGGCGAGGACCGCCGCACCGCAGCCGGTGGCCATCACCACCTTGAACCCGTTCTCGCTGGGGAGCGCCACCGGCCCGAGGTGCGTCGTCAGACGGGCCAGGATGACCCCGGCGATCGCGCTCGCCACCGAGGTGCCGATGGACCGCATCAGGGTGTTGAGGCTGTTCGCGGCGGCCGTCTCGGACGGCTCGACCGCGCCCATGATCAGCGCGGGCATCGCGCCGTAGGCGAAGCCGACGCCGGCGCCGATCACACAGGACACCAGCACGAGCTGCCAGACCGCGCTCATCAGCCAGATGTTCAGCCCGTAGCCTGCCGCGACGATCACCGCGCCGAGCATCAGGGTCACCTTCGGGCCCTTGGCGCGGGAGATGGCGGCGGAGAGCGGCGCCATCGCCATCATCACCAGGCCCGTCGGCGCCAGCACGAGACCGGCGTCGAGCATCGACCTGCCGAGGCCGTACCCGGTCGCCTCGGGGAGCTGGAGCAGCTGCGGCAGGACGAGGGACATCGCGAACATCGAGAAGCCGAACGCGATCGAGGCGAGGTTGGTGACCAGCACCTGGCGGCGGGCGGTCGTGCGCAGGTCGACCAGCGGCTCCCTGGTGCGCAGTTCGTACACGCCCCACAGCAGCAGGACCACGAGGGCCGCGGCGAGGAGGCCGAGTGTGGTGCCGCTGTCCCAGCCCCAGTCCGCGCCCTTGGAGATGGCCAGCAGGAGGCAGATCAGACCGGCGGCCATCCCGAGGGCACCCAGAGCGTCGAAGCGGCCGCCCGTGCGCACCGCCGACTCCGGCACCAGGGCCAGGACCAGGACGAAGGCCACCGCACCCAGCACCGCCGAGGTCCAGAAGAGCATGTGCCAGTCGAAGTGGTCCGCGATCAGGGCGGCGGCGGGCAGACCGAGGGCGCCGCCGACGCCGAGGGAGGCGCTCATCAGCGCGGTGGCCGAGCCGAGGCGTTCGGCGGGCAGTTCGTCGCGCATGATGCTGATGCCCAGCGGGATCACACCGGAGGCCAGACCCTGCAGCGCCCGGCCCACGATCATCGGCGCCAGGCTGTCGCTCAGCGCGGCCGTGACCGAGCCCGCCACCAGCAGCAACACGCTGGCCAGCAGCAGGCGCCGCTTGCCGTACATGTCCCCCAGCCGGCCCGTCACCGGGGTCGCGACGGCGGCCGCGAGCAGCGTCGCGGTGACCGCCCAGGCGGCGTCGGAGGCGGACGCGTCCAGCAGCTTGGGCAGCTCCGGGACGATCGGGATCACCAGGGTCTGCATGAGCGAGACGACGATCCCGCCGAAGGCCAGCACCGCCACCACGAGGTTGGTCCGCCCGGGAGCGGACACCTCCTCGGCGGGCCGGGGATGAGCGTGGGACATGGCTGTCGGGCCTCCGTGAGGGCAGCGCGCATCGATACGGCCCACGAAGGTAGGACAATTGATTGACTTAGGCAAGGAGATGGGGGAAGTGTGATCGTCCCGTGAGAATCCGGATCGGACGGAGGGTCAACTCGCCCACTCCACAAGGCGTTCGCCCGTTTCGTGCTCGCGGAGCAGGGCCAGCGACTGCTTCTCCAGCTGGCGCACCCGCTCGCGGGTCAGGCCCACGTGCCGGGCCACCTCGTCCAGGGTGCGCGAGCGGCCGTCGTGGAGGCCGTAGCGGAGGCTGAGGATCATCGCCTCGCGAGGGGCGAGGGTGCCGATGGCGTCGCGCAGTTCCTCGGCGAGCGCCTGGTACTCGGCGACCTCCGGGGCCTGCAGCACGTCCGTGTCCGGGATGAGGTCGCCGACGACCGTCTCGCCGCTCTCGTCGACCGGGGTGTCCAGGCTGAGGGACTGCCGGCCCACCCGGCGCAGCCACACCACCTTGTCCCGGGCGAGCTTGCCCTCCTCGGCGACCTCCTCGGGGGTCGGCTCGCGGCCGAGGGCCAGTTGCAGGCGCCGTTCCACCTTGGCGAGCTTCTGCAGCTGCTCGACGACGTGCATCGGCAGCCGTACCGTCCGCGCGTGATTCGCCAGGCCGCGCTCGATGGCCTGACGGATCCACCAGGTGGCGTACGTGGAGAACTTGAAGCCCCTGGTGTGGTCGAACTTCTCCACCGCACGGATCAGCCCGAGGTTGCCCTCCTGGATGACGTCCAGCAGGGGCAGGCCGCGGTGGGCGTGCCGTTTGGCCATCGAGACCACCAGGCGCAGGTTGGCGCGCACCATGTGGTCCTTGGCCGCCAGCCCGTCGCGCGCGGCGGCCTCCAGTCCGGCGCGCTGCCGTGGGGTCGGCCGGCGCTCCCCCGCGTCGGCCTGCTCCAGTTCCTCCAGGGCTTCGACACCGGCCCCGATGCGCTGGGCGAGCCGCACCTCCTGCTCGGCGTCCAGCAGCGGGGTGGCCGCGATCTGTGCCAGGTACTGGCCGAGCAGATCCGGCTCGTCGTCGAGTCCGCCGATGGGGTCGCGGCGCCGTGACGGGCGAGCCCGGGCCGGGCCGTCACGGCGGGGGCCGGACGGGGTCGTGCGTGCCTGCGAAGCCATCGTTCGCTCCTCGCACTCTGTGCTGTCCGAGCTCACGGGTACCCGACGGGTTCCGGGCGAACCGCCGGCCAGGGGTGCGGAGGCCCGGGCGCGCGGTGCGAGACGCGGAACGCCGGTACTCGGCTCCCGCACCCCCGGTGGAGAGGGGGACGCGCTGTCCGCACCCTTGACGGTCGACGCGCGCGCCTACGGGCTGGCAGGCGACGGCACCACCGACGACCGGCCGGCGCCGGCCGCCCTGGTGGACGAGCTGGGCGCGGCCCGCGCCGCGGACGGGCTGCCGCGCCGGATCCTCGTCCCGCCGGGCCGCTATCTGATCCAGGACGAGCTGCAGTACGTGCTGCGCGGCCGCTTCTGCGACCTGTACGTGCACGACGCGGCGGCCACCGGCTTCGGCTTCGACTTGGCCGAGCACTGCGGGGCTCAGGACCCCGGGGAGAAGATGGGCGGCGCCGGCATCGGGATCGGGATCGGCGGCTGGGGGGACGTGGAGCGGCTGACGGTGACCGCGTGCACGGCGATCGGCAACGGCACGAACGGGATCTTCCTCGAGCTGCAGCAGGCGCGGTGGACGCCGCCGCGTGGCATCCGGATCACCGCGTGCCACGCCGAGGACAACCGGTTCCGCATCTCCGACTGGGGCGCGGACGGGCTGCTCGTCGCCAACTGCACGGTGATCGGCAACCACGAGGCCGGATTCGACGTGTCCTCGCAGGGCACGTCCGGGATCGGGGGGCGCGGCGGGGTCGTCACGGGCTGCGTCATCGACGGCAACCTGCGCGACGGGATCGGGTTCGGCAACACGCCGGGGCCGTACGCAATCCCAGGCAACCGGATCAGCGACAACGGGCGGCGGGCCGCACCCGCGGCGGCGGGCGGCGGGGACGGGGTCCGCTGTCTTGCGCGTTCGGTGCTCGACGAGCACGCCGGCTGGCCGGCCGACGGCCACCGGGGCAAGCGGGTGACGGTCGGCGGGCAGAGCGCGGTGGTGCTGCGCAACACGGCGACGGCGCTCACCCTCGCGCCGTGCCGTCCCGGCGCGGACACCGCCTGGAGCGACGGCACGCCCCCGGCGGGCACCGCCTACCGACTGCCGGACTCCCCCGCCCCCCGCGCCGGCCTCACCGTGGCGGCCCCGCTGACCCGGCCCCATGTGCACGGCAACCGCTTCTGGGACGACCAGGAGCCGCGCACCCACAACCACGCCCTGTGGATCACGGCCGACGGCCACTGGCAGGGCGGCCGTGTCACCGACAACGACTTCACCGGCAACGCGGACCGTTCCACCCGCTACGACGCGGCACCCCAGGGCGGCCGCTGGAGGGACAACGAGGGGTGAACCGCGGCCGGCGCTGCGGGCTCCGGGCGACGTCCCGACGGCGCTGCTGGGCCCGGCGCGTTCGCTCGCCCGACGAGCCCGGCCCGTCCAGCGGCCCGACCGCAACCGTGCCCGAAACGGCCGCTAGCCTCCGGCCGCCTGGGCCCGTCCGTCGTCCGCGCGTTGCAGGCGGGCGCCCTGGCGGATGAGTTCCTGCTGGACCAGCCCGGCCGGGACCCGGCGTGGGGGGCGGCCGAGGCGTACGGCGAGGGCGGCGCAGGCGCCCGCGGCCTGGCCCGTCGCCATGGCGATCGGCATCACGCGGTAGGAGGAGTGCGCCACGTGGGAGCCGGAGATGCAGCGCCCGGCGACCAGGAGGCGTTCGGTGCCCTGGGGCAGCAGGCAGCGCAGCGGGATGTCGTAGAAGCGGCCGCGCGGCACGCGTTTGAGGATGGTGCCGGTGCCGCGCGGGTTGTGGATGTCCACCGGGTAGGCGCCGTGCGCGACGACGTCCGGGAAGGAGCGGGCGCCGAGGATGTCATGGCCGGTGAGGTGGTAGTCGCCGAGGATCCGGCGGGTCTCGCGGACCCCGATCTGGGTGCCGCTCTGCACGGCGTACGCGGTTTCGAAGCCGGGCACGCGCGTGCGCAGGAAGCGGTCGATCTGCTCCAGCTGACGGCGGGCGACGCACTCGGCCCGGGTGAGGTCCCACACGTCGATGCCGAGGGCCCTGGTGACCCGGGTGCTGTTGACGCTCAGCTCATGGGGGTGCGGGGTGCCGAAGAAGAGCATGTCCTCGCGGGCGAGCCGTAGTTCACCGGCCTGGGTGGCCTCCTCCACCAGGTCCCACAGCCCGTGCACCCCGCGCCACTGGTCGGGGTGCGCGTGCACGTACCCGGCGAAGCCGTCGGGGTCGAAGTCGGCGACGCGGAACATCAGCGTCATCGGCTGCACCCGCCCGTCCTCCGGCCGCCCCACCTCGAACGGCGCCCCCGCCGCGGCCGCCACATCGCCGTCCCCGGTGCCGTCGACGACCACGTCCGCGTCGATCACCACCGGTCCGGACTTGGTCTCGAACACCACCCGCCAGCCGTCGTCCAGGGGCAGCGCGGCGGAGGCGAAGGAGTGCAGGAGCAGCCGTACGCCGGCCTCGTCGAGCAGGTCGAGGAGGACCAGTTTGAACGTCTCCGGGTCGAACGGCACCGTGTAGCCGGTGTCCAGTGAGGGCGGGACGCAGCCGCCACGCGCGGTGAGCCGGTCCAGCAGCCGCCACAGGAACCCGGCCACGACCGCCTCGCCCTCGCCGTGGTCGGAGGGCAGCAGCCGGCCGCCCTGTCCGGCCTCGTCGAAGACGGCCTGCTTCTGCTCGTTGTGGAAGGACATCAGCGGCATCACCAGGGCGGCGGTGGCGTTGCCGCCGAGGAAGCCGTAGCGCTCCACCAGGACGACGTCGGCACCGGCCTGCGCGGCGGAATGGGCGGCGGCGGTACCGGCCGGTCCACCACCGACGACCAGGACGTCCGTGCGGCCCCCGTGCCGTGCCGGGCGCGCGGGCAGGGTGACGGTACGGGGTTCTCGGGGCGGTTCCAGGAGGGGCATGTCCTCTTCCCGTCGGCTGGTTCCGGGGGTGCTCGGCAGGGGCGGCGGCCCGGTGGCAGGTCAGACCGGGAAGGCCGTCTGGGCCCGCGGCGGGGGATCGCCCGCGGCCAGGGGGTCGTCGCCGGTGAGACCGGCCGGGTCGGTCCGGAGGGGCTGCAGCGTGTCGAGGAGCACGCCGCAGCGCACACACGTGTCGCGCGAGCGTTCCCGCAGCCGGCGGACCCGCTCGTCGAAGTCCGGGCGCCGCTGCGGGAACTCGTCCCACAGCCGGTCCACCTCGGCCAGCAGCAGCCCGGCCTGCTCACGGGCCACACCGACCAGCGCGGGCGCGCCCAGTCGGCGGGCGAAGTCGAAGACCTTGCCGGAGTACGGCAGCGGCAGCACGGGCAGACCGGCCAGCGCGGCGAAGATCAGGAAGTGCAGGCGCATCCCGACCACCAGGTCGAGATGGCTCATGAAGCCGAGGACCTGGCCGGGGCTGTAGGTGTTGTGCAGGATGCGCCCGCGGTCGGGCGCGGTCATCCGGGACAGCACGCCGTGGGCGTGCCGGACGTCCTGGCGTTCCATCGGCACGAACACCACGTGCGCGTCGAGCCGGCGGACCAGGAAGTCGGCGACGTCGGCGAGCAGCGCGTGGTAGTCGCCCTCGTCCAGCTTCTCCGCCGCCCGGCCCGGCTCGCGCACCGACATGCCCACCAGCCGTACCCCGTCCGGGACGCCCTCCTGCCGCATCATCTGCTCGGTGAACGGCTCGGGGGGCAGCAGCAGGGCCGGATCGGCGGTGACGGTGAGGTCGCGGTCGATGCCGACCTCCTCCAGGACGAGCCGGGACTCCTCGTCGCGCACGACCACCTCCGCCATGGCCGGCAGCACCGCGCGCACCGCCGCCCGGTCCTCGGCCTCGCTCAGCGGCCCGGCGCCGACCGCGTAGGCGAACGTGGGCACGCCCCTGGCCTGCGCCGCGCCGACCAGCCGCAGATACCGGCGGGCCTCACCGTCGTACAGGATGCCGCCGCCGCCCAGCACAAGCAGATCGAGGCGGCCCAGCACGTCGAGCACCGGCTTTTGCGGGACGCCCTCCCAGCCGACGACCTCGTCGGCCTCCCCCTGGTGGGCGCGGGTGTGCTCGGCGTCGCGGCTGAACACGACGAGCCTCGCCTGCGGCCGCTGGGCGCGCAGACAGCTCAGGACGCAGGTGAGGATGGCTTCGTCGCCGGTGTTGAAGCCCCCGTAGGAGCCGAGCACGCCGATGCGTGGGCCGCCCCGGCCGGGCGGCGAGGGCTCGGTGATGGTCATCCGGACCTCCTCGGAACGCGACGGCGAGCACAGGCCGCCGGGCGCACTGGTGGTGCCGTCGGCACCGGGTTGCCTGCACCGCCCGGGGAAAACGCACCCCGCACACGGGTACCCGCGAGCCGTGGGCGATGTGTTCAGTGTGCGGGCGCGTGTGGCCGCCCGCGCGACGGGGCACTCGGGCCCGGCCCGACCGGCCGACCAGGGAGGATCTTCATGACGGTACCCCGCTACGACGACGAGGGCGAGGTTCCTCTCGGGGGGTACGCCGCGCTCGCGACGACCTTCACCGCAGGGGCCGCGCTCTTCGCGGCGGTCGCGCACCGCCGGGGTGTGCGGCCGCCCGAGCAGGTGCCGCCGTGGGACGTCGCCCTGATGGGTACGGCGGTGTTCAAGGCGTCCCGTCTGCTCACCCGGGACAAGATCACCAGTTTTCTGCGGGCGCCGTTCACCCGGCGCACCCGCCAGGGTGAGGGCAGCGAGGTGATGGACGAGCCGCGCGGCGGTGGGGCGCAGCGGGCCGTGGGCGACCTGGTGTCGTGCCCGTTCTGCACCTCGGCGTGGGTGGCGGGCGCGCTGGTGTGCTCCTATGCCGTCGCGCCACGCGGGACCCGGTTGGTGTGCGCGGGGCTGACCGCGGTCACGGCGGCGGACTTGCTGCAGTACGCGTGGACGTGGGCGCAGCAGAACGCCGAGGGCTGAGGGCGGTGGCCGAGCTGGCGGTGCTGGTGGGGCTCCAGGCGTCCGGCAAGACGTCGTTCTGCCGACGCTGCCTGAGCGACCATGTGCTGGTGAGCAAGGACCGCTTCCCGCGCTCGGCCCGGCACAAGCAGGCCCGGCAGATGCGGCTGGTCGAGGAGGCGCTGACCACCGGGCGGTCGGTGGCGGTGGACAACACCAACCCCTCGCCACAGGAGTGGCGTCCCCTCGTGGCCGCGGCGCGCTCGCAGGGGGCACGTGCCGTCGCGTACTGGTTCCCGCCGGACCTCGCGAGCTCGCTGCGCCGCAACGAGGTGCGCACGGGCCGCGCGCGGGTGCCCGACGTCGGCATCCACACCACGCTGCGGCGGCTGTGCCGGCCGGGGGCCGTCCACGGCTTCGACGCCGTGTACGACGTGCGGTTCGACGGGCGCGGCGGCTTCGTGGCGGGGACGGCCGACGGCAGCCGGGCGTGAGTCAGGCGGCGTGCACCGTGCGAGGCGCCGCCGGGACGCGGACGTCGCGCATCACGAAGCCGTCGGCGACCCTCGCCGGGAGGCGGCGCAGGGAGATCCTGAGGTCCTGCGGCGGCACCGCGTAGTCGAGGGCGGCCAGCCGCTGGGCCAGCGCTTCGAGCAGGCCGATGGTCAGGCCCTCGCCGGGGCAGCGGTGACCGGTTGCGGGGTCGCCCCCGCCCTGCGGGATCAGTTCGTCGCGGTCGACGACGTGCCGGCGGAACCGCTCGGGGCGGAAGGTGTACGGATCGCCCCACAGCCCGGCGTCGTGGTTCTGGCCGAAGACGTCGAGCAGGACCAGCCCGCCGGCCGGCACCGCCACCCCCTGCCAGGTCAGGTCACGGACGGCCACGCCGACGAGGTAGGGCGCGAAGGGGTAGAAGCGGCGCACCTCGTGCACCAAGGCGGCCGCGTAGGAGAGCTCGCCGCCGCGCAGCCGCTCCCGGTGCTGCGGCCACCGGTGCAGGGCGTGCGCGGCGTAGGCCACGAACCAGGCGACGGCGACCGTGGGGCGGACGACGTTCAGCAGTTCGACGGCGGCCGTGTGCGCGTCCAACTCCTCGCCGGTGGCCTCGCGGTGGTGGCAGACGGCCGCCAGCACCGAGCCCGCGGGAGCGTCGGTGCGCCCGGCGCGCACGTCCTCGACCAGCCGGGTGAACCGTTGCTCCTGCCGGCTGCGGGCGCGGCGGGCCCGCCAGTGCCGGGGGCCCGCGGTGGCGAAGCCGTCGACCATCGCCACCAGGTCGTGCGCGAGCCGCCCGGGCGCGCCGTCTTCCTCGTCGACCGGCACGCCCGCCCAGCGGCACACGCCGCGGGTGAGCACCTCGGCCACCGCGTCGAACAGCACCACCTGTTCGGCCGCGCCCCAGTCCCGTACGGCGTCGTCCCAGGCGGGGATCACGTGCTCGACGAGTGCGGTGATCCGGTCGGCGTGCAGCAGGGGCAGGAAGAGCCGTTTACGGGCGCGGTGGGCGTCACCGTCGAGGGTGTGTACGGCGCCGTGCCCGAACAGGGTGCTCAGAACGGGGCCGGGAAGCGCGCCGGAGCGGCGCACGTGGTCCTCGTCGTAGAAGAACCGCACCGCTTCCGGTCCGCGTACGGCGAGCGCGGGGCGGCCCAGGACCTGGGTGGCCGCCGCGCCGCCGGGGGCGTTCCGCAGCAGGCCGGGCAGCCAGGTGTAGCCCTGGGCGAGGGCCACGAGGGAGCGGTCGGGCAGGATGCGGTCGGTGACGTTCATGCGGGCCGGGTGCCCCGGTGGCCGGGCCGGAACACTGTCCCTGTGATCACACCGGTGTCTCGCGGCGGCTCACGCCGGTACGGTGCGGGCGCTCTCGGCCACGCGGACCAGTACGTCGTGCCGGAACAGCGCGCGTCCGCGCGCGATCCGCTCCGCGCGCTCGGGGCCGTCGGCGGTGAGCCGTTCGAGTGAAGCCAACAGGGCGGCTTCGTCAGCGGCCGCCTCGGACAGGCCGAGCGCCGCCATGCGCGCCACACCTTCCGCGCCGTGGCCGGGCACGGGCCGGTGGGCGACGACGGGCAGCCCCGCGGCGAGGGCCTGCACGGCGGTCTGGCCCGCCGCGTTGTCGACGAGGGCACGGGCCGTGTGCAGCAGCCCCGGCATGTCCTCGACCCAGCCCGGGGTCACAACGCCCGGCAGCTGGGCGCAGCGGGCGCGCAGCCGGTCGTTGCGGCCGCACAGGACGACCGGCAGAAAGCCCGCTCGCGCCAGCAGCCGGGCGGTGCCCGGCAGCCGGGAGGCAGCACCCCAGGCACCCGCCGACAGCACGACGGGCCGGTCACCATGGGCGTGCCGGGCGAAGCGCTCGCGCCAGCGGGCCGCGCCGGGCGCGCCGTCCCGGGCGGCGGCCGGGGGTGAGTCGTTCCCTGGTGCGAAGAAGGCCGGGGACACGACGGGGCCGGTCGCCTCGGCCGGGGTGCCGATGTCCTCGCGGACCTCGCGGGCGGCCTGCTCGGTGAGGCAGAAGTAGCGGTCGTTGCCGGCGTGCAGCCACTGGCGGTGGACCGCGAAGTCGACGAGGCACACGGTGCTCGGCACCTGCAGCAGACCGCGCTCCCGCAGATGGCCGGTGAGCTGCGCAGCGAGGTGGAACACGGGCACGACCACGTCGGCGCGCTCCACCCGCTCCAGGAGCCGTCCTGCCGCGAGCCGGGCCAGCGGCACCCCGCTCGGGCGCGGCCCGTCGCCGCGGCGCAGCAGCGCGCGGTAGACGCCTTCGTAGGCCCAGGGGGCGTGCAGGACGGAGGACCGGTAGGTCCGGCGCACCACCCCGCCCAACGGGTGCGGCAGCAGGCCGAGGACGTCCACGACGTCGGCCCGGTGGCCGCGTTCCCGCGCCCGGCGCACGAGTTCGGCGGCCACGGTGTCGTGGCCTGCGCCCATGCTCGCGCTGACGACCAGGATGCGCCGGGCTCCGCCGGTACCGGCGGTGGAGGTGTCGTTCACGTCTTCCGGCTGTCCCCCGCGCCGCCACCACCCAAACGGTGCCACGCGCGCGGCCGCCCTTGCGCCTGCTCACCCGCACAGCCAAGCCCCCGCGGCCGGGGCCGCGGGGGCCGCCCGAACGGGCAGGATCCGGGGCCCTCCCCGGGCCGCTGTCATCCGTTCCGCCCCGATTCGTTGGCGTTTTGGCAAGCTGGAGAAGGGATACTCCTCTCCGGCGTTCTCCGTCGCACTTCGAGGTCACCTGACATGCCCCGTGCCCCGCTCAGCGCCCGATCCGCCCACCAGACGCCCGCGGGCGTGCCGGGCCGGGTCGCCGATCCCGGGCTCCTCGGCGCCGACGGTCGGCCCGCGCACCGGGGCGTGGCCGTGGTGACCGGCGCGTCCTCGGGCATCGGTGCGGCCGTCGCCCGCCGGCTGGCCGCCGCCGGCGGCTGGTATCTGGTGCTCAACGGCCGCGACATGCTGCGTCTGGAGCGCGTCGCCGGGCAGGCGTCCGGTGCCGTCTTCCCGGCGGATCTGACCGCGCCCGGCACCGACCGCCGGCTGGCGGACTTCGTGCTGGACCGCACCGGCCGGGTGGACCTGCTGGTGGCGGGCGCGGGCATCGGCTGGGCCGGTGACTTCCGCACCATGCCGCCGCGCGCCATCCAGGACGTGATCGAGGTGGACCTCACCGCGACCATCGGCCTGGTGCGGCAGATGGTGCCGCACATGGTCCGGGCGGGGTCCGGACGGGTGGTGCTCGTCGGCTCCCTGGCAGGCGCCGTCGGGGTGCGCGGCGAGGCGGTCTACTCGGCCGCGAAGGCCGCGCTCGGCGTCTTCGCCGACGCGCTGCGCTACGAACTGAACGGCAGCGGAGTGCGGGTCAGCCATGTAATCCCCGGGGTCGTGGACACCCCGTTCTTCGAACGCCGCGGAGAGCCCTACCGGCGTGCGCGGCCCAAGCCGGTTCCGCCGGAACGGGTGGCGGACGCCGTGTGGCGGGCCGTCCGCCGGGACCTGGACGAGGTGTACGTCCCCGGCTGGCTGCGGCTGCCCGTACGGGTGCACGGCATGGCACCGGGCCTGTACCGGCGGCTCGCCGCCCGGTTCGGATGAACCGCGGAGTGAGCCGCGCGATGAACCGCACAGTGAACCGCGGGATGAAGCGCGGGACGAGTCACCGCACAAGCCTGCGCACGAACCTCCGGGAGACCGCCGGGTGAGCGCGCTCACCGTCGTCCTCGCGCTGCTCGCGGCGCTGTCCAACGCCTCCGCGTCCGTGTTCCAGCGGCGCGCCGCGGCCGAGGAGCGCGCGCACGGCGTCGGAGCCCGCGGTGCGCTGCGCCTGTTCGCCCACCTGCTGCGCCGGCCGTACTGGCTGGCCGGCTCGCTGCTGCTGCTCGCGTCCACGGTGCTGCAGGCGGCGGCGCTGGCCGGGGGCAGCCTGTCACTGGTGCAGCCGCTGCTGACCGCGGAACTGCTGTTCACGCTGGCGGTGGGCAGCGTGGTCTTCGGGCACCGGCCCGACCGGCGCACCTGGCTGGCGTTCTCGGCGCTCGCGGCCGGGCTGGCGCTGTTCCTTGGCACGGCCGCGCCGTCCGGGGCACGCACCACCGCCTCGCCGGGGCGCTGGCTGCTGGCCGGGGCGGTGGCCGTCGGCGTGGTGGCCGCACTGGCGCTGCCGGCCCGGACGGTGGCGGGCGCGCCGCGCGCGGCCCTGCTGGGCCTCGCGTCGGCGGTGTCCTTCGCGTGTACGGCCGCCCTGCTGAAGGAGGTCATGGGCCGGCTGTCGCAGGGGGTGGGCGCCGTCCTGCAGCAGTGGCCGCCGTACGCGACGGTCGTCGCCGGGGTCACGGCGTTCCTGCTGTTGCAGGGGGCGCTGCGGGCGGGCACGCTGGCGGCGTCGCAGCCCGCGCTGACCCTGGGCGACGCGCTGGCCAGCGTGGCACTGGGCTGGGCCCTGTTCCAGGAGCACATCGCGCTCGGCGTGCGGATCGTGCCGGAACTGATCGGCGTGACGCTGATCGGTCTGGGCAGCGTGGGCCTGGCACGGGCGCCGTCGGTCTCCGGCGCCTGGGACACCCCCCGGCAACCGAGCGAGGAGGCGAAGCGCCCATGAACCCCGCCGCCCTCAGCCGTACAGCCCTCCTCGGTGCCGTCGGGCTGGCGCTCGCGCACATCGGGCCCGCCGGAACCTGGCTGCCCGGGCCGCGGCGGCGCTGGCTGCCGGGGCTGGCCGGGGTGGGCCGTGCGGGGCACATCGCCCTCACCTTCGACGACGGCCCCGACCCGGTGTCCACTCCCCGCTTCCTGGACGCGCTGGACGAGCTGGAGGTGCGGGCGACGTTCTTCGTGCTGGGCGCGCGGGCGGCCGCGCACCCCGGTGTGCTGCGCGAGACCGTCCGCCGGGGCCACGAGGTCGCCGTGCACGGCTGGGCCCACGCCCGACCGTGGCTGCCGGCCCCGGTGCGTGACGCCCGGGACGTGCGGGCCGCCGTCGCGGCGGTGCGGGACCTGACGGGCTGCCGTCCGCGCTGGTACCGGCCGCCGTACGGGATCCTCACCTCCGGACGCTGGGCGGCCGCCCGCGCCGCCGGGCTGCGGCCGGTGCTGTGGAGCGCCTGGGGACTGGACTGGACGGCCGACGCGACCCCCGCTTCCGTGCGGGCGACGGTGGCGGCGCAGCTGCGCGGCGGGGGGACGATCCTGCTGCACGACTCCGACGTCACCTCGGCCCCCGGCTGCTGGCGGGCCGCGCTCGCCGCGCTCCCGGACATCGTCACCCGCTGCCGGCAGGCGGGCCTGACGGTGGGGCCGCTGCACGAACACGGGGTGGTGGACGGTTGGTGGGGCGGGGCACGGTTACTTGGTCGGCATGACTGACACACGGCCGCTCGCCCTGGTCACCGGGGCCTCCAGCGGCATCGGATTCGAACTCGCCCGGCAGTTCGCGCAGGCCGGCTTCGATCTGCTGGTGAACGCCGAGGACGACCGCCTCGACCACGCGGCGCAGCGGCTGCGGGAGACGGGCGCCTCGGTGCGGGCCGTGCGCGCGGATCTGCGGGACCCGGCGGGCGTCGACCGGCTGGTCGCGGCCACGACGGGTCTGGAGGTGGACGTGGCCGCGCTGAACGCGGGGGTGGGGCAGGGCGGCGCGTTCGTGGACACGGACCTGGCCGACGACCAGGCGGTGATCGACCTGAACGTGACGTCGACGGTCCGGCTGGCCAAGCCGCTGCTGCGGCAGATGGTGGCGCGCGGGGTGGGCCGGATGCTGTTCACGTCGTCGATCGCGGCGATGATGCCCGGCTCCTTCCAGCCGGTGTACAACGCCTCGAAGTCGTTCGTCCAGTCCTTCGCCCAGGCCCTGCAGGAGGAGCTGAAGGACAGCGGCGTCACCGTCACCTCGTTCCTGCCCGGACCGACGGAGACCGACTTCTTCCGCCGCGCCGGCATGACGGACACCCGGGTGGGCAGCGCGGACAAGGACGATCCCGCACAGGTCGCCGAGCAGGCGTTCGAGGCGGTGATGAAGGGCCGCAAGAAGGTCGTCACCGGGTCCCTGAAGACGAAGGCACAGGGCGTGGCCGACAAGGTCCTGCCCGACGCGGCCAAGGCCGCGGTGCACCGCAGGATGGCCGAGCCGGGGCACGGGGACGGCCCTGATGAGGAGGAACAATGAACGACCGACCGTCCGGTGCCGTGGACAGGGGCTTGCTCGGTACCTATCTCAACGACCACCTCGCGGGCGCCACGGCCGGGGTGGAACGCGTGCGGTACCTGACGCGGGCGCAGCAGGGCACCGAGCTCGGTGCGGCCCTGCGTCCGGTCGCCGCCGAGATCGACCAGGACCGCCGGAGCCTGGTGGAGATCATGCGGGCGGTGGACGTTCCGGTGCGCCGGTACAAGGCGTACGCGGGCTGGCTCAGCGAGAAGGCGGGCCGGCTCAAGACCAACGGCCGCCTGGTGCGCCGCTCCCCGCTGAGCACGCTGCTGGAGCTGGAGGTGCTGCGGCTGGCGGTGGAGGGCAAGGCGTCCGGCTGGCAGTCGCTGCGCCGCCTCACGGACGTCGAGCCGCGCCTGGACGCCGCCCGCCTCGACGTACTCCTGGAGCGGGCCGCGCGCCAGCAGCGCATCCTCGAGGACCTGCGCGCCCGGCAGACCGGAGAGACCTTCACCCACACGGGCTGAAGCCGAAGCCGTGCGGTCGGCCTGAGCGCCGGCGCCCGCACGGCGGGCGCCGGCGCTCTTGACCGGCCCGCGGTCAGGTGCTCAGCAGCAGTTGCGGTGACAGCACCTTGATCATCGTGTTGGTCCAGCGCATCTGACGCAGTGTCTGGGGATGGCAGGACGAGACGAATTCGAGCAGGCGCTCGTCCCGGGCTGCCTGTGCGGCCTGCCCGAGCATCTCCCAGTGGACGGAGTTGCGGCCGGCGGCCAGGTGCAGATCGCGCAGGTCGTTCAGGAGCAGCAGCCCGGTCTCGGGGCGCCGGCCGAGCGCCTCGGCGGCCTTCTCCCTGAGCGTGGCCAGGGCGCCGGGCGTCGGATGGTCGTGCGGGCCGGGCAGGTCGAGGCCGTAGTGGTGGCCGAGGGCGGCCAGACGGGTGCTGTGCTCGCGCGACCAGCGGGCGCAGTCGATGGCCACATGGCGGAACTCGTGTTCCGTACGGTGCCGTTCGGCGGCGGCCAGCAGGGCTTCCTCCAGATCGCGCTCCCCGTCGTGCAGGGCGCGCAGTGTCACGCTGATGCCGGTCATGTCCTGCTCCCTGCCTCGGTGCGGGCGCGCTCCGCGGTGTCGCGGCGGGCGACCAGGGTGACGCGGGCGGCGGCCGTCTTGAACAGCGGTTGCTTGGAAACGGGGTCCCAGTCGGTGATCGTCGTCTCGTTGGCGGCGCGGCCGGGTCCGTCGTCCGGCGGGCGGTGGCCCTGCGGGGTGTCCCAGTAGCCGTAGTGGAACGGCACGAAGACGGTGCCGTCGCGCATGGCGGTGGTGCGCAGCCGGGCGCGGATCGCGCCGCGCGGGGTGGTGACCTGGACGAGGTCACCGTCGGCCAGGCCCTGCCGGGAGGCCTCCTCGGGACTCATCTCGGCCCATACGTCGGGGGCGGCGGCGTTGAGTTCGGGGGCGCGGCCGGTCTTGGTGCGGGTGTGGAAGTGGTGGACGGTGCGCCCGGTGATCAGCAGCAGCGGGTGCTCCGGCGAGGTGCCCTCGTGCGGTGGGACGTACTCGGCGGCCTTGATCAGCGCCTTGCCGTCCGGGTTGAGGGAGCGGTACTCGACCGGCTCCATGGTGGCGCCGGTGACCAGGTCCTTGCCGAAGCTCTCGCAGGCCTCGGGGTGCGCGAAGGGGAAGCCGTCGGTGTAGAGGCGCGCGGTGCCCTCGGGGTGGTCGGGGGTGCACGGCCACTGGATGCCTCCGGCGCGCAGCCGGTCGTAGCTCAGGCCGGTGTAGTCGCACAGCCGTCCGGCGCTGCACCGCTGCCAGGCCGCGAAGGCCGACTCGGGGTCGTGCCAGGTGATCAGCGGGCCGCCGTCCTTGTCACGGAAGTCCATCCGCCGTGCGTACTCCAGGAAGATGTCCAGGTCCGGACGGGCCTCGCCGGGCGGTTCGACGGCCTTCTCCGACAGGTGCACGGTGCGGTCGGCGTTGGTGAGGGTGCCGGTCTTCTCGCCCCAGGTCGCCGCGGGCAGGACCACGTCGGCGAGCTGGGCGGTCTCGGTGAGGAACAGGTCCTGCACGACCACGAACAGCCGCTCCTGGGCCAGGATCGAGCGGATGCGAGCAAGTTCGGGAAGGGAGACGGCGGGGTTGGTGCCGGAGATCCACAGCATGCGGATCGAGCCCTGCTCGGCGTAGCGGTACATCTGCATCGCATGGGTGGGCGGCCCGTAGTGCGGGATCGTCTCGGGGGTGACGTTCCACAGCCGGGCCAGCTCGGCGACGTGCTCGTCGTTCTGCCAGTTGCGGAAGCCCGGCAGGTCGCCATTGGCGCCGCACTCGCGGGTGTTCTCGGCGCTGGGCTGGCCGTTCATCTGGAGCAGTCCGCAGCCGGTGCGGCCGAGCATGCCGCGGATCAGGTGGAGGTTGTTGACCTGGACGGCGGCGGCGGTGGCCTGGTGGGACTGGTAGACGCCCTGCAGGACGGTGGAGGTGAGGCGCTCGGCGCCGCCGAGGATCTCCGCCGCACCCTGGATGGCGGCGGCCGGTACGTCGCAGATGCCGGCGGCCCAGCGCGGGGTGCACGGCTCGACCATGGCGGCCAGTTCCTCGAAGCCGACGGTGTGGCGCTCGAGATAGTCCCGGTCGATGCGGCCGGTGCGGATGATCTCGTGCAGCAGGGCGTTGAGCAGCGCCACGTTGGTGCCGGGGCGCGGGGCGAGGTGGATCTCGGCCCTGCGCGCCACCGCCGTATGGCGTGGGTCGACGCACACCAGGCGGGGCGGCGCCGAACCCTCCAGGCGGTCCAGGACACGCGCCCACAGCACGGTCTGCGTCTCGGCCATGTTGTGCCCGAACAGCGCGAGCGTGTCGCAGTGGTCGATGTCCTCGTAGGAGCCGGGCTGCCCGTCGCAGCCGAAGGTCTCCTTCAGCGCCTCCCCGGCGGTGGCGGTGCACAGCCGGGTGTTGCCGTCGAGGTGGTTGGTGCCGATGCCGGCCCGGGCCAGCACAGCGAGGGTGTAGTACTCCTCGAGGAAGAGCTGGCCGGTGGTGTAGAAGCCGATCGAGCCGGGCCCCTTGTCGGCCAGCAGCTCCTTGCTGCGGGCCACGACGCGCTCCATCGCGGTGTCCCAGTCCGTCTCGACGAGCCGCCCGCCCTGGCGCACCAGGGGGCGGGTGAGCCGGTCCGGGGAGTTGTTGGCCTGCCAGCCGTACAGGTCCTTGGGACCCAGGCGGCCGCGGTTGACCCGGTCGCCGGGCCGGCCCCGCACCCCGACGATCCGGCCCCGCGCCACGGCGATGTCCATGGCGTCACCGTTGGAGTGCAGCACCGAGGCAGCGGGAACCCAGCGTTCCACCTGGTCCTCGGTGATCCCGTCGGCCAGGTGCTGGTCGGTGCGCTGCGGCCAGGGGCTGCCGGGCGCAAAGGGGGTCCGGGCCCCCCAGGGGTCCTGGACACGGTCTGCGGGTCGGGACACGGTACACCTCCGCGAGCGGGTGGGACGCGCGACGAGTACCCTCCGGGCCTTTCTCTTCACCTCCTGGGGCGGCGCCGCGCCAGGCACTCACCCGCGTGGTCCGCACGAGTCGCGGCGGTGCCGGGAGCGGCACAGGATCGGACGCAGATTCCCGTTTTCCGCTGTCCCGCGAAGGAGACGTGCGCAGGATGACCACGACCTCAGAACGACCGCCGGCACGGCAGGTGTCGCAGCGGGTCTCCCAGTCCGTGTTCGACGGCTCCAGACTGCGGGTCGTCCTGCTGGTGGACGTCAACGACGGCGCCCAGCAGCAGTTCCTGGAGGCCTACGAACAGCTGTGCAGCCATGTCGCGTCCGTGCCGGGGCACATCAGCGAGCAGCTGTGCCAGTCGATCGAGAACCCCTCCCAGTGGCTCATCACGAGCGAGTGGGAGAGCGCCCCGCCGTTCCTCGCCTGGGTCAACAGCGAGGAGCACGTGCGGATGGTGCGGCCGCTGCACGGCTGCGTCCGGGACACCCGCTCGCTGCGCTTCCACGTCGTCCGCGAGACCGGGTCCGAGCCGGCCGTCGTGGCTCCCACGGCTCAGCTTCAGGCCTCGCCGCGGATCGGTGACGGCATCATCCGGCACGCGCTGACCTTCACGGTCAAGCCGGGCACCGAGGAGGTCGTCGCCAAGATCCTCGCCGACTACGCCTCGCCGGAGCCGCGCGTCGACGACACCACCCGGCTGTGCCGCACGTCCCTGTTCATGCACGGCAACCGGGTCGTGCGGGCCATCGAGGTGCGCGGCGACCTGCTCGCGGCGCTGCGTCACGTGGCGCGCCAGCCGCAGGTGCGGGCGGTGGAGGAGGCCATCAACCCGCATCTGGAGCAGGACCGGGATCTCGACGACCCCGACTCGGCGCGGGTGTTCTTCACACGCGCCGGGCTGCCGGCCGTCCACCACGTCACGACGGACCAGGGGCTGCGGGAGGCGGAGGGCGAGCGGCACGCGCTGTACTACCCGGCCCGGCCGGGCGAGGGCATGCGGCTGGCGCAGCTGCTCGCGCAGCGGGACGAGGCGGCGGCGGAGGACCCGAAGAGCCCGGTCCTGCGCTCCACGATCTTCCAGCGCGACGAGATCGTGGTACGGCTGCTCGACGTGCGCGGCGGTCTGGAGGCCGACCCCGCCCGGGTCCTCGGTCTCACCGACGCGCGGCAGGTCGCTGATCTGACGACGCTGCTGGACAGCGAGGGCGCCGTGGCCGACGGCGTGGACCTGCGTCACGTGGTGGCGCTGGCCCGGATGGAGCCGATCACGGACCGCCGCTCGCCGCAGGAGTGACGCGGGCCGACGCACACGACGGAGGCGGGACCCGAGCGGTCCCGCCTCCGTCGTGTGCCGTGTGGCCCGCCGGTCAGCCGGCCACGGTGCAGTCGAAGGCGTGCAGATACGGGTTGACGGGGCTGATGTCGTCGATGACGAGCCCTGCGGCCGTCAGCCGGCGCACCATGCTGTCGGTGGTGTGCTTGGCGCCGCCGACGTTCAGCAGCAGGAGCAGGTCCATGGCGGTGCTGAACCGCATCGACGGGGTGTCGTCGACGAGGTTCTCGATCGCCACGACCCGGGCGCCGGGACCGCCGGCCTCGACGACGTTGCGCAGGCACCGCGCAGTGCTCTCGTCGTCCCACTCCAGGATGTTCTTGATGATGTAGACGTCCGCCTGCACCGGGATGGCGACCCGGCAGTCGCCGGCGACGATGTCCACCCGGTCGGCGAGGGCGCCGCCCTTGCGCAGCCGCGGGTCGGCGTTCTCCACCACGCCCGGCAGGTCGAGCAGGGTGCCCCGCATCGCCGGGTACTTCTCCAGGAAGCCGGCGACCACGTGTCCCTGGCCGCCGCCGATGTCGGCCACCGACTTGCTCCCCGACAGGTCGAGAAGTCGTGTGACGTCCTGCGCCGACTGGCGGCTGGAGGTCGTCATGGCCTGGTTGAAGACGGCCGCCGACTCCGGGGCGTCCTCGTGGAGATAGGTGAAGAACTCCTTGCCGTACAGCTCCTCGACGACGTTGCGGCCGGTGCGCACGGCCTCGTCGAGCAGCGGCCAGGCGTCCCAGGTCCACGGTTCGGTGCACCACAGGGTGATGGCCCGCAGGCTGTGCGGATCGTCCTCGCGCAGCAGCCGGGACATCTCGGTGTGCGCGAAGGTGCCGTCGGCCTGCTCGGCGAAGACGCCGTAGCAGGTCAGGGCCCGCAGCAGGCGCCGCAGCGGCTTGGGCTCGGTCTTCACCGCGGCCGCGAGGTCCTCCACGGCCGTCGGGTTCTCCCCCAGCGCGTCGGCGACGCCCAGCCGGGCGGCCGCGCGGAGGGCGGCGGCGCACGCCGCCCCGAACACGAGCTCCCTGAGCCGCATGGGCGGCGGTGGGGCGGTCTGTGCGGTCGTCATGCGCCGCCTTCCTTCCTGTCCGGATTTCACCGGGCGTCGCGTCCTGGGATCAGCACAGGCCCGCGGGCCGGGAGGCCGCGCATGTGTTGCCCGTGAAGGTGTTGTTCTTGGCGGTGTCGTTGTTGACCAGGTCGGCCGGGGCGTTGCCCGACAGCTTGTTGTCCCTGATCGTGTTCCGCTCGCTGGTGGCGCCCACCATGCTCTTGAAGAGCACGATGCCGCCGGACAGCGGCGAGGCGCCCGCGTTGCCCGTGACCTCGTTGCCGGTCACCAGGACCTTCTCGGCGCCGGTCAGCACGATGCCGGAGCCCTGCAGGGCGGGCAGCCGCTCGGTCTTGGGGCAGGACTTGTTGTTCTCCGCGATGCGGTTGTCGGCCACCGTCAGGTCGCCGGCCTTGGGCTTGTTCTCGTCGCCGACGACGAAGACGCCCGCGCAGTTGCCGCTGATGCCGTTGTGCGCGACGGCCAGGTTGCGCAGCCGGCGCACGGTGACACCGATCCGGTTGTCCTGCAGCCGGTTGTACTCGACGACCGTGCCCTGGGTGTTCGTCGCGCCCGCCTCGGTGGTGATGGTGTTGGCGAGGAACAGGCCGGCGTCGCCGTTGCCCCGGGCGGTGTTGTGGACGAACACGCCGCGCACGGAGCGTTCCTGGGCGATGCCCCAGACGCCGTTCTTCACCGCGCTCACCCGGCGCACCGTCAGTCCGTCGGTGGCCATGGCGAACACACCGGACTTGGGGAACCCGGTCACGGTGAGGGAGGCGACGGTGACGCCCTTGAGGTTGTGGTGCTTGTTGCCGATGACGCAGATGCCGTTGCCGTTGGCGGCACAGCCGGTCGTCGCCCTGGTGGTGGCCGGCTTGATCACCGTGTCGCGGCCCATGCCACGCAGGGTCAGGTCGGCCGTGCGCACCGTGACGCTCTCGTGGTAGGTGCCGGGGGCGATGAGGACGGTGTCCCCGGCGCGGGCTGCGTCGACGGCCTTCTGGATGGACTGCCCGGGATGCACCACGTGCGTGTGCGGCTGAGGCGCGGGCGGGGCCGCGCCGATTCCGGCGCCGGCGAGCACAGCGGTGCAGGCCAGGTAGGAGAAGTGGCGTTTCATCATATGTGGCACGGTATGACCGACGTGGGCGCGAGGCCGGTCGTTCGTCCGTCCGGTGGCGTGTCACGCGCCCCCGTTCGCCCGTTCGCCCGACCGCGCTTCTCGCGCCCTCGCTCGCCCGACGGTGTTTCCCGCGCCCCTCGCTCGTCCGACGGTGCTTGTCGCGCCGCCGTCCGCCCATGACGCTCCGCGCGCCGCCGGGCCCGGCCCCGCCCCGCGCCGGCCGGGGGGGCGGCTTGCCAGTCAGCGTGTCGTCGCGGTGACCGACGTCCAGGTGGCGGGTCCCGCACTGCACGGTCCGCCCTTGTGCAGCGCCAGCCGCCGCCCGGCGACGTCGAGCGCGACCGTGGCGAGCGTCGGCCAGCGGCTGCCCGGCTCCCCGCCGTCCGGGGCGTGGCAGCAGACCTGAGCGCCGTCCTCGTCGCCGTGCGCGGTGAGCAGCTCGCCGGGACCGGCGGGGGCCGCACGGCCGAGCACACGCCGACTGAGGACGCGGTGGCGGTCGTACGTCTCCGGCTCCCGTCGGCCGCGCAGTTCGCCGGCGGCGAGGCCGGGCGCGAGGAAGTGGTTGGTGCGCACCAGCCATCCCTCCGCGTCGGGGTGGACGACCGCGCTGCCGGCCGGGCTCAGCTCGACGGACGCCGTCCGGTCGGCGGTGACCACGGTGAGCACGGTGGAGGCGGAGACGGGGGCGTCCGCGAGCAGGGCGAGGGCGTGTTCGAAGGAGCCCGCCTCCCCCAGAACCCGCCGGGCGACCAGGTGGACGGGCACCGCGCCCACCCCGTCGTCCTGGTGTCCGAGGATGTTGAAGAGCACGCCGACCCCGGCGTCGTTGACTCCGATCTTGGCGAGGATGCCGTGCGGTGATGCCGGCGAAGCTGTGCGCGCCGCCGGTGACGGTCTGGAGGTGCCAGGCGTCGGCCAGTTCCTCGTGCCAGTCCCAGCACTGACAAGCCGACGGTTCGCGGATTCTCGAGCTGGAATCGCAGAAAACCGGAGGGAGACTTGGCGCGCGCTGGTGGAGCAGCCGACGGGTTCGGCACCAACCTTGGGAGAGCGTTCGTCCAGTCGGGTGTGGGTCAGGTGGCAAACCGCCACGAGTACACCCGACCCAAGGCGATCAAGGCCCTACGCGAGATTGACGCCGCAGGCACGGCCATGACCTTCGACATCGTGACCCGCGCGGCCGGCGTCTCAAGATCTTGGCTCTACACCCAGCCCGACCTGCGAGCCGAGATCGAACGCCTGCGGACCGAACGACCGAGCCTCCGTCGACCCGGTTCCCACCCGGCAGCGAGCCTCCGACGCTTCGCTCATCCGCCGCCTGGAGGCCGCCAACGAACGCAACCGCCGCCTCCCCGAGGAGAACTGCCAGCTCCGAGAACAACTCGCCCACGCGCTCGGCGACCTCCGCGCCGCCAGGCTCCAGAGCCAGGTTCGGCAGTGATCGGGCCCTGCTGACAGGCCGCTGAGCAGTGTCGTGAGCTACCTCATGGACACTGTCCTCGCCGGATCACCCCAGGTCAGCGAGGCACAGCATGTCGCAGCTCAAGATAACGACGGTTTGTCGAAGCTGATGTTCCCTCGGGTATGCGGTGGCCGACCGGCCTCATGCTGCTCTTGGCAATGAAGCGACTGCACGGACGTCTCTTGCAACAACTAGTTTGTAATGCAAAGCTGACTGCGTGACAGACGCATCGGTGCCCTCGCAAGGCACGCCTCATGAAGTCCTCGCCGGCCTCGTTGACCTGACCCGGCGGGTCCGTGCCGCCCAGCGCGGCGCCTGGTTCCCCCTCCTGCTGTTCGGCGTGCTCACGCTGGGCGCAATCGTGGCGAGTCGTCTCACTTTCAGGATCGAGTCCGTTCCCTGCCCCGCCGACGACCCCACGGCAGGCACCGGATGCACTGCGGTCACGCAGGGCTCGCCGGCCTACTGGCCCGTCGGGCTAGCCCTCGCCTACGCCGCGACGGCGTTCTTCTACATCCGCCGCTCCCGCAACCGCGGCGTAGGCACCCCGGTCCGGCCCTACATCCTCACCGGGATCGTCCTCGGCGGCCTGGTGACCGCCACCACGCTCTGGGCCATCCGCCACGGGATGCCGAAGCCCGGCCAGCCGCTCGACCTCTGGGGCCTGCACCTCGACCCCGCCTCAAGGGCGGCGGTGCTCCTCCACCGCCTCATCGGGAACGCCACAACCATCGGGCTGCCGCTGCTGGTGCTGTGCTGGGTGGAACGCAGCCGCGCCCTGCTGCTCCTCACCGCCGTGTACCTGGCCATCGATCTGGTGCCGCTCACCAACGGCTGGGCCGGGATCCCCTACACCTCGCCCTGGTCATCCCTGCCCCACTACGGCGTCCAAGGCATCCTCCTCCTGCTCGGCGCCCTCGGCTTCGGCCTGGCCGAGCTGCCCGCTAAGCGCGCCCGCTCATGAGCGAGCAGACCGACCAGCACCCCGTCAACGGCTTGGACGACGTTGTCCATCAGCGCGTCCGCCTCGGCATTCTCACCGTCGCCCACCAGGCCCGCCGTGTCGAGTTCGGCTTCCTGCGGACCACGCTCGGGCTCACCGCCGGAAACCTCAGCCAGCACCTGGCCACCCTGGAGAAGGCCGGGCTGATCGACATCGAGAAGGGCTACGAGGGCAAACGCGCCCGCACCTGGCTCTCCCTCACCCCCGCCGGCGCCCAGGCCCTCCAGGACGAAGTCAGCCAACTCAAGCGGCTCATCCACCAGATCGAACAGGGCAGCTCAGACCCACAGCCCTAGCCGGTATCGCCCGGGAACTCCTCCGTGCGCCGCGACCGGCTCGCGCTGGTCGCGGCGCACGTGTGCAGCATGCCCAACACCATCCAAAAGACCGGAGAAGACCTGTGACCACGACATCGGTCACCACCCGAACGCACATGACGCGCCGTCGCGTACTCGCGGCAGCGCTCATCACCGGCCTTGGGGCTACCGTGCCGCTCGGCGCCGCATCCCGCGCGTGGGCGGCTCCTACCGCCTCCGGCCCGGCACGACTCACCCTGCCTGCGCCCACCGGACCGTACCCGGTGGGCACGGTGCCACTCCACCTCATCGACACCTCACGTCCGGACCCCGCGGCCGGTCGCGGGCACCACCGCGAGCTGATGGCCGGCGTCTGGTACCCCGCTTGCAAGACGGAGAACCTGCCGCGGGCTCCCTGGATGATTTAGTCGGGTCATACGGAGACCACCTTTTCGGTGACGATGGGTACCAGGGTTGGCCTGTCCGTGGCGGGGACGTACTCGACAGCGCCCCGTGATTTTCGGTGGGAATGGGCACCGTTTCGACGGGTTCAGGAGCCACTGATCGGGTGACCTGCCGGTCGGGGCGGAGTGTCTCGGGGGATGCCAGCGCGGGAGTGTCGATAGCTTGTTGGTGCGGGCCCTGGGCTGCCTCCCTGACAAGATGCGGCGAGGGGCTCGCACCTGGTATGCCTCGGGGGCAGATGCCGTGGAGTTGTTCGAGGAGGGGCCGGGACAGCCGGACTGGCGGGGTGCAGCAGGGGGCAGGACGATGCGGTCTTTCATCGCAGCCCCGGCTATGTTCCGATGGGGGTATGAGCGGACTGATGCGCGAGGGTTACCAAGGAACCGGGCCGGGCGCAATCACGCCGGACGGGTGTGCAGTCGAGCTGTATGGGCGGCTCCCCGTGGGCGACGAGCCCGACATTATCCAACGGGCAGTTCCCGCCAAGGTCCATATCCTCGAGCTGGGATCTGGCGTGGGCCGCATGACGCATCCGCTGGTGGAACGGGGCTTCACCGTAACTGCCGTCGATGAATCTCCCCAGATGCTTGAGCGGGTCCACGGCGCCCGGACGGTCTGCAGTCCGATCGAGGAGCTGGAGCTCGACGCACGCTTTGATGTGGTGTTGCTGGGGTCGTTCCTTGTTCACGCCGGTGACCCGCAAGTGCGCCAGGGACTGCTGCGGACCTGCCGACAGCATGTCACTGACGACGGCTGCGTGCTGATCCAGCGAGAGAGCGAGGATCGGCACGAGAACCTGCCAAAAGAGAGGAAGATCGCTGGCGGTCTCGTCCGGGTGGTGTCCTCCGATCCGGTGGGTCCAGGCGTGCGGTCCGTCCACGTCGAATACGTCTTCTCGGACGCGCGGTGGACCCAGACGTTCCTGTCACGCCCCCTGACCACCAATGCCTTCGAGCTTGCTTTGAGCGAGGCAGGGCTTGCCGTCGATGCATACCTGACTGACGACCGCACCTGGGTACGAGCTCTGCCAGTCACCGGTCAGCCGTAGTTCAATGGCCAAGACGGCCACCGCGACCCACGGTTGACACTGAGCTCGCCGACGAGGAGGCGCGCACCAGAGCTGCTGGGTCGTCACTTCGTTGCTGGGAAGAGGGATTCCTGGGTGGTCTGGAAGCGGTAGGACTCGGTGCCGGTCTGGATGAGGGTGCAGCGGAAGGTAATCCGGTCGGCGATGGCCGCGCAGAGGCGGGCGTCCCCGAAGGTCTTGTCCCACTCGGTGAACGGGGAGTTCGTGGCAACTGCGGTGGCCTTGCACTCCTCGCGTTCGGTGAAGATTTGGAACAGCAGCTTGGCGCCTTTGCGGTCCAGGGCCAGATACCCGAACTCGTCCAGGCACAGAAGGTCGATCTTGCTGTAGCGGGCGATCACCGAGGAGAGCTGCCGACTGGCGTCGGCCTCGGCGAGTTCGTTCACCTGGTCTCGCGGGTGGCGATCGGGTTCAGCAGCCGGTCGTACTTGCTCATCTCCGGCAGCGTCGTGCGTGGATCGGGCGGCAGGCGGCGCGCGTGCAGCGAGATCACCCTCGCCCCGGCCGCCTCCTGGCCCGCGCTCTCGCCGCCCCGTCATCGTGTACTCGCATGGCGCGGGCAGCCACCGCGGCGACCACACCATCATGGTCCAGGAACTCGCCAGCCACGGCTACGTCGTGGTCACCGTCGACCACACCTACGACACGTTCACCGAGTTCCCCGACGGCCGGGTGCTCGTCCCAGCCGACTTCCCCCCGATGTTCCCGAGGGACTTCGCCGCGGACCTCCGGTTCCTGCTCGAGTGCGTGGAGCAGCTCGCCGCCGGGCGCAGCCCTGACGTCGACGGAAAGACCCTGCCCCAGGGCCTGCTCGGTGCCCTCGATCCGCAGCGCATCGGCGCGTTCGGCTGGTCGAAGGGCGCCACCGCCACCGCGCTCACCATGCTCGCCGACCAGCGCGTGCGCGCCGGACTCGGCATCGACGGCCCGATGCAGCCGACCATCACCGCCGATCTGGACCGGCCGTTCATGATGATGACCGCCGACTTCACCCGGGCCGGCATGCCGGACGTCACCGAGTTCTGGATGCATCTGCGCGGTTGGCGGCTGAACGTCCAGGCCGAGGGGGCCGTCCACAAGCCGTACGGCGACGACGCGACGCTGATCCCGCAAGCGGGCAAGATCCTCGGCATGACCGACCAGCAGATCCAGGACATGATCGGCACCCTCGATCCGGCCCGGGCGGTACGGATCCAGCAGGCCTACCCACTCGCGTTCTTCGACCAGCAGCTGCGGCACCGCAGAGGGTGCCTCCTCGACGGCCCGAGCCCGGCCTTCCCAGAGGTGAAGTTCATCCGGTGAAGCGTTGGACCGCGCGGTGCGCGGTCCAGCCAGGGCCGCCGGAAAACGCCGTCCCCGTCCGGCCGTGGCCTTCGCAAGGGCGGCCACCCGCGCGCGCAGCCCATCCCTCGCGTGATCGGCGCTTCTACCGCTGGCCGTTGTCCTCCTCGTGGGTCGAGGGTTCGCGCAGCGGCCTGCGGCCGGCCTCCTGCGGGCGGAAGAACGCGTAGCGGCCGAGGAAGTTGATGTGGTCGAACTGGAGTGGTGAAAGGCGGGCAAGGAGGTCGTCGGGCCGGGGACTGCCGATCAGGCTGGGGTGGGCTCTGGCCCGAATCGGTGTGGGTGGGCTGCTCTGACGTACTTCAGTGCGGTCGTGTCGGAGATTCCGAAGACGCGCATCAGGTGCACGGGGTCGGCAGTTTCGTGTGCCTCATCGAGCAGCCGGTCGATGAGGAGCGTCCGGGGCTGGATGGCACGGTGCTGGACGGCCGCCCGACTCACCGGAGCGCGCGGCTGTAGCCCAGCCGAATCGCGCCGGACGGCCCTCGCCGCGAAGCATGCGGCGGGCGCTGTTCCGGCGTGTTCCCGGATGCGCCCCTCGTCAGTTCGCCGAGCCGCCCTCCACCAGCCGGCGCAGTGCGGGCAGCAGTGCCTCCAGGTCCTGGCCGCTGCGGAAGGCGACGACGGTCGTACCGCCCTCGGGGCCGCTCCCGTCGGACGCGGGCGCCGGGAACAGGGCGAGCACCTCACCCATCGCCTCGTCGACCTCCGCGACCGGGTCGGCGGACTCGCCGCGCAGCCAGCGGCGCAGCACGTGGTTGTGGGCCGCGACGACGGCCGCCGCCATCAGTTCGGCCCGCAGGGACGCCGCCGTCGTGGGGTCGCCCATCCATTCCGCGATGAACTCGCGGAACAGCCGCTGATAGCGCGCCACGCTGGCGATCTCCCGGTCCCGCAGCGCGGACACCTTGCTGGTCAGGGCGTACCGCCGGCGCGCGAGGTCCCCTTCCTCCAGGTAATGCAGCAGCACCAGGCGCACCGCGTCCGACACCGCGACGAGCGCCGTGCGGTGGCTGGAGGTGGCCAGCCGCTCCCGGATCAGGTCGAGCAGCCGGTCGTGGTCGGGGAAGATCACCGCTTCCTTCGACCGGTAGTGCCGGAAGAACGTGGTCCGTCCCACTCCGGCCCTCTCGGCGATGTCGTCGACGGTGGTCTGCTCGTATCCGCGCTCGTCGAAGAGGGCGAAGGCGGCGTCCGCGAGTCGGATCCGCGCGGGTGGCTTGCTCATGACCCCACATCCTCTCCCGTCCCGATGGCCGGACGGCTCTTGCCCCCGCCAACGGTACTGAGTACCGTTTAGTGTATATCGAGTACCAGAGGAGGATCCGGCGTGGATTCCGTTGCACAGAGCGAGTCAGGTCTGCCGATCCGGCCCGTCTACGACGGACCGGCCCTGTCGCAGGCCGAAGCGGACGCCAGGCTAGGCGCGCCGGGCCGGTTCCCGTTCACCCGGGGCGTGTATCCGACGATGTACACGGGCCGCCCGTGGACCATGCGGCAGTACGCCGGTTTCGGCACGGCGAAGGAGTCCAACGAGCGCTACCACGAACTGGTGGCCGCGGGCACGGGCGGCCTGAGCGTGGCCTTCGACCTGCCGACCCAGATGGGCTACGACTCCGACGAGGCGATCGCCCGCGGCGAGGTCGGCAAGGTCGGCGTGGCGATCGACTCCATCGACGACATGCGCACGCTCTTCCAGGGTCTGCCGCTGGGCAAGGTGTCGACGTCCATGACGATCAACGCCCCCGCCTCCACGCTGCTCCTGCTGTACCAGCTCGTCGCGGCCGAACAGGGCGTTTCCGGCGACCGGTTGACCGGGACGATCCAGAACGACGTGCTCAAGGAGTACATCGCCCGCGGCACCTACATCTTCCCGCCGAAGCAGTCCCTGCGGCTGATCAGCGACATCTTCGGCTACTGCCACAAGGAACTGCCGCGCTGGAACACCATCTCCATCTCCGGCTACCACATGGCCGAGGCCGGGGCGACGCCCGTTCAGGAGATCGCCTTCACCCTGGCCAACGCCAAGGAGTACGTGCGCGCCGCGCTCGCGGCCGGCCTGGACGTGGACGACTTCGCGCCGCGCCTGTCCTTCTTCTTCGTCGCCCGCACCACGCTGCTGGAGGAGATCGCGAAGTTCCGTGCCGCCCGCCGCATCTGGGCGCGGATCATGCGCGACGAGTTCGGCGCGAAGAACCCCAAGTCGCAGATGCTGCGCTTCCACACCCAGACCGCCGGTGTGCAGCTCACCGCCCAGCAGCCCGAGGTGAACCTGGTCCGGGTGGCCCTCCAGGGCCTCGGTGCGGTCCTCGGCGGCACCCAGTCCCTGCACACCAACTCCTACGACGAGGCCATCGCCCTGCCCACGCAGAAGGCCGCCCGCCTCGCCCTGCGCACACAGCAGGTCATCGCCTACGAGACCGACGTGACCAAGACGGTCGACCCCTTCGCCGGGTCCTACGTCGTGGAGTCGATGACGGACGACATCGAGGCGGCCGCCCTGGAGCTGATCCAGGCCGTGGAGGACCGCGGCGGCGCGGTCGCCGCGATCGAGCAGGGCTTCCAGAAGTCCGAGATCGAGAAGTCGGCGTACCGCATCGCGCTGGAGATCGATCACCAGGAGCGCACCGTCGTCGGGGTCAACAAGTACGTCCTCGACGAGGAGGAGCCCTACGAACCGCTCCGCGTCGACCCACAGATCGAGAGCGACCAGTGCGAACGCCTCGCGGTGCTGCGAGCGGAGCGCGACAACGACGCCGTCGAGCGGGCCCTCGACGACCTGCGGGCCGCCGCGCGGGGCACGGACAACGTGCTGCCCCCGATGCGGGAGGCCCTGCGGCAGCGCGCCACCGTCGGCGAGGTGTCCCACGCCCTGCGCGACGTGTGGGGCGTGCACGTCCCGCACGACACGTTCTGATCAGCCCAAGTCCCGGTGGAGCGAGAGAAAGTCCTGGTGGAGCGAGAAGTGAACGACATCGACATCCGTACGACCGCGGGCAAGCTCGCGGATCTGCAGCGCCGTATCGAGGAAGCGACGCACGCCGGCTCGGAACGCGCCGTCGAAAAGCAGCACGCCAAGGG